>NZ_FONL01000002.1 GCF_900112895.1 Succiniclasticum ruminis DSM 9236 | reverse complement strand
CTTGGAACCGACACGGATACGCACAACGGTCTGAAGAACGATGAGAATACGGTGGTTTACAATGAAAATGGCGAAGGTAGTGTAACCATCACCGATCAGGACGGTAACACCACTACCATCAATAACATTGTAAATACCACGTATACGGCTGAACAGTCTGTGGAAGCGGGTGAAAAAGGAAGCACGACCTTCAAGATTACAGACAACAAGGGCGGAAACGCAGGTTCCATGATTATCAATGCGGGCGACAACATCACCATCACGAAGGATGAGGATACTGGTGCTGCAGTCATTAATGCGACAGATACAGATACGACGTACAGTTATACCGATACGACGGAGAATGCCAAGAAAGACGATGCGTCTGTTGTTCAGCAGATAACCGTTACAGAGAACAAGCCTGACGGAACGACGGAAGTGGCAAAGTTCACTGATACAAATACCACCTACAGTTATGACGTAACCGACAAAGATCTTAAAGACGGTCAAATTTCCAAGCTGACCATTACAAATGATGTCACGGGGGATACTACAGAGTTCGTGGATACGGATACGGACACGACGTATGATATTAAGACAGAGGCCGGCGAGAAAGGATCAGGTGTTGTCAATACGTATACGATGACCGGAACCAATGGCGACAAATATACGTTTAAAGACACAGACACAGATACCACCTACAAGATTAAAGAGAAACGGGATAAGAAAGGTACTGTTGCCGCTACTTACACCGTTACCGATTCTAATGACAATAAAGTCGGAGAAATTCAAGACACTCACAACGGATTGACGGGTGATACGTATGAGGTCAAATACGACAAGAACGGCAAAGGCAGTGTAACCATTAAAGACCAGGATGGCAACGAAGCAACTATTACCAATATCCAGTCGGGCGGAGATGCCGCCACAATCAACCGCCTGGGAGACCAGATAAGCCGTATGGACAGCAAGATCGAGAAGGTCGGCGCCGGCGCTGCGGCACTGGCAGGCCTGCACCCGCTGGACTTCGATCCGGATGAGAAGTGGGACTTCTCAGCTGCCGTCGGCAGTTACAAGAGTGAACAGGCAGTTGCCATCGGCGCGTTCTACCGTCCGAATGAAGACACCATGTTCAGCATCGGCGGGACCATCGGCAACGGCAACAACATGGTCAATGTGGGCGTAAGCTGGAAGTTCGGCCAGAAGAACCGCATTTCCGCCAACCGCATTTCTTCCGCGAAAGAAATCATCGAGCTGCGCAAGAACCAGGAAGACGTACACTCTTTCCTGGCAGACGCCGTAGCAGGCAACCAGCTTGACCTGTCCAAGATCCAGCTGTTCCCGGACGTGGAGGAAAACCACTGGACGTATGACTACGTAGCCACCATGGCCGGCAACGGCGTGCTGGAAGGCTATCCGGACGGCTACTTCAAGGGCAACCGGAACATGACCCGTTACGAAATGGCAGCAGTGCTGTACCGGCTGATGCAGAACGGCGCCCGCCTGAGCGACAGGGCCCTGACCGAGTTCGCGCCGGAACTGGACCGCATCCGCGTGGATACGATCACCAAGCATAAAGACGGCACGCCGCATATCCAGCGCGTACGCACAATCAAGGAACGGGTAGAGGAAAAAGCGGATCCGTCCTCGAAAAAAGAGACGAAGAAAGCAAAAATCAAAGTAGCGGAAAAACCGATGGAATAACAAGACCGGCATGAGGACCATGCATGAGGACGGTTACATACAGGCAAAGCGCGTATTGCGTTATGGATGATACTTGATAACAGGAGGTATCGATTATGTTGGTAAAGAAGATAGTTGCCGTGGCAGCGCTGGGCTGCGCGTTACTTGCGTCGCAGGCGTTTGCGTACGAAGTGGGCGAATATTCGAAAGAAGCGTTGCGCCGGGGCGATGACAAACCGGTGGTGGTGAAGGACTATCCGCTGGTAACGATTGAAGAGGCTGTGGCATCCCCGCAGCTGTATACGGAAAAACCGATTGCGGTGCAGGGACCGATCCGGTACTTTGTGGAAGGCAATATGTATGAGATGCAGTCAGGGAACGGGACGAGGCTTCGCGCGGATTTCGGAAGGTACAGCCGCCGTCTGCTGTTCCGTACGCCGTTTACCGCCATCGGGGTGATGCAGACGGACGAGAAAGGGGACTTCCTGAAGGTGGAAAAGGTCATCTGGCGTGACGTGAACCCCTACAGGGAATACTTCGCGGCCCAGAACAAACCGCGCCCCATAGACCTGGAAGGAGAAGGCGATAAAAAGGTCGTTAACGACCGTGATCCGGCTTACTTCCATGATCCCATCGTCAGTGACAACAAACGTTTCCTGCAGAACAATCCGAAGGGATTGAGCTACGCGGATCTGGCGTCCTATCAGTCGATTGAAGGGAAGGCCTTTGCCGCCGGGAATCTGGAAGTGGGGACGAAGGTAGCTCTGATGGGCCGCAACATCGCCACGATCAGGGGGGACTGGATGAAGTTCTGGGATAAGAACATGACCCCGGTAACGCTGAAGATGAACAATACGTACTGCCCGTTAGGCCAGCGGGGAACCTTCTTCGGGACGGTGCAGGAAGAAAACGGAAAGAAATATGTTTCCGTAGACTGCTTCGAAAGTATTGAGAACTGGCCGCAGCCGCCGATTGCGGGCGCAAACTGAATTGAACAGAAGGCAGTACGGACTGAAGAAATTAAACATTAATTGAAAACAGAATTCTAAGACAGTAAGGGGGCCGACGTTTACACGCCGGCCCTGTTTCTTTAAAAAATACAAAATTATAAATTAAATTGTATAGTTGTATAAGTATATAATAAAAATAATTGCATTTTTATAATATTCCTGATATAATCATGGAAAAGATGCTACTCAATCTCGGAAATATAGTTTTGCTTTTATATGGAATTGGTATAAAAACACCCGAATAATAGGATTAAAATCTGTTGTTTGGATGCTTTTTTTTATATCAGGACAACCAAAAGATAGTTATTAATATTTGCAAGAATGAAAATTTCATGTAAAATAATTACAGGCCAAATGTTTATAGCTGTTGTACATAGACGCCTGCAGGGAAGATGGGGAGGAGCGAGATGGCAGGGGGGAAAATGTACGGCTATATACGGGTTTCCAGCAGAGATCAGCATACTGACAGACAGCAGATCGCCCTGCTTCGGTACGGAATACAGATGAACTGTCTGTTTACAGATAAGCAAAGCGGCAAAGACTTTGAGCGTCCGCAATATAAAAAACTTCTGCGACTTGTGAAACCAAACGACTGTATTGTCGTAACGTCTTTAGACCGGCTTGGAAGAAACTATACAGAAATACTGGAACAGTGGAACTATATAACACATATCAAAAAAGCGGATATTACGGTGCTTGATATGCCCTTATTAAATACACGGGAATCACGTGATAACCTGACCGGTCGGTTTTTAGCCGATATCGTGTTGCAGATTTTGAGCTATGTAGCTGAAACGGAGCGGGTTAATATCCGTAAGCGGCAGGCGGAAGGAATTGCCGCAGCAAAAGCAAAAGGCGTGAAACTGGGACGACCGAAAAAAGCGCTGCCTGATAATTTTCAGGAAATAATGGCCCAGGTCCGCAGTGGAACGATATCGTACCGACAAGCCGCGCAAAAACTGAACGTAAGCCGTTCCTGGTTGTATTATGTGATCCATTCAAAATAATAATAATATTTTAATGTGGAAAAGCTGACGTCCGTAAAAGTACACTTTTATACACATTAAGCACTTGACGATTCATTTGATAACAGTTATTATATTATTGGGTTTTTATCTGAATAATTTATATTATATGTTATAAATCCTGTGTTTAATATTACTTAAATACCGATAATCTACGTAATTTGATTGCGTTCACAAAAGTGTACTTATCTGAACATCAAACCTGACCGAAATCAGGAAAAAACACAATTTGGAGACTGTTGATGAAATACGGGACAGATATTGTTTTCCGGTACATTGGTGCCAGAATAGCGTATTATCGGATTTTAAACGGGTTAGCGCCTGAAGAACTGGCAGACGCGGTAAATATCGACCAGGCAGTCCTGCAGAGAATTGAAGCAGGAACGTATCAGAAAGAATTACACATGAGCCTGTTGCAAGTCATTGCAGATGCGTTACAGGTTGACTGTGAAACAATGCTGCAAGTCTGCGACGCAGACATGAAATATCTGCTTGCACATAGCAGTAAATGAGAACAGGAAATTAACTGATTATCATAAAGATGTCCATTATGTCGTATGAAACCGGATGTATAGTTAACTATCAATCCATTTCATAGAAAAGGCCTTGTTGCCTTTGGGTTCGTTTGCTTTCCCAAAGGGGAGAAGGGCGTGAGAAATCATATCCCGTCCGCTCGCTAAAAGCTCAGGCAGAACCGTAAGTCCTGACAGCCGGAAGGCTGAAATAAGGTAATTTGGAGTCAATTATGCAACGAAGCATAACTCTGAAAATCCTCCGGCCCCGTGATGAGAAGATTTCATGGGAGGAGATGGGTTATCTGTTAGGGGGACTTTCCATGAAGGTCTGCCGCATGTCTAACTTTTGTATGACCCATCATCTGTTGCATGCGTTAAAGCTGGAGACAGAACTTCTGAATCCCCGGGGGGATTTGTATTGTTATCCCGTTCTGGCAGAAGAATATCCGGAGGTTCCTTCCGGTATCATATGCGCCGCGGAAACAAGGGCGCGTAAGTTGTTCAAACGCAGCGCGGCGAAAGTGCTCCGGTCGGAAACATCGTTGCCCAGCTTTCGTAAGGACAGCAGTATCCCCATCCCGGTTGCGGGCTACCGGATCCTGCAGGATGGCGATGGCAATTATTGCGCAGAAATACAGCTTATATCCCGGCAGGGAGCAAAAACACAGAAACTGCCCGGCCGTATCTGTCTTGTGCTGGCAGATAACTGGCGGGATAAATCCGCAAAGTCCGCCCTGCAGAAGGTTGCAGCAGGTAAAGTCCGGCGCGGTGTGGCCACGTTGTTCCGCGCTAAAAAAGACTGGTATTTGTGTATACCATATGTTACAGAACCTGCGGATATCGGGGAAAATTTTGAACCGGGACTTGTTATGGGAGTCGCTTTCGGCATGTTTGACGTGCTGGCATACGGATTCAATACGTTGCTGAAACGGGGCGCGATATCGGGAGAAGAAGTGCTTTCCCATCAGGATAAGTTCATGGCCCGAAGGAAGAAAATACAGGAACAGTATGCATGGTCCGGACGAAAGGGACAGGGCAGGGAGGACGCTCTGAAACCGTTGCGCCATCTGTACGAAGTGGAAAAAAACTATCGAGACCTGGTAAACAACCGGTATGCGAAGTGGGTTGTCGACATTGCGGTAAAGAACCGTTGCGGTGAGATTCATCTGGATTCTGGCAACAGTACGTCCAAGGGAAATAAAGAAATCCTGCTGTCACACTGGTCTTTATATGACTTGAAGGATAAAATCTGCCGGAAAGCAGAAGAAAAGGGCATCCGGGTAACGGAATGCAACGTTCCGAACCTGCGGACACGCTGCAGCCACTGTGGAACAGAACAGGCTGTTGAGAACAGGAAGCGGATGTTCCTCTGTAAAAACTGCGGTTATGGAACGACAGATAAGAATAAAAGTAATGGGTATATCAGTGCCGATTACAATGCAGCAAGGAATCTTGCAGTTTATGACACCGGAGATACAGAACCGGTTTAAGATACATTGGAAAAAGTTGCTGTGAGCAGTTTTTCTTATTTGGATTATCATAAAACTATTTTTTAATTCAGTTAAAAGGAGGATAAATTTATGAATCATGTTTACAAAGTGATCTGGAGCAAGGTTCGCAACTGCTATGTGGCCGTTTCGGAACTGGCAAAAAGCCACAGCAAAGGCTGCTCAGGCAAGCGGATCGGACGCATGCTGGTGGCTGGCGCGGTCGTAGCAGGTTTAATGCTGCCCATGGGAGGTGCGGAAGCGTATAACGGTGGTGATTATTACCAGTTAAGTCGTGAAGGTTCTTGGAGCAATCCTTATTACTACCTTAGTAATTATTATTATATGCAATTTAATAATACCGATTATGAGGGAAACAATTATACTTATTATAGTGGTGTACCTGTTGCAACTCCAAGCGGTTATGGTATATCACCAATCAAGGATTATAATACTAACGGGGGGCTGATTGAGCACAAAAGATTCAGTACGGTTTTTATTGATAGTGATGGTACAAGCCATTGGATAGAAAGTCAGCCATATAGCTTATATACTGAAAATTCAAGTGTACAAAATAATGTTGCTGTGGGAAATAATGCAAATGCCGGGGGCGCTGCCAATTATGTGATTGTAGAACCTGATTCTGTAACGGGGTATACTGAAGAAAAACCGTCAAGTGGAAATCCTGAGTCAGTTGAGTTTGAAGGGAAAACATACTACAAAGTTGACGCGAATTATATTTCTGGTGGTGATGGTGAGCTTTATAGGAGAGATGATGGTAAATTTATTAGAGGTGGATGGAACAACAAAACTGATAATAACGGCCAAACTATACAAGAATGGGGATATACGATAATAAGTGAAAACTATTTTAAAAGGAATGCAAATGGATACCTTAATGTTGATTATGAACATGTAGATGATAACGGTAATCCCCTTTATGATCTTACGTGGGACGATATAGGAATCAGTCATGGAAACTATAATAATGTTGCTATTGGATATAATGCAACAACTACCAGCAGTAATAGTGTCGCTGTAGGTGATACCAGTACGGCAGGAGGCTGGCGTAGTGTTGCTGTTGGTGCTTTGAGTAAAGCCGAAGGCGTATCTTCTATAGCTATAGGTGATAGTTCTTCAGCAAGTGGTGTTGCCAGTACGGCTATTGGTAATACTAGTGAGTCAACAGGGTATAAATCACTGGCGGTCGGTTCCCAGGCAAAAGCCTTCGGTGATGAAAGTATTGCTATCGGCGTAGGAAATTATGATAATACACAAACGTATGGTTATCATGCTACAGCTATCGGCATAAATGCCCATGCAGACACTTCAAGCGCAATTGCTATCGGTGATGGCGCAAAAATAGACTATGACGGTGCTGCAGCGGGTATTGAACAGCGGCGTATTGCCATGAATGCGATTGCTGTGGGTCAAAATGCAAGGGCCGCAGCGCTGGATGGCACAGCAGTGGGCCGTAATACCAAGGCGATAATGCGTAATGCGACCGCTTACGGCAATAATGCCCACGCTAATGCCTGGAACTCCATCGCTATCGGCAATAAGGCGATTGCAGGCAGTGCGGGTAAGATTTATAAAGAAAATATTGATGATTATGGGAATGTTACCGGCTATGAGGTTCTTCCTACCGTAAAAGTTACTGATGACGACGGGCTGGAATATGTTACTCAAGGTGCTGAGTTCGGCGACTCTGCAGTTGCCATCGGTAACCGTGCAAAGGCGATTAATGAATATACTACTGCTGTTGGCGCAGGCACTAATGCGGAAGGCTGGCATGCGGTGGCGGTGGGCGATTCCAACCAGGCAACGGGTAAATTCAGTACTGCTATCGGTGCAGGCTGGTCAGAGAACTATACTCCTGGCGAAGAGAACGACGATGGTTCGAGTGCAGACAAGGATAGTATAAACACGGAAGGAGATCGTATCTATACAGCAATGGGCGCAAACCAGGCTGGCGGTGATTACAGCACCGCAGTCGGCTATATGAATCAGACGGTAGGCACCCAGAGCACCGCACTCGGCAAAGATAACGCGATTTCCGGTTTAAGTTCCCTTGGTATTGGGGCGGGCAATGAAGTGGGCGCCGTGGCTAAAGATGATAACGGCGTGCTGTCCGCAGTCCAGGAGAACACCGTGTCCGGTTATGCAGTAGGTTCTTATAATAAGATTACCGGTACGGAAGACAGCAATGCCGGTGCGTTCGGCGCAAATAATACAGTTGCCGGAGAAAACGGTTATGCTGTGGGTAATTCCAATACCATCAGTGAAGATGGTTCCGGAGCACTTGCGATTGGCAGTGGCAACACTGTAGAAGGAGAAAACTCCATTGCTGTTGGCACAGGGCATACCGTGACCGGTAAAAACTCCGGCGCATTAGGCGATCCTGATATTGTAAACGCTGACAGTTCTTATGTGGTGGGCAATAACAGTACAATCGACAAAGGCGCCGACGGCAGCTTTGTTATCGGAAACGATGCGTCCGCCACGGTGGAAAAATCCGTTGCGCTGGGCAGTGAATCCCATGCATACAGGGATAAGGAAAACGGCGGTGCCGGTGCAGGCTATGACGTGACTACAGGCACCAATTACGCTGGAGATGACGCTGACTCTCCTGTCTGGGTAAGCACATTAGGGGCAGTATCCGTAGGCGGTACCGCTAAGGATACGGATGCTGAAATCGGAACCGCTGCAACGGCAACCCGTCAGATTACCGGTGTGGCAGCCGGTACTGCCGATACCGACGCCGTCAATGTGGCACAGTTAAAACTGATTGGGGAACTGTCAAGAACGGAAGTAGCTGCCGGAACCAATGTGACGGTTGATGAAAGCAAGGATAAACAGGACGGCCACACCATCTATACGGTGAACGGACTGAAGACCAAGGTAACATCTTCCGATGAAAGCGTTGAGATTACAGCGACTAACGAAGACAATGCAGACAAAACCGGTGTGATTATCTACGACCTGAAAGTTAAACCGGCTACAAACGTAGCTGTCAAACAAGGAAGTAATATTACTGTTAAGACCGAAAAAGATGGCGATATAACAAATTATATCGTCAACGCGACAGACACTACCTATACAACAGAAGTCACCAACGAAGGTCTGGAAGAGGGTCAGGTTTCCAAGCTGACTATTACAAACGATATTACGGGGGATAGTACGGATTTCTTTGATACGGATACCCACAATGGTCTGAAGAACGACGAGAACGATGTAAAATATGAAAACGGCAAGGGCAGCGTGACCATCACAGACCAGGATGGCAACACTACGACCATTAACAACATCCAGGATACCACCTATACGACGAAAGTCACCACAGACGGTCTGGAAGAAGGGCAGGTTTCCAAACTGACCATCACGAACGACATTACCGGAGCCTCAACGGAATTCATGGACACCGATACAACCTACAAGATTTCGGAAGAGGCCGGCGAGAAAGGTTCAGGCGTTGTCAATACGTATACTATGACCGGCACCAATGGTGATAAATATACGTTTGAAGATACGGACACCGATACCACCTACAAGATTGAAGAGAAGCGGGAGAAGAAAGGTACTGTAGCCGCGACCTACACCGTAACCGATTCTAACAACAATAAAGTCGGGGAAATACAAGATACCCACAACGGCCTGACGGGCGACACGTATAAGGTAGAATACGACGAGAACGGCGTGGGCAGTGTAACCATTGAGGACCAGGACGGCAACAAAGCAACCATTACCAACATCCAGTCTGGCGGTGAGGGTAATGCCGATGCCATTAACCGCTTAGGCGACCAGATCACCCGCCTGGACAGCAAGATTGAGAAGGTAGGCGCAGGGGCAGCTGCATTGGCAGGCCTGCATCCGCTGGACTTCGACCCGGATGAGAAATGGGATTTCGCAGCCTCCGTCGGCAGCTACAAGAGCGAGCAGGCTGTAGCCATCGGCGCGTTCTACCGTCCGAATGAAGACACCATGTTCAGCATCGGCGGGACCATCGGCAATGGCAACAACATGGTCAACGTCGGCGTAAGCTGGAAGTTCGGCCAGAAGAACCGCATTTCCGCGAACCGCATTTCTTCCGCGAAGGAAATCATCGAGCTGCGCAAGAACCAGGAAGATGTGCACTCCTTCCTGGCAGACGCCGTAGCAGGCAACCAGCTTGACCTGTCCAAGATCCAGCTGTTCCCGGATGTGGAGGAAAACCATTGGGCCTATGATTACGTAGCTACCATGGCCGGCAACGGTGTGCTGGAAGGTTACCCGGACGGCTACTTCAAGGGCAACCGCAACATGACCCGTTACGAAATGGCGGCGGTTCTGTACCGTCTGATGCAGAACGGCGCCCGCCTGAGCGACAGGGCCCTGACCGAATTCGCGCCGGAACTGGACCGCATCCGCGTGGATACGATCACCAAGCATAAGGACGGCACGCCGCATATCCAGCGCGTACGTACGATCAAGGAACGGGTAGACGAAAAATCGGACCTTTCCCCGGAAAAAGCCGAAAAGAAAAAGGCAAAGATAAAAGTAGCGGAAAAACCGGTGGAATAACGAGACCGGCATGAGGATCATGCATAAGGACGGTTACATACAGGCAAAGCGCATTTTGCGTTGTGGATGATACTTGATAACAGGAGGTATCGATTATGTTTGTTAAGAAGATAGTTGCCGTGGCAGCGCTGGGTTGCGCGTTACTTGCGTCGCAGGCGTTTGCGTACGAAACAGGCGAATATTCCAAGGAAGCGTTGCGCCGGGGCGATGACAAACCGGTGGTTGTGAAGGACTACCCGGTAGTGGCAATAGAAGACGTTGTGGCGTCCCCGCAGTTGTATACGGAAAAACCGATTGCCGTACAGGGCCCGATCCGGTATTTTGTGACCCGTAATATGTATGAAATGCAGGCAGATAATGGCACGCGGCTGCGGGCGGATTTTGGAAAATACAGCCGCCGTCTGCTGTTCCGTACGCCGTTTACCGCCATCGGGGTGATGCAGAAAGACGAGCAGGGGGATTTCTTAAAGGTGGAAAAGGTTATCTGGCGTGATGTAAATCCGTACCAGGAATACTTTGATGCGCAGAACAAGAGCCGCCCCCTGGCCCCGGAAGGAAATAAGAAGGTAGTCAACGACCGGGATCCGGCTTATTTCCACGATCCCATCGTCAGCGACAACAAACGTTTCCTGCAGAACAATCCGAAAGGATTGAGTTACGCGGACCTGGCATCCTATCAGACGATAGAAGGCAAGGCTTTTGCGGACGGCAACCTGGAAGTGGGAACGAAGGTAGCCCTGATGGGCCGCAACATCGCCACGATCAAAGGGGACTGGATGAAGTTCTGGGATAAGAACATGACCCCGGTAACGCTGAAGATGAACAATACCTACTGCCCGCTGGGCCAACGGGGAACATTCTTCGGGACAGTACAGGAAGAAAACGGTGTGAAATATGTTTCCGTGGACTGTTTCGAGAGTATTGAGAACTGGCCGCAGCCTCCGATTGCCGGGGCAAACTGAAGGGAACGGCAGATAGTATGGATTGAAAGAGTGATTTTAAAACTGAATGTTGAATAAGAAAACCGGAGTGATGTTTGTAACATCACTCCGGTTTTTCTTGTAAAAAAACCGGAAGTTTTACAAAGTGCGGGAATGGTTTGGCAAACGCCTTTTTAAAAATGGGTGAATACGTTGTGCTTACGCTTTTTACACGAACTTCATGGAAATCAGCGGTGAAGTGTGCTATACTGTATGTGCACAGGGCTTTTCTCTGCGTTGCGTGCAGGCAGGGAAGTGAAAAGCTTTGGGCCGGAGACAATCGTTCCGAAAAGTGAAAGGGATGATTGCATGGAAAATGTTTTACAGGAAGTTGTACAGGGTGAAGTCCTGACCGTTGAGAACCTGAACCGCATGAATGACGCGTTTGCCAAATTTATCTTTGCGAACGAAGCACGAAAGCAGTTGACGCTGGATCTGGTTAACAGTTTCTTTGAATTTGAGGGTACGACCCAGATTACGGATTTTAAATTCAGTGACAGAGAGCTGGACCCGGAAAGAAAGCTTGGCAAAGGCGTGGTTTTGGATGTGGTCGGCGAGAGCAGCGACAGGACGTTAGTGAATGTGGAAATCCAGCTTCAGCAGTTTGATGACATGGACAGACGAACACTGTATTACTGGTCGCAGTTGTACACCCGCCGTCTGTTGTGCGGGGAAGACTACGAAAGCCTGAACCGTACAGTGGCTATCAACATTCTGGATTAAAGACTGTTTTTGGATGAAATATGGCCGGAGTATCATAGTTGCTTTGCAGTGTTGAACACAAGGAACGTGGAACATGCACTGACGAAGGATATGGAGATTCATTTTGTGGAACTGCCGAAACTGGTAGTCAGTAAAAGGAAAAATACCCGGCATCTGGAACGTTGGTTGCGGTATTTATCGCCGAAGACGACCATGGAAGAGAGGAGGCGGCTGGCGATGGAAGATAGTAATATTCACACTGCCATGGAAGCGGAGAAGGAGTTTGTGAAGAATCCGATTTGCATTACCGCGTATGAGCAGCATCAGAAATATTTGCGCGATAAACATGCGCGGGAAAAGTTTGTTCGCAAAGAAGGCGAGGCCATTGGGAAAGCTAAAGCGGAACATGATATGATTAAGTTGTTACACGCCAGCGGTATGAGCGCGGAAGAGATTGCGACACGGCTGAACAAGGATATTGCTGTCGTCCGTCAAATTCTGCAATAAGTTTGCGCTATTTTAATATAGTATTTGATAGTATTGCCATAACGAATAATTAAATTGAAAACGGATTATTGTCTCCAAAATAAAACGCACGTAGACGCGGCTTGCCCAGAAAAGGGCAGGCCGCGTTTTTGAGGTTTACTGTATGTGCACGGGGCTTTTCTCAGCCGGTATTTATTACCAAACAATCTGTTATTGCACAGTAGCCGACCTGCCGGAATCATTTATAGCCATGACATGTTTAACCAATTATGTCATGACTATATTTTTATTGCTATTATATTCTTTTTACTTTTACTACGCCGTATAGCCAGGAAGGGCTCACGTTTAGTTTTGCCGCCGCTTCCCGATAGGACAGTTTTCTTTCGCGAATCAGCTGCGCCATCTCCTCAAAATGTTCCGGCAACGTTTTCCGCGGTCTGCCAAGCTTTACGCCTCTTGCTTTGGCAGCGGCGATTCCTTCCGCCTGCCGCTTGCGGATGTTTTGCCGTTCCGTTTCCGCCACATAACTTAAAATCTGAAGCACCATATCGGCGATAAACCGTCCCGTTAAATTGTCCCGTGATTCGCGGGTATTCAGCAACGGCATGTCAAGCACGGTAATATCCGCCTTTTTGGTATGGGTGATCAGATTCCACTGTTCCAGTATCTCCACGTAATTTCGTCCCAGCCTGTCTAAAGAAGTAATGACAATGCAATCTTCTGGCTTCAGAGACCGCAGCAACTTTTTGTATTGAGGACGGTCGAAATCCTTGCCGCTCTGCCTGTCGGTAAAAAGGCAATGCGATAGTACGCCATATTCAAGCAACGCTGTACGCTGCCTGTCGGTATGCTGGTCTTTACTTGATACCCGTATATAGCCGTATACAGTCCCCGACACGGTTGCCTCCGTTTTGATTCGTTGATTTGTTTGGCACGGTTATTTGATTACAACCGATAAATGCCAGGAAATACCAGGATGTATTTTTAAACATAGTATCGCACAATTGTGTTTTACAATACTAATTTTACAATAAAATTCCATAAAAAAAGTATACAAATTGTAAAAAATTATCTTAAAAAGTACACTTTTATATACATTAAGCACTTGACGATTTATAAAATAATAGTTATTATATTATTGGATTTTTATCTGAATAATTTATCTTATATGTTATCAATCCTGTGTTTAATATTAATTAAATTCCGATAATCTACGTAATTTGATTGCGTTCATAAAAGTGTACTTTTCCGAACGTGAAGCAGGAAGAATTCGCTTAGTATTGTTTGAGAAGCGGGCCGGCAGCAAACTGTCAGTCCATTCTATATAAAAGGCAGCGATGCCTTTGGGTTCGTTTGCTTTCCCAAAGGAGAGAAGGGCCGGATGACTCTGATCCTGTCCGCTCACCAAAAGCTCAGGCAGAACCGTAAGTCCTGACAGCCGGAAGGCTGAAATAGAGTTATTTGGAGTAAACCAATGCAACGAAGCGTAACTCTGAAGATTATCCGTCCCGAGGATGAAACGATTTCCTGGGAAGAACTGGGCTATTTGCTGCGGGGTCTTTCTTTCAAAGTCTGCCGCATGTGCAACTTCTGCATGACCCACCAGCTTCTCCACGCGTTAAAACTTGAAACGGAACTGCTGAACCCGCAGGGGAACCTCTATTGTTATCCCCGTCTGGCGGAAGAATACCCGGACGTGCCCACCGGCATTATCTGCGCCGCGGAAACAAGGGCCCGCAAGGTCTTCCGCCGCAGCGCGGAAGCGGTACTGCATTCGGAAACGTCTCTGCCCAGGTTCCGCAAGGACAGCAGCATACCGGTTCCCGTAGCCGGCTATAAGATTCTGCAGGATTCGGACCACAACGTGTATGCCGATGTTCAGCTTTTGTCCCGGCAGGGCGCCAAAACGCAGAAGCTGCCCGGACGCATCCGTCTGGTGCTGGCGGATAACTGGCGGGATCAGTCCGCAAAAGCCGCTTTGCGGCAAATTGCGGACGGTAAAGTGAAACGGGGCGTGGCTTCCCTGTTCCGGGTGAAGAACGACTGGTATTTCCAGATTCCCTATGTTACGGAAGCAGTCAACACAGGGGAAGGATTTGAACCGGATCTTGTCATGGGGGTCGCTTTCGGTCTGCAGGATGCCCTGGTGTATGCTTTTAATACCTCACTGAAACGGGGCGCGGTTTCCGGGGAGGAAGTGCTGGCCCATCAGGAAAAGTACGCGGCCCGCAGGAAGAAGATACAGGAGCAGTACAACTGGTCGGGCCGGAAAGGCCACGGCAGGGAAGACGCGCTGAAACCTTTGCGTCATCTGTACGAGACTGAACGGAACTATCGCAGCCTGGTGAACAGCCGGTATGCCAAATGGGTCGTTGACATTGCGATGAAGAACAGATGCGGCATGATCCATCTGGATTCGGCGAATTATGTAAGTTCCGGAAAGAAGATCCTGCTGTCCCGTTGGCCTCTTTACGATCTGAAAGAAAAGATCCGCCGGAAAGCGGAAGAAAAAGGAATCCAGGTAACGGAATGCAGCATACCGAACCTTCGGACGCGCTGCAGCCTCTGCGGGAAGGAACAGGAACCGGAGGGAGAAAAGCACACGTTCGTCTGCAAAGACTGCGGTTACGGTAAAGCAGACAAGAACCGGCGCAGCGGATCCATCACGGTGGATTACAACGCGGCGCGGAATTTGGCAGCTTATAAATCGGAGGATACAAAACTCTGATTTTATATAGATTTTTTAATCTGTTCATTTTTAACCAATTATTTTAATAAAGAAAGGGAGAAACCATGAACAAAATTTTTAAGGTTGTCTGGAGCAAAACGAAAAACAGTTATGTCGTTGTATCTGAAATTGCCAAACGCAACGGCAAATGCAGTTCGAGTCTGAATAAAAAACTGATTGCTGCGTTCCTTGCTGCGGGAACTGTGTTGTCTGTGACGGGCAGTGCGTGGGCGGAACCAGCACCTGTACCTGGAGGTTATCAGATTACTGGAAGGAATAATTATGTTGAACCCGATGGGGATAGTGACGCACAGACGGTTTTCGGTTCTGGCAATACCGTTACCGGTCTGTATGGCACTGCATGGGGATACAAAAATATTGCGGCAGATAGTTATGCCACTGTATGGGGTTCGTACAATAAAGCTGGCCAAAACAAGACGGATAAGCAGAATTTAATAAATAGATTATTAGAAGAAAATCAAATACACAGCAATGAAACTGGCGGCTTTGGCACTAACACGACAGCCTGGGGATCTAATACGGAGGCGTTTGGAACAGATGCGACTGCTTTTGGATTTAAAACTAAAGCGTACGGTTTACATGCAACAGCATGGGGAACTCAAACTATGGCAATGGGTGTAGATTCAACCGCCTTTGGTCTAGATACCGTGGCCAAAGGTCGTCAAGCTGTTGCTTGGGGTGAAAAGACATTAGCAGATGGAAGCAACGCTACAGCATTTGGAGAATATACCCGCGCTATAACATCTGATGATGAAAGTAAAATGGGAGCAACGGCTTTTGGTGTAGGTTCATTAGCTATGAATAGCTCAGCAACAGCTTTTGGCGGTGCGACAACCGCTCAAGGCGAGGCGTCAACTGCATTTGGCAGTAATTCACTGGCGGCAGGAACTTTCTCGACGGCTTTCGGTGAGAATTCGTATGCGCTTGGCGATAATTCGCTGGCTGCTCTTGGTGGTCAGACTGGGAGTGGCTCATTAGGGTATAATTTTCCTGAAGATCCAGAGGCTCTCGCCGTGAACGTCTATGCAACTAAAATTTCAGTTAATGCAGAAGGAGCAGTGGCGATTGGCAAAAAGGCAGTAGCTTACAGAAGTTATACTTATGCCATTGGTAACAATACAAGAGCTATGGCAAAAAACAGTCTGGCCATTGGTAATGGAGCATATGCGTATGGCGTATCCTCGTCGTTAATCGGTACTGGTTCAAAAATTGGAGGTAGTAGCGTTAATCTTCAGGGAGTAGCGGCTTCTGTTTATGGCGCATATAATTCGGTTGAAGCAAAGTCCGGTGTGGATTTTGACGGTTTTGCCAATAGCGTTTTCGGTGTTGGAAACCTGACCAGCAATGCGAACAGTTCCGTTGTTGTTGGGACAGGGAATACGGTTCAGGACTCATATGAAGACCTCAGTGATGAAATTACTACGGTATGGGACAATATTAGATCAAAGGAGAGCGCTTATGTAACTGCCAGGGCCGATTATGATGCGGCCGATAAAGCTTATAAAGCTGGGCAGATTACTTGGGAGGAGTTACAGGAAGCCCGTGATAAGTATCTACAAGCTCAAACAGAGTATACTACTGCTGAGGCAGCACTTCCTGATGCAGTGAAGAATGAGATTGCAGAAAAGGGCGGCCGTGCTATTGCTATCGGTTCAGTTAACACGGTAAAAGGCAAAAACGGCATTGCCATTGGGAGTGGTTCTACTGTATCCGGTGAGAACAGCATTGCCATCGGCACAGGGCATACCGTAAGCGGCAAGAATTCCGGTGCGTTCGGTGATCCGAGTGAAATTACCGGTGATGGTTCTTACGCGATTGGCAACGATAATTCAATTGGAGCGGCTGACGGCTTTATCCTGGGCAATAACGCCGAAGTCTCCTATGAAGGAGGCGTAGCGCTGGGCGCAGGTTCCAAGGTCCTTGCGGATGATGCCCCCACTGCTGGCGGATTCAATCCCTCAACGGGTGAAACGGAATATACGGATAAAACAAATGTATGGACGGCCACGACAGGCCCCGTCTCCGTGGGGAGCAGCGAGGTGACCCGTCAGATTAAATACGTGGCAGCCGGTTCTGCGGATACGGATGCAGTTAATGTGGCACAGCTGAAAGCAGCGCAGGTTGAAATCATCGGTGGTGACAATGTAGAGGTCATTAAAGACACCAGCAGCGGCCACACGGTATATACCATTCATTCACTGAACGCGATTGTTGAAGCGGGGGAAAACGTTGCTGTTACACCTGCAACTCCGGAAACCACTGATAAGACAATCGGGCAGACGACAGATCTGACTGCCGGTGAGACTGCCGGAACGACGTTGGAACCGATGCCGTCCGATAATCCGATTGAGCCATCAGGCGCCAATAACCACACAACGACTTACACCGTGGATGCGGCGGACTCCAAGGTCGACAGCGTCAAGGTAGAATCAGGGGAACCAAAAACAACAGGTAATAAAACGGAAACAGAATATACTGTCACCGTAACATCCAAGGAACAGAGTGTTGAGGAGAACAAAATCGTAACCAGGGATGTGGAAAAAACTGGTACCTTCACCATTACAGATTTAGATACCAAGTATGAGGCAAAACAGCAAACCGAATCCGGTGAAGACTATAAAGAAGGGTCGACGACCTTTACAGTAAGTGAAGTTGACGGCGAAGCTGTCGGGACAGGGACTATCGAAGCGGGCGAGAATGTGAAGATTACCGAAAAGGACGGCAAAGCCATTATCTCCGCAAAAGATACCACCTATACCCTTTCGTATAAAAAGGGTGAAAAGGCAGCAGACGGCAGTACGGAATACACCATTTCATTGAAAGACAAAGAGGGTAATGATGCCGGTGAAGCGATTGTCGTAGATACGGACACCGATACCCAATACGAACTGTCCGGTGAAAAGGGTGAAACTACGGATAACCATACCCAGTATTCAATTTCGCTGAAAGGCACGGATGGAAGTGAAAACACCTTTGAGTTTTTGGATACCCGCAACACGGTAGAGGCAGGCAAGAATGTCACGATAGATGAAGTTAAGAATGATGACGGCAGTTTCACGTATACCATCAACGCTGCCGGTGGCGGCGGCCTTGCAGAGATATCTTTCAACGGCGACAACAAGGATGCCCAGATCGACAGCCCGAAAGTCCTCAACATTGAAGGCGGAGCGACGGGTGAACTGTCGGATGGAAACATCGGTGTTGAATCCGATGGCAAAGACACACTGACCATCAGGCTGGCGAAAGATATTAAAGATGTGGACAGCATAACGGTCAACAAGAAGATTAAAGTGGGTGACAATACGACTATTGAAGGTGACACGGTTACCACGAAGACCGTGAACGCCGATACAGTTAAGGCCGGCGGCACGACCATTGATGACAATGGACTGACGACTGACGGCGGCAACGGGCCGTCTGTAACGAAAGACGGAATTGATGCCGGGAAGAAGAAGATTACGAACGTAGAGCGTGGTACAGCGGATACCGATGCGGTGAACGTCAGCCAGCTGAGAGAAGCATCCGGCGACATTTACAATGAACTCAATCGTCTGGATGACCGTACCCGGAAAGGCCTGGCCGGTGCGGCAGCGTTAGCGGCCCTGCATCCGATGGACTTCAACCCGGACGATAAGATGCAGTTCTCCGCCGGTGTCGGTCATTATCGCGGACAGAACGCAGCGGCTATCGGCGCGTTCTACCGGCCGGACGAAAGCGTGATGTTCAGCATCGGCGGCGTCATCGGCAACGGCGACAACATGATCAACGCCGGCATCACCTTCGGCCTGGACGGCACCCGGAACCGGATTACCCGGAGCCGCACCGCTATGGCCCGCGAGATCCAGGATCTGCGTAGCCTGGTGACCCAGATGGCGGCCCGGATGGACCGTCTGGAAGGCGCCAACATCGAGACGGCCATGTTCCCGGATGTACCGGAAAATCATTGGGCGTATGAATATGTGGAAGACCTGCAGAAACGCGGAGCTTTGAAGGGATATCCGGACGGTCTGTTCAAGGGCGACCGCGCGATGACCCGTTATGAGTTCGCGGCGATGCTGGACCGTCTGGTACGCAGCGGCGTAACGCTGGATTCCAGGGTTGCCAAGGAGTTCGAGCCGGAGCTGGGACGTATCTATGTGGAACGTATCTCCGGCCAGGACAATGACCGCAAGAAGGTTGAGCGGGTACGCGTCAACAATTCGGATTCGAAGTATCCGGAAGGGAAGACCCGGGACGTTTACGGCAGCAAGATCGTGACGGCGGTTCCCAAACAGGCATAAGCGAAGTAAAAACAATCCAGTATAAAGCTGAAGAGACAAAAAGTAAAATACATTTTTATCAAAACCCGGGTGCAATGCCCGGGTTTTTCTTTTGGGCAAGGTTGTTTTTAAAATTTTAAGTCAAATTCTGTTTTTTAGAAAAAGTATACTGTTCGCAATTAATAAAAAGTGATAAAATATTATATAAAAGTGTTCATTCCAACACTGTTAAAATCTGAATTGCATCCTTTTATGAAAGGAGAACGGAAATGAATAAAATCTACCGCGTAATCTGGAGTAAAGTCAGAAACTGTTATGTGGTTGTATCGGAAATTGCCAAAGCACACAGCAAAGGCGGTTCAACTGCCCACCGTGTTCCTCATATGGGAGCATCCCTCACGTCAATGCTGCTGGCTTCGCTTTTAACTACAGGGTACAGCATGCCCGTGAGGGCTGCCGATCCGGTTATTATTGAAGCCGGTGATACAATCCAGGCAGGTAGCGGCATAGTCTTTACTGTTGCAACACCGGAAGGAGGAGAGGGAAGCAATGTAATCACTGTATCTGCGGAAGAAAATGAAACGTTGAATTTCTTAAAGAAATATATGAAATTCAATGCAACGTATCCCGATTCAGACCCGGAGAAACCCGATCCGGTTTCTGCGGTTGACGCTCGCAGCAAGTCGTCTTTTGCGTTAGGACAGGGTACAATAATATCCGTAATTCCCGGAGAAGATAAAGCCAGTGTAGATAATCTTGCGATTGGATCATCAGCAAAAGTTTATGGAAATACGGCCGGTAGTAATACGGCTATAGGTGCTAATGCGGTTATAGGGTACTATAATTCCTTTAACAGTACGACGGACGGAATATTTACAAAACTTTCAACTGCACTGGGAGCTTCGGCCAGAGTCTACGGGGATCAGGGGGTTGCAATCGGCGAGAATTCCCAGGTAGGTAAGAGCAAACAGGTAATTATTAATCAAGTACCGCAGTATAATCCTGTGGTAAGAGGTGTAGCTATCGGTTCAAATGCAAAAGCATGGTCTGATTCCAGTACAGCCATCGGGCCCTCTGCCGAAGCGGGAACTACATTCAAAAATGATTATAATTACGAAGAAGAAGGCGATGTGGAATCTGTCGCTACGACTGAAGCTACAGCAGTTGGGTATTTAGCTAAAGCTAAAGCATATAATAGCACTGTTTTAGGTGTAAGGGCAGAAGCAACTGATAAAAACAGTACGGCAATCGGGGTCAAAGCGAAGGCGGCTACTGAAAAGAGCACGGCGATAGGGGCAGAAGCTGAGGCATCAGGAAAGAACAGTATTGCAATAGGTACGGTAATTGTTGATGACACAACGAACAAGAGTACCATGATTTTTGCACAGGGTAAGTACAGTACGGCAATAGGAGCAGGTGCGCAGGCAAAAAACTCGAACAGTACGGCAATAGGTGCCAGCGCACAGGCAAACAACCAGAACAGTACCGCAATAGGCGCAAATACAAAAGCAAATCAAGCAAATAGTACAGCCATCGGTACTTCTGCTAAAGCATTTGGCCAGCAAAGTTCGGCGATAGGCGCGTCAACCGTAGCTACCGGCAGACAAAATGTTGCTATAGGCATAGGATCAGAGGCGCGCAAATACGAGACCATGGCCCTGGGATTCCATGCGGTTGCAGTCCATTCGGAAAGCATTGCTGTCGGTCACGATACAGCAACTGCCGGTGACAGTTCCCTGGCAATCGGTCATTTAGCGATAACGGGAATGCCGGCAAAAGAGGGATACCATGAATTGACTGACACTAAATATTTCATGCTTCCGACGAATTCAAGGCTAAGCGGCGATTCGAAGCTGTATCTCCAGACAAGCGACGGAACGGTTTTGCTGCAGGAAAGCAATTCTACCACCAATGGGGAAACTGAAGGCACATATTATAAAGTTAAGGCGTTTCCTGTTGACAGTGAAGGGAATCTGGCTGTTGACAATCAGGGCAATCCCATTTCCGGCGATCAGGGTACTATTGCGGACTGGAGATTTGAAAAAGTTGACGTAGATGGAAAGCCTGTTTCGAAAACGGGTAAGGCAGCTGTGAAATATAAGTCAAGCCAAAGTACTGATAAAGACATAAGGGATCCTCGGTTTTCAAGTGATAAAGTAAAACACATTGACTATTATTATGAGATTGATAAAAACAATAATGAAGTTGAGGGCACAAGGACCAATCCGCTGGATGGCGGCATTGCTATCGGTTCATATACGGTCGCACAGGGCGAACATTCCCTGGCAGTGGGCCTGACCTCGGCCGCTTATGGGAAAAACAGCACAGCTCATGGTTTATACGCCAGCGCTTTCGGGGAAGGAGCCATTGCTTTCGGACATGAAACGGTATCGGGAGCCCGTGTAACCATAAAGAAAAATGCAAATATCGAAGACGCCCATACCACTGAATTTTGGGTTTCAAAGGATGGCATCACACCGCGTACTCTGGTGGACGGCAGTGTAGCCGGCTTGGACAAGAACAGCGTTTATAAGATTAACAGCAGTGACAGCGTACCTGCCGCTGTGGAAGTGAACTCCATTGGGGAGATTCTTAAGGTTAACAATAATAAATTTGGTTTTGACAAGAATAAAATATCTTTGGCGTCAGATTCTTCCAAAGCGGTAAGCAGGGACGATGCTACGGGTAACTATTATTATACGGATAAAAACGGGAAGAAAGTACAGGTTGGTCCTGATGAAAAAATCACTTTTACCGATTCGGATAACGGGAGTATCCATGTCACCGTGCCGGCCGGCAAAATGACGCTTTCTTCCGGCGGTATCGCTTTCGGTTCCTATTCCCATGCGGAAGGAGACAGGTCCGTGGCTTTAGGACGTGCGGCGGGCGCCTATGATAAAAACAGCACTGCCATAGGTCTGTTTGCAAACGCTTTCGGGGAAGGCGCCATGGCTATTGGACACAACACGGTAGCAGGGGCGGAAGTGGAAGAAGACGGACAAGGACGCAGTATACTGAAGGTGTCTGACACCGGAACCGGGATCCCGGTCAGGAATCCCGAAGATGATAAAGTCAATGTGAAGGGTGGTATTGCCATCGGTTCGTATGCCCACGCATTAGGTGACAGGGCGATTTCCGTAGGCCGGAACTCCGGAGCGTTTGGCAACAACAGCACTGTGTTTGGCCTGGATTCCAATGCTTATGGGAAGGATTCCATGGCTTTCGGTCATGAAGCAGTGGTTGGCGTCAAGGGGGATCTAACTGAAGGACAGAACTCGATAGCTGTCGGGCGGAAAGCAGAAGTGACGGGCAGCAATTCCATTGCAATTGGTACGATTAACGGTACGGTTGATACTACTGGTAATAATAATCAGACAAATGTTCAGACAAAGGTGTCAGGCAACCATTCGATAGCCGTTGGCGCAGGTTCCGAAGTGAAAGGTGATAACAGTATCGCTATTGGTACCGGTCATAAGGTGGGCGGAAATAATTCCGGTGCGTTCGGCGATCCGAACGTGGTGAATGCCGACAGTTCGTATGTGGTTGGTAACAACAGCAATATAACGGAAGCGGGTATCACGGATGCTTTTATTCTGGGTAATAATGCGTCTGTGACCAAAACCGGCGGTGTGGCATTGGGTAGTTACAGCGAAGCTTCAAGAGAAAAGAGTACGGGCGGATTTAACCCAAAAACCGAAACAACTACATATACTGACGGTACGGCAACTTGGGAATCCACCTATGCGGCAGTTTCTGTTGGCAAAGCGGATGGCAGTGTTACCCGCCAGATTACGGGTGTTGCAGCAGGCACGGAAGACACAGACGCAGTCAATGTGGCACAATTGAAACTTGCCCGGGTGGAAGTAAAAAAGGGAACAAATGTAACTTCCGTAGAAGCAGATCCGCAAGTCACCGATCATAAAGCCTATATCGTGAATGTAGATAATCTTTCTTACAAGGCAAATGGTAAGAACGAGACGTCCACAAAGGGTATTGCGCTGTCAGACGGTCTGGATTTTCAGGACGGCAAGAACACGACGACGGAAGTAGAAGCGAACGGCGTTGTGAAGATTAACGCCTATAAATCTGTAGTAAAAAAGGCAGAAGGGGAGACAAATATTACAGTTACTCCAACTGGTCCTGACAGTACTATGACGACGACATACGCAGTTTCGGTAAAGGACATGCACGTAAAGAAAGGCGTGGCGAGTTATGGAGATAAAGATACTGTTACCGTGACGCTGACGCATAACGACGATGCGACAGCAACCATTGAAGGTTTAAAGAACACCTATACGACGGTGACGAAGGATGCACCAAACAAGACGGTAACATTCAGCCGTAATGACGGTATCCCGGATACAGTCATCAGCCTGGGTGACCTGGGCGGATCGTCGACAGACTACCGCCTGGTAGGATCGGGCGCTTCTTATGATGCAGCATATACAGTGGGTGACGACGGTACTGTCGTACTGAATGTTCAGGATCAGATGAACCCCAAAAGTGTAAAAAAGGTAACCATTAAAGGGCTTGCTCCAAAGAAAGACGTAACGCATTTCTATTCTGTCAATTCTACAGACTCGACTGCAGGCAACTACGACAATAAAGGCGCGACCGGTAAAAATGCCCTGGCAGCAGGAGTAAATGCCAGCGCGACTAAGGAGAACGCCATTGCTATTGGCAACGGGGCCACAGCAACAGGTGAAGGTGCAATTGCAATTGGTAGTGTTTCTTACGGTGCGGGAATTTCATCAAAAGCTGAAGGTCTTGGATCAATTGCGTTAGGTATTGGTGAGTCGGAATCTCTTGGCGAAAATTCCATGGTCTGGGGTGAGCGGAACACAGCCGGTGAGGCGGCTGATCCGGATGTTAATGCAGCAAACGCTACAGCATTTGGCTTATATACTACGGCAAGTGGGCTCAATTCTACTTCTTTTGGCTTTGGGACTACCGCCAGTGGTGAAAACGCCACGGCTTGGGGAGATGAGACCATAGCCAGCGGTAACGATACAACTGCCTGGGGTGAGAATACGACAGCCAGCGAAGGGCAGGCTACGGCATTCGGAACCGATACGATTGCCAAAGGAACTGTTGCGACTGCTTTTGGTGATTCTTCGATTTCCATGGGATATGCAAGTACAGCCTTTGGTTATGCCACGAAAGCCGGCAGAGTGTATGTTGACGAAGAAGGTGATGAAGTATCTACATTTGGAGACACTGCGTTCGGATGGGATACAAGAGCTGTTGGCGATGTGTCTACTGCGTTTGGTTATCAAGCTGATGCGGCAGGTTCGGTTTCCACTGCGATTGGTTTTGGAAGTAAGGCATACGGTGACAATTCGATTGCCATGTTAGGTGGTATAACAGGCGAAGGTACAATTGAAGAAGATGATGAAATAGAAGACAATACGATTGTAACAATTAAGAAAAATGCCCGTGGCGCTATGGCTGTTGGCGAAGGTGCCAACGCGCAGAATTCCTACACCTATGCTATTGGGCAGAAAGCAGTAACTTCTGCCGACAATACCCTTGCCTTTGGTAACAATGCCTCTGCGACTAAAGCACACAGCGTGGCGTTGGGGTTCGGTTCTTCTACTACTGAGATTGGCGGTATGAAGGAGCTGGAAATCAACGGGAAAACATATAAATTTGCAGGGACTCCCGGTGAAGATAACGGGACTGTGAGTATTGGTTCGGCAGGCAAAGAACGCACGATTCTCAATGTGGCACCGGGCAGAATATCTGCCGCCAGCACCGATGCCGTCAACGGCAGTCAGTTGTATGCGGCTATTGATGCCATGAAGTTCACAATCAAAGCCGGTGATAATGTCGATGTAAAAACGACAACTGATGATGACGGACATACGGTTTATACCATCCATGCGCTGAATGCGATTGTAGAACCCGGACCGAGCGGTAATGTTACTGTTGATCCGAAACCTGGTGACGGAAACGAGACTGAAGGTCAGACTGCGGGTACAGGAGCGGGCGCTGAAGGAGAAAGTGCTGTAACGCCAACTTCCAATGATCATACAACAACATATATTGTAGATGCGAAAGATACAACGCTGGTTCCGTCCGGTAACGGTCTGGCGCTAACCGACACGGAGTTAAGTTTAACTGTTGAAGACACTGACAAGAACAAGGTGACAGGTGCTGTAAAACTGAGCGACCTGCAGAAGAAGATTGATACTAATACCACCTATACCATTAAGGCAGAACCGGGAGAAAAAGGCAGCAACGTAGTAAATGAGTATACCGTAACAGATTCGGACGGCCAAAAATTAAAACCGGTTGTCGATACCGATACGCAGTACAACCTGTCTGGGGAAAAGGGTAAACCCGCTGAAGACGGCAGTACAACCTATACGATTTCGCTGAAGGATAATAATGGCGGGGAAGTGCAAACCGCGGAAGTTGTCGTCACCAACACAACGAACAAAGAAATCGCGGTAACGGGTGAAGCCGAGAAGACTGTTACCCTGACAGACAGTGACGGAAATAAGATTGAAACCAGTTTCAAAGATCTGGATACCCGTAACACGGTAAAAGCCGGAGACGACAGCATAAAGGTTGAAACAACGCCGAATGAAGACGGCAGCGTAACCTATACGCTTACGGCTAAAGCAAAAGCTTCGTCCGATGTTGAAGTAAAGGCAGGCTCCGACAATATCATTGTTACGCCTCCCGATCCCGGCGATGACCCTAAAGTCTATACCGTAGATGTGAAGACGGACGGCAAAGTGGCTTCCGGTGACAGCGGCATCGTAACAGGAGATACAGTCTACAAGGAAACCCGTGTGGAACAAGACGGTAATTATATTAAGAAAGACAACACGGCCGCGGAAAATATTACTGCGTTGGACGAAAAGGTTAAAGATAATTCAACGAGAATCGATAATATTAACGACCAGTTCAACAACACATACAACCAGATGAACCGTCTGGACGACCGTATGAAGAAAGGCCTGGCCGGCGCGGCAGCCCTTGCGGCCCTGCACCCCATGGACTTCAACCCGGATGACAAGATGCAGTTCTCTGCCGGTATTGGACATTATCGCGGAGAGAATGCAGCGGCAATCGGTGCCTTCTACCGGCCGGACGAAAATGTGATGTTCAGCATCGGCGGCGTCATCGGAAATGGCGACAACATGCTCAACGCAGGCATCACCTTCGGCCTGGATGGCACCCGGAACCGGATTACCCGGACACGTACGGCCATGGCCCATGAAATTGTGGAACTGAAACAGCATATAGCCAGACAGGATGAACAGATTGCCAAACTGACAGAACTGGTGAACAAGCTGGTAGGGCCGGAACAGCAGGTTGCAAACACGGCTATGTCCCCGGATGTGCCGGAAAGAGAGTTGGAGCCGGAGCAGAGCCGCATCTATGTAGAACGGATTTCCGGGCAGGACAACGACCGTAAGAAAGCGGAGCGTGTACGCGTGAACAATTCGGATTCGAAGTATCCGGAAGGGAAGAGCCGGGACGTCTACGGCAGCAAGACCGTTTCCGAGGCTCCTGGCAAAGCGGCAGCAAAATAACGCAAAGCAGATACAAACGGATTAGTTAATAAAATATAGGAAAGGACCGGCGTTTGCAGCGCCGGTCTTCTTTCTTGTTTTCGCAGCTGTATTTTGATCTTTTTTCCTGTGTTCTGTCCTAAAAGTACATTCCTTTTTAAGTGTTCACAGCCGGTTTACAAACAATCTGTGAAAAACAGGAAAATCTCTTCATTTATATATTGACCAAAAGTGTAACAAACTTTATAATATATATGTTTATGCTTGTTTTCAGTAACCCATTATTATAGTTTGCGGTAATCTTTATCGCAAAGGTAAGAGAAAGTGTAAGAGTATAGGAGGAAAAAAGATGAAGAGTTACACAATGGACCTGGGCGGCAGACCTCTGACGCTGGAATTCGGCGAAGTCTGCAAACAGGCCAACGGCGGTCTGCTGGTGCGTTATGGCGACACGGTTGTGGTGGTTGCCGCTACCGGTACCAAGACCCCCCGTGAAGGCGTGGATTTCTTCCCGCTGACTGTTGATTTTGAAGAAAAAATGTACGCGGTAGGCAAAATCCCCGGAGGTTTTATCAAACGGGAAGGCCGTCCCAGCACCCATGCGGTACTGACCAGCCGCCTGATCGACCGTCCTATCCGTCCCATGTTCCCGGACGGGTACCGGAATGATGTGCAGATCGTAGCTACTGCGGTTTCCGTAGATCCTGACAACGCGCCGGATATCCCGGGCATGATCGGCGCTTCCGCTGCGTTGTGCGTATCTGATATTCCCTTTGAAGGACCCATCGCCGGCGTGCGCGTAGGCCTGATCGACGGGCAGTATATCGTCAACCCGACTGTGGAACAGTTCAAGGTGAGCCGCCTGAACCTGGCAGTAGCCGGAACCACGGACGCCATCCTGATGGTAGAAGCGGGTTGCAAGGAAATCTCCGAACAGGAAATGCTGGACGCGATTTTCTTTGCCCATGAGAACATCAAAAAGATCTGCGAATTTATCAGCGGCATCCAGGCTGAGATCGGCAAACCGAAAATGGAAGTGCCCAAATACAATCCGCCGGAAGAACTGGTAAAAGAAATCGAAGAGTTCGGCGCTGAAAAACTGAAAGCGGCCCTCATGGACGCCAACAAACTGCAGCGCGAAGAAAACGTGGACCGCGTGAAGAAAGAAATTGCGGAAGCGTTTATCGAAAAATATCCGGAAAACGGCACCGATGTTGCCTATATTACCCAGAAGCTGGTTAAGAAGATTGTGCGCCGCACCATCGCGGTGGACAAGATCCGTCCGGACGGACGGGCGCTGGATGAAGTGCGTCCGGTTACCTGCCGGGTAGGGCTGCTGCCCCGGGTACACGGCTCCTCGCTCTTCACCCGCGGCCAGACCCAGATCATGAACGCCTGCACCCTGGCCCCGCTGCGTGAAGCGCAGGTTATTGAAGGCCTGGGACCGGAAGAGATGCAGCGTTACATCCATCATTACAATTTCCCGCCGTACTCCGTTGGGGAGACCAAACCCCTGCGCAGCCCGGGCCGTCGCGAGATTGGTCACGGCGCATTGGCGGAACGCGCATTGCTGCCTGTCATTCCTTCCGAGGAAGATTTCCCGTACACCCTGCGCCTGGTTTCCGAAGTGCTGGAATCCAACGGTTCTTCTTCTATGGGTTCCGTATGCGCCAGCACCCTGTCCCTGATGGACGCGGGCGTACCCATTAAAGCTCCGGTGGCCGGTGTGGCCATGGGCCTGGTAAAAGACGGCGACTTCTTTACCATCCTGACGGATATCCAGGGACTGGAAGACGCGCTGGGCGATATGGACTTCAAGGTAGCTGGTACGGAACACGGCATCACGGCCATGCAGATGGATATGAAGATCGACGGCATCAACCGTGAGATCTTCGAGCAGGCGCTGGCCCAGGCCAAACGCGGCCGCGAATTCATCATGGGCAAGATGATGGAATGCATCAGCGAGCCCCGCAAGTCCCTGTCCAGATGGGCTCCCAAGATTACTTCCATCACTGTGGATCCGGAAAAGATCGCCAAGATCATCGGGCCCGGCGGCAAGACCATTAAGAAGATTGTGGAAGAAACCGGCGCCAAGATCGATATCGAAGATACCGGCAAAGTGTATATCGCTTCCCCGGACTCCGATGCCATTGAAAAGGCTATCAAAGCCATTGATGGCATTACGGCCGAAGCGGAAGTGGGCAAGATCTACACCGGCAAAGTAACCCGCATCATGAACTTCGGTGCCTTTGTGGAAATCCTGCCCGGCAAGGAAGGCATGGTTCACATTTCCCAGCTCTCCACCGAACGGGTCGAGAAAGTGGAAGACGTGGTTTCCGTGGGCGATGAAATCATGGTGAAGTGCGTGGAGATCGACAGCAAGGGCCGCATCAACCTGTCCCGCAAAGCGATCCTGCAGGGAACCAAAAAATAATCCGTCAATATTCCGTTAATGAGTAATTAATTGAATATGCAATTTAAAGCGCAGCCTGTCAGCACAAAATGGCAGGCTGCGTTTTTTAGCAGAAGTTTATGTGAGTTGCAAATAAGCTGCAGGGGAGAGTTTTTCCTTTGCGGTTTTACTGTTTACAAAGCGTTTTTTAATTGGACGTGGCGGTAAGTTAATGGTATAATAATAATAACGAGTATAGCCTGATTAAATCATCGCGACGGTTATCCGGTACCCGGTAAGGAAACGATAGAGAATCAGCAAAAAAAGGATGGAGGTAAAAACATGAATCAAAAGCAGTTGGAAAAAATGAAAAACGGCAAAGGATTTATTGCTGCGCTGGACCAGAGCGGCGGAAGCACACCGAAAGCATTGCGGCTTTACGGCGTGGAGGAAAGCGCCTATTCCAATGATGAAGAAATGTTCACCCTGGTTCACGAGATGAGAACCCGGATCATCAAGAGCCCTTCTTTCACAAGCGACCGTGTTCTGGCTGCCATTTTATTTGAAAATACCATGGACCGCAAGATCGACGACAAATTTACGGCAGATTATCTGTGGGACGTAAAGGGCATCATCCCGATCCTGAAAGTCGACAAGGGACTTATGGATCCGGAAGGCGGCGTGCAGCTGATGAAACCCATTCCCGGTCTGGACAAGCTGCTGGCCCGCGCCCGTGACGAGCGGCATATCTTTGGCACCAAGATGCGCAGCGTAATTAAAGAAGCAGCGGAAGAGGGCATTAAGAAAATCGTAGACCAGCAGTTTGAAATCGGCCTGCAAATCGCGGCGGCCGGTCTGGTTCCCATCCTCGAACCGGAAGTGGATATCCATTGCCCGGACAAGGCAAAAGCCGAAGAAATCCTGAAGAAAAATATTATGGAACATCTGGCGAAACTGCCTGAAGACACCAAGCTGATGTTCAAGGTGACCATTCCCACGATTCCCGATACCTATGCGGAACTGATCGCCGATCCGCGGGTTGTCCGTGTGGTAGCGCTGTCCGGCGGCTATACCCGGGAAGATTCCAACAAGAAACTGGCAGAAAACCACGGCCTCATCGCCAGCTTCTCCCGCGCGTTGTCCGAAGGGCTGAACGCGAAGCAGACGGCTGCGGAATTTGACGCAATGCTGAAAGCATCGGTTGACTCCATTTACGAGGCGTCTATTACCTGATTCCATACGATAAAAAAACCTGGTGCGCTTACGCGCATCAGGTTTTTTCTTTGCAGCTTTATGTTGGAAACGTTATTACACTTCAAAACTGATTTTACCGACAGCGTCCACTGCTTCCGGCAATTGGTCGCTGGTCTTTTTTTCCGCCGCTTTCTGGAATTTGCTAACCATGACCCGGGTCAGCCCCTGTTGCGCCAGTGAGCCGGGACCGTTTACGCAGCCGTTGCAGCAGGCCATTCCTTCAAAGTAGTCGGCGGAAAGCTTTCCGCTTTTAATCAGTGCCAGTTTATCGTTGCAGTTTTCCAGACCATCGGCATATTCGGCTGTAAGTTCTGCCTGCCGCTCGATGGGCAGCACTTCTCTCATGGAGGCCTGCACGCCACGGGTCAGGGGGAAGCCGATGCCGCCGGCGGTTGCCTGTGTTACGTATTCTTCTTCCACGGGTTCTGTCAGATCAATGCCGATGCCTTCAAAGATACACTGCAGTTCTTCATAGGTGAGTACGAAATCGATCGTATCCGCATGTTCCACCGCTTCCCGTTTCTTCGCGATACAGGGGCCGATGAAGCAGGTCATGGCTTCCGGGGATTTGTCCTTTACGTACAGGCCGCAGGATACCATGGGGGACGTGGTTTTGGAAATATTTTCTTCGTATTCGGGGAAACGGCTTTTCACTAATTTTACGAAAGCAGGGCAGCAGGAACTGGTCATGAAGGAAAGTTTCTTCGGCACTTTTTCCATAAACTCTTCTGCCTCATGCAGCGTGGTTATATCGGCGCCTATGGCCACTTCGACCACGTCGGAGAAGCCGATTTTCTTTAACGCGGCGATAATCTGCGCCGGCGTTATTTTCATACCGAACTGTCCTACAAACGAGGGAGCCAGCATGGCGACCACCGGTTTGCGCTGTTTTAAGGCCAGAAGCAGGGGAACGATCATGCTACGCTCGTCCAGGGCGCCGAAGGGGCAGGCTGCCCGGCAGTTGCCGCAGTTCGTGCATTTTTCGTAATCGATTTTCGTTCTCTTGTCTTCCCCGGCGGAGAGGGCGTCCAGGGCGCAGGCGCGGATACAGGGACGGCTGATTTCAATAATGGCGCCGTAGGGGCAGGACTTGGCGCAGCGTCCGCATTCGATACAGACGTCGCGGTTGATGAACGCCCTGTTGTTAACAATGGAAATGGCTTTTTTCGGGCAGTTGTTCATGCAGTTATGCTGGATACAGTGCCGGCAGATATCCGTTACATAGTATTTATCGATAGGGCACGCGTCGCAGGCATCCGGAAGCACGTCAATAATCGGGAGGCTTTTGTCGAATTCGCCATTCAGCGCGGCTTTTGCGGCGTTGATGATATTACGTCCCAGCGGCTGCCAGAGCGCCATCTGGACACGGTTCTTTAATACAGCCCGTTCTTTATGCACACAGCACCGGACCCGCGGGGTATCGTCCCTGACTGTTTTATAGAGAATATCATAAATATGTTCCGGAAGACAGTCGTTCCATGTATATTCCGCAATCCTCCGTAATACTTCCCGCCTGAAATTGACTACCTGTGTGATTTCCATGCGCAACCTCCTTTTCCTGATGATGTCCTTTAAAACCATGAGAAGAACTTTAATTATATCTTTATCAGTATTATATATGAATTATTGCGTTTTTGAAAGTTTAATTGCGGAACGACGATTATTTTTCGATAAATTGCGAAGAATATGGTATAATTATTTATAATAATAGGTATTTTATTTCCGGTGTCCTGGCCGGGTAAACAGAAATGGGGGATGTAAAATGAGAATCCGCGGATTTGAAAAAATCAGTAAGTATAAAAATATTGATTTCCCTATGCCGGCACGCAAGACAAAAACGTCTGCCGGATATGATATCTGCGTACCGGAAGACGTGGCCCTGCGTCCCGGCCGTCTTGTTATGGTGCCTACCGGCGTGAAGGCTTATATGCAGGAAGATGAGTTCCTGGGTGTGCATATCCGTTCCGGCATGGCAGTTAAGAAAAGCATCCGCCTGGTCAATAACGTGGGTATCATTGACGCGGATTATTACAATAATCCGGATAACGAAGGACATATTATACTGGCGCTGGTGAACACCGGTCTGCAGCCGCTGGTTTTAAAGAAGGGCGAACGGATCGCCCAGGGTATTTTTTATAAATATCTGACAACAGACGACGACAATGCTGCGGAAAAGAAAGAACGCAGCGGCGGTTTTGGCAGTACCGGAACAGCAAAATAGTTGCGATTGTTACAATTACCGTAGTTTTTACATGATTTCTTATAAAAATGTAAAAAAAAGGTTGTCATTATCTAGAAATTGTGATATAGTGCATACTATATTTATCATTTGCGGGGTTAAATGTACACTAATTAAGAAAGAAGGAATGCTTTATGTCTTTGTTTGCCTTGTTGATCGGTGTTCCTCTGATCGCTGCGTTCCTGGTCTTCTGTCTGCGCGGCAACGGGGCGCGTAATGCGATCGTTCCGCTGGCGTCAGCGGTTACCATGGGATTATCTGTGGCAGCGGCCGTGAAGTTTTTCGGGCATCCGGAGTTTTTTAAACTTGCCGCGCCGGAACTGCCGATGGTTATCATGGCCTTGGATATCATCGCGGCCGTTGTGATTCTGTACTACACGCTGGTCCGGTTTAAAAGGCCCTGGATTGCGCTTCTGGAACTGGTCCAGCTGGGGGCCGTGTTCTGGTTTGAGAAGACCGTGGGGCACAGCATCGACATAGCGGCCAATATTGCGATTGATAACTTTGCCATGATCATGGTTCTGATCGTAGGTATTATCGGCAGCCTGATCGCTGTTTTCTCCCTTGGTTATATGGAAGAGTTCCAGAAAGAACACCGTGATGTGGAAGACCGCCGCCCGTTCTTTTTCTTTGTCATCTTCCTGTTCCTTTCGGCCATGTTCGGCCTTGTCATTTCCAACAACCTGCTGCTCATGTACACCTGCTGGGAGATTACCAGCTTATGTTCGTTCCTGCTGATTGGCTATACCCAGACGGAGGAAGCCATCAACAATTCGTTTAAAGCGTTATGGATGAACCTGCTGGGCGGTCTGGCGTTTGCCATTGCCATTGTCTGGCTGGGACTGGAGTACAGCACGGTGGAACTTTCCATGCTGGTGAATCTGGGCCGCAGCTCGGAGCCTGTGGAACTGGCGGTTGCGCTGCTGGTATTCTGCGGTTTTACCAAAGCTGCCATGATGCCGTTTTCCGGCTGGCTGCTGGGCGCCATGGTGGCTCCCACGCCCACATCCGCGCTGCTTCATTCTTCCACAATGGTTAAAGCAGGCGTGTTCCTGATTATTAAACTTTGCCCCATTCTGGGAGCCAATCATGCCGGCCTGATGACCATGTTCGTCGGGGGCGCGACCTTCCTGTTCGCTTCCTGTGCGGCGATTTCACAGTCCGACGGCAAAAAGGTCCTGGCCTATTCTACGATTTCCAACCTGGGCCTGATTGTCTGCTGCGCAGGCATCGGTTCCTATGAAGCTGCGTGGACGGCGATCATGATCATTGTGTTCCATGCGGTAGCCAAAAGCCTCATGTTCCTGTCGGTCGGTACGGCCGAGCAGCAGCTGGAAAGCCGGAATATTGAGAATTTTGACGGGATGTTCTGTTCCATGCCCAGGCTATCCTTGTGTATGATCATCGGTATCTGCGGCATGTTCCTGGCGCCTTTTGGCATGCTGATTTCCAAGTGGGCCGCCATGAAGGCATTTGTGGACGCAGGTCATCCGTTATTGCTGCTGGTCCTGGTGTTCGGTTCTTCCACGACATTGTTCTACTGGACCAAGTGGCTGGGTAAGATTACAGCGTTTATTCCGGCAAAGGAAAATCTGGAAGAAGGGATCCACGGCGTGCAATGGATCGCGTTGCGGGTTTTAAGCGCGCTGACGATCATTACCTGTATCCTGTTCCCGGGGATTTCCCAGTACGGCGTAATTCCGTATCTGGAAGTTACCTATCAGACAAATATGGATGTCATCGCCCGCAGCAACCTGCTGATCATGTCCATGATGGTCATCCTGCTTGTGGTGCTGCCGCTGCGTTTCGGCAAGGGCCGCAAACAGAAACAGGTCGTTACCAACCTGGCCGGGGAAAATTCCGGAGACAACCTGTCTTACCGGGGCGCGGCCGGACAGACGATTCCGGTTACGCTGCGTAACTGGTATATGGAAAAATGGTTCGGAGAGGCCAAAATGAAACTGTGCGGGTTTATTCTTTGCGGCTCCTGTCTCCTGATTGAATTTGCGATTATTCTGGGAGGTGCTTTCCATGTCTGAGATGGTTTTAAACATTATTTCGGGGATAGCATACCTGATTCTGGCGCCGGTCATCGGCGGGCTGCTGGCCGGGTTCGACCGGAAAATTTCCGCGCGGATGCAGCGCCGTGTCGGCCCTCCTGTTCTGCAGCCGTTCTACGATTTCTTTAAACTGTGGGACAAACAGCCCATCGCGGTCAATGAAGCCCAGCGCTTTTACGTGTTCGGTTTTCTGCTGTTTGTGATCATCAGCGGCCTGTTCTTCTTTACCCACGGGGATATCCTGCTGGTTGTGTTCACCCTGACGATGGCCAGCGTATGTTTCATCGTGGCTGCTTATTCTTCGAACTCTCCTTACAGTCAGGTCGGGGCGGAAAGGGAACTGGTCCAGACGATGGCGTACGAGCCCATGCTGTTATTAATGGCCTTGGGTTTTTACCTGAAGTGCGGCAGCTTCAGTATCGATACCATTCTGAAGGCGCCTTCCATGAACTTTATTTATATGCCGGGCATCTTCGTCGGCCTGAGCTTTATCCTGCTGATAAAATTCAGGAAGTCTCCCTTCGATTTATCCATGTCCCATGAAGTGCATCAGGAACTGATCCGTGGCGTGATTACGGAAATTTCCGGACGCACGCTGGCCATGATCGAACTGGCCCACTGGTATGAGAACGTATTCCTGCTGGGCTTCGTGTATCTGTTCTTTGCCTGGTCTGCGCCCTGGAGCCCCGCGTTGGCCGTACTGATGTGTCTGTTCACCTATTTCAGTGATGTGCTGGTCGATAACTGCTGTTCCCGTGTAAAGTGGGAACAGATGCTGTCTTCCACCTGGCTGGTGACGCTGGTGGCCGGATTTGTGAATATCATGTTTTTAATGTATATGCGTTGATGAAAGGATGCGGCTTATATGAGTTATATAAAGAAGTCACCCTGGCTTGTCCATTATGACGGCTCCAGCTGCAACGGCTGTGACATTGAAGTGCTGGCCTGCCTGACACCGCTGTACGATGTGGAACGGTTCGGCATTGTAAATACCGGCAACCCCAAACACGCGGATATTTTTCTGGTGACGGGCGGCGTGAATACCCAGAACCTGCCTGTTGTGAAACAGATTTACGAACAGATACCGGAACCGAAGGTGGTCATCGCGGTAGGGACCTGCGCCTGCAGCGGCGGCGTGTTCCATGACTGCTACAATATGCTGGGCGGCATGGACAAGGCTATCCCGGTGGATGTGTATGTACCGGGCTGCGCAGCCCGGCCGGAATCCATCATCGACGGAGTGGTGAAAGGTCTGTCTGTGCTGGAAGAAAAGCAGAAAGCGCTGGCGGTTCCCGCAAGAGAGAAGCAGGCGTTGCGGGAAAAGACATTAGAACCCGGCGTGGCTGTCAGTAAAAGTCAGGAGGCCGGAAAATGAAACAGGAAATGATTCGGATAGAAGCAACTGATCTGCTGGGAAGAGCAGCCCAGTATAAAAAAGATGGATACCGCATGACGCAGATCCTGTGTACCCGGGTTCCGGAAGGCTATGAACTGACTTACAGTTTTGATAAGGACTATGTGATGGAGAACCTGCGGGTCATCGTGCCTTTGGAAGGTTCCGTCATGAGCGTCACCAGCCAGTACTGGTACGCCTTTGTCTGGGAGAACGAGATTCACGACCTGTTCGGCCTGAACGTGGAATTCATTGCGCCGGAAGTGGATTACGGCGGAAAGTTCTTCCATCTTGCCAAACCCATGCCCTGGCATGAACTGTCCAAGGCGCAGCAGCCGGCCGCGGCCGTAAAAGTGAACCTGCGGCCCGGACTGGGTGTGGACGCTGCGGTAAAACCGGCAGCAAATCCGGCTGCGCAGAAACCTGCCACACCGGCGGCGAAACCAGCGGAAGGAGGAAACTGATATGGGCAAAAGTACAGTTGTACCGTTTGGTCCCCAGCATCCGGTATTGCCGGAGCCGATTCATTTCGACCTTGAGCTGGAGGACGAAAAAGTAGTAAAGGCGATTCCTTCCATTGGGTATGTTCACCGGGGTCTGGAAAAACTGGTGGAAAAACGCGGTTTCCAGGAATATGTGTATGTAGCGGAACGGGTCTGCGGCATCTGTTCTTTCGGTCATGGCTGGGGCTACAGCAAGGCCATTGAAGGATTAATGGAAATTGAAATCCCGAAACGGGCGGAGTACCTGCGTACCATCTGGCATGAAATCTCCCGTCTCCACAGCCATCTGCTGTGGGCAGGTCTGGGTGCCGACGCCCTGGGTTTTGAGAGCCTGTTCATGCAGTGCTGGCGTATCCGCGAAACGATTCTGGATATTATCGAGCAGACCACCGGCGGGCGTGTTATCTTTTCCGTCTGCAAAGTAGGCGGCGTGCGCCGGGATATTCCCGATAATGAGTTAAAAGAAATCGTGAAGCGCCTGGATGCGCTGAAAAAAGAAATTGACGGAGCGGCGGCCATCTTCCTGAATGATGAAACCATCCACGCCCGGCTGAAAGGCGTAGGAACGGTTACCTATGATGAAGCGGTTGCTCTTGGCGCCGTAGGACCGACGGCCCGGGCCAGCGGCGTGCCGCAGGATTACCGGATTGGCGACGAAGGGGGAGCGTATAAAGAGTTAGGCTTTACCCCGGTCCTTGCCACGGAAGGCGACTGTTTCGCCCGTGTCAAAGTCCGCCTGCTGGAACTGTACCAGTCCCTGGATATCATCAAAGGCTGTGTGGAAAACATGCCGGCCGGGGACATCGCGGTACCGGTGAAAGGCTTCCCGCCTGCGGCGGAATATTTTACCCGTGTGGAACAGCCCCGCGGCGAAGCAGTGTATTACGTAAAAGGCAACAAGACAAAGAATCTGGAACGGTTCCGCCTGCGCACGCCGACCAATGCGAACATCCCGGTGCTGGTAAAAATGCTGCAGGGCTGCGACCTGGCGGACGTGCCGAACATCATTCTGACCATCGATCCGTGTATCAGCTGCTGTGAAAGATAAGGAGGTCTGGCGATGAGTTTTATGTCCTTTGCCAGCGAGATGCTGGGCAATCTGTTTAAACCGCCGGCAACCAGTCAGTATCCTTTTAAACCGAGAAAAGTTTACGAAGCCGACCGGGGCAAGGTAATCAACAATATCGACAACTGTATCTTCTGCGGCATGTGCATGCGGAACTGTCCGTCCGACGCCATTACGGTGGACCGGAATGCCCGCACCTGGAAGATCAACCGCTTTGCCTGCGTCCAGTGCAAAGAGTGCGTGACCAACTGCCCGAAGAAGTGCCTGTCCATGGACACGGAATATACGGCGCCTGCCACCGAGAAAACGGAAGAAGTGCTGCAGGGACCGCCGCCTCCGCCCAAACCCCAGTTGGTCCTGACGGAAGCACAGAAAGCGGCCATTGCCGCAGCCCAGGCGAAAAAAGCGGCGGCACAGAAGGCGGCTGCCGAAGCGGGGCAGGCCAAAGCCTGATAATGGAAGCAAAACGCGCAGGCTGCAGCAGGTAAATGTTGCCGGCCTGAGCATAAGGAGCAACGCATGCATGAGTATCCCGTTACCGTACAAATCGTGGATATCGCTTCCGAAACTGCCAGAAAGAACAACGGCTGTGTGCGCCGCATCGATTTGGTGGTAGGGGAAGATTCCGGTTTTATCGGCGAGTCAATCCAGATGTATTTTGATGTGATAGCGGAAGGCACCCTCTGTGAAGGCGCGCAGCTTTTCATCGAGGGCGTGAAACCGCAGTTGCGCTGTGAAAAATGCGGGAAACATTTTGAACGGAAACGGTTTTCCTTTCAATGTCCTTATTGCGGCGGGGATGGGGAACCTACGCCCATCGGCAAAGAGTTCTACGTGAAAAGCGTGGAACTGGAAGTGGAGGATCAGTAACAATGCATATGATGAAAGCGGATGTGATGGTGGACATCCATGCACGGAACAACCATATTGCGGAGCATGTTCACGAACATCTGGCGGAACATAAAATTTTCGCTGTGAATATCATGGGCGCGCCGGGAGCGGGGAAGACCACCACCCTGGAAAACCTGCTGAAACATCTGGACGTGCCCGGGTATGTCATCGAAGGCGATATTGAATCAAATATCGATACGGAACGCTTGCGGAAACAAAACATCGCGGCCACCCAGATCAACACCTTCGGCGCCTGCCATCTGGACGCGCCGCTGGTACACAATGCCATCCATGCGCTGCCGTTTGACAAGCCCGGTATCCTGTTTATTGAAAATGTGGGTAACCTGGTCTGCCCGGCGGAGTTTTCCATCGGCGAAGATATCAAGCTGCTGCAGGTCAGCGTGACAGACGGCAGCGACAAGCCTTACAAGTATCCGCTGGCCTTTGAAAAAGCGGATATTATTGTGCTGAACAAGATCGACCTGTTGCCCTATGTTGACTTTGATGAAGAATTTTTCATGAAAGGCATCCGGCATCTCAATAAAACGGCGCCGGTGTTCAAGGTCAGCGGCAAGACCGGGGAAGGATATGCGGAAGCGGCTGCATGGCTGAAACAGCGGGCAGGGTTTTGAATAAGAATTTGTTATACGGGAAATGAAACATTGCATTACTGTTGTAATAACTGTATACGGAAAAGTGCAGGGGGTCGGTTTCCGTCCCCTTGTTTGTCGTTTGGCAAAAGATAATAAACTGACGGGCTATGTTCGCAATGCGGGAACCCATGTGGAAATTATGGCGACTGGTGTTGCGGAACATATTGAAAAGCTGTGCGATAGCTTGCGCAATGCTGCGTTACCTGTTAAAATGGAACGTTTTGTGTGCAGGCGAGTTCAGCTTCAGGAGTTTGCCACTTTTACCTCCGTGCTTAGTACGGAATCGAAAGAAGTTAAACTTGTTTCTGCGGATATCGGTATCTGTGAAAACTGTTTGCGGGAATTAAAAGAAAACGGTAACCGCCGGGAGGGATACTCTTATATTTCCTGTGCCCAATGCGGACCCCGTTACACGATTATCCGTAAGCTGCCGTATGACCGTGTCAATACGACCATGGATCAGTTTGCGTTATGTGATGACTGTGCGGAAGAGTACGGCGACATGCAGAACCGCCGCGGACATGGGGAAACCATTTCCTGTTATCACTGTGGGCCGCAGCTGCAGTGCATTGTAAAAGAAGAATACAAAAACGGTTTAACATCTGACTGTATGGAAAGTGCTTTATCTGCAAATTCTTTTTCCGGTTCTCCGGACAGACAGGCGCAAGATAAAAACATAATTGCCGTCGCCCGCAAATTGTTGACACAGGGCCGGATCATCATGGTCAAGGCAGTGGGAGGATTTAATCTTCTTTGCCGTGCAGACAAGGCGGAAGTTGTAACGCGCCTGCGGGATTTGAAAAAGAGAATGTCCAAGCCGTTTGCCGTGATGGTTACGGATATAGCGCTGGCAGAAAAGTTTTGTTATGTCTCTGCAGAAGAAAAAGCACTGCTGCAGTCGGCAGCCCGTCCCATTGTATTGTGTCAGAAAAAACAAGATGCGGCAGTCTGGCTTGCGGAAAACGTGACGGATGTTTCCGACCAGGCAGGTGTGTTCCTGCCGTCCATGGGTTTTTACAGTGAACTTGGTACAGAGTTTCCTTTTATCGTTACCAGCTGCAACTATACGGGGCAGCCGATTATTTATAAAGACGAAGAAGCGCAGCGTTTTTTTGATGCGCACAAAAATATTGCCGCGCTGTTTACCTATGAACGGGAAATCCTGCGCCCGGCCGATGACGCGGTGATCCGGGTTGTGAATGGCGAAGTGCAGATTTTGCGCCGTACGAAAGGGTATATGCCGGAACCTGTGGCAAAGGCGGATCCGGAGGCAAACGTTGATGTTTCGCATAACAATAATCATATTTTAGCTCTTGGGGCCCAGATGGAGCCGGGCTTCTGTCTGACGGCAGAGGGAAGCTTTTTCCCGGCTGAAATCCCGGGGGATGTATCACTGGAAAAGACGGAGCGGTTCTTTGCCGATTCTGTGCAGGACTGGACAGAGCTTCTTTCCATTAAGCCACAGGCAGTTGCAGGAGATTTGCATCCCGGTTATGCAACAGCACAATGGGGAAAAATGTTTGCGGAGAAAAACGGATTGCCGTTTTATCAGGTGCAGCACCATCACGCCCACGCGTTAGCGGTGATGGCAGAGCATCACCTGAAAGGAAACGTGCTGGCGGCGTGTTTTGACGGGACCGGGCTGGGCGCGGACGGTACCGTCTGGGGCGGGGAGTTCCTGCTTTGCGAAGGCAGCCGTTTTACAAGGGCTGGGCATCTGAAAACAATCTCCATGTTAGGCGGAGATGTTTCCATGCAGCAGGCGTGGAAAACCGCGTTGTGTCATTTAGCTGCGGCCGGTTTGCATAGTCATGATCCGCGCTTTGCAATTGTAAAGAAAGCGCTGCAGCAAAACATGAACGCAATCCGGACTTCCAGCATGGGGCGTCTGTTTGACGCGGCGGCAAGTCTGCTGGGACTGGCGGATTTTAACTCCCACCAGGGGCGCTGCGCCATGGCGCTGGAATCGGCGGCGCGGGTTGCGTTACGGGAAAGAATAGAGCCGCTTCCGCTTGCGTTTGCGAAAGAATTGGCCAAGTCAGACGAAGATATTAAAAACAGCACTGATAGAAAGTTCAACGAAACTATCAATGCGGATGGAAAAGATAATTATAATTTAGTAAAAGTTCTCTACGATCCTGCGCCATTATGGGAAGCGTTGTTACAAGCAAAGAGAGAACGTAAAGATATTTGTGCAGCTGCTTTGGGGTTTCATTATGCTGTTGTCAACATGGTGACCGATATGGCGGAACGCATGAATGTAAAGCAGGTTGCTCTGGCAGGGGGCTGTTTTGCAAATAGGATTTTGTTAGAAACTTGCACAAAAGAACTGCAGGAAAGAGGTTTTCGGGTTTATTATAACGAAGCTGTGTCCCCCGGTGACGGAGGTATCAGCCTGGGACAGGCGTATTACGGACTGTTAAGGAGTTCACTATGTGTGTAGCATATCCGGGAAAAGTTTTGTCAATTGAAAACAATCATGCCCGCGTGGATTTTACCGGCTCGGTTGTGCCGGTGAACATTTCTATGGTAGATGTGGCGCCCGGCGACTATGTGCTGGTGCACGCCGGTATGGCGATCCAGAAGGTGGAAACGGAAGAAGCGAAAGAGTGGATCGCGCTGTTCCGGGATTTGGAAGAAACAACAGCGGATGCAGCGGATAAAATTAAGGATGCCGCGCAGGAAGAGTCCGAAACGGCTGCATCATCTGTATCAGAAACAGAGGATACCCATCATGCGTGAAAAAGAACTGGCTGCTTTTTTACAACAGTATAAGGGTCGTCCCCTGAAGCTGATGGAAGTGTGCGGCACCCATACGTCGGCGCTGTACCGTACCGGATTGCGGCAGCTGTTGCCGGAAACTATAACACTGGTGTCTGGTCCGGGTTGTCCTGTCTGTGTGACGCCCACGTCCTACATCGACAAGCTGGTGGAGTACGCGTTCACTCCAGGGTGTCAGGTGATGACCTTCGGGGACATGCTGGCGGTACCGGGCAGCAAAATGTCGTTGGCGGAAGCCCGGGATCAGGGCGGCGCTGCGGATTTTTTCTATTCACCGGAAGAGATGCTGGAAAAAGCCAAAGCGCAACCGGAAACAACGTTTTTTTTAGCTGCTGTTGGCTTTGAGACCACCGCGCCGGTGTGGGCTACGGTAATCAAAATGGCAGCAGACAATAATATAAAAAACTTAAAATTTCTGACGGCCTTAAAGACTATGCCCCAGGCCTTATCGTTTTTATGCAGCAAAGGAAGGATAGACGGCTTTTTGTGTCCGGGACATGTGGCGGTTATTACCGGCAGCGAGCCGTTTGAGAAATTGGCCGAAGCCTATGGGGAGACCATGGTCATCGGCGGTTTTTCGCAGCCCCAGCTGTTGCGGGCGATGGTCCGTCTGGTATTGGAAAGCGGCAAAGGACACGCCGGACTGTGGAATGAATATCCCTCCGTTGTGAAACGGGAAGGAAATGCGGCGGCGCAAAAGATGGTTGATGAAATCTTCGAAGCTGGCGATGCGGTCTGGCGGGGAATCGGCTTATTGCCGGGTTCTGGTTTGTACCTAAAAGAAAAATACAAAGAATTTGACGCAGGAAGCCGCGGTTTAAACGAAGACCGGATTCCACCGGGATGCCTGTGCAGCCGGATTGTATTGGGGGATGCGCTGCCAACGCAATGTCCTCACTTTGGCAAACGCTGCACACCGGAGCATCCGGTGGGGGCGTGCATGGTCAGCAGCGAAGGAACCTGCTGCATAACATACAGAGAAGGCGGAACAACATGAAAATCGCATTACGGCACGGAGCGGGCGGCGAAGAAACGTCACAACTGATTCACGACATTTTCGCTTCCCATTTTCAAAACGAAATTTTAAATAAAATGGAAGACGCGGCTGTGCTGCCAAAAATAGATGGCGCCCCCGTCTTTACTTCCGACAGCTTTGTGGTAGAGCCTCTGTTCTTTCCCGGCGGGGATATCGGAAAATTGTCTGTCTGCGGCACGGTCAACGACCTGGCCTGCATGGGAGCCAAACCGTTATATCTGACGGCCTCCTTTATTTTGGAAACAGGGCTGGAAACCGAAACGTTAGAAAAAGTTGTTGCGTCCATGGCAGCAACGGCTGAAGAGGCCGGCGTAAAAATCGTAGCCGGTGACACAAAAGTGGTGGAAGGGAACGGCGGGGTTTATATCAATACCGCCGGCATCGGCGTGCGCCCGGCTGCCTGCAACATCTCTGCCGCGAACCTGAAAGCGGGTGATGCCATCATCCTGACAGGCACCCTGGGCGACCATCATGCAACGATCCTGACGCAGCGCCTGCAGATGGAAACCTCCCTGCAGAGTGACTGCGCCCCGCTGAACCATATGGTGCAGGCCGTGTTGGATGCAGGTGTCGATGTCCATGCAATCCGCGATATTACCCGGGGCGGACTGGCAACAGTTGCCACGGAACTGGCGGAAGCGTCCGGCTGCCGCATCAATCTGGAAGAAGAGAAGCTGCCGGTCAACGAAGCGGTGAAAGGACTCAGCGGTATTCTGGGACTGGACCCGCTGACCATGGGGAATGAGGGGAAGATGCTGATGGCAGTTCCTCATAGTGAAGCAGAGAAAGTATTAGCGATTCTGCAAAGTACAAAATACGGCAAAGACGCCGTAGTTGCCGGCGAGGTTACGGAAGGGACCGGCGTGTACCTGCTGACCGCGCTGGGCAGTTACCGTAAAGTGCTGCCGCTGCGGGGGGAAGGCCTGCCGAGGATTTGCTGAAAAGGGGAACAGGCATAATAATTAACCTGGCTTCTGAAAACGAAGCCAGGTTTTTTATTATAGTATGGAGTCCCCTGACAGGGATAATACGAAAGTTTTACCCCCATTTTTCACGCTCGGCTCAGTGGCAGCTTTCCCTGACAAAGCAATAAAATGAACGAAAGATATGTCATCTGGAGACAGATAAATAAGACTGTCTATATATATTAACAGAAAGCAGGCTGGAAAACCGCGCCACGACTGGAGTTGCGAAAAAAATCCGGTCACTGAAGTGACCGGAAACGCAAAATATGCTCTTATAAAAACCGTTTGGCTTTCAGTTTTTCGAATGCGTAGCGCAGATCCGCTTTGTCCAGATTCTTCCGTGAAAGCCTGCGTTTCAATCCGGGAGCTGTCGGGCGGGTTTTCCAGGTTCCATGTAGCATGGACCGGTTTTTCCTTGTCCAAATCGCCCGCTTTTGGAAGTCCTGCAGCAGGGTCCGCATCCGCCGGTCCGGTACCCACACGTAAACAGGCCGGCGGGATTTCCTTACCCGTACGTTGGAACGCCAGACAAACTGTACCAGTTCAGACAGCGCGTAATTATCGTTGTTGAATTGCAGTTCCGGATTGTTTTCTGTTTTGGCCCGCTGTTCCAGGAATTTTGTACAGGTCACATCAAAGAAACGGTTGCACAGGTAGGCCACGCCTGTGCAGTCTTTGTAGGAGTTGGTGGCTTTGGTGTTGCAGGGCAGGAAACGGCGCAGGGAAGGGTAATGCCTTCCGTTGCTGCGCAGCAGGTCTTTATAGGTGTTGAAGACGGTGAACATAAAGGAATCACTGCGCACGCCCCGGGCTTTCATGAATTCATACGCGTTGCGGAATTTCTGCTTCAGTTCTTTCAGCCCGGCCCGGGAGGCGTCCCTGCTGGCGCGGCTGTACCAGGTTTTGGACATGCTGGCGTCCATGTTAAACTGTTTGCCGTCTAAAATGACCAGGTTTTCAATTCCTTCCGGGTAGGTTTCTATATATTTTCCGCCCGGGTTTCGCAGTATGTGACAGTCGTAGATATGGTAATATTCCATACCAATCCGGTTCATCGCGCAATATTTGTGCAGCATGCTGTCATATGTCATATATGAAAAGAACCAGCACTCCCGGAAGCAGGTGAAGAGTTCCCGCCTGGCAAAGGCGATGATGGAAGTGAACATGCCGTCCTTTTCGCCGAAGGGATACAGCGTGCAGTTGTAGCTCAGGTTTTTTACCGCGTTGAATACTTTGAATTCTTTATCGGACTTTACGTATTCGCATTCGGGATTGAAACGGATCGTGCCGCCATTGACGCTGACCATGCCGGTCTGCTGCATCAGTTTTACATCGGCCGGACCGAAACGTATGCTGCCCGCCGGTTCGTCCGGTTTGTAGCCTATGCCCACCACGTCCCGGAACAGCGGCGGCACTTCGTCAAAGAGCGCTACATATTTGTATTTGCTTTCCTTAAACGCGCGCAGCGTTTCATCGTTGAAAATACTCCAGAGGGCGTGGGTCGTGACAATATTTTCACCGTTGCGGATCAGTTCCAGGATGCTTTTATTGTAGGGCGGCGTTGCCGGACTTTTTAAATCCAGTTTCGGCCCGTAGCGTCCGTCCCGTTCCCGGATGGTGGGAACGAAGACAATGAAGCGCCGGGGCTCCGGGTCAAAACCTCTGTTATGAAAGCGGACCAGGTCTATCAGGGTGGCGCTTTTTCCTATCCCCATAGGTGAATCGATGATGCGGAAGGTGAGCGGTTGCTGCTTATGAAATGTTCTGCTGTCGGTCACAACGGGATCTCCTTTTCATTTTTCCGTACAAAAATGTATTATACGCTTGTGTTACGGTAAATACAAGTATGCCGGATAAAATATCCAACCACGTTTTCCGGAATTAAATGCCGGATTGTGTTTTCTGGCCTGATGCGTTTAATGCGCGTCAGGTTTTTTCGTTGTGTTCGCTTTTCTTTTTGGAATAACTGTGTTACAATATAAAGCGAACAATAGTTTTATATAATTTAAAAAATGCTTCCCTGAAAGTGTGTTGCCATGCGATCCATCCTGCATGTAGATATGAACAATTTCTATGCGTCCGTAGAGTGCCTGTACCATCCGGAAATACGGAATTTTCCTGTGGCGGTGGCGGGGGATCCCCTGAACCGGCACGGCATCATACTGGCCAAAAACATGATCGCGAAGAAATTGGGCGTCACGACGGGGGAAGCCATCTGGGAAGCGAAGCTGAAAGCGCCGGGGCTGGTGCTGGTGCCGCCGGACTACAAAAAGTACATCCGTTTTTCCCGCATGGCCCGGGAGATTTATTACGAGTACTCCGATCAGGTGGAGGCCTTCGGGCTGGACGAGAACTGGATCGACCTGACCGGTTCCCTGTCCTGCATGCACAGCGATCCGGTGGCTATTGCGGATACCATCCGCCGGCGGGTAAAAGAGGAGCTGGGTGTGACGGTGAGCGTGGGCGTGTCCTTCAACAAGATTTTTGCCAAACTGGGCAGCGATTTGAAAAAGCCGGACGCCACCACGGTGATTCCTTTCGAACATTTTAAGGAAATCGTGTGGCCGCTGCCGGTGGGTGACCTGCTGTATGTCGGGAGGTCCACGGCGCGGCAGCTGGAACTGATTGCGATCAACACCATCGGCGACCTGGCGCGGACGGACGTTGCCATTTTGCGGCGCAGGTTAGGGAAGTGGGGGGAAATCCTGTGGTTTTTCGCCAACGGGATGGATACGTCCCCGGTACGGAAAATCAGTGAAAGCGAGCAGATCAAAAGCATCGGCAACGGCACTACCTGTCCCCGGGACCTGCAGACGGAACAGGATGTCAGGCTGGTATTCACGGTGCTGGCGGAATCGGTGGCGGCACGGTTGCGGGACTGCTGCGTGAAATGCCGGGGCGTACAGATTTTTTTACGGGATAATTCGCTGTTCACCCTCTCGCGGCAGAAACAAATGGAAATTCCCTGCTGCACCTCCGCGCCGATTCTGGAAACGGCCATGGAGCTGTTCCGGCAGCATTACCGGTGGCCTAAACCGTTACGGAGCGTAAGCCTTTCCGCCATTTACCTTGTGACCGCCAGCCGGCACGTGCAGCTTTCGTTATTCGACGATACGGCGGAACGGCTGCTGGTACAGGAGCAGCTCGAGAAGACTATTGACAAACTGCGGGACCGTTTCGGGCATGATGCGATTACCCGGGCCTCGGCCTTGCTGGACCCGAAGCTGACCGGTTTCAACCCGAAAGAGGACCACACCATACATCCATACAGTTATTTCAGGTGAATACAATGAAGATTCCTTTGAAAGTGAATGCAGATTTTGATTTGAGCGGAAAAATTATGCCGCGGTCCATTGAATGGGAAGACGGGCGCGTGTTTGCCGTGGACCGGGTGATTGATGTGCGCCGCGCCGCTTCACTGAAAGCCGGGGGCACGGGGCTGCGTTACATCTGCCGCATCTGCGGCAGGACGGTAGCGCTGTTCAACGATGAAAATAAATGGTTTATGGAAAAGTGAAAGATTATCAATATCTGTAACAAACGTTCCAAAAACAGCAAAAACAGAATCAATTATTGTAAATAAGGAAAAAATCAGTCTTTTTGTTTGACAAGAAAAACAAGCTAACATATAATATTTCCAATAACAATGATAGAGGCGCGGCAAGTAAGAGTACCTTACGGAGAGGCATCGTGGAAGTAAGGGAAAGGGATTGCTGCCGAAGGGCCGGTTCCGGCGGGAACAGGTTGCTGGGCCTGGGGTGAATAATTTCAGGACTGTCGTTGCGGTGCGGCGTATGCCGGTGCAGCGGAGAGCTATCTCAACTAAAGTGTTTTATTATGCAAAATAATTCATGCTGGCCGTTGGGATAATTCTCAACGGCTTTTCTTATTTGCACAACATATAGAAATATTTTGTGGGAAAATATCAATTTGTTGGGCTGAAAGGCTGACAACGTTGCAAAAACAGTATATAATATAATAATAAGACGACGATGCAAAACCTTTTTAAATTTATGGAGAAACGGGAGGGTTTATTATGATCAAAGTATTAGTGAACGGAGCCTTCGGGCGCATGGGCAGCGAGGTGGTCCGCATGGTTACTGCCAACCCCGAACTGGAACTGGCCGGCGGTGTTGACATCAATGCGGCAGGGAAAACGTTGCCGGACGGTAAACCGGTATTTACCAATATCGGCGAGGCGCTGGAAGCGGTCAAACCGGACGTAGTGGTTGACTTTACCCGTCCCGACGTGGTCATGGATTCCCTGCGTATCATCCTGAAAAAAGGCATCCGCGCGGTAGTCGGTACTACCGGTTTCACCCCGGAGCGTCTGGCGGAAGTCAAAGAGCTGGCGGAAGCAAACAATACCGCGGCCCTGATCGTTCCCAATTTCGCATTGGGTGCAGTGGTCATGATCAAACTGGCCACGGAAGCGGCCAAATATTTTAAAGATGTGGAAATCATCGAGAAGCACCACGACCAGAAGCTGGACGCTCCCAGCGGCACGGCAATTTTAACCGCCCAGAAGATTGGGGAGGTGCGTGAAGCCCATAAGCAGGGTCATCCCAATGAAAGAGAGACCCTGGCCGGTTCCCGGGGCGGCGATATCGACGGCATCCGCATCCACAGCATGCGCCTGCAGGGTTACGTGGCGTCCCAGGAAGTTGTGTTCGGCAGCCAGGGCGAGACCCTGAAGATCATCAACGATACCATCAACCGCGAATGCTACATGCCGGGCGTGGCCATGGCCTGCAAGAAGATCGGTTCCCGTCAGGGGCTGGTATACGGCCTGGATCAGATTCTGGATTAAAATTATTAAATTTAATAAAAAAAGGAGCAGTTTTTATGAAAAAGTACAACGTAGCCATTTTAGGCGCTACCGGCGCGGTAGGAACGGAGTTTTTAAAACTGATTGAGGAACGGGATTTCCCCTTTGCGGAATTACGGTTACTGGCCTCGGCCCGCAGCGCGGGAACCCAGCTTACGGTAAAAGGAAAAACATACACGGTGCAGGAAGCGAAAGAAGATTCCTTTAACGGCATCGACATCGCCCTGTTTGCCGGCGGCAGCATTTCCAAAGAGTTTGCCCCCATCGCTGTAAAGGCAGGCGCGGTTGTCATTGACAACTCCAGTACTTTCCGTATGGATCCGGAAGTGCCCCTGATCATTCCGGAAATCAATCCCCAGGCGATCCTGAAACATAAAGGCATCATCGCCAACCCCAACTGTTCCACTATCATCATGTGCATGGCGCTGAAACCGCTGTACGATCTGGCACGTATCAAACGTATCGTCGTTTCCACCTATCAGGCAGTCAGCGGCGCCGGCAAGGAAGGCATCGACGAGCTGACCGATGAGACCAAAGCGTACGCGGAAGGCCGGGAGATGATTCCCCACATTCTGCCGTCCGCCAGCCTGAAAAAACATTATCCCATCGCGTTCAACCTGATTCCGCAGATTGACGTGTTCCTGGACAATCTGTATTCCAAGGAAGAAATGAAGATGGTCAATGAGACCCAGAAGATTTTCGACGACTATGATATGCGGATCACGGCAACGACCGTACGCGTGCCTGTTTACCGCAGCCATTCCGAATCCGTCAATGTAGAGTTTGAACATGACCTTGACCTGGCGGATATGCGCAAGGCGCTGGAAAACTTCCCGGGCGTACAGGTGCAGGACGATCTGGAAGAGCAGATCTACCCGATGCCGCTGTACACATCCGACAAGGATGATTGCTATGTAGGCCGTCTGCGCCGCGACTTCTCCAACCCCAACACCTTCAACTTCTGGGTAGTGGGCGACCAGATCCGCAAGGGCGCTGCCCTGAACACCCTGCAGATCGCGGAATGCATGATCAAAAACGGCTGGGTATAAAGGATAATCCGGAAAACAGCACAGGCTTTTCCCGTTACATTCCGGCAAAACAAAACCCGTATAGATTAATTTATGAGCGCGATGTTGTTCAATCTGATGAGTTTATGAGAAAAGGAGAGGAACATTATGAAGAATCCGTATTTTGGCAGAATATTGACCGCTATGATAACCCCCTTTGCTGCGGATGGCAGCTTAAATCTGGAAGCTACGAAACAATTGGTGGAGTGGTGGATCGCCCACGGCACTGACGCCCTGGTGGTAACCGGCTCTACCGGTGAAGCGGCTACCATGACCATGGAAGAAAAGAAAGCAATCTGGGCAACTGTTGTAAAACAGGTTAACGGACGTATCCCCGTTATTGCGGGTACCGGTTCCAATAACACCGCCAACAGCGTAGAGACCACAAAGATTGCCGACGAAATCGGCGTAGACGGCTTCCTGATCGTTGGCCCGTACTACAACAAACCGACCCAGGAAGGTTATTACCAGCATTTCAAGGCTATTTCCGAATGCACCGCAAAACCGATTATTTTATACAATGTTCCCGGACGTACCGCGGCGAACATCCCGCCGGCGACGGTAGCCCGTATCGCCAAAGATTTCAAAAATGTTGTGGCGATCAAGGAAGCGGCCGGCAATGTGGCCCAGGTTGCGGAACTGTTCCGTCTGCTGCCTGCCGATTTCACTATTTACAGCGGCGACGACGGACTGTTGCTGCCTTTCGCATCGGTAGGCGCTACCGGCGTTGTTTCCGTTTTGTCCAATATCGGCGGCGAGATTCTGCAGGATCTGATGACAGCTTATGAGAGCGGCGATGTTAAAAAAGCAGCGGAAATCAATAAGAGAATGGTTCCGCTGGCCAATTCCCTGTTCATCGAAACCAATCCGATCCCGGTCAAAGCGGCCGTTACCCTGGTTACCGGCATTGACGCAGGCGCGCCGCGTCTGCCTCTGACCCCCATGACGGAAGGCGCACTGGCCAAGATGAAAGCGATCCTGGCAGAGAACGGGCTGATCTGACACGCGCTTCGAAATGCTGCGGGATAAGACTCCGGCTTAATGCTTTTGGACGATTATCGCAGTATTCTGTTTAAAAAATTACTGTTTTATCAGTAATTGGTTTCATGTACGCGTCAAATTTTGAAAAAAGTTTGCATTTCAAACCGTTTTAGTTTATAATCTTATCACAAACTGATACAGACATCTGCCTGACCTGTTTTGGGAGAACTCGGGAAAGGCAGGTGCCGGGATCAGATTAAATTAAGCGTATTCTTTAACCGCAAGGTTATTGAATACGTTTTTTTTATGGGTTATAATTAGGTAAGCAAGATAACGGGCGTAAGTAAACAGAGAGTTTAAACGAAACAGAATGCTGCACATTAAACAAGGTGTGTTTTCCGGAGAAGGCAATGGGTAAAGATTTTTTGAACCGATTCAGCATAATTAAATCAGTATTAAACATGATTAAGGCGTCGGCGTTGGCATGCATGACCGTATTCCTTTTCTCTTCGCAGGCTCTGGCGGGCATCGTGGAGTCCGGGGAACTGACAGAGGCGTCTTACTGGATTTTAAATAACAATGCAGGGGACCAGGTGATCCTGGACGAAGAACAGATTGAAGCGTTCAATCAGAAAATCCGTACGGCGGACCTGGATGTGACCGATATGAAACGGCTGCCGTCTTCCATTCCCGTGAAAGAGTTCCTGCCCTGGATTACAAACACATGGGCCATGCGGGGAACTGTGTACCGGAACGGCAGGGAAGTAACCGAAGCGGAAAAGGAAGCGATACAAAACAACCTGAATCTGGCGGCGCTGCCTTCGGAAAACGAAGCGGCAGATGTGCGTTACGGGGTTACGGTACGGCACGCGCTGATCCGCAACCTGCCCCTGGCGGACGGTCTGTTTGAGTCGCCGGAAGATGTATATTACGATAATGTGCAGGATTCCGTTCTGGAAGCGGGGGAGCCGGTGGCAATCCTGCATGAATCCCTGGACAAAAAGTATTACTATGTGAGGCTGTACAATTTGTTTGGGTGGATCGCCCGAGAGGATGTGGCGCCCTGTACCCGGGAGCAGTGGATGAAATACGCTGACCCGCAGGACTTTCTTATGGTTACCGGAAGGGATTTTTATACCCGGGTCAACGGGGAGGACGTGTTCCATCTGATGGGCGCGAAACTGCAGCTTCTGCAGGAAAAGAAAAACCGCTGGCAGGTACTGCTGCCGTATAAGGATCACAAGGCGGGTCTGCTGAAAGAGAAGCAGACATGGATCAACAAAGATGAAAATCTGCACCGCGGCTATCTTCCGTACACGTCCGACCAGGTGATCCGGCAGGCGTTTAAGTTTTACGGTTCCATATACGGCTGGGGCGGGGCAATGCGCAGCGTGGACTGTTCCTCCCTGGTGGGTTCGGTCTACCGCACCATGGGGCTGGATCTGCCCCGCAATACGTCACAGCTTGTCAAAATGCCGGGCAGCGTGACAGACCTTACCGGCCGGAGCCGGGACGAAAGACTGAAGGCGCTGGAAACAGTGAGGCCGGGTTCACCGCTTTCCATGAAAGGGCATATTATGATTTACCTGGGCATGGAAAAGGGGACGCCTTATGTGATACATTCTTCCAGCAGTTACTTTAAAGACGGACGGAAGATCTATGTGCGCCGGGTGTTGGTCAGCGATCTGGCCATGGACCGGAGCAACGGGAAAAGCTTTTTGGAAAATCTGGTGAATGCAGTAACGTATCAGTGATTGTTTCAGCCGGTGCTGTACGGATGTGGTAAGGCAGACGCGCCGCCGGTGTTGTGAAAAGGATATGGGGAAGGGTTTATGGCACAGTTAATTACCGTAAAGAGCGCGAAAGAAAATATTGAATGTTACGAAAAGGCGGAATCGGTGGTTCTGTTCCTGTGCAGGGAATGCGCGGACCACATTCACATGCTTTCCCTGCCGGAAGAATTTTATGATGCCGTTGCCTGGCAGATTAAAACGCAGGGCTATGGTTTCACCGATACAGGAAATATCACATCAGTGTTGCTGAAAACCAAAGCGGGTTTTACCCGCATCCTCTTCGCGGGAATCGGCGCCGGCAAAGCCTGCACCCCGAACCATCTGCGCGTTGCGGCGGGCAACGCGGCCCGGGAACTGAAAAAGAATAAAATCAGGGAAGCGGTTGCAGCGGCCCCGCTGCTGACAAATCCCAAACGGGGGCATTACCTGAAGGCGCTGGCGGAAGGGTTGCTGCTGGGAAGTTATGCGTTTGATAAGTACAAGAACAAAAAGGTAAACGGCGGCGCAGCCGCTTTGGAAATAAATAATACTGAAAATGCCGGAGTTTCCGGTATAACGCCTGACAGCGGAGAAAACACGTCCGTGACGGTTTTCAGTGCAATCGAAAACGCCGGCGCGATCATCAGCGAAGCGGAAGTTGTATGTAACGCGATCTGCCGCGCCCGGGACCTTGCCAACGAACCGGGCAATGTAATCTACCCGGAGACACTGGCCGAGGAAGCACTGCAGGTTGCGGAAGAATACAATCTGGGAGCGGAAGTGCTGGGCGTTAAGGAAATGCAGGCGCTGGGTATGGGCGCGATCCTTGCGGTGGGGGCCGGCAGTGTCCGGGAGCCCCGGATGATTACGCTGAAATATGCCAACGGTGGTGACAAACCGTTCGTCGCTTTTGTGGGCAAGGGCATCACCTTTGACAGCGGAGGGATCTCCATCAAGCCTTCGGACGGTATGGGGGAAATGAAGGACGACATGACCGGCGCGGCCGCCGTGCTGGGCGCCATGCAGGCCATTGCGGCCCTGAAGCTGCCGGTGAATATCCTCGGCGTCATGGCCTGCGCGGAAAATATGCCTTCCGGTTCGGCCCAGCGGCCCGGCGATATCATACGGGCGGCCAGCGGCAAAACCATTGAGGTGGACAATACCGATGCGGAAGGGCGGCTGGTTCTGGCCGACGCCGTGTGGTATGCCTGCCGCAAAGGCGCGGCGCAGGTCGTTGACATCGCGACACTGACCGGCGCGGTGATCATTGCGCTGGGTGAACATACGTCGGGTATCGTGAGCAATACCGACGGTCTGGCAGAGGAAATCAAAAAGGCCGGGCACCGCGTGGGCGAGGGCTGGTGGCAGCTGCCTGTCGTGGAAGAAGCGGAAGAAATGCTCAGGAGCAGCTGCGCGGACATCAAAAACAGCGCAGGGCGTCCGGCGGGTACGATTACGGGCGGCGTGTTCATCGGGCAGTTTGTGGATCCGGGAATTCCCTGGGCGCATCTGGACATCGGCGGAACGTCTACCGCAAAAAAAGCGGAAGGACATCTGCCGGAAGGCTGCACCGCGTTCGGTACGGCCACGCTGATAGAATACGCGCGTACGCTTTAAACTGCTGAAGGTAATGATTATGAGGGGATTCGCAGATTTACATATCCACAGTTCCAATTCTGACGGCGTGTATCCGCCACGGGAACTGGCGGCAATGGCAAAGGCGTCCGGCATTACGGTGCTGGCCCTGACGGACCATGATACGCTGAAAGGCCTGCCGGAAATGAAAGAAGCTGCCGCTTCTGCCGGCATAGATTTTATTCCCGGTGTGGAATTCAGCGCCCGGTGGGAAAACCGCCAGGTACATATTCTGGGTTATGGCATCGACGAACATAATGCCTTGCTGCTGGAACGACTGGCGGACGTACGTGACGCCCGCAGGAGCCGTTTGGAGAAAATCATAAAGCGGCTGCATGAGATGGGGATGGATGTGGATGTTCCGGTTCCGGAAGAAGGGCAGCGCGCCGTGGGGCGTCCCCATATTGCCCGCGCGCTGGTGGCGCAGCGGTATGTGCGGACGGTGCAGGAAGCGTTTGATTTATACATAGGGGAGGGCAGGCCTGCCTACCAGCCCCAGACCAAGATGACGCCCCCGGAAGCGGTGGAGCTGATTCATCAGGCCGGTGGGCTTGCGGTGCAGGCGCACCCAGAAGAAATCGGGGACCGTGAAATGGCATTGCGGCTCCTTGAGGAACTGCCTTACGACGGACTGGAAGTGTATCATCCGTCGGCGAAAGAGAAAGACATTGAAGCGTTCTGGCTGCAGATTGCACAGGAGCGCGGTCTTTTGATTGCGGGCGGGAGCGATTACCACGGAAACGCGGGCCGCTTTCCGGAAAAACTGACGGAATGGCGGATCCCCAGAGAAAAAGTACGGGATTTAATAAACAGATTTGGTTTTTAATATCAGGCAGCGGAGATTTACGATGGAAGTTGTTGCGTTTGTCGGTCCCAGCGGTTCGGGAAAAAGTCATCGCGCCATCGGGGTGGCGCACCAGTATCATTGCGATGCGATTATTGACGACGGTCTGCTGATACAGGGATCAAAGATTTTAGGCGGTACTTCGGCAAAAAGTGAACAGAACCGGGTGCAGGCGGTAAAACGCGCCATCTTTTATGAAGACAGCCATGCTTCAGCAGTTCGCGAAGCGCTGGCGCGTTCCAGTATACGCCGTATCCTGATTATTGCCACGTCGGACCGTATGATCAGTAAGATCACGGCGCGTCTGGTCCTGCCCGACCCGTTAAAGACAATTTATATTACGGACATTGCTTCCAAACAGGAAATCAAAAAGGCGCATGAGTCCAGGCTGCGTTACGGCAAGCACATCGTGCCCGTACCGACGGTGGAATTAAAGCAGCACTTCAGCGGTTTTTTTGCCAACCTTCCTTATAATATTTTTTCCAAAAATAAAAACGAGCGCCGGGAAAGCCGTTCTATCGTGCGGCCGGCTTTCAGCTATTACGGGACGATCCTGATATCCGACTACGTGATTGAGGATATCATCAACCTGATCGTGCAGCGCATGGTAGGTGTGGCGAAGATCCATTATATCCACGTACGCCGCCGCACCGATAATAAAGGTCTGGCTGTCCATGTTGAAGTTAACCTGTATTACGGCGTAAAGGTTTTCGAAGTGGCACGTCTGTTACAGCGTAAAATTAAAACAAGGGTAGAATCCATGACAGGGATGCAGGTCCAGCGAGTCAACATTTCCGTCCGCAGCCTGGAATTACAGTCTAAAGCAGCCCGGATGCAGGCGCAATGAGTAAAAGGTGTCTGTCTGGAAGCATGGCGTTATCTTACGCGTGAGAACGGTATTCCGTTTTGGAATGACAGTAAGAAGCATCTGCCGGGAACCTTAAAAACAATTGACATTTTATGTAAAAAATACGATAATAATAATGTAACAATGCTGTCGTACGTAACCGTTTTCACGTACGGCAATTTTTTTAAAAAGTTATATTCTTCCGGCTGTTTCCGGAATTATAAAAAATTCCGGGAATGGCAGAGAGGCAGCGAAGCGTAACACAAATGAACACCAAATCTAAAGGAGGGACATCATTTTGAAAATTCATGAGTATCAGGCAAAACAGATCATGAAGATGTACGGCATCAGCGTGCCCAACGGCAGCCCGGCTTTCAGTCCGGAAGAAGCGGCCCGTATCGCCAAAGATTTTGACACGCCGATTGCTGTCGTTAAAGCGCAGATCCACGCAGGCGGCCGCGGAAAGGCGGGCGGCGTAAAGCTGGCTCACAACATTGATGAAGTAAAATATTATGCTTCCCAGATTTTGGGCAAAGTGCTGGTAACCCACCAGACCGGTCCGGAAGGGAAGATGGTCAACCGTCTTTTAGTAGAAGAGGGCAGCAACATTGAAAAAGAGTATTACCTTGGTTTCGTCATTGACCGCGAGACTGCGCAGGTTGTTATGATGGGCAGTTCCGAAGGCGGCATGGAAATTGAAAAAGTGGCGGCCGAGATGCCTGACCGTATTTTCAAGGAATACATCGATCCCACCATCGGGCTGATGCCGTTCCAGACCAAACGCATGGCCTATAACCTGAAGTTCAAAGACAAGGTCATCGCCAAAGCGCAGAAATGCATGATGGATCTCTACAACCTGTTTGTGGAAAAAGACTGCACCCTGGCGGAATGCAATCCGCTGGTGGTGACGGTGGACAATAAAGTAATGGCCCTGGACGCCAAGCTGCAGTTTGACGACGCGGCGATTTTCCGTCATCCGGAAATTGAGGCGCTGCGCGACGAAGCGGAAGAGGACCCGAAGGAAAGAGCGGCGGCCAAGGCATCCCTGTCCTATGTAAACCTGGGCGGCGACGTAGCCTGCATGGTAAACGGCGCGGGACTGGCCATGGCCACGGTGGACATCATCAAATTCTACGGCGGCGAGCCGGCCAACTTCCTGGACGTAGGCGGCGACAGTACGGTGGAAAAGATTGCGGAAGCCTTCCGCATCATGCAGTCCGATGACCAGGTCTGCAGCGTGTTTGTAAACATCTTCGGCGGCATCAACAAATGCGACGTGATCGCCGGCGGTATCGTGGAAGCGGCCAAGGTAGTAGGCCTCAAAGTTCCGGTCATCGCCCGTCTGGACGGCACCAATCATGAAGAGGGCCGCCGCATTTTGAAAGAAGCCAACCTTCCCATGGTCCACGCGGTTCAGAAGATGGAAGAGGGCGCGGAGCTGGCTGTAAAGCTGGCGGCGGAACTGAAAGCAAAGAGAGCGGAAGGAAAGGAGGCGTAAAAGATGGCAGTATTTGTAGGAAAAGATACAAAACTCATCGTGCAGGGCATCACGGGCCGTCAGGCCACGTTCCATACAAAAATCGCGCTGGAGTACGGCACGAATGTGGTAGCCGGCGTAGCGCCGGGTAAAGCCGGGGAAAAAGTGCTGGGCAAGATTCCCGTATTCAATACGGTAAGCGAAGCGAAAGAAGCTACCGGCGGCAACGCCTCTGTGATTTATGTTCCGGCCCGCTTTGCGGCGGACGCCATTTGCGAAGCGATTGACGCAGGCCTGGATTTTGTCTGCTGCATCACCGAGCATATCCCGGTACAGGACATGGTAAAAGTACGCGCTTACATGAAAGGGAAGAAGACCCGTGTGCTGGGTCCCAACTGCCCCGGTATTCTAACGGTAGATGAATGCCGTCTGGGCTTGCTGCCGACATACATTCATAAGAAAGGCCACGTGGGCGTTATCAGCCGTTCCGGCACCCTGACCTATGAAGCAACTTATCAGCTGACTATGGCGGGCATCGGCCAGACTACCGCGGTAGGTCTGGGCGGCGACCCGGTTAAGGGCATGGACTACATCGAAGCCCTGGAAGCCTTTAACGCGGACGACGATACGCTGGCTGTCATTATGATCGGCGAGATCGGCGGCACGGCGGAAGAAGAGGCGGCGGAGTGGATCAAAGCCAACATGAAGAAACCGGTTATCGGGTTCATCAGCGGCCGTCAGGCGCCTCCCGGCAAACGCATGGGCCATGCGGGCGCCATTATCAGCGGCGGCAAGGGAACTGCTGACGACAAGATCAAAGCGCTGAACGCGGCAGGCATCGAAGTGGCGGACACAGTTGCCCATATCGGCGAAACTGCGGTGCGGGTACTGAAGAAAGCTGGCCTGTACGACAAGTGCCATACCTGCTAAAATAAAAAAAGAAGGCAGAACTTTCTTCATGAGAGTTCTGCCTTTTTTTCAGGTAATACGCGATAAAATTTCCCGCTGTTACTTAGTGAAATTGTTTTTCCGTGTTATCCGTTTTTGTTATTCTTCTTCCTGCGCAAAGTAGAATGCGGGGGAGGGATAGTAAAATTCACAGTGGTTGAAAGAGGTGGTTTCCGTCGTAAATTTTGACAGTACGGCCCGGGATACTCCTTCTTCAAAGTCGATGACATTGTTTTTGTTGATGTTGGCGTCTTCTACGATTACCAGGAGGTAAGGATCTGCTTCCGGAGCGTTCTCCGGGAGCTGGCTGCGGTCCAGAGGGAGACCGGGCACGATCAGCAACTGACCGGCGTCTTCGCCATTGGCGTCCTGCAGGCGGGCGCGGAAAAAGTTATTGTAGAGGGTGCGGGCTAACCGCAATTTGTAAACAGGTGCACTATTCATTACGTCACACTTCCTTTAATAAATTTTGTCGTCACATATTTTAACACAAACTTTTTTAATGGGAAAGAGTGAATTCAAAGATTTTGTATACAATATTCTTTAAAAAAATAATTTTGTATAAGCAGGAATTTTAAAAGAAACAGAGAACATATAATTGAATGCGAATTTAATTAGCATTAGTAGGTATTTTTTGCTGTAAGCGAAAGGGAGGGATTTTTCTATGAAAAAGTTTTTGGCGTTCCTGATGGCCTTCGCGGTTATTGGTTCCGTACTGGCCGGCTGCGGTGGCGGAGACAAGAAAAAAGAAGCTCCGAAACCGGCTGCTGACGGTGGCAAAAAATTCATTAACATTGCTACCGGCGGTACTGCGGGTACCTATTATCCGTTAGGCGGCGCGCTGGCTGACATCCTGAACAAAAACCTGAAAGGCGCGAATGCTTCCGCTCAGTCCACCGGTGCTTCTGTTGCCAACGTAAACCTGTTGAAGGAAGGCAAAGTTGACATTGCGTTCATCCAGAACGATATTGCTTACTATGCCGCAACCGGAACAGAAATGTTCAAAGACAAAAAAGTTGAATCTCTGAAAGGCCTGGCTACCCTGTATCCGGAAACCGTTCAGATCGTTACCACCAAAAAAACCGGTATCAAGACCGTTGCTGACCTGAAAGGCAAGAGAGTTGCCGTAGGCGCTGCCGGCTCCGGTACCGAAGCAAACGCCCGTCAGATCCTGAACATTGCGGGCATCACCTATAAAGACATCAAACCCCAGTACCTGTCCTTCGGCGAAGCTGCTTCCGCCCTGAAAGACGGCAACGTTGACGCAGGCTTCGTAGTAGCCGGTTTCCCGACTGCTGCTATCCAGGACCTTGCTACCCAGCATGAAGTGGTAATGGTAAGCGTAGCCGCTGACATTGCTGACAAGCTGATTGCCAAGTATCCGTACTACACCAAAGTTACCATTCCGGCCAAGACCTACAACAAGGTTGAAACCGATACTGCTGCTGTTGCTGTAAAATGCATGCTGGCTGTTACCGATAAGATGGATGCCGACACCGGTTACGCTGTAGTAAAAGCATTGTATGGCAACCTGGACCGTATGAAAGCTGCTCATAACGTATCCAAGAACATCACCAAAGAAACCGGTAAAGATGGTATGTCCATTAAACTGAATGCCGGCGCGGAAAAATTCTTCAACGAGAAGTAATTTTTGATGGATCACACAAGTACAGACCGGACTCCGGCGTCCACCGGGGCCCGGTCTTTTTTCAAACATCCTGCTTTTGTAGTACTGCTGGCGGTTGTTGCGGTACTGGCAACCTGGTACGGGAACCGGCTGCTGGTGGTGCTGCTGCCTGAAAATAATCTCCCGGTCCGGTATTTCGCCGTGGAAAAGGGTGGGGAATGGAGCTATCATTATAAGCATTCTGTCCAGCAGACTCCGGTGGATGAATATTTCCGGGTCAACGGCGTGGATGATATGACCATGACCCATACGACCTATGAGTCGTTAGGCGTGGGGCTTCCGTATGATCCTTCGGAAGGAACGTTTACAAGCCTGAAGAAAGATGGCAAATTCGACCTGGAAATGAACCGGCCTTATAAATATCTTAAGTTCCGGACTGCCGTACAGGCGATGCCAAAGATCATCCACAAGGACGTAACCTATGATTTATGTCCGCTGTACGGGCAGGGAACCCTGGTAGAAGTTAAAGTTATGAAGCGTTATCAGTATTGGCTGCTGTCACTGACGAAATAACGTAAAATATGTAGTGAACTGATTCTGAAATTCCTTTTGGAAAATCTGTAAACCTTTTTTAATTCCCAATAATTTTTAGAGAAGGCGGTGAGGCCTGTGGACGATTTGAAAAAGAAAACAACTGACGCTCCGGCAGAAATGTCTGCCGAAGAGGTGATGCAGAAATTTGATAAAGAGTCGAACAAGCGGGAACCGGACGGATTCTGGGGATATGTGATCTCCGCCATCTGCATCCTGTTTGCCTGCTTCCAGCTGTATACCGGTATCTTCGGCGTCTTGGACGCGCATTTGCAGCGTACGATCCATCTGTGTTTCGGTATGGCGCTGATCTACCTGCTGTATCCGGGACGGGCGAGCTGGTCGAGAAAGTCCATGCATCCGGTGGACCTGGTATTTGCGGTGCTCAGCGTGTTTGCGACGATGTATATTTTCTTTCAATACGATGAGCTGGTGCTCCGGGCCGGCATGAATACCGAAACGGATATCATGGTAGGTATCCTGGGTATCGTGCTGGTATTTGAAGCGGCCCGCCGCACGGTTGGCTGGCCCATGATCACCGTGGCGCTGGTCTTCCTGGCATATGCTTTTGCCGGTCCCTATATGCCCGGCATCATGGCGCACCGCGGTGTCGGCTTTGACGAACTGGTCAGCCATCTGTACTTTACCACAGAAGGTATCTTCGGCGTGCCGATGGGCGTATCGTCCACCTTTATTTATCTGTTCATCCTGTTCGGCGCCTATCTGGAAGCTACTGGTCTCGGCAAGTTCTTCATCGATACGGCTAACGCCCTGGCAGGCTGGGCAGTAGGCGGTCCCGCCAAGGTTGCAGTCCTGTCTTCCGGACTGATGGGTACGGTATCCGGTTCTTCCGTAGCCAATGTGGCAGGTACCGGTTCTTTTACCATCCCCATGATGAAAAAGCTGGGTTACCGTCCCGCTTTCGCCGGCGCGGTAGAAGCGGCGGCTTCCACTGGCGGCCAGCTGATGCCCCCCGTTATGGGCGCGGCGGCTTTCCTGATGGCGGAATTCGTAGGCGTTCCTTATATTGATGTAGTCAAGGCGGCCGTGATTCCGGCGGTGCTGTATTACACCGGTATCTGGATCGGCGTTCATTTTGAAGCGAAAAAATACGGCTTAAAGGGTACCCCCAGGGAAGAGTTGCCGAAGTTTGGCGAGCTGCTGCGGGAAAAAGGCCATCTGGCCATTCCCCTGATCATCATCGTGTACCTGCTGGTTACCGGTTATACCCCCATGCGGGCCGCTCTGTATGCCATTGCCCTGACTATCATCTGCGCCTGCCTGCGTAAGAGTACGCGCATTACCCCCACGGATTTTGTCAACGGTCTGATTAACGGTTCCAAAGGTGTGCTGGGCGTACTGATTGCCTGCGCCACCGCCGGTATCATCATCGGCGTCGTCACCAAGACCGGCGTCGGCCTGAAACTGGCTACCGCGCTGCTGGATCTGGCAGGCGGCCAGTTACTGCCGGCCATGTTCTTCACCATGATTACTTCGCTGATCCTGGGCATGGGCGTTCCCACCACCGCTAACTATGTAATCACGTCTACTATTGCAGCACCTGCACTGGTACAGATGAATGTCCCGGTTCTGGCGGCGCACATGTTCGCGTTCTACTTCGGTATCGTAGCCGACGTTACGCCTCCGGTTGCCCTGGCGGCTTACGCAGGTTCCGGCATCGCCGGCGCCAATCCCATGAAGACCGGCGTCAATGCGGCGAAACTGGCGATTGCGGCTTTCATCGTTCCGTACATTTTCGTACTGGCGCCAGAATTACTGATGATCAACGCGACGGCCTTTACGGTGTTGCTGTCCATGGTCACCGCCATTCTCGGTATGTGGGGTCTGTCCCTGGCCATGATCGGTTTCTGTCAGCATCCGTTGAACGCGCTGCAGCGTATCGTATTCTTCCTGGGCGGCCTCTGCCTGATTATTCCGGGGACTATGACCGATATCGCAGGCGTGGCTGTGCTTGCGCTGGGGTTCCTGTGGCAGAAACGCAACAAGGGCGGCGCCCTGAAAGTGGGTTCTGACGATTAAGAATCAGAGAGCTGTGTAATAATGCTTTATTTGTTTTAACAATTTAATACGTTTTTCTTTCGCACCGGCCGTTCTTCCTTTTCCCTCCTTTCTCACGATAAGGTTCGCATGAGCAGGCCGGTGCGTTTATTTTTATCATGGCTGTTTTTAAAAATCATTTTAATAAATAGGAAGATTAAAATTGCCGGAATGTAATCTCCACCAGCCCGGAATTGGAAATATTTATATAAATTTTGCCCGATTATGATTAAAGTTCACATTTTTCTCACATTTAAACGCTGTTAAAGAAGCGGAAACGTTGTTTTTCCGATTTAATTGCAGTATAATAACAGCAGAGTTGAAATGAGCGGAAATTTTATATATGGAGGTAAATTTTGGATAAGGTCTCAAATAAACTTAATATCATACCGTTAGGCGGCCTCGGCGAAATCGGGAAGAACATGACGGCGTTCCGTTATGGTAACGATATCATCCTGATTGACGCCGGTTTAATGTTCCCTGAAGACGATATGCTGGGAATCGATCTGGTAATTCCCGATATTACCTATTTAATTGAAAATCAGGATAAACTGAGAGGTATTTTTCTGACCCACGGTCATGAAGATCATATCGGCGCGCTGCCTTTTATTCTGAAACAGCTGGATGTGCCGGTTTACGGCACTGCGTTGACTCTCGGCATTCTGGAGGGGCGCCTGGAGGAGGCGGGGGTTTCTACCGCCAATTTAAATGTAATAAAGTCCGGCGACCGTGTGCGGGCCGGCGTTTTTAAACTGGAATTCATGCGGGTCAACCACAGTATCCCTGACGCGATTGGCATGGCGATCCATACACCGGTAGGTCTCATTGTTCACACCGGCGACTTTAAGATCGACCAGACGCCGGTAGACGGACAGGTGATGGAACTGAACCGTTTCGCGGAATACGGTGACCGCGGCGTCCTTTTAATGATGGCAGACAGTACGAACGCGGAACGTCCCGGTTATACCCAGAGCGAAAAGTTTGTGGGGGAAACGTTTGATAACGAATTCCGCCATGCAAAGCACCGTATCATTGTTGCCACGTTCTCGTCCAATGTGCACCGCATCCAGCAGATCTGCGATACGGCCGTCAAATTCAGACGCAAGGTTGCGGTTATGGGACGCAGCATGGTCAATGTTGTCAATATTTCCCTGAAGCTGGATTACCTGAAAGTGCCGGAGGGGCTGCTGATCGATATTGATGACATCCGTAATTATTCCAATGACCAGATTGTTGTAATCTGTACCGGCAGCCAGGGTGAACCCATGTCCGCCCTGACCCGTATGTCAATGGGTGAAAACCGCAAGGTACAGATCGTTCCCGGCGATACGGTGATCATTTCCGCTGCGCCGATCCCCGGCAACGAGAAGATGGTGTCCAATACCATCAACCATTTATATATGCTGGGCGCGGAAGTGGTATATGAAAAGGCGAACGGCGTGCATGTTTCCGGCCATGCCAGCCAGGAAGAACTGAAACTCATGCATCATCTGGTACGTCCTAAATTCTTTATGCCCGTCCATGGCGAATACAGGCATCTTGTCAAGCATGCCAGACTGGCGGAGAGCCTTGGCATGGATCCGAAAAACATCATGATTGCGCAAAACGGTTCAGTTGTAGAACTTTCCCGGGATAAGATCTGCGTAAACGGAAAAGTGATGGCAGGCAAGGTGCTGATTGACGGTCTGGGGGTAGGCGACGTGGGCAATATTGTGCTGCGCGACCGCCGGCAGCTGTCCCAGGACGGCATCATGATCGTTGTGGTTGGCGTGGACAGCGCGACAAACCAGATTGTGTCCGGACCCGATATTGTATCCCGCGGTTTTGTGTATGTCCGGGAAGCAGAGGACCTGATGGTCGAGGCAAAGGGCAGGGTCCAGGATGCGCTGGATAAATGCGAGGAAAGAAATCATACGGAATGGTCGACCCTTAAAGTTGCGATCCGCGATTCTCTGGGACGGTTTTTGTTTGAAAAGACAAGGCGGCGCCCGATGATCATTCCGATTATTATGGAAGTATAAGCTAAACATATTTATAGTACAAACCTGTTTAACCTATTTAATTAAGAGGGATTTTTGAAGCCCGTCTTTCCTTACGCTTTGCGAGTGAGGTAACAAAGTGAAAAAACAACCAGCAGTACAGAATGAAAAAGAAATACAGAAAAGCCAAAAGAATACCGAGCTGAAAGGTCTCCTGTTTATTGCAGCGGGGCTGTTTCTGCTGGCTTCTTACGCGGGGCTGCCTACTGGTTTTGTCGGGGAGTTCCTGCATGAAGTGATGTCCTACGGTTTCGGGTTAGGCGCAATCATTTTCCCGTTCATTTTTATCGCGATGGGAATCGGTTATTTCCGCCTGAAGAAAAACCTGATCCGGTTCGGTGGATTCTGGGCGGCTATGCTTTTTTATGTCTGCCTGCTTGGTTTTCTGCATCATATCTTTATCCCTCTCGGTTATGAAACGGAACCGTCATCTTTGCCCCAGGGGGGCGGCTTGATCGGGGGGCTTCTGTCTAACGTGCTGCACGCGGTGGCAGGTGCTACCGGGGCCGTCATTTTGTTGGTCGCCGGTATGCTGGCCAGCCTGGTGCTGACAGGCAAACTATCCGTTGCAGCGTTAACGGCGAAAGCGGGGGACAAGATTCAGGATATCCGGAGCGCAAGACGGGAACGCCGGAACATGGAGAACGATTCTGAAGAGTCTGACCGGTATGTTCCCGGGAAACAGGAACCCCGGCCGTTTTTCGGCGGCACGGATACAGAGGAGAGAAAATCCAGCCCGCTGGATGTGTATAACAAAGATGAGTTTGCTGATTTTAATGATGACGTGCGCAAACCATCTGCTTTTAAAAAGATTCTGAATTTCGGCCAAAAGGCGCTGGACAGGAATACGGATGGAACAGATCCGGAAAACACCCGGCCGGATGGGACCGGATCCGGGAACTATGTTCCTGTGGAGCGCATGGCCAATCATGACAAGACGGAAAAAGAGAGGCCGTCTTTAATTAAGATTTATCCTGAACAACAGGAAACCAGGGTTTTACGCCCTGCGTCCGGTATTATCACGGGTCATACCGACAATCCGGAACCGGCGCCCTGGGAGAAGGGTGCCATCATTCCGGGGCAGGAGTTTCAGGAACCTTCTGTTACCGGTAACGGGGAGGAAACGCCTGCAGGCACGGAGATGGATCATGAACTGCCGGTACCGGACGAAGTGACTTCCGGAAAACCGCGCTTTATTCTGACACCTAACGGGGTGACCCGGGTTACGGACGGATCCGTGAAATCTGAAGACGAGAAGGAAAAAGTTTCCAAAAACGCAACGGCTGGTTCTGCTTCCAATAAAGAGATGGAAACGGGGCATTCCGATGCAGAAAAAGAAACAGAGCAGAAAAAAGAAGAGTACATCTTCCCACCGCTGGAACTTCTGAATCCGGTTAAAAAGACAAACCGCCGTCAGTTTGATTCCGACGTAAGAGAACAGTGCCGCAAGCTGGAACAGACCCTGGCGGATTTCCGGGTCAATGCCAAAGTGACCGGCGTGACACGGGGGCCTTCGGTTACCCGGTATGAACTGGAACCCGCTCCCGGCGTAAAGGTCAGCTCTGTCGTAAATCTGGCGGACGATATCGCGTTGCGCCTGGCTGCCCCCGGCGTCCGGGTGGAGGCACCCATTCCGGGGAAAGCGGCTATCGGCATCGAAGCGCCGAATGTTACCAATGATATGGTCAGCTTCCGGGAAATCGTTGACTGTGAAGATGTCCGCAAGAGTTCGTCCAAGCTGTGTGTCGGGCTGGGCAAGGATATAGAAGGCAAGGTAATTACGATTGACCTTGCCAAGATGCCCCATCTGCTGGTAGCGGGCACTACCGGCAGCGGCAAGTCCGTCTGTGTGAATACGCTGCTGGCCGGCATCATGTACAAAGCCCGTCCGGACGAGGTGAAACTGATTCTGGTCGATCCCAAGGTGGTGGAACTGACCAATTACAACGGCATTCCCCATCTGCTGGTGCCTGTAGTTACTGACGCAAAAAAAGCAGCTTCAGCATTGCACTGGGCTGTAGCAGAAATGGAGCGGCGGTATAAATCTTTTGCGGATACCCGCGTAAGGGATATCAAAGCCTATAATGCCCAGGCGGAAGAAAAAATGCCGTATATTGTCATCGTTATTGACGAGATGAGCGATCTGATGATGGTGGCCAAGGCCGATGTGGAAGACGCTATTTTGCGCCTGGCCCAGAAGGCCCGGGCCTGCGGTATCCACATGGTGCTGGCGACCCAGCGTCCGTCAGTCGATGTCATTACCGGTATTGTAAAAGCGAACATCCCGTCCCGCATTGCTTTTGCCGTTTCTTCCCTGACAGATTCCCGTACGATTCTGGACATGGGCGGCGCGGAAAAACTGCTGGGCAAAGGCGATATGCTCTATTATCCTATCGGAGCCAATAAACCGTCCCGTGTGCAGGGTGCTTTTGTCAGTGATGAGGAACTGAACCGGGTGACCGATTTCATCAAACAGCAGGCAATTCCCGTTGAATACAGCGACGAAGTTACCAATGTGGTACTGCCCAGCGACAGCCAGAAAGAAGCCAAAAACGCGGCTGGCGGCAGCGGGGATGCGCAGGAAGAACAAGGACAGGACGAATTGCTGGATGACGCGATCCGTTTAGTGCTGGACCTGGGACAGGCATCTGCTTCCATGCTGCAACGCCGGTTCCGTATCGGCTACAACCGGGCGGCACGGCTGGTGGAAGCCATGGAAGAACTGGGTATCGTGGGGCCCGCTATCGGCAGCAAGCCGCGGGAGTTGAAGATGTCCAGGGATGAAGTGGAATATAAATTCCTGCAGAAAGACAATTTTTCAGACAGTCAGTAACGGAGAAGGTTTTTCCGTTTTAACAGTTAAGTCGGAATCAATCGTTTTAGTTGGAAAACCCGTATGCGGTTTTGATTGTTGCATGATGGAGGATGATGCCGCTATGGATATCGGAAAAGCTCTACAGGACGCGCGTGTCGCGAAGAATCTGACTCTGGACCAGGCAGCGCAGGAAACCAATATCCGTAAAGCATATCTGGAGGCAATTGAGCAGAATGATTTTGCGACGCTCCAGGGTGACGTTTTTGTGAAAGGGGTAATGCGTACCTATGGCAATTACCTCGGTCTGGACGGCGCGCAGCTGGTAGAGGAATATAAGGCTGCCAGCGCGGGAAACCGCCCGGTTAAAAATAATAACGCAATCCGGGAATCCCGGGATGTAAAAGTCCGTCCTACCTTTAAATCCAACCGGGATATCGGTTCCGGCAACGGCAATGATCACAGGCTGCTGTTTATTATTATAGGCATACTTGCCTTGCTGCTGGCAGCTGCCGGCGGGTTTTATTATTACCTGACACAGACGGGCCGGGCAGCAAATCTGTCGCTGCCGTTCAGCGTTGGCACTTCCGCCGAAACAAAAGAAAAGAACATCGAAGCGAAAGAGCAGAACAAAGAATCTGCCTTAAAAGGAAAAGAAAATACGGCACAGAAGCAACAGGCTGCCGTGCAGCAGGAAACAAAAAGTGATCCTGCAGTAAAACCCGGGGAAACAAAAAGCGTTTCTGCAGTAACCTCCGGGAAAACAAAAAAGATGACAAATTTAAAGATTACTTCTGCCGGGAAATGCTGGCTGCGGGTTACCGATCAAAAAGGAACGGTATTGTTTGAAGGAAATTTGCTGAAAGGGGAAAGCAAAACCTTTACCAGCAGTTCGGATATTGTTATGCGGATTGGAAATCTGAAGGATTTGAAGGTTGAGTATAACGGGAAACTCCTTCCACCGGAAGACCCTGAAGAAGCTGTAACAAGGACATATATACCAGCTGAAACGGAAAAGATTAATTGAGGGAAGCAAAGATTAACTTAAGAAAAGCAGGAAGAGGCATAATACTGTTTCCGAAAGGAAGAACAATGAATCGGTACTTTTTACCCGTGTGCAAAGAGGATATGGAGGAAAGAGGCTGGGAACAGCTTGATTTTCTTTTTATCAGCGGGGACGCATATGTGGATCATCCGTCTTTTGCGCCGGCAGTCATCTGCCGTGTATTGGAAGCAGCGGGTTATAAAGTTGCAATTTTACCCCAGCCGGACTGGCGTGATTCCCGTTCTTTTCAGACCATGGGAAAGCCCCGTCTGGGCGTGCTGGTCTGCGGAGGAAACCTGGATTCCATGCTGTGCCATTACACGGCAGCCAGAAAACCCCGCAAAGAAGATAAATATACGCCCGGGAAAGAGATGGGGAAGCGGCCGGACCACGCCACACTGGTTTATACTAAAATCGCAAAGCAATTATGGCCTGATATCCCAGTCATCATTGGCGGCATTGAAGCGAGCCTGCGTCGCTTTGCCCATTACGACTACTGGGAGGACAAGCTGCTGCCCTCTATCCTGACGGAAAGCGGCGCGGATCTTCTGGTGTGCGGCATGGGGGAAACCCAGATCCGGGAAATAGCGGATTATCTGGCCGGCGGGGCGTCCGGCGAAGACCTGCATTATATCCGGGGCACTGCCTATTCGGCTAAGGCTTTGGACGGGTTGGAAGAGTTTACCGAACTTCCCGGTTATGACGCAATTTGTAAAGATAAAAGATTATTGGCAGAATCGTACCGGCTGCAGCACGAGAACTTTGACCCGTTTTACGGCAAAACACTTGTACAGAAAAGCAGCCGCGGTTTATACGTAGTACAGAATCCTCCGGCTATGCCCCTGACAGAAGCGGAGATGGATGCGGTTTACGATTTGCCGTACACACGGCAGTGGCATCCCATGTACGACAAAGAGGGCGGTATCGCGGCGCTGGAGGAAGTGAAATTCAGTATCGTAAGCTGCCGGGGCTGCTTCGGCAGTTGTTCTTTCTGTGCCATACACGCCCACCAGGGACGCATTATCCAGGCCCGGAGCCATGCTTCTATTTTGAAAGAAGCCAAAGAATTGACGCAGATGCCTGACTTTAAGGGGTATATCAACGATGTAGGGGGACCCACTGCGAATTTCCGGCACCCCGCCTGTAAAAAGCAGTTAAAGTTTGGGGCCTGCAAAGACCGGCAGTGCCTGTTCCCCAAACCTTGTCCCAATCTGGACGCGGACCACAGCGATTACATTCAATTACTGCGTGAATTACGCGCGCTTCCGGGAGTGAAGAAAGTATTTATCCGTTCCGGCATCCGTTACGATTACCTGCTGGCGGAAAACAGACAGCAGTTTCTGGATGAACTGTGCCGGTATCATGTCAGCGGCCAGCTGAAGATCGCTCCCGAGCATGTTGCGAATGCAACATTGAAGCATATGGGTAAGCCCGGAAAAGAAGTGTATCTGAAATTTGTCAAAGCCTTTATGCAAAAGAATAAGGAAATCGGCAAAGAACAGTACCTGGTCCCGTATTTCATTTCCAGCCATCCCGGCTGTACGCTGGCGAACGCCATTGAACTGGCGGAGTTTTTGCGTGACACGGGCCGTCATCCGGAACAGGTGCAGGATTTTATTCCCACGCCGGGCAGCGCGTCCACTGCTATGTATTATTCCGGTATAAATCCCTTTACGGGAGAAAAAGTGTATACTGTGCATAATCCTCACCATAAAGCCATGCAGCGTGCCCTCATGCAGTACCGTAATCCACGGAACCGGGCGCTGGTCGCGGAAGCATTAAAAGAGGGCGGACGCACAGACCTCATCGGCGACGGGCCCCGCTGCCTGATCCGGGAGGAACGTTTCCGTACAACGGGTACGCTGAAATCAGGAAAAGGGAAGAAGCCGGCAAGGAGAAAACAGTAAGGACCGCTTCTTAATTGAGTTTACGCGAATAAATCAACAGTCCTTATGTTAAACGGTTTGCAAAGTGATGAAGTAATGAGCAGAAAACTAATATTCACGGTCCTGGCCTGTCTGCTGTTTCTATTGGCAGGTTGCAGCAGATTCAATGCTGCCGGACCGGCGCAAACAGTAAAAGTTTATACGACGCTGGATAAAACGTTTGTTGCAGCGCTGTGCGGAAGGTTCGCCGAAAGCCTGCCGCAGGATAAAAAGATTGCATTTGTCATTTCGGATAAAGAGGATGAACTGGAACAGGCGGACTGTATCATGAGCGGATCAACTTTGCTGCAGCAAAAAGCGGCTGCCGGTTCCCTGCAGAAAATCCATGCGGAATTTGCCGACCTGCTGCCGGCAGAGTTGAAAGATAAAGAAGAACAATGGGTCACTCTGTTTTACGATCCGGCGGTTTTGCTGGTCAACCAGGCTTATTCCCGAAAGGTTGGGCAGCAACAGCTTTTGCACTGGTCTGACGTGCCGGGGCAGAAGGATGCGCGGATTGTCATGGAAAATCTCAGTGACAACGAATCCACGATGCTGTTCCTGGCTGCCATGTCGTCCAGGATGGGCCAGGATGAGTGTATAGCCTATCTCAGACAGATCCGCCCCCTGGTCAGGCAATTCGCGAAGTTCCCCATCACGCCGGTCCGCATGGCTGCTACCGGTGATGCCGATATCGCGATAACCCGGCGGAGCCATGTGTTCAAATATCTGCAGAATGATTTTCCGGCTTATATTCTGATTCCGGAAGAAGGAACTCCGGTGAATTTGTTTGGCATCGGTTTGTTACAGCACAGCAAAAGACAAAAAGAAACTATAGCGTTCATTGACTGGTGTTTACGTTCTTCCGAAGCAAGGACGCTCCTTATGACGACCCGCAGCGGCTATCTGCCGGTATTGCCGAAAGGGGAAAACGGACAGGCTGTAAACAGGGATGTTTTGTGGACCAATACATTTTACAAAAGCAGGCAGGCGCTGGAACAGTTAGCGGCGGACTGGCTCAGGGAAATCCGTTTGGCGGATGCCGGGGAGGATGCAAAATGAAACTGGGGCTGATCAGTTTGGGGTGCCCGAAGAATCTGGTTGATTCCGAAGTCATGCTGGGCATCATTGAAAAATACGACATTGAGATTACAAATGATCCCGAAGCGGCGGAAGTCATTATTGTGAACACCTGTGGCTTTATTGAATCTGCCAAACAGGAATCTATTGAAACAATTCTTTCCATGGCAGCTTATAAAACAGAAGGTTGTTGCAGGCATCTGATCGTGACCGGATGTCTGGCTCAACGCTATGCGCAGGATTTGTTCCGGGATATGCCGGAAATAGACGCCCTTGTGGGGACGAACGTGTTTAAAGACATCGGCCGGGTGATTGACCGGGTGATGCAGGGAGAACGGGTCATGCATCTGAAAGACGATGATCTTCTGCCATTGCCTGGAGCCGGGCAGACTCTGAAAGTTTCCTTATCCGGGTCCGGTTTGCCTCAGGGGAAAGAAATACAGGCGGATCCCCGTAAATTGACGACGCCGCCGTATCTGGCCTATCTGAAAATCGCGGAAGGCTGTGACAATTTCTGCTCGTTCTGCGCAATTCCCCTGATTCGCGGCCGTTATACCAGCAAACCTTACGAGCAGGTTATGGCTGAGGCAAAAGATCTGGCAGACCGGGGCGTAAAGGAACTGGTGGTTATTGCCCAGGATACTACGCGTTACGGACAGGATTTGTACGGAAAGCTGCGCCTGGCTGAACTGTTGCGTGATTTGAACGATATTCCCGGTTTGAAATGGATTCGCGTATTATATTCCTATCCGAATACGTTTACGGATGAACTGATTGACGCGTATGCCACCCTGCCAAAGGTATGCCATTACGTGGACCTGCCGCTGCAGCATGCCAGCGACCGGCTGCTGCACGCCATGCGGCGCCGGGATAAGCTGGAAGAAACGAAAAAACTTTTGAAAAAGTTGCGGAAACGCATCCCGGATATTGTAATACGCACGACCTTTATTGTGGGTTTCCCCGGTGAAACAGAGGAAGACTTCGCGATTCTGAAAGAGTTTGTGGTTGAACAGAAATTTGAGAATGCAGGCGTGTTCCGGTATTCCCGGGAAGAAAATACGGCGGCGGCCGCTATGCCGGACCAGATTCCGGAAGAAGTTAAACAGGATCGCTATGATGAACTGATGGCGATACAGGCAGGGATTTCGGAAGAGACCCACCGGGCCATGGAAGACAGGGAACTGGAAGTGGTTGTGGAAGGGTATGAAGAAGGGGAAGAAAACCTTGCCGTTGCCCGCAGCTACCGGGAAGCACCGGATATCGACGGAAGCATTTTTGTGGAAAATGCCGCAGGACTGAAGCCGGGAGATTTTATCAGAGTCAGGATTGAACAGGGATTTGCCTACGAAGTAGTAGCTTCCCGACTGTAGTCTGTGGATTGAATACTAGTATTTATTATGTCATTGACAATGAAAATGTATTATGCTATTTTATTATGCGGTTCGGTTTTGTATACATTCTTTTGTCCCTTAACCGCAATTATGAAATAACAGAGCAACGCATGGGGAGGGAGTCAATTGAAAGTAGAGGTTATCACAACCGGTACGGAACTTCTTCTGGGAGAAATTTTAAACACGAACTTTACCTGGCTGGCACAGGAATTAAATCTTCGCGGTTTTGATGTTTTGTATCAGACCACAGTAGGAGATAATCCGGCGCGAATGAAAGAGGTGCTGGATATTGCTGCCGGGCGTGCTGATATCGTCATCACCAGTGGAGGGCTGGGACCCACCCGGGGTGATATTACCAAGGAACTGGTTGCGGAGTATTGCGGCGTAGATATGTATATGAATCTGGAAGTGTGGAACCATATCCACGACCTGTTATCCAGACGGAACATCTGTATTGCGTCTAATAACGAAAAGCAGGCCCTGGTTCCCAGCGGCGCCATTGTTTTGCATAACGCGGTGGGAACAGCTCCGGGGCTTGTACTCGAGCATGGAAGTACCACATTCATCATGCTTCCGGGACCGCCTTTTGAATTGCAGCATGTTTGCGAACAGGAATTATTCCCGTATTTTGAACAGCGGTTTCCCCATTTGGGAATTATCAAATCCCATACGCTGAAGGTACGGGGTATCGGCGAGTCGAATCTGGCCGAGATGCTGGACGACATTATTGTCCACCAGTCGAATCCTACCATTGCCCTCTATGCACGGCACGGGGAAATTCTGGTGCGGCTGACTGCCAAAGCTTCTTCCGCGGAGGAGGCGGACGCGCTGATTGCTGCCATGCAGGAACGGGTGGAAAAGATTATCGGTCCATATGTTTACGGTTATGACGGAGACACCCTGCCTGAAGTGCTGGGGAAAGAGCTTTTAACCAGGAAGCAGACAATCGCGTTTGCGGAATCCTGTACCGGCGGACTGGCATCCAGCCTGATGACCGATGTGCCAGGCAGTTCCGAGTATGTGAAAGGTTCTGTGATTTCGTATACAAACGAAGTGAAAAACCTGGTGATCAACGTCAGTAAAACCACGCTTTCAAAAAAAGGCGCGGTGAGTGAAGAGGCTGCCCTGGAAATGGCCGAAGGCGTACGGAACGTAATCGGCTCCGATATGGCGGTGAGTATTACGGGGCTGGCCGGGCCCGGCGGGGGAACCCGCAGGAAACCGGTGGGACTTGTTTATATAGCTGTTGCGGATGAAAATGGCGCGTCGTGCCGGAAATATAATTTTACCGGGACACGTACACAAATCAAACAGAGGGCGGCTTTGACCGCTTTGGGATTGGCGCTGGACCGGCTGAAAGAATATACGGCACAGAATGATTTGGAGGAAACCACTGATGACCATGATGCAGACAGATAGTTTTGGAGAATTGGTACTGGAAAAGCGTGTTGTTGCTGCCTTAAAGGAGATGGGGTTTGAAGAACCGTCGCCGATCCAGCAACAGGCAATTCCATTATTGCTGGAAGGCAGGGATATAATCGGGCAGGCACAGACCGGAACAGGAAAAACGGCTGCGTTTGGCATTCCCATTATCCAGGGGATTGAAGACCGCCGGCATATTCAGGCGCTGATCATGAGCCCCACCCGTGAACTGGCAATCCAGATTGCGGAAGAAATCGCGAAGATTGGCTGTAATAAACGCATCAAAGTAGTTCCCGTTTACGGCGGCCAGCCTATTGAACGGCAGATTCGCGCCCTGAAGAGCGGTGTGCAGATTGTCATCGGCACGCCGGGACGCTTGCTGGATCATATCCGCCGGGGGACAATCAAGCTGAACTATGTCCGCTACCTTGTTCTGGACGAGGCAGATGAAATGCTGGATATGGGTTTTGTTGAAGACATGGAAGAAATCATGGCGAGCGTTCCGTCTGAACGGCAGACCATGCTGTTTTCCGCGACCATGCCCCGTCCGATCCTTAGCCTGACCAAAAAATACATGCGGGCTCCCCAGATAGTAACGGTGAGTAAAGAAGAAATCACGGTGCCTCTGATTGATCAGTATTATTTTGAGACCCGTGATAAAATCGAAGGAATTTCCCGCCTGCTGGATGCGGGTATCGAAGGAAAAAGCATCATCTTCTGCCGCACCAAACGGGGTGTTGATGATTTGACGGCCTCGTTGGGAAGCAGAGGATATATAGCGGAAGGACTGCATGGGGATTTATCCCAGGCCCAGCGTGACCGTGTCATGAAAAAGTTCAGGGAAGGGCGTCTGGACATTTTAATTGCCACAGATGTGGCGGCCCGCGGTCTGGATATTGATAACGTGCAATATGTCATCAACTTTGATATACCGCAGGATCCGGAGAGTTACGTGCACCGTATTGGCCGTACCGGACGGGCAGGCAATACCGGCGTGGCGCTGACGTTCATTCTTCCCAGGGAATTCCGTCAGTTAAAACTGATAGAACGGATTGCAAAAACGCGTATCCGCCGCCGTGAACTGCCGACTACCAGCGATGTTCTGGAGCACCAGCGGGAGCAGATCATCTCCAGGATGCAGTCCCTGCTGGAAATGGGGAATTACGGCAATTACATGCCGGTTGTGACTGCGTTAAGCAAGGAATACGAACTGGAAGAAATTGCCGCAGCTGCGCTGAAACTGATGCAGGAAGGGAACAGAGCCCTTGAAATTACGGAAGAAAAGAACACTATCAGCGATCTGACGGATCAGAGTCTGGCTAATACCGGCGGCCGTCCCGGCATGGTGCGGTTCTTCCTGAATGTTGGGCGCAGCCAGAAGATTACGGTTCCCGAACTGGTGCGGACGATTGCCAGGGAAGCTGATATTCCCGGCCGTTCCATTGGTCTGATTAATATTTTTGATAAATTTTCCTTTGTCGAGGTACCGGAGCAGTATGCCGAAAAGGTGTTGGCGGTTATGCATAAAAACAGTATCCGCGGTTACAAGGTAAATATTGAGCCGGCGCATTCCAAAGATTAAGGAGTTGGGTCTGGAATGAAAGAAATTCTGGGGAATACAGAAGGATTAAAAAATAACATTATCGCAATGCTGGAACAGCTGTACCAGCTACGGGTCCCTCCCTGGCAGCTGGTGTCCCCGGAAATTGCAATACAGATGGCAAAAATCACGGGCGCCATAAACCGCGAGGTGAACATATTTCTGGATCGCAAGGGAAACGTACTAAGCGTTTCCGTGGGCGACAGCAATACGGTTTCGCTGCCGGATCTGCCGGGCAGGCGGGGAAGCGGACGTTTAAGCGGGATTCGCTGTATCCATACGCATCCGGGCGGGAATTCGCAATTAAGCGGGATCGATCTGTCTGCTTTGCGAAGCCATAAATATGATCTGATGGCTGCTATCGGCGTGAACGATGAAAAGCCGGAAGAGTTTGTGTTCGACTTTGCAATTATTACGGGAAAGGACGAGTATGGACAGTACACGGTTCAGGAATATGGCGTATTCAAACCGGAGGTGCTGGAAACATTGTTTCTGCCAAATATTATCAGTTCGGCAGAAAAACTTTTGGCTGTAACCGACGATAACCAGAAGCTTGAGCAGAGACCGGAACGTACTATTCTGGTAAGTCTGGAATACGGGAAGCAGGACAGGCTGTGGACCAGCGAGGATTCGCTGGAGGAGCTGCGCCAGCTGGCCGAGACGGCAGGGGCCGAGGTGATCGCCAAATTTCTGCAGAAGCGTCCTAAACCGGATCCGGGATTTTTTATCGGGCGCGGTAAAGTGCGTGATCTGGCATTATATGCACAGCAGGAAGATATCGACCTGTGCGTCTTTGACGAAGAATTATCTCCTGCCCAGCAGCGGAATCTGGAACAGTCGCTGGGTATAAAAGTGCTGGACCGTACAGCGCTGATTCTTGATATTTTTGCCCAGCGTGCCCAGACGAATGAAGGCAAACTGCAGGTTGAACTGGCCCAGCTGCAGTATACGCTGCCTCGCATCATGGGGCAGGGGCTTTCCCTTTCCCGCTTAGGCGGCGGAATCGGTACCCGGGGGCCCGGCGAAACCAAGCTGGAAACAGACCGCCGTATGATTCGTGACCGTATCGCGTACATAAAGGGCTGCATTGACAAGGTTCAGAATGTGCGCAAGCTTCACCGGTCTTACCGCAATAAGAACCAGGTTCCGTCAGTCAGCCTGATCGGATATACTAATGCGGGTAAGTCAACGTTACTTAATGTGCTGACTAATTCCGATGTATACGAGAAAGACCAGTTGTTTGCAACATTGGATCCCACTACACGCCAGCTGAATCTTCCGGATAAGCGGCAGGCTATCCTGACAGATACGGTAGGTTTTATCCAGCGTCTTCCGCATCAGCTGATTGCGGCTTTTAAATCTACTTTAGAAGAAACGCTGGACGCGGACCTGCTGGTCCATGTCATTGATGTCAGTCATCCGCTGTATAAGGAGCAGAGCGAAGCAGTGTACAGGGTTCTGCAGGAAACAGGCGTGCAGGATAAACCGATTTTAAGTGTTTTTAATAAGATCGATAAACTGCCTGACGAAAGCAGCGGTTTTCTGGAACAATTAAGGTCAGTTCCTGACAGCGTATGTATCTCCGCCAAAAAACGGATCGGATTGGAAACGTTGCTTACAGCCATTTCCGACAGTTTAAAATTAAAAGCAATCGAAGTCACTTTATTAATTCCCTACAGTGAATCCGGCACTGCGGCCAGATTATTCGAAGAAGGCACAGTGCTGTCGCAGGATTATGAAGCGGAGGGGATTAAGATGAAAGTCAGGCTTCAGGCCAACGATGTTGAGCGTTGGCAAAAATACACAACAGACGATGAGGATTGAATCAGTTTATGGATTTTAATAGCCCAATTTGTTTAGAAAGTATTTTTGAATTTGCCAGAAAGGAAGTGGAAAAACAAAAGCATTATTATGATGCAATTGCTTTAACGAATACCGAAAAAGTAATTTCTGCTTTCCGGAAGCATCAGGTATCGGATTTTTATATGAAACCTTCAACCGGTTATGCGTATAACGATTTAGGCAGGGAAAAACTGGACGCGATTTATGCGGATATTTTTGGAACCGAATCGGCCCTGGTGCGTTCGCAGTTTGTATCCGGAACCCATGCACTGGCTGTAGCCATGCTGGGTAATTTGCACCCCGGTGACGAAGTGATTGGCGCTACAGGTACTCCCTACGATACTATGCAGACTATTATCGGGTATCCTGAAAGGATACCGGGATCGCTGACAGATACAGGCGTTGCCTATAAAGAAGTCCCCATGACAGGCAATTATGTGGATATTCGTGCTGTTTGCAGCGCTATTACCGAAAAGACCCGGATGGTGCATATACAGCGTTCCTGTGGATACAGTGATGACAGGGGCACGCTGGATGTTGCCTCCATCGGCCGGCTGATTGAAGAGGTTCACAAAATCCGTAAAGATATTATATGTTTTGTAGATAATTGCTACGGCGAATTCACGGAAGCAAAAGAGCCGACGGATTATGGAGCAGACCTTATGGCCGGATCCCTGATTAAAAATGTGGGCGGGGGGCTTGCGCCGACAGGAGGCTATATTGTCGGAAGAGAAGAGTTGGTTTATAATGCGGCCTGCCGTCTTACGGTCCCCGGTCTTGCCGGAGAGATGGGCGCGACGTTAGGCGATACGGCCCGGGAATTCTATCAGGGTTTGTTTATGGCGCCTCACGTGGTAATGCAGGCTGTGTTAACAGCAATATATGCGGCGGCGGTTTTCAGAAAGCTAGGCTATAAAGTGAAGCCGCTGCATAGCGAGATACGGCATGACATTATCCAGTCGATTACATTAAAAAAAGCTAAAAATCTTGAGAATTTCTGCGTGGCAGTACAACTCAATTCACCGGTAGACGCACATGTAACACCTGTTCCAAGTTACATTCCCGGATACCAGGATAAAATTATAATGGCTGCAGGAACGTTTGTTCAGGGGGCATCCATTGAACTAAGCGCTGACGGACCAATGCGGGAACCGTACAATGCGTTCATGCAGGGAGGCCTTACATTCGAACATGGGCAACTGGCAATCAATGCAGCAGCCCGGTTGATAGGGCCTGCGTGTGAAAAGCGTAAGGTAAAGGCAATGGGCGACATTATCATGGAAGGTGAAAAGGATAAAGAGCTGTTACAGGCCTGTGAAAATATCATAAAATCACAAAAACTGTATGAATAATATATAAAAAAAAGTTGTATATACAGATAATAAACAAAATAAAAAACTACAGGATAATCAAAATGATAAAATCCTGTAGTTTTATTTTTTGTCAAATAAACATAAATGACGTCAGAAAGACGAATAAATGACGCTACATAAAGAGAGACATCATAATGATGCCGGGTTACAGCATACGGAATACGGCAATTACTTTACCCATAACCTGGATGTTGTCATTGCCGATAATAGGACTGTAGGAATCGTTTTCAGGCTGAAGCCGGATAGAGCGTAAATCTTTAAAATAACGTTTTACCGTTGTCTCTTCATTATCAATTAAAGCAACAACGATATCACCGTTATTGGCAAAATTTTGTTTTCGTACCACAATATAATCATGATCAAGGATACCGGCATTGATCATACTGTCGCCTTTAACAGATAACATAAAAACATCATCTTCCGTGCCAATCAGATCCAAAGGGATGGGGTAAGTCTCTTCAATATTTTCGACAGCAAGGATAGGAATACCGGCAGTGACATTACCGACAAGCGGAACAGGAACAACTGTTTTATTACGCCAAGAGGCTTCCTGCGTAAGTTCCAAAGCACGGGGCTTGGCTGAATCGCGCTGGATAAAATGCATACTTTGCAGCTTATGTAAGTGATTATGGACACTGGCAGTAGAAGACAGACCAACAGCCTTACAAATCTCACGTACAGAAGGCGGATAGCCTTTGGACTGAGCGTAACTGCGGATAAAATCCAAAACCTGTTTCTGACGATCGGTTAACATATCTTCCGTATAATTTCCGTCAAAATCTTTAGGAATTAAACTCTTGTGACGAGCCATAAAAGCAACCTCCCAAAAAAATATAATTAATTTATATAACCGAAACCATGTGAGATGATATTTAACTAAATCAATTATATCAAAACATGGGGGAGATGTCAAACGTTTGTTCATCAGCGTTTGCTATTTAATAAATTGTACAGAAATCAAAATTCTGCGCTAAAATACCATATATTTCCCAATAATCATTTTACGTCCGATAATATATATTATGTAAAATCAGAAAAGGAAAAATGGCGATTATTTAACTTTTTTTCTTAATCTGTTCCCCGGACAGCGGTCTTGTGATGCTTTGGTCCAAGCAATCACCTTAACTTCCCGTTTTTTCTTATTGAAAAAGATCACTATAATCTCTAATTTGGCCATTTTCCTCTACAACGCTTGTATTTGCGTTTTAAGCCCTGTTTTGTTTTTGCGCGACACATTTATCGTACCCAGCCTTAAAAATCGCTCTACGGGCTTTTTACGCGGTCGTTTTTTAAAATAAAAAACCGGCACAACTTTTTGGCCGGTTTTTTATTAAGTATCAGGTTACCTTCTTTTTCTGGCGTTAATTTGTTTGTTAAGAATATGTTTTGTGTTCTTTGTTATTCTGCATAAACTTTAATGAGTCAGGTTTACGATTCTTTCTGCAGTTCAAAAATTATTTAGAAAGCAATTTAATACTTCCAAAAATCTTTTCCAGTTCCGTATCCATTTTTTTCTCATCTTTGGAAATGTAAGCTGTCAAACCGAAAGTTTGCGGCGTAAACATTGCGTTTGCGTTGAGATTAAACTTAAAATTATTTTTCACAGATCCGTTACCTGATAATTCTATTGTTCCGTAATTATTGGTGAAGTTTGATTTTGTGTTAATTGCATTAAAATCAACATATTCTTTAACGGATGGATGCTTTAATCCTTCATTAATAAATTTATCAATAAGAAGGTTTGTCAGAAACGGGTTGTTGAAGAGTTCAGAAAACGTATTTTTATCTTTGGCTTTGGAGGAAGCGAATAAGACCGCTTCTGAAATTTTCTGAAAATTTATTTTTGAAATGTCTTCTTTACTCAGTGGTTTAGCGTCGTCTTTTTTTTCCGCTGCATTATCCGCATTTTTCTGAGGTACCAAAAACTCGGATAACCCGCTCCATGGCATGGCCAGCGTAACTTTAACCGGGATATTTATATCGAGTGTATTATCATTAACCTGTGCATATGCCCAGTTTTCCGGTAATTTGATCCTGCCCCCCAGCAATTCATCATTGAAACCGAAAGGAACGGTATCTTTTACCGGCGCAAAGAAGGACAGCCCCTTCAGAAAAGTTTTGCGGGAAGCGATATAGCTATTGAGCTTCTCTTTATTTCCGTCTGTGAATTCGCTCCGAACTTTCTTTTTGGAAAAAGGCGTGGCCTCCTCTATTTTATCTTTCTGTGCTTTCAGATTGGGCAGCGGGAACGTGGATACGACTGTATAAAGCATATTGTTGGCGGATGTGATGGCAATCTGCATATCAACAGACCGGCGGAGGCTTTTCAGCGTATCTGTATTCCCTTTGTCTACGATGTGAAGATAAACATAAGGCTGTTTCCCGTTTTTGTTCGTGGAAATGCTTATGGTTGAGTTATCAAGGAGTTCTTTAGGCGTCAGAGACAACTTGTTATCTGCTTTTATCTCATACGGATCCGGCATAAATAACATATAATTCACTTTATCAGGTGAAAGTTCATTACGCTCCAGAACCTGCAGGTCTTTGTATTTTCTTAAGAATTCCTCCGTAGAGAATTTTTCCCCTGTGGCCTCTTCTACTTCTTTTGCCGTAAACGCACATATAACATTTAAAGAGGCTTCTTTTTTGTCTGGCTTATTGGCAAGACCGTAAAAGTTTTTGCCGCCGATTTCCATCCAGGATGGCTGTGACTTCAATTTAAAACCGGAATCCGGATCTGTATACGTAATCGTTTTGGCAAAGGCAGAGAGACTGCCTAAAAGCAGCAGAGCAGAAACAGAAGCTGTGAGAATCTTACCCATTACATCTATTCTCCTTGTTAGTTGTGAAAGTTATGCAAAACTATTTTTCAGGCAGTAATCTGACAGTGTCCGCAAGACTTGCTGCAGACTGTGTCTTCATGTGGTCGCCTTTCGCGATATACAGGCTGAAAATGCCATTATCCCTTGTGCCTGACAGCAGGCTGTGCGCAAGGAAATCAAATTTGTTGATGACTTTGACATTGGTGTCAAAATGTAAGGTTATCTGATTTCCGTCATTGGTAACGGATGCTTTTGGATTGGAGAAGATTGCATGTTCTTTAATCTTTTCATTATTTGTCAGTTCAGGAAGTATTTTCTCTAATGCTTTCTGCATCTCGCTTTGCGGTACTTTGAATAATTCTTCCGCAAAATAATCATAGTCTTTATTTTTCTTTTTAAAGCTGTAGCTGGCAAGTACTACGCTTTCATCATACAAGGCATAAAAATCTTCCGGTTTTAAGTCTGCGGCCGCATCTTTTAACGAATACTGTGTCACCATGTTGGCTACCATGGTATAAGGAGCTGCCCAAGAAACATTCAATTTTAAGCCATCCTTATCTTTGATTTCCGGAGAGCATTTTACATAGATCCACTCATCCGGCAGGATTACAAACTGGTTTATCGCGGAATCTTCCATACCGAAGGGCTTAGCAGCTTTTTCGGGTTTGAAGAAAGAAAACCCTTTCAGAATGACGTCCCTTTCTTTTTTCAATTCTTTTTGGAACTTCGGGTCGCTTAAGGTAGTGTCTGTCATGGGAAGCAACGCTTTGTGAACGGCATGCGGATCCTGCATGGCGGTCTCTGCAGTTTCCATGTTAATGCCTTTGGTTTCATATTCTTTTTTAATGTTCGTGTCGTTGGCGGCTGAAACTTTCTTTTCTTTTACAACCGGTTCCGCACTGCAGAACGACTCAGCCACATACAGGATGTTATTCTCAGAAGTCAGGAAGACCTGCACATCCATTGCATTCTTTTCTACAGTTTTATCCTCTTTCAAGGTTCCGGGGTATTGCATGGAAATAATATAATAATCACGTTTGCCAACGGTTTTGGTGCTGTAGGAAAGCTTTGCGCCCTTCAGATCTTCCTGATCGAAAATGTGGAAGAGGCTGTCTTCCATTTTTGTATTTAACGTTGTGGTATAGGCGTAGGTTTCCGGATGGAACAACACATAATCCGATTTGTCAGCTGATTTTTTATTCGCTTCCAAAGCCAGTCTGGCCATAAATTCTCTGGTCGTAAACGGCTGTCCGGTTTTCTTTTCTACAACTTCAGCCGGAATGGCGGCTATTGAGTTCAGACTGTCTGTTGCGCTGGTATTTTCCTGGAATCCGTAACTGTACTTAGAGGCATATTCCATTACCGGATTCACCGACTGTACACTGAAACCGGAATCCGCATCCCTGTAAACATGCTTTGTTGCGGCGCAAACAGGTAATGCGCAGCTTAACACTAATAAGGAAGACAATATTGCTGCCGCACTGCTTTTCATATGCTCAGATACCTCCATATAAAAACTTTACTTATTCCTGACTACCTTAATCAGTCCTTTGCCCAGCCGCCAGTATTCTGTAACGGACTGTTCCGGAACCGGATTATGATGCGCATCAAATACGTTACGTTTTACTTCCAGTGCTTTTACGGCAACTCTTTCACCATTTTCAAAAACTGCAATCATCGTGAGTTTCGCGCTCATCTCCCAGATTTGCTGCGTTATACCGTTTTCGTTCACAGTTGTGGTCCAATTGAGAGTCTCGCCTTTCGCGGGAAGTTTTAAAAGTTCAAGATTGACACGGGTGTTATTTTGGGAATTCTGATTGTCAGTCCCGTCTTTTGTCCACCATGTCCTTGCGGTGATAGAGTAATCCGTAATATCCAGCATGTAAGAAGAAACGCCGTTGTAAGGAAGAAACTTTATGCTGCCAATCAGGGGAATCGGAGATTCTCTGTCCAGGCGGTATCCGATGTTGCTGCGTTCAAAAGTGACGTTCACTTTTTCTACAGGTCCGGATTTTTCGTCATTGTAAATGTAGTATGAGGAACGTCCCTCCGGATAAAAATAATCAAGAATTCTTTCCTGGGCCTGAACGGGAGCCGTCAAAGCAAGGAGCAAAAACAAAACACTGAATAACAATTTGAGCTTTTTCACTTTGATTCTGCCTTTCTGATTAAATATTATTATCTGTTTTATGAATTCAAAAACTAAAATTATGCAGTACCTGATCCCGACTCCATAATCTTGTTTTATTTCATCAGGTATTCATCAATAGCCGCTGCTGCCCGTTTGCCTGCGCCCATAGCGGAAATAACCGTGGCAGCACCGGTGACGATATCGCCGCCCGCGTAAACGCCCGGCATGCTGGTGGCGCCGTTTTCATCGGCTACGATGTTGCCGCGCCGGTTAACTTCCAAATCCGGCGTAGTCTGATGAATCAGCGGGTTTGGACCCTGGCCGATGGCCATGATAACTTCATCCACTTCCAGCACATAGTTGCTGTCTTTGATGGCAACAGGGGAACGACGGCCGGAAGCATCCGGTTCGCCCAGTTCCATCTTAACGCATTCCAGACCGGTGACCCAGCCCTGCTCGTTGCCGACAATACGTACCGGATTGTTCAGCAGGCAGAACTCGATGCCTTCTTCTTTGGCGTGCCCTACTTCTTCCTTACGGGCCGGCAGTTCATCTTCACCGCGGCGGTAAACAATGTACACATGCTCCGCGCCTAACCGCATAGCAGTACGGGCTGCGTCCATGGCTACGTTGCCGCCGCCCACGACTGCAACCTTTTTACCGATAAAGACCGGAGTGGCAGCCCGTGGGAACGTGTACGCTTTCATCAGGTTCACGCGGGTTAAGAATTCATTAGCGGCATAGACACCGTTGAACTGTTCGCCGGGAATATGCATGAAGTGAGGCAGGCCTGCGCCGGTCGCGATATACACTGCGTCAAAGCCTTCTTCTTTCATCAGCTCATCAATGGTAAAGGTACGTCCGATGATGGCATTGGTCTGGACGTGCACGCCCATCTGTTTCAGCCCCTCAATTTCGTGTTGCACGATTTCTTTGGGCAGACGGAACTGGGGAATGCCGTACATCAGCACGCCGCCGGCTGCATGCAGGACTTCAAAGATGGTTACGTCATAGCCTTTTTGCGCCAACACGCCTGCACAGGCCAGGCCGGAAGGTCCGGAACCTACGATGGCAACCTTTTTGCCGTTTTTAGCGGCAACTTCAGACGGATCCACTTTGTCCAGTCCGTGTTCCCGTGCATAATCTGCAACGAAGCGCTCCAGGCGCCCGATTGCTACCGGTTCGCCTTTGATACCCAGCACGCAGCGGCTTTCACATTGTTTTTCCTGCGGGCAGACACGGCCGCAGACAGCAGGCAGGCTGCTCTTTTCTTTAATGATTTTAATGGCGGAAGCAAAGTCTCCTTCAGAAACCGCGTGAACAAATTTCGGAATATAAATATTAACAGGGCAGCCTTCTACACAGCGGGGCTTGGGACAGTTCAGGCAGCGTTTGGCTTCTTCAATGGCAGTGGCTTCATCATAGCCCAGCGCCACTTCTTCAAAATTGCGACGGCGGATCTCAGCCGGCTGTTCCGGCATAGCGTGACGATTTACTTTAAGCATTTGCAGGCACCTCCGCATCCCCATTCAACCGATTCCTGAGTTTTATACATCTTCTGGCGTTCCATCAGATTGGCGAAATCTACTTTATGGGCATCAAATTCCGGGCCGTCCACGCAGGCGAATTTGTTCTCGCCGCCTACCAGCACGCGGCAACCGCCGCACATGCCGGTTCCGTCTACCATGATGGTGTTGAGGCTGACTGCCGTAAACACCTTAAACGGTTCCGTGGTGCGGGCCACGTTACGCATCATGATGACCGGGCCGATGGCGATAACATAATCCACCTTCTCGCCTTTTTCCAACATTGCCTTCAACGGATCGGTGACAAAGCCCTTATGACCGTAACTGCCGTCGTCGGTGCAGACAATCAGTTCGTCACTAACGGCGCGCATGCGCTCTTCCCACAATACCAGGTCTTTATTCCGGGCGCCGATAATGGAAATGACTTTGTTGCCCAGCTCTTTGTAAGCACGTGCGATAGGATACACCGGGGCAACACCGATTCCGCCGCCTACGCAGACTACAGTGCCGAAATTTTTCATTTCAGAAGGCTGGCCTAACGGGCCGACGATGTTATCCCACTCGTCCCCTGCTTCATAATCTTCACAGATATGGCGGGAGGTGTTGCCTACCACCTGGATAATCATGGTGATGGTTCCTTTTTCCCGGTCAAAATCCGCAATGGTGAACGGAACCCGTTCGCTTTCGGGATCCGATAACACAATGACGAACTGGCCCGGTTTGCATTTGCGCGCAATCAGCGGCGCCTCGATCACCAATTCGTATACGGCAGGTGAAACAAGTTTTTTGTCCAAGATTTTCGCCATGATGATTCCCCTTCCTTCAATTCATATTTCCCTATCTAATTATTATAATACGTTTTCGGGTTTCATTGTTACGAAATTTAAAACAATTTGTGAATAAAAACAAATAAAATAAGTAGAAGCTTTAGGAATAAATTTGCCTAAAGTATTCTTATTTCCCTGTAAGTCGTTTTGCTACCCTGTCAGCTTCATAATAAATCTTTTCCGCATCCAGCGATTTCACTTCGCCTTTTTCCATTACTACTTTGCCGTTGATAATGGCCGTGTCCGCATCACCGGCATTGGCTGCGTATACCAGAAGACTCAGGCGGTTGTTGCGGGGATACCAGTGGGGCTTGTTCATATCATACAAAACAATGTCTGCCAACCAGCCTTTTTCCAGTTTTCCCAGCTTGTCATAGCCAAGGCATTTTGCTCCCTGGTATGTGGCCATGTCCCAGGCCGTGGCTGCCGGAATGCACAGCGGATCATAAGTGACAGCTTTGTGCAGCATGGCGGTGAGCCGTGCTTCTTCCAGCATGTCCAGGTTGTTGTTGCTGGTGGCGCCGTCGGTGCCAAGACCTACTGTGATTCCTTTTGCCAGCATCTTTTCTACCGGGGCGATACCGCTGGCCAGTTTTAAGTTGCTCTGGGGATTGTGGGCTACCCTTGCCTTTTTGGCAGCCATGATTTCCATTTCTTCGTCCGTCACCCATACGCCATGGGCAATCAGGCAGCCTCTGTCCAAAATGCCAAGGCTGTCTGCGTATTTAATAGGTGTGGCGCCGAAATTCTTTACGCAGTCCTTTACTTCCTGCTCTGTTTCCGCCAGGTGCATGTGCAGCTGGCATCCCAGTTCGCCAGCCGTATCTACTAATAGTTTCAGATATTCCTTGCCGCAGGTGTAAGGAGCGTGGGGTCCCAGCATAACGGTGATCAGTCCGTCATCTTTTCCGTTCCAGTCTTTGTAAAGCTGTACATTCTCTTTAAGACGTTCATCTGCTTTGTCATATTTGTCGCCCATCAAGCCCCGGGACAGACAGGCGCGGATGCCTGCTTCCTGAGAGGCCTGCGCAGTTTCATCCATGAAGAAATACATATCGGCATAAGCAGTAGTACCGCTTTTCAGCATTTCCAGAATGCCCAGTTGCGTGCCCACATAGCAGTCGCCTTTCTGCAGGCCTGCTTCGGCCGGCCATACTTTATTCTGCAGCCAATCCATCAACGCCATATCATCGGCGTAACTGCGCAGCAGGCACATGGCGATGTGCGTATGCGCGTTCACCATACCGGCAGCAGCTAACTTTCCTGTGCCGTCAATCTGATAGGCATCCTCATAGCCTTTTGGCTTTTTAATACCGATGTAGGAAATTGTATTCCCTGTAATGCCGATGTACTTCTTTTTGTAAGCCGGGCCGTCCGTAACAATTTCCACATTGCTGATTAAAATTTTCTTCATGACAAGTTCCTTTCGCTAAGTTTGAATAAAATATAATGAGTCACTCTTCTCCCCGCTGCCTTTTGCTGTAATGATTCAGATAAAAATCGTGCAGCGTGTTTACGGTAGTTTCATTTAATGGGAACGACGAACCAAAAGAATGGGCAATACAGTAAATCTGCGCGGCTTTTTCCAGGACCTGTGCTGTTGCCAGCGCTTCTTTCATATTCCTGCCCCAGCATACGGCGCCGTGGTTTGCCAGCAGCGCGGCACTGCGTCCGCCTTCCATGGCTTCCACTGCTTTTAATCCCAGTTCTTTTGTCCCGGCAATCGTGTAGTCGGTACAGCGCACCGCGCCGCCTGTAATTTGTGTCAGGTCTTCAATAACGGGAGGCAGATCCTTATGTGCCACTGCCAGTGCGCTGGCGTAAACACTGTGGGTATGCACGATGGCCCGGGCTTCCGGAAAGTTTTTGTATATTTCCAGATGCAGCGGCAGCTCCGAAGAAGGACGCAATGGAATGGCATTGTTTCCGAAGGCATTATCCACACTTTTTTCCGGGCCTCCGTCTTCACTGCCAGTCTTCTGAACGTCCCCTTTCAGGTCAGTCACGACGATATCAGCGGAGGTGAGCTGCTCATAATCCCTGCCTGACGGCGTGATGGCAATATGATTCTCATCCACGCGGCAGCTGATGTTGCCATAAGTACCGATGGTCATGCTGGAATGAGCCAGCACAAGCCCCGCTTCTACCACCGATTGCCTGATTTTCTCTAAATTACCTTTATCCAATGTTAAGACCTCTTTTCAGAAAAACGTACATGTTAAAGCCGCGTTGCATTATAATTTTCTCGCCCTTACGCGAATCCGCACATAATCGATGATCCACCTGCCATCCTTGCAGAGTTTTGGCCGCAGCCGGCTTTCCGCTTCCTGAAGGATTTCTGCCTTCTGTTTTTCTTCCATTCCCCGGAAGGGCTCCCTGACGAACATATCTATCCAGTCCACGACGGTCTTTCCCGGACTTTGCGGTGTCGGGCGGTCAAACAGTACAGCGTAATCCGGACGCAGTCCGTTACGCTCTAAAACGGCAGTGTATTCGGCAATCGTAGGGAAATAGTTAAACCGTGCGTAATGCAGACCACGCTCTGCAAAGCACTGCTCCAGCATGACATGGACTGACTCCGCGCAATTTTTGCCGCCAAATTCACAAACGAGGGAGCCACCCGGCTTCAATGCATCTGCAATATGCACTGCCAGCGCATCCTGCTTTTCCGCGTCAATCCAGTGGAATACGGCATTGGAAAAGATTACGTCTGCCGGAGGTTGCAGCGTAAACTGCGTGGCGTCTCCTTTCTCAAACCTGATGTCCGGAAAAAGCTGCCGCGCGACAGCAAGCATTTCTTCCGAAGCATCCATTCCCCGGACCAGGAAACCGAGTTCCTGAAGTTTTTTGCTGAGTGCTCCGTTGCCGCACCCCAAATCCAGAACCCGAGACCCCGCCGGCGCGTCAATGAGCTTCAGCACATCCTCCCCAAATTGATGAACGAAAGAAAAATGATTTGTGTAATTCGTTGCATTCCAGTCAATGTTCATAATTCGTTTGTTTTATTCGCACATCTCCGCCAGGTTCAGCGGTTTGCCCTGCTGCATCAGGTCAAACTCTTTTGTTGCCGGTATGGCCGATACGATTTTTAACGCGCCGTTTGTCTTGTCAATCCAGAAAGAAGCATGGTCTGTCCAGAGTTTCCCTCTGTTATGCTCCCGGAGAAAAATAAAATGGGTATCAATTTCATAACCGGCACTGACTAACGCGAAGGGTCCCATCCACTCTTTGGCAATTTCGTAAGCCTGTTTTGCTGTGATCATGATTACACCTCTCCTCTTCAACAAATCTTTTAATCAGCGTCACATTAAAAAATTATATTATATATAATCAGATTATCAGGCAGTTTTTCTCAGGGTTAAACCGGATACTTTCTTCTTGCCAGACAGCAGTAAACGTTCTCCAAAATCATCGAGCAGCCGCTCACTTCCGCGGAACTCATCGCTTTTTTATGGTAAATCCGGCCGTCGTCGTATAAAAAATCCCAGATGGAACAAATGACATCCTCTTCTTCCTCCCGGTACGGAGAAAAAGATCCTTCTATCAGACGGTATTGCCTGTGCGACAGCGGCCGCATCAGTTCCTGCTGTATTTCTTTTCCTGTTTCCAAAAAGTCCCGTCCGTTGTTTTCCGCAATCCGGATCCAATAAACCTGGTTCATTTTGAAAATAAAACCGAATTTATCCAATAAAAACTGATACAGTTTTTGTCTGTCCCCGGCGTCCAGCAACGTTTTTAATTCCTCAAAATTTTTGATGAACTCTTTGTCGTAATAGATTATGATATTTGTTTCCATAGGATGTCCATGCATATTAAATCACTGTCCTTCTGCCGACAGCAATAAATCAAGCAGTTTATGATAGTAATCAATTTGCTTATCGCTTAGTTCGTCATCGGAGCGCATGGTAAGAGTCCAGCCGGCCCCGTTGTTTGCGTCTTTGTAGGAAACGGAAAGGCTTACGCTTGCAGCATCCAGGGCAAATAAAGCACTTTTGCGAAAGGGTTTCCATTTAAAGATTTTATACTCCCTGCCCAGTTCCTCCATCTTTTTTAACACGTCTGCTGAAATGTTTTTGTCCACCGTTCTTTCCGGAGAACTATGCCAGTCTTTGCCGCTGCTTTTGTAGTTTGCTTCCGAATCACTGATGCGTTTCAGTTCAATGCGCTCGTATCCGCCTGTAGAACTGCCGGAACTGACGTATCCGCACCTTGTAATATAAGCTGTCTTTTCCTGAACCATATCTTTTCCGCCTTTGGCTTCTGCAATGCCGGAAAATAGCGGAAGACATATTCCAAAACATAAAACTGCAATCAAAGCTTTTCTGATTCTCATACTTTTTCCCCCTCGCTGTCTGTTTATGGATTACTTTTCAACCAGTTCCCCAACGATTGCTCCGCCTATAATGAAAACAGCTCCGGCAATCTGCAGCATGGTCATGCTTTCGTTCAGCAGCCATGCGGAAAACAATAATGCCGATACAGGATCGATATAACTGATAAGCGCCACCGACTGGGCGGGCAGGCGCTGCATACCTGTAAAATAAAGGAAATAAGCCAGCCCCGTGTTCATAAGACCGATAATCAGAAGGTACGGAATATCGGCAGTCATCGGGTAAGATAAACCCGAAGCAAAAAGAACGTATAACAATACAACAACAAAAGCCACATCGAGTTCAACGGCGGCTGTCTGTAACCCGCTTGTATTTCTGATGCGCTTGTTGAACACAATCAGGCCCGCATAAAAAAGGGCCGAACCAATCGCCGTAAACAGTCCTGCCATACTCAGCTTGCCGGCGGCAATACTCCCGGTAATACAGAGCAAACCGGCAGCAACAATCATAACGGCAACCAGTTTCCGCTTTGTCAGCTTTTCACGGAACAGCCAGGGCGAGAAAAGTAATACCAGCATGGGACCTGCATAATAAATCAGCGTAGCAAGGCTTACATTCAGCATCCGGTATGCGGCGAATAAAGTCACCCAGTTCAAGCCAAGGGCGATGCCGCCAGCCAGAAGATTGCCCAGTTCGGGTTTAATCCGGCTGAACGAAAAGTCTTTTTGCATCAGGACCATTGCTGACAGCACAAGCCCGCCGATCAGTGTCCTGACAAGAACAATCTGGCTGCTCTGCAGCGAGATATGTGCCACCAGGTATCCGTTTGTGCCAAACAGCAGCATGGAAAGAATATACATGCCGTAAAAAATGCCTGCGTTTTTGTTGTTCACTTTCCGTCCCCTGACTCTTTCAATTCTTTAACAGCCAGCGCGCCCTCTGCATAGCTTATATCCGTATCGTAAAGGGAATCTGCCGCGAAGGCTATCAAGGTACAAAATGATTTTGCGTCATATAGTTTTCCCGAAATTGAAGTAACCGTCTCACCTTTCGAAAACGCTTCGATTACATACGCCGGGTCAAATGCGTTGTGAATCACGGAGACAAGACGCTCTCCCTCCCTGATATATGTACAGGGCTCATAGGGGTGACAGGAAAGCTGATAGGTCTTTCCATCTACTGTAAGATACGGATTCTTGTCTTCCAGTCCCAGTGTGTAGCGTTCATCTTTATAAACTATAATGTCTTTATTTAACATTTTAAATTGCGCAGGGCTTCCCTGTTGTTGCCGATAATCATCCCGACTTTTTCGCAGGTTTCCAGTTGACTGCAGTCGCCGCATGTTTCATAACCCTTGCTCAGGCCGCATTGACGGATCTGGCAAAGGGAATCGCAATATGGCGTTTTCACTCCGTCCATGCGGCAACCCTCACAGTTTATCATTTCCGGGGTTATTTCCGCATGATTCAGCTCAGACCATTCTTTTGCGATTTTCTTACGCAGTTCATTGTCATTATGCATCGTTGCAAGCCGGGCCTCACAGGTTTCACAATCCAGCCCGCAATAGGCAATATACGTTTTCATTGCATAACCTCCGGAAACAGAAGCCACGTTTGCCAGCACTCCCCGTCGTAAAGAAACAACCCGGCTTTATCTGTATTTATCCAGTGTTGCATAATGCCGTTGGAATTCTACCTGTAAATCCGGCCAGGCTTCGTCCCGCATGTTTGCGTCCTGTTCCTTTTTGCAAACTAGATTATATTTACCGCAACGTTTCATATAGAAAACTTGGCTTTACATATTTTACCTTTACCGGTTTGGAATGCATGGAACATTCCCCGGTCATATCGGTAAACTTGCCCGGCGTCATTTCACAGCAACGCTCTTCCCCGTTCCGGCTGACGGACGCAACCGTATTTCCGGTCTGGCCGTTGACCATGACGTTCATGCAAAGGCGCTTTTGTAAATCGCGATATTCCAGATAATATACAGGCATGGCAATGGTGCCGTTTTTATGTTTGATAAAATCATCGCCCCATTTAAGAATCCTGGGGCTTTTTACATCAAAGGTTTCGCTGATTTCTTCTGTAAGGCGTTTCGCAAGCAGGGCCTGTCGCAGTTCCAGCTCGTCGTTGTCATTCAGGGTTGCCATCAGGCGGACATCCCCTTCTACATATTCGGGGACGAAAGGACCTGCCTTTTCAAAATTCCAGGGCTGGAGGCGGTCAAACGTTTCCGCGTCCAGGCTGTTGAACAGGCTGACCCAGTTGAGCCATTCCACGTAAAGTTTGGACCGGCTGCCATTCATTGCAACTTCTAACAAAAACTTCCGGTCCCATAATCTTCCCGGTGCATAAACAGCCAGTAATTTTTTCTGTTGCAGCAGGGCGTTGACTGGGAAACCGCCCTGTTCCAGATTATATCGTTCCGCAAGCCTGCGGATATAAATTTCCGCCTGCTCAGGGTTAACTTCGTAAGGAAGACACTGGTCCGGCAGCATGCCTTCATATCCAATGATCCTTGCAACTTTGATATATCCGTGTTCTGCCGCATCCTCAAATGAGTATTTGCTCCCACAATACCGGCATTCAAACATACTCATGACAGAGTTTCCGTGGACGGGCGCTCCGCAGGCCGGACAGTCAAAGGAAAACTCTCTTTTGTTTTTGAAAGTCACGAACGCACGCCGGTCAAACAGCTGCACCAGTTCGTCAAAGGTTCTCCACTTGCGTTTGGCAAGAAGTTCTTCTTTAACAGACACAGGTGTCAGGATAGCCACACGCTTCAAACTGAAATAACCTTCTTCCGTAAATTCCAGTTTTCGATGATCGTGCTTCATGCGTGACTGCTGCATCGCATAGGCTGACATATTGCCGCAGAACGGACAGCAAAACGCCTGCTTTGCCGGATTGGGATACATGGGAGCGCCGCAAACATTGCAGCGCAGAATGCCGACAGTAATCATTTCATATTATGCCTCATGAAGATATTTCCACTGTTCTTCACTCAACTTGTCTACATCAAAGCCCATGGCCCGTAATTTGATTGTTGCCACCTCTTCGTCAAGTTCTGCCGGCAGCAGGTACAGTTTGTTTTCCAGCTTGCCTTTGTTCTCCAGCACGTGGCGCATGGCAAGGAACTGCATGGCGAAGCTCAGGTCCATGACTTCCGCCGGATGTCCGTCGCCGCAGGCCAGATTTACCAGACGGCCCTCGCCTAACAAATTCAGCTGATGACCATTGGCCAGGGTGTATGCGGTAATATTCTGACGCGCTTCAAAGGGAGCTTTTACGCTCAGCGCTTCCAGGTCCGGTTTGTTTATCTCAACATCAAAATGTCCGGCATTGGCCAGCAGCACGCCGTCTTTCATCAATTCCATGTGTTCTTTGCGGATGACATCCTTGCAACCCGTAACGGTGACAAAGATATCGCCTTTCTTCGCGGCTTCCGCCATGGGCAGGGTTTCAAAACCGTCAAATACCGCTTCAATGCCTTTGATGGGATCCACTTCCGTGACGATGACCCGGGCGCCCATGCCTTTGGCCCGCATAGCCACGCCTTTGCCGCACCAGCCGTAACCGGCAACCACCACGGTCTTCCCTGCCACAATCAGGTTGCTGGTACGCATGATACCGTCCCACACACTCTGGCCGGTACCGTAGCGGTTGTCAAATAAATATTTGCAGTTGCTGTCGTTGACAGCAATCATGGGGAACGCAAGCTTCCCTGCTTCCGCCAGTGCACGCAGACGGATCACGCCGGTGGTGGTCTCTTCGCTCCCGCCCCACAGTTCCGGAATCAATTCCCGGCGCGTGGTGTGCAGTTTGTTCACCAGGTCGCCGCCGTCATCCACGATCAGCTGGGGATGGGTATCCAGCGCTTTATCCAGATACATGTCATATTCTTCGTTGGTGCAGGCGTGGGTGGCGAACACAGTGACGCCGTTTGCCACCAGGGCAGCCGCCACATCGTCCTGTGTGGAAAGCGGATTACTGCCGGTAACCGTCACGTTGGCGCCGCAGTTTTTCAGCGTCAGCGCCAGATAGGCAGTCTTGGCTTCCAGATGAATCGTGACCACCATGTTGACGCCTTTGAATAGTTGGGTGGGCGCATACTTTTCGTTAAAGTAATTCAGCAAAGGCATGTGGCCTTTCACCCAGTCGATTTTTTTCTGGCCGCTTTCTGCCAGGCTGATGTCGCGGATTATGCTTTCCATGTAAAGAGTTCCTCCCTGAGTACTTTTGTTTTTAATTCTTTAATCGATTTGCTGAAGGGCGGGCGCAGTACGCCGTATTCGGTGATGATGCCCGCTATCAGTCTGGCCGGCGTTACATCGAAGGCCGGGTTAAACACGTTGACATTTTTCGGGGCAGAGACCTTGCCCTGAAAACTTCTCACCTCGTTTGCATTGCGTTCTTCGATGGGAATCTGTGTGCCATTTTTCAGTGAAAAGTCAAAGGTACTGGCCGGCGCCGCGATGTAAAAAGGAATGCCGTGAGCTTTGGCTGCAAGTGCTACGCCGTATGTGCCGATTTTGTTGGCTGTGTCTCCGTTGGCGGCGATACGGTCCGCCCCGGTAATGACGATATTGATGCCTTTGGTTTTCATGGACCAGGCCGCCATGTTGTCGGTAATGGTGGTGACGGGAATGTTGTCTTCCAGCAGTTCCCAGGCTGTGAGGCGCGAGCCCTGCAACAGGGGCCGGGTTTCATCCGAATAAACCATTTTTACTTTTCCCTGTTCGTGGGCGGAACGGATTACGCCCAGGGCGGTACCCCAACCACAGGTGGCCAACGCTCCCGCATTGCAGTGCGTTAAGATGACAGCCTCTTCCGGCACGACTTCCGCGCCAAAGTCACCCATCTTTCTGTTTTTGGCGATGTCCTGTTCGTAAACTTTGACTGCTAACTTTTCCAGTTCCGCATCTGTCTGCGGCAGGTTCAGTCCCGCTTCCGCCATTTTGCAGGCGGCGTCATACATCAGCTTCGTCGCCCAGGAAAGAGTGACTGCAGTAGGACGAGATGCATCCAAATCGTTGCGGGCCTGCAAAAAATCTTTCAGTAACTGTTGCTGCAACTTTTTAGCGGCATGGTCATGACTTCCATACAGCATGGCAGCATAAGTTTGCAGTTGCATATTGGAGGTGTTTGCAGCATCCCTTTTTGTTTCGTACTTTTCTACAATCTTCCGCCAGGCCAGTACCATGGCAAAAGCTGCCGCCGCCCCGATGGCCGGCGCGCCCCGCACTTCCAATTTTTGTATGGCTTTCCCCACACGCTGGTACGTGTCGCAGAAAATCCATTCCACGCTGACGGGCAGCTTCGTCTGGTCAAGCAGAATCAGCTTTCCGTTTTCCCATTTCATTGTTTCAACCATAACAATTCCCATCCTTGCTCTTCGTACAGCATTTTCCCCTTTTGTGTGCAACATTTAAAAAAATTTTATTCTTTATTGTTTTTAAAAACTGTTTCGCTGGACCTGCAAAACAATTTTAAAACGCTATTCTTTCTCCGGATACAATTTGAATCCGCCGAAATCTTTCATGCAATGTTTGCACAAGCAGATATCTTTTACTTTTTTGTTGTAGCCGATGAAACCTAAAATCAGTTTCTCCATGTTCTTGATGCTCTGGGCCATGGCTTCCACCACTTCCTTGTGTGAGAGCGGCGTAGGCGAAATGCCGGCGCCCATGTTGGTGACGATGGCCACGTTGGTGTAGCAGAGTTCCGCTTCCCGGGCCAGCGCCGCTTCCTGCGCATTGGTCATGCCGATGACGTCGCCGCCCAGCATGGCGTAGGCGCGCACTTCGGCAGCGGTTTCAAAACGGGGACCGTCGGTGCAGACATAACAGCCTTTTTCATGGAAAGTGATGTCCGTCTTCTTTAAAATCGCAATGGCCTTCTGCCGCAGGGTTTCGCAGTACGGGTTGGTGAAATCCGCATGGGCCACGCCGCGGATCGGATTATCGTAAAAGGTGCTGATGCGGTTCTTGGTGAAGTCCATCAGCTGGTCGCAGACTACAAAGTGCCCCGCTTTCATGTCAGGGTTCAGGGAGCCGGTGGCAGAAGTGGCAAACACCTCCGTGATGCCCAGACTCTTCAGCGCCCAGATGTTGGCGCGGTAGTTAATCATGTGGGGCGCCACGGAATGATCCACCCCATGCCGGGACAGGAACGCCACAAGGTTGCCGCTCATCTCGCCGATGTTGCACAGTGCTTTGCCGTAAGGCGTTTCAATAATTTTTGTTTCAAAGCCTTTCAGGGTATCGGGATTTTCGATACCGGTTCCGCCGACAATACCGATTTTACGCATGCTGTTACCACCTTTCTCTGCTGTTATAATTATTAATAATGCTGATACCGGCGCGTGCCTTCTCCAACCAAAAGAATCAGGTCTTCCAAATCCGTTAACCAGTAATCCGGCGTTGCCGGGGATTTGAATCGTTCTGCATCAACCTGGGTGTATTTTACAGCGGCCGTTAGACATCCTGCGGCTTTTCCACTCATGATGTCGAAGGGCGCGTCGCCGACGCAAAGAGTTTCCTCCGGCCGCATCCCTAATCTTTCCAGCGCCATCCGGGTCGGCTCGGCATCCGGCTTGGGGTGTTTTACGATATCCGAACCGATTACCGTGACAAAATAGTTGTCAATGCCAAGGCAGCGGGCCCCCCGCAGACAGGTAGCGGTGGTTTTGCTGGTAACAACAGCCATGGGGATTTGCATTTGCTGCAGTTGTTCCAGCGTTTCTTTAACTTTGGGGAAGGACTGAATCAGTTCGTCATGATGAAGTTCCTGGTACGCCCGGTACTCGTCGCAGATCCTGCTCCCCGTTTCTTCACCGAATACTTTAGTCAGACAAATCTTCAAGGGCAGTCCGAATGTTTCAATAAACGGGGCACGGTCAGCTTTCTTTCCCAATACCTTTTCCGTGCTGTAATCGTAACAGGCAAAAATCACCGGCAGTGTATTGGCCAGTGTGCCGTCAAAATCAAAAATAATTCCTTTGATCATAAGTGTTTTTCCGTTAATAAATAGAAACTTTTATTCATATTATTCCACAATTATCATACCACAAATCACGTCGTTCTTCTACTGATAAACATTTAGGTTTTATAAAATAAAAAACGCAAAGGGAACGAATCAATCAGACCCTTTGCGATGGAATCGTTTGCTTATACAACATATTTCTTTACATACCTGCTTGTGTAAAGATGAAGCAAAGCATGATACTTTAATTTAAACGTCACTACATCCCCCACTTGATAATTTTCCGAACCGTGCAGGTTGATAATCGTGTGATCGCTGCTGGCGCCGATGATTTCGATATTTTCATCCAGCGGAATAAGATATTCATACGCTACGTCCTGTGTGCCGAAGGCAAGTAAGGCCCGCTTCATCATTCCTTCGTTTTTAAATTCCACATGTTGCCCGAAAGCGTTTCCGCCAATGGTTCCGACTGGCTGTGAGGGCTTGTCCTTGATTTCAATGATCTGCGCTTTAAACAGGAACACGTCATCGTGGAGATACGCCAGCCTCCGGTTGTCCACCGAATCAAAGCCTAACAGCCAGGCTTCACCGAAACGTCCGTGGTTCACCCGCGGGGGCATGGTTTTGTTTTCAATCATTTCCATGGCCGCCGTGCTCATGCCGGAAATATAAGGCAGCGTGACAGAAAATTTCTGTTCGATATGAGTTGCCACCTCTATAAGTCCCTGCATGTTGGCCGCATCTGTAATCACACCGCCGAAGCAGCCCAGATTCGTGCCCACGCCAAGCAGTTCCAGATTTGGGGACTGGATAACCATTGCGGCGGCTTCCTCAACCTCGTTAAGATATTTATAAAAGATACCTTCCCGCAAATCCCCCATATCGATGGCCAGTATAACACCGTGCGTTATATTCTGTCTCTTTGCTTCTTCCTGCAAAAGAAAAATCGTGTTGCACTCCGATTCAAAACTAGCTTCCGACGAAGCAACAACTTCTTTTATCTCGCAGGTCTGGGAGAGACGGATCAAAAGCCTTGTCTTTTTCGTTTTCAGTTTTGCCAGATCCTCAATGCGGGAAGAAGCCAGCCAGTCGCAGGAACTGTCTTCCAGAATTTCCATGACACCGTCGTCTGCACAGAAGCCTTTGATGACGGCGCACATGATTTTATGATCCTCATGCAACATGCGGGTCACGGTTTCTATATTCTGCAATAATTTTTTCCTGTTACATTCTACACACGGGTACATGAATTCACCTTTGCCTTATCAGAGTATTATTAAAAATTATAACATAACTCTTGCTAAAACAAAAACCGGACAGTATGCGCTGTCCGGAAAAACATGTTAGTAATCAAAAATCCGTGCCCAGATTGATTTCAGAAATAATATTATTGTTGTCTACATAAAACGTTAACGTCTTCACAACGTTGTTAAAGCTGTAAATATAGCCGATTCTTCCGTTATAGTCTTTAAATTTTTCTCCGGGTCCGAACTTTTTCACTACTGCCTGATACGGCATTCCCACCGAAAAACCGGACGGCGTGGTTATATTTTTATCTTTTACCATGTAGCCAACAACTGTTAACTTCTCATCCGGTGAAGTATCTTCCGCATAGGTTCTGCCGAATACTTTGAACAAAGGACTGTAAACGTAGGTTACAACGCGTACCCCTTCGCCCTTAAACTCGTCTTTGCCGGCAGGCTCACCGTAGACGGTTTTGACCTGAGCCAGTGTTGTTTTGGGTCCGATACCCCGCAGGAACATTTCCGATTCGGGCATCGTATGGGCAAAACAGGTGGCGGAAAACAAGATGGAAAGCATGGTGAGTACTAGTAAAACGATTCGTTTCAAAATACGAATCACCTCCCCGACGTGTAAGTGGTAAGAGCGGTCAATCATTACACGGTCCGTGGACCGTATTTATTATTTCGTTCCGCATTTCTCGTGGGTAACCCACTTCTTGCCGTTTTCATCGTGACGCACATAGGTTTTGTCAAAGGGAACAAGGACTTTTTTTTCTACGACAGGTTTATCGTAGGACGCAGGATCCAGTCGTTTTGTATGTGTACTGGTAGCTTCAATGACGCAGTTGCCCTTGCAGCCCCCAACCAGCACATCAATATCAAACCGTTCATCGCCTTTCACATCCTGTCCAAACTTATTTTTAAAAGCTGGTCTTTTATCGCTGGGCAGGAACCGGTGGAAACCGGCTAATACTTCGCCGTAGGCAAGCAGGGCGCCTTTACCTTCTTTACCCTTGCCCGGATAGTCTTTGTAACTGTAACCGGTATTGCCCCATGTCAGGTGTGGAAAAGCGTCTTTTGAAATCTGGTCATACTTGGCAACATGCGGGAGTTTCATTACTTCCTGTGCGTGTTTTACTGCCGGATCTACTTTTTTCTCCGGCGCCTTTTGTTTCTCGTCTTTTTTGACATTTGTGGTCTGCTTGTTTTCCGGTTTCGGCGTCGGTTTCTTTTCCTCACCGCCGCAACCGGCTGCGCCGCAGGCTACAAAAGCAGCTAACGTTAATGCTAACAGTTTCTTTTTCATCATAAACAGGCCTCCTTACATAAATGTTTATATTAGCAATAATTGCAGCTAACCTGTTATCTGTTCAGGCAAAGATTATAATCCCGTGCATGGGTGCATGCATACACGGATACATGGACTCACCTTACTTCACAATCAAATCCCCGGGCTCTACAGGCAGATTCTTGTTGGTGAACGCGAACTGGAAAGGATATCCTTCCTGCGCCGTGCCCTCATACTGCCAGACAAAAATAGAGCTGCGATTGTGTTTTTTCTTACACAATGATCAGGGTATCGCCCGGATGAATACAGGAAGTGTTTTCCGCGACAGTCACGATGGCATAATATCCTTCCCCGACGCTGTCAGCAGCTTCGCCGTTAGGTTGCTGCAACCACTTTATACGCATTAAATTACCGGAACCATTCTGTGCCACCTGGATCATATCGCCTTTGGACGCTTTGCCGTACAGTATCATTCCACTGATCTGGTATTCTGTTTTGCCATTTCGTTTACTTTCATGCGTACTGCTTACAGATAAAACGGCCTCGCAGCTTCCGTACTGCTCTTCCAATTCTTTCCGTTTTGTTTTAACGTCTGCTAAGGCCTGTTTGTATTCCGCCAGTGTAATTGTATTCAGTGTGTCATTGTAAACATCTTCGTATTCGCCGTCGCCGACATATTTTCTCGAATACTGGACCGGATACAGCAAGCGCACTTTGTCCGCGCATTCGGTACAGATTTTCTGGTTGTCCTTCAGCACAACGAATTTAGGAATTTCATCCTTAACCGACCGTTTGATATCGCCCCACAGGGAACCGGTGGATTTCTCGGACACGTCAGCCCCGCAGACGGGACAGGCATCCTGCTCCTTCCGCTGTTCCTTTGCAGCCTTCTGTTTATCAGCCCGGGCAATCAGGGCGGACAGTTCTTTCAGGGTTGTATCTTCCAGCGCTTTATCGGTTTCACCGTTTTCTTCCAGCTCATTAAACGTATGGAAGCATTCATCGCAGATGTACCCGTCTTTCACTTCCACCGTCAGCAGCTTCGGCATCTTTCCGCCGCAGATGGGACAGACTTTCGGTTTTTCCGCTTTGGCTGCTTTATCGGCGGCTATTTCACCCTTTTTGGCAAGTACGGCAGCTTTGATGGGATCAATATAAAAATCCTTATCTTCGTCCATTCTGCCCATCTCAAAGTCATCCAACACCAGTTCCCAGCAGTCCATGCAGATGATGCCATCGTGAACATCCATGCCCCTGCCTGTAAAACTGTTACCGCAGACGGGGCAGATCCGTTTTTCTTCCGGCTTCTTTTCTTCTTTTTTTTTGCCGAATATACTGTCGAAAAATCCCATAAGAAGCGCCTCCTTACAATTCCAGTTTGAGTACCCGATGATTCTTCATGTCGGGAATAAACAATGCCTTGTCTGTCAGTGTAATATCTGCAGGGTCCAGTCCTTCCGCTTCGTAAATCGTTCGCAGTTCTTTTGTCCCGATATCGACAACGAGGATGGCTCCCGTCTTTACCCGGTGGTCTGCTACATACAGCGCGTAATTATCTTCCGAAAGTGTTATGCCCTCATAATAAACAGAGACGTTTTTATCGGCAGCCGGATTGCCGGAATATACCTTTTTGCTGATAAATTTTTCCGCCTGCGGATGACGCAGGTCGCTGACCCGGTAAATTATGTTTTCCATATCTGCTTCTTCAGTTTCCGGGCCGTTTTCAGGAGAGGCCGTGATGTACATGACACCGTTACCCACTGCCATACACTCCACGCCCTGCAGTTCCAGCCACTTTTTCGGCTGCACACGGCCCATTTTTTCCGGATGGGAAATATCAAGAGTAAAGATTTGCCCAATATTGTTAGAAGAAACATACAGTGTATTTTCGTCAACAGCAGCCGCTTTCAGCCAATAGGGTTTAGGAAACGTGACCGTCTGGGGCGCTTTTTCCGGCTGCTGTAAATTGTAAACGCGAAGATGTTCGCCGTCGCACACAAACAGGTAATCATCCTTGACCGCCATACCCGACGGGTACTGCAGCAAGCCGGGTGGAATCAGCGTTTTCGTCTGCCCGTCTTTCCGGTACAGAATGTAGCCTTTAATTTCATGGATGGCCGGAATTTTATGTTTAGAACCGTAATTGGCAATCAGCACACCTCCGTCATAGGGGCGTACACATTCCGAAAACCGTATTCCGTCCTGTATGACAGATACATCCGGGGCCGGAGCCGCAAATGACCCGAACGGCAAAAAGCAGCAGCAAATAAATAATAAAAATGAAAATACTGTGATCAGATTCTTTTTCATATCAGCCTACCCCGCCTTCGGCATTATAAATCAGCAGCGCATCACCATCGGGCTTGATCCTGTAAATCTGTTTGAAATCCTTGCTGACCAGGAAAAGCATAATCAGTTTATTGCCGTCATAGGCCTTCAGTTCATAGGAAGGTTTGATGGGACCGACACCCGGATAATTTTTCTCCATGCCATCTCCTACAAAATTATCTTCGAAGCGGTAATCCAGCCCCGGTTCCAGTCCGGTGACCTGCGGATTTTGCTGCCGTACCCAGGCCATGGCCATAAAGGCAGAAGGCGAAGCGTAATTGCCTTGCCATACATACGTGCCTGCCAGATCCGGATCCGTGCGCATGGCCCGGGTCTGATCAAACATCTGGGGCGTCAGGTTGATGGATTTATTTTTCACATCCGAATTGTACACCACACATGTCATGGGTGGCAGTACTTTGGGATCAGGCATGGGATCCCGTTTGTCCGAATAACCGTAGGACAGAACAACACGGGAAGCATCCATGGTACCGGCGACGTAAATCCGCGGGGCCATGTCCGAACCTTCATAACTGTTGCCTGTATAGTTTCTGCTTTCCACGCCTACAAGAACAGAAGGATTCATATAAAAATCTTTGATTACAATGACATCGATCCGCCCGTTAGGGATGCCGCTGGCGGTTTTGCGCAAATACAGTCCTTCTGCCGGCATCCAGTCATCGATTGCTTTCGGTTCCGCGTTAACCGGATCGCTGCTGAAAATCATTGTCATAAAAAGGCTTGCGCATACTAACCATTTCCAAATTCTGTTCATTGTGATTTCGCCTCCTGTCGTCTTTGCAGAACATGAGAATCCGCACCCGGTCATATAGACAGAGGTTCTGTTCCTTTTTCTAAATAATTATCCTTTTGATCCGTCGATATTGTAAATCATAACGCCGTTGCCGTCGCTTTCAAACCGGTACACCGCGCTAAGGTCATGGGTTACGATAAAGGTGCGCAGCAGCATGCCGTTTTTGAAAACCTTTATGGTATAGGCAAAGTCGTCAAAGCTATAGTCACCAATCAGCTTATCATAGTCAGCCGCTTCTTTGTCGGTAATGGGAGCCGGGATGATCTGCAGTGACTTGTCAAAGAAATCGGTTTTGCTTTCGTTCCGGCGAAGCGATTCGACTAAGGCAAAGGCGGCATATTCGTCCATAAGCGGCACGCTGTCTTTGCCTAACACATATTCGCCCCGGATATCCGGCAGGCCTTTGGGACAATCTCCGGAAAAATCAATGACAATCCGGTTTTTTAAGGATCTGATACCGCTGTTCAGCATGAAAATCTGTTGAGGCGCCAGCGTTTCAATAATTCCGCCCCCTCTGTAAATACCAATGGTTTTGGCTCCGATGACAAACCGCACCGCCAGTCCCATCTGTGCAGGCTGAATGGTTCCGCCCAGCCAGATGCCGGGGCTGGTATCAAGGGCTGCCAGGCCCTGTTTACCAGCCGGTCCGTCATATCCGCAACCGTGCAGGCTGACCACGGGCCACTGATTCGGAAGTACGGCTACGTGGATCAGGGAGTTTCCCAGTCCGTTGGGATTTTTCCGTTCATACCATCCGGGCACAGGAGGCCAAATCTCCCCTTTGTTTTGGTATTGTGCTGCAATAGGCCAGTTTTGTGCTTCATGTACCGAGATTTGCGGTTTATACGTTTCCTTGCTGCCAACGGGTGCAGCTGTCACATTTTCTGCTATAAAGAACAATGCCATTGCAAAGCACAGAACTGACAATAGAAAATATCTTTTTTTCATTGCGTTTTCCCTCCGTGTGATTTATTTTGGAATCTCTCCTTCACTGGGGACTCCGTCCTTTACAATGAGCCACAGGCCAAGCCCGGTTAGTTTGTATATCTCCCGGCCGTTCAAAGCGACGCAGTAATCGTAATGTTTCCTGTCTTCAGTAAATACGGATACAGACCAACTTGTGGCATTGTTATTTGTGACATCCTCAAAAGATCTTATTTTTGTCTCTACAATTTTCCGGGGATCGAAGCCTGCCTTTTTCGCGTTGCCGGGCAGGTTTTCCACCCGGTACAGCGCCAGTGTCCGGTTGATGACAGGAGGTATCTGATCCGTTTGCTTATATTTGTAAATCCCCGTCAGTTTAATAAATTCGGTAAATCCGGTTTTATCTTTTTCTTCCTGGGTGATGTGTATCTCATCCCCTGTGATTTCCGCATGGTAAACTATTATAACCGGTGCCCTGTGATGGAGCTGTAATTCCATGGGATGCGAAAAGTCAACAGTCCCTGCGTCCAGAATCCCGTGCCTTCCTTCCTGACGGAAAATGCCGGCTAACGTACAACACTGCCCTTCCCGGTTAAAAGCGTCTTTATTCTTTAGTCCGTACCCATTTCTTCCTTCCAACGAAAAATATACCGTGCCGTCCGGTTCCCGGAACAGTGTAAGAACCCGTGTTCCGATACCGGGATACGAAACACAGTGGTACTCACCTGCTTTCACAGGCTGTATCTCTTCCGGAGCGGCGTGAACGATAAGAGGTGAGATAATCAGTAAACATAAACCAATTATAATTGAGAAAAACGATTCTCTCTTTATCATCCTGCCTTCCACCTCCAATAAAAAACAATGAATACGTTTATAATTATTATATCATACATTACAGGGTAATATGCGGATTTGCGGTAATTCATTTCCACGAAAATGTTTAATCATATAGAAAAAGTTATCCTGAGTTAACGTCAGTTCGCTACAAAAAATGGAGAGGAAACTCATTTCCTCTCCATGCATAACGTCTGTTATGAAATTATTTATAAGTCTGTTTGTAAAGTTCTTCCAGCTTGCCCTTTTCGCCGGTTTCCTTGGTTACATGGTATTTAACCACGCGGACGCTGCGCAGTTTTTCCGTTTTCCCGTCGGTGGTCATTTCGATGTGGGCAAAGTGCTGTTCGTTAATCTTTTTGCCTTTGTCATTTTCAAACTGGCTATCGTGATGCCCATCCAGTTCCGCAGTCCAGCGATAAGTATAAACCTGTGCGCCTTTCCTTTGGGGGGCACTATTGAATGTCCAAATCCCGGTACGATGTTTCTTGGGATCTTTTTCTGCAATCTTAATGGGTTTTGCCTGTTTTTCAAATTCTTTAATGACTTCGTCTGTCATGGGCGGCAGTTTGTTCACATCGTCCAGATGCAACGCATACCTGTACAGACTGGATTTGGGAACCGGTTTAACTTTTGCCTGTTTTACTTCCGGAGCCTTATCCTGTTTCTGCGTCGTAGTTGTAGTGGCCGGTTTCGGTTCTTCTTTCTTTTTGTCGCCGCCGCCACAGCCCATGGTAGCAAATAACGATACGACAACAGCACCGGCCAGCAAGCCTTTGGTTATTTTGCTCATGTTGAATCATCCTCCTTATAAATAATATATTTTACAGCATGACCACCATAAATTATAATCATTTAACAGTCTCTTTGTAAATAACGCAGTAATATATTATTTAATCTTTGTAAAACCACGCTTCCCGACCGTTGACGAACAACACTTTACCTCCCGCATTCGCATCGTCTTCGATAGAAACATAGGCGTAAAATTTTCCGGTGGCATCATACAATTTAAAAATGGGATTATAGTTGCCTTCGTGCATCACTTTATAACTGCCTGCCGCAGCCTTTTTATAAACACCGTTTTCGTCAGATACCGCTCTGGGATCAGGTCCAACCCACTGGGGAGAATAAGCAGTCCAGAAATTATCTTTGGTAAACTCGTAACGTACGATAGAAGCATTCGCCCAGCTGCGTAACGTCCACGTACCGATGATATCCGTATCGGCAATGGCAGGTTTTCCGTTCATCTTTTTATACTCAAAGATGTCGCCAGGCTTAAGATAAGTAAAACCGGACTCGGTCACGGTAAAACGGATGCCGTTCTGCGTTCTTTCAAAAATACCGCGAAAATCCTGGTCGTCATTAACAGAACCCTGGTTTATGGACAGCTTGTCACCATTGATGTTGGCATAACCGTCGGCATGGGCCAGGCGGTAAAAGAAAAAGTCCACGTAATATCCGCCTGTCTGCGGATTGGCCTCTTTTATGGTCAGTTTGGAATTCATGTCATTGATACATTCCCAGGTACCCAGATATACTTTGTCCGTGGCTTCATAATACTTCGGATCACGTACATCCGGACCGGCTCCGTCGGGGCCGGTCCCGGCAAGTACGACACCATGCAATGCCATTGCAAAAATCAGAAAACAGACAGCTATTATTTTCCTGATCAATTGAAATCGCCTCCTTACAGTTCTAAATACGTACGAGATGGTTTTACTTCCTCCTTCAGACTTTGCTGCCGCAGTTTTCACAGAATCTGCTATCCGGTTTTAGCGGAGCGCCACAGTTCTGACAGTAGAGCGCCTGTGTCGTCCCGGCTGCTACCGACGCAATTTGTTCACATTCCTGGGGAATATCCTGGTATGGATCATTCTGATGCAATGCATCCTCAGAGGGACCGTCTGCCTGTTGCCATTCGTCCTCTACTTCTTCCGGCCGGCTGTTTTGCTGCAGATTTTTCTGGCGCTCAATCGCCTGCAAACGCAACTGTTCTTTATGTGCCAGTCGATCGGAAGCTATCCGGTTGCTTTTCTTATTTTTTAAGAAGAAATAGATGCCCACTCCGGCAAGCAATGCCAAAAACGCCGAGCCGGAAACGATACGCGTGAAGCGTTTGGCTGCTTCAGCCTCCGGACTTTCTTTGGTGCTCTTACCGTTTTTTCCGTCAGTCTTTTCGGTGTTTTTGCTGCTGCCCTCTTTACTCTTGTTTGCGTCGACCGTTGTTTTTTTATCGTCTGTGTCAGTGGTTGCTTTTTTGTCCGAACTGTTATTAGTTACCGGATGGCCTGAAGCCGCTGCAAGAATTTCCTCTCTGGTGGACAGGATTAGTTTGTTGACAGTGGTGACTTTCTGGTTGAATTTACTGTCTCCGCTTTTATTGGTCAGGACAAAATTTTCGATGACTTCCAGTGTATCCGCGTCTTTGGGAACAGTGTAGTTCAGGAACACTTTGCTCGTGTTCTCTTTCCGGAAACTCTGGGTTTTAATGACCGTGTCTCCCTTTTTGACGGTAACCTGCATACGTACTAGGCTGGTACGATCTGTGATGGGAAGCTCCTTTGCATTCTTTAAGGCGCCGCCGATCACAAATTTAATTTTGCTTTCCGGTTTGATTTTGCCTACATAGGTGTGCCTCTTATCTTTTAGCCCTACGTAGCGGAAATCTTCCGCCCCTTCCGCGTCTACCGTTATGGCGATCAGTCCCTGTTCAACGATAGAAGCGGCAGGCACCCGTCGCAATTCAGCGAAACAGGGCAAAGAGAAAAGACAGAAAAGGATGGTAAGAATTGTCAGCTTTGCGATGGTTTTACTGAAAGTTTTCATCATTCTCAGCTCCATTATCAATCATTCCTAAAACAGAATCGCCGCTACATTATAATCGCTGCTGTGCTGCCAATTAAAATGAACAGCAGCGCAACCCCTAAAAACAAACCCATACCGCCCATCATCCGCAGCGTTTTGATGAGGCCCCAGCTTTCACCGTTCTCATCCTTCACGCCTACGCCGAACATGGACAGTACGGTGAGCTTCCGTGAATCGCTGTCGCCAATGAGTTTTTCTTTGCCGTTTTCCAGAATCTCATAAATAAAAGGATGGTCAAAGGCGTCCATGCGCAGCCCTTTCGACAGATACAGCAGGACGAGGATGAAGGCGATGCAATACCAGGCCGCCCCGTAACCCGGGGAAAAACAGTCCATAAACTTTTCGCCTTCCTTCATACTGACCCAACGGAAGAATGCGGCGATGATGGCTGGCAAAAATACCGTAACAACGGTGTTCACAATAACGGAAACCATGCGGCTCAACGGATAAAAACGAAGATGAACCGGCACCAGTTTTCCGTCGTCGTTTCTCTCCCGGAAGACCGGCGTATTATCGTACGGATTTTCCAAAACGTCTTCCCCTTCCGCTATGGAAAGGGCATTTCCCTTGCGTTCCGCTTTGGCGGCTTCCGTTTTTAATACAATGCTGCGCACTACCTCACTGCCGTTTTGCGAAAACATAACCCCGTAAATGATAAAGGGCACGGAGGTGATATACAGACCTACCCATGCATTGCCGAATAGAAATGTCAGGAGAAGGAAGGTGCCCAGGGTGTACAGGAACCAGTTCCACAGCCAGGGCCTGGATTTTTTCTCCCGCCCGGTAGAGACGGCGATGCGCCCGGTCTGGCCGTTCATGACCGCAGTTACGCCCTTGTCATTAAATTTGGCTTTGATAAAATAAACCGGAAGCAATACCGGCATGGTCAGCAGATTACCGGACACTAAACGAATGTCGACGCCCTCGGTCTGCATGACCCGTTCCACCTCCGGCAGGAAATCTTCTTCTACTTCCTGCAGGATGCGTTTTTCCGTCTGGGCGCCGGAGATATCGGAAAGCTTTACATTCTGTCCGGCGATGTATCCGTATTCAAAAGGACGGGCTTCCGACCAGTCAAAGGGCTCCATGGCGTTTAACGTCAGGTTGTCCAGCTGTTTGGAAGTATTCACCGCAGTGCCGTCCAGATATCCGTCGCAGTAATAACTGCGCTGTGTTTCGTCCCTGGTCACTCTGGCAGCCACGGGTCCCCGGGCCAGCTGATAAGGCAGGTAATATCCTTTGAACTGGTCCATGTTGGAAAGGACTGCCTGGCCTTCCGGCGTTTTTTCATTCTCGTGAGCCCATTCCAGCATCCGTTTTTTCGCCTCTTCCGGGGTGATAAAAAAAGGAATGATCAGTTCCGGCATCTGCTCCGGACGCAGCAGATCCTTCCGGATCAGTTTGCTGCCGCAGAAGTCACAGGTACCGGAAGCCTCCCCTGCTTTAAAAATCACCTGTGCCCCGCAGGTGGGACAGGAGTGTTCTTCCAGCGTCTGGCCTGCCGAACCGGCTTTTATATTCTTTTTGTTCAGGTCGCGCCACTGGCTCATCTTCCGTTGCACTTCCTGGATACCGGAAACCTGCCCGCAGTTCGGGCAGCTGTAGGTCTGGCGTATAATGTCAAAACCTGCGGGAGCGCCGCAGTTTTTACAAAAAATACGAAGGGGATTCATTTTCTTTCGGGTTTCCTCCATGGCGTCGCGCTCCTTTCCACAAAATCATAAAGGATACTGTAATGTTTTGTTTTCTATATTATATCATACGGGCAGATAATTTGTTAAAAATGCGGTAATCATACAAGCATAATTGTTGTATTTAACTATTAATATATCAAAACAGAATCTTTATTTTCATGTATGAAATGTGTATAATAAATATAATAAGAGAAATGTTGCATTCAGGAAAGAATTATGAAAGTATTATAAAACATATTTTTAATTACAAGGAGGTTCACAATGGGATTCTTTGGCAGCTTATTTGAAAAGAGACAGTGCTCTATCTGCGGAAAGGAAATGGGACTCACGGAACGCAAAGAATTATCCGGCGGCAATCTGTGTGATGACTGTGCGGAAAAGCTTTCCGATTGGTTTTCGACAGAAGCCCGCAAAGCTTCCACTCCGCAGCAGATTCAGGAGCATCTCGCTTACCGTGAACAGAACCGGCAGGCGGTAGCGCAGTTCCGTGCGACCCGTACCATCGGGAAATCTACCAAGGTTTATCTGGACGAGATGAACCGGAAATTCATGGTTTCCAGCGCCAGTGATTTGCAGAAGGACAATCCGGACGTGATTGACGCTTCCGCTATTACCAACGTTGCAGTTGATATCAACGAATCCAAACATGAACTACGGACTAAGGATGAAGAAGGACGGAGCGTATCGTACAATCCCCCGCGGTATGATTTTTCCTACGATTTTTATGTAGATATTGACGTAAGTCATCCCCATTGCAGCCACAGGCGCATAAAAGTGAACAGCAGCAGTGTCTGGGTACGATATGACTACCTCCAGGCCAGAGGCCTGAGCAATTTTGGCAATCGCACTATGGGTAACTCGTTTAACGCTGGCGGAAATATGGGGAATATGGGTACGGCAGCCGGTATCTTAGGCGCTGTCATCAACGGTTTGCAGAACAGTATGAACGCAGGCAACCCTGCCGCCATGTATCCGCCTGAATACCAGGAAAGTATGGCGATTGCAGAAGATATCCGCGTATCTTTGTTGAATCTTCGTAATCCGGGCTCAGCAGTGCCGAATCCCGGCACGGGTATGGGCGCCAACGCCGGTATGGGAACTGTAGGCGGTGTAGCCGGTATGGCAGCCGCTGGTGGTATGGCAGCTGCCGGAATGCCTCAGCAGGGCTATCCGCAGCAAGGTTACCCCGGACAGATGCCTCAGCAGGGCTATCCGCAGCAGGGTTACCCCGGACAAATGCCCCAGCAGGGTTATCCGCAACAGGGTTACCCCGGACAGATGCCTCAGCAGGGCTATCCGCAGCAGGGTTATCCCGGACAAATGCCCCAGCAGGGTTATCCGCAACAGGGTTACCCCGGACAGATGCCCCAGCAGGGTTATCCGCAACAGGGTTATCCCGGACAAATGCCCCAGCAGGGTTATCCGCAACAGGGTTACCCCGGACAGATGCCCCAGCAGGGTTATCCGCAACAGGGTTATCCCGGACAAATGCCCCAGCAGGGTTATCCGCAGCAGGGTTACCCCGGACAGATGCCCCAGCAGGGTTATCCGCAACAGGGTTATCCCGGACAGATGCCCCAGCAAGGGTATCCGCAACAGGCGGATGCAGGGAGCTGGACCTGCCCCAACTGTGGAACACCGAATCAGGGTCAGTTCTGCGTAGGCTGCGGAGCACCGAAGCAGTGATGTAAATTTCAATTTAACAGTCCGTAAAAATGTTATATACGATTCTGTAAAACATAATAGCGCTCCTGCTTAATCAGCAGGAGCGCTATTATTATATTTTACTGACTGTTATTAAACTATAGAATCAACGCCTGCTCTGCGTAACATTTCATAAACCGCAGTTAACGGCAGGCCGACCACATTATCATAGCTGCCTTCGATTCTTTCAACCAGTACAGCGCCCTTGCCCTGTATCCCGTAGGCCCCTGCCTTATCCAGAGGTTCCCCGGTTTCCACATACCAATTTATTTCCTCGTCTGTAAGCCTGCGGAAATAAACATTGGTCGTTACGACCTGAAGCAGCGTTTTTTTCTGATACAAGACAACTGTTGCGGTTTTTACTGTGTGCATCTTGCCTGAAAGGGTTTGCAGCATATGTTTTGCTTCCACCGTATCGGCCGGTTTGCCCAAAATATGTTCTCCCAAAACAACAATAGTGTCGGCAGCCACTACGGGGAAACCCGTACCCGTTTCTTTTGCGGCTGCCCTGCCTTTGCCCAATGCGTTATAGGCGCAGACCAGATCCGCATTCCGGTAAGGTAAAAGTAAGGTCACACCTTTTTCAGAAAGAACGGGTTCATTGTGTGTGTGATTTTTTTTACCGGAAAACAAAAACTGTTTTCGCAGGCTGTCTAACTTTTCCGTTGCTTCATTAACCGTTTCAGCTTCTGCAAACGGCAGAGAATGAACTTCTACTGTCCAACCCATCTGCTGTAAAAGCTGCATACGTCGCGGCGAACCGGAAGCCAGAATAATTTTCATAATAATTATTACCTCGTGAGTTTACCTGCTTAAAAAAATCTCCTGTGATACCGGTGTGACTGCCAGGACACATCAAGTAAATCACAGGAGGCTTTCTCATTTAAAATGAGTTTAAAAAATACAAAACTTCAACATGTTATTTTTTCTTGAAAGCAACTTGCTTCGGGCCCACGTTCACCACGTCATCCGGAATGATTACATCGTCGAAGCTGATGCTGCGGGTGTGTAAAGTGTGGCACCATTCGTGTTCGTTCCGATGCAGGAAACCGAGCATCACAATGGGAATCCAGCTGTAAATGAAGACAGGATATACCAAGAGATACAGCCAGGACTTAAAGGAAGCGCGAATCTTCCAGAGTACGGCAACCGGGAAGATATACTGCCCTACGCCGATGATCTGCCATACCTGGATGGGAAGCACTTCATACAATACGTTCGTATAGAAAGGAACCAGATTGTAAATATAAGTGCAAATTACAAAGAAGGTGGACAGCAGCAGGAAATACGGTTGTACCAGATTAATCATACCGTCCAGCACCACGATGTTGTGCTCGGTGATTCCCTTCCACAACATTTTGGGAATGTAACGGTTGGCCACGTCGAAATGTCCCTGTGCCCAACGTTTGCGCTGGTTCCAGGCCGCTTTGAAAGTCAGCGGTTTTTCGTCATAGATGACTGCGTCATGGGCCCAGGTGGTGGGAATATTTTCCATCAGGGCTTTCATGGTGAATTCCATGTCTTCTGTCAGGCAGGTGGCGCCCCAGCCGTACTGTTTCAGGAGTTTGGTATCGATGCACATACCGGTACCGCCCAGCACACAGGACAGACCGATATTGTATTTTGCCAGGTGCCAGATATGGTTTACAATCCAGAAAGAAATGGAGAACATGCCGGACACCCAGGTGTCTTCCGGGTTTTTGGAATCCATATAGCCCTGGATCAGACGCTCCCCGTTGCACAGATGGTTGTTCATGATCTTCAGGAAATCCGGATGTACCAGATTATCTGCATCGAACACACAGACTGCGTCGTACTGGCGTTCCAGACCGAACAGGCGGTGGAACATCCATTCCATGGCAAAGCCTTTGCCCTTCCCCGTTTCGCTGAAACGTTCATACACAATGGCGCCGGCGTTGCGGGCAGCTTCTGCGGTTTTATCCACGCAGTTATCCGCCACGACGAAGATGTCGTATAACTTGTCGGAATAGTTCAGTTGCTTCAGATTTTCAACCAGCTTTGCAATGACCTGCTGCTCGTTATGCGCGCAGACAATCAACGCGAAGGTACTTTTTTCCGGGAACTGTTTCGTCTCTTTCATTTTGCCGAAGAGACCGAACCAGGATACGACGAAATAATAAATAGTAAAGAACACGATGATCAACTGGAGCGGGATCATCACCACATCGAAATTAAAATGCATTTGGACCTATGCACCTTTTCCTTTCCTTAACCTTTTACAAACATTACTGACGAACGCGATTTGCCAAACCCATATTATAAAATCAGTTTCCTTCCTCTTTTACAAATAACAGGCAGTAAACTGCATTGATGATACCGGCAATAAAATATGTAAACATTCCGACGAACGGCCAGCCGGAAGGCCGCTGCCATAACAGATACGCACCAATTAAAACAGCCAAAATAACCGGATACCGGTACATGGGATTGCCTTTTCCTTTAAAGTCGGGAAATTTTACGCTGCTGTACAGGATGATAGCTACAGCCAGGGTCATAATCCCTGCCACAACGGGCGTAAAATTAAAACCGGACAATACATAGGTTGCAATACAGCAGGCGCCTGCGGGAATGGGCATTCCCTGGAAGTACCCGTGAACTACAGATGTGTTCACATTAAAACGCGCCAGACGCATAGCTCCGAAGAACGTGTACAATCCGGCGATTATTTTACCCCACCAACCCAGGTCTGTCAAGGCAAACTGGTAAATTAAAATGGCGGGAGCTACCCCAAAAGCACCCAGGTCACAAAGGGAATCCATCTCTACGCCAAAGGGGCCCTGAACACCCAGTGCACGGGCTGCCCTTCCGTCTAACGAATCAGCGACGACGGACAGGATGATGCAGATTGACGCCATAAAATAATTCTGTTCCTGCGTATAAAAAATGGAAAAAACTCCCAAAACCAGGCTGATGCCACTGATGGTGTTAGGAACGATGCGCTTGTAATTCACGCTTTTGTCCTCCCGATTCCGAAATACTGTCAATAATACACGGGCTTGCGCTACTGTTTTATGGGTTTATACGACCCAATACAGTAATGCCGCCTTTCACCTTGTCACCCTTTTTGCAGAGGATTTCTACCTTTTCCGGCACGACGAGTTCCGTACAGGAACCGAATTTAATCATGCCGTAAACCTCACCTTGATCCAGATGATTACCTAAATTTACCCAGTTATCGATACGGCGTGCCAGAATTCCGGCTATCTGGATGACCAGGATTTTCATACGGTCATTTTCAATTCCCATGGCGAAACGTTCATTTTCAAAAGCAGCCTTCTGGTTAAACGCCGGCAGAAATTCGCCTACCGTATAACGCTGGAATTTGATTGTGCCTTCTGCAGGGCTTCGATTTACATGCACATTAAATACGGAAAGGAAAATCGTCACCTTTTTGGCTTTTGCATTCAGGAACTCATCGTCATAGAAATCCGATACTTCCATGACCGTTCCGTCAGCCGGAGAATATAACAGCGAAGTATCCTGAACGACTTCCCTGTCAGGGTTACGGAAGAAATATGCGAAATAGCAGGCCAGCACCAGCGGAATTACGGCAATTCGGATTCCGAATGCGATAAAGCAGACTACCGCCAGCACCAGTGCTGCGGCAATAAAGGGATATCCCTGTCTTACAATATGCATGAGCGGCCTCCTTTCTTCGTACCTGTCTGAGTTTCCCTGTACTTCGTTATCGTCGGTAAGCACAGGTTAAAATGCTTTCCCTGCTATGCTTTGTGCAGGGAAATGTATCCTGCGTAATGGATTAAAACATAAACTAACATTAACTTGTACATTATAGTATGTAAAAACGAATTTGTCTACTATATTTAGTTATTTTTTCTTTGCTTTTTCATTGCGAACCGCAAATACAAATTTTGGCAGTGCCAGCATTCTTCCGAATCGGCTGGGTTGTTTTATCAGACGGAAGAGCCATTCCAGTTTGGCGTCCTGCATCCATTTGGGTGCCCGCTGCACTTTTCCGGCCAACACGTCAAAGCTGCCGCCGATGCCCATCAGTAAACATGGCTTCAACTCTTCCCTGTACTTTGCTAACCACTTTTCCTGTTTGGGCGCACCTAAGGCAGCGAACAGCATGGCTGCGCCGCTGCGATTGATGCCTTCAATAATTTCCGTTTCTTCTTCAGACGAAAAATAGCCATTGCGGCAGCCGGCTACGTTCAGACCGGGCCAGCGGCGCTTACCTTCCTCCGCTGCTTCTTCCGCAATGCCGGGCTTGCCGCCGAAGAAGTACACGGGGAACTTTTTCTTTGCCGCCTCTTCCAGAAGACGCAGATATAAATCGTAGCCTGCAACCCGCTCCGGTATGGTATAACCCAGATAGTTGCCAGCCCATACCGTTCCGGCTCCGTCCGGAAGGATTAAATCCGCAGTTTCCGACAACAGTGTTTTGTATTCTTTGTCGTCCTGTGCCATCATGATAATTTCCGCATTGGCAGTGACTACAAAGTTTCGTTTGTTCTTCAGCGTGTCCTGGGTCAGTTTCATTACTGCTTCGTCCATGGTGTACGGTACCACAGGAACACCTAAAATCGTTGCAATCTCTTCCATGTTTATACTCTCGCCTTATCCGAAGGTACGACCAGAAATTCCAGTCCCGGGTTGCGCTGCAGAATCCAGTTCAGTGCCCATTCGTTGTTCACCAGGATAACCGGGCGGTCTTTTTTATCATACACAAGCATGCCGTTGTCAAGACCCCGCAGCTTTTCAATGTCTTCCGGCTTTTCCGCATAGACCCAGCGGGCTACGGTAAAGGGAAGCTGAGTCATCACAAGCTGGGCGTTGTATTCATTCTTCAGACGGTATTCCAGTACTTCCAGCTGCAGCTGTCCCACTACGCCGACGATAAAACTTTCCAGCCCCACATGTTTTTGAGTGAACACCTGCACGGCGCCCTCTTGGGAAAGCTGGAGGATCCCCTTTTCAAATTGTTTTCGTTTCAGGGAATCTTTTGGCTGCACCCGGGCAAAAATTTCTGCCGGGAACACGGGAAAATCTTCAAAACGCAGTTTCAGCTTATCATCACTGAGACTGTCGCCGATACCGAAGATGCCCGGATCAAACAAACCGATGATGTCGCCGGGGTACGCCTTTTCTACAATGGTACGTTCCTGCGCTAAAAACTGTTGTGGTTGGGCCAGCTTTACAGGCTTACCGCTTTGGGCATGATACACTGTCATGCCTTTATCAAATTCGCCGGAGCAGATGCGCATGAACGCGATGCGGTCCCGGTGTGCCGGGTTCATATTGGCCTGAATCTTAAAAACAAAGGCGCTGAACAGCGGATTGTCAGGTTCCAGTACATCACCATTTAACAGTGTGCGGGGCTGGGGCGCCGGAGACATTTCCAGAAACTTTTCCAGAAACTCCTGCACACCAAAGTTGGTCATGGCGCTGCCGAAGAACATGGGTGTAAGTTCCCCTTTTAATACGTCCTCGATATGGAACTCTTCCCCTGCCATGTCCAGTAACTCGATATCGCCCAGCAGTGCTTCGAACAGTTCATCTCCGATCATTTCCTTAATGCGGGGATCATCGATGTCCGCGGAAAATTCTTCCAGTTGCTTACTGCCATGGCTGGCATCCGTTTTAAATAACGAAACCTCTCTGGTCAGGCGGTTATACACGCCTTTATATTTTCCGTCCAGGCCCACCGGCCAGGTTATGGGATACACCTTGATCTGCAGAATCTTTTCCACTTCTTCCATCAGGTCAAGAGGTTCCCGGCCGAAACGGTCCAGCTTGTTAATAAAGGTAAAAATCGGCAGGTGACGGCGGTGGCAGACCCAGAACAGCTTTTTGGTCTGGGGTTCCACGCCTTTGGCTGCGTCAATCAGCATGACAGCGCTGTCAGCCGCCATCAGAGTGCGGTACGTGTCTTCCGAAAAGTCCTGATGGCCGGGTGTATCCAAAATATTGACGCGATAGCCCTGGTAATCGAACTGCAGCACCGAAGACGTAACAGAAATACCGCGCTGCTTTTCAATTTCCATCCAGTCGGAAACGGCATGCTTATTTGCTTTTCTGGCTTTTACACTGCCTGCCAGGTGAATAGCGCCGCCGTACAGCAGCAATTTCTCGGTTAAGGTCGTTTTGCCGGCGTCCGGATGTGAAATGATGGCAAAGGTACGCCGTTTTTCTATTTTTTCTTTTAATTCGCTCATGGTATCTCCCGAATATATTTCAGTATGTCCCCGCCTCCTGAAAACACGGTATCAGGCAGGCAAAATTTTACTTTTACCGGGCTTAAACAGTAAACCGGTCAAATCAGTACTAGCTTAAAATCCCCCGAAAGGATTCCTGTTATGGCGTCCGAAACCACCGGTCGTGTTTCCGCTGCCGTAGCCTTCACCCGTATTCCACTGGCTTTCCGGCATCGGTTTTCGCTGGGGCATACGGGGTGCCGGCTGGGAAGCGGTGGAAAGCATCTCCTCCTGGGCCAGATAGGATTTGTACGCGATGACCAGACCGTCCATAACATAGTCCGGTACATCCTGCTCCGTTTTCAGGTAGCCGTCTTCCACATAAAACACAAGCTTGTCATACCGTTCGCCGCCTACTGTGGTAATATCGGCGGACATCTTCCCTTCTGCTTCTTTGGTAAAGAAGCAGTCTTTAATCTGCTGCGATTCGCGTTTCTGCGCAAAAGTAACATAATATTCGTACAGGGTATGCTGGGCTTCCGGCGGAATATCTTCTCCGGTAACGACCGATTCCGTGTCTTCCATTGGAGTGCAGTCCATGTTTTTGTAAACTGTTCCGTCTTTCAGAGTAATGGTTACGGTGAGAACATAGTTTTCTTCGTGAAATTCCGCATGGTCAATCTGCCATTTTTCTTTCCATTCACGGATACAGTCATCACAGACCAGTTTAATATCTTTAAAACTCTGTGCGGTAAAATCGTCCTGATAATACAGATGATCCTGAGCAGTGAATACTTTGCCGCAGCGGGAACAGGTGAGAGGCAATGTACGAATCATAGCAAACTCCTTCAATTATAAAATGCTGTAAAATAAAATACATAATATTATACCACAACACGCCAGAGTTAGCCACAAAAATAAAAAGATAAAATAACCCCTTTCCATCACAAAGAATTCTGTTTTAGCGATAGGCATGGGCTTTGTTTAATAATTTCCAAAAGAAAAGAAGAGACCGGATTTACACCCGGTGAAGGTTTGACTGGCGCCGGGCAACCTGATCCGGGGGAAAAAACACCCGGATTTTTTTCATGAGGCCGCACAGTTACTGATGTTACGCCCTACGCACTCATTAATATATGATAGACAGTGATTATGTCTGTCTGCAAATCATTGCCATGCAGCAAATTAAAACTGTATGGCAGGCGGGGTCATAACGTTTTGTCCGTTAAATACGAATTTTTAACTGTTCAAAACTTCTCGCTATCAGACAAATTAAAAAAGCACCAATTTTCCAAATTTGGGGCGCGCTATATCTTATAGATGTAACTGAGCCAAACTGTGCAAATTGCCGTTAAAAATAAAAAAATCGGGAACCCGTTCACTGTGCGGATTCCCGATACTATTTTAATTGGTCGGAGTGACTAGATCTGAACTGGCGACATCTTCCACCCCAAGTGAAATTTTATCACGGTAGAATTTCAAATAAACTGACCGGCGTCATTTTCCAATCTTCGCTTCCAGACGGGCTAATGCCGCTTTCAATGCCTGGATTTCCGCTTCCTGGGTTGTCAACTTAGCATCCTGAGCGTTCAGTTGCTTCCGCATGTCCGCATTCTCTTCCTTGATGGCCGCGTTTTCTGCCGACAGCGCCTTGATATTCTTCGCCATGACTGCCTTACTTGTGCCAAAACCTTTGTTCTTATCCAATGCAATGGATATGCCTGCATTGACCATATTCTCGCCATTGCCAAAGGCACCGCCGACGCTGATCATCATCTTTTCAGTCGGGCGGTAGAACATTCCCATCGCCATGGCGTTAGCGCTCCGGTAATTGCCGTAGCCCAGACCCATGGTGAACTTGTCGTCCGTATCAATGGGATGCAATGCTGCCAGCGCTGCCGCACCGGCGCCCACCTTGCTGATACGGCTGTCCAGTTTGTTAATGCTGTTACTCAGGTTGACAGCATTGTTGTAAGCAGCCTGGTTAACTTCCCGTACCTGACCGACAGTTGCTGCATCGGTATCATCCTCGCCGGGGGCCACATGTTTGATCTGCCGCTCACCATCTTTGGAACCCACGGAAACAGCACCTGCTTCCGCAGTGGAACCATTGCCTATCACAATCGCGTCATCCACATTTTCAACGGTTACGTCATTTCCTAATACAATGTTGTTCTTGCCAGTAACATTGGCATTATGCCCCAGCACAAAATTAGTATCACCGGTTACATTCGCATTATTGCCAACTACAAAGGTACCATTTCCGTTTACGTTGGGATTATTGCCAATTACATAGCTGTCATCGCCGAACACATCGCCCGGATCGCCTATCGCGCCACTGCGTTTGCCATGAACTTTAATACCCGTACCGATAGCAATGGAATTATCCTCTGTAGCTTCGCTGTCCTTGCCAATGCTTATGCTCTTGCTATCTGTACCAAGAACAAGCTTTCCGTCACCGTCTTTGCCTTTGTTCAGGTAATCATACACGGTGGAACCTTTCACCAGTTCGTCCGCATTCTTCTGTCCTTCCTCAGCGACCACGCCGTCCTGCTCTTTCACGACCGTTTCCACATCATCTGCAATTTTCCTGACTGCTTCAGCGTCTTTTGCCAGTTCCTGCACATCACCCAGCGCATCCAACGCAGCCTTGTTACTGTCCGCAGTCGCTTTTACCTCTGCCAGTTCCGTCTTGTCCGCCTTTTTGTTCAACAGCGTGTCCGTATCCTCCTTCGTATAGGCGTCTTCAATGCCGTAACCCTTCAACGTGTTTGCCTTGTCCGCCTTCTTTGCCAGCGCGGTTTCATTAGCCGTTACCCTTGTTCCCAACGAAGAAATATCATTGGCGTTCTTGTCAATCGCCGTCTTGTTGGCGGCAATATTTGTTGCATTCTTCTCAATCGCCTTTTCATTGGCACCGACCATGTCAGTCAATTCAGAAACCACACTTGCATCTGCCTTATCCGCTATTGCATCCGCGTTTGCTTTTACCTGAGTGTCCAGCGCAGACAGGTTCGCGGCTGTCGTATTCGCTTTCTTTACATACGTGCCGTTGGCGGGACGTACTTCCGTGTATACCGTTCCGCCGGTCACAAGACCCGCATTACCGCTCGCTACCGCACCCGTGCCTAACTTCGTCCCCCAGACTGCCGCGTCAATGTTGGAAGCGTCCACCATAGCTGCATCCGTAATGCCGTATCCGGACAGTGTCGCCGCTTTCTGCGCAAACTTATTGTCTGCGGCGGTCTTCGTATATGCATCCGTAATGCCATAACCGGACAGAGTCGTCGCTTTTTGAGCGAATTTTTCATCTGCAGCCGTCTTTGTATAAGCATCGGTAATGCCGTAACCGGTAAGTGTCGTTGCCTTCTGAGCAAACTTTTCATCTGCCGCCATAATCGTGTAGGCGTCTGTAATACCATAGCCTGTTAACGTGGTTGCCTTATCTGCTTTGCCTGCAATCGCAGTTGCATTGTCTGCAACAGCTTTTGTCAAACCGCTGCTAGCGTCGCCAATCGCACTCGTATTTTTATCTACCCTCGCGACCAACCCTGTTTCGGGTTTGTTTACCGTTTCATCCAATGCACTAATCGAATCCGTATGCCCGCTGACTGTAGATTTCAATGTACTGATATCACTTGTGTTAGCAGTTACGCTCGCTTTCAAAGTTCCAACGGTAATCGTGGAATCTGTCCCAACAAGCTTAACCTCGTCCGCGATATTACCGGAACTAATCGTCGTGTTGGTCAGTGTTGCTCCGTCGCTCTTAGCGTATGCACTTAACGCACTGTACACTTTGCCGCCGGTTATAACGCCTGTGTTACCGTCAGCTATAACTCCATCCTTTTTCAATTGCAGTTTATTTGAATCAAAGGTAAAGTCTTCGCCTGCATTTACATTGATTTCTGTACCGGTAATACTGATGCCTTCACCAGAGTTATATAACCCGCTGCCGCTTCCTGCCACTGCACTGATTCTATAGGTATCAACGCCTGACTCTGATGTTGTTTTAGCAACGGTAACATTATCACCCTGCTCCAGTTGAATCAGACTCCGTACTGCCGTTTTGCCAGCATCAGAAATATTGGCAAGATCTACGCCTGCTTTGTTTTCAAGTGCAGTTGTATTTGCCGTTATTCTCGTATCCAGTGCACTTGTCACCGCATGCACCGTGCCGCCGGTTACCAGCTCACCATTATTAAGGTCAATAGCACCCGTTCCCAGCTTTGTTCCCCAAGTTGCAGGTGTCGTTACATTAGAGCCGTCAATCTTGGCAGCATCCGTGATGCCGTAACCTGCCAACGTGGTTGCAACGTCTGCCTTACCTGCTAATGCTGTAGCTACCGTACTGCCGGTTACATAGCCTGCACCTGCATCTCCGTCTGCAACTACCCCTTCTGTAGTCAGTTCTGTAGTTCTTTCCTTTGTTCCTACCGTCAAGCCGCTAACCGTTGTCGCACCTGCACTTAATGTACCCTCTGCGCCAACAACGAATTTACCGCCGGCTGCGCTGATGGCGCCGTCAGAATCTACGGTGAATTTATCACCGGAAATACTAAACGCCCCATTGCTTGAAACAGAAAGTTTACCTTCTATTGTTGTGGTATATCCGTCTGTTGCATCTCCACTACGTGTAATTCCTTGAATCGTACCTGCATTCGCTTTCACCGCATTATCTAACGATACCAGGCTCCCTGCTACATCGGTACCTGCACTGATGTAACTATACGTACCTTCAGCTACTGTGATATTGTCAGCACTGATGGCGCCTACCGCAGAAATATTACCGTTTGTCCTGATTGATCCGTCACTAGAATCCACAGTGAAATTATAACCACCAGCACCTTTTGCTGCACTGATTCCACCTGCTGCACTGATGGCGCCATCCGAATCTACGGTAAATTTATCGCCGGAAATACTGAACGCACCGTTGCTTGAAACAGAAAGCTTGTCTTCTATTGTCGTGGTATAGGTATAACCATCATTATCATTCCCGCTGCGAGTGCGCGTAATTCCCTGCATATTAAACGTTGCCGCTTTCAACTGCGCCACGTTCACAGCGTCGGTATCATATGTGCCTGCTGCCACACCGGTGATTTGACGGGTAACAGTTGCTGTGTCGCTGTCAGTTGCAGACGCGCCTACCGCAATGGCGTTATGCGTTGCACGCCATGCAGGATCAGTTTTTTGATTATTATCATCCTCATTCAAATATGCCTTATACGCATTGTTCGACGCATTATATTTTGCCCGGTTTGCAACTGCTCCGCTGCCCAAAGCGACTGAATCAGAAAGAGTTGCCTGTGCGCCATTTCCAAATGCAAACGCGTTAGTGCCTTCTGTTTCTGTATTTCCGGAAACATATGCTCCGCCTACCGTTGCACCTGTGCCAATTGCTACTGAATTTGTTGCCTTTTCACCCGTCGTGCCGCCCAACGCTGCCAGGGAATTGTATGCATTTGCAACGGAACCGTTACCGAACGCCGTTGAATAATTGCCATTTGCTTGTGCGCTAAACCCCCAAGCTGTGGAGTAATCGCCGAGTGCTATCGTGCTGCTGCCGAATGCGGTAGAATAATCCCCCTGCCTAGTCAGGTTATTATCAAGAAAAGCAGATTCATACATGTTGAAACCTGCTCCATTATTATCTGATAAAACATCATTTTCATTCCACAGGTCAACAATCTTGTATCTTCTATTTCCTGCATCAGTAGTATACTCTACAATTTTCGCTTCAGTTTCACTGCCATCTTTTTTATACGTCAGCTTACCTGCCTGTGTGTGGCTGCCGAACGCCGTAGCATAGTGACCGTTGGCCTGTGTAGTGCTGCCAAACGCCGTAGAATACAGACCGTTGGCCTGTGTAGTGCTGCCAAACGCCGTGCTAGACGGACCGCTTGCCTCTGTGCTGCTGCCAAACGCTGTAGCAAACTGACCGTTGGCCTCTGTGCTGCTGCCAAACGCCGTAGAATAATCGCCAAGAGCCTGTGTGTTGCTGCCAAACGCCGTGGAAAAATCACCGAGCGCCTCTGTGCTGCTGCCAAATGCGGTAGAATAATCCCCTTGCTTAGTCAGGTTGCTATCGCGAAGAACATCGTAATAGTAGAAACCTGCTCCACCATTATCTGATAAATCATCATTTCCATCCTTAGAAACAATCTTGTATTTTCTATCTCCCGCGGCAGTAGTATACTCTACAATTTTCGCTTCAGTTTCACTGCCATTTTCTTTTTTATACGTCAGCTTACCTGCCTGTGTGTAGCTGCCGAACGCCGTAGAATGATCACCAGCAGCAATCGAACGGTATCCAAACGCCGTAGCATCCTGACCGTTGGCCTGTGTATAATTGCCAAACGCTGTGGAATTATAACCGTTGGCCTCTGTATAATTGCCAAACGCTGTAGCATACTGACCGTTGGCCTGTGTAGTGCTGCCAAACGCTGTGGTATACTGACCGTTGGCCTTTGCAGCGTTCCCAAACGCTGTGGAATTATAACCGTTGGCCTGTGTATAATTGCCAAACGCTGTAGCGTTTTTGCCCATTGCCTTTGTATTGTAACCCCCAGCTGTGGAGTAATCGCCTTCGGCTTTTGTTCCGTTGCCCCATTTTACTTTTCCGTCACTGGAAACAGAAAGGTTGTTTTCAATAGTTGTGGTAGCTACATAGCCAGCCTCGCCGGGTATACCCGTTTCGGTTCGCGTAATCCCCTGCATGTCAAACGTAGCTGCTTTCAACTGCGCCACGTTCACTGCGTCGGTGTCTTCGGTACCTGCAGCCACGCCGATGATCTGGCGGGTGACTGATTTTGTATCGTCAGTGGTGTCAATATCACCGATTGCAATGGCGTTTGCGGTAGCTCTCCATGCAGAACCAGTTTTTGTTTCGCCTGTCTCATCGCCCAAATATGCCGTATATTTATTGTCCGTCCCATCATACTTCGCCCGGTCTGCGACAGCACCACTGCCTAAAGCAATTGAGTCAGGCAGTGTTGTCTGTGCGCCTAACCCCACCGCCAGCGAGTTCACCGCATCTTCTGCTGTCGTACCGCCCAACGCTGCCAGGGAATTGGATGCATTCGCAACAGAACCGTTACCGAACGCCGTAGAATAATCGCCTGTGGCTTGCGCTCCGTTGCCCCACGCAGTAGCACCGATTCCTTCAGCTGTCGTTCCAACGCCAAAAGCGGTGGAGTGCGCGCCCTTCGCTTCCGAGAGCAAACCGAAAGCCGTCGCCCCATACCCGCCGGTGATCGTGCCGTTTTGCACAATCTCGTTCATTGCCGCATCTTCGGAATCGAAATAAGTGCCTGATAGCTTTATTTCTGGATTATCAGCGTTAACAATTGTATATTTTAATTCAGTTGCAGGTATCGTTTCACCAGATTCCGGATTGCCCGGATCTGTTATCATTACCGGATTGCCGTTTGCGTCCTTAACCACAACTACTTCAGAAACGACCTTCGCTTCCGTCCCGTAATATTTAAACGACGTCACCGCCGCTGTTTTTGTATAATTACCAAAAGCGGTGGAATAATCGCCTTCGGCTTCTGTTCCGTTGCCCCAGGCGGTGGCATAGTTACCCTGCATCGTTACGTACGGGTCTGTTGACGCACGCCCTTTTAACGCCTCATAAGCATCAGTATAACTATTCTGTCCTCCAATGAACACGTCATCTGTACCTTTATTTTCAGCATATTTAACCGCGTACCTTATGGAATCTCCAGTAGGATTATGATCAGTATATGTTTCAATAATCAGATCGTGGACTTTACCCGTATCATCTTTAACCGTCCACTTGCCGGCTTTCGTATTGTGGCCCCAGGCGGTAGCGCCTTCCATCAGCGCTGCTGTATTATCGCCGAAGGCCGTGGTAGTCCTGTCTCCGGCTGTTGTTTCGTAACCCCAGGCGGTAGCATTATCGTGGCCGGCTGTAGTATGATCACCGAAAGCTGTGGATTTATGACTAAGTGCTTGGGTATAATCTCCCCATGCCGTGGAGTGGGAGCCGTCGGCTAAAGTACCTTCACCGAACGCCGTCGAGTATACACCGCTGGCTGTAGTACCAGAACCAAACGCCGTGGAGCTTTCACCTTTGGCTGTAGTACCAGCACCAAAGGCCGTGGAGTTATCGCTGCTGGCAATGGTCCTGGAACCAAAAGCCGTGGCATTCATGTCACTGGCTGTAGTACCAGAACCGAACGCCGTGGAGTTAGCGCCGCTGGCTCTAGTACCAGAACCGAACGCCGTGGAGTTATCGCCGTTGGCAATGGTTTTGAAACCAAAAGCCGTCGCGCCGGTTCCTCTGGCTGTTGTTCCAACGCCAAAAGCGGTGGAATGTGCGCCATTTGCCTCCGAGTACAGACCGAAAGCCGTCGCACCATACCCGCCGGTGATCGTGGCGTTAAGCCTAAGCTCTTTCGTTGCCTCTTCTTCGGTATCGAAATACCCATTAGATAGTATTACGTCAGGATTGTTAGCATCAACAATTGCATATTTTTCTTCATTTACTTTTTTAACAATCCCGTTATATTCAATCGATGTCACCGCCGCCGTTTTTGTATAATTACCAAAGGCAGTGGAATAATCGCCTTCGGCTTTCGTGCCGTTACCCCAGGCGGTTGCATAGACGCCCTTCACCGTTCCCTGCGATGATATATACTCATAAGCTGCATCATAGCTTACAAAAGTTTGACCAGGTAACCCATTACTACCCGAATTACCGTATTCATCTATAATGTGGTAACGTCCATCTCCTTCTTTTTTAATAAAAACATCGTGACCTGCATATGTCCACTTGCCGGCTTTCGTATTGTTGCCCCAGGCGGTAGCACCTTCTGTCAGCGCTACTGTCTCACTACCGAAAGCGGTGGAAGTCCTGCCTCCGGCTGCTGTTTTATTACCCCAGGCGGTAGCGATTTTGCCGCCGGCTATAGTGTTATCACCAAAAGCTGTGGATTTATCATTAATTGCTTCTGTGTTGAATCCCCAGGCAGTGGAATAATCGCCTGTAGCTTTCGCATAGCGACCCCACGCGGTAGCGCCGGTCCCTTCGGCTACCGTTTGAACGCCAAAGGCGGTAGAATGTGAGCCTTTCGCTTCCGACTGCAGACCGAAAGCAGTCGCGCCATACCCGCCAGTGATCTTGCCTTCACGCGCAATCTCATTCATTGCCGCTTCTTCGGTGTCGAAATAGGAAAAATATAGTTCTTTGTTAGGATCGGCAGCCTCAACAATTACATATTTAAGACCTGTGTCAGAATTTTTAGTGATAATCTTCGCTTCCGTCCAGTCATTATTATAAGGATCCCTATATTTTAACGACGTCACCGCTGCCGTTGTTGTATTATTACCAAACGCCGTGGAATAATCGCCCAGTGCTTGCGTACCGTTACCCCATTGCACTTTACCATCACTTGTTACGGTAAGGCTATTTTCTATTTTTGTGGTGTAAATTACCGGATTCGTTGCATCTGTTGATGTGCGTGTAATTCCCTCAGTCCGTGTGCCTACGTCTTGCGACTCACCGTCCGCCCACGCCGAGGGCAAGCTGTAGCCGCCCACCAGGTACGCGCCCAACAGCAGCGTGCTCAGAACTCGGACCGTCATCATGCGGCAACCGCCCGCGTTTCCGCCCTTGGCGTGCCGTTTCGCCAGTTCGCTCACTACCACGTAACAATGTTTCGTTTTACTCCAGATTACTTTGTAAATTCGGTTCATGTTGCGCCTCCAGAATCTATTTCATTTTTTATTTTATCTTTTGCTCTGCTGTTGCACAACCTTCGATGAAACACAACAGCACCAATTAATCCAAAATAAAAAGTCAGGCGAAAGGACATCGTTGTCCCTTTACCCGACAGGTACATCGTGTGTATGGTTTCAGCAGGCGCGGCAACACGAAAGCGACTGCCGCCGCACAGGGGCAAGAGGGTATAGTTAGCTTCTGTTCTGCTTTGTTTTGAAAAATGCAAAACAACCATTCCTTTTCACCCCAATCTTTTACGACACATCAACTTAATTATTATCGTTATTATTTTATCAATAATCTGTAGTATTATTTTATCATTAATCAGTAAATTATCAAGACAACCTGCCCTAAATAAATGTTAATTAATAATTTTGAACGAGCTATTCCGCATAGACTAATTAGAAATTTTTAACTGTTTAAAATTCCTTGCAGTTAGACGAAATTATAAAGCATTATTTTTACCAAATTGGGACGATTTTGGGACGAGTTATATCTATTAGATATAATCAAAGAGAATTGTGTAAATTGCAGTTAAATATAAAAAATTCGGGAACCCGCTCACTGTGCGGATTCCCGTCTTTTTTTAATTGGTCGGAGCGACTAGATTTGAACTAGCGACCTCTTCCACCCCAAGCTATCCCGGGCAGTTTTTTTTGCCCTTAAAAACGTGTTTAAACCTAGTTAAAACGCGGCTTCCTGCAGATATGTAATTAATTCTAAATTCAAACACACAGGTATAAATCCGGCTGATTTTTATGAAAAAAAAGTACCGGTTCCGGTACGACGGTTTTACTGCCATATTCATTTTTTTGCCGGAATCTGCTCTTTTGGCTGTTGTATATTTATTAATTGTTTATGGTTATTATACCATTTGTGCTGGCTGTGTCAAATGTGCCGGGTACTGTATTTTGTCATATTTGCTGTGCTTTAAAAAAACCTCCGTCAAAGGAAAACCCGTCCGTGATGCTGATAGTCTAGTATCAGCTGGAAAACAGCAGGTTTGATCCGAAGGAGGAAAAAATGAATCAGTTGGAAATGAAGGAAATGTTCAGACAAGCGAAGTATGACCCGGTAAAGTATCCGGATGCTGTCATCGAGCAACTGGCAAGATCAGGATACCCGGCGGCCAAGGTGATAACCGATCTTAACGCAGTTTTGCGGGGCGGTTATAAAGACATTCTCTGTTCGTTAGTCTCTGTGTTACGCGATGCAGATTACGCCGGTGATGAATCAGTACTTTTTCAGGATATCTGGCGGTATTACTCCGGAAAGGAAGCGGTTTTCCTGTTGGGCCATGATCCCTGGGTTTTTCTTGGAAGTCTGGCCGAAGCATTTGACAGCGGATCGGATGATTTCCCGGTCAACAAAAGAACCGCGAAGCTGCTTTACCAGTCGGCGGGAAAGCTGTTTTAGTTATTATGCCGGGCCGGCGCATTGTGCGCCGGCCTTCTTTTTTGTGTTTGACTGTGCGGGGTGTGCCGGATGTGCCGGCACTTTCTTTTTGCGTTTTTTGGTGGCTTTTTCAAAAAAACTCCTTATGCCGAACATGGGACTGTGGTGATGATAATATTACTTCAACGCAGGTTACTGCGTAATAACAGTGTTTATGGGAGGGATTTTTATGGAAGACCTGATGTATGAGGAAATTTTTGTAAAAACAGACCGGAGCCACACCGGTCAGACCGATGAAGTGATCGAGACCCTTGCAGGTGCGGGACATCCCGCGGCGAAAGTAATCAAAGCGATCATTGATGCAATGAATGGTAACAACACAGACATTATGAATGCGGTGTTCAAGGCACTTGATGATGTGGATAACGTATACGGTGACGGGACGCTGTATAATCAGGTTTGGTTTTACTTTACAGGGCAGGACAATGAATTTACCGATTTTACTTTTGTAAGTGAATTCCTTTACAAACTGGCAAAATCCCTGTTTGAAGGGTCCAACGGTTTTCCGGTACACAAAGAACTGTCCTGCGTAATTATGAAAGACGTAAGACGTTCTGTCAGTTGGAGCGGTATTATCGCGTAGTTGCAGTCTAGGCCAGTGCTGAAACGCACTGGCTTTTTTTGTTGTTTTCCCGCTGTATTACAGTGGGTCAGGTTCTGTATGCTTCTGCGCAATGAATTTTAATTACTGTATTACTTTTTTGATTTTGTTCTTTCAAAAAACTCCCTAAAAAGAATTGTGTGATACGAATGTATTACAATTTATGCAGATGCCGGCACCGGCAAATATTTTATAAAGGAGTTTTTACTATGAACAAGAAAACAAAAGAAGAGCTGCTGGATAAAACGCAACGCAATTCCTCCCATGAATATATCAGCGTGGTCAATTGCCTTGCTGCTATGGGCGATCCCGTTTCCTGCGTTGTGGACGCAATTTATCAGGCCATGAACGGGAACCAGGTCAACATCCTTGCCGTTATAATCAAGGCCGAAAAGGATTTCGGCGATGAATATGGAAATGAAGAGTTTTTTAAAGAAATTTGGTATAACTTCTCAGGCAGGGAAAGAACGTTTTCACAGTGGGACGACATTGGGGATTTCCTGATGATGCTGGCAAATGCGTTTGCGACCGGTGAAGACAACTTCCCAAAAAGCATCAAGGTTTCCAACAAGCTGGCTCACGATGCGATGATTTATACTAAGTACTTTATGTAACACATGAAATGTAAAATTTAAAATCCGGCCGGCATCAATGATGCCGGCTTATTATTTTGTAATACTCTGTAGTATTGCACTTTTGGAAAAAACATCCTCGCGGCGAATTCCGTGTCTTACATCTGATACTATGGATACAAAGCTGTCATACGGCAGAAGGACGCTTTGTTTAAAGCCGTATGGCTTGTAATACGTAGGATCCGACAAAGGAGGAAAATGTATGTACACCGGAATGATTGACAAAGATTTCATGGGACTTCGCTTTAACCCCTTCAGGCCGTCCGACAGGCGCATCTCGCACCTTGCAAACCTCGGCCATCCTGCCGCGTGGGTAATCAGGGAGATCAACAATGCGATCAGGGGCAAGGATGCCGATATTTACTCTTCGCTGGCGGAAGCGACATACGGGAAAGACAATTCCGAAACGGAACTGCTGTTCAACACCGTCTGGTTTTATTACGCAGGAAATTATTCCGCAGTCTCATCAGGAAGCGGCGCCGCTGACTTCGCATCGGAACTTGCCTACTGCTTTGAGTACGGCGAAAACAGCTTTCCTGTCAGCAAAAACGCATCGCTTTTGCTTTACAAGGCGGGACTGCAGATTTACAGTGACCGTTACCAGATGGAGCTTATCGAAGAATACATGCGGAATTCATAACAGGACAATGCCGGCCAGCCCTTTACCGGGCTGGCCTTTTTTAGTTTTGTTGATGCGTAGTTTTTTGATCGGTTCCCGGCCGGTATTACGATACCTGTAAGACAACCCGGTATCCTGCTTTATCTTTATATTATTCTCGCGTTGATTTGATATAGGCCGTTTTCGTTCGGGTCCGTTGGCCCGGGTGCCTGACAGACCTGCCGGATGCATAAACCATTGCGGTCGGTTTCGGGCGGACGAAGGCGTGCCCCATAAGGCAAAGCCTCGTCGAGAGATTGACCGCAATGGTTTTAAAGCAGGACACTTCCTGCCCTGTAGGTTTGGATAGTTTGTTCAGGCTCTGCGCTGTTCTTCCACATATTCCATAAGGGACTGCTTTGGGATCTTCCATCTGCCGTTGATACGGAAACACCGTATTGCTTTGTCCCGGAATAGTCTGTAGGCAGCATTTTTCCCAATGTTCAATATCTCCATCACGTCTTCGACACTTAAAATATCCCCGTATTCACTAAACATGATTATCTTACCTCCTTCCGGGTTTTTACTAAATATGTTGCATCATAAAACAATTATTAAAACGGACCTTCCGGCATTATCATAAATTCCGCAAAAATGCCTGCGGGGAGCAGACAGTTATCCCGGTCTTTTCCTGAGAAGCGTAGACTTCGCATAATTTTCAACGTCTTCGGAAAAGATCAGGTAATCCCTCCCCTTCTTTTTGTAACGAAGTTTTCCTTCTTTCAGCAGATTGTAAACGTACTGCGTGCTGTAGTGCAGATAGTATGCCGCCTCCACTACGGTAATTAACAGTTTGTCTATAGTCCGGCTCATAACACATTCCTCCCTAATTGTTCTTTTTGGTTCAGGGTATGTCCTGTACATACCTTTATTTTTATGTTGTTTCCCGTAACCTGAAAAAAGCTGATCTGCGGTTTTCCGGTCCGGCAACAGTGATCCTGAAGTTCAGGAAAGCTGTTCAGGGCAGACCTGTTGTATAATTCCGCTTTTTTAAAAAGATATTATAGTTATGGCCCAGACAATTGCTGGCCCCTTGTATAAAGGAACATAGGAACTTAGAAAGTTCCGGCCGTAAAGGCCGGGGCTTATTACTTTCATTAAGGAGGGTGATTATAATTTTAAAGCTTTTGATTTTACTGGCTGCGGCATTATTTTTGGATGATGATACGGAGGAAACCATACCGCAGGAAACGGAACCGGAGAAACAGATCCGTCCCGGAGATGTGATTTTTGTGGAAAGGAACTTTAACCTGTACCGGCATTACGGTGTTTATGCCGGGAACGGCGAAGTCATCCACTACTCTAACCGGGACGGGGATTTCGGTGATGATATTTCGATTCATAAAACGTCCATGGAACAGTTTTTGGACGGGGCCGGGCAGTATTTTATCTGCAAATTCCCCAAACATTGCAGGATCAGGGGGTATCACCTGTTTACCAAAAAGGAGACCGTGGAACGAGCCTATCAGCGGCTGGGGGAACGGCAGTATGACCTTGTGGGCAACAACTGTGAGCATTTCGCCCTCTGGTGCAGGACTAACATCAGCGAGTCAAGTCAGGTCAAAAAGCTGGAGAACGGGCTCCTTTCCTTGATACAGGATGTGTGACCATACTTATTCCTTCAGACCGGCCCTGCCCTTTTACGCACCATGTCCTGTATGTGAAGAATCCTGTCAGTACCGGTTTTGTTATAAACCGTAATAACGTCCGGGAACGCGATAAAAGCCGGGAAATTAAATTGAATTTAATAAACAGTGCAACATTCCCAATAAAAATATATTTACATGTTCTGATATGGCAAAACCAAGCCTGAGATATGGCAATAATTTAATTGAAAAATAAACACAAAATCGCAGCTGTCCCGGGATTGACAGAAATAACCGGGACTTCTTTTTTTAAAAACCACCACGGAAGGAAGATTACATTTTTGACGGCTTATCATATAAACAGATGACGGACCGCAATATGCATGCCCCGTATGGCTTCGTGACCGGATCCGTCAGTCCTGCGCAGGAAGGAGGCGAAAGCAGTGACAAAGATACTTCTGTATATTATTGTGACGAGACGGGCGAAGATCCCGTTACTGCAAGATCACGTTTGAGTTCATGAGTGTGTTGTATTAAATAAGAGTCAAAGGAGAATGTTGCCATGAAAAAAATACTGGATGTAGAAGACCCGGTTTTTACCCTCTGCGAAAAGGCGAAACAGGGTGACGCAGAGGCACAGTTTTCTGTGGGCATTTCGTACCTTGAAGGTCTCGGCGTGAAAAAAGACGTGGAAGAAGGACTCAAGTGGGTCAATAAGGCTGCAGAACAAAATTTTGGGATGGCCCAGTTTGCTTTGGGGAAATTCTATTATCTTGGCGTAGATGCGGATAAGGATATGGGTAAGGCTGTAAGCTGGTTTGAAAAAGCTGCGGCGCAGGAAAATCCCGAAGCCATGCTTTATCTTGCCCAGTGCTATTCTTATGATCTTTATGAAGAAAATCCCAAAGAAAATGAAAAGAAAGCCATCAAATGGGTCAGGGCGGCATGCGAAACCGGCTGTCCTGCCGCATATTTGGTCTTCAATGATCTTTGCCGTCTGGGCCGGGCACAGGGCAGCAAGGATGAAGCGATGCAATGGCTGGAGAAAGCAAAATCCCAGCATTGCGATGACTGCGAGATACTTATAAGTACCCTGAAACGTTTCAATATCCAGCCTGAGTAACTATGTACTGAACCCCCTGGACCTGTCCGTCAGGGGGTTTGCTTCCGGTCCGGCAGATCTGTACAACCTGCCGGTGACAGGGAACATGCTTTTCTTATTTAAGAGGAGGAAACAATAATGGATAATACTTCCGGCAGTATAACTGTCGAAGAAATCACTGATGCACAGGCAAGGTTTCTGCTGAATAAGGACCAGAAAGCCTTTGATTTTATAAAAACTGCTGCTGAAAACGGCAATCACGAAGCGCAGCAAAGGATGTTCTGTATTTTGGCGCGCGGTTCCGAACAGGATGAAGCTGAAGGTGTAACTTGGCTTCTTAAGGCCGCAGAACAAGGATATGCCAGTTCCCAAAACATACTGGGAGGCTGCTATCTGAACGGTGAGCACATGAACCAAAATAATACGGAAGCCATGAAATGGTTCCGTAAGGCTGCGGAACAGGGTGACGGCTTCGGACAGTATAATTACGGCATGTGCTTTCTGAGCGGGTGCGGTGTTGAAAGGGATATCCGGGAAGCAATCAGATGGTTCCGCAAGGCTGCTGAGCAGGAAGTCGGGCTGGCCCAGTTCGAACTGGCCAAGTGCTACCTGTTCGGGCACGGCGCAAAAGAAAACAAGGCTGAGGCGACGAAATGGCTGTACAAAGCCGCGGATAACGGTATTGATGCGGCAAAGACTACCCTCTTCAGCTATTTCGGTATTGAAGTATAAGGTTCTGCAAAAGTAACTTCGCGCCGTGTTCCCGCTCTACCCTGCTCTCCTTTCAGCTTTTGGCGGATAAAACGGCGTCCGGAATAAAACGGCCTTGGAATCTCCAAAGGTTTCCAAGGCTGTTATCCGAATCTCCGGCTGTTTCCTTACAACGGGTCCTGCTGTGATGGCCTGTAAAGAAACGGTCTGATTATATTAAATTACCGAGGGAGGTATTTGTAGTGAATAACAGGATTGAAAGAATGGAAAGACTGCTGGGCAAGGAAGAAATTGATGAACTTTTAAGAAAGGCAGAAGCCGGTGACGAAAACGCCCAGTGGTCGCTGGCCAGGTGTTACCATTATGGCAACGGCGTTGAGATTGACGAAAAAGAAGCATTAAAATGGCTTCAGAAATCTGCTGAACAGGGAAAACTTGAGTCCATGCGTGATTTAAGTCATGCTTACTTTTTTGGCAGGGGCGCAAAAAAAGATCTCGTAAAAGCCGCCGAATGGATGCGTAAAGCTGCAGAACAGGGAGAACCTGGGTGTGTGGTTTGTCTGGGTCTGTGCTATTATCATGGCTTTGGCGTAAAAGCTGATGCAAAAGAAGCGGCAAAATGGATTCAGAAGGCCGCCGATAACGACGATACCTTTGCCATGGGTATTTTAGGCGACTGTCATCTGGATGGCATAGGCGTTGAAAAAAACGAGAAAAAGGCTTTTGAACTGTTTGAAACTGCTGCCGAACGGGGAGACGCATTTGCCCAATGTGAACTGGGCAGATGTTACCTTACAGGTACGGGAACGGTTGAAAATAAAGATAAAGCGTTACAATGGCTCTCAAAAGCTGCAGAACAGGGAGAACCGCATGCCAAGTCTTTGCTGGGTGATTTTTATTTTAATGGCGATGTTGTGGAACAGGATTTCACAAAAGCAGCGGAACTGTACCGTGAAGCTGCCGCACAAGGCTTGCCGTTCGCTATTGGACGGCTGGGCAGATGTTACATGTCCGGCAACGGTGTGGAATTCGATGAGATGGAAGGAATGAGGCTGCTTCGCAAAGCTGCTGAGGCTGGCGATCCTGATGCCGCTAATGATCTTGCCTTTATCTCGGATTTCTGGAATAAAACCCCTAAAAATCAACATTAATTCACCAGGGAGGAAAAATTACTATGGCAGGAAATGATGTAAATTTTGAAGACTTATATAAAAAGGTCTGTGAGAATAATGATGCGGAAGCTTTCAATACCATAAAGGATGCTGCCGAAAAAGGCAATGCTGACGCTCTTTATTCTCTCGGCAACTGCTATTATGTTGGCAATGGGATCGAAAAAGACAGAACGGAGGCAGTGAAATGCTACCTCGGTGCTGCCGAACTCGGAAACGGCCCGGCCCAGTTCGCACTGGCTGTCTGTTATTACATGGGTGACGGTGTAAAAAGAAGCTTTCCCGATTATGAGAAATGGATGAGGGAAGCTGAAAAGAAGGGCCTCGTCTGCCAGGGCGAAAGACCGAGATATTATATATAGCCTGCGGCACCCGTCAGACAGGAAGCGATAAGGAAAGCCCTTGCCTTTAATGGCAGGGGCTTATTCTGATTGATAACCGGAAGCATGCCCCGCTTCCGCAAAATCACGAACTGCAGATTCTTGAAATAACCTCCACCCGGGGAAAAAGTTGTTCTTGATGGTCTATACTGTTAATGGTGCGGGAACACCGCAAACATTGAAAAAATAAGCCGGCCGCACGGCCGGTGCGGAACAGGAGGTGCAAGAATGGAATTGGAACAGACAGAGGAACAGCGGGAGAAGCTCTCCGGTTTGGTGCGTTATGTATACAAATACGCAAAAGAAGAAAACGACCCGAAAGCTGTTGCCCTGCTTCGCAAAACAGCTGGCTTGGATTGTCCTGAAGTGCAGGCATTTGTGTGCCGTTGCTGCCGGTACGGCTACGGTACAAAAGAAAGAAAAAAGCGCCTTGACCGGCGGCGGTCTGGCGGCAGGTCTGACAGCAGCGCTGTAAAAGGTTGAAAAAAGAATAAAGTTATTAAAATGTTGAAAGCTGATATTTCTACAAACCCTCTGCTACTATTGGCAGAGGGATCTTTTTTGTATTTATGGAGGTAATTTATCAATGGACAATGAAACGAATAAAACACGTAATCCGGTACTGAAACGGATCAAAAACAAGAATATTACAGAATCATACCAGAAAGTTGCAACAACAGAACGAGCCTCCCTGAAAAGCCTATTATTGCTGGCTTTGGTGATAGTATCTTCAGTAATTTCCTGTTTATATGCATTTTCCAACAGATCCATACTGTTGATGATTATTGGAGCATTTATTACTGGGCTGTATATATGCTGGAACCCAAAAAGTTCCATGTGTCTATCACCTGTATATGCAGTATTGGAAGGTATTGTACTGGGTCAGGTCTCTGTTCATGAAGAAACATCCTGCGATGGTATTGTCCTTCAGTCTGTACTTGTGACTTTTATTCTCGCTTTTTTGACAGCACTTTCTTACTGCAGGAAATGGATCAATGTAAATGAAGCGTTTCGAAATAATGTAGTTAGGGCTACAGGTGCAATTGCTCTGTTATATGTTGTTGATTTGGTACTGATTATGGGATTTGGTATGGAAATACCCATGCTGCATGACATGGGATGGAAAGGTATTAGTATTTCCTTGATAGTCATTGTCATTGCTGCATCCAATCTTGCCTGTGATTTTGCAGATATCGACTCATTAACAGCAAAAGGATTCCCTTCTTACTTTGAGTGGTATTTTGCCTTTTCGTTTATGGTTTCCCTAATCTGGATGTATCTGGAAGTGCTGAATCTGTTGCGGAAAATCAAACGATGACGGTTAAGGCTATATTGAAGGAGGATAATTTACGTATGGAAAAATTTGCAACAGTGATGGCAATATATCTGATTTTATTTCGTGGGGATATAGATAATCTCCCGTTTAAAATCGGTTACAATTTATATGCGTTTGCGACTGCGGTTATGGCTTTGCTTATGACCATATCTGTTATAATTTACATGGGTACGTTCCCATGGAAAGTGAGCACCAATCCTGAAATGTTCGAATGCAATATGGTTCTTTTCATGGCATGCCTGCTCTTTTCTGCAACAGGTATGGTATATATGAAAAAAAAGGCCTGCTGTAGAACAATACAAAAAGGATGGTTATGTCATGACTTCTGAAAATCTGAAGGAAATGGCATATATCGTATTTTTGAAAAAGCTTCAGTTTGTGCTTTGGGCTACGCTGATCGGGAGTCTGATCTTCTGCCGGATCATGCCTGAAATGGAGCACAGTACAGCATGGACAGTCATATTTGGTACGATCGGTTTCTTTGTGTTCTTCTTTGCAGCATACCTGCTCCAAAGCCTTATTATCGAAGAAGATCCGGAAATCGTCTCCCTTACAGGAAAATATATGGATGAACTGCTAAAAAAGGATATTCTTACAGAGAAAGACCAGAAAATATTGAAAGAAAAACTTACGGAAGAAGGGATATTGTGAAAACAGTACAGGAATGTTTACGGGAATTTGATATGGAAGAATTGCTGAATGCGTATCTTGCCATACCATTCATTCGTGATGAAATGATAGAAGTAATGAAAAAGAAAGAAACTGTTACTGGAAAAGAAATTTGGAATATGTTCAGGGACAGAATCATAAAGTATATCGAATATATGCGCAGTACTACTGTAGAACCATCTGAAGAATTATCGGTTTTATACGTTTATGAAGTGCCAGAAGGCTCTTTATGGGGCAGATTCAGCCATGGTCTGGTCCATATTGCAGAACTGAAAGAAAAAGGTACTGATGCAGAAGACTATGCTTATACGCTCTGCACACATAAACAAGTTGCCGGTTTTTTAGTGGCTGATACAAAATTGACGCGTGATAATCTGCTGGTTCTGATGAAAGAACGTATATGCTAAAGCATTATTTGGAATATTCTTTACGATGGCTCCGCCCGCCCATCGACCGTTACCACCTGCGGTCTGCTTTCGACAGATACCAGTATCAAAGGTGGAACTGGTTCTGCGATCGTGCTTGCTAAAGAAATATTCCTCATTCATTATAACAGAATACTAGTGAAACGCAAATAAAAATAGAACCTGCCATGTACCGCACGCGCACCGGAAAACCGGGGGCGTACGCACGCACAAGTCCTATCTTTAAATGAAACCCTGACGGTGTGTTCACAACCGCTATTAACGGCACACCATCAAGGCTCATAAATATTATACCAATAAGTACCTGCTTTAACAATACTCTGTTATCCCCGTCACTAAAACAAACAGCAATTTAGCTTAATTTAATGACATTAGTATAATCAGGCCTTTTCTTTTTTGTATTCGATAGTAAATGTTTTTGCTTCTTCATCACTTTCTTCCAGAGTTATTACAAGAAATGGGATATGAAAGGTTCTGGAACCAGGCTTATTATCTGACTTAAGAACGATACTTTCATCATATTCCAACCAAGATTTTGACGTAAACACACGGTTTTTCTGTATTATATTCTGATCCAAGAATGTGAGAAGATCACGTATCTTACGAATTTTTACCGGTGAATCATTTTTACCCAGTATTAAACATCTGAAATGTGCACCGTTTCTGAGTTTCAGTATCATCATAATAAATACAGAATTAAATTTATCAATCAGTTTTTCTATATCCACATTGCTTAAAAAATAAAGTAATGATTTCAGCACATCAGCTACGGAATTAATACGTTTGTAGACATATCGATTGTCATAGCGGTAGGTGCCGGAATTTGCTGCTAATTCCAGACGAAACGGCCCAAACCTTCTGACCAGCTCGTTCATATGCTTCATAATCCAGTTATAGGTATATGTCTCATTAGCGTTTTCCATTCGTTTTTGATACTCGTTTTTTGTCTTATTGTCCTGCCCAAAATCAACCTCCTGGTCCAAATGAGCCAATTCATGCAGCACTACATGTATAATAAATCCTTTAACCTGCTCTTCCTGTTCATCACCATAATGAGAAATGCGTGCAAATAATGCAATGGAATCCAAATTAATTTCAATGTGATCAATCTTTCTCTCACCTGTAATGGGATGGGAACAATGTTTTATAAAATTCGCCTGATTTTAGCGAATTTGACTGTGACTCCTGATAATCGTATATTGCCTGGCATGCATCTCCTAAAACCGACACACCGCAACCGACTGACAGACACGCATTAATAATTTCCAATACAAAATTACCCAGGGTATTTGTCAAGTCCTGAATTTCATCAACAATGAAATATTCCCATCTTGCTACTACTTCTTGACCAAATGACTCGAATATCTTTTTGGCGTATACCAAAGACTTTTCAAAATACAAACTTGCCATATTAACAGGATCCCAGCCCGAATCAATCAATTCGGAATTTGCCTCATTGATCAGCCACCATGCAAATGAATGAAAGGTTCTTACATCAACAAGAACAAGGCTTCTGTCGGCACCGTTGGCAACAAACTGCTTAAGACGAAATCTTATTTCGTCAACCGCCGCATTAGTAAAACATAAAACAAGTATGCCGTCGGCTTCTACGCCTTCCTGGGTAACCATATAATTTAACTTTTGGATTAAAGTATAAGTTTTTCCTGTCCCGGGTCCTGCGTCTACAAAAAAGCTCTTCCGAGGTGAGGCCGTTATAATATCCGATTGCTTACATTCGGAAAAAAAGTCAAAAATATTAATTGAATCAACCAATGGGCAAGGCGGGAATTTTATGGCAGGATCTGCTTTTATTAAGTCGCTTTCGTATAATTTTAACGCTTCGTTATAACGTTTTTTCAATTGAGTTAATAAAAGTATTTCGTTATACTTGGCAAAAATCGTTTCAGGATGTTCTTCCCCAAATATTTTTTTTGCGTTATTTAAAATTGTAAGTTGTAACATTAATGCTTCATCGTACTTTGCCTCATTTGACAGCTTGGTAACCTCTAAGTTCATTGTTGCAAAAGTATTCTTTATGTTTTTTTCAGATAAAACTGTACGAGGATGTTTTTCTCCCAGAACAGCTTTTCTGTTGTTAAAAACCTTTTGCTGCAACGCTAAGGCCTTTTCATATTGTCTTAATTTCAACAAAATTTCTGCTAGGTTACTCATTGCGATGATCGTATTTGGATGATTCTCATCGAAGAGTTCAATTTGTTTATCATAAACCGACTGTTGTAATTTCAATGCATCTTTAAACATTTCGGCATTTGATAATTCGATAGCTTTCTGATTCATCCTTACAATCGTGTTTGCCATTTTTTTCTTTGCATTAATTGTATTCGGATGATTCTCTCCCAGAATAATTCTTCTGTTTTTAAAAACTCTTTGCTGCCAGTCCAAAGCCTTTTCGTACTGCCCTGATTTTAACAATATAACTGCCAGATTATTCATTGCGATGATTGTATTTGGATGATACTCGTCGAAAATCTCTTTTTGTCGTACCAAAACCATTCGTTGTAATCGCAGTGCATTATCCTGCATTCCGGCATTTGACAACGAAATGGCGTTCTTGCTGCAGGAAATAATCTTATTGACCCGATCCTGCAGATTATTAATCGTATCCGGATGATTTCCGTAAAGTTTGGGTTCACTGAATCCGATTTTTGATTTTACTGTGTTTTCCTGTTTTTGTGAATTTGATAATTGGTAAGAGTTCCGTTTCATTACAATACCCCGAAAAGTTCTGTAGCTATGTCATTTAGTTACACGCGTGATTTGTTACTTGGTAGTATTATACTTCATTTTCGGTACTTAGTACATAAAAATCCTGCTCTTAACCTTTTCCGGAAAAAACCTCCAGCTTTGATTTTGTGACCATGATCCCGGCATGGTAAAGTATTCCCACCTCCGTCTGCGCCGGGGCGTAGCCGTTATAGGCAGACCTTACAAACCATTCGATTGCCTTTTTGGTATCCTGCTCCGTTCCTTTGCCCCAGTCGTACAGCCATGCAAGCTGGTACTGTTTTTCCGCATCGCCGGCTTCCGCAGCCCTCAGCGTATCGTCAAAGTCCAGATTGTAAAACTTTTCCCAAATTATATCGACATGGGCTAATTCACGGTTCTCCTCGTCAACCCATCCGTGTCGGCCTCCGAGAAAAATGTTATCTTCATCCGGATAAAAATCAGGTTCCGCACTGAAATCCGGATCGCTTAATTTTTGCTTGCAGCCTGTCAGCCGGTTCCATTCCGCTATTGACCGGACTGCATCCTCATTCCCGTTGATGGCCGCCTTTTTTAGCCATTCCGTGCATTTTTCAAAATCTTGGTAAGTCCCATAACTGTCATGGTAATATACGGACAGCAAATACTGCGCTTCCGCATCACCTTCTGTTGCTTTTTGTTCCGTGCTTTTAAAGCATTCTATTTGTCGCAGGATCTCGACAGCCAGCGGCTCTTTCTGCAACGCTGCCCTTTTATACCATTTCAATGCATACGGCCAATACAGCTGCGGGTCTGCATCATAATCAAAGAACACCGATTCGGAATACGTCGGTTCCATTTTTCCCCCGGTTTCTTTATCTATCTCAGATATCATTGCCTGCATCGTCATAAAGCCGAACTGCAATACAGGCTCCTTCTTCCAGTCAGTCCTGATAAGCATGAAGCACATCCTTTCCATCAATGTAAGTTTTATTTAATTATATTGGATTACTGAGAACAACTGATTGCGAGGGCTGGGCTAAAAGATATCCCTTGCAAACTGGCAGTTCCTTTGCTAATCTTCATCTTTCTTCACAGATTCCAACCGTTTCAGCAGTTCCAAAACATCTATAGAACTTGCATGGTTCAATATTTTCCTCAGTTCCTTTTTCTTCTTTTGTTTGATTGCGTAACTGACATTTTTGTCCGCCAATAATGCATTTATGGATTCAATTTTTTTCCCAAACATTTCCTGCCGTTTTTCTGCCAGTTGCCTGTGCTGGCATATATAGCCTATATAATCCTTAATCGCAGGCTGTCCTTTAATATTCTGGATCAGGCTGAATTCATGGTCCTGCGGTTTCCGAAATTCATGCAAATCATCCGCGTTCAAATTAAGCATCGACTGAATGTATTGTACATGATAGCCATCAACCGGTTCTCTGTCTTTATTGACTGCATAATTTCTTTTATTTTTATGATACAGCACAGTTCTTTCGAAAAGCGTGGAATACCGTAACTGCCACTCTTCAGCATGGCTGTCTATATAGATAATGCCGTCCAGATAGCTGCATGTGCACCCCGCATATTCAACTGTAGTTTCAGTGGTTTCAAATTCCAGAAGCCACTTTTTACCCAACGGCGTAAAAAATTTACTGTAACCGGCCTTTTCATTGGTTTGGGTATGATGCTCTTCAGCTTGCGCTTTCATCAGTTGGCGCACATCCGGAGTATTGGCTGCCTTTTCTTGTGTTTCAGGCTTAGGTTCTGAACGACCTGGCTCCGCCGCTTTTTTGGTTGATTGCCCTTGTTTGCTTTCCAGCCGGTTATCCGGTAAGATGCTCGCAACATGGGTTATGCCTTGTTCTGAAGGTCTATTATTCGTTATGGGGTTGGCAACCGGGTTGACAAATTCCTGGGTTTCCGTTTCTGTTTTTTTTCTGCAGCATGGAGCCGATTTCCGGTTCCAGGTCCGTTCTTTCTTACGTTTATCCCTGCTTTCAAAGCCATGCATTCTTTTCACTACGGGAGGCATGATGTGCCTTACTTCCCCTTGCACAGGCCATTTATAGCACCGGCTGCAAAACTTGGAATAATTGTCTGCAAACTGGCTTTCTGTCAGGATTGAACGTTGGAAGACATCTTCTGCAAGAACGATTGTTCCTTTCGGTCTTCCGTCTTTGTAAACAACTTTAATGCGCCCAATGATATAGAACGGTTCTTTATAGTCAGCCGTTTTCAGAATCCTTGCCTTCCATAAGGAATCTATTGGGAAAACAAGTTCACTGCATATTTTAGGCATTGTTTTTACTGATTCGTTATAAGGCCGTATGGTCATAAAGACCAGTCTGTTTTCCTCTCTGCTTGCAATGTCGAACTTTCCCTTCACTATCACGGGAAAGCCATTGCAAAATATAAGATTTTGCAAAAAGTCAGTGCCATAACGGTATCTTTCCTGATTAAGGGCATCCTTTGCCAATTTGTCTTTTAGGGTTAATCTCATTGAATCACCTGCCCGCCAACGCTTTTCCTATCATAAAGAAAACAGTTACTGAAGATTAGGGTTCTGTTTTGATTTGTAAAAACAGTACATATGTAATGCGTGCATGGCTTTTGTCTTCAGGAACCATGCACGCAAAGAGCCTTTTCCTTTTCTTCTTATGATTCTTACCGCTCGGACACAACGGTGTCGATAATGCCGTATTCCAGCGCCTCACATGCCGTCAGGTAATTGTCACGGTCCGTGTCCGCGATCACCTTTTCCCGCTCCTGGCCGGTATGGGATACGATCACGTCATACATCTCCTCCCGGATGCGCAGGATGTTCTTCGCATGGATTGCAATGTCCGAAGCCTGGCCGCTGCATCCGCCAAGGGGCTGGTGCAGCATCACCTCGGAATGGGGCAGCGCGAAGCGTTTCCCCTTGGCTCCTGCCATCAGCAGGATGGATGCCATGCTGGCTGCAGACCCGATGCAGATTGTGGAGACATCCGGCTTGATGTACTGCATGGTATCATAGATCGCCATGCCTGCCGTCACGCTGCCGCCCGGGCTGTTGATATACAGAAAGATATCCTTGTCCGGGTTGTCCGATTCCAAAAACAGCATCTGTGCGATGACCACGTTGGCCGTCGCGTCAACGATGGGGCCTGTCAGGAAAATGATCCTGTCTTTCAGAAGCCGCGAGAAAATGTCGTAGGAACGCTCACTGTTTCTATCCTGTTCAATAACAAAAGGCACATAACTCATTACTATCTTCTCCTTTCGTTTCTTAATTTATATCTTTTACTTTGCATTGCTACCGCAAACCATTTCGCACGAATCCGTTATCGTTCATAAGAAAGGAGCTCCTGTTCCGCGGAAATGGATATCGTCTTCGGGCGGCGTATCATCGTTGTCCCAGTCATCGTAATAACTGCTGTAACGGCTTTCATAATTATCGCCGCCATAATGACGGTAACCTGAGCAGCCGGTGTTAGTGTAATGTGTTGCCTGTTCGGCAGTTCTGGTTTTAGCTTCATACTGTGCATCCGTTCTGCCGGTATTTTCATCTCTGCCATCATCAGTCCTGTAGTTCCTGTAAGTTTTGTCATGCCTTTTGCCGGCAGAATCACCGGAAGAACCGGTTGCCAGCGAGAAAACAAAATACAGGATCAAACCCAGAGCAAAAATGCCGATGATGGCAGGCAGTGCCCATATGAAAATCGCAAAAAATACTAAGCCGAATAGGGTTTCAAGCAAGAATTTCATCTGTTTTCCTTTCCTTTACCCAAAAGAAAGCGGCCGTGGTTTTGTTGCCTGCGACCGCTTTTTTCCTGTTTCCTGTTGGACTATTATCGGGAAAGACAAGGGATTATTTCTTATTACGGTTGCCCGGGATCATCCTGCTGCCAGAAATCCGTTTTGTGGAACTATGTGTGATAGAAACGCTGTCAGTCGTCTTTGAAGAACTTGCGGTTGTGGTTGTCCTTGATCCGAAACTTGCACCGGCAAAGGTGCCGCGTTTGCCGGAGCCGCATTCTATCGTAGCGTTAAATTTATCGATGTCGAAACGTTCTTCCTCAGGCAGGCCCGGATTCTCGATCTGCCATCTTACTTCACTGACTATCCTGTTTGCAACCCGCATCAGAATCTGTTCCATGTATTGCTCTTCCACATAATCTTCAAATTCTCTTGAAACCTCGATTTTAAGTTTTATTTTTGCTTTTTGCATAAATCTTCAAACCTCCGTTATTTCCAATAACTTTTTACTGTACCTGTTCAACGGAAATGTTTTCTGCCAGTAGTTTGTATACGGCAACTATCGTATCGTCCAAAACAATTTCGTGGACGTCGTTGCCAAGGTTTCTGCATTCTTTGGCATCTTCTTCATCCATTTCTTCATACGGAATGATGTCCCAGATGATCCCCTTCTCATGAAGCGATTTGAATGCTTCCAGTTCTCCCGGTTGGAAATGATGCGCCGTAATGAATACCATATGCGCTATTGTTACGCAGTTCTCGTCTTTCTCCTCGTTCTTCTTGTTTTTGTCCAGCCATCGCTGAAATCCTTGGTAGCACCATTCCGCAGATTCCTTTTCCAGCGGGGTCAGGCTGTCAATCAGTTCTTTAGTGATTTTTCCCATTTGAAGTCATCCCCTTCCTTCTTCCAGTTTTTCTAACAGAGGCGTATCATCCGGCAGAGAAATTGTTTCCCTTCTCACGTTGCCGGTCCGCAATCCGTTTATTGCGCTCTTCATCGCAGCGCTCAGCAAAAGATAAAGCTCTGAGTGCCTGCGTTCCCTTAAGCTCAAGTTCATTGCATTCCATTTCTTTCTCATATTCTATTTCCATAAGCCTTTCTTTGTGTTACAACAGTTTCAGCAGATTTCCCTCGTTATCCGTCAGCGGGGTACTGTTCCCGTAAAGTTCATCTGCCTGCAATGCGATGCTTTTGTTCCACTTGACCGTGCCATTTACGGCCTGCGCTTTTCTTAAGAAGCCTTTCTTGTTCAGTCTTTCCATGGACGATAGTTTTAAGACCCAGGCGCAATCGTACAGCCTGATTTCCCCGTTGCTGAAGAAAAGCAGAAGCCAGTAATCCCGCAGGGGGAATACCTCGCATACGGCGGGCTTTGACCCGTCTGTACCGGATACGCATTCCCTTCCCTGTTTAAGCCTCCGGAGAAAATCCGGCCGGCTGTCTTTTTCCTTTTTTCCCTCTTTACTCATGAGAATCGCCTTCCTGTTTCCTGTGGTTTTTCCGCATCATCACTTCCGCCTGGGCGGAATAATGGCATTGGTTGTTTAAGATGTTTTTGGCATGTCCCTTGACCCAGTGGACCTGAAGATCAAATTCCCTTGACCTGCGCTGGATTTTGCGCCACAGTTTCCAGCACTTGATCCGTTCCCCGTCAGGTGTTCGCCAACCGCACTCCTCCCATCCTGCCAGTTTGGTATTGTATTCGTTTACCAGTCTTTGGCAGTCCGTATAGAGTATTGTCTTTCCATTAACGGCATACTTCGTCAGCCGTTTCAGTGCCTTTGCCACAGCCACAAGTTCCATGAAATACGAATCATGGTCCTTGAATCTGCATTTTCTGTAACCGGAAAGCGTGATACGGGCATCCGAGAACTCACGCAGCACGATGACGGCTGCCCAGCCGCCAAAAGCATTTTTGATGCGTTTCTTTTTCTCGCGTTCATATTCGATATAGCTTCCGTCCGTATAAATCACGGCAGCTGCGTCCAGGGGGAGGCTTACCTTCTTTTCGGTAATTTTCTGCTGTGTTTCCCTGCTTCCTGTTTCAGAGGGTGGAGGCAGTACCCCTTTTTCAGCAAACAGACGCAAGCGTCCCGCCGTCTGAAGTTCTTCCCATTCGTGGGCCGTTACGCCGATTCCGCTCTCGTTGCAGAAAGCCTGCGCCGCAGGAATATCTTCCGGGGACTGGAAGCGGACGACCCTTGCTTCCGGGTATTTCTGCGATATCCGTTTTGCCAGCTTTGCTTTACGGTACAGGCCCCGTTCCGTGCAGTCCGTAATGATATAGAAATCAAGCATGATAGTTTTACCTCGTTAAAGTATGATCCGGATTGTCAGCACACGTTCTGCTGTCTTGCTGAATGACTGCTTGTGTTCAGGACCTCGGCTCTGGTGACCAGCAGCCGGCTTCCTGCTGTGTTTTCCCTGATGTTATACATTTTATCCAGCAGTACCTGTTCCATTATCGACCGCAGCCCCCTTGCCCCTGTCCCGCTCTGCACCGCCTTGTCCGCAATCGCTTCCAGCGCGTCTCTGCTGAATGCCAGATCGATGTTGTCGCGCCGGAATATTTCCTGATACTGTTTTACCAGTGCATTCCGTGGCTCCGTAAGGATCCTGCAAAAATCTTCCCTTTCCAGCTCATGCAGGGGGGCGATCACCGGAAGCCTCCCCAGAAGTTCAGGGATCATCCCGAATTCGTGCAGGTCTTCCTGCACTATCCGGTCAATTACGCTGTTGAAAGAAACATCCCGGTTATTCTGCTTATCTTGTTTCTGCCCGTCTTCTGAACAGAATCCTGCGGGATGCCTGGTTTCGGGCTCGGTGATTCTTTCACGTATGATACCGTCAATCCCGGCAAACGCGCCTCCCACAATGAACAGGATGTGGCTGGTATCTATATCTACGTATTCATTATTGTTATCATCCCATACACCGTCCACCACGCTTCCTTCAATGATTTTCAGAAGGGCCTGCTGGACGCCTTCCCCGCCAACATCACGATGGCTCCTGCTGTCGCCCTTGCTGGCGATCTTGTCAATTTCATCTATATAAACAATGCCTGTTTCCGCTTTTTTTACGTCTCCTTCGGCTGCCTGGAGCAGGCGCTGGATACAGGTATCAGGGTCGTCACCGACATACCCGCTGGAGGTCATGGTGGTTGCGTCACTGATGGCAAACGGTACCTGAAGCATCTTTGCCAATGCCTTGATGATTGCGGTTTTTCCCACGCCGGTCGGTCCCACCATCAGGATATTGCTCTTTTCCACTTCTGTCTTTCCGTTTTTATCCGTCTCTTCTTTCATCGCATCCAGCGATTTGTAGTGGTTGTATACAGCCACGGACAGGACTTTCTTCGCATAATCCTGCCCTATAATGTATTGGTCCAGATGCTGCTTTATTTTTACCGGGCTTAAGGAACCCCAGTTGTTGTTCCTGCCCGGTTCGTTTTTTACAGCATTGTCCCTGTGCGTTGTCGGTTTGGGAACTTTTCCCATCAGCATGCCCACGGTTTTCCAGCATGTTTCGCATATATAGGCGTTCCGGTTCCGCTTGCCGATCAAAAGGACTGCGTCGCTTTCTTCCGTTCCGCAAAAGCTGCACCGCTCCTTCATTTTCCCACCCCCGGATTTAAACTGTTTGTCTCTATAATTACCGGCCTTATTGCTCACGGACTGGTCACGACATGAATTTTTGGCAATATACCTGCTTTAAAATTTCCTCTTTAAGACTGCCGTCTTCCTCTTTCCTGCAACCGGATAAAAATCCCTTGAATGCTTCCACTAAATCCAGCTTTTCAAAGAGCGGGTTCTCGTGCAGCTTCTCCTGCAGTTCCTCGATTTTCATTTCCGCTCTATAAAACTCTCCTTCAGCCATTACTTCCGCTGCCTGCTTCTGTTCTTCAGACATATACCATTCATCTTCCATATATATGACTGCCATGATGCATCACCTCCTGTGATTATCCGTCAGTTCATCCATACAACCGCTCTTTCCCGTCAAACATTTCCAGATCTGTCGTTCTCGCCGAAATTCCGAACTGGTACAGGATCCCCAGTTCTGCCTGTGCAGGGGCATACCGGTTGAAAGCCGCTTCCGTAAACCATTTGAATGCTTCCCTGATATCCTGTTTGACGCCATGCCCCCAGTCGTACAGCCATGCAAGAGCATACTGTTTTTCAGCAATCCCTGCTATGGCCTCATGATACGTTGCGTCAAAATCAAGCCCGGAATATTTTTCCCATACGGTTCCCATTTCCGTCTCCTGGATCAGCTGTCTTCTCAGTTTCCCATGGCGCTTTGCCATATCGGAACCCAGCACCTCTTCAGGGAGATAAACCGGCAGTGCAAAGTAATCCGGGTCTTCCAGCGCCTGCTTGATTTCAGAATAGGGGCTGTGTCTTTTTACGGATATGAGTGCGGATTTGCTGCCGTTTCTGGCTGCTTCCTTTATCCAGCAGTTGCCCATATATACATCCCGGTACGTGCCGTACGCATGATAGTAATACACAGCCAGCAGGTACTGGGCTTGTGCGTCGCCTTTCATCGCCCTTCTCCTGATGCCGGAGCAGTCCGTAGCCTGCTGAAGCATTTTCAAAGCCAGGGAATCGCCCTGCAGGGCTGCTTTTCTATACCAGAACAGTGCGTCTTTCCAGTAGGAGGACATATTGTCTTCAGAAAAACTGACGGTCTTGCAGTAATGTATCCACCGGCTTTTTTGGCCGTTACTTCCGCGTTCTTTAAGACCGCCTTCCATGGTGCTGAATTCAAAGCCCAGGACAGGCTCTTTCCGCCAGTTGCCTCGCATATCTGCATCACCTGCCTTTATGTAAGCATTGCAAGCCTAGTGGAAAATAGCGGGATTGCCCGTAAATCCGCCACCGCAGGCTGTCAGCGTGTTTAAAATGACTAACAACAGCAGCATGGCCAACACAATTTTTGTCCGTTTTGTCATGAGGTCAGCCCTCCTGTCTCTTTTCGCGCCTGAACCATTCATATCTGCTGAATCCCTTCACGCCGCTGTGCCGTACCGGTTTATACCGGGCGGCATGGCGTTTCTTGTCGCGGCGGCTGTTGCGGTTTTCTTCGCTACAAAACATCTTGTATTCTCCTTCCGTTGACCCTTGGGTAGGAAGCAGGAAAATATTTCCCGCTTCCTGTTTTGTTGGCATGCTTTTCAGCACGGGTGTTGCTTATGCTGCCTGTATGCCGTTGGCAAACGCTTTGTCAATGTCGCGCTTGGTGATGACCAGCACCCCGCCTTTTGCGTTTCTCCTGATTGTGTACATACGTTCCAGGAGCACCGATTCCAAAATGGCGCGCAGTCCCCTGGCCCCTGTCCCGTTGCGTATAGCCCTGTCTGCAACAGCCTGTAGGGCGCCTTCGCTGAACCGCAGTTCCACATTGTCATACCGGAAGATCTCCTTGTACTGCTTGACCAGCGCATTCTGTGGCTCAGTCAGGATCCTGCACAAGTCATCAGCTTTCAGCTCGTGCAGCGGGGCGATGACTGGCAGCCTTCCCAAAAGCTCGGGGATGACACCGTACTTGCGGATATCTTCCGGTGTTACCCGGTCTATCAGATCATTAAAGGAATGCGATGCTTCCTGCTCCGCCGGCTTCTTTTCCACGCAGAAACCCAGCGTGTTACCGGAGGATTTTTCGGTCCTGCTGCGGATCAGGCTGTCTATGCCCACAAACGCACCTCCTACGATGAAAAGGATGCGGCTGGTATCCACGGATGTGGTTTGTGCCATCGGATGACGGCGCCCCCCTGATTCCACGACATCTACCTGCGTCCCTTCTATTATTTTCAGGAGTGCCTGCTGTACCCCTTCCCCGCTGACGTCCCTCGTGATGGACATGTTTTCCCCTTTGCATGCAAGTTTGTCTATCTCGTCGATATATACGATGCCTGTCTCGGCTTTCATGACATCCCCGCCGGCAGCCTGCAGAAGGCGCTGGATACAGCTTTCAGGATCCGCTCCCACATACCCGTTTTCCGTCATCGTCGTGGCATCGCTGATGGCAAAGGGCACTTTCAGCACGTCTGCCAGTGCCTTGATAAGCGCTGTCTTGCCAACGCCCGTAGGACCCAGCATCAGGATATTGCTCTTTTCCAGTTTGACGCCGTTTTTTTCATCCGCGTGCTTTTTTGTATGATCCAGCATCTTGTAGTGATTGTAAACGGCTACGGACAGGATCTTTTTCGCCCGGTCCTGACCGATGATGTGCCTGTCCAAATATTCCTTGATTATTTCCGGGCTTATGGCCGACCAGTCAACCTCGTTCTTTGGTTCATGAAATTCCGCATCCGCGCGTTCCGCTTCCGGCTCGTCCAGCATCATCCCCACTGTTTTCCAGCAGGACTGGCAGATGAAAACCTTCTTCTCGGAGTCGCCTACCAGGACATTCTCCTCGTCCTCCCTGGCACCGCAGAAACTGCATTTGTGTTCCGTCATGCTATCACTCCTTTCTTTTCCCTTTCCTTTCGCTCCGGCAGCATTACTGCCTGTCCATCATATGGTAGAAAATACCCAGGATGACCATGTACATGAAGCCGAACCCGAAACCGGTTACAAGTTCCGGGCACCGGCGCAACAGGAAAATTAAAATGGCCAGCACGTAGCAATGCAGGATCCCAAACCTGAGCAAACTGTCACTCCCCTTTCTGCTCACCGAAGTAATGGTTGTATACACGCTTCAGGAGTTCCTCATCATAACTCCCGTCAGGGTTCGTTTTAAGCCGTTCTTCAATATAGCCTTCCGCCAGCTCCCTCAAGTTCAGTTCCCCAAACAGGAATGTTCTGTCCAGTGAATCCTCAATAATTTCCAGGTCAGCCATCACTTCATTGACTTCGTTGTGCAATAACGATGTCGCCACCCGTTTCTGTTCTTCCGTCAGCTTTCTGCGACGGTTCAGATAAATTACCGCCATGGTGCACCTCCTTTGCCATACACGGTAACAGACAGTTATCCTTCAGCTGTCGTCAGTTATAAATGAATCTTTCTTTGGTCCGGTCTCTTATGCGGTTTCATGCTGGCAGGTCTTCGCACACCGTCTCGTCAGTTTCACCATGCTCTCTGCCATATGAAGGTCGTCGCACCTTGGCGTCGGCGCTCGCTTCCGTGACATGTTCCCCACACAAGACACCCGGTATTCGGTTGTCAAGGTTCAGATTGCGTTTCCTGATTTGGAAGAAAAAAGACCTCAGGCGTAATGATATCGCAGTCAGTGTCTGGTTGATTCAGTCTTTCTCTTAACGTTAGGGAGTCCTGCAGTCCGGCTGATGTCCTGCCTTCCTCCATGATCGCTGCCGCGACCCTCAACAAACAATATCATTACGTCCGAAGTCTTTGTTTTGCGGTTGATGTTTCAATGAAATGGCCGGGTTGTCTTACTTGTTGCAACTTGTATGAATGGTTCCTCGTCTATTCAGTTATCCCTGCCGGCAGCCGAACCCCGGTGCCGGCATAGTCAGTATACAGCAGCCGCAAAGTTTTGTCAATAGCTTATTTCGAAATTTATATTTTTTATTCGTTTTATTTTGCATTTAGCAAAAGTTTTGCGCATTTCTACATCTTTAATGGCATGAAATATATGCTTTTTCAAATGTTTGCCCCGGTCTCTCCCTGCGGTGCATGCTGTAAGGTCCTCGCGCACCGTCTCGTCAGTTTCAGCGCGCTCGCTATCATAGATTGACACTCCCGCCGGAAGGTTTTACGTCCCCTGCGCCTTATTCAGGCCCAAGGGAGAGACCGGCAATATCCGGTTCTCAAGGTTCAGGACGGCCCTGAAACGAAAAAGACTTCGGATCCAAAACATCCCAGGGCCGTACAGGCACACGTATCCCGCCAGAAGCAGGATTGGGTACCTGTGTTAACACCTGTCGATGCTTTATATCCGAAGTCTTTTTTTGGTTCGTATCCTTTCTTGTCAGACACTCACGTTGTTTTTCAATGATCAAGCATGGCTATTTTATCAAATTGGTTTTTGTTTGTCAATAACTATTTTTTGTTTTTTTATTTTTTATTTGATTTTTCTTATTTCTTGTTCATTTTCTTGATTTTTCTCCACTTAATACTAATAAAATTTCACAATCCGGCAAAATATATGCATTGCAACAAAACGCTTTATGACAATCATCTCCTCTTCTCATAAGAACTAGTATATTACTTCCCGCAAATAAACTGGCAGAACGTAATATCGAGTTCGAATCTGATGTCAAAGGTGATGAATTGATACTTGTAATCATATTCCAGGATCAATCGTACAAAGGCTTTTCTTTGACCAGACATTCTACGAGTTTCTTATACTGAAAACAAAACAAGAAGCACTACCAATCTACGTTGGAAGTGCTTTTTTCTTCGTACTCAAGGTTTATCAATTTTTCTTGCAACAGTAATCGTAAATTCGTTTATTAATTGCGTCTCTTTTGGCAAGCAGCCGTTTCTCCTCGGCAATCCAGGCCTTAATGTCGGCTGGTACCTTGCCGGTCCGGGATTTTTCACGAAAATCAGCTATTTCGTTGTTTACTGCATCCTTTTCTTTTTTCAGGTCAGCCAGGTTCATTGCAATCCTCCATTAACTCACCGGGTTTTCTACGTGTTATTTGATCTTTTCTTCAGGCTTATGTTTTACCCGCATATCTGTTTGCAGCCCGTAACCGTAACACCATAAGGTACTGCGCATTCCTGTACGCATATTTCTGTCTGTATTCATTCGTTGCTTAGCAGATCCTCGATCAGTTCATCAAGATCGTAGAACGCAGGTGCAACTTCTTTAAATGTCTTCTTCACATAGTTGTTGCTGCAATCTATGTAATCAACAATGCAAAAGTCCAGCCATCCTGAGAACCTTAGTCCATAGCCGTCATCGAGCCGCAAAACAATATATTTCACAAAGCTGCTCTGTTTTGCCTCCGGATTCCATGGCTGAAAATAGTCTTCCCTTTCGCTGAGGTCTGATGTATGCAATTCTACTGTTTTTATGGTTCGCCCTATACAGTCCTTGAAGAATATCGAAGCATCTATGTTGGGCAAGTTTGTCCCTGCTTTGATGTCCCAGGGGATACGGTTCATACTGATCCGGTGCTCTCCGTCAGTTTCTTCCATTATTTCCAGTACATCCCCGTCTTCAAAGCGGATCAGCATGGGTTCATCAATCTCTGCACATATGCCTATGGGGGTTTCAAGGTCTACTGACTGAACGTTGTTTCCACTTTCGTCAGGTTCTTTCAAAAGCAGTGATTCAAGATGATAATACGACAGACAGTAATTCAAACCGACCAGCTTGAGATCTGTAATCTTCCGTCCTTCCAGCCTTAGTACATCCAGCCGTTTCCGTATTTCGGCCGGTGAGAACAGAACCGGGGCTGACCATGCCCGCCACGAGAATTTACCTTTATCAAAACAGTCAAAATCTCTTTTTATGATGTCTGAGACCATGGGCAGCACACCTCCTTGAATTACATATGTCTTTCTTACAGAACCTTAGGATCAACCTTTGACAGACTCCCTCAGTTTTTCCAGTACCTTCACCATTGCCAGGGTATCAAGGCGGCAGTATCTCAGGAGGTTGTTTCTCATAACCCTGATTTCCTCCGGTGTATGGTTTGGCATGTCCGCAAAAGTTTCGGAAGCCTCGCTGCCGTTGTGGACACCCTCAAGGGCTTGGTAATCAAGCCCAGGGTCATCAGGGCACAGCGCAGGAAGAACGTATTTGATTGAATAGGATCCCTGCATTGCCCTGCTGTAATAATACTGTTTTTGAAAAGGAACCATCAGGTCGTGTATGTTGTTCCTAATCCCCAGCAACCGTTTTGACAGGTCCGGGAAACAATCGGCAAGGCTCTGGATCACCCTTTGCTCGAACGACCTGTTGTAGGCAAGGACGCAGACATGTCCGGGAATGTCTTTGCACAGGCTCTCGGCAACGGCTCTTCTCGGGTCTGTCCCCTCTTTTGCCAGGAATTCCCTGTGTTCCAGCGTCCCGTCCGCATGCTCGATGTGCAGGGAATACTGGAACGGGATCTGCGAGTACGGGCTGAGCCCGTCATATTCCGGTATCGCCTGCTGAAAGGTCTCGAAATCAAGATGGTACAGGGGGTATGTCAGTTCACTCAGGAACTCTTTTATGGCGGCGGTGTCAACCTCATCCGCCCTGCCGTAGTAAGCGGTTTCTACCTGTTTCCACTGCTTGTCGCTCAGTTTCGGCTGCTGCTTGACGATATCCTCAAACGTGACAATCCCTTGATGATAGTATTCATACTTTTTCTCGGTTTTCAGCCTGCGTACATTAAACACAGACTGCTCCGGGATGTGTCTGGCGCAGTATCCGTGATACGCGCAGGCATAGGGCGCTTCACAGTAAGTATCTATATCACGTTCCGGCTCATCGTCCGTATCCACATAATCGCGGATTGCCCGGATATTGGATTTGACCTCGCTGTATTTGCCCTTTACGGCAGTGGTAAATTCTTCCAGGACAAACAGTTCCTTCAGATCAAGCTCGCCATGCCTTACATAGTCGCTGTTAAGATGCATGAGGAATACTTTCCTCACGTCAATCCCGCACTGTTTCAGGACATAATACTGGAAAGCCATGTCATCGATATAAACATCCTTGACCTCGGTGGAACTTTTTACTTCAATGATGTCGTAGCCTTTTCCGTTTTTGTGCAGGATGTCCACGGCACAGTAAAGCCCGTCGGTCAGGAAACTGGCCTCTGCAATATTCCCGGATCCTGCTTTCATGAACTTTACGGTCTTTTCCGCCATGACGGTTTTGTCGGAATCATATTCCACGAGATTATATTTTCCGAAGTATCCCCTGGCAACATCCCCAACCCTGTTGCCGTTTACCATAAGTGATTCGGACAGGACATCCTCCGCCTCTTCCGGTTTGTGCCTGTCCATCCAAAGCATTTTGGGGCACTGCACTCCCCTGCAGTATTTTGATTTGCTCAGCCCTATGCCCATATCGCTGCCTCCCTAATAAACGTTATTCCCATAAACTGGGTCAGGCCTGCCATACCTTCCTGCTTAATACATCCACGCAGCTCAGCCGTCCGCCGGCCATGTATGCGCCCGTATCGCACATCATGACCCGGTTTGGTAAAAACAGGGGTTTTGCGCTCCTTGTCTTTTTCCTCACCTTCTGTACCGGCGTATGCCCCACTACGATAATCTCCTCGCCGCTGTACTGTTCCCACCACTGCCGGCGGCGCCAAAGCATGTCAAACTCTGACTGGGCAGGCAACGGAACATCGGGATCTATTCCTGCATGGCAGAAGAAAAACTCCTGATACCGGAATTTTACCGGAAGGTCTGTGACCCATGAAAGCAGCCCTTCTTTTTTATCCATGTCCAGTTCGTTCAGCTGCTGAAGTGTACGGAATCCGCCGTTCTCCAGCCAGGACTCGGAATAATCGCCGATCAGGGTGTTGTAGCTGACGCGCTTTTCCATGAGATAGGACGACATCATCACCTCGTGGTTTCCCATAAGGCAGACCACGGAGTCCGGGGACTGCAGCTGCAGGTCATGCACGTACTGCAGGCATTTGACAGAATCCGGGCCGCGGTCGATATAGTCCCCAAGGAAAACCAGGAGGTCTTCCTCCGGGGCGAACCGGATTTTGTCCATCAGCATTATTAACTTTTCATGCATACCGTGGATGTCGCCAACAGCGAGTACACGGGAATAACCGAATAAATTTTTCATAAGCAGTTCTTGACACATCTGTCATGTTCATAACAATTTCTATGGCTTCTCAATCTATCATTCCCGTACAAGTTACACGGGTTGCGCCAAGTGATTTAAGTTTATCCTCGAATTTGTGAATCATCATATGTTCAAAAAATGCGTGTGTTTTGCAACCCACATCTTCAGGATAAATGACATAAAACGAGCCTTTATACATAAAGTTTTCTGAAGCACCTTTTACGACCCAATAAGTTCCGCCAAGACTCTCATACCATTTGTCCTCTTCTGCAATCACATAAGCCTTCATTTCGTGAATAAGAGCCTGTATTTCACGAGGGTAACTGCCTTCATTGTTCATCTTCATCCTCCGCGATGGTACACAGCAATGAGCACCTGCCGAGCATCGACTGCGTTTCGGCACGCTCTTTGCACAAAACTTCAGTTTTAACCACCGTCGTTGTCAGGGTTATCTACCCAGCATAAGGTATCTGTGGAATTGTTTTTATAGGACCTCATTATCCATTGCCATCTGTTCCATTTTTTGTTTGTCTTCAAAGGTTTTTGGGTATCCGGTATTTAGTAGTTATCGTTATATCCCCATTGTTTCGTACACAGTGTATATTTCCACCATCTTTCTCTCTTTTTGATATAGTCGTCGTCCATTCTGGCATTATAATTTTCAAGAATAGAATATTGAAAATTCTTCTTTACATAATCAAAACCTTTTTCTTTTACAATCGATTTTAATTCCGTATTCCCACCATGACCATTTGCAACGTAGTCGGACCATCTTTGCAGCAACATTTTGTCCTGGGCTGTAGCAGAACCCACATACAGTTTACCCGTAGCTTTATCGGTAATAAGATAAACCGCTTTCTGATTTTGTAACGCCGCAATCCAGGTTGAGCGTTGACGTTTGATAATTGTTTCCAACTGATAATATGAAAGTCTGACATTATCATAGCCAGGAAAATCATCACCGTCATAGGCTACCGGAAGGATTTCAATGACTTCATAATCATTCATTACGTATTCAAATTTTCTCACCATGCGCATAGCGGTATTATGATACTTAATTACAACACGCCCGTATAATTGTGTGTATTCTTCAAGTTCTTCTGCTTCATATCCCACACCGTTTTCAACATCCAAATATTTCGTAATTCGCTTAATTGTCGTTAACAACCACCTGTCATAATCTATTTTTAACAGGCAAATAGCAATTTGTCCTATTCTAAAGTATCTGCGTTTCTTATGAAATAAAAACCATCCGGTATTTATGTAATCCGGATTAGTTTTATAATCATCCAGCGGATTTGTTGTTCCATCGTGAACATTCATCTTTACCCGGATATTCCACAGTTCTTCTTCGTTAAATCTTAACAAATCGTTCAACAGTATTTTTTTCATGGCAACCTTTTTAATCCTCCTTAGCTGTTTTATTCATTTTTGTGAGACTTTTTAATAATATCGTATAAAGCGCTAAGTAGTCATGGCTGGATAATTCACTTTCTACAGATATTATTTGTTTTATTATATCATCTTGGCTCCCAACTCTCATAGTATGATTTCCAGTAAGCAGTTGCTGCTTCATATTCCGTTGCCAGATCATTGCGTCCTGAACTTTTTGCTCTTTCTGCCCATTTTTCATATATTGCAGCATAATGCAAACAACTGATAGCGTCTATACTGCCTTCAAATTCATCAGTTAAAGGTTCCGGAAATACACTGGTGTTTGGATCGAACTCAATTCTTAACGCGTTCATGTCTCTTCCTAATATACGTTCAACTTGCAGGAAACAGATTGTTTCCCATCACGATAAAACTTTCTTAATACAATAATCTATATCTTTCAGGCAATCGCCTTTCCGTTCCGCCCTCTGACACACTTCATTGATAATTATCATGCTGATCAAAACAATGTCTGGAGTCTGTATGTGTACTTATCGATCACTCTCAAGAGGTGTTCACACTCATAATCGGTTTTTAATGCAGTCAGAATAGCCGTATGAAAATCTTCCTCGTCATAGATTTCATCCGGTTTGTCCAGCACTGTCTACGCCATTTGTTTTTGAAACTTTCATCATGTCCTCCTTATCTTTCTTAACAGGACCGTCAATACTCATCTACGCGAGGGAGGTGTTCCACTATCTATATTATAAACCAAAAAGCGTCCATAAATATGTACTTCCAGAAACGCTGTATACCAATGTTTATGCGGGGTTTGAGATTTCATATTAAAATATTGCAGCAAGTAAAAAGAATAAAGCCCGGTCTTTATGACAGGGCTTTAATGAGATAAACGCGAATTGTCTTAGTCAAAAGTCAGAAGAATATTAACTCCGATATGCAGGTATCTTCATACTTGCTTCCGCGCGCGACTTTTTCTATTACGAGTTTAATATTGTCGACACTGATCATTTTATCAAAATAGATATCCTGTTCATAAATCGAATCCTCAATATTATAAACCACATTGGAGCCGTCAGAACCAATAACTCTCAAAACTGTCGGCCGTGAATTCTTGTTATAAAGATCCTGGCTCTTTTGATGGCCGTTAAAGATTCTGAAACCGCTGATGTTATATTTCTGATTAAAGTTTATGGTTATGCTTTCCCCAATTCCAAGCCCTTCAACACCATCTGCCCAACAGGTATGTCCATTCGAATCTATAATATTGGATGCTGAATAAACTTTGTCTCCTTCTTTAAGCGCCGACGAGGAAGAAGTGCCGGAAACACCTTTCATTATGGCAACAGACTGCGGCGTGTCTACCGGATTAAACATCTTCTGTTTTTTGACCTGGGGCGCTGAATTCACCACATAGGATTGTTGGCCATTGCCTGGACCGAAAGCCTGTGCGAGTTTTTCCGTTTCTTCGGCCTTGCTGGTAGTGTTGCTGTTGTTGTTACTGTTTTTCCCGGTTAGTTCCTTTTCAAGTTCTTTAGCGGCCCAAGAACGATATTCGTCCCAAAGTCTTTCGTTGCCCGGATAGTTACCAAAGCAGGTATTCAACATAAATTCCAGGTAGGCCAAATCTTCTGTCAACTGTTTATAATATATTGATGAAGCATAAGGTTTTTCCAGGTCCTTGTTCTTATCACTAAGCTTAATAAATTCAACCGGCTCCATAACAAAAACAGTAATAGGGACTTCGTTGTTTTTGTCTGCTTTTCCAATAAACGGAGCAGCGAGATAGAATTTATCTGCAAAGACATAGAAAGCACTGTAGTCACCTTGAGAAGCATAATTAAGAACATTTGGCTTTTTTTTCCCTTTTTCCATCTCAAACGGAAATTGTTCAAATGCTTTTGGCTTAATTTCTTCGACTTTAACATCATCGGGATTTTTTGGCAGGCTGTAACCTGAACCTGGAACTATTTTGTAAAATTTGAAGTTCCCTAATGGAGTTACATTTCTTCCCCCTTCGTCGTTTCTCCAAAAGGATACCTGTTTATAGTCTTCCTCATTAATGGCAAAAGTTCTGTTAGGTGTACCCGCTGCACCCCAGTCGTAACTTCCAATCTCATCATAATCACGTTTGGTTCCACGTTCTTTCAAGAGATATACTAACTCTTTGAGCTTTTCCTTTCTCTCATGGGATAAGGTGGATACAAACTCTGCATGTTTTCTAAAGGGGTTAGTGAGCGGTGGTTGCAATCCTTTGGAAACATCACCAACAGTTTTACTACCTCCACCACATGCACATAAAAACACTAAACAAATCACAGACAATAAGAATAACACCAACCATTTTGCTTTATTCTTCATTTTTACGACCTCCTTCTGAATTATCAGTATTACGCTGCATTAAAAATCAGTATGACGTATGTATCTCGTTATTCAGCAACCCAACAATGCTGTTTTGCGCTTTCATTCCAAACTTGATAAAATTACTTCTTCCTGTAGTCTTTTGCCTCAGCCTGCCACTTTAATTCTTCATAAGTGGCATTATCGAGATCACCGGTTTCTTTCAAATGATATTTATACTGAAAATTGCGAAGGGCTGTACGGGTTGACTTTGTAAACCTTCCATCCGTCTCACCAGGATCAAAGCCAAGCTTTGACAGATACTGCTGGGCCTGCTTGACTTTCCAGCCCTTGTCTCCGACCCGATATACAAGTTTATTAGTTGAAGGCGGGGTTGTTTTCTGTATATCAACCCCACTCACCTTTTCAGTCCTTGTTTCCTTCCTGTCGTCCTTTATTTCATTTAAAACCTGCTCTCCAACTGTATCAGGCTCAATCGTTTTTGCTTCTTGCAGATAACTTGGAATATCGAAGGAATCAACCAGGTTGTAGTTTTCATCTCTTGCGGTTACTGATAATATTTTATACTGCATCAACCGGGCATTCAGTCTCCAGCGGCTTAAGTGATAATGCTTTGTAGACTGAATGTTCTTTTCTTTACAAACCGGGTATTCGCACGGGTTTTTGCCACGATAAAAAATACCTACCCAGACGTCTTTTTCATCATAATATGGGGAAGCAACAGACTGTCTGTCATAAAAAACAACTGTATTGACTTTTTCATCTAAAGAGGTTACAAACATCCATCTTGGAGGTTTCAGTTTGCATTCAGAGAACGCAACGCCCAGTTCGTTTAAATACGCCTCTGCTTCCGGCGAAAGTTTTTCTGCCGGGAAAGCCGTTGAGGCAAGCGACAGCAACAATAGCAATACAGCTATAATCTTTTTCATACTAACCCGCCTTACATAAAACTTACAGTCTGTTCCAGCCGTTTTCTGTTCGTATGGTTAGGAAGTGCACATGTTCCTTCTGCTGCATATCCCAGGTCCATCAGCATCAGAACTTCTTCGTTTTCCGGCAGTTCAAGGGCTCTTGCCATCTTGTCAGGATCAAAGAAGTTTATCCAGCAGCTGTCCACCCCTTCATCAGCGGCTGCGAGAATCATATGCGTTGCTACTATTGTTGCATCCTCCGCCCCGGAATTACGTTTGCCGCCCGGATAGGTGAAGACATTGTTTGTATCATAGGCGACGACCAGAACCGTAGGCGCACCGTAACGGCACGGGGTAACCGCATCAATTTTGGCAAGCATCTGTTCCGCCTGTACCACGTAAATGCGCTGCTCCTGCAGGTTCTTTGCAGTAGGAGCCAGTCTTCCTGCCTCCAGGACGGCATTCAGTTTTTCGCTCTCCACCTGCCTGTCACTGAACTTTTTGCAGGAATAACGGTTCTTCACTACTTCCTTGAACTCCATTGTTTTCGCTCCTGTTCTTTTATCGGTTTGGTCTTTATGTGTTGTCTGCCGTTATATCCGGCCTCATAATCAGTTCTTGCCCTTAATCCCATTCGGCCGGTATATCCTCCAGAATCTCTGTCATATGGAGATTGCCGATCCCTTGACAAAGCAGCCTCCCCTTGTCGTCAGTTATATCTACCGTTGCAGAGCCTACAGTACGTCCAAGATGCCCCGCTTTGACAACCGCTGTTGCCGTTCCCCCCGGTTTTACGTTTCCGATCACGTTAAAACTGAGACCCGTTGTCACAGACCGTCTGCCTTTGGTGATGCATACAGCCCCGAAGGCAGTATCCGCCAGTGTAACGAATGCCCCTGCATGGGCAACACCGTGCGTATTGACGTGGATATCCCCGGATATCTTCATGCGCATGGTTATTTCACCGCATCCGAAATCCACGAGTTCTATCCCGCAGATACGGATGAAAGGACTGTTGTCATACAGCCTGTGGATTGTATCCTCGATCAGCTTGCGGATTCTTTTGTTATCATTCATACCGGTTGCCCATCTTTCCGTTCATTTCCTTAACCTTCGTACTTTTGCCGGCATTTTTTGTTCCTGCTCCACCGCCGGTATTCCAGCACGATGCAGAAATACAGGAATACGATGACTGAAACAAATGCCACAAGGAACGAGAGTCCGTCCAGTTCCTTAAACATGCCGGCCGCCTGCATCAGTGCAGTGCTTTTGTCAGAGAACTCGAAAATATACACCTGCCCTGCCATACCCGTCAGCATGCCGATCAGGCCGGCTGTCAGGCATATGTAGCAGTAACGTAAAACCCGGAACATGATATGCCTCCTATTCACGAATCATTATATCAAAAAACCCGTTTATTATAAAGATTCTCAAATATCCTCCACCGTCGGAAAAGCTATGATCTGCCCGTTTAGTATTATAAATGCCAAAACATTTGAAAGGGAGGATTTTTTATGGCATCAGAAAACACATATTTAACGGCAGAAGGCCTTGCAAAGGCAACGGCGGAACTGGATGCGCTCTATGTCAAACGCAATGATAACGTTGAACGGCTGCAGGAGGCAATATCACAGGGTGATATTGCGGAAAACGCGGAGTACGACGCTGCCAAGGATGAACAGGCGCGCATTGCCGGTCGAATAGCGGAACTGGAACGCATGGTCAGTATCGCCAAGATCATAAACGATGAGGGAAACGGCGACGTTGTAACGCTCGGTTCAAACGTTGAGCTTGAGGATGTTGGCGAAGGATGCACGGAAAGTTTTAAAGGCAGTTTCGTTATTGTTGGTACTGCAGAGGCTGATCCGCTGGCGGGAAAACTCTCAAATGTCAGCCCTGTCGGCAAGGCTGTCATGGGGAAAAAGTCCGGCGAAACCGTGGTTGTACTCGCCCCGGACGGCTATTTAACCTACCGTATAAAAATAATTGCCGCTTAAAATTTTAAAGCCCCGCTGCCCTGTAGCAGCGGGGTTCTTTTTATTCTCCGTCATCAGCCTGTTCCAAAGCTTCCTGATCGTTTGTCTCTTCTTCTTCGGCATATTCTTCAAATCCTGCTTCGTCTGTCTGCTTCTTACGTCCGGAGTACAGTTTTGCCCAGCTCAAGCCCTTTTTGGATTTCCGGTTATATGCGATAAGCATTGCTTCCGCATAACCCATTGAACCGGCCTTGCGTTCCTTTGCAAGACGGGTAATATCCCGGGAGGAGTAAACCCCTACTTTTTCCTTGAAGATGTCGTCCCTCAGGGAATCGCCGAAAACTGCCACCAGTATCGCGATCCCTTTCAGTATCCCGGAAGACAGGGAACCGGCCTCGCCTTCCCATGTCCCTACGCAGAGGCGTATTGTTCTGTCAAGCACGTGGAAGCCGTATTTTTCATAAATGAGTTCCAGTGAAGAAACCGCGCAGATCATGCCGGGAGCCCTTACTTTTGATATGGTAAGGTCATAGGATTCCACGAGGGTTTTGATCGCCACCTGAAAATCATTCTCGGCTTCAATGTTGGCCATAAAGATTTCGTACGGTGCAAGGGTCTTGACATATTTCTGCTGGTTCGCAAATACATCCGCCTCAATCCTGTAATCCATATCGTCGTAAACCATGCACCATACCGGGGTATCGCGGGAACCGGAGACCATTGCGACGATTTCTATCGTGTGCTGGCCGTTGAACACGTAGTTTACTCCGTTGCGGCGGCTGACCTTGACAGGGTTGATCTGGTAAAGGTCAAAGTTTTCCGCGGTCTTCTTGATGTGCTGCAGGGACAGATTCCTCTGATAGTCCTGATTGGAAACAAGCCTTTTGATCGGGATCAGTTCAAAATGCACATCAGGAACGAATTCTCTATAGTCTGCCATCGGTTTCCTTTCTTAATACAAAAATCATCTTGTCCGTTGTGGATTTGAGCCTGAGAAGCGCTCTGTGCAGCCGGAACCGGGCGCTTTCCGAGGTTTCCTCCATCCTTGTGACATTCCTTACCCGCATGATGCTGCTTATCCAGGAAGGAATCGTAAGGGAGAGGCTTGTTATCTCCCCGTCAGGATCATATGCGGGCATTGTTTTGATGGAGACAACGGGAACTGTCATATTATCATCTTCGTGGTTCAGGGTGCCTTTCTCATGCGTACCTGTCAGCCATCTCTGGCATTTGCAGGCAATTATGTCCGGGTCAAGGGATGCCAGACTTTCCACTTTTTCAAATGACAGTTTCAGTCTCCCTGAAAGATGGGCATTGACAAAATCCTGTGACGACTGGTAAATCCTGTCTATTGATCTTGCGTACGCCTCGTATTTTCTGACAGTAATATGATTTATGGCATACTGGGTGCCGATTCTCGCTCTTAAACGTGTCAGGGTGTTTTCACGGTAAGTTTTTTCAATACTTCCCAATGTCAGGCCGCCTTCCCGGTGTACTGGGGACTTCAAAAGATATGATGCGGCCGACCGTTCCGCGATGCTTTGTTTTCCGATCAGGTATTTCCTCATTTCCCCAACCAGGGATTTCCGGGACAGCTGGTTCCTGCAAACCCATGCGATGGCTTCCGTACGGTTTGTCAAGGGCACATCGACAAGGCAGAACGGAATATTCTGCCTGTGGCAGTATTCATAATATTCATGATCCGCAAGTATGATTCTTCCCCATACCCTGACACCTCTGTTACCCCCGTTCAGCCTTATATCTTCTTCCATCTCATGCAGTTCGACGGAATTCATCGGAGCCACGAGCCGTCTCAGTACGGGATCCGTCTCCAGCCGGTACAACTGCAGTTCCATGAACAGTCCTCCTTAATGTTCAAGCAAAGCGTACTCCCGCAAGGAAAAAACAGCCATATTCTCTTCCGCGATGATCTCACCCTCAATCCGGTATTTTTCCCTGACGTTCCATTCCGGGCAAAGTTCATGGAGTGCTGTCATAAAAGCCTTGCTGTACAGCTCGCAGTCATTTTTCAGGGTGTCTTTATGGATACGGTGGGCCAGCTTGTCGTCCAACACACTGCATTTTATCCCTATGCTGTATTCTCCCGGGTTGATGATAAGAACAACGAAGTCAGGGTCCCCCAGGGCCCTGAGGGTCTTTTGATGGATACGGATCCTGTTCTTGCGCATGTCGATCAGTATTGAAGGTTTAAATACAGATGCCTTAGTCATTGTTTGATCCCCTTATGCTGCCGGTTTCGGAGGTTATATCTGCCGGTTTTTTGTTTTCCCGGATTCCGAATACCGTGTAACCGTTGAATATATTGACCTGAAGCTGTTTTCTGTGTTCCTCCACAGGAAGGCCGAACTGGTTTTCCCATTCGGCAGGAAATACCGGTTTCCGGGATGTCCTGGGCTTTTCCCCGTTTTTGGGCGTTCTCAGGTAGATTTCGGTAGCGGTAAGGTCAAAGACGATCAGTTTCTCCTCCCCGCTCCGGATTATTTTCCCCAGCAGTTTGTACCTGTAATCGGTATTCCAGGACATGAGGTTTGCTATTTTGGCAAAGAAGACCCTGCAGGTAATCTGTTTCGGCTTTCTGCCGTTGTTCTTTATGCTGCACCATAAAAAGGCGTCCTTTTCGTCCTCATCTGCAGGCCTGATGACCAGCTTTTTTTCCTCCGCGTTCACCAGTATCTGGACATAGTCCACATCCTGCATCCGTTTCAGGCAGCCTGTATTGACGTATATCTTGCTCTGGTTGAAACAGATGGACGGCTCATACAGATGCGCGAAGAATTCCCCCCGTACCACCTGATAGCCGTTATAGCTGAAGGAATCATCCTGTACGATTTCATTCTCCGCATAGTCCTTCCTGTCTTTTACGGCTTCGTCCGGCATTTCGCTGGCAGGCAGTTTTCTGCTCCCTGTTTTCTTCTCAGCATGCTCCATCCGTCTTCCTCCCCAGCTTCTTCTCCTCGATGATGCTCCGTATCCCCTGGATCAGCTTGTCCGGAGGCGTAACGTTCAGTCCCTGACCTGCAAAAGGCTGCGCTTTTTCCGTTATCTGCCATGCCCCTTCAATATCAATGGTGGACAGTTCCCGTGCCTGTGAATGACTGTAATAACTGCTTCCGAAACCGTGGGCCCATGCGGAAGGATACGCCGTGATGGAACTGCGGGTACTTGGAGCAACAGGCTTTACGCTGTTGTCTGGAAGATTGTTGTTTCTGTCACCGGAAACATCTGTCAGTATTTCACGGGGCAGAAAGACTTCCGTTTCCCTCATGTCGAACAGGATCACGCTTTCCGTGTTCCTGTGCCTGCGCACACCCTGTACGCGGTAACGGTATTCCGTTTCCCATCCGAACAGTGTATAGATCGTGCGGAGAAAGGCGCTTCCCGTAATGATCCTTGGTTCGCACTCCCCTTTTTTGCCGGATCTTGCCCAGTGTATTGCGTTGCGGTTCTCTTTTGTTGTTCCCCTGATAGCAACAAGGTGCTCGGCGGGATGCACCAGCATTTCGACATACTGCGTGTTCTCAAGCTTCCTGATACAGGTCTTGCTGAACTTGACGGATTTCATGGAGAACGTGACGCTTGTCTTTTCAATGCTGTCGAAGAACTGCGATCTTGCAATCTCAAACCCCCGCAGGTCAAAATCCCCTGAGTTGGCCTCTACAGGCCTTAATTCCGGAAGGCTGCATTCCCCGTCACCGTATACGCTTCCGGACGCAGCCACATAATCGGTGTCACGGAAACCGGCCCAACGGGGATTGACGGATACAAACCCTTTCAGGGCCCCGTCATGTATCACCTGCAGTTCCGGCAGTATTCCCTTGTTCCCGTACTTTGCGTTTTCGATCAGGTGCTGTACCGCAATGAAATCATCCATGGAGATGATGGCCTCGTGGTGGTTTCTCCAGCGGTACTGTGTCCGGTCACCGGTATTCTTCTTTGTCTTGTGGTTCAGGTAGCTGGGCGTGTAAGTCTTGCGGGTCAGGACATCACCGCAGTGGCGCTCGTTCCTGAGCTGCTGCAGGATTGAGGCGGGTGTCCATGTGGTATTTCCTTTCTTGGTCTCGCATTCCAGTGCCGTCAGGGTATCAGCGATCTGCTGGCAGGTGTATCCGTACAGATACATGAAGAAAATCAGCCGTACCGTCTTAGCTTCTTCCTCATTGACGACAAGTTCGCCGTTTTCGTCATGGTCATACCCCAGAAGGACTGGTGTGAGAACAATACCGTGGGAAAAGCGCATCTCTATGGAAGCATTCATGATATTGCTCTTTACGTGGCTTTCCTCCTGCGCAAAGGTAGCCTGGAACGAAAGCCCCATTTCCGCGTCATCTTTCAGCGTGAAAAGGTGTTCCGTCTCAAAGAACACCCCTACAGCAGGCTTTAAAGCCCCAAGTTCACGGGTGATGCTGATACAGTCAACGATGTTCCTTGCAAACCGGGATACACTCTTGGTGATGATCATGTCGATCTTTCCCGCCTTGCAGTCCTGTATCATGCGGTTGAACGCATCCCTGTGACGAAGCGAGGTCCCGGAGATTCCCTCGTCCGCGTAGATCTCGGTAAGTGTCCAGTTTTCGTGGCGACGTACCATATCTTCATAGTAATTCTTCTGCAGCTCATATGAAGAGGTCTGGCGCGGGTCGTCTGTGGACACACGAACGTATACGGCTACCCTCCGGGCGGTATCGTCATAGAAATCGGCCTTTTTCCTTGCAGGAATGACTTCCAGTATATCAGGGTCGACGCCCTTGTAACGTTCCCTGATCCTTGCTTTTTTCTGTTGTTTGGACAACGGGGTCTCCTTCATATCCTCCCTCCACGTATGTCATCACCGCAATTATAAAAAAAAGTCCGGAAAAATAGAAATAACCACAGGGCTATATCTATACCTGTGGTTATAGTTTCGGCAAAAATTTTATAAAATTATTTGCGGTTGTTCAGGAAAACCGTTTTCATGCTGCGGAGAGTCTTTAACATCGCTTCCTTCTCGGATGAGGAACAGCCCTCCATAAGCCCTTTGAGCTCGGCTGAATAGACGGCATCCACTTCCGGTACATTGGTGCGCAAAAGCGAATCGGCCGATACCTGGAGGATCTCTGTTATCCGCATAAAGATATCTATGCCGAAGTTTGTACGGCCTGTCTCTATGTCACTCATATGGGAGACGGAAATGTCCAGTTTTTCCGCCAGCGCGGACTGGGTCAGGCTGCGTTCTTTCCTCGCTTCCCTGATCCTTTCCCCGATCCCTTTCAGGCAGTCATCCATAGGGTTCTCCTTTCAAAATCTCTTCTATGGTCAATACTATCTTGAAAAGGCTGTATTTAGAACAGCCGATAGTAGACAACTTACACGATAGTGTATATAATAATCGGTAAATATACACGATAGAAGGTGAGATTATGAAACTTAACTACAAGCATCTGGGACGGCGTATCCGGGAGGAACGGATACGGGCCGGGGTCTCACAGGCAAGGCTGGCAGAGATGACAGATTCATCCCCGCAGTATATAAGCCATATAGAAAATGCCCGGAAGAAAGCAAGCCTCGGCCTTATAGTCCGGATTGCCAATGCGCTTGAGATATCTGTGGACCAGCTGCTGTCGGAAAGCCTTACGGGTAGCAGTTATCCCGGTGATGCAGAACTGTCGCGGCTGCTGTCCGGCTGCTCCAATTATGAAAGACGGGTCATTCTTGATTCTGCGAAGGCACTGCGAAGTATCCTCGAGGAAAACGGCTGGATGGTATTGGCAGATAAAGAGTAACCTGTTACTGTCTTTCCTGCAATGTACCGGTGGTATACCAATAGCGCTGCCGGTAGGAAGGACAACGGCTGGCGCCTTGTTTCTGAAAAAAGGTACCCGGATACCGTACGGTATCCGGGCATTTCAATGAAAAAATGAAGAAAACTGGAAAAATTAAGGAGTCTGAAACTTGAAAAACAATAAAGAAAAACAACAAATATTGGGAGGAATGCTGTTTCTTTACTATATTGTTCAGTAATTTTTAAAAATAATATTTACTGCCCCAGAAACACGGATCAGATGTTTTGTCTAGAAATTCCTTGATTCGGCAAGTACCTGTACCTGAGCCAGTGCGAGTTCCTTTCCCTGCTTGTTCATCTGATGATAATACTTCAGCAGCCTTTCCTCGTTTCTGTCCTCCCACATCCAGGCGATGTCCAGTCCGTGGAACAGGCTGTCGTGCTTTATGACGTCCATAAAAACATCCTCGGTTATTTCCATGTTTCTGAAGAGTTTTAACAGTATCCTGGAAGCGGGACATTTCACGTTGCCCGGTTCCTCAAGGTGTGAAAGTGTGGCTTCCGATATCTCGCACAGTTCCGCCATCTCCCTCCTGTCCAGATTATGTTCCTTTCTGTAGCATACAAGTAATTCTGACAGCTTCATGACAGTTCTCCTTACCTTTTTATTTGATGGTTTCGTTTTCGGCTTTGTTCCACTGGCCTGCGGTCTCTTCTGCATCATTTGTTTATCCTGGCCTGACTGTTTGTCCGGAAGGTAGTCTTTCAGAACTTTGCTTCTGGCCCGCAGCTTCTCCTTCGCCATGGTTTCGACCTGTTGTATTCTCGTTCTTGATACGCCATACATACATCCGATCTCTTCCAGCGTGTAAGGCCGACCGCATCCGATCCCGTTGCGATACTCCAGTACTTTCTTTTCCCTGGGGGTCAGCCGGTCCATCTGCTCCTGCAGTTTTTTCTGCAGCAGCCAGTCGGTCAGGCCTGTTTCCGCTTCTTCTGCCGTATCGGTGCAATAGCCTGACAGTTCCTCCTCGTAATCCGGGGCGTCATCCTCTTCTTCCTGGATTTCTTCAGAAAAGCCTTCGCTAGCCGTGTGTTCCGCGGTTTCAAGGAAGGCTTCCAGCGACAGCGGTTCCAGTGAGGCCCGTATTGCTGCCCGGGCGTCTTCCGGCTCCCAGTTCAGCCTTTCTGCAACCTTTTGTACTGCCTCATTGCAATCCGGCAGCCTGTCGCACCCCGTACAGCCCCACTTCTTCAATACGCAATAGGCACTGACAAAGTGGAATCTTCTGTCTTTCCTGATCGAGACCTGCGGGTCATGTGTCGTTTGTCCTTTCGCCGTTGTATGACGCATCCAGCCAAAAAGATACATGGAAAACATGTTCCCGTTTTCCGGTGAATAACTGTTGACAGCCCTTACAAGACCTTCAAGCGCATCCCCTACTGCTTCCTGCAGGTTCACATCCAGCAGCTTCGACCATCTGAGGCCGAAAGCCAGGGCTGTGCGCAGGTACATTTCTGTCAGCCGTTCACGCGCACCGTCATCCCCTTTGATGATCTTTTTGCTGAGATGTTCCAGTTCATACCGTTGCGGCGGTTTTATGGTTCTGACTTTATCCACCAACGGCCTGAGTGCATTACAGTTCTTTATTATCTCATCGTATACAGCCTCATAGTCTTTATGGGCGAAATCAAAGTATTCCGTGCCATCTTCATCATACCATGACTTCCGTCTGGGCTCCGGTTCTGCTGTGGGATCCATTCCCAGGATTGTGACGCCTTTTGCTTTCAGTTTATTGTAGAGCCAGATCCTGTCGTCGACAGTCAGACGGTACGCCAGTGCGTAATCACAGATCCGCCGATACCACAGATCTTTTTCTTTTTTGGCGATATTCTCCAGCTTTTTTAATGCTGTCGCCCTGTTATCCCGTTTCATACCCTTGTAAAAAACAACTCTCCTGCTATATTGTGCTTGCGTTGATCGGCAGAACAGCAAAAAACAGCCCGGGCAACGCAGTTCCCCGGGCCATGCTTCTTGACGTTGATTCTGAAATCTGCCGACAACTTCCTTTGCAACAGTGCTAATTATAGCACTAATTCTGTCAAATGCAAGTACTTGTACACATTAACCTTGTTTTAAAGCAGATGAAATACCATCGCCGGTTTTACAAAATAAAAAATTGCTAATTTTTGACAACTTTGACTGTCAAGCAAATTCTGCGCCACATAAGAGTTCATGCAGGTTTTGTGTAGGAATTGAATTATGTGGTTGTACACTTCCATTTTCTCCTTATCGCATACCAAAAGGCATCTGCATGATAGTTACACGGAATAAGTCATCCACACACAAAAAAGAGCTGTCCTCTTTCAAGACGCGGGGCCGAACAGATGAAACACCTAACAGCAATCCGCGAAGGTCAGCTCTTGCTAAATCAATTATAATTATGATCTTGCAACCTGTCAATGTTATACGATACTCTAAACCGTTTTTTCTATTATGACAAAATCGGCGATAAAATACCATTTTTCTCATCGACGGCTTAAGTTCCAATATAATAAAAACTCTTCACGGCTCGTGGGCCTGAACCCAAATCAGGTACTGCCGTGAAGAGTTTTACATCACCAACGGCGATAACAGCCTGCCTGCCGATGGTGATGTTATAGCAATATCCTTTGGTGGGAACGGAACCCCAACCCCCGCCTCCGGCGACGGTGCGTTTTTCACTCCCACTGGCATTGAAGCCGGAACCAGAGGAGATTCGCTCGTTCGCAAAGATAATGCTATTTAAGAGTAGTCCCATATCATGACCACCTAACGCAGAACGTCTGACGGATTCATGAGGGAACGCTCTATTTAAAACTTCTGCATGGGTCAAGCCAGTCCAGCAGCAATCGCTGAAGGGAATCACCAAGAGAAGTTCTAAACAAAAACCGGCAGGTATCTTACCAAGGTCTGCCGTAAAACGGTCCTCGGCCTCTACCGATTCTTAGAAGCGACCGCCCTTCAGACCCCAGATAAATAAGATCCGCACAGGGTACGCCAACTTCTACAGATATTATAAGATAATGGATAAATTGGTGTCAATAACGAAAGGAGCGCCAAAAGGCTTTCGCCAGCAACAAGTGCTGACCCAGTTTCGGTTGGTCGCTCTATAGACAGTATAAAACGATCCTTTAAAATTTGTCAAAAAAAACATTCTGACAAAACTGATTGCCAGAACGCGTTTTAGCGATTCCGATTATTTGTTTAGTGAGATAAACGTGAATTTTTCGGTTATACGAAACTCCATTTTTCACCGTCCGCTTTTACAAACAAAAAAACTTCTGCATGGATCAAGCCAACCCAGCAGCAATCGCTGGGGGGATCACCAAGAGAAGTTTTTCTAAATATTTGGGAGGGACAGTCCAGGCATTCGCGCCCCTCGTCCGAAAATTGGGTATCAACGCTCAATGCCAAGCTCAACCCTTCCGGCAATCAAATATTATCACAAAAAGATATTAATAGCAATACAAATTCGCAGAGTTATACGATTCTCCATTTTCGCCGTATCGTATAATCAAAAAAATAAAAGCCCTTCACAGCGGTCCGTACCTAATTGGCAATTAGGGGGAGGCGTGAAGGGCTTTTTTAGGTACTTCTCCCGGTCGTTTCCGGGTTATTGACCCGGGCGTAAAGGATCAAGCACCTTTTATACAGGGCGCCAAAAGGCTTTCACCAGTAACAAGTACTGATCCAGTTTCGGTTGGTCACCCTATTAAAACTATACCAATCTTAAAATAATTTGTCAAATTAAAAAGAAACGACCCATATCACAGGCACAATATCGAAAGATACTACACATATGCGAGGCTTCGCTTCTTGAAAAAGCACTGGCCGGGTTGCTGATACAACAAATGTTGATCATAATCTAACCAGCATCACTAAGGGTACTGGCACGCCTAACGGCACTATCCAGATGGACGTCGACCCTAGGCTCAGGCAGATCTTTTATTAAACCTCTGCATGAATCCAGCGCGTCGGGAACCAATATCCCGAAGGTGTAACCATGAGAGGTTTTTAGAAGAGGCCTTGCCAGCGCCTTGGACACAGCAAAAATGCCCTGTCATTGGCAGCCGGTAAGGCTTCCACAACTAGACTATCAGATATTAAATAGAATGTCAAATACTGTATTGGGAGGGCCTGACCGGATATTTACACCCCTCATACCGCATAACGGTTTATTTACGCGGTTCTTTACTTATACCAATCTGTTTATGGTATTCCCTTCTCCTGACTTCCATTTTATCCAAGAGGTTGCCTGCATAATCAAAGTATTCTGTCCCTCCAAATTCAATATTATTTTTTCTAAGGATAACAAGATACTCTGTATAATCAATATCGTCAGCAAAATCTTCATAATCGGATTGTATGGGATAATCTGCTTCTATATATTCATCCATAAACCAAATATGGGCAAACCTGCACGGCACAATAAAACAGTCTTTTTCTAACGAATACACACCGTCAAAATATATATCAGTTCCTGCTGCCAGTACCTTTTTGTGCATATCAACATCCCAAGTATCAATGTGCGCAAACTTTGGTTTAGCTATGATAGTCCCATCAATGTACATCAGGCCGTATAAGCCTTTTTCTTCTTCCTGAAAGATCACTACGTCATACTTAGTATCCTGAATAGCTGTGTATTGACAGGGAATTACTTCTGTGCCAGTATGATCCAGCACGCCCCAACGGGCTTTCCCGTCAATCATTTTTGCCACCACATAATAATCTTCTTTGCAATAATAACCACAAGGGCCTATTACGTACACATATTGCGGCTCAATTACCACATTCCCTTCGGTGTCTATAAAGCCCCACGTACCGGCATCTATGGCATATGACTCATACAGGCCGGTATCTGGCCAAGGGGGACTTAACCACTTGGCGTTATATGGGCAAAGTCCAATACCGCCAAAGCATAATTCAAATCTTTCCGTAGTATCAACTACCACTTCTTTCCCACTTCTCGTAATGAAATGTGGCTTTTGATCAATGGATCCTCTTATTTCCTTACAGCCTCTGAGGTACTTTTCATCCCATTCCTCATCAGATAAATCATAATCCTTCGGCAGATAATTTCTCATGGAAAATCCCCTTTCATGTAGCCCTCTTCTACATTTCAAATCACATAGGTAATTCCTGTCGTTCTTTCATTATATCAGTTTTTCCATCTTACTGATAAGGTCATCCATACGCTCATGTTCCTGCTTTATCTGATGGTAATCTTCATCCGTAAAATTTGGTTTATTCAGCTGCTGTATCCTGGCCCAATACTCATCCCGTGTTTTGATAAGACTGCTTTTTAGCTTCGGGTCGGTTACTTTCTCAATCACTTTGTTCAGCCTATTATACCGGTTACTCCTTTCGAACAGGGTTTTCATATTAAAAATCCAGGATCTCAAATATACCCCTTTCTTTGTCCAATATGCTGCTTTTTCTGAATCCTGCGGAACGCCCAAACCTTTTTCATACATTTCCCCTAATCTGGTTTGGGCGCATTTTATATCGTGTTCGGCAGCAATTTTGTACCATTTCGCTGCTTCAGCATAATTCTGCGGGACGCCGTTGCCTTTATCATATAACTCTGCAAGATTCGCCGCGCCGGCCGGAATCCCCTTTTCGGCAACTATCCTGTACCACTCTGCCGCTTTGGCATAATCCTGTCCGGTTTCTTTGCCAATCTCATATATATGCCCCAAATTAAGCTGGGCAGCCGTACACCCGTTTCTGGCTGCTTTTTCATACAGTTCCACAGCTTTGGCAGGATCTTTTGGCACGCCGTATCCTTGTCTGTACAGAAAAGCCAAATTGTTCTGCGCGCTTGCATCCCCCTGCCCGGCTGCTTTTTCATACCATTCAGCTGCTTTGGCAGCATTGTATTCCACACCTTTGCCACGCTCATACATTATTGCCAAATTATATTGGGAAAGCGCATATCCCTGCCCAGCTGCTTTACTGAACCATTCTGCAGCTTTAACATAATCCTTCTTTACACCTTGCCCGTTCTCGTACATAACGCCTAAATAATTTTGGGCATCTGCGTCACCCTGTTCCGCAAGCCTACTGAATATTTCTGCTGCTTTGCTGTAGTTCTTTTCAACACCTGTCCCATGATAGTAATTTTTACCAGTCTCCAGATTATAATCACGGATATCACAGGTTTTCATATTTAAGTTTCCTTCCATTTTTTGTTATTCCTCCGGTTCCGTAAAGCCCAGTTCCACTCTCCGTTTCGCCCAGTATTGATCCAGTTCCCTGCTCCGCTGCCTCTTGATTTCCGGATAGGTTTCCTGGTACCACAACTTTTCCAGTTCCTGGTACTTCTGGTCTTTCTGCGCGGCCAAGTTCTCTTTCCAGTTCTTCGGCAAGTCGGCGTTTAAGATAATTATCGCACTACTTGAGCTCTTCTCCCGCTTTGTTGTCACTGTCAGATTCAATGCCATAATGTTCCGCTCCTTCCTCTGACTAAATATTATAAGTTTTCTTCGTCTTCCGTGTCTTTTATCCCCAGTTTCTCCCTGCGTTTGTCCCAATACTCCCATGCTTCCCAAACAATTTGCGCCTTCTTTTCGGAATCCGTTTCCTTGCCCCCACAACTCTATTCTTTCTTATAAGCCCTGATCTATTGCTGTTCCAACCGCTCTTTCCAGTCTTTCGGCCATCTGGGATTAAGTTTAATCCGAATTCCTGTTGATGCCATTTTGTTCATCCTTGTTTTCGGACTTCTCGTTCAAACCAGAATCCTGTCCAATGGTTCTCAAAGCAGTTCGGACACGCGCCCCATGTGGCACTCACGGAACCACTTCCCGCTGCCGCAGAAGCAGGGACCGTCCGGAAGCCGGAACCGGCTGAGCCCCAGCTTGTCCGCGTACAGGTTATAAATTTCGATGAAATTCTTTTCGTAGTCGGCCAGTTCCCCATATTTTTCCAGATACGCGGGCAGATCAAAGGCAATGGCAGTACCTCCGCACCAGTCCACAAACCATTCCCGGGCTTTGTAAAGCGTAGCGGGGCTGAACTTGCAGCCTGCCATGACATGGATCAGCAAGTTGGGAGTTTCGTCACTGCACAAGCCGTTCAGAACAGAGGGAGAATCGTTTTGCTGCAGCATGCGCCAGCACATATAGGCTGCCGGCAGAGCGATGCAGATAAACAGATCCTTCAGCCCCGTGTCGAACAGATGCTGCCACAGGAACTGATGCCGGTATGCCATCGTTGCCCCCAGCTTTTCCCCGCACGCCTTAAAATACTGCCGGTACTGCAGCAGGAGCGGGGAACGGATTTCCTCCGGCAGACCGCCGAAAGGGCCCTGTTCCATTGCCCCATTGGGCGACATAAGGTTAAATACGACCGCGTCGGCGGGAATCTCCCTTACGATATATTCGGCACACCGTTCATCCTGCGGGGGGCAGAAGAAATCCTCGATCTTATCTTCCGGCCTGCGCTGCTTGTCGAATCGTTTCCAGCGCGGCTTGTCGATCTGGTAATAATCGTCCGTTTCAAAGAAGCAAAGCTTTTCCGGAAGGTTCGGGACGCACAGGGCGCTTTCCGCGAAAAGCTGACCCAGGGAGTCAGCGGGAACGCACCAGACAGGGCGGTATCCCAGATATTTATCGATGCTGCCGCCTGTATAGACGACGTCCCGGAACGTAAAGGCAGGGCTTGAGCCGTATCCCATGAGCGGCTGCCAGGTGGCGAACCTGCGGCACCGGGTTCCCCTGCACGCCCGTTTGTCTTCCGGGTCGATTGGGAAGACCGGAGCGTAGTTCGACTTGTCTTCGTTGTAGAGTTCCACGTTGATTTTTGCTTTCATAACAGCACATCCTTTCTTTTAATTGTCGTCTTTGCTGACCATACTTCGGCCGGCAGCCGGAGGGAGTGCGGTGAACGACAGGCTTCTTATAAAAAAAAGAACAGCCTTTTCGGGCTGTTCTATCCGTTCAATAAAAAAGCCCATCGTCACGATGGGCTCCATATGCTTTGTTCCCATCGTTCAAGCTTTAGCACCTTGACCTTTCCGGTCAGGTTGCTGTGCGGTCACCGAGCTTGTCTCTCGCGCACTCTTTATGGTCAATTGGGTTCACGTATGTAATTGTATTCGAGAACATTTTAAGTTTCTTTTTACAATTCTATTTTAGCAGATTAAGCAAGAAATAGCAAGTAAAAATTAATAATTTCTTCCTATTTATATGTATATTTTTAAAAACGGTTGCTTATATGAGGTTCTGCTCTCTATTTACATATATTCCGTTGCAGGGTTTTACGATGCTCTATTCTCGTTGTATCGGATACGAGTTTTGTTGATGTTATCAAAGTGGTTATTTCTTTTTTAACGCCCACCAGTAAAAAGCAACTACTGCGATAGCAAGTAACGGATATTTTTTTGCTACGCCTATAAACGCAGTTCCAAAACCATAGACAATGACAATACCAACTATAACAATTAAAGCAAGAAGTCCGTACCCTATAGTGTTGCTATCGTCTTTTATTCCAGTTATCTTTTTTATGATCCATCCCGCCACATATAAAAATGCAAAAAAGGCGATATATGAAAAAACGTCTCCTGAACTATCATACACATCACTCATTGCCGGTCTTGCCAATGCTACATTGTTAATCAAAAACAAAACAACACAAAGAAACCAACTTTTCATTATAATTTCCACCTTATGCCCCAACGCCTCTGCCGCTAGGTTAAGCAGTGCGGCGAATGTTAGGTCTGTAGTCTACAGTAAATAAAACCCTTTACCCACTCAGACTTACCGAGTACAAAAAAGAAGTAGTAAAGGTATTTAATGCGCTCACCCTTAACGCTGCCGGAGTATCGATCTGGCTGAAAAAGGACAAACACCTTTGAAGCAGAGCCGTCTTGTCGGTCGCTTTACAAGCTATGGAATAGAAGCGGACGGCTCTGCTCTAAATCCAGCGCAACTCGTGTTTCGAGCAAGTATGCTGGACTACAGCAAATGCTTAGCAGGAGGTGAATCCGTACGACCAGTGTCCCGCAATGCACAACCGTTATAATAATATGTGAAGCCAGCAAATTTATTTGAAACGTATGAATCCAAAATATAAGTAAGCGATTAAAATGACAGCTATCGCAATATCCAGAAAAATGATACCGAAATATCCACTTATAAGACACCAGATAAGTGCGCCAATAAATAATCCGGGCATTATCGCTGCGCCTATAGCCTGTGCCATCCTATTCTTTTTAGCTTTTGTATAAGTGTATATTCCGACTGTTATAGCAACTACAGGGATGAGCGATATCTCCATTTTTTCTCACGCGCACAATTTTAACAATTTGCTTACTATTTGTTCTCGCTTGCATGGTTAATATAGCACATTTTTTTATGGTCGTGGTCGCCATGATGGCGACATTTTTAAATTGTCTCCTTCGCCCTTGATTAAACTATGATATAATTAACAAAATGACTATAATTAGCTGATGGAGGTTGCAACCATGTACGATATCCGCGTTAAGCTTAATGAAGGAAACAAAAGATTTATCGAAACATCAGACAGCGCCCTGCGAAAGAAAACGGCAGAACATGGACAACATCCTTACGCCATCGTCATCTGCTGTTCGGACTCGCGCGTCATCCCGGAAAAAATATTCAGTGCTACGGTTGGTGATTTGTTCGTGATCCGCGTCGCGGGTAATGTGCTGGATAACCATCAATTGGGCAGCATCGAATATGCAGCAGGGCATTTGGATTGCAATCAGATTATTGTTCTCGGCCATACTGGCTGTGGAGCCGTGACTGCAGCTCTTTCTGGCAGCACCGATGGGTTTATCAAATACATCACTGATGATATCCTGGAAGCTGTCGGTAATGAACGCGATCCATATAAAGCCTGCTGCCTGAATGTGATGCATGCCGTTGAACGACTGAAAAATGAATTTGCCAACCATCCGGAAATCGGCAGTGTGACAATCAGCGGTGCCGTATACGACATCCGCAGCGGCGCAGTAACATGGTTGTAACTGTGTTACAAACAATCAAGAATTAATCCCCCCTGCCCAACGCTTCGAATTTAAGCGACAGGCAGGGGATTTACTTTTTGCTCTATGCATTTCTCCAGAAAAGTGTACTTTTCCGAGTGGTCGGATCCAAGCAAAAAAACTATCCACAAAAGTCCAAAACTCATTTCTGTGTATATGCGATAAATAGATGGACTTTTATGGATATTATTCATGTTTATTGTGTTCTTTAAACCAATATGGTATTATATGCTTAGAAGGCAGAAACCTCCGTGTGGCTGATTTGATGCAGCAGCGGTCTGAAGGGTTTCTGTCTTATTTATTTGCTAATTCGTCATTATTCAAATACATATTATATCCTCGAAGGAGGTGTTGTATTTGAACACAGTAAAAATATTCGGTTATATCCGGGTCAGTTCCAAAGACCAAAACCTGGACAGGCAGATTGACAGTCTGAAGCAGTATGTTCCTGATGAAAGAGATATCTATTCTGACAAGCTTTCCGGAAAGGATTTCAAGCGTCGTAACCCCGGCTATACTCAGTAGTTACGATGTGACCAATGCAAGAGGCAATGTGGAGCATCAGGTTACGGTGGGATGCAATATCCTGCTGATCGACAGCGAATCCGGTGAGTCCATTGATTTATACGGTATCGGCACGGGTCAGGACGCTGGTGACAAGGCTGTAATGAAAGCGGAAACAGCGGCCATCAAGTACGCGTACCTCTTGTCCATGGCCATTTCTACCGGCGACGATCCGGAAGCGGATATACGGACTGACGAAAACAGTTTTGCGGAACCGCAGCGCACAGCTGCAGCAAGGCCTGCCCCCTCCCCTGTTCCGCCCGGTAGTTCTGCACCGGCAGACGAGGATGTTGCCGTATGTTCTGGCTGCGGGCGGGAGATCAGTGAAAAAGTCCTGAATTACAGCATGGCGCGGTATAAACGGCCCTTGTGCATGGAATGCCAGAAAAAGCACGGGAGGGTTGCATAGTTATGAAACAAGAAAGGTAGGGAGGAATATCTTCCCTGTCTTTCTTTTTGATCAAAGGTTGCGAAACTGAGACAAATACTCTATATAGTTATCTTGCTGCCGGTAGTCTTTAGCCATTTTGGGATTGTTTTCCAGATTACTGATTACACTGTTAAAATCATGCAGGGACTTTAAAACCTTGGAATTTAGATGGTTGTAATAATCAATGGCTTTGGTTAACTGTACAGGATCATGTGTGTTGAAAATCATAAATTTGTTTACAATATCTTTTTTGTTGCCTTCATAGTTCTGTAAAAGGTTGCTCATTTCTGCATAAAATTGCTGCCTTCCGGCGCTAAGATTGGAAATGTCAAAATTCATGCTATCTTTGAAGATTTTACGGATTTCCTGATATTGCGTTTTCATGCTGTCGAGAGATAACCTGATGTTGTGTCTCTCATTGGAACTATCTTCATCATTATCAGACAGAAAATCCATAACTTTGTCAAAGCTGGAAAGAATACTTGCTTTGAGGTCAAATTTATAATCATTTTTCTCTAATGTGCTTTTGTAATCTTTGAGACTGTCACGGTACTTATCGTTATTAGGGTATGAATCAAATTCATTTATCATTTTTGTAATATTTTCTGTTGTTTTAATTATAGTATCATAGTAATTTTGATCCGTATTAAATTCCATATCCCTTATTGCTGAGTAAACTGTTTTTTCGGTTATTGATTCCACCGGTAAATGATAGTCCTTAATTTTAGCTAAATCCTTTAAATACGAGCACAGTCTGTATAACTGTTGCCAGTTTCTGTCGATCAAAGACTTGATGGTTTTCAGCGTCCGTTTTGCGTTTGCAATCATTTTTGCATATTCTTTGTAATTTCTGGATTTTTCATCAAAGACAAAAAAATCGGTCTGGAATCTAGCAAATATACATCCCAATTCTCTTTCCAGTTCGTCAGCAGTAATACCGTACAGTTTTTTTCTTTGAAGCCCAAAGATCGGGGTAAACCCCGTCTCCATATTATAGTGAAACAGGTACTCATATTCGTACTTTTGGAAATGATCGCAGATATTATAAATAAATTTCTCAAAACAATGGCTGCTGATTCTATTGATATTTTTAAAATCTTTAAAGATCTCCTCTCTGCAGGTAGCGCAAACACTCTCAAATGATGAATCATAGATGAATCCGTCACATTTTCCGAACACAGCTTTAATATAATCCGCAAAGATCTGTTCGGGAATTTCTTTTATTATACCGCAATCCTTTCCAAAGGCGTCTTCAAGACATGAAGCGAAACTACGAGTTCCGCCATTTGTAACAACTACAGGATTGAGTAAATTGTCCTCAGTTCTTATGTCGTCACGCTCCGGAATTCTTCTGTTCAAAGCAACCGCGAAAACCGATCCGTCGGTCAACTTGATTTCCAGTTTAACTGTCTGAACCTCACCATAGGCTACCCTGACGACATTTTTGTTGTTTTTCTGGAAAATTAATGTTTCGTACAGATTTCTAAGCTGATCCGTTAACACATTACGTTCTCCAAAGTTTCTGTATCTAAGCTTTAAAAACAAGTGAAAAAGCGTATCTGACAGAGGGAAGTAGACTGTCGTCTGATAATTCAGTACATCGGCCAGTTTATCCCATTCTTCCCTTGAAGGAGCAGAACAACGGGAAGAATTGTTAATATTTATCAAGGGCTCCAATAATTTTGTTCTTAAATGTGATAAGGGATATAACGCCAGTGCACGTTGCAAACTTTCTGGCAGCTCTTTGTCTATTACAGGGAAGAATTTGCCAAGGTCTTCCGAAAATACGCACAGTTCCTGTTTATGCTGGGCGAAATTGGATGCGGTTTTCCTTTCTATCAGGTATTGAGTAATGAGTTGAAAATCCAGACCGCAGTAATCGTAACCGATAGCACATTTCGTTCTTGCACTATTCCATGAAAATGAGGGGGTGACGTTATCTGGAAGCCTGTCTGAGTATTTTTGTTGTTCATTCTTTGTGTTTCTTGAAACTATAGTGCCATTCGCCTTCAATCCGGGATTTAAAAAACCGTTGGCGACCATTATATCATAAAAGGAGTCAACGAAAGCCGTTTGGCCGTTATAAAAAAAATTCGCGCTCTTTTTAGCAAGTTTTCCTTTATTATTATAGTATTTGCTATGGAAATACTCTTTAATCCTTTTGCAGGTGTCATCATCGAGATTTAAAGGCCGCATGATGTTTTCAAAGGATTCGCCAATTTTAAGCGAACCAGAATACAGTGCCGACATTAAGAGCCAGATGCGGACCGATTGCTTAAATTCGTCATCAGGACAATAATTTCCGGGATAAAAATAAAAACACCTGTCTTTTTCATCCCACTCAGTTAATAATTCAGCAATTGATTCATCAACAATAAACCTGCGGTTCAAGTGTTTAATTTTAAGAAAATCCTTCTGTTTTTCAGGCGGATAAAAAAATTTAACTATGGAATCTTCAGGCACAAGATACGGCTCACACGCTTTTACAGCCATCTCAAGCAAAGCTTTTGAATCCATGCCGGAAATCTTCTTGGCAAACAGTTCCAAATCCTCTATTTCATTATTAATTCCCAAAGATTTTTTGATTAACGGGAAATTACGGATAACCTGCTTTAAAATCATTTTTGCTTTGGTCCTGTTCCCCGCCTTTAATTCCGTTTTGATTTTGTCTGTTCCGTAGCCGAACATATTTCTCATAAGCACTCCGTTTCCCTGCCCCAATCGGCAGCAAAAGATATTAAACAGCAAATTATTACATCGTTACCTGCCTGCATAGATAGTGCAGGCTTTTTTAATTTCACTGTCATACTAATTTTACAGCAACCGGGAACACTTGAAAATAGCTCGTCGTTGCCAAAAACCTCCACCATTGGAATTATGCGGCAGTTTTTTTAAGTATCTCCATTTCATGAATTAAAATTTTTCTGCCCTTATACTGGAAACAGGCAAAAAGAAAAGTGTTTCGAATTGTGGCGAATAGCGGTTCATCCCATAAGCCGGTTTTTCGAACGTTTCTGAAACAATACAGCAGTTAGCTGGTTCCCGGGATTAAGCGCCGGCCCTGCCCTTTTCGCCTAATTATTTTAAAAAAGGTGGTGTTTTTTATGGAAAAAGAAGACAGAAGCAGTATTGAAAGACTTGTAAACGCCTTCCTGACCGAGATTGAAGCGAACGACAACTACCGTACGGATAATTTTTACCTGTACCGCTTTAACGCGGTTTCCATGGTATGGGACCGATACAAAAAGAAATCCGCGTTGCCAGCTCTGTTGCAGGATTACCTGCCCGTTGACCGCAACGCTTCGGAGTTCAAGTACTCCCCGGCAAAGCGCAAGGAAATTATCGCTGTATGCAATGAAATCCTGGATGCGCTCTTTACGGATCCCGTTTTCAGACTGCCTGCCTGTACGCTGGAAGATTTCTTGCTGCCGATGATTGGCGGGAAATGTTTGGATCTTCGTACGCTGGAACTGTCGGATTTCGGCAAAAAGGATTTTGTACCGTGGGCCGCGGACTTTTCTTTCATTGAAAAAGCCGGCTGGAAGCAGGTTCCGGACTTTCGGAATTATCTCAGGCTGAGTCTTGGCATTGATCTTGATTCCACGCTGCCGCCGGACAAGGAAAAAAAACTCGCGTTACTTTGCCAGATGATGACGTACATGATTTCCAATCTTAGCGGCGCCAAGAAAGCCTTTATTCTGTTGGGGCCTGCAAACTGCGGAAAATCGCGTCTTCTGAACTTCGTGAAACGTTTTGTCGGTGATGATAACTACTCCCCGCTCCGCTTCTCAGATCTTGGCCAGCGTTTCCGTTCTTCCATGCTGATGCACACGAACTACATCTTGAACGACGAGCTGGGCCGCAGCATTGAAAATCTGGACATTCTTAAAAAAGTGCTGTCTGGCGAGGAAATCGTCGCGGAAGAAAAAAACAAACCGTCGTTCGTGCTCAGGCCTAACATCAAGGCGATGTTCGCAAGCAATGTCATGCCGTTGCCGGTCGAGCTGGACCACGGGGGCGCCCTGCTTCAGCGGTTGCAGGTCCTGAAGTTTGGCGAGACAATTCCCCGTGAGCAATGGGTTCTTGATCTGGATGACCGTCTGTGGCAGGAACGGGACGCGATCATGTCTCTTGCGATAATCAAGGGCCGGGACATCGTAAGCAACAACTATCAGTTCACGGATGACCCGGAAACCAGGGCGATTATTGAAAACTACAGCCTGATGACCAATTCCGTGTCAGCGTTTATTAATGATGCGACGTGTGTCATCAGGTCGGACGGTGCAGCCGTTTACTCTAAAGAATTGTACAACCGTTACAAGCAGTTTTGCGATGATGCAGGCATCCGTGCGGTCCCGGACGATATCTTCAGCGGGCAGCTGATGGAGTACGGCTTTTCAAAAAAACGCGCGCGCCTTTACGGCGACAAGAATCCCAGGGCCTGCGTAGTCGGTCTGAAATTGGTGCAGAGGTTTTAAGTGATGGATCATGACGTCGCAATCAGCGTCCGCATACCTCTGGAACTGAAGGAGAAAGCTAAAAAATATGCTGATCTGAGCAGTATTTCCATTTCAACGCTGGTACGCGAGGCGCTGGAATCCCGCATATCCAACGATAATCAGGGTGCCCCATCGCCGGGCGTACTCGCTTCTCAGGATGTGCTGAAACAAATACGGTACCTTTATTATCTTGTCGACAATGACGATGCGGCCGACGATTACCAGACCAACCTCGTCATCCGGAAGGAGGTGAAAGTGTTATGGAAACTGTGCTGCCAAAACCTGGCATCGGGGATCCCGGATTCGCAAAACGAAACCCCGCGATCCTAGTTGCCATTAATTACAAAAACGCAAATCTACAGCGGTTTGAGAAGAGCCTGAAATACATTACCAGCCCAAGGGCTACCAATCAGTACCTGCAGCATTATTCAGGCCTTAGCAGAAACGACCCTGTGGAACATCTGAAATCTATTACGGAACGTTTTCACAAGCCGCCTGATACACGCTTGTTCAAGCATTTTGTATTTTCCTTCGGCGACAGCTGGCTGGAAGAAAAAGCGATGATGGAATTTACCCGGAAGGTTCTGGACCATCTGTCAGATCCCAGGGGCTACCCTTATATGTTCGCAGTCCACACGAACACGAAACATCCGCATTCCCACGCCCTTCTCTGCTGCACGTCGCCGTGGGACGGGCATCAGTTCAGCCAATCGCCGTCAGATCTGGAAGAACTGAAAAATTATTATGATACGCTGGCCAAAGAGAAAGGCTTCCCTCTCCTGCTGAGAAGAAAATACCGGAGAAGGAAGGTACTGAAAATTGACGGAAGCAGCATAAAGGCAGGGAACGGCGATGGCAATACAGACTACGGCTGCGTTTTTTACTTACCGACAGCCGCCGGGTATGGGGCTGCATACCCTGCCCCGGGAAACCGATATCAGCTGTGTAATACAATGGTATTACAGCCGTATGACCGGCTTTCAGGCACGCAGGAATGTGTGCCTTACCTAAAGCAGAATCTCTCGGTGTCCCGGATCTGGGAAGATTACCGGGAGGACTGCAGGGAAATGTTTATAACGGGCCTGGAATTTGGCCTGAATTTAAAAAATGGGAGGAATATACCATGAGTAACACAATCAACGAAAATACCAATTATTATTACGACGAGAACAACAACAAGGTTACCCTGATAACCCCGGAAGATATGAAGAATGCCGAGGTCAAGGTTGTAATCAATTTTGCCGAGGTTATGGAGAAATATCCCAAGGCCCTGAAGGAATCAATGGAAAACGGTATCCGCATTGGTCAGGCTTTGGGAAAACAAAACAACGGAATAAATATGATTGCCGATAACAGTCGCAACCAGTCCAATGCGGTTCCGGTCCGTCAGTCAGATCCCCCGCCAGTGCCCAGACGGGTTATAATCGCTGTTGCCGATATGTACAGCTATGCCGCCTACACCAATTCCAACGACTATGAACGGGGCAAGCAGTTCTTTCACGCGCCTACAGTGGTAGTTGAAAACTTTACAAGCTTCGATGAAGCGATCAACTGGGCGTACAACGAATGCTGCAAAATGAATCCCTCTAAAAGGTTTCCGCTGCTGAACAAGAAAAACTGGCGCATTATGGTAAAAAACATAGAGGACAGGGGTGACAGATAATGAACGAAACAACAATTGTGAATGAAATTGCGGCAAACATCCTTCCGTTGGAAAAGACCCCCGCAAACGCCCCTGTTGGCCTCATAATGAACGAGAAACGGCTGGCGGAATATCTCGGTACATCCACGTACTTCATAACGCTTCTGCGCAAGAATTACGGGCTGAAGTATTTAATGCTGGAGGGCATGCACTGTATTTATTACTACCTGCCCATGGTGGACGAGTTTTTCAGGAAACATTCGAAAACCTTTGCCGGTACAGAAGACGGTGCGGAAAACGGTAATGAAGAAGCAGAAGTTCCCGAGGTTGAACTGCCGGAATCACTGGACGTGTCCATGATCAAGGAGCCGAGACGGGAAAAAATAGCGCATTTCAAGCGTATGAAGGCGATTTGAAACAACAGGCCCCACAGGATTACCTGTGGGGCTTTTGTTACACCGGGAGATATTATGAGGGAAAAAAAACGGATCAGGACAAAAATCAGGGATTATGGTGACGGAAGGTACGACCTGCGTGTTTATACAAAAGAGGATGCTGACGGGGTCACCCACACCCGCAGCAGACGTGTAAGGGCGAACAGCAAGGCTGCCGCGGAACGCATGCTGCGGCAGTTCATCGTCGAAGTCCAAAACGAGAACCCCATGACGAAAAAAGAAATGGACAGCCGTAAAATGACTGTCTCCGAACTGCTGGACCTGTATATAGAGGATATGAAACTGGCGGGACGTGCAGCCAAGACCATAGAGAATTACAACAACCGCCGACCACGCATCGATGAGGCCTTTGCCAACCGGACCATCAGTGAACTCACATTGCAGCGCTTGGACGCCTTTTCAAGGGAACTGGCGGAATCCACAAACCGTCATGATGAGGAAGTCAGCTATATACGGGGTTCGGACGGCTCCGAGATACGCAAACTGAGCAGGAATACCACCTACAGGATCCAGTCCCTTCTGATACAGGCAATCAGGTGGGCGGACAGGAAAGGCTACCTGACGGATACGGTCACCAACCGTATGACAAGGCTTCCCAAGGATCCGTACAGTCAGGTGGAGATCCCTGACATAGAGGATATTATCGGTTTCATCAACCATATTAACCGGAACGAGGATGTCAGATACCATTACAAGGTTTTCATAAACCTTATAACGTGGTGCGGACTGCGCACGGAGGAAATACTTGCCCTGACATGGGACGACATTGATTTTGACAACAAACGGATACACATCAGGAAAGCGGAGGTCAGGGTTACCGGGAAAGGCCGTGTTGCGAAAGAGACCAAAACGCGCAGCAGTATGCGCAAGGTGATTATGCCAGGCAAGGTACTGGATATGCTCCGTTACTGGAAGGAATACTGCGAAGCGTCCTTCGAGGCCTGGACGAAACAGCGTCCGGATCTTGTGAAGGTACAGAAATATGTGATTGTGAAACAGGAAGACGGCAGCCTTCCCTACCCGGATTCCTTCAGCCACTGGCTCAGGAAATACAGGATAAGGTATGGCTTTGAACGTGTCACACCCCACGGTCTGCGGCATTTCTTCACCACGTACCTGCTTGTCAAAGGTGTGGACATAAAAACGATTTCCAGGCTGCTTGGACATTCCAAGACGGCTACAACTCTTAATATTTATGCATCTCTTTCCAAGGAAGGATTTGAGAAAGCTGAGTCAGTTTTAAACGAAGAATAAGCGTCAACCATGCGTAGTCTGGTACAAAAAAAGTACGAAATTTGGTACGACCTATACTTTATAGGTTGAATCGGTTTAAATTGCACTTATTATTACGGCAATATAAAAAAATTGGGAACCCGCTTATTATGCGGATTCCCAACGTTTTTTTAATTGGTCGGAGCGACTAGATTTGAACTAGCGACCTCTTCCACCCCAAGGAAGCGCTCTACCAAGCTGAGCCACGCCCCGAATACATAGGATATTTTAGTATAGAAATGCGTTTCTGTCAACCACTTTTTATACTATACAACGGCAACATTAATAAAAAACAATTAATACAGAAACAGCACCCAAAACACTGCCGCGAAAAACTTTACAGTTCAACATGTAAAACTTCTGTTCCTTTGGTGTTCAGTTGCAGAATATGATAGACTGCTGTCTGTCCGCAGGAAGCGAAGGCGCCTACCATAGCTTTTCCGATAGCGTCCCCGTCTTTTTCCGGCGAAGCGTATGCCAGCAACGTAGAACCGGATCCGCTGATGATGCATTGATATGCTCCGGCTGCTTTTCCTGCAGCAAACACTTCAGGCAGCCCCGGAATAAGTTTCGCCCGGTATGGCTGGTGCAATTTGTCTTCCAGCGCAAACTCCAGCAATTCCGGACGGTCTTCCAGCAAAGCGGCTGTCAGCAAAGCAGTACGGGAAGCATTGAACACCGCATCGGGATGGGCGATAACTTTTGGAATCGCTTCCCGCGCCAGATGTGTGGAAAGCTGCATGTCCGGCACTACTGCGATAAACTGCAGGGGCATTTTAGGGATGGTTCGCAGGGTATGAGCCACGCCGTTTTCCTGAAAACTGATGGTAAAACCACCGTAGATGGCAGGTGCAACGTTGTCCGGATGCCCTTCCAGTTTATTGGCTTCCTGTAATATTTCATCCTGGGTCAGATTGGCGCCGCTCAATATGCTGGCGGCTGTTACACCGGCCACAATGGCCGTTGAACTGCTTCCCAGTCCCCGGCTTTTGGGAACCTGGTTTTTCATCTGTACGTCAAGCCCGATACGCCTGTGGTCTGTCAATTTATTCCAGAGGGACAGGAACGACGCAAATGCCATATTACGCCCGGATGCGTGAAAACTGTCTTTGCCTTCCCCTTCCACTTTCAGGGAAAAGCCGTATTGCTCATCAGAGACGGTAAAGGTGAATTCATTATATAGCGTTAATGCCAGCCCGAGGCTGTCGAAACCGGGACCGCAGTTTGCAGAGGTAGCCGGTACCCGGACGGTAACAGATTTTTTCATAATTCTCCAATCATACCTGTAGTCAGGCGGAATAATATTTTTTACGAAACGGCCTGAATAATACAACCAGACAGCTTTTTATAAGTTAGGATCCTCTACCCGCAACACGCTGCAAACCTTTTTTACAACAGGCAATACCTGCAGAGTGCGCAACGACAAATCCAGACTTAATCTGCTGACTTTGTAGGTGATGATGATCAGTTCGGCCAGACCGTTTTCCACCACGGCTTTCTGAATTACGGAAGCGATGCTCATCTGTTGGGCGGCAAAAGTGGATGCGATAGCGGCAAGTACGCCGGGCCGGTCGTTTACCAGCAGCCGGAAGTAGCAGGGTTCCATTTCTTTTTCGGGCGGGCACATTTTCTTTTCAACAAAGAGATTCCCGGAGACACGTCCGCAGGCGTTATGGCAAATGTTACGGACTGTATCGATGATGTCGCCGCAGACCGCGCTGGCGGTGGGGAGCCGGCCCGCACCGCGGCCCATGAACATTGCGTCTCCTACTGCGTCGCCGTTCACGTAGATGGCATTATATACATCGTTTACACTGGCCAGCGGATGATTCTTCGGCAGCATGACAGGATAAACGTTGGCGGTAATTCCGTTTTCCGGATCATTTTTGGCCACGCCCAGCAGTTTTACTACATATCCCAGTTCACGGGCATAACTGATATCACAGGCTTCTACGTTGTCGATGCCTTCTATGTGCACATCTTTCAGAGTCAGCGCAGTGTTGAAGGCAAGAGAGGCCAGCACGGTGATTTTGCGGGCAGCATCGATACCTTCCACGTCCGCTGTGGGATCGGATTCCGCATAACCTTTTGCCTGAGCTTCCTTCAGAGCGTTTTCGTAAGAAAGTCCCGCTTCGGTCATCCGGGTCAGCATGTAGTTGGTAGTACCGTTCACAATGCCCATGACGCGGGAGATTTTATTGCCGGCGAGGCAGGAACGTAACGGACGAATGATAGGAATGCCGCCACCCACTGCGCCTTCAAACTGGAAATCCAATTGTTTTTCCGCAGCCAACGCAAACAGAGATTTGCCGTATTCTGCCAACACGTCTTTGTTAGCGGTTACCACATGTTTGCCATGCTGTAACGCTGCTTCTATATATTCCTTGGCAGGATGCACACGTCCGATCAGTTCGACCACTATATCAATTTCCGGATCGTTTAAAATATCGTCCAGATTGTCGGTATATCCAATGTTGTATTTTTCAATTTCCGGTTTTAATTTGGACTTATCCCGGACCAGAACGGTCTTCACTTCAACGGCGCAGCCGGCTTTCCTTGCAATGTCCTCTTTGTTTTCGTTCAGGACGATGATCACGCCGCCGCCGACGGTGCCACAGCCTAACAGGCCGATCTTAACAGTATTCTTCATAATGTTTTAATACCTTCTCCCTCAAATATATTTTATAAAAAAATAATGATTAAAAATATCCGGTGCGGAGAATCAGACTTGCCGGGAAAGAAAAACTGAGGACAACCTCCTTACACCTGTCCTAAAACCTCCAACCGTTTTACACCGTCAATCATGCGCAGTTTATCCAATAATGCTTCCAGATCCACTGTCATATTCTTTGTTTCAATAGAAATGGTAGTATTGGCTACGCCCTGAAGGGGGATTCCCTGGTTGATGGTCATGATGTTTCCGGAATCTGTCGAAATCAGGTTGAGGACACGGGACAGTACGCCGGCTTTATGTTCCAACAACAAGGAAAGGGTGATGATTTTGTCCCTGCTGGCTTCATAAAACGGGAAAACATAATCCTTATATTTATAATAAGCGCTCCGGCTAAGATTCATCCGTTCTACCGCCTCGTTAATGGTTTTTGCTTCGCCACGTTTCAGGATCTCTTTCACCTTGATGGTCTTCTTAATAGCTTCCGGTAAAATATCTTCTTTTACAAGATAGAAAGATGTTGTTTCATAACCTGGTTTGCTTGCTGCTGCGTTGAGATCGATATTCCTGGTTCGTCCCATGTTCCTGACTCCTTCCTCTAACTATTTATTGTCATTCAGATGACCGGGTTTGATTTTACTTTCAGTCCCATTTAATAACCGTCTGATATTATCCTTGTGGCGGATTATGACAAACAGGCATGCCAGTGTTCCGAATACAGCAAAGGGCGCGGGATAGTTAAGATACCATCCGGCCGATGCGGCGACAATTGCTGCAATTACAGAACCCAGGGATACATAACGGGTTATCAGGACAATGATAATCCATACACAAAGTCCGGCCGCCGCTCCCCAGGGAAGCATATACAGAAACAATCCCAGGCCGGTCGCTACGCCCTTTCCGCCTTTAAAACCGAGAAACAGCGAATAGTTATGTCCCAGTAACGCGCCCAGTGCAGTCACTGCCACAATAACCGGGTCTGCAGAAAACTTAGAAATGATATGTAAAGCCAATATACCTTTCATCATATCCCCTGCCAATACGGCGGCCGCTGTTTTCGGTCCGACTGTGCGGAAGACATTTGTCGTTCCGATATTACCGCTTCCGTATTTTCGGATATCAATTCCGTGAAATGCCTGCACCAGCCATAATCCGCAAGGTATAGAACCAAACACATACCCCAGCAGGAAACCGCCGGCGGTTAACAGATAATTCATGCGCAGGAACTCCTTTAATCTATTTTTCCGGGATAAAAAATCTCTGACATGCTGTTACTCTTAAAAGGTTACAGATCTTCTTCATTTTTTGCACGGATAATCATCTGGATAGGCGTACCTTCAAAACCAAAAGCTTCCCGTAGTTTGTTTTCCAGATAACGCTGATAGGAGAAGTGCATGATTTCAGGATTGTTGACGAACAGTACAAAGGTCGGCGGCTTGATTTTAACCTGTGTTACAAAATAAATCTTTAACTGGCGTCCTTTGTCTGTGGGCGGCGGATTGATGGCGCAGGCGTCTTCGATAATCTGGTTGATGACAGACGTGGAGATGCGCATTGCGTTCTGCTCGGCCACATATTTGATGACTTCCGGCAGCCGGTGGATGCGCTGCATGGTGACTGCCGAAACATAAACAACCGGAGCGTACTGGAGAAAGACAAGTTCTTTCCGTAATTCTTCCGTGTAGCGCAGAGTGGAACCGGTATCTTTTTTATACAGATCCCATTTGTTTACAACAAGGATGATACCTTTGCCCGCTTCATGGGCGTAGCCGACAATTTTTTTATCCTGCTCGGTGACACCGTCCACTGCGTCGATGACCATCAGAACAACATCGGAACGGTCAACGGCACGAAGGGAACGGACGATACTGTACTTTTCAATCAGTTCTTCAATTTTGCCTTTGCGGCGCATACCGGCCGTATCAATAAACAGGTAACGCTGCCCGTCTTTTACTACCGGGGTATCAATTGCGTCACGGGTAGTACCCGCCTGGTCGCTGACAATGGAGCGTTCTTCCCCCACCAGCGCGTTAAAGATGGAAGATTTTCCTACGTTAGGCCTGCCGATCAGGGCGACCTTGATTTCATCCTCGTCTTCATCATTTAACTGAGGCACAGTCTGCTGAACTTTATCCATGACGGAATCCAGCATATCGCCAAGCCCCAGATGGTTTGTCGCGGAAATAGGAATCGGTTCGCCTAATCCAAGATTATAGAATTCAAAGATTTCCATTTCCTGTTTAAAGGAATCCGCTTTATTTACAGCGAGGATGATTGGCTTTTTGGATTTACGCAATAATTTCGCAACTTCTGCGTCTTCGTCTGTAATACCGGTGCGGGCGTCACAGACAAACAAAATAACATCAGCCTCACGAATGGCGATTTGTGCCTGTTCCCGTATGGAAACGGCAATTTTGTCAGTGTTGGCTATTTCGATACCGCCGGTATCGATAATAACGAACTCCCTGTCAAGCCACTCAGAGGTTGCGTACAAACGGTCGCGGGTCACGCCGGGGATATCTTCTACAATGGAAATTCGTTCATTGGCCAATACGTTGAACAGGGTGGACTTGCCCACATTCGGTCTTCCAACAATGGCGACAATAGGTTTTGACATAGTGCAAAGATCCTCATACTTTCTTGTAAAGGTTTATAAAAACATCTATCACAAATATATAACTAATGATATTTTCAATAAAAAACAATTATAACTTCATAACCGGGTTAATGGTCTATACCGTCCCGTATGGTAATATTTTTTAGCGTAAAATAATGTTTTACTTCCTGCATATCTGTTACCAGATCCGCTTCGTCAATCAGTTCCGCCGGTGCTTCCCTTCCGGTGCAGACAACTTCTGTATTTTTGCGGTAATTATGCAGGAACGAGACAACTTTCTTCGTATCAATCAGATTCTTAGCCATGGCTAAATTGATTTCGTCCAGGATCAAAACATCCGTTTCATGATTTAATAAAACGCGTTTTCCTTCTTCCCAGGCATCCTGTGCCATTTTTACGTCAATGGGATCCGGGTTGCGAAAGTTTACAAAACTGTCCCGCCCCATCTGTTTCAGGGTAAAGTTGGGAAGGAAATGAAAAGCCCGGGCTTCCCCGTAGGTAGCGTCGCCTTTCATGAAACAGATCATGATGACTCTGGCTCCATGGCCAATGGCCCGTAGCGCAAGTCCAAGGGCGGCAGAAGTTTTGCCTTTGCCGGTTCCGGTATAGACATGCAGCATGCCGAAATTTTTCATATCCAATACGCCTCGCTTATGAAAACTGTTTCACATATTCTGTATTATTTTTGGCAGAGATTGTTTTCCGTTCCGGAACTGAATTCCTGGCAGTGATGTCTTTATGCGACAGCGGCTGTTCCAACAGCAGGTTATATAATTCAGCTGCGCCTTTGGCGATTCTGACGTCCCTGCCCCTTCGGCGTATAAATTCATCTAACGGCATATCGTCCAGAAACAGATTGTCCTGATTCAACACTACTGCAGGCAGAATCACAGGAGCTTCTTTCGGAAGCTGGGCCAGAATATCTGTACCTGTCAATAAACCTGTTACATTAACGGTATGCCCGAAGAAATCATTGACAACCGGGATAATGCGGTTGTTTGTGTGATAACGGAAATTAAATTCCTGTATCACCTGCTGGAGTAAAGTCGCAGCGGAAACACCGACGGGAATGACGTAATCTTTATGCGCCGGGTGCAAATCATCCCTGTGACGCCGGACAGCCTTTTCCCATTCGGACAGAAAGTTCTGTGTCAGCCCGATACCGTTCTCCAATTGGGGAAATCCGTCGTACCAGTCAACGGGAGGCATCTTCTGATTTGCCAGTATATAAAACTCGTCGCCCAGATAAACGAAAGAACGCCCCAGACGCCGGCGGCAGTCTTCCTGCCAGCGGGTTACTGTTTCGACTACAGCAGCAGCGCTTTCTCTGGTAAACAAATTTAAGTCGGGCAATCCTTTTTTATTTTTTGTAATACCTACCGGGACTATGGCCATGTCTTCTACGTAATCCGATAAAGCCACCAGGTCACGGTAAGATTTTTCCAAAACTGTGCCGTCGTTCCAACCGGGGCAGCAGACAATCTGCGCATGGATATGGATGCCTGCGGCAAACAGACGCTGCAGTTTTTCCATGATCTCCCCGGAATGCCAGTTCTTCATCATTGCCTGACGTACCTGCGGGTCTGTTGCGTGGACGGACACATACAGGGGGGACATATGATTCCGGATGATGCGGTCAAAATCATCTTCTGTTAAATTGGTCAGCGTGACGAAATTGCCGTATAAAAAAGATAACCGGTAATCGTCGTCCCTGATATACAGACCCTTTCGGAGACCGGGGATCATGCGGTCAACAAAGCAGAACACACAGTGATTATGACAGATACGTACCTTGTCAAACACTGCGCTTTCAAAGGAAAGTCCAAGTTCTTCGTCAATTGCTTTCGATACCCTTACTTCACGTACGGATCCGTCTGTTCCCTTCACAGACAGCAACGGTTCAAAATCAGCGGCAGCAAAGCTGACATCCAGTATGTCACGCATAGGCATACCATTGACGGCACAAAGGGATTCTCCTGCCCTGATGCCGGCATTATCCGCAGCACTATGCTTCCTGACCGAACAGATTTTGCCTTCCCAGTTAGTTTCCATACGTCCTCCGAAATGTCTTGTTATATTATACATAAATTTCAAAAAAAACACAAATGTACATTGTAAAAAAGCAAAAAAAGACCCGCTTTTTTCAAGCGGGCCTTTTGTTTACAAAGATTACTTACGGATATTCAGTTTGGCAATAATTGCACGGTACCGTTCAATGTCTTTCTTCTGCAGATAGTTCAGCAGGCCACGACGCTGACCAACCATTTTCAGCAGACCGCGACGGGAATGATGATCTTTTTTGTTGGATTTCAGGTGCTCGGTCAGAGCAGCAATGCGGGTGGTAAGAACCGCAATCTGTACTTCCGGAGATCCGGTGTCGCCTTCATGACGGGCATGTTCTTTGATAATCGCCTGTTTTTCTTCTGTTGTTAACATGATAACAAACCTCCATAAATTTTAATTGTCCGGCCGGGACCAGGAAGGCGTTGGAGAAGCGCTCTACGTAGTTCCGGTTAGGATACTGAGATATTCTAGCACAGAAATAAATATAATGCAAATCTTTTTTTGAAAAATAATTTACTGTTCATGGTTCTGGGCGGAAAACCAGGCAAGGGCGTCCGCTTTGTCTTTTTCCAGCTGTGCTTTTAGTTCATCTAATGAAGAAAACCTGCGCTCATTACGGATGAACCTGCAAAACGCCGTTTCAAGAACATGACCGTAGAGATCCTCATTGCAGCCAAACAAGTGAACCTCAAGCACTTCGCGGACCACGTCGTCAAAAGTGGGATTCATGCCCAGATTCCCTACCCCGTTAAAAATCCTTTCACCGTCACGCACCTGCAAAGCGTAAACACCGGCAGGAGGCAACGCGGAACCGTTCCGGTTCACATACAGGTTTGCGGTAGGAAAGCCCAGCGTCCTTCCCCGTTGAAAACCTTTGTGTACAATTCCCTGGACGCTGCAGAAACGGCCCAGCATGTTTTCCGCGTCACGAAGGTTGCCTTCAGAAATGGCCCGGCGTATCCGTGTGCTGCTGATAATCCGGTTCTTATATTTGAGAAGCGGCCTTACAATCACATCAAAGCCATCTTCTTTGCCGCTTTCCTTCAATATTTCCGTATTCCCTGTGCCCCTGAAACCGTAGGTAAAATTCGTTCCGCATACAAGGCAGGAAAAATTGAACTGTTTCAGTTTTTGCAAAAACTCTTCCGGAGATAAAAGTGACAACTGCCTGTTAAAGGGAACATCGATCAGCAAATCTACCCCCCAGCGTTTCAAAAGCCTTACCTTTTCTTCAGGGGAAATCAACGCCTGTGGAATCGCCGAAGGCCGGATGGCGGCATAAGGATGATTACTGAACGTGAAAACAGCCAACCGCAGCCGGTTTTTACGGGCATAGGCCGCAGCGGCGTCAATCACGTCGCGGTGCCCTTTATGAAGACCGTCAAAGGTCCCCATGGCAATCACGCAGGGCGTTTTTTGAAAGGATTCCTTTTCTGTTTTTTCCAAATACAAACGCTTAACGATTTCCATAATTGTCAAATGTTTCAACAGACATCATACGACTGCCCGGCTCTTTCAATCCTGTGTTTCCCGAAACAGCAATGATATGTCTTTTCAAACTGGCTCCGGCGGTTGTTTAACCTGGACAAGTATTTTTTCCGGTTTCACTATTTCGTCCTCTACATTCACCATTCCCAGAAATGCATCAGCCAAATAAAGAGAGTATGTTCCGGCGGCTGTACCTTTTACCGTTGTCCGGACTCCGTTGGTGATACGGAAGGCCTGCAGTTCATTAACACATAATTTCCCGGTTTTGCGGACGGCGGTTTCCAAAGGCAGCAGTATCCTGTCCGGATTTTCCGCTATCTCATCTAATGTATGGGAGTCCTTAATAGAAAAATCTCCGGCTCTCGTCCGGAGTAAAAAGGTCATACAGGCACAGGTTCCCAGAGCAGCAGCTATATCTTCCAGCAAGGTGCGGACATACGTTCCCTTGGAACATTCGATATCCAGACTGAAATACGGTGGATACAGCTTTACGCAATCCAGGCGGAAAATTTCTACGGGCCTGGCGGGGCGTTCTATTATAATGCCTTCTCTAGCGTACTCATACAGTTTTTTCCCGTTGACCTTCAATGCGGAATACATGGGAGGAACCTGTAAAATCTTCCCACGGAACTGTTGTAAAACGTTTTCGAATTCCGTTGCAGAAATAGCCGGAACGGGTTTTGTTTCCAATATGTTTCCGCTGTCGTCACCGGTATCCGTGCGAATGCCAAACATCCCTTCCGCACGGTAACGCTTCGTTGCTGTTGCCGCATATTCCAGCAAACGGGTCGCATTACCGATAAAAACAGGTAACACACCGGCAGCATCCGGATCCAGCGTTCCGGAATGACCGGCCTTCCTTATCCCGTAAATCCGGCGGATCCGGCTGACTACATCATGAGAGGTCATGCCGGGAGGCTTGAGTACGTTTACAATACCGTCCGTCATATAAACAATTCCCCGACTGCTTCCAGAATCACTTTTTCAGCTTCTTTCAGCGGAGCGTAAATGCTGCAGCCGGAAGCTTTCTTATGACCGCCGCCGCCAAAGGATAACGCAACCTTTGCCACATCAATTTCTTTAGAACGGAAGCTTACACGGGTAAGGTTCGCTTCAACCTGCTTAAAAAGCAAGGCGATTTCCACCCCTTCCACATATCGGGGGTACGAGATAAAAGTGTCAGTTTCGACATTATGATCATATAATTCCAGAGGGATTTCAATATAAGCAATCTTTCCGTCTTTTAAAAATGTCAGTGTTTCCAGTACTTTACGCAACATTTCCACCTGTGAACGGGATTTTAATTCCATGTTATCCGAAATCAGGCTGGGATTGACCCCGTAGTTCAGTAAGGCAGCTGCTGTTTTCAAAGTCCTTGAGGTCGTGTTAGAGTATTTGAATGAACCGGTATCGGTATATATCCCTTCGTAAATACAGGTCGCGATGTCCCTGGTAAGTTTGATTCCCATCTCCAGCAGCAGGCTATATATAATTTCAGCTGTTGCTGCGGCATCGGAGTCCAAATACAGATAATCCGCAAACCGTGTATTTGTTTTATGGTGGTCAATATTGAGAACGGCAGGAGATTTGACAACGTCCAGAGCATTGCCTGCCCTGTCTGCCGAACTGGCGTCGACAATTACCAGAAGATCCGCATCTACAGATTCTTCTGGCGCAAAGCGACGGTATTCAGCAATTCCGGGAAGAAACGAATAGACAGTGGAAATGTCGTCGTCAACGTTCATAATGACTTCTTTACCCAGCATACACAACGCATGCATAAGGGCAAGGGACGAGCCGAGAGTATCGCCGTCAGGACTGACATGGCTGACGATCACCAGTTTTTTTGCCGCTTTCAACAGTTCACCGGTTTCCGCTAATGAACAGTTCTTACTCATTTTTTGTTCCTTCATTTTCTTTGATCTGGCGCAGCAGACTGTCGATATGCTCGCCGTATTCCCAGGAAGTATCTTTCTCCAATATCAGCTCCGGAGCAAAACGCAGACGGATGCGTTTTGCGATTTCTGTTCTCATGAAGCCTTTTGCTTTGTTCAATGCTTTCCACGCCTGCTCCTGTTCTTCTGCAGAACCGTACAGGCTTACGAAAACTTTCGCCTGGCTCATATCATCTGTCAGGTTCACGCCCGTAACCGTTACCAGTTTGATACGGGGATCTTTGATATCCAGCAGAAGCATGTTGGAAATCTCATGCTGGATAGCTTCCTGAACTTTTTCAACTCGTAATCTGGCCATAATTCACCTTTACAATATCCTTATTCGGGAGCAACTTCTTTCATAATATAAACTTCAAACTGGTCATTCTCTTTGATGTCATGGAATTTGGCCAGCGTGATACCGCATTCGTATCCGGCGGCAACTTCTTTCACGTCGTCTTTGAAACGGCGCAGGGATTCCATCTCGTCCTCGGCAATGACAATACCGTCCCGGACCACACGGATCTTGGCATTGTTTGTAACTTTGCCTTCGATAACATAGCAGCCGGCAATGAGCATCTTGGAAATGGTGATGACCTGGCGAACCTCCACGCGACCGATTACGTCTTCTTCGAATTTGGGAGCCAGCATGCCCTTGATGGCAGCTTCCACGTCATTGATGGCATCATAGATGACACGGTACGGACGGATATCCACCTTTTCGCTTTCCGCAATCTTGCGGGCATTCGCATCCGGGCGCACATTGAAGCCGATGATAAGGGCGTTTGCCGCAGAAGCCAGCATGACGTCCGATTCATTGATAGCGCCTACGCCGGAATGCACAACAGATACTTTAACCTCTTCATTCTGAATCTTGACAAGGGACGCGCACAAAGCTTCCACAGAACCCTGTACATCCGCCTTGACAACAATATTCAGTTCCTTCAGTTCGCCTTCTTTGATGCGGCTGAAGATATCATCCAGGGATACCTTGGCGGCTTTCTGTTGCTCTGCTTTTGCTTTGGCGATACGTTTCTCCGCTACGCTGCGGGCAATCTTTTCATCTGCCGCATCCAGAATGTCGCCGGCCTGAGGAACTTCATTCAGACCTAATACTTCTACCGGTGTAGAAGGACCGGCTTTGCGTACTTTTTCACCCCGGTCGTTGATCAGGGCGCGCACCCGGCCGTGGGCTGTTCCTGCGATAATATAGTCGCCGATGGTCAGAGTGCCCCGCTGTACCAGTACAGTAGCAACCGGTCCGCGGCCTTTATCCAGTTTTGCCTCAACGATAGTACCGTGGGCTGGCAGTTTCGGATTGGCTTTCAGTTCTTTGACTTCCGCTACCAGGAGGATCATTTCCAGCAAATCGTCAATACCCTGATGGGAACGAGCCGATACGGGAACCATAATGGTATCCCCGCCCCAATCTTCCGGAATCAGTTCCATCTCGGAAAGCTGTTTCTTGACATGTTCCGGATTTGCAGCCGGTTTATCCATTTTATTGATAGCTACGATAATAGGCACGCCGGCAGCTTTCGAATGGTTAATCGCTTCAACTGTCTGGGGCATAACGCCGTCGTCTGCCGCTACGACCAGAACGGAAATGTCTGTACACTGTGCGCCTCTGGCACGCATGGCTGTAAACGCCTCATGGCCCGGCGTATCCAGAAATGTGATCTTCTTACCACCTGCATTTACGGTATAAGCGCCGATATGCTGGGTGATGCCACCTGCTTCACGGGCCGTTACATGAGTCTTGCGGATGGCGTCCAACAGGGAGGTTTTGCCATGATCGACATGGCCCATAACCGTAACAACCGGCGGACGTACAATCTGCTCCTCCGGATTATCTTCAATCTCCGGAATCTCGGTTGGATCTTCTTCCGGAGGCAGCGGCTGCACATCGACCCCGAATTCGTTACCGACCAGCGTTGCGGTGTCGAAATCGATATCCTGGTTGATAGTTACCATTTCTCCTAACAGGAAGAGACACTTGATTACTTCCGCTACTTCCCGTTTGATCAGTTTGGCAAATTCCTGAACATTGATGGATTCAGCAATCTGTACCATAGTGGGACGTATTACTGCAGCCGGCTGATCATTGCGCACCGGAACACCGGATTTGGATTTCAGATGCTTTGTGGGACGCATATGGTCTGCGCTGCGCATAGGACGGCTGTCACGGGAAGCATAGGAACCTTTCAGCTGTTTTTCGTGCTTTTTATTATATTTTTCCCGGCTTTCCTTACCACGTGGAATCTCTTCAAAAGCACCGGCAGGTTTTTTAGCCGTGTTATTGTTGCGGTTGCCCGGGCGGTTTCCTCCAAATTTATTACCCTGATTTGCGTCTTTATCTTTATTAAAGCCTCCGCCCTGACGGTTGAAGCCTTGGCCCTGCTGTCCCTGACGGTCCCGGTTGAAGCCTCCGCCCTGACGGTTAAAGCCCTGGCCCTGTCCTTGTTGTCCCTGACGGTCGCCTCTGTTGAAGCCTCCGCCCTGACGGTTGAAGCCCTGGCCCTGGCCCTGCTGTCCCTGACGGTCCCGGTTAAACCCTCCACCCTGGCGGTTAAAACCCTGACCCTGGCCCTGCTGTCCCTGACGGTCCCGGTTAAACCCTCCACCCTGGCGGTTGTAGTTCAGGTTTTGGTCCGGACGGTTATTGATTCCCTGAGCGTTTGCCGGCCGGTTCGGCATGTTTCTGTTCTGATTCACATTGCGGTTTGCGTTCGGCTGCGGCAGATTGCCTGCGGTCCTGTCGGGTTGTTTTGTTTCGGAAGCAGGAACATCTTTACGCGCAATATTCTTATTGTTCGGCACATTGCGATATTTATTTTTTCCATCGTTGTTAGGTGTCTGAACCGGAGCTACAGTCATGTTCCGGTTATCCGGTTTGTTTTCCGTTGGCAACGGTTTGGCGGTTTTGTCTTTCTGCAGGGCATTGTGGGTTATCGTGCTTTTGCCCTCCGCATTTGTCTCGACGGTCATGATGACCGGCTTTACAATCATGGAAGGACGCTCTGCCTTTTCCGCTCTTGCTTTCGGCGGAACCGGAGGTGCAGCCAGTTTTGACTTTTCCACATTCCCTGCCGTTTGCGGCTCCGGTTTTTGCGGTTTGGCCGGTGCAGACTGTTTTTTTGCAAATGCCGCATGAATAATAGCGGCTTCACTGTCATCCACACTGCTGAAATTTGTTTTGCTGATATTGTGCTTTGCCAGCAATTCTATGACTTCAGGGCTTTTTACCCCATATTCTTTTGCAATCTCAAAAATACGTTTCTTCCCCATTCAACTACCTCCAGCTTCTATCACATGTTCCATTTTTTCATAATCAGCCCGGCAAACCCGTTATCCATTACAGCTACAGCTGCCCTGGGCGCCTTTCCGATGCAGAGCCCCAACTCAGTGCGCTTCATACATGAGATAACCGGTACAGACGCTTTTTCTGCCAGGAATTTCAGTTCTTTTACGGTATTGGGAGATGCATCGGCGGCAATGACCAGAAGTTTAGCCTTGCCACCGGACAGCGCGTCTTTTACACCAAGATCCCCGGAAGAAATTTTACCTGCTTTTTGTGCAAGGCCTAACGCACCGGCCACATCTTTTTCACTCATGCTTCAATTCCTCCAGGAGCTTCTTATATACGTCATCATTCACCTGTTTTTCCAGGGCTTTTTCCAGCCGGTGACCCTTATATGCTTTGGTTATGCATTCCTTATCCGGACAGACATAGGCGCCACGGCCGGCCTTTTTACCGGTAAGGTCCAGGGAGATATCTCCCTCGGGAGAACGGACGACGCGGATCAGCTCTTTCTTGGACTTCATTTCTCCGCAGCCTACGCACTTGCGCTGCGGAATTTTCTTTACTTTCACGCCTCTTCACCGCTCCCTTCCTGAACCGTCTCAGCGTCTTCCACCTGAGATTCCGGTTTGATATCTATTTTCCAGCCGGTCAGTTTGGCAGCAAGACGGGCGTTTTGTCCTTCTTTGCCGATGGCCAGCGAAAGCTGGTAGTCAGGAACGACGACCCAGCAGATTTTTTCTGTGTCACTGGCTGTTGCACTGACAACCTGGGCCGGTGACAACGCATTAGCCACATACTGCGCCGGGTCTGTATTATATTTTACGATATCGATTTTTTCGCCGCGAAGTTCATTTACAATGTTCTGCACCCGCATGCCTTTATGGCCTACGCAGGAACCAACAGGATCGACTTTTTCATCGTTGGAAAAAACAGCGATTTTGGACCGCATTCCCGCTTCCCGCGCTATGGACTTCAGTTCTACGATACCGTCGTGAATTTCCGGAACTTCCAGTTCAAACAGCCTTGTCAGCAGACCTGGATGTGTGCGGGACAGCATGATCTGGGGCCCTTTTCCTGTCTTTTTGACTTCGATGATGTAAAACTTCATGCGGTCATGGGGCATATAGCGTTCACCTGGAACCTGCTCATTTGCCATCAGGAGCCCTTCCGTTGAACCGAGATCCACATAGACGGTACCGCGTTCAACACGCTGGATCATGCCGTTTACAATATCGTCTTCCCGTTCGGAAAACTTGTCATAGACCATGTTCCGCTCCGCTTCCCGGATGCGCTGCATGATGATTTGCTTGGCATTCTGCACGGCGACGCGGCTGAAGTTTTTAGGAAAGACTTCCTGTTCGACAATATCACCCAAAATGTAATTTGGATTCATTTTCAGCGCTTCTTCCAAAGAAATCTCATCATGGGGTTTCATTACCTGTTCAACAACCTTACGCTGCTCGAACACATGAAACTCTCCGGTAGCTTTTGACATCTCCACACGCACGTTCTGTGAACTGTCGTAATTCTTTTTATATGCGCTTACCACAGCTTCTTCAACAGCCTGGAACAAAACATCTGAATTGATACCTTTTTCTTTTCCCAAAGCTTCAATTGCCTGTACGAACTCTGAACTCACTTTTGAAATTCCTCCTTAAAAGTCAATATGCGGTCTGATTACTGCAATCAATTTGCGATCTATCGTAATTGGATTTTTATCTTCTTTGCCTTTCACAATTCGTTTCACTTCAATAACGTTTTCCGTGTGTGAAAGCAGGACGCCGGTCAGTTCTTTGTTTCCTTCAAAGGGAGCAAAGAACTGGATATCTATTTTTTTACCATAGTTTGTCTCAAAATCATTATCCTTTTTTAACGGACGGTCAATACCCGGAGATGAGACTTCCAGATAATACTTTTCTTTGATAGGGTCTTTCTCATCCAGAATTTCTGCCAGCTTTTCGCTTACAAACTGACAGTCGTCAATCTCAATGCCTTCCGGTTTATCAATAAAAATACGGAGATACCAGTCTTTCTCGCGCACATATTCCACATCAACCAGCGTAATGTCAGTATCTTGTAATATAGGTGTGACCAGTTCCGTAATAAACTTCTCCACTTCCTCACGTTTCATAGCTTCACTCCCTGTATAAAATATTCCAATATAACGAAAGAGCGGGTTTTGCGCCCACTCTTTCTAAGAACTTCATAAATTTTCTTTACTTATTATATCATCAAAAAACATAATTGCAAATTATTTTTGAAAGAATCTGCAGGATTTTGTAATAAAATATAAATTCCTGTGCAAAGAACCAGTTTAGGAGAAACTGAACAGATCCATCTGATTGCTGACCGGCAGATTGCCAAGCGCTCCGTACTCCGCCAAAGCATCCAAAGCGGTCTGTCCCACATGTCCTAACTCTTCTTCTTCCGGCAGCAGTTCTTCCCGTCTGGCAGTTTTATCCAACACGATCTGTTCTGTCTGTCTGCAGCAGGAAAGCAGGTCTTCCTGGGAAATAAACTCGCGTGAATTGTTTTTTACAGTCAGTGAAAGCGTGCGTGCTACACCTTTGCCTACACCCGGCAGACAGCATAACGGGATACGTATCCCTTTGTCGTCTTCAGGTCGGAACTGACAGGCATGCGATTTATACAGATCAATGGGATAAAATACAAAACCCCTTGCCAGCATTTCCAGAACCAGCTGCAGGTAAATCACGTTATCTTTATCTACAGCTTTCGCATCTTTGCCCTGTAAGTCCACATTTTTAATGTACTGCCGGATGTACGCTTCCCCCTTGGCGATATAAGTCGCGTCCACATCGGCCCGCTGGGAAAAGTACGCGGCGTAGTACGCCAGGGGATGATGGACTTTGCAATAGGCTATCCGGTAAGCATTTAATACATATGCCACAGCATGGGCTTTGGGGAACAGGTACTGGACGGTCTCGCAGGATTTCATATACCAGTCAGGCACATGGGCTTTTTCCATGGCTTCCCGCATTGCCGGTTCCAGTCCTTTTTTGGCAGCCTTACCCTTGCGGACGTATTCCATGGTTTTAAACGCGATAGCCGGATCTACACCTTTAGCTATCAATGAGGTCATCACGTCATCCCGGGTGGAAATGGTCTGTTCCACAGGATGGCCGGATTCTATCAGATCTTTGGCGTTGCCGATCCATACATTGGTACCGTGGGAATAACCGGATACACGGACAATGTCGCTGAAAAGTCTGGGTTTCAGTTCATGGATCATATCCAGCGTAAAACGGGTTCCGCACTCCGGAATGCCCAGCGTACCCACGTTCGTACCTATCTGTTCCGGAGTCACACCAAGTTTCTCCGTGGAAGAAAAGATTGACATAGTATCCGGATCGCCTACGGGAATATCCAGCGCATTGATGCCGGTAAATTCTTCCAGCCGCTTGATCATGGTGGGATCAACGTGTCCCAGGATATCCAGTTTTACCAGCCGGTCGTTAATAGAATGATAATCGTAATGTGTGGTGATTATACTGCTGCTTCTATCATCAGCCGGATGGCTCATGGGCGTTATGTAATGGATATCCATATCTCTTGGGATAACCATGATTCCGGCCGGATGCTGTCCTGTCGTGCGCTTAACGCCATTCAGGCCGGCAATGAAGCTTTCAACATACGCCGGATGTGCAGGTATATTATGTTCTTCAAAATATTTTTTGGCATAAGACCAGGCTGTCTTCGGTGCAACTGTGGCAATGGTACCAGCGCGGCAGACATTGTCGCGTCCGAATAATTCTTCCGTATATTTGTGGGCCCTGTGCTGATATTCATCAGAAAAATTCAAATCTATATCCGGTACCTTGTCGCCGTGGAATCCCATGAATACCGCAAAGGGAATATTGTGACCGTCACGCGCCATATCCGTCCCGCAGTCGGGACAGGTTTTGGGTGGCATGTCAAAACCACTGGCATATTCACCGTGTTCGAAAAACTCTGTATGCCGGCATTTTGGGCAACGGTAATGAGGTATCAGAGGGTTCACTTCCGTAATGTCTGTCATACAGGCAACCAGGCTGGAACCTACTGAGCCCCGGGAGCCAACCAGATAGCCTTCGTCCATGGAGTGCTTAACCAATTTGTGGGCAATATCATATAAAACGGCATAGCCGTTGCCGATAATGGCATCCAGCTCCATCTTCAGCCGGTCTTCCACAATTTTAGGCAGCGTATCTCCATAATACCGGTGCGCTTTTTCATAACATAAATTCACGATTTCTTCTTCTGCACCCGGCAATACAGGTGAATACAACTGATCCCGGTCCGGAACCGGTTTGATCCGGCTGATCCGGTCCGCAATCAGATTTGGATTGGTGACACAGACCTCATAGGCGATTTCTTTGCCAAGATATGCAAACTCCCCCAGCATCTCCTCTGTGGTGCGGAAAAACAGCGGTGCCTGCATATCCGCGTCATTATATCCCTGGCTGTACTGCAAAATAGCGCGTGTTTTAGCATCCCCCGGTTCCAGAAAATGCGAATCGCAGGTTGCCACACACGGTTTGCCCAGTTTTTTAGCCAAACGGTAAATCAGCTTATTGTTTTCAATCAGCTGCTCATGGGTAAAACGCCCTTCCCTTTCCAGGAATGCGTTATTGCCCAGGGGTTGTATTTCAAGATAATCATAAAAATCCGCAATTTTCAGTAATTCTTCTTCGGATTTTCCCTTTTCTATCGCCTGATATAACTCACCTATTTCACAGGCGCTGCCCAGCAAAAGCCCTTCACGCAGTTCTTCCAGTACACTTCTGGGAATCAGCGGACGGGCGCGGACCCCGCTGCCATTCAGATAACTCAGATGGGACAGAGTAATCAGTTTATACAAATTCCGCAGTCCGATATAATCTTTGGCCAGAATGATAATATGATTTGATTGGATTCTATGCGTATGAGGCAAGCCTTCCATCATGATTTTGCCGTCAGCATCGGAAGCCAGGTACCCCTCGCAGCCGTAAATAAGTTTTAAATCACTGCCTGCATCTTCCACAGCGTCGGCACAGAACGGGAATGCCTGAATTACTCCGTGATCTGTAATTGCCAGCGCTTTATGGCCAAACCGGATTGCTGTGTTAATAAGGTCTTTTACGTCTGTGATTGCATCCAGTTTGCTCATTTTAGTGTGGCAATGCAATTCTACTCTCTTCACCGGCGCATGATCTTCTCTCTGATGAGTCTCGATTTTCTTTATGGCAATCGGTGAAAATGTCATAGCATCGTGGTTGTACTGATCAGGCTCGGCATTTCCCAGCAATTGTAATTCCATGCCCGGTTTCAGTTGTTTTTTAAACCCATTTCCGTCGTCGTGGTCATCAAAGAAAACCTTAACGTAAATGCCGCCATCCGCATCCACAACGTTGAACTGGACCAGTAACCGGGAAGCATCTTTATTGCGTCCCCTGACTTCCCGTTCCGTATAGGCTACAAGCTTATCATCTTTATCCCGCTGTGTACCGATATGCCCCTGAATCACAACATGACGACGGGCTTCCGTCAGTTTGTTCAGAGGAACAATATCATTTGCCTTGAAATTTTTACCAAACAGGCACCCGTCAGCGTATTTATTCCCATATAAGGCATTATAAGCCTGTAAATAAGTTTCATCTTCTTCGATACCGGAAACCGATTCACAATCTGCATCCGGAGGCATTTCCTCTACAGGAATATCCAGATCAAAAACAGGGTTAGCCTCGTCAGTTTCGGAATCAGCTTGTATTATATCTGTAGCAGGTACAGATACCGAAACTATAGCATCCTGTAACCGTTTCCATGCCAGCTTTTTAAGGTTAAATGAAGTTTTAATATGCTCTGAAAGCGTATCCAGCAAATTGGAATCCGGCTGCACAGGGGAAGAATACTCTAACTCCCAGCCGTTTTCGGTTTCATCGATCCATATTCTATTGATGCTGATTCTCTCCAAATCAGTAGTTAAATCCTTATGTAAAGAAAAAGAGCGGAAAAAAGACCGCATTTTTTCCGCATCAGGCTCCAAATAATAAGAGGGTTTCATATATACTCCTCATTAAAGCTATCCAATATTCTCTATTGATTTAATTCCTTCAATCTGCTGCAGTCCGTTCATGATGAGCGCCAGATCTGTTTCCTTGTTGAATTTAAGATATAATTCCAGTACAACTTTATCGCTTAATGCACTGTTCTGAACGTTGATTGTTTTTACTTTAATATCGTTCTGGGCAAGAAAAGTTGCAACCCGGGCAACAGTACCCGGGATATTCGCGGTTACAACCCGGATATATTTTTTATCGGATTTGCTGTTGACTACAGCAAACCGTTTTTCAACACTGTGAAAAGCGGTTAGTGTGATAAACGTAATAAGCGTAGCTGCCGCGCCTATTGAATACATGCCGGCCCCTGTAGCCAGACCTATGGCGGAAATCATCCAGAGACTGGCGGCTGTAGTAAGCCCGCGCACGGTGATACCCTCATGCAGAATCGTACCGGCGCCAAGAAAACCGATGCCGCTAACCACCTGTGCGGCAATCCGGGCCGAATCCCTGTTTTTAGGATATTCAAAAGGCACCTTATCAAAGCCTTCAAAACCATACATGGACACCAGCATAATAAGTGCAGAGCCCGCACATACCAGAATATGTGTACGAAATCCGGCCGGGCGGTCACCACTGCCGCGTTCCATACCTACGATACCGCCAAATGCAGCAGCCAGCAGCAGGCGCAGTACCATTTCACCCTGAATGGAATTCATAAAATCAGTCAGCCATGCTTCCAATTCAATCACCCCGGGATTACTTATTTGGTTCTTCCAATAAAACCTTTATTACGACTTTTTCAGTTCTTCCAGTATAGCCCTGATTCCGTCAACAAAATCATCCGCAGGCAACATCCGTATACTGCCGGTCTTACGGGCTTTCACTTCGATCTGCCCGTTATCCAGCGTCTTTTTGCCAAGTACAACACGTACGGGATAACCGATCAGGTCCGCATCTTTAAATTTGACGCCGGGACGTTCGTCGCGGTCATCCAGAATTACCTCTATTCCGGCCTTTTTAAGCTCGGCATAGACAGCAAAAGCTTTTTCTTTAACCGCTTCGTCCTTAATGTTGATTGGAACTACAATCACATGATACGGAGCAATTTCCACCGGCCAGATGATACCGTCCTTATCGTTATTCTGTTCTACGGCGGCCGCCATGGTACGGCCTACGCCGATACCGTAACAGCCCATGAACATCGGGTTTGCCTTGCCATTTTCATCCAGATAGGTCGCGTTCAGTTTTTCACTGTATTTTGTAAACAGTTTGAATACCTGTCCTACTTCAATGCCACGTGCTTTGGCAATCTTTCCGCCGCACCGCGGACAGGGGTCCCCCTCCTGCATCAGACGGATATCGGCAACAAATGTCGGTGTAAAATCACGTCCCGGGTTCACATTGATAAAATGATATCCTTCTTCATTGGCGCCGCAGCAGAAATTGTGCATCTTCATTACGGACTGATCGCAGACAACAATGGCCTTTTCCGGATCGATTCCGCAGGGGCCCATGTAACCGCCTGTAGTTCCTGCTGCTTCCAACAGTTCGGCGGGAGCCATTTCCAGCTGGTTGACGCCGCAGGTGTTGATGACTTTGATATCATTGACTTCGTGATCGCCCCGTACAAAGCAGAGGATCAGTCCTTTTTCGCTCTGGTACGCAACCGCTTTTACCGATTTTTCTACAGGTGATTTTAAATACGCGCAGACATCCGCAATGGTTTTGCAGTCCGGTGTAACAACTTTTTCTTTTGGAAGAACTTCTTCTGCAGATGCTTCGATCAGGTTCAGTTCCGCTTTTTCTGTATCTGCCGCATAATCGCACTGCGTGCAGTAACTGATTTCCGCTTCCCCGGAATCAGCCAGCACCATAAATTCGTGGGAACCGCTGCCGCCGATGGCACCACTGTCCGCTTCAACCGGACGGAACGTAAGACCGCAGCGGGTGAAAATCTTACTGTACGCATCGTACATATCCTGATAGGATTTGTTCAGTCCTTCTTCGTCTTTATCAAATGTGTAGGCGTCCTTCATTATAAATTCACGGCTGCGCATCAGACCGAAACGGGGACGGCGTTCATCCCGGAATTTATCCTGGATCTGGTAGAGAGAAAGAGGCAGCTGTCGGTACGAATTCACATCCATATGGGCCAGTGTCGTAATCATTTCTTCGTGGGTAGGTCCCAGACAGTAATCATGTCCGTGCCGGTCTTTCAGGCGCCACATCTCTGCACCGTATACATCCCAGCGGCCGCTCTGCTGCCAGATTTCCGCAGGCTGTACAATCGGCATCAGGATTTCCTGGGAGTCAATGGCATTCAGTTCTTCCCGGATAATCGTTTCGATTTTCTGCAGGACGCGCTGCGCCAGCGGCAGATAGGAATACATGCCGGTAGCGGATTTTCTCATATAACCCGCCCGCAGCATCAGTTTATGGCTGGGGATTTCTGCTTCTGCCGGGACTTCACGTAAGGTAGGTGCGTATAATTTGCTGACTAACATTTATTTATTCTTCCTCTCATCTAAAATTTTATCAATCTCATGAAACAACTCGTTGACCAGACACTCTTCCGGAACTTTTTTAATAATCTGTCCCTTGCGGAAAACAAGTCCTTCTCCTTTGCCGCCGGCAATTCCCACATCGGCTTCCCGGGCCTCCCCGGGTCCGTTTACGATACAGCCCATGACAGCAACACTGATGGAATCTTTAATATCTGCCAGCCTTGCCTCTACAGTGGTTGCCAGTTTTTCCAAATCAATACTGGTACGTCCGCAGGTCGGACAACTGATCAGTGTCGGGCCATATGAACGCAGGCCTAACGATTTTAATATTTCAAAACCAACCTTCACCTCATTTACCGGATCGCCGGTCAGTGAAACTCTGATTGTATCGCCAATGCCCTCTGCGAGTAACGTGCCGATTCCTACTGCAGAATTAATGATTCCGGAATTCACCGTACCGGCTTCCGTGATCCCCACATGTAAGGGATAATCACACTGGGATGCCAGCAGTCTGTAAGCTGCCAGCGTAAGAGGAACATCATGACATTTCAGGGATATCTTTATATTGCGATAATCCATCTCTTCCAGAATACGGATGTGCCTCCAGGCCGCTTCCACTAAAGCTTCTGCCGTGGGATGACCGTATTTTTCCAGTAAGTCTTTCGGCAGCGAACCGGCATTCACGCCGATACGGATCGGAATGTTTTTCGGTTTGGCAGCTTCTACTACCGCTTTCACCTTTTCGGTTCCGCCGATATTGCCAGGATTCAGCCGGAGTCCGTGCACGCCGGATTCAATGGCCTGCAGGGCAAGCCGGTAATCGAAATGGATATCGGCAATGACAGGTATGGGACTGCCTTGCACAATTTCTTTTAACGCCAGGGCAGCATCCATATCCGGCACGGCGCAGCGTATAATATCACAGCCGGCATCTGTCAGCTTATGAATCTGTTCCAGCGTAGCCTTGGCATCCTGTGTTTTGGTATTAGTCATCGATTGGACGGCGATAGGAGCATCTCCGCCAATCGCAACAGTCCCAACATAAATTTGCCGGGTAATTCTACGTTTCATGGGTCACCTTCTTAACGGATATAGTCTTAACAATAGCGAAACAAATAAAAATGATTAAACTTTCAGCGAGTCAAATCTTTAAACGTAGCAAAAATAGTGATTGCTAAAATCATGGCTACGCCAACCTTCTGGATATTCTGCATGGCAGTTTTCCCTAACTTATGACCTGTAACGGCCTCTATCAACAAAATCAGAAAATGTCCGCCGTCCAGTGCAGGCAGCGGTAACAAGTTGATAATTGCCAGATTCAGGCTCAGCATGGCAGTAAACTGAAGCAGCATGTCAAATCCCTTGTGGGCTACCTGTCCTGCCATCTTTGCCACGCCCACAGGACCGGATAATTCCGCCTTAGTCTTTCCGGTCACCATATGATACAGCGAAGCATACATGTTTTTAATGATGTTTTTGGTGGCGGTAACAGAAGAAACTGCAGCCTGCCAGGGTGTCAGCTGAACTTTTTTCAGAGAGGAGACCACGCCGATAAATGGCTTTCCTGTTTCCGGATTTAAAACAGGGGTAACTGTCACCGTCAGCTTTTCTTTATCCCTTTGAATCTCAAAAGGTACAGGTTTTGTTCCTGCGTCAGCAAGACGGGTTCGTATATCCGTCCATTGGCTGACCGGCTGTCCGTTGATGGAAAGGACCTTGTCTCCTTCTTTTAATCCGCTTTGCGCCGCAGGATATCCTTCCACTATCTGGCCTAACACGGGTGTGTTTTGCGGCACTTCCATGCCATATGCCAGAAAAATACCAAAAAAAATCAGCACCGGTAAAGCAAAATTCATCAGGGAGCCGGCTAAAATGACCAGCATTCGGGAGGCAACCGGCTTGGAATTAAAACCCCGTTCCAGATCTTCGGGGTCTTCCGGGTCCATCCCGGCGATTTTATTATAACCGCCCAAGGGAAGCATGCGTAATGAATACAGCGTCTCCCCTTCCTGTCGCTGATAAATGTTCGGGCCGAACCCGATGGAAAACTCTTCCACTTTCATCCCTGTCAGCTTGGCTGTGATGAAATGACCGAATTCATGCACCGTAACCAATATACCAAATACAAAAATACAAGCTAATACCGTTAACAAATGCAAAACTCCTTATATTAAAACTATTAAGTCTGCGTATGGACAAAACTGTGCAGACCATGTTTATATAAACAACCTGTAACCTGTCAGGCTGTTTTATGCATCTTTAATACTTTAATCGCAAATTATTTATTGGAGACTGATCATTTTTTTTGTTTTTATGCGGACAGTCCGGTCCGTTTCCTCGATTTCATCCAGAGAGGGACGCGGAATGACGACATGGGAGTCTACAACACGTTTTACGATTTCCGGGATATCCAGATATGAAATTTTTTCTTCTAAAAATGCCGTTACGCATTCTTCGTTCGCGGCATTAAAAGCACACGGCAGGCTTCCTCCCGTCTTACCGCAGTCAATGGCGGTCTGCAAGCAAGGAAAGGCTTCACTGTCAGGCGCTTCAAAGGTCAGATTACCGCATTGCAGCAGATCCAGCCGGCCAAAACTACAGTCAAACCGTTGCGGATACGAAAGCGCGTACTGAATCGGCAACTTCATATCTGGTATGCCTAATTGGGCAATCACCGCTCCATCCTTAAATTCAACCAGGGAATGGACAATGCTCTGGGGATGGATGACGACATCGATTTTCTCATAGGGCATGTTGAACAGCCAGTGGGCTTCCATGACTTCCAGGCCCTTATTAGCCAGCGTAGAACTGTCGATGGTAACCTTTTTACCCATGCTCCAGTTCGGATGTTTTAAGCATTGGGCAAGAGTAACATGCTTCAGTTCTTCTCTGGTTTTACCCCGGAAAGGTCCCCCGGAAGCAGTCAGTATCAGACGTCTGACTTCACTGTTATTCCTTTCCTTTTCCGCAAAAGAAAGACAGGGATGATACCCTCCCCGCAGAGATTGGAATATAGCGCTGTGCTCACTATCAACGGGCAGCAGGCTTACGTTGTTATCTTTTACGGCCTGCATGACAATATGGCCTGCGGCCACCAGTGTCTCTTTATTGGCAAGGGCAATATCCTTGCCCGCTTTTATGGCGGCCAATGTAGGACGAAGACCGGCGTAACCAACCATAGCGCCCAGTACAGTATCCACATTTTCATAAGTGGCAGCGGCAAGCAAGCCTTCCTGACCGCTTAAGATTTCCGTTTTCCCGCGGTATTGCCGCTGCAACTCCGCAGCAGCTTTCTTGTCTGTTAAAACCGCAAAATCCGGATGAAAATCCTCAATCTGCCGCAGCATAAGGCTTACACTCGAGTGTGCCGCCAGTACCCGGATCTTCAGTTTTTCCGGATTGGCAGCCGCAACTTCCAGTGTCTGCCTGCCAATAGAACCGGTACTGCCCAATACAGAAATGTTTTTCATTGTAAACCCCGAAATGCTAAATACCCATTAGTTTCATTACATAATATACAGCAGGTACGGCAAACAACAGACTGTCAAAACGGTCTAACACTCCGCCGTGGCCGGGAAAGAAATTGCCGGAATCTTTAATGTCAAAAGAACGTTTTAGCACGGATTCGATCAAATCTCCGACAGGAGCGAAAAACGCTACCGTTAATCCTGTTAAGACCGCTGGCAGCAGTCCGGTATGCAGCCCGTGATACGCAATTCCTCCTGTTACCGCAAAAGCAAAGATAAAGCCGGCAACAGCGCCTTCCATTGATTTTTTCGGACTTACAGAACAAAATTTATGTTTTCCGAAAGCAATACCAAAGAAATAGGCAAATGTATCGCTTGCCCAGGTGCCCAGCAATACCATCCACAACGCAAGTTCACCCCTTGAAAAATCCATTCCCAAATAATTGACAGTCTCCGGGGAATACTCACGGATCAGGGGAATATGTGCAAATAACAGTCCCACATATAACAATGCCAGCAGTGAGTTGGAAACGTGCAGCGGCCAGTTTAGTTCACCGCATTTGCAGTGCCGGTAAAGCCCTTCAAATAAAATGCCAAGCACTGCAAATGTCAATATCGGCATAAAATATCCGACTTTACCGAGACCTGCTGCGCAAACCAGCAGCATGGAAGGAAGAAACGACGTCAGTATGTAAGTATGAACATCTTTGGCACCGGCCATCCGGGCGTATTCCCGCCAGGCCGCCAACGCCAAAATAAAAACAGCGGCAGCAAATAAAAGACCGCCCTTTGTCACCAGAAAAACAGCAACCGGAATTCCCACAATTGCCGTTAAAATACGTTTAAACAAAATTAATCCAACCTTTGCGTTATTTCTGGACAAGCCCGCCAAACCGGCGTTCCCGTTTCTGATACATCTTAATGGCTTCAACCAGCATATCGGGGGTAAAATCAGGCCAGAAGACCTGAGTTGTCCAGATTTCTGAATAGGCAATCTGCCATAATAAAAAGTTGCTGACCCGCAGGTCCCCGCCTGTCCTGATCAGTAAATCAGGGGCCGGAAGCCCTTTGGAATATAAATTATTTTCAAATACGGGAGCATCAATGTCTTCAACCTTCAGCGTACCGTCTGCAACCTGCTGCGCAATGGATTTGACTGCATGTAAGATTTCTGCCTGCCCACCGTAATTAATTGCCAGATTTAAAATGATCCCGGTATCATTCTTAGTTTCTTCAATAGCGTGGTCCATCTTTTCTGTTACTATATCAGGCAGCCCTTCCCTGGAGCCCATGAACCGGACCTGCACATTGTTTTCCTTAAACTCTTCAATCTCAGAAGTGAGATACCGGCTTAACAACTCCATAATAAAATGCACTTCTGTTACGGGTCGCTTCCAGTTCTCTGTAGAAAAAGCGTACGCTGTAATGGCTTTGATTCCCAGCGTATCGGCTGCCCGTACAATGGTTTTAAGCGTTTCGGCGCCCACTTTATGGCCCTGTGTACGGATTTTGCCGCGGGCTTTGGCCCAGCGTCCGTTACCGTCCATTATGATTGCCACATGTTGCGGGATATTATCCATATCCAGACCGTCGACATTCATCGAGACTTTGGCGGGCATGGAACGAACCGGCTTTAAAAATAAAGTGTTAAACATAGATTAACATCCTTGATCATAAAGAAAAATGTGCCTCCCCTCCTGCAGAAACAGAAGGGGAGTTTTGTCGCAAAAAATTATTCCTGGGAAATAGCGCCAACCGGACAGTTAGCTGCGCAAGCGCCGCATTCTACACATTCATCGGCAGTGATCTGGTATTTGCCTTCACCATTTTCTTTCGGTGCGCCAACGGGGCAAGTGCTGGCACAAGTGCCGCAGCCTACGCAAGCGTCGGTATCAATTTTATAAGCCATGCTCGAGCACCTCCTTTCTCCTCTTCATAATTGTACTCAAAAGCATTCTATGGTCAGCCAGCTCCTGCTGCCTGACAACATACTCTTCCATACGGCAATTATCTGTATTGTCATGCCGGTATGCGGAAGAAATACGTACCACCTGATAATCCCAGCCGGCAGCCTGCAGCATTTTTACCGCTTCAGAAAGCGGCAGGGCAAGAACATCTGGCATATGGTTACACTTCCATGATTTCTTTTTCTTTCGCTTCGATTACTTTATCGATTTCTTTCATCATCTTGTCGGTCAGTTTCTGCGCCTTATCCTGACCGTCCTTGGAATCATCTTCGGTAATTTCCTTCGCTTTTTCAGCCTTCTTGATGCCGTCGATAATATCACGGCGCATGTTACGGATGCTTACACGGGCTTCTTCCGTACGCTTATTGGCGGTTTTTACAAGTTCTTTTCTGCGTTCTTCCGTCAGCTGGGGAAGGTTTAAACGGATTACGGAGCCGTCTGTGTTGGGGTTCAGACCCAAATCCGACGTCATGATTGCCTTGGAAATCGCTTTGATCATAGTTTTCTCCCAGGGGGTGATTACAATCATGCGGGGTTCCGGCACACCGATGTTGGCAACCTGGTTGATGGGCGTGGGAGTTCCGTAATAATCCACTGTAATCTTATTCAGCAACGCCGGAGTTGCCCGGCCTGCCCGCAAGCCGGCCAGATCCTCACGAAGATAGGAAATTGTTTTTTTCATTTTTTCTTCGTTTGTTGTCAAGAGTTCCTCAATCGTAGCCATGATCATTTACCTCCTACCGTTGTACCGGTTACTGTTCCCATTGCTGCTTTTAAGATATTTCCTTTTGTCTCAATATTAAAAACAATAATGGGAATCTTATTATCCATGCATAAGCTGATAGCTGTGGTGTCCATCACGCTCAGATGTCTGTTGATCACATCGATATAATCCAGGTGATCAAACTTCTTTGCTTCCGGATGGGTTGCCGGGTCCGCGTCATACACTCCGTCTACCCCGTTTTTCCCCATCAGGATCGCATCTGCTTCAATTTCCGCAGCCCGCAGCGCTGCAGTGGTATCTGTTGAAAAATAAGGATTACCGGTTCCCGCGGCAAATATGACTACCCTTTCTTTCTCCAGATGGCGTACTGCTCTGCGGCGGATATAAGGTTCCGCAATCTGCCGCATTTCAATTGCGGTCTGAACACGGGTGGGAACACCAATCTGCTCCAGTGCATCCTGCAATGCCAGGGAATTAATGACTGTGGCCAGCATCCCCATGTAGTCGGCCGTTGCCCTGTCCATGCCCTTGTTGGCACCAGACAGACCGCGCCAGATATTACCTCCGCCGTTAACCACAGCAATTTCCAGACCGCAGTCTAGTACTTCCTTGATCTGTCCGGCGATGGAATTAACCACATTCGGGTCAATACCATACCCTTTTTCCCCTGCAAGCGCTTCACCGCTCAGTTTTAACACAACACGTTTGTATTTAGCTTCATTCGCCACGCCGACACCCTCCTAATTATCTTTATAGTCATTCGCTAACTAAATTACGGAAAGATGGTATTTGCAGAAATTACTCATAACATTATACCACATCCTGCGCTTTTGAAAAATAGCAGAACACCATAAATGCCACTGAATTTGTGAAAAAACGCCAACATTATTGTTTGTATTGCCTGTAATCCAGCCTATAAAAAAAGACTGCAACGGATTTGCAGTCTTTTTATAAAACCGGATTATTTATTTACAAAGGCAGCAACTTCTTCGGCGAAGTTTTCTTTCTTCTTTTCAATGCCTTCACCTAACTGGAAGCGGGCGAAACGGGCAACATCCGCATTCTTGGATTTCAGCAGTTTGCTGATGGTCAGATCACCGTCACGGATAAATTCCTGGTCAACCAGGCAGACTTCCTTATAGTATTTGTTGATACGGCCGATTACCATCTTGGCGATGATATTTTCCGGTTTGCCCTCGTTGCGGGCCTGTTCGGTCAGAATCTCTTTTTCGTGTTCCAGTTCGGAAGCAGGAACTTCATTGCGGTTTAAGAACTGGGGATTGGCAGCAGCAACCTGCATGGCAACATCTTTGCCGAGCTCAGCGTCTCCGCCCTTCATGTCAACCAGAACACCAATCTTGCCGCCACCGTGAATGTAGCTGTAAACCAGGCCTTCTGCGCTTTCATAACGGACAAAACGGCGAACGGAAATGTTTTCACCGATTTTTGCAATGGCTTCAGTAACAACATCTTTTACTGCTTTGCCATCCAGTTCGGAAGCCAGCAGGGTATCCACATCAGCCGGATTTGTTTTCACGATAAGTTCGGCAATGGATTTCGCCAGTGCCTGGAAGTTTTCATTTTTGCCTACAAAGTCGGTTTCGCAGTTAACTTCTACGATTGCGCCGGTTTTTCCATCTTCAGCAACATAGGCTACTACAGCGCCTTCTGCTGCTACGCGGCCGGCTTTCTTTGCAGCCTGGGACAGGCCTTTTTCACGCAGGAAGTCAATTGCTTTTTCCATATCGCCTTCGGTAGCTACGAGGGCTTTTTTGCAGTCCATCATGCCTGCGCCGGTACGTTCACGCAGTTCTTTAACAATTGCAGCCGTAATCTGTGCCATATTTTAATCCTCCTGAATATCAAAAAGTTTAATGTTTATTTTACAGTAAAATAAAGGGAACCACGACGGGTTCCCTTTCGAGAGCATCACATAAAGGTTTCGGAACCGAAAACCAGATGTAAAATTATTCAGCCTCTGCAGCAGTTTCTTCTGCCGGAACGTCGGCAGTTTCCGCTTCAGCGGTCTGCTGGCCCTGGCGTCCTTCCAGAACAGCGTCAGCCATCTTGCTGGCCAGTAAGCGTACGGCGCGGATGGCATCGTCATTAGCCGGGATTACGTAATCCACTTCGTCAGGATCGCAGTTTGTATCTACGGTAGCAACGATAGGAATATTCAGCTTGCGGGCTTCCAGAACCGCGATGTGTTCTTTGCGGGGATCAACTACAAACAGAGCTGCCGGCAATTTTTTCATTTCTTTGATGCCGCCCAGATTCCGGTTCAGTTTTTCCATTTCATGACGCAGACCCAGCACTTCTTTTTTAGGCAGAACGTCAAAAGTTCCGTCTTCTTCCATCTTTTCCAGCTGACGCAGACGGGTTACCCTCTTCTGGATAGTCTTGAAGTTGGTCATCATGCCGCCCAGCCAACGTTCATTAACATAATACTGGTTGCAGCGGACAGCTTCTTCGCGCATGGCTTCCTGAGCCTGCTTTTTAGTGCCGACGAACAGAATGCTGCCTCCGTTCTGTGCAGTTTCACGGATAAAGTTGTACGCTTCGTCAACTTTTTTAACGGTCTTCTGCAGGTCGATGATGTAGATACCGTTACGTTCGGTGAAGATGTACTTCGCCATTTTGGGATTCCAGCGACGGGTCTGATGACCGAAGTGTACGCCGGCTTCCAGCAACTGTTTCATTGAAATAATACTGCTCATGTTCTTTCCTCCTGTTTTTTCCTCCGCAGCCTTCTTTGTATTCGGGTTCACCGTTTTCACGGACAGTCCCCATCCGACTGCGTGTGTATTGAAACACTTGAAGCATTATAACACAGTCATTGCCATCGGGCAAGACTTTTTTACTAATTTCAGATATTTTTATCCTTTGATTCCTAATGTCTCTTTAATATTCTGTGCCATCTCTCCCGCCGCAATGACATTCTTATGGAGGACGGGCATGGTTTCCAGAGCCGTAACCTGCGGCGGTATCAAGGTTTCCGTTTCTTCGGCAAGCTTGTGCGCCGCGGCAAAAGGATCCGTTTCATCTAACCCGGCTGCTTTGCCGATTCCCTCCAGAACAGTCGAGCAGAATTTATATGGACTTGCAGTAGATAAAACGACAATGTAACTGTCATCGCTGCTCAGCAGACGGTATTTTTCAGCTGCCCGCCAGGCTACCGCCGTATGCGGGTCGATCAGATATTCAAAATCATTGTGGACCCGTCCAATGGTGTCTACGGTTTCCTGTTCGTCGATCCATGCCCCGAAAAACAATTCGCGTACACGGTCTGCCACATCTTTGGAAACCTGATATGTTCCTTCTGTATTAAGCTGTTTCATCCATTCCGCAACCTGTATTGCGTCATTTTCCGTCAGGTCAAACAGCAGCCGTTCCAGATTGCTGGAAACCAGAATGTCCATGGAAGGAGAAACCGTTTTGTTCAGCGTGCGGTTTTTATTATACACGCCGGTATTGATAAAATCACTCAGAACATTATTGGAATTGGAGGCGCAGATAAAGTGCTTTACCGGCAGCCCCATCTTTTTTGCGTAATACCCTGCCAGTATATCGCCGAAATTTCCGGTAGGAACAGAAAAAATAATATTTTCCCCAAATTGGATGCGTTCATTGGCTACAGCATCAGCATACGCCTTAAAATAGTATGTAATCTGAGGAACCAGTCTTCCCCAGTTGATCGAGTTGGCGGAAGAGAATGTCCAGCCGCATTCTTTCAGTTCGTTACCCAGTTCCGCATCACCGAAAATTTCTTTTACGCCCCGCTGGGCATCGTCAAAATTACCGAGGATGCCGAACACTTTTGTATTGCTGCCGGCCTGGGTCACCATCTGCAGCTTCTGCACCTGGCTGACTCCGTCTTCGGGATAGAAAACGATAATCTCCGTGCCGGGAACATCCGCAAAACCCTCCAGAGCTGCTTTGCCTGTATCCCCGGACGTAGCAACCAGAATCACAATCCGGATATCCGATCCTGTTTTTTCCTGTGCTTTCGTCATCAGATGAGGTAAGATCTGCAGGGCAATATCCTTAAACGCCATAGTAGGGCCATGCCATAATTCCAATACATCGGTCCGTTCCGCCACCTTGCGCAGCGGCGCAGGGTCTTCCCCGAATTTTTCGGAAGAATAGGCTGCCGCAGTGCATTCTGCCAGTTCTTCCGCGCTGTAATCCGTAAGGAAGCATCCCAGTATTTTCGCGGCGCACTGTTCATATGGCAGTGCGTGCATGCCTAAAATCGTTTCCTGGGAAAGATACGGAAAACTCTGGGGAACGAATAACCCGCCGTCACCGGCCAGCCCTTCTTTGATGGCATGGGCAGAAGATACTTTCTCAACCTGCCCCCTTGTACTTACAAATAACATCTTTTTCTCCTTGTCATCTATTTTTATATTTGTTATACGATGATGCTTAGATTTGATTCCCGGCTCAGCTGCAGGAATAATTACATGATTAATGAGTCTACAGCGGCCCCGGTTGCACGGACCAGATCCCCGGGAGCGGCCAGTATCTGCATGCCACGCAGGCCTGCACTGATGGCGATGCGGTCAAACAGCCGGCAGGTTTCATCCATGAAGACAGGGTAGTCTTTTCTGGCTCCCAGTGGCGAACAGCCGCCGCGGATATAACCTGTCAGCGGCAGGACTTCTTTCAGATGCACCATTTCGCAGCGCTTGTTGCCGCTGACTCTGGCAAGCGCTTTCAGATCCAGTTCCCCGTTTCCCGGAATAACCGCAAAAATAACGCCCGTTTTATCGCCGCGCACGCACAGCGTTTTAAACACCTGTTCCGGAGGCATGCCGACTTCTTTTGCCACATGAACGGCATCCAGATGCTCTTCATCAACAGGATACGTTTTCAATTCGTATTTGATTTGCAGCTCGTCCAGAATACGGGCTGCATTTGTTTTCTTAACCTTTTTCAAAAGAAATACCTCCCGCGCTTATATATAGTAAACCAAATTTTTGAAAAACGCAAATGTCTCTGTTATAATTAATATAGATCATTATATTATTGAATTCTCCAGCATTAATTACAACATATCTTTCATTTTTTATTTTTCAAAATCAGCTTTTCTTGCTACAATATTATTAATTAATACATCGCATATGACTTTTGCAGAAAGAGGCGTGAAAATGGCACTGAAAATTGCCTGCGGACAAATTGAAATCATCGCCGGCCGGCCGGATCTGAACACTAAAAAAATGTTGCAGTTAATTAATCTGGCGAGAAAAGAATCTGTTGATATTTTAGTGTTTCCCGAACTGGCCATACCCGGCGCCCTGATTGGTGACCTATGGGAACAGAACGCGTTCCTGAAAGACTGTGAGACTTACGGACAGCAGGTCATTGCCGCAACACAGGGAATCACTGTTGTTTTCGGTAATGTGGCTATCGACTGGAAACGGAAAAACAAAGACGGTCATGTACGTAAATATAACGCTGCCTTTACTGCACTGGACGGAAAGCTGATTTCAACAGAACAGGGTCTGGATTATGTTGCAAAAACAGCCCTTCCCGCTTACCGCCAGTTCGACGACCCCAGATATTTTTCAGGACAGGAAACGCTGTTGAAAGATAAACGCATTTCTCTGAAAAACGGAATGGGCTCGGTAACCGCGACAATACGTAACGTTAAATACAAACTGGGCCTTCTGCTGGGCGAAGACACCTGGACGGAAGCGACTCCCCTTTCCGTACCGTTTATGCTGAAACAAGGCGGCGCCGAGATTTTATGCAATCTATCCAGTTCGACTTTTACCCTTGGAAAAAACAGCAAACGGCATATTATATTTGGTAAACAGGCAAAAGAATTGCAGATGCCGGTTGTATACTGCAATCATACAGGGATTCAGAACACCGGCAAAAATATTTACACTTTTGACGGACAGAGCTGTGTCTACGGCCCTGACGGTATGGTCAAGGCAGCAGCCCCTATGTTCGAAGAAAAACTACTGATTTTCTCCTGGGATAAAGATACCGAAAAGATACGAGCCTATTCGGCAGAAGATGAGCTGATCGCCACAGAGGATGACGAAACTGCCATTATTTATAAGACCATTCGTTACGGCACCGGGCTTTTCCTGAAACAAACAGGTATCAAACGTATGGTCTTAGGCGCATCCGGTGGAATTGACTCCGCCGTTACCGCTGCCCTGTTCACGGATATCCTGGGACCGCACCAGGTTTTACTTGTTAATATGCCAAGCCGCTATAATTCGGAACTGACCAAAAATCTGGCGCAGCAACTGGCGGAAAACCTGGGCTGCTGTTACACCATCGTACCTATCAACGACAGTGTTTCGCATACAGTTGAACAGCTTTATACTCCTATCCACAATTACACCACCAATCGGGATTTCAAAGTAGAACTGAACGGGATCATGTATGAAAACATACAGGCCCGCGACCGGGGCTCCCGGATTCTGGCCGGTTTTTCCGCCGCATTTAAAGGCGGTATCAGCTGCAACGCCAACAAAGCGGAAATTACTGTGGGTTACGGTACTTTTTATGGCGATTTGATTGGTCTTTTTTGTCCAATGGGAGATTTGTGGAAATATCAGGTCTATGCCCTCGGAAGATACATTAATGAGTATGTTTATAAACGCAGGGTAATTCCCGAACCTGTTTTTACGATCCGTCCCAGCGCCGAACTGTCACAGGAACAGACGGTAGGCAACGGCGGAGATCCGCTGGTTTATGAATACCACGATTATCTGCTGCGTGCTTTTGTTGAAAACTGGGAAAAGATCTCCCCTGCAGACATCCTGAAACACTATATCGATCAGGACCTGGAAGCTTTTTTAGGCTGCGATGAAGGTCTTATTGCCCGGCTCTTTCCCAGTCATGCTGCTTTTTGTCAGGACCTGGAACGCTGGTACGGCTTGTTTACCGGACTTGCGGTTGCCAAACGCATTCAGGCGCCTCCGGTATTAAGCCTCAGCAAAAGGGCTTTCGGCACCGACTGCCGGGAAGCGCAGATGACTACGTATTATTCACTGGATTATAAAGAAATGAAAGACAAACTGTTGGTACAGGAGCGGTTGTTTTAAATGAAACATGACATGTATTCCTTTTATCGTGTAATTTCACTTGCCGCCATTTTCTGGACAACGGTATCCATGTCCGCCTATACTCCTCATGAAACCGGTTCACGGGTCACCGCCAGCGGCGAAAAAGCGAAAGAAGGATACACCTGTGCGACTAATTTTGTGCCGATTGGAAGTGTTATCATTTACGAAGGTCACAAGTATTATGTACAGGACAGGATGAATCCGGGTTATAACAGGCATGTGGATTTATTCATGGAATCGCATAAAAAAGCTCTGCAATTTGGCCGCAAAGAGGCCAAAGTCCAGGTCATCACACCCGACGACAGTCATCTGAAGCTCCCAAAAGTTAATAAGACTGTTAAACCGGTTAATAAAACCGCTGAACATAAACAAACCACAAAGGATTCTGAACAAACCATAAAAGAACATTCACAGACAGTTAATGAAGAGAAGCAGCAGGAGCCGGCAAAAGAGATTAAGCCCCAACATTCTGCTGACAATAACTCACATGGCCGCAGCCCCGCCGCAGCCACGGTAATAAAGCCGCAGGCCAGACCCTGAGAACCGGTAACTGAAGCTGTATCCGCAATACTATTCAGATTGATACCCTTTTACAAATTACCAAAGACATGTAAAGTCAAGTAAATAAAACTGAAGACCGGAGCATATCTGTCCGGCAGTCCGATCAGCGGATTGCCGAAATGATTCAGAGATAATGCTCCGGTCCTTTTTTCTTTAGGGAAACACTGATAAACGTGCTATGCAATTGTCCGGGAATAAATCGGTGATTCCTTAATATTAACTACAATTCGATATAAGCGCCTTTCGCAAGCGTTGCTTTTGCATCTGCAATGATCTTTTCAATTATATCTTTGCACGGCAGTACCTCATTCAAAACGTTCAGGCTCTCGCCTACCATGACGCTGCCATTTTCGATGTCGCCTTCCTTCATGCCCATACGGGAAGTTCCCGTACCCAGTTCCATCAGTTTCTCTTTTGGCGCGCCACTCGTTTCTGCTTCAAGATACTTCTGCGTAAATGCATTTTTCAGACAGCGTACGCCCATATTTCTGGAATAACCGGTTACCACGCTGTCAGTATCAGTAGCCTTGACAATCATTTCTTTTGTTTTCTCGTGGATGGGACATTCTGTTGTCAGCAGGAACCGGGAGCCCATCTGCACGCCGTCTGCACCCATCAGCAGGGCTGCTGCCATGGCACGACCGTCGGAAATACCGCCTGCCGCAAGCACAGGTATGGAAAATTTTTCTTTAAGCACATTGGAAAGTAAGGCCATAGTGGTCAGGGTCCCGATATGCCCGCCGCCTTCCATGCCTTCGATTACCATTGCGTCAGCTCCCGAAGTTGCGATCCGTTTAGCCAGTTTAACATTGGGTACTACGGGAATCACTTTGATTCCGGCTTTATGCATCGGTTCGATCCAGGGTACCGGGTTACCGGCACCGGTGGTAATAAACGCAACTTTTTCTTTACAGACAAGATCCGCAATTTCATTTACGTTAGGCGCCATCAGCATCAGATTAATTCCAAAAGGTTTATTCGTAAGATTTTTCGCCTTTTTGATTTCTTCCGCTACCCATTCCGTGGTGCGTCCCCCAGTACCGATAATACCGGCCCCGCCAGCTTCCGAGACGGCGGCGGCCAATACTCCGTCGCTGCTCCAGGCCATGCCTCCCTGCACAATCGGATACCGGATTCCTAACAATTCACAGAATCTGTTTTTCATGTGTTTCCCCTTTCTGACATATTGTCATTCGCAATTTATTGAAACAGTCTTGACAGCAGGATAATAATCGCGCCTGCTACCGCGCCCACAATTCCTATAAACAAGAAAGCCGGAAGAACAAAAAAGATAATCCCTAATACGATCAGGGCAAATATGATCCAGGTCAGCAGACCTCCTCCCAGCCGGTACACCTTAAAGCCTGAAGAATCCCTGTTATCTTCGTATGGACTGTCGGCCCTGTGAAAAGTATCTTCCTGCCGGGAATAACTGTCCTTCTCCTGGTATTCGGCACGCTTTGTGTAGCCGTCCTCGCCGGAAGAACCTTCCATTTCAATGGTTGTTCCCGCAAAGTTATCCCTTTCTTCCCTGGTCAGGCTTTTTGCTTCAATATCAACCTTTTTGTGGCAATAAGGGCATTCAGTGAGACTGTCATCAAACTCATGCCGGCAGAATTCACATAACATGGATTCTCCTCCTTACGAAAATACCATATTCATAAAAGCATCTTCACTTATGTAACGCGGGTCAAAAGGTTCCAGGTGCAGTACATCCTGAATTACAGCAGTTCGTTCCGCAATAGTTTTAGTATTAATGTGGACCTTTTCCGCATAGGGAACCACATCCAGCAGGAATGTCTTCGTTATCTTCATATAATTTTCCAGTACTGACAGCGCCCATATCATATAATCTTCATCCCTGAAACAGGCTATGGGGCGAAGGTCATAAAAATCCCCCCACATCTGTGTAAGGTTCTTCCGGTCCTGCCATGACAGATGCAGCAGTTTGCCAAACTGCGAAAGGAACTGATGTACCGGGTCATCTATTCTGATTGCTGCGGGTTTATACTTTTTCGCCTTTTCGGAAGGATGGACCAGCTGCATGACCGTATCCGGAATCCCTGCATAGGCAACCATATGCATAACAAGGGCCGGATTGGCATTAACAAACTGCTCCCAGTCCGCATCAGGATGGGCAACCCTGTAATATGCAAGAAATTCCGAAAGACGGTTGTAAAGGGCTTTTTGTACGGGCGGCGCTACAATAACGCTGCGAAGATATTCGGTGATCAGGTTGCCGTCCTCAAACACATGGGCAATACACAAAAGATTCCGAATGTCCACGGTCTCGTCAACTGGCAGGCTCAGTTCTGAAATACTTCCTGAAAAAAAGTCCCTGCAGCTGAACCACCCGTCAGCTTCTTCTCTTTCGATGGTAAAAACCATCAGCTGGATCTTCCGCATCGATGCCAGAAGCTCGGTCAGAGCCTTATTGGTTTTGCCATATTGAGGATCCGGGTGATTCTTGTAATACATATAAAAATGTTCGATCGGTCTTTCGTCCGTATCCCTTAAATGGTAATCAAAAATAAAATATTCCCAGAAGGATGCAAACAGTTCCGGTCTTTCCATATCCGTTTCCGGTTCCCTGTCCGTACCGAAAAAGGCATAACTGGCGCGGCGCCGGTCCAGGCTGAAGCGGGCATCGCCAAAATACTTTTGCATCATATCAGACAGTACGGCAAGCTTTTGCCCCAACTGCATGAAGACTTTCGTTTCCAGATCGGGCTCCCGGTTGGTACGGAAATTCTCATATTCTTCCGGTAGGGATCCGTCATTCCGGAACAGCAGCAGTCTGCCATCCGTCCCCAACAGCTTCAAACGGCATTTAGCCGGTGCCGTATCACTGCTTATGGCCTTTTTCTGCTTTAAAAAAGTCAGCAGGCGCTGGATAACAGACAGGAAATAATCTACATTGTCGTAATCCAGCTCAAAATCGCCGATATTCCGCTGGCACCAGCTGATGCAATAAATAAAATCCTCGGCGGTCATGTCACCGATCCGGTAAGATGTGTTCCCGCAGTAAATCAGCAGGTACATGACCTGCTGCCAAATTTCCAGCAGTTCATCATCTGAAGCGCCATGAAAGGCCTCTGTCCTTAAAAACTGCTCCGCATATCTTCGTTCCAGGACTGTATTCCAGCCTTCATCGTCATTGTATAATTCGTTAATCACGTCGTAAATATTTGTCATTCTTCTCCTAAAACCAAAACTTCAGGTACTAAAGCAACATTATAATCTTCCAGAATTTTATTCCGGATATATTCAATCAGCTGCAATACATCTGCAGCGGTAGCATGATCCGCATTGACAATGAACCCCGCGTGTTTGACGGAAACTTCTGCCCCGCCGATACGGAAGCCTTTCAGTCCGGACTGTTCCACCATCTGCCCGACAAACCGCCCTTCAGGACGTTTGAAAGTACTGCCGGCGCTGGGAATATCCAATGGCTGCTTGCTGATACGGCGCTGGCTGAAATCATCCATTTTGGCCAGTATCGCTGCCTTGTCGCCCTTGTTTACCCGCAATGTTACTGTAAGTACAATAGAATCTGAATTTTGCAGCGCAGAATGACGGTATGAAAAATCCAGATCATTCCTGTCCAGCGTTTTTATTTCCCCGGTCCGTGTCATTACCTGGACGGATACCACCGTATCTTTCATTTCCCCGTCGTAAGCGCCGGCGTTCATAAAGACGGCGCCACCGAGACTGCCGGGGATACCAACTGCGAATTCCATGCCTGTATATCCGGCTTCTCCGATGATACGGCAGCACTGTGCCAGGGATACGCCGCTGTCAAAGACAAAAGTTGCTCCGTCCTGTTCCCAGCGCTTCAATGCATTGCCGAGTTTCAGTACAATACCGCGGATACCCTTGTCCCGGACTAAAAGATTGGAACCGTTCCCTATCACCGTCAGCGGGGTCTGTTCCTCCCGGGCAATGCGCAAAATTTTTCGAACATCATCCAGGTCCGCGGGAATCACCAGCGCGTCGGCCGGACCGCCGATATGGAACGATGTGTGTGCCGACATGGGCTCATCCAGACGTACCTGACCGGCAATTTCTGATTTTAAACGAGAAAGAGTGTTCTGATTCAGCATTTTATTCCGCAACTTCCTTTACCACATCCGTAATGGTCTTTGACACATCCTGGAACATCAGCTGGAAACGCTGGAAGGCGTTCAGATAATTCACTGCCAGCGGATTCAGGCTAAGAGTCCGCATCATGTCATTGAACTGCGCTTCCTTTTCCGCCGGAATTTCTTTTTTCTGGTAACGCGCAATCTCTACTTCCTGCCCCAGCTGCATGAACCGGGCGATAAGCGCTTTGGTATCCGGTTCCGCGGATAATTTTTCCTTTGCTTCTTTTAACACGGCAAACTCACGGGTTGCCCGCATTTCCCTTGCCAGTTCGTTCGCACAATCATATACTGTCATCGTTTTTTCCTCCGTACAGAAATATCAATTTACATACGTCAAATATTTTAGCACATTTTATTTTATCTGCCCATAGGGAATATTCAGATGTTGCCATCTGACCGTATCACCAAGCGTAAAATGCCACCATTCTTCTTTACCCTGGATAAAACCGCATTCCTTCATCACTGCAGCCAGCATATCCCGTAAGTTGCGCTGCCTTTCCGTGCCACCGGTGAAGCCCGGATACTGGCGGACAGATACTTCATCAAAATCACTGATCATGTTCACAGCTACCCCGGTTTTCAGGTCATACAGGCTTACATCCACTGCGCGTCCTGTGTTACGGTCTTCCCCTTTATCGGGTGCAGGCAGCATGCCTTTCCTATCTTTCGGCAGCAGGTCGGAAGCAAGTTTGGACACATACCAGGGCCGGTAACCTTCCCAGACCAACAGGCCATATCCCCTCGCGGCCAGCTTTTCGGCTGCCTTTTTCAGCGCAGAGGCCGTTTCCGCTTCCGCAAAGGCTTCCGTTGCTTCAAAAAGAGGAACCCCAAATATATTGTTTGAATCCGCATAACGCAAATCAAATTTAACGTTGGGAACGGCGGACCGGATACGAACGAGCCGGCCCTGCTGCCCCTGCTGCAGCTTTGCCGGCATAACAGCATTGGGCGCAGTGTCTTTCAGAGACTGATAATCAGCGTTCCCTTCAATCCGTGTTACTTTGCTGCCTTCTCCGGGGAAAAAATCCCTGGTAAAACGCTTGCCGCCAATCTTGCAGACAATCCCGTTGCCGTCTGAATCCCGTTCAAAATGGACAGCAGCTTCTGCGGAAAGCAACGGGCCTTCCTCATTCATCGAATAAGAGTCAAAGTGAACTTTTTTCAGCGGAAAAATATTAGCATAGCTGAAATCCCTGTCTTCCGGATCCGTGTTGTAAACAATCTGCAAAATGCCCTTTTCTTCCCGCAGCAGAAAAACTGAAGCGTTTCCGTAATACAGGCCTAAAAGGGAATTCACGTCTTTCGGCACTGCTTTTGCCGCCCGGGAAACAGGCAGCATGGAAAAAAGTGAGAGAGCCAGGATTATGGACAGAGAAATAATTTTCATTTATTCTCACCCGGTTTTTGAATCGTAAAGCGCACATCAGTCAGGGCATTCAACGTCCTGCGCACCTTTGCTACCCTTTCCAGATCGATTTCCGCATAAATTATCTCTTCGCTGCTGCCGCCTTCCGCAAGGATATTGTTCATCGGGTCGACGACGCGGGAATGCCCGTAAAAAGGATCTCCCTTAAAAGTGCCGACACAATTCACTGCCGCCACATACACATGGTTCTCAAAAGCCCGGGCGCGGGACAGCAGATCGAACCCGTCACCCCTGCGGGAAGGCCATTCAGCGGGACAGACGATCAGCTGCGCGCCCTGCAGTGCCAGATAACGGTAAAACTCGGGAAAACGCAAATCGTAACAAATCGTAGATCCGCAACAGACACCGTCCAGGTCAAACACATCAAAGGCATCCCCGGGAGCAAAGAACTTTTCTTCTTCAAACATGCCGAACAGGTGCGCTTTACCGTATTGGTGAACAATCTTTCCTTCTTTGTTGATCGCCGGAATCATATTATATACCAGTCCGTTTTTCAGAACCGGCAGCGAACCGGGCAATAATGAACACTGATACTTCACGGCAATCCCGCGCAGTGTTTCCACCAGCGGGCTGTCCAGTGACACAGCTTCTTCTTTAAGATGCCCCAGCGAATATCCGGTCGTCCAGATTTCCGGTAAAATAACCAGATCGCTCTGCCTTGCCGCTTCTTCCAGAAGCGTAAGACCATGCTTTGTATTCCCCGCACAGTTCCGTTCTTTGATTTCCATCTGGACCAGCGCTAATTTCATTTTTCAAACCTGCTTTCTTTAAATATCTTTATCTTCTTCGGGAAGAATTTCCTTTTTCGTCAAATACCAGGCAACCCACTTTTCCAATAGCCGGAGCACCTTTGTGCCGATGAAATCATTCCTGGTAATCGGGCGCAGCCAGGCTGCAGGAAAGTTATACCAGTGAGCACCCAGTACATCGGTGAACAACTGGTCACCGGCAGCCAGGACAGCTGCGGACTGCGTCACGGCATCAACATTAAGTGATTTATGAGATTTGCCCAGCAGGCGGATTGCTCCGGCATAGGCCCGGGGAAAAGGTTTTCCCGCCCAAGTCAGGACAGGGATCTGCAGTCCGTTATCGGTCAGCTGCTTTTCAATTGCGTTCGTCCTTTTTCCCCCGTTATTGGTAGCCAGTACAACCACAATATCCTGTTGCTGCATCCTGACCAGCCAGTTTATGTACGCTTCCGGTACAACGCTGCTGTTACGGGGCAGTAAAGTGTTATCAATATCCGCAAGCAGGACCTGGTACTGATGCCTTTTCATCCACTCCGGGGTGATTTTTACCAGCGAAGAAAACCGGTATTCAGGATTTAACGTTTCCAGCATCATGACCGCCTTTCCTCACAGACGACCGTCTCTGCAGGGAACGTTATTACAAAACGGGTCCCCATACCCATCTGCGAGAAAACTTCGATCTGCGCGCCGTGCATACGCACGATTTCTTTGGCGATAGCCAGTCCCAGCCCCGTGCCTTTTAAAGAACTCTGGGCATGGGATTTGTCCACTTTATAGAAACGTTCAAAGATAAACGGCAGGTCTTCTTCCGGAATCCCCGGACCGTTATCCACTACGCTCATTTCAACGGAGCCGTTTGTCTGCAGCTTTGTTTCATAGCGTACATAACTTCCTTCCGGCGAGTACTTGATTGCGTTGTCGCCCAGTAACAGAATCAGCTGGACAATCTGGTCACCGTTGCCCAGAATCTGTAAGTCTTCTTCCAACTGCAACTTTAACGTAATATGTTTCGGTTCCGCTTTCACCTTCAGTTTTTCCGCAACATTACGGATAATCTCGGCCAGGGGCAGCGGTTCCGTATCGGAGACTTTCAGTTTTTCGGCCGATTGCAGACGGCTGATGTCCAGCAACCCGCGCACCAGCCTTTCCAGTCTGGTTGTTTCGCTTCCAATCAGATCGCAGTAACGTTTATTCGGGTCACCGGTTTCCAGGCTGTCACTGACAATATCATTATAGCCCCGGATGATTGTAATGGGCGTCCGCAGCTCATGGGACACATTGGCCACAAAGTCGCGGCGGATTTTTTCCATACGCGCCAGCTTGCCCAGGTAATTACTCAATTCTGTACTTAAATGATTGATTGCTTTGCCGAGCTCGGCAACTTCGTCTTCGCTTTCAACCTCTACCCTGCGGGAATAATTGCCTTTGGCGATGGCAATAGTGGCGTCTTTCATGGAAAGCAGCGGTTTAACGATCTGCCGGGACAGGCTCCGTACCATAAACAAACTGAGCAGCAGTCCCAAAAGGCCGACAATAATCGTGAAAATGTACACGTTGCGCAAAAAACCGCCGAAACCGCTTAAAGGCTCCGCCATCAGGATTGCGCCCCGGGGATGGAGTTTATCCCCATAGGGTACGCCTACAAGGATTACCTGCTGTTTAAAATATGGGTGGTAAATCTGGGAACGCACACTTTCCCCACGGTAAATGTCTTTCAATATCTTATTAACATTACGGGAAACCTGGCCGCGTTTGATTTCTTCCGAAAGACGGGTCGTGTATTCATATACAGGTATGCGGTCCGCAGGGGCAGGCATGGAAACGTCCGGCTTTCCGGTTCCGACTTTGTTGCTGCCGGACTCTGTTTTGCCTGCGGCATCCACATCAGCGGCGATATTGGAAGCAGCCAGCAGATTATAATCATTATCGAACAGCCAGACGCGGGCGCCGACCAGCCTGTCTACCGCGATGAGATAGCGCATCAGCATATACCGGTTGTTATCTTTTGTTACAAAGTATTCCACGGTATCTGCCATCTCATGACCTTTCTGGGCCAGTTCTTCTTCTTTAATTTTAAAAAAGTAATCCGCGATTAAATAGGAAGTACCGGCTGTGATACCGACCACCACAATAACGATGATGGCCATAAAGCTGTACATCAGCCGGGTACTCAGGGATTTATTCACACTGCACCTCAAAAAAATTATGCCTTGGCAGGTTCAGCCGGTTTCTTTTTCAACTCAAACTTGTAGCCTACGCCCCAGACCGTTTCAATATCCCAGGAGGAATCTTTCGGAATTGCCAGTTTCTGCCGGATGCGTTTAATGTGGGTATCCACGGTACGGGTATCCCCGAAATAAGTATAACCCCAGATGGATTCCAGCAACTGGTTGCGGGAAAACACCTTGCCCGGCGAGCATGCCAGGTAATACAGCAGTTCAAACTCTTTCGTGGTAAATGTGACCGGTTTGCCCCATGCAGTGACCTGCATCCGTTCCCTGTCAATAGTAAGACCTTCGTACTCCACCTTCCGTTTGTCGCTCAGTTTCTGGAAACCGCCGGAACGGCGCAGCACGGCTTTAACGCGCGCTACGACCTCACGCGGGTTAAAGGGTTTGGTAATGTAATCGTCAGCACCCTTTTCCAATCCGAGGATGCGGTCGTCATCCTCATCCTTGGCTGTCAGCATAATAATCGGAATATCGTAGCGACGGCGAATCTCTTCGCAGGCCGTTATGCCGTCCAATACAGGCATCATGATATCCAGCAAGACCAGGTCCGGTTTTTCCTTTTCAATCATCGACAGGGCCTGCTGCCCATCTTCTGCTTCTACGACCGCAAATCCTTCCTTGTCAAAATACACGCGCAGAATCTCCCGGATCTGGGGTTCATCATCCGCAATCAAAATTTTAGACATAGCTTTCTCCTTTACTCTGTTTATAAATCAAAAAACAAACATGACCGCGTCTGTTGAAATAAAGCAATGTTTTCACCCCTTCTTTCAGTACATATTATACAATATAAAAGACGCGGAAAACAGAGCCAACGGTTTCATCTCACAAAAGATTTACAAAAATGTCGAAAAAGCGTCACAGATAAACAGAAAAACAGGCAAACCCGGAAAGGTCTGCCTGTTCAAAACCGTAATTACACATATGCCTGATCAATTGTACACTCTGCCGGCTCCAAGATATCTGGCGCCCCAGTAACCGGTGAAAACATCCGCAACGGAAATGCCCTTACTGCTTGAGGCATGAATAAATTTACCGTCCCCGACATAAATACCTACATGGGAAGGTCCGGGGCAATAGGTTTCGAAAAATACCAAATCGCCTGTCCGCAGGTTTCCCCTGGAAATATGGGTAACAGCCTCATACTGGGTATCTGCCATACGCGGCAGGGATATACCGGCCCTGCCAAACACATAACACACAAAACCGGAACAGTCAAAGCCGCCGGGAGACATACCGCCGAACATATAAGGAACACCCAGCATGCTGTAAGCTGTTTTAAGGATGGTGCGGGTCATCATGTGATTACCGTAACGGTCGGGAGGCATTTCTTTATTCATCAGGTTACGGTACGTAGCATCATTAACTATGCCGTCAGCATTCAAACCTTTGGCCGCCTGAAAATCCTTTACCGCTTTTTCCGTAGCAGGACCGAACACACCGTCAACAGTCCCTACGTTAAACTGGAGAGCTGCCAACTGTTTCTGGATATCAATCACTTCCGGACCGCGGTCACCAACCGCAAAATCAGCAAACGCTGTTGAAAACGAAAAGCAGGACAACACAGCAGCTGCAACAATCGTAGCAAGCTTCTTAAAACTCATTTAGACACCTCTCAGATAATTTGTTTTCCAATTTCTGAGATACATAAAAAAACAGGTAAAAGCAACTAAACAATTACTGCAATTTTATATAAATCTCCAAAATGTATATTCCTATAGTTCACATTATAACACATTTTTGACAAAAGTTTGTGAACTTTTGTAATTCGAAAGGCACGTTTTGACAGAAAGATGTCTATGTGACGTCAGTTTGCGCAACCGACAACCATGCATGTTTGAGACGTTTCTATTGAGAATTTTTGCTTTTTATAAAAAACTCCGCGCAATTCAAATTGTGAACTTTACTGATAATCATTATTTAAAGTACTTTACGCCGCTTTCAAAAATATACTGCTCTTTTTCACCGTAAATATTTTGCATCAGGCCGGGAATATATCGTTCGCTGTGACCCATTTTACCCAAAATGCGTCCGTCCGGACTGGTGATGCCTTCGATGGCATACAGGGAGCCGTTGGGGTTCTCCGGACTGTTCATGGTGGGATTGCCGTTCAGATCCACGTATTGTGTAGCTACCTGCCCGTTCCGGAACAATTCGCGAATCGTTTCGGCCGGCGCATAGAAACGGCCCTCACCATGGGACACGGCAATGGCATGCACATCTCCCGGCTCCGTCATGTTCAGCCAGGGGGATTTGTTGGAAGTGATACGGGTATAAACCATCTGGGACACATGGCGCCCGATGGTGTTGAAGGTCAGCGTGGGCGAATTCTCTTCCAGCGGACGGATTTCACCGTAAGGCACCAGTCCTAATTTGATCAACGCCTGGAAGCCGTTGCAGATACCCAGCATCAGACCATCGCGATTCTGCAGCAGATCGTTCACCGCTTCGGCAATGCGCGGATTCCGGAACATGGTGGCAATGAACTTGCCGCTTCCGTCCGGTTCATCACCGGCGCTGAAGCCGCCCGGCAGCATGATGATCTGGGATTCTTTGATCCCCTTCACCATCGCCTGGATCGTTTCTTCGATAGCCTGGGCTGTCAGGTTTCGGATGATGAATATTTTGCTTTCCGCCCCTGCCAGATCAAAGGCCCGGGCCGTATCGTATTCGCAGTTCTGTCCCGGGAAGACGGGAATAAACACTTTCGGTCTGGCGATGTTCACCGGTGCCGTTAATGGCAGTTCCCGTTTATACAACGGCTGCTCAAGTAAATCTTCCGGTGTTTCGGATACCGGCGCTTTGGCCGGGAAAATGGGCTCCAGTGTTTCGGTGTAAGCTTTTACCAGTTCCGCATTCGTCAGGGTAATATCGTTTACCGTAATATCCGCGTTGTCCGTAACGGTACCCAGCGGCAGGCAGTCCAGTTCGCCGAACAGCGTATCCAGATCGGCATCTTTCGCTACTTCCAGCAGCATGCCGCCGGGCTGTAGCGTAAACAGGCTTTCTGTATGGGGGAACGGTTTCACAAAACGGAAACCCAGCGCGTTGCCCAATGTCATTTTGGTAATGCCCGCGGCAATGCCGCCTTCTTCTACAGCGGCCGCCGCTTTGATTTTCCCGTCAAGAATCAGCTGATGTACCCTGCGCAGGTTTTTCCGCAATGCTGCAAAGTCCAGTACATCCCCTTCCAGCAACGGCGTGCTCAGGAACACGACTTTGTCCCCGGCTTCCTTAAATTCGCTGGAAACCGCTTTTCTTCCGTCAATGACATTCACCGCAAAAGATACCAGCGTAGGAGGTACATGCAAATCCATAAAGCTGCCGGACATGCTGTCCTTGCCGCCTACCGCCGGAACCTCCATACTGTTCAGTACCGTGTTGGCGCCTAACAGCGCGGCAAAGGGCAGACCCCAGTCCGCTTTGGCTCTCATGCCCTGGAAGTATTCCTGCAACGTGAAACGAATGGTGTCGGGGTTCGCCCCTAAGGCAACTGCTTTCACCAGCGACTGCGTAACCGCATACATAGCGCCATGGAATGGGCTCCAGCAGGCCACTTCCGGATTGTAACCGTGGGTCATGAGGGAAGCCGCGTCGGTGTGCCCGTGCAATACGGGAATCTGGGCCACCATGCCTTCCGCCGGCGTCAGCTGGTATTTTCCGCCAAACGGCATTTCCACCGTAGCTCTGCCAATGGTGGAGTCAAACCGTTCGCTCAGGCCTTTTTCGCTGCAGACATTCAGCCGGCTTATATTTTTCAGCCAGGCGTCTTTCAGATCCGATGCCTTTTCTACAACCTCCGGCGTCTTATCAAACACAGAGGCGCCGGTAATATCTTTCACTAATACTTCCGCATGCTGGGCCACGCCGTTGGTATCCAGGAACTTGCGGGAGATATCTACAATCTTATCCCCCCGCCAGTACATGACGAGACGGGGTTCCTCCGTAACTTCTGCCACAATGGTGGCTTCCAGGTTTTCTTCATCTGCAAACTTGGTGAATTTTTCCCAGTCTTCTTTCCGGATCACAACCGCCATACGTTCCTGGGATTCGGAAATAGCCAGTTCCGTTCCATCCAGACCGGCATATTTTTTGGTTACTTTGTCCAGATTGATCTTCAGCCCTTCCGCCAGTTCGCCGATCGCTACGGAAACACCGCCGGCACCGAAATCGTTGCAGCGTTTTATCAGCACCGTGACTTCGGGATTACGGAACAGGCGCTGGATCTTTCGCTCTGTTGGCGGATTACCCTTCTGCACTTCTGCGCCGCAGGTTGCCAGGGAGTCAACCGTATGCTCCTTGGAGGAACCGGTTGCCCCGCCGATTCCGTCACGGCCCGTACGTCCGCCCAGCAGTACGATGATATCACCTGCCGCCGGACGCTCCCGGATCACCGCGCTCTTGGGAGCAGCACCCATGACCGCACCGATCTCCATACGTTTGGCCACAAAACGGTCGTGATAATATTCCTGCACCTGTCCGGTGGCCAGACCAATCTGATTGCCGTAGGAAGAATAACCGGCCGCCGCCCCGATGGTCAGCTTGCGCTGGGGCAGCTTACCCGCCAGCGTTTTTTCAATGGGCGTACGGGGATCGCCGGCGCCGGTAATACGCATCGCCTGATACACATAGGCACGGCCTGACAGCGGATCGCGGATGGCGCCGCCCAGACAGGTAGCCGCGCCGCCAAAGGGCTCGATTTCCGTGGGATGGTTATGCGTCTCATTCTTAAACATAACCAGCCAGTCTTCTTTCTTTCCGTCAATATCCACCGGAACAACGATAGAACAGGCGTTGATTTCCTCAGAGTCATCATTGTCCGGAAATTTGTTTTCTTTCTTTAATTTTTTCGTAGCGATGCAGGCCATGTCCATCAGGGTGATGGGACGGTCGGTTTTCTTTCCGTACACTTTGTCCCGGATGGACAGATACTGTTTAAAGGCGTCTTCAATGGGTTTCGTGTAATATCCCGGCTCAATCTCCACCTTGTCCAGATTGGTCATAAAGGTGGTGTGACGGCAGTGATCGGACCAGTACGTATCTAACACGCGTACTTCCGTAATGGTAGGTACACGCTTTTCGTCTTCCTTAAAATATTTCTGGATCCACAGCAGATCTTCCACACTCATGGCCAGCCCCAGATTTTTCTGCATGGCGGCAATGTCCGCTTCCGAAAGATCCAGAAAGCCTTCCAGCCGTTCCACGTCCGCCGGTTCTTCCCAGGTATCTTCCAGCGTCTCCGGCTTTTCCAGCGCCGCTTCCCTGGCTTCAATGGGATTCACCAGATATTTTTTTACTTTTTCAAATTCAGCATCGGTCAGGCTGCCTTTTAACACATACACCTTGGCAGCAGCCACCAGCGGTTTTTCTTTCTGGGTAATCAGCTGGATACACTGGGCTGCGAAGTCTTCCCGCTGGTCATACTGGCCGGGCAGCAGTTCTACCGCAAATACTTTTTCATCGGCAGCGGTCGCCAGTGCTTCCATCACCGTATCAACAGGCGGTTCGGACAAAACTAACTGTAACGCCTGTTCAAATTCTTCATCCGTAAGGCCCATCACGTCATAGCGGGCCAGTATGCGGACTTTTTCCAGTCCGTCCATCAGCAGATTATTCTTCAGGTCTGCCAGCAAACCTTTTGCTTCTACGGCAAAGGCGTCCTTCTTCTCTACATAAATACGTCTGATCTCACTCATTTTCCGGCCTCCGTGAAAAGAAAAATGTTAAAACAGTGTTTATAAGACTTAATAATACTCATTAATAAAATTAACACACCTGGGGAACAACGCGTCAAGGAACGAAAGCAGTTCAGGCGTATAAGTCCGCATCCTTATTTTGCCGGCCTCAACCAGCTGGCTGAAAGTAAACGCGCCGAAATAAAGCTGGGTAAACGCGCCCATGGGAACCACTGCGTCCGCGTCGCCTGCAGCCTTCTCCAGATACAGACAGCCTGTATCTGCGGTTAAGGTCACAAGATGGTTGTTCTCTTCCAGTAAGTCGTCCTGCAGCAGCAGTGTAATCCGACCCTCCGGACAGCCTTCCGGCACTTCGTACCGTTCCAGTGCCTGCACAGCATCAAAACAACGGGCCATCATAAAAGGCTTTACCCGTCCGGAGTTGTCCGCATCAGGAAAATCAAGCCAGGTCAGGTCGTCTTCCATGGCTTCCCAATACAGTTTATCCGCTGTCGAAAGATGACCGCCGGCGTAGCGCAGGAGCGCCCATTTGGCGTCCGGAGTCAGAGCCACAAGTTCCTGAATATGGAATGTCCTGTCATCTGTAATCTGATAAAACATGTAGCCTCTGGGCTCGCTTCCGTGACAGACTACTGCTGCCTGCACCTTCTCCAGCTGATGCACCGTCAGCAGTTTTTCCCACTGGAAGTCCGTCCGGATTGGCAGCCCGTTATAGCCCTCAGCTAACGCTGCGTATAAATCTTCAAACAGCGCGCTGTCGTAAGAACGGTAATGCTTCACCCACAGTTTCCCGGAGGGAACCGGCACAGCCAGTTTGCCTAACGGCATCTCATACACATGCTTGCGGTAACAAAACGCAAAGTCATATTTCTGATAAATCCCGGCATGGACAGGCATCAAAAGGGCAAAAGCGCAGTCTTTTTTCCGCATCAGACGGAAAGCGGACTGCAACAGTGCTTTAGTCAGGTTATGCCCCCTGTCTGCCGGGTCTGTCGCCACGCCTACAATATACGGAACGCGCTCTTCCTGTCCCCGCATTAAAATACTGTAGGGATTCAGGTGAAGCATGTTCTGCAAATGCCCGTCCTCTTCGGAAAAACCGCCCAGAATCAGGTTGTGACGGAGGCAGTATTCCCGGAAATACCATTGGAAGAACGGGTCTTCTTCTTTTTCAAAGCAGTAGTCCCAAAGCGCCATGACCTTGGGCAGTTCTGCCGCTGTAACAATTTTGCAGTTCATAGATTCCTCAAATCATTATTTGACAAGCAAACTGTATTTTTTCACCATAAACGCCGGATGCAGCGCTTCTTTTGCCTTGCGGAGGCCTTCCAGCCCTATATCTTCTTCCCTGTTGATATATTTCATGTCCGGCCATACGTATTTAGCGCATTCGGTCTGAATCGCCGCGTACAGGCCCCGGATATCCGGATTGGCCTTTTCCACGTTTTCATCGCAGACTTCCCCGTTGATAGCCTTGCCAAAGCCGAAGGCTTCGATCTTTCCGTTTACGCGGATCGCCCCGCCCCGCAATCCCAGGGCTTCAAAATTCACAAAGGCTTCCTGAAGCGCGCGAATCTCCCAGATAATACTGGGATCCGTGTCCATCCGGGCTTTGCACCATTCTTCGCCAAAATTCAGGCACTCGGCAAAGTTTTCTGGATTGATCATTTCAAATACATAGTCCGGATTCTCCCGTTTGAAGGAATTGTAATGGTTCTTCTGTCCGTGATACCGCCGCCCCCGTAGTGTCGCCAGGTCTTCCTGCAGATACACATAATCCCAGCTGTCCCGGTTCTCCACGAAATCCCGGTCGCCTTTCAGGCAGCTTAACCGTTCCAGGGAACACTCATAAATTCCGCGGAATTCAAAGGGACCTCCCTGTTCTTCCCGGATCTCTTTCGCCAGCAGCGGCAGGTCCTCATCCCTGCCTCCGAAAGGCTGCAGGAAATAGGTTTCCCCTTCCAGCTCCACTTTGATCAGCAGGAAACCGTATTTTTCCGCCCACCATGTGCGGTAATAATCTCTCCAGATGTACAGATTGGTAAATGCGCATTCCGAACCGAAATGCTCCGGTTTGTTCAAATAGGTTTCGAACAGGTCACGGTCTTTTACCGCAACTTCTTTAAATTCTAAAATAGGAATACCCCTTTCTGAGAAATGACACATCTGTGGCTGCTTATTGAATTGAACACAAAACTGCATGAACAAAACACAGCAACTATTCAACCCTGTATGCAGCCGGGTAGTTTTACAGAATCTTGATAACATAGCCTTATATCTTATTAATTATATCATAAAAGCATTTCAATAGAAACAAAAATAAACCGACTGTCTGTTCAACAGTCGGTTTCGGATACTATGGGTCTCTAAGGGGCGATTTTACTGGTTTTGTAAAAATTTTTATCGCGCTTAATGACCAGCTTTGCGTTTGTTAAAGCAGTCAAAGCAATAAACTGGGCGGTCTTCCGAAGGACGGAACGGAACTTCCGTTTCCTTACCGCAGTCGGCGCAAACAGCTTTAAACATTTCCCGCGGCTGGGTCCCGTTCATACGGGCTTTACGGGCAGCACGGCAGGCAGAGCAGCGCTTCGGTTCATTGGTGAAACCTTTTTCAGCATAGAATTCCTGCTCTGACGCGGAAAACACAAAATCATTTCCACATTCAACGCATTTCAGGGTCTTGTCTTCAAACATGGTTTTGTCACTCCTTTTTCTTTGTACCCCATAGGAACAACTAACTTCTTACTGTACCGCTTCTTCCTTTTGATGTACTTAGAAAAAAAGCGAGAAAACGAAACAATAAACTAAGCCGGCCTTGAGATATCCTAAGCTGAAGTATACCAAAAATAAAAAACTTGTCAATGCATATTTGCAATATTATTGGTTACAATTTTAGTAAAATTTACTATTTTAATAATTTCAGCACTATATGTTGTTATTTATGCAGAGCAAATGTGAAATCTGCTACATTATTTTTATAATTTCGCGCCAAGTCTCCGGGACAAACTTTGCCTGCCGGTCAATACCGGGTCAGGTTTGCATAATCCAGGGTGTAAGAGCGTCCCCAATAGTAGAAACACGTAATGGAAGCGTTGCCCACATGTAAATGCCAGGCGCGGTTCAGGTCCAGACCGAGCATGGTACACATCAGCACGCGGATGATCCCGCCATGGGCCACAAAAGCCACATCACCTTCCGGGTACCTGTCTAAAATTTCCTGTACTGTCGGATAGGCTCGTTTCTGCACATCCAACATGCTTTCGCCCTGCGGGATCGTTGTCCTGGCAGGACTGGCAAAAAAATCTTTCCATTCTTTCGCATATTTCTTCTGGATATCTTTGCTGTTCATGTTTTCCCAGATGCCGAAGCTCATCTCCCGCAACGCATCCGTTTCCTGCACTTCCATGCCCTTCACCCCGGCAATGATTTCCGCCGTGGTTCTGGCGCGTATCAGCGTACTGGTGTAAATTGCCTGCAACGGAATGTCTCTGAAAAAGTCTGCCGCTTTTTCTGCCTGTTCGATCCCTTTCTGATTCAGCGGGATATCCGTCTGCCCCTGAAAACGCAGAGCATTGTTGTAATCGGTTTCCCCGTGACGGATCAGATAAAGTTTTGCCATGATGTTCCCCCTTCCGCCGCGCTGGACCGCGACGCTCCCTTCTCCAATAAACTTCTGTACGGTTTTCCTTACCCCTTTAATTTTTTATCTTCCTGAACTTTTAATGAATAGTCTTCTTTTTCATTATGCACCCCGGCTTCTTCAAAAGTCTCCATTTCCCTGTAGGCCTTGATACCGGCGTCGAACAGACGCAGACAGGTCAGCGCCCCCACGCCTTCCGCATTATGCAGGGAAAGACGTAGCGGAGCCTGGAGCTGAAGCTTTTGCAGTAAAGCAGCGCTTCCCGTTTCCGCAGATTCATCCCCCGCAAAACAGTATTGCAGTACATACGGATTAAATTTGGAGGCCGCAAGAGCGGCCAGACAGGTCGCCACACCGTCCAGCATTACCGGAACACGCATTCCTGCTGCCTGCAGTATGGCGCCGGTCATGGCAGCTACCGCAGGGCATTGCAGTCTGTCCAGAAATGCCAGGCCGTCTTCTTCTTCCGGCAGATCCTGCCAGTCCGGCCGCAGTTCCTTTTCAAAAGTACCGAGACAAATCAGACCTGATTGTTCTTCCGCTATATATTCAGCAGTGAGCATGGCGCCTTCTTCGAGAAGATCGTAAGCGGATTCCCCGATGACCAGAAGCGGGATGACTTTTGCACTGACATGGGAAGCGTAAACAGAAACCGCTTTCTTCTTCAACATCGCCGTTTCAATTTCAGCAGCATGTTTCATTTCCCCCCACAGCAAAAGCAGACGGTTCTCCGGGATCACAACCAACTGTTTATCCGATGAACCCAGGATCCCCGCATAACGGGCTGTCATACTCTCCAACAGGGCAAGGGACCCCACCGGTTTGATCAGGTTATCAAACCGTTTTTGCGCTGCTTTTATGATATCGCCGCTCAGGGGCTGTATCTTCGTTATCAGTTCTTCAATATGCATAACCGTGTCCTTTTATTTTAAAAAATAATACGCCAAAAACAGTACGATCACATTACCGCATTCCGTCAGAAAACCAAACGTATCGCCGGTAAGACCTCCCAGATTCCATTTGAGGTAAAATGCCAGGGCGATACAGGGAATACAGCTTAGAACAGCCAGCTTACACCAGACAGGTCCCAACAGGAATAGCAGGATAGCTGAAAACAGTAACGCAAGTATCATATAGAAGGGACTGCCGCCGGTTTTAAACATTTCCCCCAGACCGCCGGGCCGCGCATTGGGAAATCTCAGGATATATACCACCATCAGCGTCCGGGTAATAATATACATGGCAGCCAGCAACGGACCCAGAACAGCAGGTTGAAAAGAACCGAACAGGGTAACCTTGGCCAGTATCAGGATGACCGCGCCGATCACCGCATTGGCACCCGCGTGGCTGTCCTGCATGATTTCCAGCTTTCGTTCCCTTGTCCTTCCGCTGAATATCCCGTCCGCTGTGTCCATAAAGCCGTCATACATCAGCGTGCCGATAAAGAAAAGCTCCGCCAGCACCAGAAACACACCCAGTAAATTACCGGAAAAGCCAGCCTGGATCCCAAGCCGGGCCGCCCCCCACATCAGGGCGCCCATAATTCCTCCTACGAGTGGGAAATACGGAACGGAACGGGCAAAGTCGTCCGGGAACCAGACCTCCCGTTTCGTCATCCGGATCCTCGTTAAAAATTCCAGGCAGGTAAAGAAATCCCGCAGGTAACGGAAGGGTCCTGTGGAACGTTCCGGCAAAGGAATATTTAACCGGTTCCAGAGCCCGGTCTCCTCTTCCACTTCTGTTCCTTTGGTCTTCAGATTTTCTTCTGGCATTTCAATCTCCTGTCAGTTCCCGGTATGTATCCAATGCGGAGCGCAAAATACTGATCGCCAGAGACGCGCCGGTGCCTTCACCCAGACGCATGCCTGCATGGACGATGGGTTTCAGCTTCAGCACTTCCAGCATCTTCTTTGCGCTTAAATCGGAAGAAAGGTGGGAACATAACATATAGTCCGCGCAACGGGGATTGATCCCGTACGCAATCAATGCGGCAGCTGTCGCGTTCACGCCGTCAATCATGGTCGGTACGTGACGGGCCGCTCCTGCCAGCATCATGCCGGCCAGCCCGGCATGATCATAACCGCCCATCTTGCATAACACATCCAGCCCGTCTCCGGGTTTCGGTTTATTGATTTCCAGTCCCCTGCGGACAACTTCCGTCTTGATTTTCATCCTTTCGTCGTTGATACCGCTTCCCCGGCCCACGGTCAGTTCTGCCGGAAGATCCAGAAAGCCTGCCGCGATGGCGGCGGTAGACGTGGTATTGGCGATGCCCATCTCCCCGGTCTCCAGGAGATTGCATCCATTGTCAATCACTTCATCGGCAATGCGCATACCGGTTTCCAGGGCGGCGACAGCCTGATCGTAACTCATGGCCGGGCCCTGGGTGAAGTCTTCCGTCCCCCAGGCTATTTTACACTGCCTTACATGGGAGAAGCCATGCAGATCAAAATTTGTGCCCACATCCACAACGATCATGCCTGCCCCGGCATGACGGGCCATGACATTGGCGCCTGCGGTTCCTCTTCCGTAACCGTTGATCATCTGCACGGTCACTTCCTGAGGAAAGGCGCTGACGCCGTATTTACAGATACCGTGATCGCCGCACATGAGGAGCATCACCGGTTTCAGTCCCCGGATGCCACGGCCGTCCGTCATCATCAGGTAATCGGCCGTCAAGCCTGGCAATATACCGAAATCTTCACCCGACAACAGCACGGATTCCCAGTTTTTCAGTACTTCCTTCCGGATATTTTCATTTGGGCATTCAATATATAAATCTTCTAACATAGAAGCGCTCCGTTCCATAACTGTAGCTTAACACTGACACAGGGTGAACGACATAACCGTTCCTTTTGCCTGTTTATTTTTTACAGAATCTGTTACTCAAACCGAAACGCAAGCCGTTTGATATCCACGGCCTGCCCTGCAACCACATAAAAAACCTGGTCGGCAGCTTCCCCGATCTGCTGGTTCACCCAGCCGGAAATATCCCTGTATTCCCGGGCCATGGCATTATCAGGAACAATCCCGCTGCCGACTTCGTTCGAAACGAATACAACGGTCCTGCCGCAGGCTCTTGCCGCATCCAGTAAACGCCGGATCCGATTTCTGACTACGTCAGCTTTTTCAGCCGTGGTACCTTGCGGCGCGTTATTCCCATATAACATGTTGCTCAGATAGATGGTGATATCGTCAAATAAAATAGCGTCTGTACGTTCACCGGCTTCGGGAAAAACCTGTTCTGCAAAATAGGGGGCCTCGAAGGTGATCCATCTCTTCTCCCTGCGGCTGCGATGCAGTTTAACCCGTTCCGCCATCTCCTCATCCAGTATTTCTGCCGTAGCAATATAACCGCAGAGATTCCCGGCGTGAAGCACATATTTTTCTGCAAACTCACTTTTCCCGCTGCGGGCACCGCCCAGCACCAATACAAGTTTATTCTCCCTGCCCACTGTAGCATATCCTCCTGTCACTGACGCAACGGTATGTGCAGATAATAATCTATGAACCAGACGAACTGCCCGTTACTGCGTTTTATCCGGTGTCATTTCTACCCTCAGTCAACGCGGTGTTTAACAGTTTTATCTGTGAATTCGCTTCTGAGAACAGATATCATAAAACAACCCGGTAAAATAACTTTAACTATTTTATTATACCATAGAAAAAGCCCCCTGACTATGTGTCAGGAGGCGTGATTCATAAAATTAGTGTAAACGTATTTAGTGTTTTACTGCAACGTTGCTATGGGATTGGCCAGGGGGGGATTGTAACAAAAAACTATTTACTCTCTTCTACGCCTACTTCCGTTTCAACGCGGGCCAGGATAAAGCACAGGTCTGACAGCCGGTTCACGCAGATCAGCAGCTGCGGATTTACCGGTTCCGTTTCATTCAGACGCAGCAGCTGGCGTTCCGCGCGGCGGGTGGTAGTACGGGCGATATCCAGAGCGCCTGCCCCGGGAGTATCCCCGGGAATAATAAAATGACTCAGGGGCTGCAGCATCGAGTCAAATTTGTCGATGGTGCTTTCAAACAGTTTCACATGCTCTTCCGTAATATACGGCTGGGGCAGATTTAAGCTTGCCACGTCTGCCATCATGGACATCAGCAGCTTCTGAACATTAAATATAGCTTCTCGTACATCATCCCGTTTTACCAGTGATCGGGCAAGTCCCAGCGCAGAAGTGATTTCATCAAGATTGCCATAGGATTCCACGCGCGTAGAGCACTTGGATACACGTTCGCCGGTATACAGACCGGTGGTTCCTTTATCACCTGTACGGGTATAGACTGCAGCTTTTTTCGACATACTTCATAACCTCCTTACAATTTGCTTGTACCGGTTTATACGGTACGCGGACATGATTTCTGCCATTTCCCAAATGGAACCAAAATATCACATCCCCGCAGGTTTAATGAGAGTACGGGGAAAAAAGCCCAGACAAACATGTCTGAGCTTTTCAATCTTAATAAATTTCTTCCGGTTTGAAAAAGTTTTTGATTTCCCGTTCTGCAGCTTCCGGGCTGTCGCTGCCGTGAATAACGTTTTCACCTTTATCCAGAGCAAAATCGCCGCGGATAGAACCGGGGGTGGATTCGATGGGATCGGTCACGCCCATCATGGTGCGGATGGCTTTAATGGCGTTGGGGCCTTCTACAATCATGGCAACCAGCGGGCCGCCGGTGATAAAAGCTTCCAGTTCCGGGAAGAACGGTTTGTCAACATGTTCCGCATAATGGTATTTTGCCTGGTCCTTGGTCATAACCAGCATTTTCAACGCGCAGATCTTTAAGCCGCGGCGTTCAAAGCGGGCAATGATCTCGCCGATTAAATGTTTGCGTACTCCGTCAGGCTTTACTAATACCAAAGATTTCTGATCCATTGTTTTACTCTCCTTTAAAAATAAAATAATATAATGCAATGCAAAATCTATCGATCCGGACGGGATGCCCGGTATCAATCATGAAAATCAGTCTTCCAGTTTGCCCTGCCGCCTCATCTCTTCGGCCTGTCTGCGCAGCAGCGCTACGCGTTCTTCCGTGGACGGATGGGTGCTGAACAGCTTCTGCATATCTTTCGCGCTGAAAGGACACATGATAAACATATGGGCTGTTGCCTCCGTAGCGTTATGCATGGTACGGCGGGTGGAATACTGGGCAATCTTTTCCAGGGCATCAGCCAGATGGTTCGGGTTGCCGCACAATTCGCCGCCGCCTTCATCAGCTTTATACTCGCGGCTGCGGGAAACAGCCATCTGGATCAGCGCCGCCGCAATAGGAGCCAGAATCAGGAAAAACAAGCCGGCAATGGGATTGCTGTTTTCCCTGTCACGGCCGCCGCCAAACCATAAAGCAAACCGGGAAATTGTCGTAATCACACCGGCCAGACTGGCTGCCACGGTACTGATCAGGATATCCCCGTTCTTTACGTGGGTCAGCTCATGCCCCAGTACGCCTTCGATTTCTTTCGGGGTAAGATAATTCATCAGCGCCGTGGTCACCGCTACGGCCGCATGCTGCGGATTACGTCCGGTGGCAAAGGCGTTGGGCACCTGATCATCGATAATATACACTTTGGGCATGGGAAGGTTAGCCCGCTGGGCCAGCCGTTTCACAATGCCGTATAAAGCCGGCGCAGAATTCTCATCCACCTGATGGGCCCTGTACTGGGCCAGCACAACTTTATCGCTGTTCCAATACGTGTAGAAATTCATGGCCAGTGAAAAGATAAGCATGATCATCATGCCTTGCTGACCGCCTGCAAAATCGCCTACCATAACCAGCAACAGTGTAAGTAATGTCATTAAAAACGCTGTTCTCATCGTTCTTCGCACGCTCCTTATACAAAACTCATATCGCCGGACTGTAAAAGGAATCCCATATAAACAGTCATCTTCCATCCTGCCGGCAAACAAAAGGATTATTCCAGTCAAAACCAGTTATATCAATTCATTATAACAGACTTTGTTTTATTTTTCAATTTCACCTTTTATAGCCTGCAGCATGTCCTCACTGTTTTCACGTACCTTGCGGATCAGGATGGGGTTTAACAATCCGGCGATCATGGGGATGCCGAACTCGAAATCCACGGCAAGGGAAACATTGACACCCTCTTCCGTATCATGCATCTCCCAGGCGCCTTCCATCTTTTTCAAATCACCGGCAGTCTGCTTATAGGTAATCTTAAAGGACTCCGGATAAAAGTCATCCCGCTCGGTCCAGACGATCTTTCTGCCGTCCACATTGGAGACCCAATGGGAAATATCGTAGTTCTCGCCCTTCTCCAGCACTTCTACGCTGACAAGATTTTTCATAAATTTCGGATAGGAGGCCATATCCTGAATTACATCAAAAATTCTCTGCTTTTCGCCTTTAATAACAATCTCCGATTTTACAAACGGCATATAAACTCCTTTTCTTACACGCCTGGAGGGCTGTGCGTATTTACACGTATTTATAATTCATCGATCACTTCAGCAACCTGTTTTATGGAATTACGTAAAACTTCCAGCACATGGTCCACCACGGATTTCGGCATGATCAGCGGCGGTTCGATCCGGATGACCTTCGGGTTGTTCAGCGTGTATGCTACAATAATGTGCTGATCGATCATCAGCGCCATCAGCATACCGCCGGCGCCTTCTTTTGCCAGATCCATGCCGATCATCATGCCGCGGCCGCGGACTTCTTTAATTACCTGAGGGAATTCTTTCGCAATAGCTTCAATGCCTTTCTTAAAGTATGCGCCGGTCTCCGCGCTGCGCTGCAGCAGGTCTTCTTCTTCGATGACCTGTAAGGTCGCCACACCGGCCGCGCAGGCCATCTGCCCGCCGCCAAAGGTTGACGTGTGCAGGAAAGGCGCTTCGATGAGGCCCTGCCAGGCTGCTTCCGTCCCGATTACGGAACCGATAGGCATAATGCCGCCGCCCAGGGCTTTAGCTACGGCCATCAGGTCAGGCTTCGCCCCGTCATGTTCCACGCCGAACCAGGTCCCGGTACGTCCGATCCCGGTCTGCACTTCATCTGCAATCAGCAGTGCGCCATTTTTATGAGCAATTTCTTCCGCCTGTTTCATGTAACCGTCAGCCGGGACATTGATACCGCCCTCCCCCTGTACCGGTTCCAGGATCACGGCAGCCGTATTTTCGTCAACGGCCTGTTCCAGCGCGGGAATATCATTAAATGGAACATGGGTAAAGCCATCCAGCAGCGGTTTGAAAGGATCACGGTACAGATCCCGGCCTGTGGCTGTCAGAGAACCGAAGGTTTTGCCGTGGAACGCGTTGTGGGCCGCCACGAACTTCTTACGGCCGGTAGCCAGACGCGCCACTTTCAGACAGCCTTCTACCGCTTCCGTGCCGCTGTTACAGAAAAAGTTGTACTGCAAAGCGCCGGGTGTGATTTCCGCCAGCTTTTCCGCCAGCATCGCTGCCGGCTCATTGAACAGGACTTTACCGCACATGGGCATGTTATGAAGTTCCCGCTCTACCGCCTCCAACACTTTCGGATGCCTGTGGCCTACCGCAAACATGCCATAACCGCCCAGACAGTCAATAAACGACTTGCCTTCCGTATCGGTAATGGTCCAGCCTTCCGCATGGGCTTCAATGCTGGACAGTCCCATAAAACGGAACAGCCGCGTCGAGGACGGATTTATAAATTTCTCGTATTTCTGCATTACTTCTTCCGAGTTCATCGTTTCCTCCAAAAAGGGAAATATAAATCTGATGTTACAAACTAACACAAATTGTTAAGTTCTATCAACAACTGTTATGGCGTATACACAGTAATTTTGTGCTATTATCTGTCTTTAGCTTTTTGTTTTCTCCTTTTCACCATCAGAGTGTTTGTTTTCTTTGGGAATCTTTGGAATATCCCTGTCGCGGTTGGTCAGGTTGCCGTGATGAAAAAAGAAAACCGTATCCGTTTTAAATTTCCGTTCCGTGTTTTTACCGGATTTTACCGCAATGCCAAGGTTCAGACGCCAGGCATCCATGCCGTGCCACTCGGATTCTTCCCCGCTGATAAAAATCACATCCGTAGTCTGCAGACGTTCCTGCACCCAGCGGGAGGCGCCCTCCAGTTCTGTAGTAACGGGAACGCCAACGGCAACTTCCCTTTCCGTCCAGAGAACATCGGCCCCGGTAGATTCCAGCTGGTCGTGATGCTGTCTGCGTTCGGTATCCCGCAGCTGCCAGTTCTCGCGTTTCAGGAGAAGCACATCGTCTACAGTCTTGTGGGCCATTTTAGATTCTTCCATTAAATCAAAAGACTTAACGGATGTATCCGACAGGTCTTTCGGTTTTTCCTGGATGCGGGACCCGTAGAGGGCTCCGGCAGCTCCCGCTATTAAAAACAATATTAAAATAAACAGAATAAAGATTCCCACGCCGCCGCTTTTGCTTTCCTGGGAATTATCGTTATCCCGCATAAATGCTCCTCATTTCCTGTTTAACTATTTTCTCGGGTGCGCTTTTTCATAAACCGCGCGCAGCCGCTTGTTCGTAAGGTGTGTATATATCTGTGTCGTTGATATGTCGGCGTGTCCCAGCATTTCCTGGACGCTTCGCAGGTCAGCTCCATTATCCAGCAGATGTGTGGCAAAAGAATGACGGAGCACATGGGGGGAAATCGCTTTGGTTATCCCTGCCTGCCTCCCGTATTGCTTTATGATCTCCCAGACGCGCTGCCGGGTCAGACCCTGTCCTCCCAAACCCAAAAATAAAGTTTCCGGGTCTGTTTCATTCTCCATCAGAAACGTGCTTCTTGCTTCACTTATATACCGTTGCAGGTATTCGGCTGCCACACTGCCCAAAGGCACAATGCGTTCCTTGGAACCTTTGCCGAAAGCAATCACGTAACGCATGGACAGATTGACGCTGGCAGTTTTCACGGTGACAAGTTCCGAGACCCGCATCCCTGTGGCATATAGCATTTCCAGCATCGTCCGGTCCCGTAGACCTTCCGCTGAAGAAAGATCGGGAGCTTCCAGCAGTGCTTTTACTTCCGCCTCCGTTAACACTTTCGGAAGGTGCACGCCTTTGGTACCGGCTTCTACTGCCTCTGCCGGGTCAGTCTGCAGATAATTCTCCGTAATCATAAACCTGTAGAATGCCTTTATGGCTGCAAGCTTACGTGCAATGGTCGAAGCCGCCCTGCCCTGCAGTTTGAGTTTGGTGATGTAACCGATAATCTGGGAACGTTGCACATCCGCCAGTTTGTCTTCGGAAATCGAAAGCGCCTTGCAGAAAATCCTCAGGTCCCGCTCATAAGAAAGCCGGGTATTATCCGAAAGGCCAAGTTCCACCTGCAGATATTCCATAAATAACGCAAGATAATCCACGATGACTTAGCTCCCTCCCGGTATTTCGTTATTAACGCTGGACAGCAGACGCAATAAATAATTTCCTGTCCGGTTTTTTATTCAGCCCGGCAGGAATGGGCCCTGTTTCTTCATGATACTTCCTCAAAAAAGAAAAACAACGCCTGCGCGCTGTTCTTCTTTCTCACAGCAACATTACTCTTTCTTCTCAGCTTTTTCTGGCTGCATGATGGTAATGTTGGCTGCCGGGGAAATCGTGGAAACCGCATGCTTGTACACCAGCTGCTGTTTCCCGTCATTTTCAATGATAACGGTAAAATTATCAAACCCGCGAACCTGTCCCCGGATTTGGAAACCGTTAACCAGATAAATCACAACGGGCAGGTTTTCCTTGCGCACATGATTCAGAAAGCTGTCCTGCAGGTTCATCAGATTTTTGCTGTTAGCTGTATTTGTCATGGTATTAATCTCCTTATATCCATCATTATTATACGTCAGTTAATAAATAGATTTTACATCCTTTTGATTTTTTTCTCAAGTATATCTGCCATATCTGCTACAATTTTTTCATAGTTCAGGCTTCTGTCAACCGTAAACCAATGAATGTACGGCATCTTTTTGTACCAGGTGATCTGCCGTTTCGCAAAATGGCGGGTCCCTTTTTTTATATTATCAACCGCTGTGGCAAAATCGCACTGACCTGTCAGATACTCCGCCATCTGCCGGTATCCAAGGCTTTTCATGGAAAGGCAGCCCGTGGAAACGCCAGCTTTCAGCAGAGTCCGGACCTCTTCTTCCAGACCTGCTTCCAGCATCCGGTCAACACGTTGGTTGATTCTTTCATACAGAAAATCCCGTTCCATGGAAAGTCCGAAAACCGTGGCATCGTATTTCAGTTCATGCTGCTTTTCCTGAGAGACACTGTCCCCGGACAAAGCAGTCTCCAGCGCGCGGACCACCCGGCGGATATCATTGGGGTGCAGCCGGGCCGCTGCGGCAGGATCTTCCCTGTGCAGCCAGTCAAACAACTTAGTACTTCCCTGCTCCTGCGCATAGGTTTCCAGACGGTGACGCAGCTCAGGGTTTTCTTCCACGCTGCTGAACCGGTAATCCTCCAGCAGCGCCTTGATGTAAAGGCCTGTGCCACCCACCAGGATGGGAAGGTTTCCCCGCCGTGTAATCTGATGGATCAGTTCTGTTGCCTGCTGCTGGAAGTCCGCCACGCTGTAGGAAGCGTCAGGAGTCAGGATATTCACCAGATGATGCGGCACCGTATTCAGTTCTTCTTCAGAAGGTTTTGCCGTTCCGATATTCATCTGCCGGTAAACCAGCATACTGTCGCCGGAAATGATTTCCCCGCAGAACCGCCGGGCCAGCTCAATACCGCAATAGCTTTTGCCGGTAGCCGTCGGCCCCAGGATCACCACTAAAGTTTCTTTTGGCAAGGTTGGTACCCTCTCTTCACTGTCTCTTCCGTATTCCAAACCGGACAGCGCTGTACTTCGTTCCCACAAACTCTGTACAGCCGTACTCCTGTAATATATCCACGCTGCGCTCTTTGATCACGACACGGGGCGCAACATGAAGCGCCAGCTCCACCATTTCCAAGGTTAACGGTTCCGAAAATGCCAGCGGACGCAGGGGCACCATCTCCGATGATTTCCTTACAGGCTGACGGAACATGGGATCAAAATACACTGCGTCAAAACTGTTTTCCGGCAGCGTTTTCAAAAATGCGGAAGCCTCTGCATGGATGATTTCAATGCGTTGCAGGTCCTGCACAAGTTCCGCTAATTTGCTTTTATATAACATAATGCCCCGGCTGGAAAGAAACCACAAAGGCAGCGAAGCTTCCAGCCCGACAACCTTTCCGGTTTCTCCTACCGCGTGGGAAGCCAGCAACGCATCCGCCGCCAGTCCCACGGTACAGTCCAGCACACGCTGGCCCGGAGAAAGATCCATAGCGGTTAGAAAATTGTCATTTTCCTTACGCTGCACGACACGCTGCCAGCGCACCTTGCCCAGCCCCGGATGATATAGCATCATGCCTTCCCGTGAATAAAGCTGGGGGCCGTTTTTGCCGGCGATCAGCAACGCATCGAGACGATGGTCCGAAAGCATCGCATCCAGGGAGCCGTTATCATAGCGTTCTACATAAGGGACCTGTAACTGCCGCGCCCAGGTTTTCGCCTGTTCTATCAGTTCCCGATTATCATTTTTGTTGCTGGTTACCGCAAATCTGATTTCTTGCAAAATAATCCCCGCATTTATTTATCATAAGGAACATCATTTTTTCCCGGCAGATCAAAACCGGTACGTTTAAACAGTTTGTATAATTCGTCGCTGCTTACGGCGATCATACAGGGACGCCCATGGGGACAGGTAAAGGGATGGGTCGTATTACACAGGTCGACGATCAGCTGACGCATCTGACGCATATTCAACACTTCCCCCGCTTTGATGGCAGCCCGGCAGGCTGTCATGTGCAGTACGTCCTGCCGCAGTTCACTGGCTTCCGGCGTGCGGTGCTCCCTCAGATACTGCGCGATTTCGCGGATAAAATCTTCCGCGTCTTCATTTCTGATATCGCTGGGCAGACTGGCAATCCGCACAGAATTCTCCCCGGCCGTGGTAATGTCCACTCCTAATTTGTAGAACGCATCATGATGCTGCTCCAACAGCTCAACATCTTCCGGCTGCAGCGTGACATACAACGGAATCAGCAGCTGCTGGGCCGGAATATCGTTATGGGTCAGCACCAGACGGTCATATAAGATACGCTCATGGGCCGCGTGCTGATCAATTAAATACAGCGTATCTTCTGACTGGGCGATGATAAATGTTTTATCCACCTGCCCGATGGGCCAGATGGTTTCCAGCGTATCCTGTCCTGCAAGCTGCATCGACACAGAATTCTCAGCCTGCAACGGCGCCTGATCGTGCATGAGCTGACGTGTCTCGCCTAAACTGTACACCGCTTCTTTCGGCGACTCTTCACCGTATGCTTTGTCAGGTCGCTTCCATATTTCATGACGGGGACGGGAAAAAGAGGCTCCGCCTTGCCGATGATTCCCGGAAGGCGTTTCCCTGTTTTCGTAATTACCGTAACGATTTATGTCTTCTCCGAAATCCCGGTTCAGATGGCCCTGCCGTCCCGCATCCGTCATGTCGCCGAACATGGTCTGCTGACTGGCCGTTTCATTGGCGCCGGCAACGTTTCCCTGTACCGGTATGGAATCATTTCCTTTTTCCGCCCGCTCCAGCACCGCTGCCAAAGCCTGCCGGTTCTGTTCCTGCAAACTTTTTTCCTGTTCCGCATGCATCGGTTTTGTCAGCGCATCGGTCAGGGCGCGGAAGACTGCTTTATAAATGGCGCTTTCGTCGCTGAACTTGATTTCACTTTTCTGGGGATGCACATTCACGTCGATGGCAGCCGGGTCAACCTGGATATCCAGTACGGCAAAGGCAAACCCCCGCTTGGGAATCTGGGACTGATAGGCATGTTCGATAGCCTTGCTGATCATCAGATTGCTGATGCTGCGTCCGTTTACCAGAATGGTCTGCCAGCCCCGGGTACCTTTCAGCAGCGTGGGCTTGCCGATAAATCCCTGCACCAGAATGCCGGCAAACACACCGTCCAGCTTTACCGGCAGCAGATCGTCCGAAACTTTTTTCCCGTACAGCGCGGTAATCGTGTCTTTCAGATTACCCAGTCCGGGAGTCACCAGCACTTCTTTATCGTTGCTGGTCAGTTTGAACCGCACGTCCGGCCGGGCCAGGGCGATGCGTGTCAGCATTTCCGTAATATACCGGCCTTCGGTGGATACCGTTTTCAAAAACTTGCGGCGGGCCGGTACGTTATAGAATAAATCTTTAACGATGACCGTTGTTCCCGCGGGTCCGCCGGTCTGAATGCATTCTGCCTCTTCACCGCCATTTACTTTGATAGAAGTGGCCAGTTCTTCCTGCTGCGGTCTGGTCAGCAGTTCAAACCGGGACACCGACGCGATGCTGGGCAGCGCTTCTCCCCGGAACCCCAAAGTGTGGAGGCTGCGCAGGTCGTCCACTTCCCGGATCTTGCTGGTTGCGTGACGCTGTAAGGCCATGCGGGCGTTCTGCTCCGTCATGCCGCAGCCGTTATCGGCTACCCGGATATATTCCGTACCGCCTTCAAAAATCGTCACTTCTATGCTGTCCGCCCCGGCGTCCAACGCGTTCTCCACCAGTTCCTTTACCACCGATGCAGGTTTTTCCACCACCTCGCCGGCCGCAATCTGGTTCGAAGTATTGGTATCCAGTAACCGGACTTCCCTTTCCTGAATCATACTACACCGCTTTCCTTTTTCGCTTCCTGCTGCAGTTTATATAACTCGTTCAATGCTTCAATGGGTGTCATGCTCATTACGTCCAGCTGAAGCAGTTCCGACTGCAGGGCGCTTGTAAACAGGGAACCCATGCCCAGATCGGCAGGTTCTTCTTTTACAGAACCTTGCGCGACGCCGTCACTGTTGCAGGCTGCAGTTCCGTCGCAGATAAAACCTTTGTTCCGATCGTACTCTTCCAAAATTTCGTCTGCCCGCTCAATGACTTTTTTGGGCAGTCCGGCCAGCCGGGCCACGTGCACACCATAGCTCCGGTCTGTGCCACCCCGGATGATGCGCCGCAGGAAGACGATATCGTTGCCCCGTTCCTTAATGGCAACAGAATAGTTTTTAATCCCTTCCAGCACGTCTTCCATGGTGATCAGTTCGTGGTAATGCGTGGCAAACAACGTCTTCGCTTTAATCTTTGTCTGAATGTATTCCATTACCGCCCGGGCGATGGACATGCCGTCGTACGTGCTGGTGCCCCGGCCCACTTCGTCCAGGATGATCAGGGAATTCTTCGTGGCGTATTTTAAAATCTGGGCCACTTCGTTCATTTCCACCATAAATGTGCTCTGCCCGGTAGCCAGGTCATCGCTGGCCCCTACCCGGGTAAAGATGCGGTCCACTGCGCAGATATCCGCGCTCCGGGCCGGAATAAAACTGCCCATCTGGGTCATCAGTACCAGGAGGGCAACCTGCCGCATGTAGGTAGATTTACCCGCCATGTTGGGTCCTGTGATGATTACCATCCGTTCGTCGGCGGAATTCAAAGTTACATTGTTCGGTACAAAGATTTCCTTGTCCAGCAGCCGTTCCACTACGGGATGACGACCGTCCAGGATCCGGATCTCCCCCCGGTTGTTCAGTTCCGGCCGGTGATAATCATATTTAAACGCCGCCATGGCTAACGCGGCCAGCACGTCCAGACGGGCCAGCGCATGGGCCGTGTCCTGGATCTCCGGAATATCTTTCCGGATTTCATCCCGGATCTTATTAAACAGATAATATTCCAGGGATTCGATCTTTTCCTTGGCGCTTAAAATCTTGTTTTCAAAATCTTTCAGTTCCGGAACGATATAGCGCTCCGCATTGACCAGAGTCTGCTTCCGTACAAATTCCGGCGGCACGGCGGACGTTTGCCCCTTGCTGACCTCGATGTAATACCCGAACACTTTATTGAAGCCGACTTTTAAGGTTTTTATGCCGGTTGACTCTTTGATCTTCTGTTCAAAATTCGCCATCCACTGGGAATTATTCCGGGCAATGTCGTGGAGTTCGTCCAGTTCCAGATCGTAACCGTCTTTGATCATACCGCCTTCCCGTACGGTAAAAGGCGGTTCATCCACAATGGCCGCTTCCAGGGTATCATGGATTTCCCGGTGCATGTGGATACTGGCTGATAATTTTTGCAGCAACCCGGATTTCGCACCCTGCAGTTTTTCTTTCAACGCCGGCAGTGCAGCCAGAGAAGCCCGCAGGCTCACCAGGTCCCGGGCATTGGCGCTGCCTACTTCCAGACGGGAAAGTATGCGTTCCAAATCAAAAACTTCTTTTAAACTTTCCTGCAGGCTGGCCCGGAGGGAGGGATTCAGTACCAGTTCTTCCACCGCGTCCTGCCGTTCCCGAATCTTTACAATATCCAGAAGCGGACACTCGATCCAGTTTTTCAGACAGCGGGAGCCCATGGAAGTTCCCGTAAAATCCAAAATATCCAGCAGCGTGCCCCGCTTGCCGCCGTCACGCATGTTCTTAATCAGTTCCAGATTCCGGATGGCCGTGGCGTCCAGATTCATGAACTGTTCCGTGGTAATCCGTTCCAGCCGGTTGATCTGGGACAGATCCGTCATCATAGTCTCATGGAGATAGGCCAGCAGGTTCTGCACCGTGGACCGGACCAGAGGATCTAACTCAAGCGGACCGAAGTGCAGTTTGACATAATCTTCCGGCTCTTTAGCCGCTTCATAAAACGAATAGAGACAGTCGGTCAGTTTTGATTTCAGCCAGTTTTCCAGCGCGTCCCACTGGTCTATACCGCTTTTCAGCACAATCTCCGAGGGCTGCAGCCGGAAGAGCTGTTCTTCCACAGAGATCAGCCGCTCGCTGCCATTGGCCGTGTACCAGCGGCATTCCCCGGTGGAAACATCCGCCAGGGCCATACACAGTACGCCGTCGTCTTCCTGCAGATACACCAGATACCGGTTGCCGGACTCTTCCAGCAACGCCTCATTTAAAGCGGTACCGGGAGTGATCACCCGGATGACTTCCCGTTTGACCAGGCCCTTGGCCAGCTTGGGGTCTTCCATCTGTTCGCAGATGGCAACGCGAAAGCCTTTTTTGATCAACTTCGCAATATAAGGTTCCACCGAGTGATAAGGCACGCCGCACATGGGGATGCGTTCTTCCAGACCGCCGTTGCGGCCTGTCAGCGTCAGTCCCAGTTCCCTTGAGGCAGTTTTGGCGTCCTCAAAAAACAGTTCATAAAAATCGCCGCTGCGATAAAACAGCAATTCATCCCGGTATTGATTTTTGAAATCGAGATACTGCTGCATCATCGGCGTTAATTCATTGGCCATAGTTCCTCCCGGAAATGCTTCCGTGTTTCCTGCAATCATGTATTAAGCCATGGTATTTCCTGAAATCAATTAATTCTGGATCCTTTCACCAGCCAAGTCTGGGCGTTTTCAATTTTAATCTGCACCAGCTGTCCGGGACGAATGGGAAGGCTGCTTCCCTCTTCTGTATGTATAGCTTCTTCGCTGCCATCAGCATTTTTAACTGCATAGTTCTGCTGCCACAGCACCAGTTTGTTGCCCCGGGTACGGCCGCTCCAGGTCTCCGGATGTTTTTCCGTAGGACCTTCCGCCATCACTTCTACCGTCTGCCCCACCAAATTCCGGTTGATGCACAGGGACTGCCTGTTCTGCACATCCATCAGTTTCTGCAGCCGGGCATGCTTCACGTCATCCGGAATCTGATCCTGCATCCGTGCCGCCGAAGTGCCGCTTCGTTTGGAATAAATAAAGGTAAAAGCGGAATCAAAACCCACCTCTTCCACCAGACTGCAGGTCTCGGCAAAATCTTCATCCGTTTCGCCGGGAAACCCTACAATGATATCTGTGGTAATGGCAGCCTGAGGTATGTATTTACGTATCGTCTTTACCAGTTCAAGAAACCGTTCCCGTGTGTAACCCCGGTTCATGGTTTTTAAGATCCGGCTGCTGCCGCTCTGGAGCGCCACGTGGAAATGCTCGCACAGATGCGTCCCATGCGCTACTGTCCGGATCACTTCTTCCGACATATCCCGGGGATGGCTGGTCATAAAATGGACCCGCTCCACGCCGGGAACCTGATCTACCGCTTTCAGCAACGCGGCAAACGGTTCCGCCTTTAGGGCTTCGGTAAAACCTTCTCCCACTGCGCTGCTGACGGACAGCAGTTTTTCTTCTTCATGGTTCCGCAAAAAATCCTTGCCGTAGGAATCCACATTCTGCCCCAGCAGGGTGATCTCCTTATAACCGGACGCCACAGCGGAACGCACTTCTTCCAGAATATTTTCAATGCTGCGGCTCCGTTCCCTGCCCCGTACGTACGGCACGATACAGTACGTACAGAAATTATTACAGCCGTACATGATGGGGATCCAGGCGCTGAAGCCGCTCTCCCGCACGCGCTGTCCTTCAAACTCACTGCTCTGTACTTCCAGACTGGTGAACACGCCTTTTTTGCGTTCTTCCAGATAATCCTGCAAAATCTGTTTGAAAGAATTTACATACGAAGTACCTAACAGCAGATCAATCTGGGGATATTTTTTCACCAGCGCCGCGCCATCCTTTTGGGCCATGCACCCTGCCACACAGATAATCTGTCCCGGATGTTGGGCCTTCACACGTTTCAGTTCACCGATTTTTCCCAGAATCTTAAGTTCCGCGCTTTCCCGGATGCAGCAGGTATTCACCAGGATCACGTCGGCCCGGACTAACTCTTCCGTGCGCGCGTAACCCAGTTCCTCCAGCTGCCCGGCGTAATGTTCCGCGTCGCTTTCGTTCATCTGGCATCCGTAATTTAAAATGGAATAATATTTTTCTTTTCTCATTTCAAAAATCCGTTGATAATCTGTTCTTCCGCCTGTTCCTGGGTAAGTCCCAGGGTCATCAGCTTGATGATCTGTTCCCCGGCTATCTTGCCGATAGCCGCTTCATGTACCAGCGCCGCGTCCACATTGTTGGCATCCAGCTGGGGAATCGCCAGCACCCGGGCCTTGTCCATGATGATGGCGTCGCACTCTGTGTGCCCTTTGCAGGCCGCGTTGCCGGTAATGCGGGAAGAAAACTCCTGGAAAGATTCTTCCCTTGCTACGGAACGGGACACCACATCCGCCGCCGCGCCGTCTCCGTTCAGATAGGTTTCATAAATGCTTTTGGCTTTCTGGTTCCCATGGGTCATGAGCCGTTCCCTGACCACCAGGGACGCATTAGCTGCCAGGGCAGCCTTCGTGGTGCGGACCGTGGAATCCACGCCCTTGATCTGCACCATTTCCATTTCCATGGAACTGCCTTCTTCCAGATAGGCTTCCGTCACCGGGTTCAGGATGCGTTTGCCCCGGCCGTCCCCCTCGCCGTAATGCTTTTCCACATATTTTACTTTGCTGTTTTTACCTACAAAGAAGCGGTGCACACCGTCATGCTCGGAATCCTGCACGCCGCAGTTATGGATGCCGCAGCCTGCCACGATGACTACATCGCAGTCCTCGCCGATATAAAAATCGTTATAAACCGTTTCTTTCAGTCCGCTGTCACTGAGCACGACAGGAATATGCACGCTTTCCTTTTTCGTACCCGGTTTGATGCGGATATCGATGCCGCTCACATCCGCCTTGGAAACAATGTCAATATTAGCCGTCGTGTTCCGCGCCGCCAGCTTGCTGTTGGCCCGGATATTATAGGCGCCGGTAGGTACTGTATGGAGATCCGCAATCTCCGCCAGGAGTCGTTTCTGAATTGCATCAATCACAGTTCGCACCTCCCCGTTTCAGGCAGCCGCATACGCCGACCGCGTCACTTGTCCCCAACAGTTCCGGAAGAATTTCTTCCCGGGGACCGTGCTTGGTTACCTGTCCGTTGGCCAGCACTACGATCTCATCGGCTATCTGCAGGATCCGTTCCTGATGGGAGATAATCAGGATGGAACGGGTATTGGCCGTGCGCATCCGTTCAAACACACTGATCAGATTCTGGAAGCTCCACAGGTCGATGCCCGCTTCCGGCTCGTCGAAAATAGCCAGCTGGGTTCCCCGGGCCAGGACGGTAGCGATTTCAATCCGCTTTAACTCTCCGCCGGAAAGGGAGGCGTTCACTTCCCGGTTGATGTAATCCCGGGCGCACAGTCCCACTTCCGATAAAAACTCACAGCAGGCGCTGACGGTCAGCTGCTTGCCTGCCGCAATACGCAGCAGATCCAGTACCGTGATTCCTTTGAACCGGGCGGGCTGCTGGAAGGCAAAGCTGATGCCCAGGTTGGCACGCTCCGTAATACTTTTACCTGTAATGTCCTCACCGTTAAATATGATCCTGCCTTCTGTCGGCGTTTCAATGCCGGCGATGAGCTTTGCCATGGTGGACTTGCCGCCGCCATTGGGACCTGTCACGACAACAAACTTCCCGTCGTCAATGTTCAGATCCAGATGCCGGATGATCTCTTTCTCTTTACTGTCATCCTGCACATTAAAACTGATGTCTTTTAACTCAAGCATGGTTCCTCTCCAAATTTACTATCTGTTGTTCACTGAATACACGATTTGTTCTTTCTGTTGATGCAGAACTCAATTTATGCGTCAGCCTGCAGCGCTGCTTCTACAGCGATTGCCAGCTGGTCGGCACAGGAAGTGCCCCGTCCGGCACAGTCGTTGCCCCGCAGCAGCGCGGCTATGCTCTTCGCGTCAGCGCCTTCCACCAGTTTTCCGATGGCCAGCAGATTTCCCGGGCAGCCGCCTGTAAATTTTACATCGTGAAGTTTACCCGCTTCGTCTAATGCGAAGGTAATTTTACGGGAGCAGACTCCCTGGGGTGTATACGAATAGTTTTTCATTACCTGACTCCTCTTTTCACTTTACCATTTATTATCTCTGGTATTTCTTATATTATATCATGAACCGAAAGATACGGTTAGCAAATCCGTCCATTTAAACTCAATATAATAATATATACCAAATTACTAGGAATTGCAATATCCTTTTCCCCTGCTATTTAAAACTTTTTGTGAAACATTTTAAAGAAATCAGATTGATTTCCCGTTTCCTAACAATCAAAATAACAAACCTTTGCTTTACACGGTTTATGCCTTTTCCAAAAAAAATAAAAACGGTATAGCTATTTTTGCAATATGTGGTAAAATAGGAAAGTATTAAATTGCGTAAGGAGATTTTATCTTGCTTGAAATACTGAAAGCCGTATTGTTCGGCATCATCGAAGGCGTCACCGAGTGGCTGCCCATATCCTCTACCGGTCACATGATCTTATTGGACGAATTCATCCATCTGGGCGTCAGCGCCGAGTTTTATAAACTCTTTGAAGTGGTCATCCAGCTGGGCGCGATCCTGGCCGTTATCCTGTTGTACTTTGAAAAGATCTGGCCGCTGAAACGGAAGGACGGTTCCCTTACCCTGGACCTGCCTACCCTGAATCTCTGGGGGAAGATTATCGCCGCCTGCCTGCCGGCCGCTGTCATCGGCATCCTGTTCGATGACTGGATGGAAGAACATTTCTTTACCCCGGAAGTGGTGGCCATTACCCTGATTCTCTATGGCATACTGTTTATCCTTATTGAATCCCGCAACATCGGTTCCGGAAAAGTGAAACGTGTCGAGGATATTTCATATAAGAAAGCCATCCAGGTAGGCATCTTCCAGCTGCTGTCCCTGGTTCCCGGAACCTCCCGTTCCGGTTCCACCATCATCGGCGGCCTGCTGATCGGGCTGGAGCGCAGCGTAGCGGCGGAATTTACCTTTTATCTGGCTATCCCCGTCATGATCGGCGCTTCCCTGCTGAAACTGATCAAATACATCCTGCGGATGGGCTTTGTATTTAATGGCAGCGAGCTCCTGATCCTTGCTGTGGGATGCGTCGTAGCTTTTATCGTCAGCATCATCGTGATCCGGTTCCTGATGAGCTACATCAAAAAACACAATTTTATCGTGTTCGGTTACTATCGCATCATTTTAGGTATTCTGGTGCTGGGATATTTCTGGTTTTTAAAATAACCCTTTTATAGTATTTCTTAATAAAATAACAGCGGTGGTAAAGTATCTGCAAAACATCGGAAGCGTTTGCGTAGTTTCATGAGACGAAATGAGCCGGCCGTGGCGAGACTGTCTGAGGGCGAAGCCCGAGTTTCGGAGCCACAGGCGAATGAGTCCATGAAACAGCAAACACAGACGGTTTTGCGAATACTTTACCGCCGCTGTATTTACTTTTAAGAAAGTAGTGAACAAATGGGTTTAAAAAGAAAATATCCCGCTTACTCTTCAATCACCAGCCGTTGTTCTTCCGGCGCCGTCAGGTGCGGATGGGATGAAAAATACTCTTCCAAAAGACCCAGGCTCCGCGTGGCGACAACCTTCGGCATGCCGTTCCGGGTAATCTCCGATTCGGAAATATCGAGCCCGGTCTGAAGATTTTTAAAATGGAACTGGTGCATGCCTACCCGCAGCGGTTCCTCTTCGCCAATCTCCCGGTCATGCATGGTTAAACTGGTGACTTTTTTCAACGTTTTATTATAGACGACCCGCAGTCCTTCAGAAAATTGATAAAACTCCGTGTGGGCATTCGGGTCAAAGGCTTCGTCCCGCAGCATGTATTCCATCATATGGCGGAACTGACGTCCTGTCACAACGTACCGGTACACTTCTTCATCAAAGGGTTCCATTTCCTGTAAATCCTGCAGGGTCATGACCGGTCCAAGGTATTGGCCGCGGAGGCTGCCGGAAGCATGCAGCATGATATCCAGTCCCAGGGATTCCTTAAAGGCATCAGCAAAGATTTTACCCACCGGGGTCTCCCGGTTGCGGGCAGGATGGGCATACCGTTCCGGGAAGCGGGTCAGGATCCGGTTGTATTTGGTTTCCGTAATCTGCTTGTATTTACCGATAATATTTTTAAGTTCTTCATCCTCCGGGCAATACTCCGGCGTGATGGGAATCAGCTGCCAGGTGTAACTGTCAATCGTGTTACGGTCGGTATCTACCATAATATCGAAACGTCCAATCTGGTCCGTGCCGGACGCTGCCTGTACAATGGGGATACCGTTTACTTCAACAGGCTTTGCCAGCAGTGTATGACTGTGTCCCCCGATAATCAGGTCCACGCCCCAGCGGGGATCCAGTAAAGCAGCCAGCTGCTGGTCCGCTTCAATGCCGATATGGGTCAGCAGCACCGTAAAATCAATATCTTCCGTCCGATAGGCGTCGCAGATGCGCCCCACTTCCGTCGCGGCTTCATGGATGTCCACCAGAGTGCCGATCAGTTCTTCCAGTTTGGTCTTCTGCAACACTTCTTCTGTCAGAATGCCTATAAACAACACCTTCATACCTCCGGTCTCCAGGATCCGGTGGGAACGGAACAGGCGCCTGCCATTTGACTTCAGGTACATATTGGCGTTGATGATAGGAAAATTGGCGCATTTTTCCAGAAACAGAAGATGGGCCAGCCCGTAATCCACTTCGTGGTTGCCGATGGTCACCACATCCGGAGCCAGCAGGTTCATGATCTCAATGGTGGATACTCCCTTAAACTCCGAATCGATCAGGGAGCCCTGGAACATATCCCCGGCTACGGCATAGATCACGTTTTCTTCTTCCCGGCGAACCTTATTGACGTACCCGGAGAGCATGGACACGCCGCCTACCAGTTTATCGTCCACGTTTTCTACCAGAAAATCGCCGTGCAGATCATTTGAATGCAGTAAAGTGAGTTTCTTCAAATGCTTCATCGTATCCCTTTCTGTCTTTCTCTATGCCTGCCAGACATATTTTGTAATCACATCGATACAGGAAAGGCGTCCGCCTTCCAGATAGGACCCCGTATCGCAGAGGATAATATGATTATCCCGGATCACAGGGTACATATCCCAGGTGATGCCTTTAAACATATATTGCAGATTCTGGATCGGTGAATGCCCCACCACGATGGTTTCTTTGCCATGATAACCTGTATAGAACTTTTCCCGGATCCAGATCAGGTTCTTTTCCTCCTGCTGTTCCAGAGGTACATCCGGATCCACACCGGCATGACAGAAATAATAATCGCCGGCGCGGTAGTATAAGGGCAGGTTCCGGGCATAGTCCAGCCGGTTCTGCAGGGCTTTGCCTCCCAGTTTCTGCAGCTGGGGAAGCGTCTTGTCCCCGCCGTAGGTGAGCCACTGACTGGTCCGGTTCAGCAGACGGATGTCAAGTTCATCCTTTGCTTTTGCCAGCGCATCGAAATAATCCAGCATCTCCCGCTCGTGATTGCCCATCAGGTAGATAACGGACTCAGGATGCTGTTTCTGCAGATGCATCACATAATCGAAGCACTGCAGTGATTCCGGCCCCCTGTCAATCAGGTCTCCCAGAAAAACCAGGATGTCCTGGGCCGGATCGAATTTGATGCGGCGCATCAGTTTTTTTAATTTTTCATACTGCCCGTGCACATCTCCCACGGCCATGACGCGGCTTCCAATCATAGTAACCTCTTTTGTATTGACTTTTGCGGAAATCCGGCTGCTTTATTACAAGCGCGCGACACATTCCGCCGGTGTTTTTCTGTTGTGTTTCTGATACAATATTATTAAACATATTTTAACACATATTTTACCCGATTTTCTTTTTTTAGTAAATTGTCATAGTTTTGTCAAAAATAATGATTATACTATCTCCAGAATAAAAAAGTCTGTTGTTTTTTATGTTCGTATCTTTAAATGCAATCACGAAGATCAGACGGAGGTAACGCCCATGAAAAACTGGAAAATAACCGCAACCGGACTTCTGGCTGTTTCCATCCTGGCAGCAGGTCTTGCCTGCCCCATCCCTGCCGGCGCGGCAGCCGTAAATCAAAAACTGACAGTGAATACGGAATATAAAGAGGGAGCCGTGGTTCCTGCTTCCCAGACGGAAGCCGTGCGTCTGGCTGCCAGAGAAAAAGCCTTGTCACAGTATTACATCACCAGCGGCAGAAAGCTGGAAAAAGCTGTCGCTATGCTGGAAGGCCTGTCGCCGCAAAAGACCGGCCTGGATGCAAGCAAACCCTATTTTTACCGTATGGACAAAAGCCTGTCAGGCAATTATTTCCAGCATGTAAAAGCGTTTACCCCGGATATGGAAACGCTGGCAGGCGAATACTTTATCGCGAAGGATAACAGCTGTGTATTCCGCCGTTTCCCGGAAAACGGGAACTTCGAAATGCTGGAAGGTTCTACGGAAAAACTGCTGAAAAAAGTAGAAATTTACCGCGCCAGCGGAATCATCCCGTTAAAAGGAAACGGAAAGGTTCTGGTACGTGTGCCCGGCAACCTGCCCTACGATCTTACCCTGACCAGCCTTACGGAAAACATAGCCACAATCACCGAGGAAAACGGCCAGCTGATCATTAACGGCAATGCCCGCGGATACGCGGATGTTCTGGCTGAAGTGGAAATCGGCGGCTACGTGAAAACGGAAAAACTCCGGTTTGCCGTTATGGACAGCCAGGATATCGCCGCTTATGAAGCCCAGCGCGTATATGTCCCTGTATATGTCGGCTGGGACTGGGGCTGGGGATGGGGCTGGGACCGCCCGCACCATCACCCGGGGCCCCCGCCACGGGGACCACGTCCCGGCGGCGGACCCAGACCGGGCGGCGGCCATCATGGACCAAGGAAATAAAGACAAATGAATTAAACCGAATCTTACAGTTAAGGAACCACCCCGGTGGTTCCTTTCTTTTTAAGAATTTTTTTAACTTATTTATAATCTTTCTACATGTAACCGATTATATGATATAATACTCATGAAAGACAGATTAGAGAATGCAGAACAAAGCAGAAAAAACTGTCAGGATATAAAAATATTATCTCAGAGGAGGATAATCATCATGGAAGAAAAGAAGATCTACACCGAAGAAGAGATTGAACAGCTGGCTGAAAAAGCTTCCCAGAATGCCATGGAACATTTCAAACACGGTCTGAACTGCGGCGAATGCGTACTGCAGGGTTTCCTGGACCTGGGGATCAGCGAATATCCCCCTGAAATCATTGCCCTGGTGTCCGGCATGGGCGGCGGCATGGGCTTTACCAAACACACCTGCGGCGCGGTGAACGCCGGCATGGTTGTTATCGGCAGCAAACAGGGCCGCAAAAATCCTTATGCAAAAGAAACTTTTGCGGAACGGGTTGACGAACTGCATCATGACGAAACCGGCATCTATCCCCGCCATGCCGTTTATGTGAAAAATGTAATCACGGAATACGGCACCATCGAATGCCGGGACCTGTGCTTCCCCTTTGATGAATCCACTAAAGAAGGCATGAAAGAACGGGCCCGCAACTGCAAGAAGATCATCGGCTTCTGCGCGAAAGAAGCAACAAAAGCTGCATTGAAGAAATAAGATTGTATTGATGTAATATTATTTTGCTGCAGTCACCGGTATCAGCCTTGCACTGATACCGGTTTTTAAACAAATGAGTGGTTGTATCTTGCAACATTTACGAAAGAACAGGTTTCATACCTCGTGAATTTCATGAACACCGTAATGAACGGACAGAAGGAGGAAGTGTTTTGAGCAAACGAATCTTAGTGGTCGGCGGCGTAGCCGGAGGCGCTTCGGCGGCAGCCCGCGCCCGCCGTCTGGATGAACACGCGGAAATCATTGTGTTGGAACGGGGGCCCCATGTTTCCTTTTCCAACTGCGCCCTGCCCTATTTCTTAAGCCGTACCGTAGCGGACAGCGCAGATCTTGTAATGATGGATCCTGCCCAGTTCAAAAAGAAATATAACATCGAAGTGCGTACGGAAAACGAAGTCATTGCCATTAATCGGGAAGAAAAGACCGTAACGGTAAAGAACCTCCCGGACGGTAAAGAGTATACGGAAACATACGATGCCCTGATCCTCTCCCCCGGCGGCGAACCCATCCTTCCCGGCGCCATCGAAGGCATACGGAATGAGAATGTCTTCGGCATCCGCAATGTGGTGGACATCGCAAAGCTGGACGCTTACATCCGCGACCGCAAAGCGGAGGATATTGCTGTCGTAGGCGGCGGTTTTATCGGCTGCGAGATTGCGGAAAACCTGGTGCATGCCGGCTACAAAGTCACCCTGATCGAGGCCATGGACCAGGTCATGACACCGTTTGATTATGACATGGCCCAGATTCTGCACAAAGAGATGCTGGACAATGGTATGACCCTGATTTTAAAAGATGGGGTGAAAAAGATCGGCAGTAATGCTATCGAACTCTCCAGCGGCAGACAGGTAAAGGCCGACGCTGTAGTGATGGCCGTGGGTATCCGTCCGGAAACCACCCTGGCGAAAAACGCCGGACTGGCCATCGGTGAAACCGGCGGCATCAAAGTCAACGCCAACTTCCAGACCAGCGACCCTTCCATTTATGCTGTAGGCGACGCCATCGAAGTATTCAGCCGCCTCACCCGCAAACCCATGCGCCTGGCCCTGGCCTGGCCCGCCCAGATGGAAGCACGGGCCGCGGCGGATCATATTTACGGGATCCGCAATCAGCAGAAAGGGTTTATCGGTTCTTCTGTCATCCGTATCTTCTCTTTGCTGGCTGCCAGCACCGGCCTGAACGAAAAAGCGGCGAAAGCAGCGGGCATTCCCTGTGAAATTGCTTATGTGATCCCTTCCGATAAAGTGAGTCTTATGCCGGATGCCCACCCCATCCATGTGAAGCTGGTCTTTGAAACGCCAACAGGACGTCTCCTGGGAGCCCAGGCCATCGGCAAGGGTGAAGCGGACCGCCGCATCGATGTGATTGCCGCCCTGATTTCCATGGACGGCACGCTGGAAGACCTGAAGAATATGGAACTCTGCTACGCCCCGGTGGTCAGCACAGCCAAAGACGCGGTGAACATGGCCGCGCTGGTGGGACTGAACCTGCTTCATGGCGTGTACCGTCAGGTTCCCCTGACCAAGGTACGGGAACTGGTGGAAAGCAACGCCTGCATCGTCGACGTGCGGGAACCGGGTGAATACAACGCCGGTCACCTGCTGAACGCAATCAATATTCCCTTAAGCCAGCTGCGGCAGCGTATGGACGAGATTCCCAAAGACAGGCCTGTCTACCTCCACTGCCGGTCCAGCCAGCGGAGTTACAATGCCATCATGGCCCTGCAGCACTGCGGCTTTGATAACCTGTACAACATCGCGGGTTCTTATCTGGCCATCTGCCTGTATGAATATCCGCAGGATGTACTGTTTAACCGGAAAAAGATTGTAACAGAATACAATTTTAAATAATATTTTAATGAGGGGAGATTTTACCATGTTTAAAGCAATGACCATCGCCGGGTCGGATACCAGCGGCGGCGCCGGTATGGAGGCTGATCTGAAAACCTTTCAGGAGCTGGGCGTGTACGGGATGACCGCCCTCACCTGCATCGTAGCCCAAAATCCCAACGCGGACTGGGCCCACGAGATTTATCCTATTGAAACCGCTGTCATCGAAAAACAGCTGGTCACAATCCTGCAGGGCATCGGCTGCGACGCCATGAAGACCGGTATGCTGGGCAGCGCCGATCTGGTAGAGCTGATTGCCGCCACCATCGACAAATATGAATTGAAAAATATAGTCATCGACCCGGTCATGGTCTGCAAAGGCATCGATACCATCATGGTGCCGGAAGCTGCGGCAGCGATTAAAGAACTGCTGGTAAAGCGGGCGCTGGTCATGACGCCTAACCTGCTGGAAGCCGCCTACCTGGCAGATATGCCTGCCATAACTAACGTTGATGAAATGAAACAGGCAGCCGCTGTAATCCATGAGAAAGGCTGCAAAAATGTAATTATGAAAGCCGGCGACCGCCTGCCCGGAAACGATGCGGTAGAACTGGTCTATGACGGCAAAACCTTTACGGAAAAACGTCATCCGAAGGTTCCCAACTCCTATAACCATGGAGCAGGCTGCACCTTCTCTGCTGCCGTCACCGCCTGCCTGGCAAAAGGCATGGCTATCACAGAGGCCCTGGAAACGGCTGAAAACTTTATCTACGCCGCCCTCCGGGGTTCTTTCCGGATGAACCAGTGGTCAGGCGCCCTGAAACACTGCGCCTGGAGAGAATAGTTTTATTGTTTGTTTTCAGTTCTTACGCTTTCAAGAGTAGTTCAGGTTTCCTAAAAGCTTAATAAACAAAAAACGCAACGTTCACTGCTGATTCTTACATCTACAGAACGTTGCGTTTTTTTAATGGGTTCCCTACCCTTTATAATTCTCATCAAAATACCTGTTTAAACAAAACGGAACCGTCAGGTTCATCATCAGGAGGCGCACAATCTGGTACGTCAGTATAATGGACACATCGGCCCCCATGCTCATGCCGGCAAGGCACATCTCCGTCATACCGCCGGGAGCCATGGCCAGAAACGCTGTCACAATGGGGATTCCGTAATAGCGTATCAGTATTTCCGCCACTGCAATGCTTCCGCCGATAATCAGAAGGGTCCCAATGATGGCATAAGGCAGCAGCACCCTTGTCCTGTAAAGCCGTTCCTTGTCCAGCATGCACCCCATGTACAGGCCAATGTTCATCTGAGCCAGGTTCATGAGGATGGGCGGCGGCTTTTGCAGATGTACGTTACAAATAATGGAAAAAGCCGCCGTGGCTATAATCGGACCAATCAAAGCCGCCGTAGGAACTTTCAGCTTTTTGGCAGCCACAAAGCCGAACCCGGCCACAGGAATCAGAATCAGCCAGGTTAGTCCCGTATTATCCCCCACAGGCGCCAGCAGCCCCTGAGGAACTACTGTAGCACCCAGAAGGTGGATCACCAGAAAAGGAACGGAGATAACTACCCCGAACAGACGGATGGTTTGCTGCATAACGACTACATTGGCATCCACCCGGGGATCTTCGTCCGCCAGCAGCATCATCTGGTTCAGCCCGCCGGGCAGCATGCCCATAATGCAGCTCAGCAGATTGGCAAAGGTATGTTTATATGTGAACCAGGCCACCAGCAGCGATATGCCAATGGCCACAAAGGAAGCCCCAAAGACACCCAAAACATGCTGGGACATCTGAACCAGTGTTTCATGGGTAAAGCTCCGGCCGATGCCATAACCGGCAGCCAGCAGTCCCAGATTGCGCCACAACAGAGGCCAGCGCATATCCGTCCAGATGAAGAATTTCAATACCGAGGCGGAAATGATTCCGCTCAGCATGAACGGGATAGGAATCCGGAAATGGAATAACAGCAGCCCCAACAGGAATGATATTACCAGGGCTGTCAACCGTTTTTTCATCTTCCATCCCCTCTTTTTCTGATAAAAACACCCTCTGTCATATTTGCCGACAGAGGGTGTTGCTCTTAACTCTTACAGCTTATATTGTGCCTTAATCTTACCGATGAACTTTATCAGTTCCGGTTTGCAGTTGGCTTTTTCCACAATGGCGCCCTGTTTGTCGTTCAGCATCAGGTAAAAATTGGTAGGCGTTTCATAAATGTGGCGCAACTGTACGTACTTATAGGCAGAACGGCCCATCTTGTTCACCTCTTCATAATGATCCAGATAGAACGTCATATTGCTGGGCGTACCTTCCAGACGGCTCTTGCCAAATTCTTTTTCCGCCTGTTTGCGTACATTATGGGGAATTATATATAAGAAGACCGCAAAGCCCACCGCTACCATGGCTGCTGCCGCAATATACCAGGCATTGTACAGGCAGATGGCAATGATCACCGCAATAATAGCCGCAATAATATACTGCGCTTTTCTGAACTTGCTGTCGTGCTTCTGAATCTCGAGATTCATCTTGCCGAATTCCGCCGCACTGTATGTTGTATTTGTTTTATAAATAATACGCATGGATACTTCTCTCTCCTTATTCCTTTAAAGTTGGTTGCTCATTTTTGTATTGTACCACATCCAACGTAAAATGCAAATATATAAAACAGTAAAATTTTAGGGCGGCGTTTTTTAGGCGCCGCCCCATTCATTTATTATAAATTATGATTCTATGATTCAGAATGATTGACCGCAATTACGCCGCGTTTTTCCGTTCGCTCTTATCTACTACGCAGCAGACAGCGCCGTCACCGGTGATATTAACGCAGGTACGGAACATATCCAGCACACGGTCGATACCGGCAACCAGGGCCAGGCCTTCCATAGGCAGCTGAACTGCCTGCAGCACCATAGCCAGCATGATGAGGCCTGCGCCGGGAACGCCGGCGGTACCGATGGAAGCCAGGGTACCGGTGAAGACGATCATGATCATATCGGAAGAAGTCAGGTTCACGCCGAAAGCGTTAGCCACGAACAGAGAGCAAACGCCCATGTACAGCGCCGTGCCGTCCATGTTGATGGTGCAGCCCAGCGGCAGTACGAAAGAAGTCACTTCACGGGACAGCCCCAGTTTTTCCTGGCAGTTCTTCATGTTAACGGGCAGAGCCGCCGCGGAGGAACAGGTGGTGAAAGCCAGCATCATGGCTTCGGACATGCCGCGGAAGAACTTCACCGGGTTCACGCCGCCCATTGTAGAAGCCAGCGTGGAATAAACAAGGATGCACTGCAGGGCACAGCCGATGGCAACAGCCAGAATTACGCTTAACAGCGGGAGCAGCACCTTGGGGCCGTTTTTGCAGACAACCGGCAGCAACAGCGCAAACACGCCGATGGGAGCGAACTTCATAACCATGGCGATGATCTTGTAGCATACTTCCGCGCCCGCATCATATAAATCCATCAGGAAACGGGAACGCTTTTCATCCAACTGAGTGATGCCGATACCTACAAGCAACGCAAAAACGATGACAGGCAGAATCTGGCCTTTAGCCATGGCGTCAATCGGGTTGGTAGGCACCATGTTCACCAGAACCTGCATAAAGGTCGGCGCTTCTTTCACCTTAGGCGCAACCTTTCCGGCAATATCCAGGCCTACGCCGGGTTGGATGATGCCGGCCACGGCAAAACCGAGAACAATGGCCACGGCGGTGGTAATCAGATACAGGCAGATGGTCTTGGCGCTGATACGGCCCAGCTTTTTGCTGTCGCCGCCCAGGCTGGTGACGCCTACGATCAGCGAGCAGGTTACGACAGGCACGATCATCATCTTGATGAAGTTGATGAAGATAGTACCAACAGGCGCAATCCATTTGTTAACAAACGGCAGCCCGTCCGGCCCGAGAGCCAGGCCTGCGCATACAGACAACACTAACGCGATTAAAATTTGGACAGAAAGATTCATACGTTTACCCCTCATTTCTTTTAAATTTAAAGGTATTTTACCACTTTTACGAAAACTAATCTATATTTCAGGGCAAAGTATACATGTATACATTTTTAATTACGTTCTTTCATGCTATAATTATATTGACAATCATACAAATACAGGAGGACCTGCCATGAACAATCCCGTTATCAGTAAAAACGCGGCTGCCAATATGTGCGAACGGATCAATAAGCTGATCCGCAACTTTGAAAAAAGCCTGGCCCCGGACGAAGTGGCTGCCATGAGCCTGGCCTCTTTCTCCAACCGCCCCATCATCATCAAACGGCTGGGATACTGGAACCCGGATCTTATTGTGCTTTACGGCTTCGACCCCAACACCGGGGAAGCCCTGAAGATGATCCAGCACATCTCCCAGTTCACCCTGTGCCTGATCACTTTAAAGAAACCGCCCCAGGACGGTGAGCTGCCGGAGGATGACGAGAAGCAGGAAGCGGCAAACCGCCGGATCGGGTTCATTGTTAATGAGGAAGAAGCACAGTAAAGCCTTACCCGGCCCTGCTAATCTTTCTGTTTTAATTAACGCTTAAATAAAAGTAAAGCCCTTACGCAAATTGCGTAAGGGCTTTGTTCGTTTTACTTTTCTTCTTCCGGCGGATCCTCAAAGCCTGCCACCCAGGTTGCGGCAAAACCCGCAAGATAAGCAATCAAAACGCCAATCAAATACAACAGTACATGATTGGTAGCGGCTGCCAGGGGGATGCCGGAAATCCCAAGGGCATAGGAACCGATGCCGTGATACGCCTGCCAGGCGCCACCGAAAGCGCCGCCGATACAGGCACAGACAAAAGGCTTGCCCAGCGGCAGGGTAACCCCGTAGATCAAAGGTTCACCGATACCCAGCATGCCAACGGGAAGCGAACTTAAAATGGTGCGCCGCAGCATTTTATTTTTACTCTTCAGATATACGGCAAAGGATGCCCCTACCTGCCCGCAGCCAGCCATAGCCGCGATGGGCAACAGAATCGTCATGCCCATGGAGGCCAGCATATCCGCATGGATCGGGGTCAGTCCGTGATGCACCCCCACCATGACGATGGGAAGGAAGAGACCGCCGATGACAAAACCGGTGACCGCCCCACCTGTCTGGATCGAATGTACTGTATAATAACTAAGCACATCTGACAGGACGCCTCCCAGAGGCTGAAAAACGAAAAGGCCGGCCAGGGCAACCACTGTAATCGTAACCAGCGGCGTCAGGAACAGACTGAGAGATTCGGGAATGCGTTTGCGCAGCCTTGTTTCAATCAGGGCCGTGGCCGCGCCAACCAGCAGAGAAGCAAAGATGCCTCCCCGTCCGGGAATCAGCGGACTTCCCATAAAGGTAATATCCGCCAGACCGGGAGCAGTCAGCAGCGCCGCCATGGCGCCGCCTAAAGCCGGGGTGCCGCCAAATTCCTTGCAGGCGTACAACCCGATAAAAGCATTCAGCACCGTAAAAATGGAACCGCCCGCCAGTTTCAGATACTGTATATAGGAATTGCCTGCCAGCTCAGGACTGATCTTCAGCAACAGGCTGACAAGTCCGGTAAGCAGACCACAGCCGATGAAAGCAGGGATCAGCGGAATAAAGATATGCCCCACCCGCTGCAGCATGCGTTTCAAAACAGACCGGCTGTTTCTCTTTTTGATTTCGGCATGCAGCGCTTTGCCGTCGCCGATTTTGTTCTCCGGTTTCTGTATTTCTGCAGGAGCCGGTTTTGGATTTTCAGAGACAGAATGACTGGCAGAAAGAGCGGCAGGCTCTGCGCCAACTGTTTGGGCCGCAGCTTTTGTCTTCTCCTGCTCTGCCAACAGCCGTTTGCATTCCTTTGCCACGTTTTCCGCTTTGCCGGGGCCCAGAACTACATGAATCTCCCCGTCGTTCAGAATCACGCCTTTCACGCCGGCAATCTTTTTCAGTTGTTCTTTCGTCACGGTCACAGCGCTGACACGCAACCGGAGCCGCGTCATACAGTTATAGGCCTCTGTTATGTTTTCAGGCCCGACTGCAGCGAGAATGGAACGGGCAATCTGCTGGTTATCCATGCTTTAAACCTCTAATGGGATTACGCGCCAGGTCTCCGTACTATGGGCATCCGTACCGGTTTCCCGGAAACAACAGCGGGTTTTGCTGTCGCCGGCTTATTTGTTGCGACAGGAACCGTTGCGGAAGCGGGCCGGTTTGTTGTGGAAGGCGCCGCTGTTACCGGCTGATTTGTCGCTGTTGGCTTATTCGATACGGAAGGCGCGGACGAAGCCCCTGGTTTCTTTACTGACGGGACACGCTGGGAAGCCGGTTTCGCTGCTTTCTCAACAACGATTCTGCCCTTCCCGCCTACGGAAAAACCGTAATCAAGCATCGATCTGGCATCCGCAAAACGGGAGTTCCCGTCAGGCGATTTCAGTACAATGGCAATCAGTTCGATATCATCACGTTTCGCCGCGGCAGCCAGACAGCCTTTTGCAGCGCTGGTCCAGCCGGTCTTGATCCCGTTGGCGCCGCTATAGAAACCAAGCAGCCGGTTGGTGTTATCCGCCTTATATGTTTTGTTTGAAGGAGATGCCCAGTGTATGACCGAACTCTTAGTGCTGACGATATCCCGGAAATCAGGATTCTTCATGGCATAGGCCGCAATCTTCGCCATATCCCTTGCGGTGGTGTAATGCCACTTCGCCGTCAGCCCGTGGGGATTGCTGAAATGGGTCTTCCGGCAGCCCAGCTCTTTCGCTTTTGCGTTCATGAGGTCCGCAAACTTCAGGATATTGCCTGAGACATTCTGCGCTACCACTACTGCGGCGCCATTGTCAGACTCCATCATCATGCCCCGCATCAGTTCGCCGGAAATTATCTTTTCCCCGCCCTTCATACCCAGGTCCGAGTATTCCGTAGCGGCAGCAGCCATGCTGATATTGAAGATGGAGTCCGTGCCTTTTTCTTCCAGGCCCAGGATGCAGGTCATCACCTTGGTCAGACTGGCGGGAGAACGGCGGGTGTCCGCATTCTTTTCATAAATCACAGCGCCGTTCCGGGCATTGATCAGGATCGCGGAATCCGCCTGCACGTTAGGAGCAGCCCACACCTGCGCGCTGTGTACGGCAACAAATGCAGCCGCTATAAACAAATATCTGCAAGAATGAAAATTAAAAATCTTACTGTTCATTATTCAGGCCTTTATCACGGCACACCGGGGAAATTATCCACATACTGGATTTTGATATCCGGGAAGTTGTCAACAAACTGGACGGTGAAGTCAGGGAAATTCTCCACAAACTGCCATTCACCGATCTTGTTGGGGAAATTGGATACCTTTTTCACTTTCAGGTCAGGAAAATTCTTTACAACCTGCACTTTGATATCGCCGAAGTTCTTTACAACTTTCACCTTGCCGGCCAGGCGGATGCCTTTAAAATAGCCGTCCTTACTGACAGCGCCGTAAGGAACCAGCTGCTGCTGTCCCACCGGTGAAGGAGCAAGAACGTTCTCCGACGCGAAAGCGGATGCGGAGAAAAGGACGGACGCAGCCAGAACCGCGAGAGCAATCTTCTTTTTCATACAGGTTACCTCCCATCATACCATATTGTTTCCTGTGATATGAATTATAACACCGTCTTGTGTCTTAAAAATGGCAGACTCAGAGCCGCTTACTCTGTGAGTGAACCGGCAGACACGCAGCCTTCTTACTCTTCCCAGTGGATGCGGGCCGGATCAAAACGGTCAATGATCTTGCCCTGTCCCTGGGGATAGCCAACCGGCAGGACAGCGAACACTTCCAGATCTTCCGGCAGGTTCAGGACCTTTTTGGCCGGTTCCTGCCGTTCCGGATGGGGCGCGAAAGAAAGCCACACCGAGCCCATCTCCAAAGCCGCAGCCTGGATCAGCATGTTCTCGCAGCAGCAGCTCATATCCAGCAGGGTCATCATCGGTTCAAAAATACCCTTGGTACGGTAGCAGGCCACGATGGCTACAGGAGCATTTGCCACAGGCCTTGCGTAAGGAGTACAGGTTGCCAGTTTGGCCAGCGTTTCCTTATTGCGCACCACATAAAACTCCCAGGGCCGCTGATTCTTGGCGGAAGGAGCCGCCATGCCTGCCCGGATGATCTGCTCCACTGTTACATCATCCACGTCAATATCCAGATACGTGCGCACGCTCTTACGTTTGAAAATAATGTTCATGATTTTGGGTCCTTTCCGAAATGTAATTATTACTGAAAACACGGATTAAACGCGCTTGTGTGAGAGTCATATTGCGTGAGAGTAAGGTACAGAAATGAATAATCCGCATTTCATTATATTATAACACACCGCCGGGTTATTTGTTAAGAAATGAGTTTGAACGGTTGTTTTAAATGATTTCACAAAAAATCCTTATAAAATTATGAAGAAATGCTCAAAAACAGGTAACAATAATATAAGTTTTGTGGTAAAATATAATGACTATTTCTATATACAGAATACATACATTTTTTAAGTTCAATTCTGTTTTGCTTTTATAACAAAGCGGAAATTAGGACAAAGCGGAAGAAGTATAATCTGACCGGAGTGTGTATGGCGTACAATCAGTTTCGTTACACAGTACAGCTGAATATGGAAAACCGCCGCTGCGTTGTGGTAGGCGGAGGCAGCGTGGCGCTGCGCAAAACAAAATCCCTGCTGGAAGCCGGAGCCGCGGTCACCGTCATCGCGCCGGAAATTCTTCCTGAAATCGCAGCATTACAGAGTACATTTCCTGCTTTGACCCTGTGCCGGCGTGATTACGAAACAGGCGATATCAGACACGCGTTCCTGGTCATAGCGGCCACAGACAACCGCAATGTCAACGCAGCGGTCGTAAGGGAAGCGAAGGAAAACCACTGCCTGCTGAACGTTGCGGATGACCCGGACGCGGGAAACTTTACCGTAGCGGGAACCTATGACAACGGCAGCCTGCATTTTTCCGCCGCAACGGGAGGCAACCCCCGCCTCACCCACCTGCTGCTGGAGGATCTGCGGCAACAGTACGGCGACGATATGGCCGTCTTCGCCGCGTTTCTGGATGAACAGCGGGAAACCGTCAAACAACGCCTGCCGGGTCCCCGGGCCAGACAGGAATTCTGGAGAAATACTCTCACAAATCAGCTGCTGCAACTGGTCAAGCAAGGCCGTCTGCAGCAGGCAAAGGAGAACATTTTAGATGCAGTTAATCGTATTGGGGCTGAACCATAAGAGCGCCCCTGTGGAAATCCGTGAAAAATTCAATTTTTCACGCAGCCGGATCAAGCACGTGCTGCGGCTGCTGAAAGAGTCCGATGACTTTTCCGAAGCCGTCCTGCTTTCCACCTGCAACCGCACGGAGCTTTATCTGGTGGCCCAGGAACCGGAAGACGGCATGGAAGCGCTGCACAATGCGGTGAAACGCATTGCCGGCAAAGCCTTTAATAAAGAATACTTTTACACCCTCACCGGTGTCCACTGCGTCCGTCATCTGTTTCTGGTGGCCAGCAGCCTGGACTCCCTCATCGTAGGCGAAGGACAGATCCTGAGCCAGGTAAAGGACGCCTATCATCTGGCCCGTACCTCAGGCACCACTTCTGTCATGTTCAATACGATCTTTAACCAGGCCATCTCCTCAGGCAAGAAGATCCGCACCCGGACCCAGATTGCCTACCGGAGCGTCAGCGTCTCTTCCGCTGCCGTAGACCTGGCCATCGAAGTGGTTGGCGACCTGAGCGCCGCCGATATCCTGGTCATCGGGGCCGGCAAGATGAGCGAACTCACCGCCCGGCATCTGATGGACAAAGGCGCCCCTTCCATTTTCGTCACCAACCGCAGCTACGATCACGCAAAGGAACTGGCAGACAAGTTCAACGGTTCCGTCATCCGGTTTGATGACTTTATCGATCACGTAATCAACGCCGACATCGTCATCACCTCCACCGGAGCCACCCACTACATCATCCATCACGACCAGCTGGCCCTGGCCCTGGAGGAACGGGTGAAGCCCAATCCCCTGGTGCTCATTGATATCGCCGTGCCCCGTGACGTGGATCCGGAAGTTACGGACCTGGACAAAGTGGTCCTGTACAACATCGACGACCTGAAGAACGTGGTGGATACCAACAAAGAGCTGCGGAACCAGGACGCGGAAGCAGCGAGGTTCCTGATTGAAGAAGACATCGAAACCCTGAAGGAACGGCTGCGTTATCTTTCCATGCGGCCCGTCATGGTACGCCTCCACGACAAATTCGACTTCCTGCGGGAGCGCATCCTGGCCAAGACCCTGCGCAAGATGCCGGAACTGACGGAAGAACAGCAGCACAAGATTGAAGTGATGAGCGAACGGCTCATGTACAAGTTCCTCCGGGACCCCATGATCAACATCAACAAGGCCGCCGGCACGGAAGAAGAAGAACATGTGAAAACAGATATCAGCCGCTTTTTTATGTTAGATGACAAAGACGAGGATAATCCTGACGATGAAACAAATTATAACTATTGGAACTAGGAAAAGCCTGCTGGCCCTCTGGCAGAGCAATTACATCAAAAGCTGTCTGGAAAAAGAATATCCCAACTGTGAAGTCCGCCTGCAGAAGATCGTCACCAAAGGCGACAAGATCCTGGACGTTCCCCTGTCCAAGATCGGCGGCAAGGGACTGTTTACCAAAGAAATCGAAACCGCGCTGCTGGACGGTGAAGTTGACCTGGCCGTCCACAGCCTGAAGGATATGCCCACAAAGCTGCCGGACGGTCTCTGCCTGACCGCCATTACGGAGCGTGCTGTTGTGGGCGATGCTTTTGTCAGCAACAAGTACAATTCTTTTGCAGAGATGCCTGCGGGCGCGGTGCTGGGTACTTCCAGCCTGCGGCGTAAGGCACAGCTGCTGGCAAAACGTCCCGACCTGGATATCCGGGACCTGCGGGGCAATGTGGACACCCGCCTGCACAAGCTGGATGAAGGCCAGTACGACGCCATCATCTTAGCTGCGGCAGGCCTCACCCGTCTCGGTTACGGGGACCGGATCAAAGAGACCCTGCCCTGCGATTTTTGCATTCCCGCAGTAGGCCAGGGCGCGTTAGCCATCGAATGCCGTACCGATAACAAAGAAGTCCGGGCCATGCTGGAGTTCCTGAACCACCCTGCTACCAAAAGCTGTACCGACGCGGAGCGCGCCTTTTTGGGATTGGTGGAAGGCGGCTGTCAGGTACCCATCGGCGTACACGCGGATATTATTGAAAATGGAAAGATGCATGTAACCGCCATCATCGCCTCCCTGGACGGCTCCACCCTGCTCAGGGATGAAATCGACGGCGACGCAACAAACGCTGTTGCGTTGGGGCAGACGCTGGGCAAGCGCATGCTGGACAACGGCGGCAAAGAGATTTTGGATGAAATTTTATGAAAGGAATACTGCAATGAACAAAACCGGTAAAGTGTATCTGATCGGCGCGGGCCCCGGTGACCCGGGCCTGCTGACCTTAAAAGGCCGGGACTGCCTGGCCGCCTGCGATGTGGTGGTGTATGACCGTCTGGCCGACCCCCGCATTTTAAGCTGGGTGAACCCGGAAGCGGAACGCATCTACGTAGGCAAAGCCTCCAGCAACCATGTGATGAAGCAGGAAGACATTTCCAAACTGTTAGTAAAGTTGGCTGCGGAAGGCAAAACCGTAGCCCGTCTGAAAGGCGGAGACTCTTTCGTCTTCGGCCGGGGCGGCGAAGAAGCCCTGCTGCTGAAAGAAAACAACCTCCCCTTTGAGTTCGTTCCGGGCATCACCAGCGCCATCTCCGTACCGGAGTACGCCGGCATCCCGGTTACCCACCGGAAGGTAGCCGCCAGCTTCGCCGTGATCACCGGCCACGAAGACCCGTCCCGGGAAAAATCCGGCATCAACTGGAAAGGCCTGGCCACCGGCGTCGATACGCTGGTCTTCCTCATGGGCGTGGAAAACCTGAAGAACATTGCGGCCAAATTAATCGAAAACGGCCGGCCGGCCGATACCCCTGCCGCCCTGATCCGCTGGGGCACCCACCCGGAACAGCGTACCCTCGTTACCACACTGGGCAACGCGTATGAAGATGTGGTACGCACCGGCATGAAACCGCCTGCCATCTTTATCGTAGGCGAAGTAGTAAAACTGCGGGACTCCCTCAGCTGGTTCGAGACCAAACCTCTCTTTGGAAAAACTTTTGTAGTAACGCGCGCACGGGCCCAGGCTTCCGTACTGACGGAAAAACTGGAAATGGAAGGCGCCAGGGTGATGGAAGTGCCTGCCATCAGGATTACGGACCCGGACGACTTCGCGCCGCTGGATGCGGCACAGAAAAACCTGGCTTCCTATGACTGGGTCATCTTCACCAGCGCCAACGGTGTAGACCTGTTCTTTGACCGGCTGCTGCAGAACGGCAAGGACGCCCGCGCCTTTGCCAACTGCAAGATCGCGGCCATCGGCTCCGCAACGGCTGACATGCTGAACGCCTACGGACTGACAGCCGATCTGATCCCCGCCTCCTACAAAGCGGAAGACCTGGTTGACACCCTGCTGCCCCAGCTTCACAAAGGCAGCAAGGTACTGCTGGCCCGGGCCAAAGAAGCCCGCAACGTGCTGCCGGACTCCTTAAAAGCGGCCGGCGCCGACGTGGATGTGGTTGCGGTGTATCAGACCGTCAGCGACTGCGAAAACAAGGAAGAACTGGTAGACGCGTTAAAGAATAAAGCGGTAGACTGCATCACCTTCACCAGTTCCTCCACCGTGACCAACCTGTTAAAAGCGCTGGACAGCGAGAAAGAGCTGCTGAAAGACGTTACCCTGGCCGCCATCGGCCCCATCACAGCCAAAACCATGGAGAAGAACGGACTGAAACCGACCGTATGCGCCGAAACCTACACCATCGATGGCCTGGTGGAAGCGTTGAATAAATTTTACAGATAAGGAAGTGTTTACATCATGACCGGATTTCCCATTTACCGTCCCCGCCGCCTGCGTGCTACCGAAAACCTGCGCAGCCTGATCCGGGAGACGAGCCTCAGCGTAAAAGATTTGATTTTCCCCCTGTTTGTGGTACCGGGCGAAAATGTAAAGAACGAAATTGAAACCCTGAAAAACAATTACCAGTGGTCTGTGGACCGGGTAATGGAAGCCGTAGACGAAGCAGTGGAACTTGGCATCCCCGCCGTGCTGCTGTTCGGCCTCCCCTCTTACAAAGATGAAGAAGGCAGCAGCGCCTGGGACGACAACGAACCGGTGCAGCGGGCCAGCAAAGCCATTAAAGCGAAATATCCGGAGATGGTGGTCATCACCGACGCCTGCTTCTGTGAATACACCACCCACGGTCACTGCGGCATTCTGACCCCGGACTGCGCCTCCGTGGACAATGACAAGACCCTGCCCAACCTGGCCAAGCTGGCTGTCAGCCAGGCCCGGTGCGGCGCGGATATCATCGCCCCCTCCAACATGATGGACGGGTACGTAGCCACCATGCGCAAAGCGTTAGACGACGCGGGCTACACTAACACAGCCATTATGGCCTACAGCGCCAAATTTGCTTCCGCCTATTACGGACCCTTCCGCGCCGCGGCGGATTCCGCTCCCGGCAAAGGCGACCGCAAAGGATATCAGATGGACCCGGGCAACAGCGACGAAGCCATGCGGGAAATCGCGCTGGATATTGAAGAAGGCGCGGACATTGTCATGGTAAAACCTGCCCTGGCTTATCAGGACGTTACCAGAAGAGCCCACGAAACCTTTAACCGTCCTCTCTGCGTGTATAACGTCAGCGGCGAATATGCCATGGTGAAAGCGGCAGCGGAACGGGGCTGGATCGATGAAAAGCGCATCGTCATGGAAACCATGCTCAGCTTCAAACGGGCCGGCGCCAAGATGATCATCACTTACCACGCCTTAGATGTGGCGCGGTGGCTGAAAGAACAATAAAGAGAATCAGTAAAAATGAAATTGGCCGGTTGCGAATGCTCCGGTCAATGTTATATGAGTTAAATTGGAAAAGCAGGTGAATGCGAATGAATACCTTATCCAAATCTTCTTCCGTCTTTGCGGAAGCCAAACAGTATATCCCCGGCGGCGTCAACAGCCCGGTGCGTTCCTTCCGCAGCGTGGGAGGCAATCCTCCTTTCATTGCAAAAGGCGAAGGCAGCAAGCTATACGACCTGGACGGCAACGAATACATTGATTACGTTTTATCCTACGGCCCGCTGCTGTTAGGCCACGCCCACCCGGTCGTTACGGAAGCCGTGCAGGAAGCGGCTGCCAAAGGCACCAGCTTCGGCGCTCCTACCGGCGCGGAAGTAGCGCTGGCCAAACTGGTCTGTGAACTGGTTCCCTCCATGGATATGGTGCGCATGGTTAACTCCGGCACAGAAGCTACCATGTCCGCCATCCGTCTGGCCCGGGCTTATACAGGACGGGACTGCATCGTGAAATTCATTGGCTGCTACCACGGCCACAGCGATGCCCTGTTAGTACATGCCGGTTCCGGCGCCACCACCTTCGGCGTGCCCGACAGCCCCGGCGTGACCAAAGGCACGGCGGAGACCACCCTCTCCGTTCCTTTCAACGATCTGCCTGCGCTGGAGAAAGTATTTTCGGAAAAAGGCAAAGAGATTGCCGCCGTCATCATGGAGCCCACCCCCGGCAACATGGGTCTGGTACTGCCGAAAGACGGTTACTTACAAGCCATCCGCGAGCTGACAAAGAAATACGGCAGCCTGCTGATCATTGACGAAGTCATGTCCGGTTTCCGCTCCGCCCAGGGCGGCAGCCAGTCCTTATATCACATCGAGCCGGACATCACCTGCCTGGGCAAAGTCATCGGCGGCGGTCTGCCGGTGGCGGCGTACGGCGGCAAACGGGAAATCATGAACTGGGTCTCCCCTGTAGGCCCCATGTACCAGGCCGGCACGCTTTCCGGCAACCCTCTGGCCATGGCTGCCGGTATCGCGGCTCTCACGTATATGAAAGAAAATGATGTCTGCGCCACCCTGACAAAACGGAATGCGGAACTGACAGACGCGCTGAAAGCAGCTGCCGATGCAGCCGGCGTTCCGGTGCAGGTTCCCCGCCTGGGTTCCATGTTCACCGTGTTCTTCTCCGAGAAGGAAGTCACCAACTACGAGGACGCCACCGCCTGCGATCAGGACGCTTTCCGCATCTACTTCCACAGCATGCTGGAACAGGGCATCTACCTGCCGCCTTCCCAGTTTGAGACCAATTTCATCTCCCTTGCTCACAGCGACGAAGATTTCGCAAAGACTGTAGCGGCAGCGAACGTTGCGTTTAAGAAAGCAGCAGAAAGTAAATAACTCTGGCAGGCTTCAAAATACTGTAATCAGCAATTCTTTACGGATACAATCTTTACATATAAAACCGGCACCCGCTAAAACGGATGCCGGTTTCTCTTTTTATCTGAAAAACAAACGCCCTCTTTCGTTCTGTAAGTATATTTCCTGGAAAAGTTTTATAAAACCATCTTGCAAATTGTTGAAAAATTAAATATTATACAAGAAGAAAACTGTACAGGAGTGAAACAAAAGGGGTGAAAATGTATTATGAACATCCTTCCCATGCAATATTTCCTTAAAGTGGTAAATGAAAAGAGCATCAGCCGGGCGGCAGAGCAACTGCACATCACCCAGCAGGCCCTCAGCGGACATATGAACGCGCTGGAAAAAGAACTGGGCTGCACACTGTTCCTGCGAAGACCCTGCTTCCAGCTGACCTATGCCGGGCAGGTCTTTTACGATTACGCAGGCAGGTTCGACAGGCTTTACCGTTCCATGCAGACACAGTTCCATGACATTGCCATGGATGACCGGGGAGAGCTTCGTATCGGTATCACTCCCATGCGCGGCCGATACCTGCTGCCGCATCTTCTCGAGGAATACCGTACACTGCATCCTAACATCTGTATCCGGATAACGGAATCTACCAATGAAGACCTTTTGAACCAGCTGCTGGAAAAGCGCATCGAGCTTTTCATCGCAAACATCCCCGAAGAGATTCCGCTGATCACGACCATGCCCTTTTTAGAGGAAGAACCCTATTTATATATTCCTATCGCACTGCTTTCACCGGAGAAACAACAACAGATGGGCCGGGGAGATTTCAGTCCGCTGGCCGCCTGTCCCTTCCTGTTATCGGAGTCAGGCAGTAAAAGCAGAATACTGATAGACTCGTTTTTTGAAAAGCACAATATCATACCTCATGTCGCCCTGATTTCCAAAAGCACGGAGATTTTGCTGGATCTGTGCCTGACCGGAAAGGGAGCCTGCTTTTGTACGAAACAGATGGCAGACAAGATTTTCGCCGGAAAAGATATTTCCCATCTGCTGTGCATCCCTATCAATATGAGGCTGATGATCCGGCTTGCCATTCTGAAAAACATATATATCAGCCGACCGCTGCAGGATTTTATCGACCTCTGCCTTCAGAAGAAAGGTTTGTAAGACAGATAAACGCACAAATAAAAAGTCAGGACGCGCTTCTTACGAAGCGACGTCCTGATTTAATTTACGCTGCTTTGTTGATTTTCAAATTATTTGCCAGGGAAGAAAGGCCAGAACATCGGGATCAGGATCAGAGAAACAACGAAGCAGACGAGTACCAGACCGGTACCTGCTTTTACGTAGTCCATGAATTTGAATCCGCCGGGGCCTAATACCAGGGTGTTCGGAGGCGTGCCTACCGGAGTAGCAAATGCGCAGGATGCTGCAACGGCGATAGCCATCAGAACGGCTGCCGGATCAGCGCCCAGCTGTTTGGAGATTGCGATACCGATCGGGCACAGCAGAGCTGCGGATGCAGTGTTGGACATGAACTGGGTCAGGCCGCAGGACAGGATAAACAACACAGCGGTCACGATCATCGGGGACGGGGAACCGCCCATCAGGCTTACTGCCCATTCAGCGATAACCTTGCCGGCGCCGGTTTTATCCATAGCGGACGATACAGGCATCATACCAGCGAACAGGAAAATGGTTACCCAGTCGATGGAGGCATAGGCCTGTTTTTCAGTTAAGCAGCCGGTCAGTACAGCAACGATAGCGCCGGTGATAGCTGCCATTTCCAGGGTAACGCCTTTGATACCCAGAGCCATGGTCAGAACTACGGCTAACAGGATAACGCCGGAAACAACCATCTTGCTGGAAGAGGTTTCGTTCGCTTCGATTTCCTGTTCAACTTCCGTATCTTCTGAAATGACCCGTTTCGGGAGCAGGTGTTTGCCGATGAACATCATGTAAATCAGGCCTGCCAGGGTCAGGGGGATACCGATCTTCGCGAATTCGAAGAATCCGAAAGCGCGGTAACCGGCCTGGGTCATAGCGCCGGACGCGATGATGTTAGGAGGCGTACCTACCAGGGTGATGATACCGCCGAGGCCGCAGGCGAAAGCCAGAGGCATTAACTCGGTGGAAGCAGGAATCTTTGCTGCCGCGCACACGCCTAATACTACAGGCAGTAAGCAGGCAGCCGTACCGGTGTTGGACAGAACGGAGGATAACCCCGCGCCGACCAGCATAACGCCGATCATCAGGCTGTTTTCACCGGTACCGGTGAGTTTTACTACAGTTTCACCAATCTTCTGGGCCAGGCCGGTGTAGAACATAGCAGCGCCTACAACGAACATGCCGGCGAACAGAACAACGGTGGAGTTGGACAGGCCGCTGAACACCTGCTTAGCCGGGATAAATCCCAGCAGGCCGCAGGCAATAGAGCCGGCCATAGCGGTAACTGCCAAAGGAATGATTTCGGTAACGAAGAATAAGGCAATTACGGCTAACAAAATGAGACACTTTGTGGACTGAGCCATTATAACTCCTCCTCTTTTAGATTATATTTAGTGCAGGAGATAAAACAAGCAGCAGAATTTTACCTCCGTGCTAAATACCAAAGATCAAAACAAAACTATATCTGACAGCAAATCTTTGCTGAAAAATTCCCCGCAACAGCACTCCGCCGTAAAATGGCGGAGTGCCTGCAAGAGGAGTTGTAATTGCCGCAGTGCCTCATTAATGTCAGGAAATCTTCCCAAAATTATTCCTCTGGCAATTACAAGCAGCAACAACCGCTTAAAGCTGCTGCCGGAGAATAGACCCGTAACACAGGTGCCCGCTACAGACCTGTATCAGGGAAACTCTCTCAACGCGTAAGACCGCGTTGTAAATCGGTAAATAACAGGCAAAGGAATATTTCCGACAGGCTAAGTCAAAAGAATGAAATATTCCAATGCTATTATTTAACTTATGATAGCAAATCTACATAAAAGTTACAAACCGCTATTTTATTGTATGCTCCACAAGGCGTAGCCTGTGCAGGACGCAAAAAAAGATACCGGAACAGTTCCGGTATCTTTTACATAATGTATCTGTTAATGTGTATGCGTGTTATTGAATTTAATATATGATTGAACACGAAAGCATAAGGCTTTGATTCACCTCAAAGGATTAAATCAGAAGTAACAATACACTTCACCGAACAAGGTATTTTCATCGGTATTATCTTTAATCGACTTGCCTCTGAAGTACCGGAGGGATGCTACGATATCTTTGTAAATTACATATTTAACACCGACATCCCAGCCCTTCTGTCCGGAATTCATCACTTCATAATCAGGCCGCCAGCTTACGGAATTGCCCAAATGTCTGTAGGCAACATAACCGGTTACATTACCCGCCTTCTTCTGATCTTCCTTACCAAATGTGGCTTCAACCTGCCAGGAACGTTTGGAGCCGTCATAACCCATGTCCTTCATGGTGTTCCATGCTGCCGCGGCATTCAGACCGAAGATATTGTCAAACTGATAACTTGCGCCGACCGAATAGATGTTGGCATGCTGTTTCTCTGTTCCGCCACCGCCGAAGAGAGCCATCATACCGCCGCCGTCATCAAAATTCCTGTTTCCGAACCGGTGGAAACCCGCGCCAAACGTTGCCTTACCCGGCGCTGTAAAGACTTCTACACCGTAATAATGCGTTTTCTGGGAAGTGCCGCCGCCACCGAACATGGCCATGAAGCCACCGCTGTTTTTCGTTCCATTAGGATCCGCATTGACACGGCCCGCAGTTAAAGCGGCTTTATACTTAGTTCCATACACAACCTGGGCGCCGGTCACGTTGTCATTCACGACCAGTCCCCTGTCAGCAAATGATGTATACGGAAGTCTGCCAATATTGATTTGCAGATTCTTATAATCACCGTGTAAGAAGGCGCGGTCAAGGTAAAATTCTTTCACTTTGCGGCCTCCGCCGCCGCCCATGAACATGCTCATGATATCGTTGCCGCCACCGCCGCCAAACGTGTCATTGGTAGAATTGCCGCCGGATTGCAGGTCAAGATTGTAATTCATACGCAGATGGCCGGTCCAGTTTTTGGCAATTTTGATATCAGGTTCCAATGTAGCGGTCAGATACTGAAGCGTAGATTTTTTGCGGGAACCGCCGTCTCCACCGCCGAAGAGAGCCATCATACCGCCGCCGCCATCGGACGTATGGTCGTTAATATAGCGGTAGCGGATATTTCCTTTCCACTGGATATTACCGACCCTGCGCTCTAATTCAACGATACGGACGTTAAATCCTTTCAGTTCTTCTTTATATTCGTTGGCTAATTTATCCAGCAGCTTTCTGTCTTTGTCATGGATCTCATCCTGACTTAACACTGCGTTACGGATCATCTTGGCCATTTCAAAACGGGTAATCGGCTGATTCCCTCTGAAAGTACCGTCCGGATACCCGTCGATGACGCCGTGAACCGTTAATGTCTCAATCGCGTCATAGGCCCAGTGATCCAGCGGAACATCGTCATAAGGCGTCGACGCAAACGCGGATGCCGTAATGCCGAGAGACAACGCCAACAGCATAGCAGAATATCTGGGTTTCATAAAACTGCCTCCTCCGTAACTTATAACTGCCAAACCACCCGGCAGCTATAAGATATCTTTCCAATAATTTTACCATAAAGTTTGTTTAAAAAAAAGAGGCACCGGACAAAATCCGATACCTCTTACGTTTATTATTTATCGTTTTACCACATGCGCCTTACCGTTACAGAGCAGGACCAGTCTTTGTCGTGACTGCCCCGCACAAAGCCGGCATCGCCGCCGATGCTCCAGCCTTTGCCAAGTTCCGTCTCACCGCCGATGGATAAAACAAAGTGCGTTCTGTCCTGCACGTTGCGCATATCGTAGCTGTTCGCCTGATCGCCCATATAACTGTATCGCAGTCCCGGTTCCGCGCCGGCAAAGGCGTGACGGATGCCGGCCCGGACGGCATAATTTCCTCCGGCCAGGTAGCGTTTGAACTCTACCCCGGCCCCTGCGCCGAAATAATCGTTGTGCTTGCTCTCCACGACCTGGTTGAATACGCCGGCACCCGTTTCGCTGTAACCGTTCTGCCACAGCCTGGACAGCTGTATGTTCACATAAGGCCGGACATGCCAGGGGACATCCTTCCGCGCATGCAGGTCGTACAGATACTCGCCGCCCAGTTCCAGAATGCGGCTGTGATAATCCGCACCGGCAGTCATGCCCATAACGCCCCTGTGCAGTTTGTTGCGCATCCAGCCATAATTCAGGAACACCAGACCTTCCCGTCCGGCTTTGTTGTAACCGGCGTACAGGCCAATGCGTGTGTCTTTCAGCTCGTTGCCTGCCGTATTGTCCGCAAAACCCGTTTTACTGTAACCGGCATACGCACCGGCCCGCCAGTTGGGAGCAACAGCCTTGTCCCAGCCCAGCAACGTAGTGGAGCTGTG
>NZ_FONL01000024.1 GCF_900112895.1 Succiniclasticum ruminis DSM 9236 | reverse complement strand
GTGCTATCTTCGTATCCGGTATTAGCACCCCTTTCGGGGTGTTGTCCCAATCCGGGGGGCAGGTTGCCTACGCGTTACTCACCCGTTCGCCACTAGGATTCTGCCGAAACAAAACCCCCGTTCGACTTGCATGTGTTAGGCACGCCGCCAGCGTTCGTCCTGAGCCAGGATCAAACTCTCCATAATACTTTATAGAAAGCCGATTCGGCTCTTCTTGTTGTTCAGAATTTCTTTGACTTTTTCAGGTCTGTCCCCGAAGGGGCTGACCCGCACATTCATCTGGTTCGTTATTCAGTTCTCAAGGTTCCGCCGTCAACCGACGACTTGGTTATAATAGCACTTCTTTTTCCCTTTGTCAACACCTTTTTTAAAAAACTTTTTCTTCTGTCTTGCCTGTCTGGAATTTAAAATTGTCGATTTCGGGACGCATATCCTCAGCGCCTTCCTTCGCATCTTCCATCAGCAATGCCTGAAGCACGATGGCGCACTCCAGTCGTTTCTTCTGGATCTTGCATCCATACTCATAGGGAATTGTTATATCGCCGTTTACAAGATCCGCGTTGGCGTGGCAGCCTCCGCTGCAGAAGAAACGGGCCCAGCATTCCTTGCATTTCTGCTTTGTCATGACATGTGTATTCCGGAACTTTTTAACCAGGTCAGGTCGCACGATGCCGGTATCCAAGGTTCCCATCTTATACTTCTCACGGCCGACAAACTGATGGCAGGGATAAATATCACCGGACGGTGTTATGGCATAATATTCATGGCCGGCACCGCAGCCTGCCAGCCGTTTTGCCACACAGGGGCCGTTATCAAGCGCAACATTAAAATGGAAGAAATCAAAAGGTTCGCCTTTCCCCCGGCGACGTTTCAGGTACTCCGCAGCCAGCTTGTCGTATTCCGCGAACAGAACCGGCAAATCCTCTTCGGTCAGCGTGTACGGTTCAGTGGTACCCACTACCGGTTCCATGGATATTTCTCTGCCGACTTCGGTCATCTTCAGCACTTCCTCCGCAAAATGCGTGCTGAAATGCGTATAGGTACCGCGCAGATAATAGTTCCAGCCTTTACGGCTCTGGATAATCTTTTTAAAGCCCCGTACCGCTGCGTCATAACTGCCCGTCTGATTGGGGAACGGACGCATGGCGTCATGCATTTCTTTGCCGCCGTCCAGGCTCAGCACCACCATGACACGGTTCCCGTTCAGGAATTCTATGATCTCGTCATTCAGCAGGGTTCCGTTTGTTGTCAGCGTAAGTTTGATATTCTTGTTCGCTTCCTTTTCACGTTTTCTTGCGTATTGAATAATCTCTTTGACCACGCCGAAATTCACCAGCGGTTCCCCGCCAAACAGGTCAATTTCCAGGTTATGGCGCTTACGGCTTCCGGCAATGGCAAAGTCTATAGCTTTTTTGCCGGTTTCCGCGCTCATCAGTTCCCGTTTTCCGCCAAAGTCCCCTGTTCCTGCAAAGCAGTATTTGCAGCGCAGGTTGCAGTCATGGGCCACATGCAGGCACAGGGATTTCAAAACCGGTTCTGTCGCAAAAGTCTCCGGCACGTCAAATTCCGGGGAAAACAGAAGCCCCTGTTCCATCAGTTCATGCAGTTCGCCCAATATTTCCCGCAGCTCTGTTTCTTCATATAAGTCCTTCAGCGCCGCGACGGTTTCCTCGTCATTATTTCCGTTAAATATCCCCAGAATGTCATAGGCCGCCTGATCAAGCAGGTGCACAGCGCCGCTATTGACGTCCAGCACCGCCAGGTCCTCATTTACCTTCATCCGGTGAATCAGTTTGTTCTCCATATTATCTGCCTTTCTGTTAAGAACTCCTGACCTGATACGCCTGCAGCAAAACCTGTAAGCAGGCGCAGCAGTGTCCAGACCGGAGTCCCTCATATGAAAACAGCTCCCCGCACTAACAGGGAGCTGTTTAACATGCTGGTTTTTCCTGATTGATTATTTGTGTTCGCAAACCTGATTGCCAACCGTGCAGGAAGTCTTGCATGCAGACTGACAGGAAGCCGGGCACTCTCCGCAGCCTCCGGTACGCAACGTTTTGTTAATCATTGCTTTATTGACGGTCTTAATATGTTTTTTCATTTCAAGCCCTCCTTGGATATGATACTTTATTTTACCTTGTTTTCACCTAATATGCAAGGTTTTTATTGCAAACAAATTTTAAGAAAGCACCAATTAACTCATCTGTGCAACGATTCATTCAGATAAACGGCAGCAGCCGCCGCGCTTTATCCAGCAAAATGACAGGAAGCCCTTTTTCTTCAAGATACCCGAAAACATAACATTTCTGCAGCACCTTTTCCACATCTTTGGCACCGTTTCCCCGGTCATACACCCCGGCTCGACGCAGGGCGAAAGGAGTTTCCTCAACAATTTTCAATGTATTGCAGCCAGCCTGTCCGGAAAAACCGTATTCATATTTAAAATATTTGCGGATTTCGGCAATGATTGCATCATTAAACGCACCATTGGGGAACGCAATGCCGCTGATCCAAAAATTCATCTTCTGGTAAAACAGGTTCAATGGCTGGTAAATTTCCCAGGGCAGCAACTCAGGCTTGATGGAAGTAAGCGGGTCATGGCTCATGCTGTGGGAACCGATTTCCATTCCCTGGTCATGCATCTCTTTAATCTGAGCAAACGACATATATTTTTTCATGCCATCCTGGTTCTTTTCCTTCCCTACATCATTCCCCACAATATAAAAGTTACCGCGGAAACCATACTTTTTCAATAAAGGAAATGCTTCTGTATAATTGTTTTCATACCCGTCGTCAAACGTCACGATGACGGTATTCATCACATTCTGCCGGCTCTTCAGCAGTATCACGGCCTGAGGGGCCGTAACCACATTATAGCCCTGCGCTTTTAAGTATTGCAGATGTTCTTCAAAAACACCCGGGGCAACACAAAGATCCGCAGGCCAGCCTGCCGGCACCTCACTGATGCTGTGATACATCAGTGCCGGTATGGCGCGCGTCTTATAATTTTCAAAATCTTCTTTTATACGTCCCTTATATGCCATGCCGCAGATCGCGGCTAGCACGAGCAAAACACTCAGGATACGGTAAACTGTTTTAAACATACTCGCTTATATCCATACCTTTAATAACTGCTATCTGCTGAATTTTTTTCAGCCGGTGGTTCAATCCCGATTTTCCAACCGATCCGTCCGTAAACTCAACCAGATCGTTCAGGGAAATATCCGGATGCTGCATGCGCAGTTCCGCGGTTTCCTTCAGCTTCTGCGGCAGCAGGTCATACCCGCCATGGCTCTGTAAAAAGCGGATGCAGGCCACCTGCAACACGGAAGCCCGGATCACCTTGTTCAGATTTGCCGTTTCGCAGTTCACCTGCCGGTTCACATTATTCCGCATCTCCTTGACGATGCGCACGTTTTCAAACTCGAGCAGGGACTGATGCGCCCCGATTATGGAAAGGAAATCGATAATATGGTCCCCGTCCTTTAAATATACGATAAAATCGTTTTTCCGGTCTGTCATGCGGGCAGAAAGGGAAAAACCGTTCATGATTTTCAAAATCAGTCTGGCAAGCTCTTCATTTTCCGTAACGATTTCCATATGGTAATCGCCGGAAGGCCGGCTGACGGACCCCCCTGCCATGAAAACGCCGCGCAAAAAGGCTTTCCTGCAACAGGCCCTGCCAAGCAGTTTGCTTTTCGCTGCCTCTTCCGAGGGAAGGATCTGCAACTCGCGCAATGCTTCCGCTACCCTGCTGTCAGGGAGGACTTCCACCTGATACCGGTTATTCTTTTTCAACCTCCGCGAACGGGTAATGACAACCTCCGTCTGCACCTGGTAATTGGTTTTCAGAACCTGCAGGACCCGGCGGGCCAGGGCTGCGTTTTCTGTGGAAAAATGGATCCCGATATGTTTGCCGCGGAGCACCAGCGCCCCGCTCATGCGCAGCACACCTACCAGCTCCGCCTTTTCGCAGCAGGGCTTCTGGCCTTCCAGACGGGCCAGTTCGTTTTTAACATCCGAAGAGTATGACAAAACTGCCTCCAGACAAATAACTTACAAAATTAAGGAACTTCAGTCAGTTTGTTCACGCGCCTCCAAAGTCATTGCGCAAACTCATCGCATCACTTTTTCCCCAGCATTTTACCTATCTTACGCATATTGTGGCGCATAAACAAGTAATCGAAGAAAATAAAACCTCTGCCGAACAGACGCAGCCTGTAAGCCAGCGACATAATAGCCCGGGCCAGTTTCTGCGGATCATGACGCACCATATCAGACTTGCTGATTAATTTTGCCGGAATGACATGGATCCCCATCTGCTCTATCTTCTCGATGTCCGGGGAAATCGGCTCCTGTCCTTTTGCCCTGTACAGCGCTTTCTGTTCGTCTGAAATTTCCTCGCTGTTGACGATTACATAATCCAAAAACGGTTTCCCCGCATATTCCGTCAGGGTCTTCACATGTTCATACGCGCCAAACCCATCTGTTTCACCGGGCTGGGTCATTACATTGCAGACATAAATCTTGGTCGCTTTGCATTGCAACACCGCTTCCCGGATTTCCGGAACCAGGAGATTACAGATGACGCTGGTATACAGGCTTCCCGGTCCCAGAACCAGAATATCGGCCTGCCGGATCGCTTCTACCGCGCTTTGTGTGGCGGGAACATTCTCCGGTACCATGTGCAGCCGCTGAACCGTCTTGTGCGCCTGGGCAATTTCGGCCTGCCCCAAAACGTACGAACCATCGGTCATATCGGCCGCCAGCTGAATATTATGGAGCGTGGTAGGAATCACATGGCCGCGGACTTTCAGGATCTGGCTGGCCGCGTTCAGTCCCTCTACCATGCCGCCTTCCGTTTCCGCGATGGCCGCCAGGAAAAGATTTCCCAGGCTGTGCCCGGAAAGATAGGAATCCCCCTCGAACCGGTACTGCATGACACGTTCCATCAGGGGTTCGCTGTCTGCCATCGCCACCACGCATTTGCGCAGATCGCCCGGCGGGATGATCCCCAGTTCGTTACGAAGCCGCCCGGATGAACCACCGTCATCACCGACGGAAACTACGGCGGTACAGTTGCCGGTAATATATTTCATCCCGCGCAGCAGGGTGGAAAGACCCGTCCCACCTCCGACTACGGTAATAGCCGGACCGCTGCTCAGCTTGCGCTCGGTGAAAATCGTTTCCAGCAACGAATCGCTGCTTTCCGGGCTTACCGCTTCCACAATGGAGCGGACAATACGCCGCACTGCGTAAATCATGATAGCGATTCCCAGCAACATGCCAACGATACCCAAAACCACGGGCACAGTGTTCCCGTATTCCCCTGTAGCCAGATAACTTAAGCGGAACAGCAACTCTTCCGCCATCCCCATCACCTGGTTATTGAACAGCAGTGCCAGGGAAAATGCGCAGACGATAACTCCTGCCGTAAAAAGCAACAGCCACCGTTTTAATTGGATTCCCGGACAAAGCCAACTGATCCAGCCCATATAAAATACTCCTTACTGATCCGGAACTGACAAAGCCCTTTCCTGATCATTGCGTTATTACACTTAATTCGTTTAACCTTAGCTCTTTCGATTTAATTCCCGGTGCCGCAGTTCCACCTGGTGGTATTTCAGGCGCAGGTAGTTGTATATATTGTTGGCAATATATACGGAACGGTGCTGTCCGCCCGTACAGCCGATACTGATCACCAGCTGGCTCTTCCCTTCCTTTTCGTATTTGGGAATCAGATAATTCAGCATCTCGCATTCCATTTTTATAAATTCATAAGTCTGCGGGAACTTATTTAAAAAATCCTGTACCGGCTGATCGTTACCGGTCAGCTTTTTTAAGTCCGCTTCATAGAACGGATTGGGCAGAAACCGGGCATCCAAAACCAGGTCACTGTCCAGTGGCAAACCGTATTTAAACCCGAAAGACTGCACCACAATCAGCATGCCGGGAGCCGAATTCTCATCCCCGAACAAACGGCCGATTTCTTCTTTCAGCAGCGAATTGGAATAACGTGATGTATCAATAATATTGGTAGCGCGACTCTTCACATCAGCCATAAGGTTACGTTCCAGGGAAACACTTTCCGCCAGGCTGTAGCGCCCTTTCTCCATGGGATGGCGGCGGCGGGTCTCCTTGTAACGGCGGATCAGCGTGGCATCATCCGCATCCAGAAACAGCACTTCAAAATCAAATCCGTTGGCGTGCATCTCGTCCATAATCTCGACCAGGCTGGAAAACGCATCCCCGCCCCTGGTGTCAATCACCATGGCCGTATTGCGACCGGGAGTCTGCCGGCTCAGTTCTGTAAATTTCGGAAGCAGCATGACCGGAAGATTATCCACACAGAAATAGTTCAAATCCTCCAGCGTACGGAGCACCTGTGTCTTTCCGGCTCCGGACATTCCTGTAATAATGACAAAACGATTTTGTTCCATAGCGCCTCCTGTTAATCCGTGCAAAACTGCTGTAATAGGAATCAGAAGAAATATTATCTGGTTGCAATAATATCTGACTAATTATTATATCACAAGAACCTATAACGTAAAACGTTCAATGACTTCTGCCACCCCGTCCTCATCATTGGAAGCCGTGACCAGTTCTGCCGCTGCCTGCACTGCAGGTTTGGCATTCGCTACCGCCACGCCGATGCCTGCGTTTTCAATCATGCTCAGGTCGTTGTTGCTGTCACCGATGCACATCACTTCTTCCGGTCTGATTCCGTAAGATGCCGCTACCGCTTTGACTGCATTCCATTTATTTACACCGGGTTCCATCAGTTCCAGAAAGTTATCCCGGGAACTGGTCACGGTTACTTTACCTGCAAACTTCTGCTGGATATCCTGCCACACCTTCTGAAACTCTTCCGGCTTTGTCATAGCCAGTAACTTGTACGGCGCAACTTCCGGGTGATACAGCTTCTCTCCCACAGGTTTTGCCTTGATTCCGGATATCCTTTCATACTCTGCGGAAAAGACGGTTTCTTCTTTTACCCAAAGTTCGTCCCCCTGATAGGACTGGATATAATAGCCTTTTTCTTTGCAATAGGCCAGCAGCTCCAACGCAGTGTCCAGCTTCAGCGGATGTTCATAATACACCTTCCCGCTTTTGCTTCCCTTCACCAGGGCGCCGTTATAGGTAACCAGCGGCACATCCAGCCCCAGTGCGTCAGCGTACGGTTTGACGGAGACATACATGCGTCCCGTAGCAATCATAAAGACAATGCCTTTAGCGATGGCTTTATGAATGGCCGCCGCATTCCTCTCTGAAATTTTCGTGTTGCTGTTTAACAACGTATCATCCATATCGCTTGCAATCAGTTTTACAGTCAATGAACTCGCTCCTTTTTCTTTACTAAAAAATGCTCCCGTCTCTTTAAACCCGTTTGAGTATTTTTAAAAACCGTTCCGGATTGCTATCACGGGTTTTACGTAATTCTGTCATCCAATGTGTATTCGTTAATTTCTGTAACTAAAAAGCACAGCGCAATCAGAAACAGCGCCGTCTCTATATCCGGTTTAATCTCCCAACCCGGCAGGCAGGAAGCCGTTGCCCAGATAATACAGCCGCAGCCGATTATTTCCAACACACACCGCATCGTTTTTTTGCGCAACGCCTTGCATAACAGGAAAGAAAACAGCACAGAGCAAAGCCCGATCAGCGCGCTCCCCAGCACGGTACCGCCCAGGGTCACTACTGTTATGAATGAAGTATTGTAGATTGCAATAAAAACCAGCACGCTTATCGTAACAAATGCTGTATAAAAATTATACAAAAACGATTCACCCGGTCTTTCTTTTTACAGCTGAACGTTGTACACGGTATCACTTTCATTATACAGGAATATACAGAGTCAGGGTTTGCCAATCATATCGTTCTTTTTCACTATATCGCTGCGGAAAAACTCATACAGTGTATGGGCAGCCGGTTTGTTCATTCCCTCCACCGCCGCCAGTTCTTCCTCTGTGGCCTGCTTCATAGCCTCCAGTGTTGAAAAGGCTTTCCACAACGCTTTGCGCCGCGCGGGCCCGATGCCTTCAATTTTATCCAAAACGGACACCAGATTTTTCTTCCGCAGCCGTTTCCGGTGATAGGTGATGGCAAAGCGGTGGGCTTCATCCCGGATATGCTGGATTACATGCAACGCCGGAGATTCCCGTTCCAGATAAATGCTCTCACTCTGCCCTTCCAGAAAAATTTCTTCATTCTTTTCCGCCAGGGAAATGACCTGAATGTCCAGCCCCAGACCGCGGATCACATGCAGCGCCGCATTCAGCTGTCCCTTTCCGCCGTCAATGATGATCAGGTCCGGCAGGTCTTCATAATCCTTATACCGGCGGTACACCGTTTCCTGCATGGACTTGAAATCGTCCGGCTTGCCTTCTGTGGACTGCAGCTTAAAACGGCGATAGTCCTTTTTGCTGGGAGCACCGTAACGAAACACCACCATGGAGGATACGGTTTCACTGCCCTGGTTGTGGGAAATATCAAAACAGTCCATACGCGCCAGCGGTCTGTCGCAGCCCACGATGCGCTGCAGTTCTTCCGCCGCTTCCTCGTCGGTCAGTTGCTGCATCTTACCCTTGCGTTCTTTTTCCTGTATCAGCTTCCGGGCGTTGTCACAGGCCAGCTGCATCAGCTTGGCCTTATCGCCGCGCCGGGGTGTTGTCACGGTAACCTTGCGTTCCGCTTTTTCCGAAAGCCACTGCTGCAGCAGGGCAAGATCCTCCTCTCCCGGCAGACAGGATACCAGGATTTCTTTCGGCAGGAAGATGTCTTCCGCATTATAATACTGTTTCAAAAATGCCGCAATGATATCCGCTTCCTCTTCCTTCTCAGCCGGCAGCATAAAATCTTTGCGACCGATGAGCTTGCCGCCCCGGACAAAGAACACCTGCAGACAAACGTTGAAGTCATCCTCGGCATACCCCACTACATCCATGTCTCCGCCTTCCAGCACGGCCTTTTGGCTTTCCTCCAGCCGGTTCACTGCCTGCAGCTGGTCACGGTAGCGGGCTGCCTGTTCAAATTCATAATTTTCCGCCGCCTCCTGCATGGACTGTTTCAGGTTCCGTCGCAGTTCCTGCGTCTTCCCGTCCAGCACCAGGCCAATGGCTTTAATCAGCTCACCGTATGCATCCCGGCTGATTTTTCCCGCGCAGGGAGCCAGACAGCGTTTGATATGATACTGCAGACAGGGCCGCTCCTGATTCATGTTGCGGCAGTTTCGCACGGGGAACAGGGAACGCAGCAGTTTCATGGTGGAACGCAACGCCCCTACATCCGGGTAGGGACCGTAATATTTCCCGCCGTCTTTTACCACGCGACGGGTGATGTACATGCGGGGGAACTCTTCCTGCAGAGTGATCTTCAGATAGGGATAGGTTTTATCGTCCCGCAGCATGATGTTGTAACGGGGACGGTATTTTTTGATCAGGTTGCATTCCAGAATCAGAGCTTCAATCTCGCTGTCGGTCATGATAGTTTCAAGGTCTTCCACATGGCTGACCAGCGCTTCCACTTTGACAGAATGTCGGCCCGATGCCCGGAAGTAGCTGTGGACCCGGTTATTCAGATTTTTTGCCTTGCCCACGTAGATGACCCGGCCGGTGCTGTCGTGCATGAGGTACACGCCGGGTTTATGGGGCAAAACCGCAAGGGCTTTCTCGATTTTATCACTGATAATCATTGATACTTCCCGCTCTTCTTTGCGTCGTCAATAACCCGTTTCAGGTACTGTCCTGTATAAGAATTTTTATTCCTTGCCAGTTGTTCCGGCGTGCCAACACCTACAATAGTACCGCCTTTGTCGCCGCCCTCGGGGCCCAAATCAATCAGCCAGTCCGCTGATTTGATCACGTCCAGGTTGTGCTCTATCACGACAACGGTGTTGCCGCTGTCTACCAGACGCTGCAGTACCTGCAGGAGTTTGTGGACGTCCGCCGTATGCAGGCCGGTAGTGGGTTCGTCCAGAATGTACATGGTACGGCCGGTTCCTTTTTTGGACAGTTCCGCCGCCAGTTTGATGCGCTGGGCTTCCCCTCCGCTCAGGGTGGTAGCCGCCTGTCCCAGACGAATGTAACCCAGGCCCACATCTTCCAGCACCTGCAGTTTTTCTTCAATCCGCTTCTGGTTCTTAAAATAGTCCAGCGCTTCGGTCACGGTCATATCCAGCACCTGGGCGATATTTTTTCCTTTGTAGTGAACTTCCAGCGTGTCCCTGTTGTAACGGGCGCCGTGACAAACTTCGCAGGGTACGTACACATCCGGCAGGAAATTCATTTCAATTTTATTAACGCCGTCGCCTTGGCAGGCTTCACAGCGTCCGCCTTTCACATTAAAGCTGAAACGTCCCTGTTTGTAACCGCGGATTTTCGCTTCATTGGTTGACGCGAACAACGCGCGGATGTAATTGAACGTTCCGGTATAGGTCACCGGATTGGAACGGGGCGTACGACCGATGGGGCTCTGATCGATGTTAATAATTTTATCAATCTGTTCCAGCCCGCGAATCTCCTTGTGTTTTAACGGGCGCAGCCGTGCCCCGTGCAGTTTGGCCGCCAGCGCATTGTATAAAATGTCATTGATCAGCGTAGACTTGCCGCTGCCGCTTACGCCGGTCACCACGGTAAAGAGTCCGATAGGAATCTGTACGTCGATTTCTTTCAGATTGTTCCCCGCCGCACCGATAATCTCGATACTCCGTTCATCTGGTTTTCGCCGACACTTCGGCAGAGGAATAAACTTTTTCCCGCTGAGATACTGGCCTGTGACTGAATTTTCCACTTTCATAACTTCCGCTGCGGTCCCCTGGGCTACAATAGTTCCACCGTGCTCACCCGCCCCCGGCCCGATGTCGATAATCTGGTCAGCGGCCCGCATGGTTTCTTCGTCGTGTTCCACCACCAGCACGCTGTTGCCCAGATCGCGCAGATGGTAAAAGGTCTGCAGCAGGCGTCCGTTGTCCCGTTGGTGCAGGCCGATACTGGGTTCATCCAGAATATACAACACCCCGGTAAGTCCGCTTCCAATCTGGGTAGCCAGCCGGATACGCTGGGCCTCTCCGCCGCTTAAGGTTGCCGCCGCCCGGGATAGAGTCAGGTAATCCAGTCCTACGTTATTCAGAAAATCAAGACGAGCGTTGATTTCTTTCAAAACCTGTTTGGCAATGACCCGCTGCCGGTGCGTAAGCTGCAACGAATTGAAAAAGCTGCAGGCGTCCCGTACCGTCATCTGTGTCACATCATTGATATTCTTACCGCCGACCAAGATAGACAGAACTTCCGGTTTCAGCCGGCTCCCATGACAGTCCGGGCAGATGTTGCCGCTCATAAAGGTTTCCAGTTCTTCCCGCATGGCGTCGCCCCAGGCTTCCCGGTACCGTTGCTTCAGCATGGGAATCACACCGTCCCAGGTCCGGTTGTATTCATTGGTATCGCCGTTGAGATTTGTATAGATGAACCGGAACGTTTCCGCTCCGGCGCCCCACTGCAGTTTTTCCTGCATGGCAGGCTTCAGGTCGTTCCAGCAGTTGTCCACCGTATAACCGTATTTTTGCAAAAACGCAGTCAGCAGACGCATGGTAAACGAAGCCGGATTGCCGGACATGGCCGCGATGGCGCCGTCCGCAAAGCTTTTATTTTTATCCGGCAGAATCAGTTCCCAGTCATATTCCCGATTGATGCCCAGGCCGCCGCAGGTAGGACAGGCCCCGTATGGCGCATTGAACGAAAAGAGACGGGGTTCAATCTCCGGCAGGCTGATGCCGCAGTCGGGACAGGAGAATTTTTCAGAATACACCTTTGTCTCCCCGCCGATGACCTGCACTTCCATGACGCCGTCCGCCAATTTCAGCGCCGTTTCCACGGAATCGCTGAGACGCTGCTGAATTCCCTCCCGCACGCTCATGCGGTCAATGACAACGGAAAGCCGATGCTTCTTCTTTTTGTCCAGCACGATTTCCTCATCCAGCGTCCGCAGTTCGCCGTCTACCAGCATACGGGCGTAACCGGACTTCCGCATATTCTCAATGATATCTTTGTGTTCTCCTTTGCGTCCGTAGACCAGCGGCGCCATGATCATAAACCGCGTGCCTGCCTCCAACGCCAGCACCTGGTCCACGATCTGCTGTACCGTTTGCCGTTCAATGAGCCGCCCGCACTTGGGGCAATGGGGTTCTCCCACCCGGGCAAACAACAGACGCAGGTAATCATAAATTTCCGTTACCGTCCCCACCGTGGAACGGGGATTGCGCCCCGCAGTTTTCTGGTCGATGGAAATGGCCGGAGACAGTCCTTCAATGTAATCCACATCCGGTTTGTCCATCTGTCCCAGAAACTGGCGGGCATAGGAGGACAGGCTTTCCACATAACGGCGCTGCCCTTCCGCGTAAATCGTATCAAAAGCCAGAGAACTCTTGCCGCTTCCTGACAAGCCGGTGATCACCACCAGTTTTTCCCGCGGAATCTCCAGCGATATATTTTTCAGGTTGTGCTGCCGCGCACCCCGGATAATCATCTTTTCCTGCATAGTAGTCCTCGTTTCGCCGCTTTTCAAAACTTGTTTTGCTTATTTATCGTTCCGTAAACGGCGCAATTAATCTAAAAACTATTTTTTCTTTTTCCCCGGCTGCAGCTTTTCCCCTAACTGTCCCTTCACCACAATCAGGCGGTCCCGGAGTTCCGCCGCCGTTTCAAAGTCCAGTTCCTTCGCTGCCTGGGCCATTTTACTTTCCAGCGTTTTCGCCAGCTTGCGCAACGCAGCCGCGCTGCTTTTCTTCAGCGCCTTTTCATCATAAGCCTTCTTCGTATCCAGATTTTCTTCCACTTTGGTCAGCTTAATCAGATGGCGCTGCTCCTTGTATATCGTCTTCGGCGTAATGCCGTGTTCTTTATTAAACGCTTCCTGTATCTCCCGCCGCCGGTTCGTTTCGTCGATGGCGCGCTTCATGGAATCCGTCAGCCGGTCTGCGTACATCACCACATGGCCGTGCTCGTTCCGGGCCGCCCGCCCGATGGTCTGCACCATGGCCGTATCGCTGCGCAGAAAGCCTTCCTTGTCCGCGTCCAGAATGGCAATGCAGCTCACTTCCGGCAGGTCCAGGCCTTCCCGCAGCAGATTGATACCCACCAGCACATCAAACTCGCCTTCCCGCAGCGCGTCAATAATCTGGGCCCGTTCAATGGTGGCGATATCGGAATGGAGATAGCGCACCCGCACTTCGTTCTGTTTCAGATAATCCGTCAGGTCCTCCGCCATCCGCTTGGTCAGGGTGGTCACCAGCATACGCTCACCCCGTTCAACGGTCTTGCGGATCTCGCCCATCAGGTCATCGATTTGTCCTTTGATGGGACGCACTTCCACATGGGGATCCAGCAGACCGGTAGGACGGATGATCTGCTCCACCACCTGCGCCGCCTCGCCCAGTTCATAGTCCGCGGGGGTCGCGGAAACATAAATCACCTGGTTGATTCTTTCATAGAATTCTTCAAAGGTTAACGGCCGGTTATCGATGGCGGAAGGCAGACGGAAGCCGTAATTCACCAGCATTTCTTTTCTTGCCCGGTCGCCGTGGGCCATGGCCCGTACCTGGGGAATGGTCACGTGGGACTCATCCACCACCAGCAGAAAATCTTTGGGGAAATAATTCACCAGCGTGAAAGGTGCCTGCCCCGCTTTCCGGTTGTCCATGTGGCGGGAATAATTCTCAATGCCAGTGCAGTAACCCATCTCTTCCATCATTTCCAAATCGTAATTGGTACGCTGCTCCAGACGCTGGGCCTCCAGCAGCTTGCCATTGACTTTCAGCTCCGCCAGCCGCTCTTTCAGTTCCGCGCGGATATCCGCCATGGCCCGCTCCATGTTTTCCTTGCTGGTCACATAATGGGATGCGGGAAAAATCGCCACGTGGGTCCGCTTTGCCAGCACTTCCCCCGTCAACATATCCACTTCCAGCAGCTGTTCAACTTCATCGTCAAACATCTCGATGCGGACAGCCTTTTCGCCAAAGCTGGCTGGTATTACTTCGATTACATCGCCCCGCACACGGAATGTGCCGCGATGAAAATCAATATCGTTCCGGGTGTACTGGTTCTCCACCAGTTTGCGCAGAATCGCGTTGCGGTCAATGACCTGTCCTACCCGCAGCGAAACCACGGAATCGTAATAATCCTGCGGCCCGCCCAGACCGTAAATACAGCTGACGCTGGCCACCACGATCACGTCCCGCCGTTCAAACAGCGCACTGGTGGCGCTGTGACGCAGCTTGTCGATTTCGTCATTGATAGAAGAATCTTTTTCTATGTATGTATCTGTCTGGGGAATATACGCTTCCGGCTGATAGTAGTCATAGTAGGAAACAAAATATTCCACCGCGTTGTCCGGGAAGAAGGCTTTCAATTCGCTGGCCAGCTGGGCCGCCAATGTCTTGTTGTGAGCCAGCACCAGGGTGGGCCGCCGCACTTTGTTGATGACCTGGGCGATGGTATATGTCTTGCCTGTGCCTGTGGCGCCCAGCAGCACCTGGGAGCGCATGCCCTGTTCAATTCCTGCCGCCAGTTTTTCAATGGCCTGGGGCTGGTCGCCCGCGGGCTGGAATGGCGCCTTGATTGCAAAATCCATAGAGACCTCTTACTTCAACAACAATCCCACCGGACAGTGGTCGCTGCCGAACACGTCCGTATAAATCAGGCTGTCTTCAATCTTGTCCTGCCAGCGGTTGGACACCAACCAGTAGTCAATACGCCAACCAGCGTTCTTCTCTCTGGCTTTGAACCGGTAGGACCACCAGGAGTAAATGCCTTCTTTATCCGGATACAGATAGCGGAAGGAATCGGTGAAACCGGTGGCCAGCAGTTCCGTGAACTTTGCCCGTTCTTCATCGGTGAAGCCGGCATTGCCCCGGTTGGTTTTCCAGTTTTTCAAATCGATATTGTTGTGGGCCACGTTTAAATCGCCGCAGACCAGCACCGGTTTCTTCGCGTCCAGTTCCAACAGATAATTGCGGAAAGCGTCTTCCCACACCTGCCGGTACGCCAGCCTGGTCAGTCCGTCCTGGGAGTTAGGCGTGTACACGTTTACCAGATTAAACTCCGGGAACTCACAGGTGATGACACGGCCTTCGTGGTCGTGCTCGTCGATACCGAGACCATAGGTAACGTTAAGCGGTTCTTCCTTCGTGAACACAGCCGTGCCGGAATAACCTTTCTTCTCCGCGCTGTTCCAGTATTCAAAATAGTTGGGGAAATCAAAGGTCGCCTGTTCCCGCTGCATCTTGGTTTCCTGCACGCAGAAAATATCCGCGTCCGACGCCGCCAGAAAATCCGCAAAGCCTTTGGTCATACAGGCCCGCAGTCCGTTCACATTCCAGGAAATCAGTTTCATAAGCGTTCCTCTTTCTTTTTAAAATTCTTCAACTATAAAACGCAGAACCAGTTCCGCATACTATAACAACATAAAGTTACTCAGCCCAATTTTCAAAATCATTCTTACAACACGGTTTTGCCAAACCCCAACACCATAAACTTCTACACTACCTGAAAAATATAAAACTTCAGGTAATTCGTCTCCGGCACATTCCATAAAACAGGATGGTCCGGTGCCTGCTGCCGCGCTTCAATCTGGCGCAGCTGCACATGGGCTTCCGCAGCCGCTTCGTACAACATTTCCACAAACAGTTCTTCTTTCATAAAATGGGAGCAGCTGCAGGTGGCCAGATATCCGCCCCGGGGCAGCAGCTTCATGGCTTTCATGTTGATGTCTTTGTAACCCGCGGTGGCGTTCCGCACCGTCTTGCGGCTCTTGGTAAAGGCCGGCGGGTCCAGGATAATAAAATCGTAGTCCCGGTTGTGCTCCGCCTCCAGTTTGTCCAGCAGCGCGAACACATCCGCCTGCACTACCTCCATCCGGTCCGCCACGCCGTTCTTCTCCGCGTTCAGCGCCGTCATCCGGCAGGCCTCGCCGCTCACATCCACCGCCGTCACATGGGCCGCGCCTCCTTTGGCCGCATTAAGGGCAAAACTTCCGGTATGAGTAAAACAGTCCAGCACGTGTTTGCCTTTCGCAATACGAGCCACACTTTGCCGGTTATATTTCTGATCCAGAAAGAATCCCGTCTTCTGCCCGTTCTCCACATCTACATCGTACACAATACCGTTTTCACAAATCGTGGTCACAGGAGATGCGGGAGGAACTTCGCTTTCCAGCGCAAACCAGCCTTTTCCTTCTTCCAATCCTTCCAGCAGGCGGATTTTCACATCGTTCCGCTCATACACGCCGGTAATGGTTTCGCCGTCTTTACGCAGCAGCTTTACCAGCAGCGGGATCAGCATATGCTTGCGTTGTTCAATTCCCAGAGACAACGTCTGGATCACCAGCAGATCGTTGTAGCGGTCCACCGTCCACCCCGGGAACTGATCCGCCTCGCCGAAGATGAGGCGGCAGCATTTGTAATCGTCCTCGGGCATCACCGTTTTGCGGTAATCCAGCGCGTATTGCAGCCGCCGTTCCCAAAAGGCTTCATCAAATTTGTCATTGGTGTTGGTACTGAGCATGCGCACCCGGATTTTGCTGTTATCATTGACAAAACCGGTGCCGAGATATTTCCCTTTGTCCGTCACCACGTCCACCAGGTCGCCGTTGGCATAACGGCCCTCCACCCGGGTCACTTCTTCCCCGTACACCCAGGGATGCCCGCCCCGGGCCGCGCGTTCCCCCTTTTTTGTTATATAAAACTTCGGATAGTTTCGCATCTTCGTCCTCACGTTTCCTGTTCCCTTGCATTACTCTGCACGTTGCAGTTACATACTGTCTGATACATTCCGCTCTTTACATTTTCTGTTAAATGCCTTATCGTTATATTATATCATACTCTTTAACTATAATAAAGAAAGGTAACGTACCATGAAATACAACCAGGTTGTGTCCGGAACATTCCTGCAACGTCCCAACCGTTTCATCGCCCATGTGCTTATCAACGGAAAAGAAGAAGTCTGTCACGTGAAAAACACCGGTCGCTGCCGTGAACTGTTAATCCCCGGATGTACCGTTTACTGTGCCGTAAGCGATAACCCGCAGCGTAAAACAAAATATGATTTGATTGCAGTAGAAAAAATAATAGAAAGCCAAACCGTTTTTGCAAACGCCGGAATTCCTTCTCAACATGTTAAGAGCACTCCTGAAGCACACAGCACGCTCCTTGTCAACATGGATTCGCAGGTTCCCAACGCCGCCGTAAAAGAATGGCTGCGGTCCGGCGCGTCTCCCTTTGGAAGTACTGATTACATGAAACCGGAATACAAATACGGCAACTCCCGTTTCGATTTTTATCTGGAATGCAAAACAGAAACAAAACGGACTGGCACCGCCCCGACGCCGACAGAAAATGAAACAACCCGCTCCCGTAAAATTTTCCTGGAAGTCAAGGGAGTCACGCTGGAAGACAACGGCATCGTCCTTTTTCCCGACGCGCCGACGGAACGGGGTGTAAAACACGTCCGCGAACTGATCCGGTGCCATGAAGAAGGATTTGAGACGTACGTTCTTTTTGTCGTGCAAATGGAACGCGCGCTGTACTTCACCCCCAACAGAAAAACGCACCCGCAGTTTGCGGATGCGCTTCGCGATGCCCAAAAGGCCGGCGTGCAACTGTTGGCTTATACGTGCAAGGTCACGCCGGATGAAATGAACATAGATAAAGAATTGAAAATCAGGTTATAAACAAAACTCTTGTCAGACAGGTATTAAAAATGATTGAAACGCTCACCGTAACACAATAGATCACAATCTGTTTGTCCGCCGTGCTGATCGGCATGTCGAAGACAGGGTTCCAGGGCATTACCGCCCTTACCGTTCCCTATATGGCCATTGCCTTCGGCGCAAAAGAATCTACGGGAATCATTTTACCCAAGTTATGTATGGCGGACATAATAGCCGTTTGCTATTTCAGAAAGAAAGCTGACTGGAAAGCAGTCGTAAGACTTCTCCCAGCCGCGGTAGCCGGCTTTTTTATCGCCATCTGGGTTGATGACCAGATTCCCGCCTCTGATTTCCGTTTCCTCCTCGGCATCACGTTACTGACCGTATTCCTGGTTATGTTGTGGAGCGAGTTCACGGGAAGCCAGAACCGGTGGGCGCACGCCTGGTGGTTCGCCCCCTTTTTCGGACTTCTGGGCGGCTTTGTCACCATGATCGGCAACGCCGCAGGGGCGGTCATGGCAATCTATCTGCTTACCATGCGCAAGGAGAAGATGGAATTTATCGGTACGAATGCCTGGTTTTTCATGGTCGTAAATCTCCTGAAGCTTCCCCTTCAGATTCTTGTCTGGCATAACATTACGTTTGAAAGCTTCCGGCTGAACCTGCTGATGCTCCCCTTTCTGGGCCTGGGAGCCTGCATCGGCCTGCGCATTGTCAGGCGGTTTTCGGATCAGTCCTTTCACCGCTTCATCCAGATTGTCACGGCCTTTTCCATTATCCTGATGATTACCCGATAGGAGTTTCTTTCTTCTGTTTTGAAAGAACGTTTTTACTATCAACTTTTTTAAAAGAGCAACTCTGCAAACCTGAAACATTCTCCTTCCGGTCACTTTTGTGACCGGATTTTTTCGTTACTCCGGCGGTGACACAATGCTTTCATGCCTCAATGCCCATTTTTCGGGGCAAAACTTTATGCCCCTGCTCTCTTGCAGTTTGACAGTTGTACCTGACGGCTTCGCCTGTACAGACATATAAACTGTCTATCTTATATATTAAAGAGTGCGTGGGGTCAGATTCCAGTATTCATGCGGCCTGGCGAAAAAAATCCGGGTGTTTTTACACCCGGATTGCTTAGTTGGATATACCGCGAAGACGGGGAATGGGGTTTACCCACTCCTCTTGTTCATCGTTTTGGCTAATAATATCCCTGTTACTCTGGTTGAAGGTCAATTTTTTGTAAGACGCTGATCAGGAAAGGTGTACTCAGAACACCTTTCCTGCAATGAACCACATACGCTGCCGGCTCTTGGCGTCGTCGGACATATTAACATCCGTTCCGATGCGCCGCGCGTAATCGAACCGGGCAAACCAGTCATTCGGTTTGCTGTAGGATACTCCTAAACCCCAGCCCTTTAGCGTCATGCTGTCGCCTTCATTCTTTTCAATACGTACATGCCCCGCATCAAAGTAGGTGCTCAGGGTCAGCCCTTTCACAGGGGTATGATAGCGCAGCTCCAGCGTTCCCAGGATTCCCTCGTCCCCGGAAGCCTCGCCCTGGGGATACGCCCGCACGCCTCTGGCTCCGCCCAGATAAATGTGTTCCGAGCTGTCCAGATTATTGGCCGCCTTCTGCCCCGAAAGCTTCAGCATCACGTCAAAATTCTTATTGAGCCCCTGCACTGCCGTCACATCTACCGTTCCCTTAGTGAAATGCCCCTTCGTTTTTCCCAGCCCGGCTAACGTCTCCGCCATGTCCGAATCGGGCGCCAGCGTTCCCGTATAGAGCGTCGCATTATACTGCAGACTGCTCTTCGGTCCGCGCTGCATCCCGTCCAGTCCCGCATGAAATACGTGGCTGTGCTTCTTCCAGGAAACGTTGAACTTCGTCAGTTCATCTTTGATGTCCCGGTAATCGTATCCGTAGGTAAAGGCCAGGGAGCCGTCCGCCTTGTTCCACAGCGGTGTCCTCCCGTAAATGCTGTAGGTGTTGGCAACGCCTTCCGCGCCCAACTCCTTGAACGCGTTCCCCAGTTCATAGTCCGCACGGCTGAAACCGATGCCCAGTTTGGAAGCGCTGCGACCTACGGTCGTTTCATAGGAAACATTATAGTTGTGCTGATGGTTGTTGGAAAACAACGCCCCAAGGTTCAGCCGGTCTCCCACGCCGGACAGGTTCCGAATTTCACCCTGCACACCGTAACGGTAACGGCCTGCTGATTCGCTGCCGTAGTTTTCACTGTACAGGATGACCGACGTCTTCTTATCGTCCAGCAGGCGTACCGTCAGATCGCTGGTTCCTGTCTCCGTACCGGGGCTTAATACGCCGAACACTTCCACGCCGCTCAGGTCACGCAGATTGTACAGCGCGTTTTCCAGACTGCGGGTATGGATGATGTCCCCCGCTTTCAGCCCGGCCAGCATCCGCTGCGCCGCCGAATCTTTCAGTTTGCTTTCGTTGGAAAGACGGATGCTGCCCAGACGACCGGGTTCCACCTTCACCAGCAGTTTCCCGTCCACCGCCGTCTGTTCCGGGATGTACGCCGCTGCCGCCGGGTAACCGTGGGCACGGATGTAACGGGTCACATTGCCTATCGCCCCGTTCAGTTCCTCCGCGCCGATTTCCCTTCCCACGACTTTGTCCGTAATCTTTGCAATATCTTCGTCTTTGACTTTGATGCCTTCGTGCTCTACCCGGATGTCCGTCAGGGTGAAACGGACAGATTCTGCCCCCTGCCGGCCGGCGCCTTTATCAACATTTTCCAGGGAAACACTCTGTTTTGGAAGCTTCGAACCCTCGAGGCTTTCACCGGGCCTGGGCACAGCCGTTTCCGCAAACGCAAGCAACGGGAACGAAACCGCACAGAAAAGCGCAAGGCCGCCGGTGCAAAGCATATGTCCGGAAAAAATACTGTGATTATTTTTCTTATTCATGTTATGCCGCCCCCTTTTTCCGTTTGCTTTCCTCGGTGCCTGTTGCATTGTCCGTTTGCTGCGCATGCACCTGTTCCGCCACTTCCTGGGCCGTCATGGAAGGCGGCTTCTTCATGCCCTGATTTTCCAGGGAAAGAGTCTTATCTGCATCCACTGACAGTATCGTCTGGGCAACGGCGAACTCAATGCCTACTTCCGCCCGTTTGTCTCTCGCCTGTTCCATTGCATTATCCAGTGCCGTCGCACTGATATCCGCCCCGGGTTTTCCCTTAATGCCCGGAATGATATCCGACAGAACCATATCCTGAACCGAAGCCGGTCTGGCATAAATCGTAAACGCATTCTCATTGGAAGCCGCATTGGTAAATGTATAGTTCAACCCGTACTCTCCGCTGGCGCTTCCGTTAATCGTTCCGGTTATGCCGTAGCTCCCCACAGCGGAAGCAGAAGGATCAGACAAGGCAAACAGCAACGAGTCGCCGCTGCTGACGGATTCCCCTGCCACGAAACCGTCCACCCTTCCGGTAAAGGAAGCCGGATTATAATCGCCATACTCCGTGCTGGCAGGATCCGCCACCAGTTCCAACGCCTTGCGGTTGATGGTTCCTTTGCCTGTTAAGGTTCGGGCAATAGTATAATTTGCAGCTTCAGCACCGCTCAGTTCCACACCTGTGTAATTGATTATCCGGTTACCGGCGTCCTTACTGTCGTACGTTGCCGATGCAGTCACTTCAACTTTTCCTTTGTCGCCGTCCACAACACCGTCCAGGGTTCTTTCGCCTGCCGTGGCAGTCGTTGTTCCATCGTAAACCTTGCTGATGTCCGCAAAGCTTGCCGTGATTTCTTTCGCTGTGATTGTGCCTGCGCCCGTCGCCGTTTCAGCGATGCTGTAGTTGCCGGCTTCTTCGTCGGTCAGGGTTACGCCTGTGTAGTTGACTGTCCTGTTACCCGCGTTCTTTTCGTCGTAAGCAGCATTTGCCGTTACGCTTACTTTTCCGGTATCACCTTCCACCACGCCGTCCAGGGTTCCTTCGCCCGCCGTTGCGTTTGTAGTTCCGTCATAAACCTTGCTGATGTCCGCAAAGCTTGCCGTGATTGCTTTCGGGTTAATTGTGCTGGCGGTATTGTCCGCATATGTTACGTTGTAGTTACCGCCTTCATTGCCGTCGCTGATTGTCGCGCCGGAAACCGTCACGGTCTTGTTTGTCCCGGCGTTCTT
>NZ_FONL01000006.1 GCF_900112895.1 Succiniclasticum ruminis DSM 9236 | reverse complement strand
GTGCTATCTTCGTATCCGGTATTAGCACCCCTTTCGGGGTGTTGTCCCAATCCGGGGGGCAGGTTGCCTACGCGTTACTCACCCGTTCGCCACTAGGATTCTGCCGAAACAAAATCCCCGTTCGACTTGCATGTGTTAGGCACGCCGCCAGCGTTCGTCCTGAGCCAGGATCAAACTCTCCATAATACTTTATAGAAAGCCGATTCGGCTCTTCTTGTTGTTCAGAATTTCTTTGACTTTTTCAGGTCTGTCCCCGAAGGGGCTGACCCGCACATTCATCTGGTTCGTTATTCAGTTCTCAAGGTTCCGCCGTCAACCGACGGCTTATATATAATAGCATCCGTTTCAATTCTTGTCAAGCGCATTTCATTATAATTTACCAAAACAAAAACAGATTTTTTTCCCCCCGTCCACGGGTTGAACAAAAATTCTTCCAACGCGTACTTTTTGTGTAAAGTCCGCCAGTTTTTAAAGGAATAATCCGGCACATATTTACGCACCAGTCCTTCATTTCGCCAAAAGGCAGTGGCCTTTTCATAATTCATTGCCGTACGCCACATCAGCCAGTCCGGCTTAAAGTTCGGCAGATGCTGCAAAACATCCAGACGAAGCAGTTCGCGCACCGGGAACAGTAATTCCGGCTGTCTTTCTTTAACATACGTGAACAATATACCCGCTGTTTCCATGGCGTTATGCCCCAGACCGGCCAGCCCTTTTTGCCGGTACCATTCCGTCAGTTTCCGGTAAAATCCAAAAGCGGATCCTTTTCCCATCTGCTCTGCCAGATATGCGAGCGTAAACGGAAATCTGCCGCTGTTGTACGTTAAATCAAATACTTCTTCCAGTATTTTAAGAAAACGCATCTCTTTATAACTCATGCAGTTGGTAGATAATATTTCATAGGGAGGCTGATCCATGTAAACAAGCCCATGCCGGCCGGAAACTCTTTCCATCTCCGTACCGGACAGCACCTTTAAAAAACCGAGTTGCAACGCATGCGGTTGCAGATTGTATACATCATCAAAGGAACGCGCAAAACTTTCCAAGCCTTGTAACGGAAGCCCTGCTATCAAATCCAGATGAAGATGCATATTACCGCGTTCCCGCAAGGCGGTCACATTCTCTTTTAACCGTTCCCAGTCATCTTTTCGTCCAATCACCCGCAACACATCCTGATCCGTACTCTGCACTCCGATTTCCAGCTGGAAACGACCTTTAGGAACCGTCTGCAGGAACTTCACAACTCCGGGGCTCAGGATATCGGCCTTAATTTCAAAGTGAAACGTGGTTTTCGTGTCTGCCGCGGCCAGATACTGCATCATGGGAAGATAATAATTCTCATCCAGGTTATAGGTCCGGTCTACAAATTTCACCAACCCGGCCCCGGCCTCCATAAACCGGTCCATATCTTCCAGTACCAGTTTCAGGCTCCGCCTGCGTACCGAGTGTGAAATTCCGGACAGACAGTATGCGCAATGAAAAGGACATCCCCGGGATGCTTCATAATAAAAAATTTTGTGCTGAGCTGCCACTTCGTCCAGGTCAGGATACGGAAACGGCAGACTGTCCAGGTTTTCCACAACCAGCGGCTTATCGGGAACAGAGGCTCCTCCCGACTCGTCCCGGCAGGCGACCCCTGCCGGCAGTAATGATTTCCAACGGCTTATATTTTCTCTCGTGATTTTCTGTACGTCACAAGATAAACCGGTTTCTGTTTCTTTCTGCCCCAATTGCGTAAGGCACTGCAAAAACTCTGCTGTGGCCTCTTCTCCTTCTCCGCAGACAATAAAATCCGCAAAACGGGCTTCCTCAAAAACTATGGCCGGTTGAAACATGACCTCGGGACCGCCCAGCATCAAAAAAGAGTCCGGAAGAACTTTCCGCAGCAGTTCTCCCAGTTCCAGCACAAAACGCCGGTTCCATATATGTACGTCCAGTCCTATCAGAATCGGTTCATTCTCTGCAACACTGCAAGCCTCAATCTTTTCCGTAATACGGATCAGGACGGAAAGAACCGGCTCGTTCACTGTCGCTTCCAGCATATGGGCTGCAATCCCCCGTTCCCTGCAGTATTCCGTTACGTAACGGATACCCAGGGCTGTATGAATATACTTGCTGTTAATTCCTATAAAAAATGCCTGCATAATGATTTCCCTGCTTAAAAAAACATGATATTTCGTAACTCATAGTGTTATAATAGTAAAGAATTGTGTAAAATGCAACAAGAATTAAAGGAGGCATTATGAATACACCACCTCATGGAAGCAATATTGACAGAAAGAGCATCCCTGCTGACTGCCAGTGGAACATTCACGACATCTACGCTTCACAGGAAGAATGGGATAAGGCCTGTGCCGGCTTAAAAGAACTGATTGCAGGACTGGAAACATGCCAGGGAAGCCTGAAAGAACCGGCTATATTGTTGCGGGTTCTGCAATTGCGCGATCGGCTGTCCCAGGAGATTGATAAGATTTACGCCTACGCCCGGCTCCAGCAAGACGCCGACAACGGCAATACCAATGCCCAGGCCCTCTCCGGAAAAGCGGAAGGGCTCCTGGCTTCCTTCTATAATGCGGTTTCGTTTATCGATTCCGAAATCACTTCCCTTTCGAAAGAACAATTGGAACAATTGAAAAGCGATCATCTTTTTGCTGACTATGACTTTTATCTGAAGGATTTGGAACGGATGCGGGAGCATGTCCTGCCCGGCGAACAGGAAGCTATCCTGGCTCAAAGCCAGCTTGCTACGGGCACCGGTGCCTCTGCGTTCCGCGCGCTGGTGTCCGCCGACATGGAATTTCCTCCCATTAAAGACGGAAACGGCAATAACGCCATAGTGAGCGAAGGCTGCTATATGCTGAACATGGCCAGCGATGACCGTGTTTTACGCAAAAACTCATTTACCGGCCTGATGAACACGTACCACCGTTACCGGAATACCCTGGCCGCAACCCTGACGGGAACCTGCCGCAGCAGTTTCTTTTACGCCAGAGTACGCGGATACAAAGATACCCGGGAAGCCAGCCTGGCAGAAGATAATATTCCTGTCAGCCTTTACGATAATCTGATCCGGACCATACATGCCAATCTGGAACCGCTTCATGAATATATCGCCTTGAAAAAAGAAGTTCTGGGATATGATGAGTTTCATCCGTATGATCTGTATGTTCCTTTATCAACGGAAGGCGAAAAATGTTTTTCCGTTACCTTTGACGAAGCCTGCAAAATGGTAAAACACGCACTGCAGCCACTGGGCGAAAGCTATAGCGACATTCTACAAAAAGCCATGACAGAAGGGTGGATCGACATTTATGAAAACAAAGGGAAACGCAGCGGAGCCTACTCCTGGGGCGTATATGGTGTCCATCCTTATGTATTGTTAAACTTTCAGCCCCGCTATAACAGCATCTCAACACTGGCCCATGAACTGGGGCATTCCCTTCACAGCTATTTCAGCAACCAGGCCCAACCCTATGCGAAAAGCGAATACAGTATCTTTTGTGCCGAAGTGGCTTCAACAACCAATGAAAATCTGTTGCTGGAGTATGCGCTGGCCAATGCTGATAAAGCGCAGAAAATCTTTTTGCTGAACCAGTTCCTGGAAGCTGTACGGACCACGGTATACCGGCAGGTTCAATTTGCTGAGTTCGAAAAATTCATTCACGACAAAATAACCGCAGGAGAGTCCTTACAGGCAGAAACACTGGAGCAATACTGGTTGGAAAGTAATCGGAAGTATTATGGTACCGACCTGACAGTCGATAAAGAGTTAGGCAGTGAATGGAGCCGCATCCCCCATTTCCACACTCCGTTTTATGTATATAAATATGCAACGGGCTACAGCGCCGCAACGGCATTCAGCGAAGCAATCCTGAAAGAAGCCGATCAAAACCACAAACCTGAATCCCGGGTTAATGACAAAACAAAAAGCATGACAGCGACCCGCCAATCAGGTTCAGCAGTGGAAAAGTATCTGACCTTTTTACATGCAGGCGGCAGCGACTACAGCCTGAATATTTTAAAAGATGCGGGCGTAGACCTGAACACGCCACAGCCGATACAGGTCACGCTGGACAAATTTTCCCGAAAACTGAAAGAACTGAAAGAACTCTTATAAATATAAAAATAATAATAGAGAGCTAAAAACAAAACAGCACCGGGATGTTTTTCTTTCTCCCTGCAAAAGGATACGGAAAACTACCGGTGCTGTTTTTTGGTTGTAATGCAATAATGCCCTTTGATAAGTTATAAAACCTACCGCATCATATCCGGCACATCAGGGCGTACAGTTCTTTAAACATGTCTTCCCGCATCCGTTTTGGCATCATTTCCATATTGTTTAAAACCGTATACCGTTCTTTACGTACTTCCCGGGCGAAAAGCCAGGCCCTGACAAACATAACTTCCGTAATACCCCGGTGTTTCGGATTAATGTCAATCCCGTATTCTTTCAGGAATTCCAGCAACATCCGGTAATCTCGCTTCTGCAGCCAGGCAGCGCCAATCGTGCCGATGCCTACCACTATACCGTGAGGAAGGCCATGATCAAATAATTCATCTAATGCATGACAGAACAGATGGTCTGAACCGCTGCAGGGGCGTGAACTGCCCGCGATTTGCATGGCAAGTCCCCCCAATACAAGGGACTGGGCCAGCATTTTTACACCCTCCGGACTGGTAAATGATTTTATATTGGAATACAGCAGCGCGTTCACGGCCCTTTCTGACAGCATATAAGCAAAGTCATTAGGCTGTCCGTGATTATATTTGCAATCCAGTTCCCAGTCATACAGGGCAGTATAGTTGCTGATAACATCCCCGACCCCGGCTTCCTGGAGCAAACGCGGTGATTTTAAAACAATATCCGTGTCAATAAGAAGCCCATCCGGTGTTTTCGACGTAAAGGAATGGGTCCTGTTTCCTTTGGAAAAGAGCACGGAAACAGGGGAACATACGCCATCATTACTTAATGCTGTGGGGATGGCAATATACGGCACATTCGCCACAAAAGCAGCGTACTTTGCCGTGTCCAGCGCAGTGCCTCCGCCAAAGCCGATAATCATCCGAACGCCTTCCATACTGATCTTTTTGGCAATAGAAACAGCATAATCATAAGAACTGGACTCTACGGTAACCACTTCATAGTCTTTCAACTGTGACAGCATGAGGGTAACCTTTTTTTCCAGCATTTGCAGCAAGCCGTCTGTTGTTAAAATCAAAATCCGTTTGCCGATAACATCCGGGAAATACAAATCCAGGTTATCTTTCAGTTCTTTTAAGGCGTCTGGTTTTACTTTCATGAACAAAGGAAGGTTAAATTCTTTCATATCGGCAGTGTCCTCTAATTGGTATATCGATTTAATCCGCTGAGCAACAATATCTTTATGCTTTTAAGTTAAGGCTCCGCACTTTATCCCGCAGGGGCAGCACGCTGGTTGCGGAAACAGAAAGCTCGTCGATCCCCATGCGCAGGAACGCTTCTGTCAGGGAAAGGTCAGCTCCCAACTCTCCGCATATGCCCACCCAGATACCGGCTTTGTGAGCATTTTTCGCCGTCATCTCAATGAGGCGCAAAACAGCAAGATGATGAGGATCAAAGAAATCGTCCAGTTTGGTCTGCTGCCTGTCGATAGCCAGGGTGTACTGGGTCAGATCGTTGGTACCCAGGCTGAAAAAGTCCACTTCTTCCGCCAGCGCGTCACTGACCAGTGCTGCCGCAGGAGTCTCAATCATGATGCCTGTCTCGATTTGCTCCGCACAGGGAATCCCCTCTTTTTTCAACTGGGCCATCACCTCTGCCAGCAAAGCTTTAGCCTTCCTTACCTCTTCCACCGAAATGATCATGGGGAACATGATGGCCAGCCTGCCATACACGGAAGCCCTGCACAGAGCCCGCAGCTGGGTTTTAAACAATTCAGGCCTTGTAAGGCAGATGCGGATAGCCCGAAGTCCCATAGCGGGATTTTCTTCCGGATCCAGATCAAAATAATCAGCTTTTTTATCCGCGCCGATGTCCATGGTACGGATGACAACGCGTTTGCCCTCCATGGCCGTCAGCGCCTTTTTATAAGCTTCAAACTGTTGCTCTTCCGTAGGATAATCATCATTTTCCAGATACAGGAACTCACTGCGGAACAGACCGATGCCTTCCGCATCGCTGGCAACGACACGAGGCAGGTCGGCAGGATTTCCTGCGTTGGCATAAATCAGAACCTTTTGCCCGTCCTGCGTCACGCTTTCCTTACCCCGGACGTTCTCCAGCCGTTCCCGTTCAGCCTGCGCCTGTTTCTGCTTTTCCTGCATAGCTGCCAGCGTAGCCTCATCCGGATCCAGATACACGTTGCCGGTAAAACCGTTAACGACTGCCATTTTCCCCTCCAGGTCCGTATGAATCTGGGTACCGGTGTTGACCACAGTGGCAATGCCCAGGTTCCGGGCCAGAATGGCTGTGTGGGAACTGGCACTGCCGCCGGACAGCACAAAGCCTAATATTTTTTTCGTGTCAAGCTGCATGGTTTCGCTGGGGACCAGGTCATCCGCGGCCAGAATCACCTGATCATACTGGGAAAAATCAATTGCCGGGCCACCGCTTAAAATCTGCTCCACCCGGCGGGAGATATCCAGCACGTCCGCTGCCCGTCCCTGCATGTATTCGTCATCCATGCCCCGGAACATGGCGGCAAGTTCCTGGGCAGTCCTGTCCACAGCCGCTTCCGCATTCAGCACCTCTTCCCGGATATGACTTTCCACCCCTTCAATATACTCATCGTCCTCCAGCATCATCTGGTGGATTTCAAAGATGGCGGCGTCTTCCTCGCCCACTGTCTCCAGCGCTTTTTCATATAATTGCCCCAACTGGGCCGCAGCCTCTTCACGTGCTGACTGAAAGCGTTGCACTTCCGCTTCCGGATCTGTTATCGTGCGGGCAGCCGTAGAAATAGTATTGCGGTGGAACAAAGCCAGCGGTCCGATGCTGATGGCCCCATATACGGGTTTTCCTGTAATCGTAAGCATACATTTCTCCTGTATAGCAATGACAAGAAGACCGGAGAACTGCGGCTCATTGATGCCCTGCAGGACTGTGCCTCCTTCCCCGGTCCGTTTTTAACAGTACATTAAACAGTACAGATTATGGAAACGCTGATCCATCCGTATTTCTATAAATTAGCTTTCAGGAACGCTTCTACAGCAGCTGCAGCCGCTTCTTCATCCGCACCTTCCACATCTACGGTGATTACTTCTCCCTGTTTTACGCCCAAGCCCATGACAGCAAACAGTTTTTTCAAATCAGCCTTCCGGGCGCCTTTGGCCACGGAAATCTTGCTCTCAAATTTTTTGGCTTCTTTGACCAGTAAGCCTGCGGGACGGGCATGAATGCCGGCTGCATCGGTAATGGCATAGGTAAATGTTTTCATACGTTATTCCTCCCTTTACACAAAATTTAATAAATCCAAATTTGTAAACATCTATTTATATTTTAATAACAAACTCATTCAACGGCATCCTTGCGGGTAAATCCTAAAACAAAGCAGGCCACCAAAGCCCCGATGAGCAGCGCCACAAAATACATGGGCCAGTTTGTAACTACACCAAACACGAACAGACCGCCATGAGGCGCCGGCACGGTACAGTTAAACAGCATGGACAGAGCGCCGGCCACTGCGGAACCGATAGCACACGCCGGAATCACATGCAGGGGATCGGACGCCGCAAAAGGAATCGCCCCCTCCGTGATAAAACTAAATCCCATAATAAAGTTCGTCACACAGGAAGAACGTTCCTGCTTCGTAAATTTCTTTTTGAACAGCAACGTGCAGAGAGCGATGGCAATGGGGGGAACCATGCCGCCAATCATAACGGAAGCCATGATGCCGGAAGAAACGGCCTGGCCGGAAGCCCCGGCAAGGGACGCCGTGCCGAACACATAGGCCGCTTTATTGATAGGCCCGCCGAAGTCAATAGACATCATGCCGCCCAGGATAAATCCCAGGATCACTTTGCTGGAAGAAGACATACCGGCCAGTACACCCGCCAGCCATTTGTTGAACATTGCCGTAGGCGGGTTGATGATGTACGTCATAATAATTCCCATCAGCAGCAATCCCAGCACCGGATACAACAGTACCGGCTTGGTTCCTTCCAGGGCCTGAGGCAGGCCGGACAAGACTTTTTTTAGCCAATTTACCAAATACCCGGCAATAAAGCCGGCAAACAGAGCGCCGAAGAAACCGGAACCCCCGTTCACTGCCAGGAAGCCGCCTACCACGCCGGGCATCAGCGCCGGACGCTCGCCGATACTCATGGCGATGTAACCTGCCAGAATCGGCATCATCATACTGAAGGAAAGGCCGCCAATGTTTTTCAGGAAAGCAGCCAGCGGAGTGCCGGAGCCGAAGTTGGCCGTACCCGCATTGCCCATATCAAACAGGAACGCCAGGGCAATGAGGATGCCGCCGCCTATCACGAAAGGCAGCATATGGGACACACCGTTCATCAGATGTTTGTAAATCTGACGGCCTACGCTTTCCCCTTCTGCCGCCGCGGCAGCCGGTTCATCAGAGGGAGCACCCTCTCCGCTAAAGACAGGAGCTTCCCCTTTCAGAATGGTATTAATCAGATTTTCCGGTTCTTTGATTCCAGCGGACACTTTTACAAACAAAACTTTTTTCCCGGCAAACCGCTGCACCGGAACATTCTTGTCACAGGCGACGATAATCCCTGCAGCTCTTTCAATATCAGCCGCCGTCAGAGTGTTTTTCACGCCGCCGGATCCGTTGGTCTCAACTTTAATATCTATCCCCATAGCAGCGGCTTTCCGCTCCAGGGCTTCTGCCGCCATATAGGTATGGGCAATACCGGTAGGACAGGCCGTCACAGCAGCCACAAATGGTTTGCCGGAGTCTGCCGCTGCCCCGACAGCTGTTGCAACACGCGCTGCCCCTGCACTTGCAGTTCCGGCATCCTCGCCGGCTCCGATTGCTTTTTCCGCAGCCGCTGCAGCCTGTTCCGCCTCCGCCTGTCTCCGTTCCTCCTCTGCTTCCGCTTCTTCCTGCTCTATCTGGATTTTCTCCGCCTCATCAATAATCCGGAGATACTCTTCCGGCGTCTTGGCGTTCATCAACGCTTCGTGGAACTCATCGTCCATCAACATCCGGCTAAGCCGGCTCAATACTTCCAAATGAACATTTTCTCCTCCGGCCGGAGCCGCAATCAGGAAAAACAGGAAGGCCGGTTCTTCGTCCAGGCTTTCGTAGTCCACCCCGGCCCGCACAATCATGCTGGCCAGTCCGGGAGCCTTCACCGCTTCCGTCTTTGCATGAGGGATAGCAATCCCTTCCCCGATACCGGTGCTGCCTTCCGCTTCCCGGGCCAGCACCCTTGCTTTGTACAGAGCCTTATCAGCCAAATTTCCGCCGGCCTCCATCAAGTCCACCAATCGCTCCACTGCCGCCGGCTTGTCAGCAACTACAGCATTCAAATCAATGCTCTGCGGTTTTAAGAGGTCTGTAATACGCATAGCGTTTCCTTTCCGCCGCCCTGTTACAGTCGGCACATCTCATATTCCGGCCAGCAGCGCTTCGATTTCCTCCCGCTCTGCCAACCAGTCCTTAAATGCCGTGGCGCTTCCACTGGCAATTCCATATCGTAAAGCCTCCGACAAGTTTCCGCCGCTGCGTTCATAACCTGCCAGGAATCCGGCTACCATGCTGTCTCCGGCCCCTACCGAATTCACCAGAGTGCCTTTGGGAGAAAGACAGCGATATGTCTTGCCATCCTCACCTGCCAGAAGAGCCCCGTCGCCACCCAAAGACACCAGTACATTTCCGGCTCCCTGCTGCCGCAGTTTTTCAGCGCAGGCAACCACATCTTCGTCAGAGCGCAGTTCCTGTTTAAATAACTCTTCCAGCTCTTCTTTATTCGGTTTTATCAAAAAAGGATGGCAGGGTATGGCACTGGTCAGAAGTTCCCCTTCTGCATCCACCACCACACGGACCTGTTTTCCTTTCATCCGTTCCAAAATTTTCCGGTAGGTATCCGAGGGAAGTCCTTTGGCAATACTCCCGGACAGCACCAGTATGTCTTCACATCCTAATGCATCAAACTGCCGAAACAGCAGCTGCAGATTTTCATCGGATATTTCAGGACCTAACCCGTTGACTGCCGTTTCCGCTCCGGTTTCTGCCAGCGCCGCTTCTGTACCGGCCGCTTTTTCCTCTCCGGCCAGCACAGTTTTGCCGGCGCCGATTTTTACATTGATCCGGGACAGCCCTTCTTTCAGATGGATAAAGTCACACTGGCAACCGGCCAGACCGGAAAGGCGTTCGATTTCCGCTCCGGTAAAGCCGGCTACAAAACCCAGCAGTTTCACCGGCAGCCCCAGACGTCGGAGAATAATACCAACATTAATCCCCTTTCCTCCGGGATAAACAGCCTCCTGAACGACACGGTTGATAGCCCCCGCCCGAAACACCGGCATGTGCACCGTGTAGTCCAAAGACGGATTAAAGGTTACGGTATATATCATCGTTATTCCCCCCTTCAGGAAACCCGGGAAAAGCCTTCCACAGCACATGAAAAACCTTATAGATGAATTTATACGCTGACTGGCGTGCAGACAAACCAGTAGGCACTCTTCTTTACATCTGGATCCCGGCTACCGGCAGCAGGAAAAAATAAAGGATAAACATAACCAATACCCCGGTGGCCACATGAATCCATACAGCCAGCACACCGTCCCTGTAATACAGCAGTGCAATACCGATACCGGCTCCCATCATCAAAATCACCAGCGAAAGCACCATTCCGCCGAATAACAGCTCCGGCATATGTTGCACAATCAACACACAGCCTGCGGCAGCCAGCAAACAGGTTAGCACGCTGGCCCGGGCCCAGCCCGTAAAGCGGTTCCCCTCTTCCCGCAGCATGCGGTCAATGTTCCAGCCGGTCAGCATGGCAAAGGCCGGAAAACCCAGCACCAGACCAAGAACCCGCTGCACCTGAAACCAACTGCAAACAGTCAGGGCCGTCACGCCCCATAACAGCAAACACAGATTCCGGCGCAGATCTTCTGTCCGGCTTTCTGAAATACCGTCCTTGCAGGATTTCAGCAACAGGCCGGTCCATGGGAATATGCCTGCCAGCAGCGTGGGAACAACAGACCAGGTCAACGGTTTAGCCGGTGTGACCAGGGTTCCGTATAAAAACAGTACGCTACTGAGCAATACCAAACCGGCCCAGAGAAGAACCCCTCCATTCCACCGGTTCATTCCGCAGAACCTTTCTGATTTGTATTCTTTTCCGCAATGGAAAGTACATTGGAACCAAAGGCACGCAAGGTGATGAAAGCTCCTAAGATGAAAGGCAGATACTCTGCCGTAAACCGCCATAAAACAGCCAGAATCCCTACTGTACCGTTGGGCACCAGATGATTAAAGAGCGCCACAAACCCTGCTTCCGCAATGCCGCTGCCTCCCGGTGTAGGTGAAAAATACAGCACCAGATTCAGCAGGTACATACGTCCCATAACCTGAACCAGGTCAAAGGGGAACTGCAGGCCCAGAAAATATGCGGGAACTGTCAGATAAATGAAGGTCAGGCTGACGCCTGACTCGATAAACGCCCGCAACACCATAACAGGCTGTTTCCCCATGATATAGACCGCCTGACGAAAATCATAGTACAAGCGGAACGCCTGGCGCCGACGTTCATGCCGAAAATACCGGGAGAAATAGTAGATAATCCGTTTCGGGTAGTTTGTACGCATCAGTGCAACAGCGGCTACGGGAATAGCGATAAAAATCACTGAAACTGTCATGATGACAGGCATGGGGACCCAACTGGTGATGGCTTCGTCCTGCTTCATAAAGATGGGCAGCATGACTATCAGGAAAAAGATGGACATAATGGTCCGTACAAGGATGATTACGGTAGAACGGGCCACCGACACACCGGCCCGGCGCATAAACATAACCTGGGCAATTGCTCCGCCGGTTGCACCGGGAGTCAGCACCGCCAGAAAGTAATTACTTAACACCACTTTAACCACATCGGGCAAAGGCAGATCTTCCCCAGTGATCCGGGTCAGGGTCAGCAGCCTCGTGCCGTCAAAGAACAGCCCGATGGCCAGAGCCCCCAGAGCGCACAAAACAGACCATGAAGAAAACATGGTCAGGTAATCCAACGCCCGGATATCAAATGTAAAATAGATGACTGCCGCCGAAATAGCAAGTACAAATATAACTACCAGCGCAATCCGTTTATATAGTTTATTACGATGCATTTTCCTTGGTCACCAGTTTTCCTGCTGCGTCATCTTACGCAACATGATATATGTTACCCGTTGCTACAGCTGTTATATCTTTTGCGTATTAGCAAAGTGCAACTTCACAAAATTTTCCAATACTTCTGTTCCCTTTTTCTGTACCAGACGCCGCGCGGCATTGGTCGCAGCCTCTCCTCCGCCTTTGGGAATCTTTCCGATGCCGGCTTCCTTTCCCATGTCCTGTATCGTCTGCAAAAAAGCAGCCCGGGCCAGCACACTGGCCGCCGCTACCGCAATATCCTCTTCTGCCCGGGGTCGCTGCCAGACCTTCATCTCCGGAGCAAAAGCGCGGACCCCTTCAGGAATACTGTCGTTTTTAGCAAACTGATCCACCAGAGCCTGCCGGCATTGCGGGTATTTCTGCCAGGTCTGTTTCAGTGCCGCAATATGCCCCAGCGCCAACAGGGTATTCAGATTACCGCCCTGCTGCTGCACCTGTCCATACCGTATATTATACACATGGGGTTTCATAACAAGGACAGTATAAGCAAGCGCTGTTTCTTCAATCAGTTCTCTCAGCGTCAAGATCCTCGTGTCCGTCATGGACTTGCAATCTCTTACGCCCGCAGCCACTAATGTGTTACCGCCTGCTATGTCAAGACATACTGAAGCTACCACCAGCGGTCCGAAAAAATCTCCTTTTCCGCTTTCGTCGCTCCCCATCCAGATGCCGGAAAAGCCCGATTCGTCAGATAAGAGAATACGTGTCTGCCCGGAACTCATATGGATTTGTTCAGTTTCATTTATGTGCCATGGCTTACTCACGTCTGATATACTGTCAGCTGAAGGTGATTTTGTCGAATTTGTCCCGTTTTCATTTCTGGAAACAGCTGCTGCACGATTAGCCAGCCCTGTATTTCCGGAATGGATTTGATGCACCAAATCCATGGCCCGGGTCTGCAATTCCGAATCCCCGCCACCCCAGACGAGACGGATTCCTTTTTTTCCGTTATAAATATTGAGAGTAACTTTTTTAGCGGTATCAGTCAGAATAATCTGAACGCCGTAATTGATGTCTTTCGTCTGTACATTTCCCAATGGGCACAGCGTTTCTTCGATCGTGTTAACGTATTCTTCAAAGTCCAAAATGGGTTCCTCGATTTCTAAATTTGCGATTCACAGCCAGATGAGAACAGGGGATAATTATTCTTTAAACCGTTAAAAAAACAAATCACTTTTTATTGTTCAATGCGGCAGCCTCCACTTTTTTCAAAGGTTGCCCGCTTTCCTGCGCTACACGTTTGCAGTCTTCAAATTCCGGAACAGAATTGATTACCTGCCCATGCAGCAGACCTTCCTTAACACGCACACTCCCCCAAGGCGTATCTGCTTCCCGCCAGCGTCGCTCTAACGCGATACGCGCAACCGGATATCTGCGAATCCCCAGCGTGGTCGTTTCCGTAAACATAATTTGCTGCAACTTTAGCTGTACCGGTTCCCGGCAAAGCACTTTCAACGTCTGGGCCGGACGGCCTTTCTTCATGATAACAGGCTCCAGCCAGGCGTCATTAGCTCCCGCTTCAAATAACCTGTCCAACACATACGGCAATATTTCCGGATTCATATCATCAATATTGCATTCCAGCATAATCAGTGTTTCGAGCCCGGCATCCATTCCTCCGGGCACGCAGCTTTCTTCACAAGTACCCACGTTAACGCGCAGCACATTAGGGATGGAAACATCACGGGTGCCTGCTCCGTAACCAATTCTGGTTACTGTAAAACCGGAAGGCACTTCCTGCACCGGAACAGCCAGAACTTTTAAAAGAGCCGCCCCGGTAGGTGTTGTCATTTCTTTATCTACAGTCCCCCTGTAATGCGGCATTCCCTGCAAAAGTTCCGCTGTAGCAGGAGCCGGAACCGGCATTTGGCCATGAGCGCATTCCACAAAGCCGAATCCGGTATTTACCGGAGCAGTAAAAATCTTTTCAATTTCCAGATACTGCAGTGCCAGGATATTCCCGACTACATCAATAATGGTATCAATGGCGCCGACTTCATGAAAATGAATTTCTTCTACCGTACTGCCGTGTACCTTTGCTTCTGCTTTGGCAATTGCCAGAAACACTTCTTTGGCTTTGGCAATGACCTCTTCAGCGAGTTCAGAATGCTCCAGAATCTCTTCAATATCATGAAGGTTCCTGTGTTCGTGGTGATGATGATGTGTATGGTGGTCCTGCTCATGCTCATGATGATGACCATGATCGCAATTCTCTTCGTGCAAGTGTTCATGGTCATGACTGTGGGCTATACCGTGAGCGTGCATCCAGGCGTGGTCCTGCTCATGCTCGTGGTGATGCCCGTGCTCATGGTCATGACAGTGTCCATGAGTATGTCCGTGTTCCTGTTCTTCCGGCAGCAGCACATTAAAGTACCGTGCCTGGATTCCGCTTTTATTCACGCCTTTAAAAACCAACTCATAGTCTCCCAAATGCAGTTTGGCAAACTCGTCCTGCAGGTATTCAAAAGGCACTCCCGCATCCAATAACGCTCCTAACAGCATATTGCCGCTGATACCGGCAAAAGGTTCCAAATATAAGGCTTTCATGTTCCTCTCCAAATTACTGCTGCCAGACTCTTGCCCGGTACAGTATGTATTTCGGCCTCCGGCCATTTTAAAGGGAAGTTTTTGTTCTTCAAAACGTCTTCTGACGAATGAAACCGGACTTCCGGCCTCATGATAATCGTACTATCTCAGATGATTGATGATACTGGCCATACGTCCGGCGCCAAACCCGTTGTCAATATTGACAACGGCTACCCCGGCGCTACAACTGTTCAGCATACCCAGTAACGCTGACAGGCCATTGAAATTAGCGCCGTAGCCAACGCTGGTCGGCACTGCGATGACAGGCTTGTCCACCAGTCCGCCCACCACGCTTGCCAAGGCCCCTTCCATGCCTGCAATGACAACAATCACATTGGCGCTCCGGATTTCTTCCACCTTTCCCAGCAGCCGGTGAATCCCCGCAACGCCCACATCGTAAATGCGTATGACTTCGTTTCCCATAATTTCCGCTGTCACCGCCGCTTCTTCCGCTACAGGCACATCGCTGGTCCCTGCTGTAATCACTGCAATTTTGCGGTCCGGATCTTTGTGCAAAGGTTCTTTTTCCAAAACTATCAGCCGGGCCCGTTCATAGTAGACTGCATCCGGCAAATTTGGCTTCACCGCTTCGTACAATTCCCGCGAGGCTCTGGTTCCCAGCACATTCTTGTGGCGGGAGGCCAGTACGGTTAAAATCGCAGCAGCCTGCTGAATCGTTTTTCCCTCACAATACACAACCTCCGGGAATCCCCGGCGCAAACTCCGGTCATGATCCAGCTTGGCAAACCCAAGATCGGTCATATTCAATTGATGAAAACGTGCAATCACTTCTTCGTCAGAAAGGGTACCGGCTTTATACGCTGCCAGCGCTTCCTTAATGTCTGTTTCATAACTCATATATAATCACCCTGAACAGTTATAAAAAATTACGTTTCCTCTGATGCCCGGTCAACAAGAAATGTTATCAGGCTTAGCCCTTCGCTGCTGCCCTTTTTTCTTTGTATTCTTCCGTCAGCATGTAAATCAGCGGGACTACCACCAACGTCAGTAAGGTGGAAGTCGTCAAACCACCAATCAGTACCACGCCCATGCTCTGCCGCAGTTCGGCACCGGCGCCGATACCCAGCGCAACAGGAGTCATGCCCAGCATAGTGGAAAGGGTGGTCATGAGGATAGGACGCAGACGTAAGGAGCAGGCCTCCAGGATTGCTTCTTTAATCGGCATGCCTTTCTCTCTCGCCTGGTTTGCATAGTCAACTAACAGAATTGCGTTTTTGGTTACCAGACCCAGCAGCATGGTTGCACCGATCAGGGACATCATGTTACCGGTCTGATTGGCCACCAGCAGACCCAGCACGGCGCCGATGATGGCAAAAGGAAGACTCATCATGATAACAAACGGCTGAGAGAAACTTTCAAATTCCGCAGCCAGCACCATGTAAATCAGAACAATGGCCAGGATAACGGCCTTGACGATCTCTCCAAAGATACGGCTCATCATATCGGAGTTACCAACAAGCCGGTAACGGTACCCGATATCCATATTCAGTTCTGGGATCAGCTTTTCTTCAATCACTTTCAGCAAATCGCCGGTGGAAATACCCACTGCATTGGAGTAAACCGCAATCTGACGCTGCCTGCCTTCCCGATCGATACGGGTGGGACCGGAGCCTAACCTGACTTCCGCCACGTCCCCTAACCGAACGTAACCGCCTGATTCCGTAGAAACCATCAGGTTCGCCACATCCTGAATGGTGCGGCGGTCCTGTTTGTCCATCTGGATGATGATATCGTAGTCATTGTTGCCAATCGTATAGGAGTTGCCAGTGCTCTTACCCTGGAACGCATACTGTACAACCTTACCTACGGTCGTGTTATCCAGGCCCAGCTGGCTGGCCTTGGACTGGTCCAGCCGTATCATAATTTCCGGTTCCGGATCGATACCAATGACTTCCACGTCAGCAGAGCCGGGTACCTGCCGGATTTTTTCTGCCAGATCGTTGGCATACTTTGTCAGCCTTACCAAGTCACTGCCCCGAAGGCCGATCTGTACAGGCCGGGGGTCGCCCCGACTGCCCTGATTGGTCACAACCGCAACCTGCATGTCGCCCACGTTTCTGAACTTTCCGCGCAGGTCAGCCATGATTTCCAGCATGCCCCGCTTTCGTTCTTCCGCCGGTTTCAGCTTCACTTCGATAGCGCCTTCATTCACTGCTGTGCGGACGCCGCCCAGATGCATGTTCTCAACCCGGACTTCATCTTTCATTTCCATAAGGACCTGCTCTAACGGCCAGGTCCATTCCGCCATCTGGTTCAACCCGATACCAGGCGCGGCTTTTACGTTGACCCGGAATTCGCCGGAGTCATAGATTGGCTGCAGTTCCGTGCCAACAAACGGCAGCAGGAACAGATTGAAGACCAGCGTCACCAGCGAACCCAGAATTATTTTTTTCGGGTGACGGACGGCAAATACCATCAGCTGGTCATACAGTCCCCGGACATAGTCAAAGCCCGCATTGAAACACTTCAAAGCCGCATCCACAAACCGGGGGCGATAGTCTTTATCCTTCTCTGTTCCCGGAGCTTTCAGCCAATGGGCCGAAACCATGGGGGTCAGCGTATACGCGGAAATCGTGGAAAAGGCAAGTGCGAACGCTACGGTGAGCCCGAACTGCTTGAAGAACTGGCCGATCGTCTCACCCATGCTCCCGATGGGTACGAATACCGCCATCAGCGACATGGAAGTAGCAAGGATTGCCAGCACCAGTTCCTTGGTAGCATCCGCCGAGGCCAGGAACGGTTTCTTCCCCATCTCCATGTGCCGGAAAATATTTTCTACCAGCACGATGGCGTCGTCGATCAGGAACCCGACGGCCAGGGACAGACCCATGAGAGACATGTTATTCAGGGTAAAGCCCATAATGTCCATGAGGAAAAATGTTGCAATAATGGATGTAGGAATCGCCAGGCCGCCAATGATGGTTGCCCGCAGGTCGCCCAGGAACATATAGGTGATGAGAAGAGCCAGGAACCCGCCAAAGAGGATCGTGTTCCACACGTCGGCCACGTTCTCGCGGATGTACCGGCTTTGATCCCGGACGATGTACATCTTAATATCCGGGGGCAGGTCATGCTCCATGATCTTTTCCAATTCTTTGTTGACCACGTCAATGACCTGAACCGTATTGGTACGGCTCTGCTTTCGGATAGCCAGCATCACGGAAGGGACCCCGTTGGTACGGGAATAGGACTCCGCGTCTTCCCAGTCGTCTTCCACGTCGGCAATTTCAGTGAGACGGATGGCCTTCCCGTCTTTGTTGGCCACAATAATCTGTTTAAAGTCGTCCACCGTATTCAGCTTGCCGATGGTACGTACGGTAATCGTATTGTTGTTATCCCGGACCTTGCCGCCAGGCGTGTTGATGTTAGCATTGTTAACCTTGGTCAGTACCGTCTGGAAAGAAATTCCGTACTGCTTCAGCTTTTCTGATTTCACGTGGACCTTGATTGCACGGTCCGCAGCGCCGTACACCGATACATCAGCCACGCCTTCCAGCATCTGAAGTCCGTCGATGACCACGTCGTTCAGAATGCGGCGGACTTCCCCGGGGCTCCGCTTATCAGACGAAAAGGCATAGGTGGCAATCGCTTGGGAAGCCATGTCAAACCGCTGGACCACCGGTTCATCAATGTCATCCGGCAGACGGCGGCGCACACCCGCCACTTTTTCCCGGACCTCACTGGCCATCTGGCGGGGGTCTGTACCGATTTCAAACTCCAGCACCGTCTGGGAATATCCTTCCCGAATTGTAGAAGTTATCGTCTTAATCCCCGAAACCTGACTGACGCGGTTCTCAATGGGTTTGGTAACCAGAGTCTCCATCTCTTCCGGTGCTGTGCCTTCATAGGTTACCGTAACGCCTACCATAGGCAGGTCCACGTCCGGATACAGGTCTACGCCCAGTCCCGGATAGGAACGGATACCGAAGACGATCAGCACCAGTATGAACATGGTGGTAAAGACAGGCCGTCTTATAAATGTTTCAATCATTCTTTATCCGTACCCTTCTCTGAAACCTTAACACTGACGCCTTCCCGGATTTTGTTCAGGCCGCCGGTGATGATATAGTCTTTTTCGGTTATGCCGTTCAATACCTCAACCAGATTTTCCCCGATATATCCGGTAGTCAGAACTTTACGCACTGCCTTGCCGTCCTCAATGACATAACAGGTACGCTGGTCGTCCCGCATGGAAATGGCCGTCATGGGAATGGTCAGAACATTATCTTTGGGAATAGCGGTAATCAGCGCTTCGGCATACACGCCGCCGCGCAGGCGGTTATCCCGGTTATCAACCACGACTTCCGCCTCAAAGGTACGGGAAGGCTGGACCGCCACCGGGCTGATCCGGACGATGGTCCCCTCCACCTTTTTGTTTTCGCCGCTCATGGAAGGAATGGTAAATTCAACTTTTCCCCCCACCGCCACACTGCTGACATAACCTTCCGGAATATCGATTTTAGCCGACAATACGGAAATATCCGCAATATTGAACAGGGCAGTGCCAACTTTAGCGTAATACCCTTCCTGGTAATACCGTTTCTGAACCACACCGGCCCGGGGCGTAGTCACTGTCGTTCCGCCCAAGCTCGATTCTGCGGAGGCGAGACTGCCTTTCGCCGCATCCAGTTTGCCTCTGGCATTTTCCAGGGCAAACCGCATGTTATCCAGCGCCTCTTTGGAAACTGCGCCTCTTTCGTACAGGGCTTCGTAGCGTTTTACATCCATTCTGGCTTTTTCGTAATTTGTTTTAGCATCCAGATAGGACCCTTTCGCATTCATCAGGCCCGCCGCCGTGTCTACCTGCTCCAGCACGACCAGAGACTGCCCCGCCTCGACAGCCTGGCCTTCCTGAACCAGCACCTGCTCAATACGCCCGTCCACCTTGGCGGCCACATCTGCCTGCCAGATAGGATCCAGCGTACCGGAGAAACGGAATTTCGGCACAATAGTCTGCCGTTTCGGATAAGCGGCCATAATGACAGCCGTACGTCCCTGGTTGCTCTTGTTCGCCTGCTCATTCCGGGCCATAATATTTGATATGACGCGAAATGCCACGATACCTAAAATAATAACGACCCCGATGATAAGAATACGTAGTCTTTTGTCCTGAAAATTCATGATGACGCCTGCTTTCTCCGCAAAAACAACTGTGTTTCACGCTATGTTTATTTTGCACTGTAATACACACAAACTCTGCCGCTTACAGCAAGTTCCATAAGTTTCACGGTTTCGGAAACAGCATTACCTTTTCCTTTTTCCGCGGATTTACGGATCTGCAGCGTTTCTATTCGTGTGCAGGGTCCCCGGGTCTCTAAGTCATTAAAAAAACTGAGCAAATCATGCCAGGTTCCTGAAAACTCTGCTTCCCAGAGAAATCTGTTTACCTTGCTTCCGGTTTTGTCAGAATCAGCGGAACTTACGGATACCTGTTTACATCGTTGTACTTTTATACCATGCAGGTCAGCCAGACGGTAAATCTTTTGTACTTCTTCCTCCGGCTCGAGCTTTTCCGGAATCTGCTCCTGCAACGTTTCCAGCAAATCCCGCTGCTGCGCCTGCTTTTGCGCATAATCCTGATTCTCTGCGAACGCACGGTAAAGGGCGGTTTCTTTCCGCATAAAGCCCGTTTGTTCGGCCATCTGCCGCACACGGTTCTCCAGCGGTCCTGCAATTCCCGTTACCGTACCGGTCAGGAGAATCACGGAAAACAACAGCCAACAGGCATTTTTGCTGTTTTCAGTCATGCTCCTTTTCAGGGAAAACAATTTTTCCGCTTTTATAAGAGACAGCAACATTTGCTTCACGGTCTCTCCTCCTCCGCCTGCGCCGGCGCAAATTCTGCCAGAAGGAGAAAAGAAATGACCGTTTTGCCGTTATCTTCTCTGTCTTTTGACTCGATAGGTCTGGTTCCGCTTTCAACAAGCCGGATTACCGAAAATGCCTCTTCCCGTTTCAGCCTTTCCAGAAATTCTGAAATCCGGACTAAATCTAATGCGCAACCCTTTATTTCCAACTTTCCGGAATGTGGTTGTTTCTGCCGAAGTTCTTCCAGCCAGCAGCCTTCCGGAAGCGTTTCGCCTATCGTCTGAAGCGCTGAAGCCCATACCGGTTCTTTCATGTTGATACGGAGCAGTGTCTTCTGATACTGTCTGATCCGGTAATCAGTCTTCCTGCTGTCCTCATAAGCTGCTTTAACAGAATGGAACGGCATAAGCTGCCGGTCAGCTTCTTCCCAATCACTTTTCGCGTGTTGCCAGCGAATCACACCCTGAACTGCCAAAAACAAAGAAATAAACAGACATGAAACTGCGGCAATCTGATAGCCCCTCCCCAGTAAAACGTCTTTCCGTGAGGCAGCAGGAAGCAAATTAATCGGCAGCGCCTCCTGTTTTTGTCCTATAACAGTTACAGTTTCCAGTTTCGCATTTAAAAATCCGGCAAACTGCCGCAATACTTCTATCATCTCCAGAGGAACCGCTACAAGTAAAAAATCCTGTAACACCGTTTCCTCTGTTTCCTGCCATCGTGCAGACAATTCTGCCGTGTCGACAGCATTTTCTTCCGGATAGGCTCTTAAAAACCCTGGATCACTCAAGCGTAACAAAACCGCCAGATAATTCCCGGGTTCAAAAGGAACGTAACGACTGCCCTCCCAGCGCACCCAGTTATTCTGTTCCTGCACTGTCATAAAAGGCAGCTTCACCGTCTGCAGATAAACCTGCCCGGAATCTAAAACGATCCTGCACCGCCTGATCCGTATTTTTTCTTCCTTCAGGATTGCCCGGAGCCAGTTTGCCATTTCCTCTGCATGGTTCAGGTACTTATATCCCTGCCAGGTTTTAGGAAGTTCATACTCCACGGCTTTCCTGCCCTGACAAATCCTGATACAGGTTTCCGTAACCGTCAATACGACCGGTTTGCCAAAAAGCCTGTCCCGCATAATCTTTATGATATCCATCCCGGTACAACCTCCAATCATAAAAACAAAGACCAGTACCAGTCCAGGATACGGGCAGAATAGAAAAAGCTGAGAACAGCGCCGGCACTGAGACAGGGACCGAAAGGAATGCGGCTCTCCCTAACCGCTTTATGCGTTATACACAGCATTAACGCCACTGTACCGCCAATCAGGAACGCCAGGTACAGGGCAACAATTACGCCCGGAATGCCTGTCCACAATCCCAGTACCCCGGCGTATTTTACATCTCCAAACCCCATCCCGCCTTTGCTGAGAACATAAATCAGGCCCAGCAGTCCGCTGCCGGTCAGAGCCCCCACTAAAGATTCCTTCCAGGCGTGCCCGCTGACTCCGGTATACACAAGTCCAGCTATCAACAGCACAAGAAGAATCTCATCCAGAATAATCTTTTGGCGAAAATCTACATACGCCTCTGTCAACAGACCGAAAATAAAAACTGCAACTAAAAAATAACTCAACACCTGTATTTTCACGGTAACTCTCCTTAAAACAAGAACTATAGTTTCCTGTCCATTGCCGTGAAAAGAAAATCTGGCTCAATGCGAAGCCTTTGCTACTCTTATCTTATAGTAGTAAATTGACATACGCATACATAGTAATTATATCACTGAATTGATACCGGTGTATAGTTTCATTTGCAATAAGAGGACGATTTTTCCAATTTTTCACAAAAAAAGTGGTAACCCTATAAGGTTACCACTTAATGCAGGACATGAGGGGGTTGTCCTGACTCAAATTTCCGGAAAAACTATTAATCCTGATTTACTGTTATCAATTCCCGTGTATCCTTACCAGTCAAGATTCTCCGCTTCCTGACGGCCTCTTCCGGTTAAGGAGTCCAACAGGATGCGCTGTTCGATGTGAGCCGCCAGTTTCTTGGTGAATTTGACGGTATCCGGATTAACAGACATGCTGTCAATGCCGCTCTTGATCAGGAATTCACAGAATTCCGGATATACGGAGGGCGCCTGACCGCAGATGGAAACCGTCTTGCCTGCTTTGTGCGCCACTTCAATCAGGTGACGGACCGCACGGCGTACCGCCAGATTCCGTTCATCATAAATGTGGGAAACGGTATCATTATCACGGTCGCAGCCTAAAATCAGCATGGTCAGGTCGTTGGAGCCGATGGAATACCCATCCACAAATTCATTGAACTGATCTGCCAGAATGATGTTGGACGGGATCTCAGCCATCAGCCAGACTTTAAAGTCTTTGCCCCGGGCCAGGCCCTGCTCCGCCATAATGCCGGTTACCTTGCGGGCTTCGTCAATGTTGCGGCAGAACGGAATCATCACGTTCAGGTTCTTTAAGCCAAACTCTTCACGAACTTTCCGCACAGCCTGGCATTCCAGTTTGAACGCTTCGATATATTTCGGATCATAGTAACGGGAAGCGCCGCGCCAGCCTAACAAAGCAGATGGTTCATAGGGTTCAAACTCGTCGCCGCCTTTCAGATCACGGTATTCGCTGGATTTGAAATCGCTGAAGCGGAGAGTAACCGGACGGGGCGCCATGGCCTGGCAGACCTGACGGATGCCTTCTGCCAGCTGATCCACCACTTTTTCCGGATGACCGGTCTTAATCAGGTACAGCGGATGTTCGTGGATGTAAGTGGTCCAAATAAATTCTTCACGCATCAGGCCGATGCCGTCGCAAGGCAGGGATGCATATTTTTCTGCCAGTTCCGGATCGCCCAGGTTCATATAAATCTTCGTGCCGGTGGGCGGGAAGAACTCCGCCGTTACGGTTGTGCCTGCAGCAGCAGGCGCCGCAGCAGCCGGTTTTGCTTCTTCCAGGATGCCTTCATATACAACGCCGTGGGTCGCGTCAACGGTAATGTCCGCACCGTTCGCAATAGAAGCCGTAGCAGCAGCGCCCCGGCTCTTGCAGCCAACAATACAGGGAATCCCCAGTTCGCGGCTGACAATGGAAGCGTGGCAGGTCATACCGCCGCTGTCTGTTACGATAGCTTTCGCTTTCTTCATAGCGGGAACCCAGTCCGGTGCCGTCATTTCCGTAACCAGAATTTCGCCCTGTTTAAACTCATCAATCATGGAGGGATCCAGAATGACGTGCGCTTTGCCGGAAACCTGTCCGGGACTTGCCGGCGCGCCTTTTACGATAACCTTTCTGTCCGTGGTAACCGCTCCCTTCTCTTCTGTCTTTGCAGTTTCTTTTGCTTTACGGCGGCTCCAAACGGTTTCCGGACGGGCCTGCAGGATCCAGATCTTGCCGTCCCGCTCGTCAATGCCCCATTCCATATCCATATAGCAACCATAATGTTTTTCAATTTTAATTGCGTAGCCGGCCAGCTCTTTAATCTGTTCGTCTGTCAATTTCTGAGCTTCCCCTTCTTCCTTCGGGACGGGAACTTCTTCCACGTCTCCGCCGGGTTTGCGGATCAGTTTGATCTCCTGGGGATTCACAGTCTTTTCCAGAATTTCCAGTTTATCTTTGGAAACCAGGTAATCATCCGGGGTCACAGTTCCCTGAACCACATATTCGCCCAGACCGTAAGCGCCTTCGATCAAAACGTTCTTGTCTTCTCCATTGGCCACGTTAACCGTGAACATAACGCCGGCCGCTTTAGAATAAACCATCATCTGGATAACTGCGGACAACGCCACATCCAGATGGTCAAAGCCCTGTTTTTCACGATAATATACAGCACGGTCGGTAAAGCAGGATGCGTAGCACTCCTTTACCTTCTGGATAATCATCTTAGCGCCCTGAACATTCAGATAGGTATCCTGCTGGCCTGCAAAACTGGCGTCTGGCAGATCTTCCGCTGTAGCGCTGGACCGTACTGCTACATAAGGTTCTTTTTCGCCGACTTTTTTCCCCAGTTCTTTATAGGCTTTGGTGATAGCCGCCTGCAGATCCTTGGGCATCTCTTCGTCCATGATGGCTTTGCGCAGTTTGGCACTGATATCACGCAACTGTGCCGTATTCTCCACGTCAGTAATCTGTCCGATCAGCGCAGCCATTTTTTCTTTAAGGCCGGTCTTTTCAATAAAATACCGATAGGCATACGCGGTAGTCGCATATCCGTAAGGCACCGGAACGTCTGTTTTTGCCGTCATTTCCCCCAAAGAGGAAGATTTTCCGCCAACGATAGCTACATCTTTGCGTTCCATCTGCTCAAACCACAATAAATACTCTTTTTCTTTCTCCATAATGTCTGCTCCTTTTTTCAAAAATTTATTGTACGCAAAAAAAGAAATTATTCCCCTATTTAGTATATACTATACCACTATTTTTACAGATATTCAAGGAAGATTCTGTGAAATTTTGCTTGTGACAGATGTACCGGCAATTCCCGGAAAAACCACCTGATAAAAAACGAAAGCGCCGACAACATCCTGTCCCCGTTAAACCACGGCCGGGAAACAACATGGACGACTGTCGGCGCCACTTTTAGTCATTTCGTAATAATTCTTCTATCTGTCCATTTACATAACAAGTTTGGACAAATCCCCTACACAGTTAACCAGATCCTTCACCAGGCACAAGAGTGACAGACGGTTATTCTTAATCGCCTCATCTTTATCCATAACCATGACGTCATCAAAGAATTTGTTAACCGGCGCGTTCAGTTCGCTGAGGATATTCAATGCCCCTTTATAATCGCAGCGCACCGTCAAGGGTATCATCTCGGTATCCAGTTTCTTCACAACCGCGTACAAATCCTTTTCGGCCTGTTCGGTAAACAGCCCATCATTAATCGGTACTTCTACCTCCGCCTTGCTGCTGAGGTTATTCACACGGGTTGCAGCCTGAATCATATCAGCCGCCTTGTCCCCTGCAACATATTCATTCAGCGCCTGCGCGCGCAAATACAGATCGTACAGATCGTTATTGCGTTCTTCCGCCAGCACTGCATCTATCACATCGTAACGGATCTTCTGATCCAGCAGCAGATTGCGGAAACGCAGCCGGATAAACTCAATGATCTGTGTTGCCAGCTCTTTCACCTCTTCCATCGGAACCTTCAGCAGCAGAATGGAAGCCCCCACAACCTTGGCCATGTCCATATGCTTTTGGCTGTCCAGCAGGATATTGATAATGCCCAGAGCCTGACGGCGCAGCGCGAAAGGATCCTGGGAACCGGTCGGTGCTTTGCCGCGGCTGAAAGTGGCCACAATATTGTCCACTTTATCCGCAATACTCAGAATCTGTCCGATTTCCGTCTTCGGCAGGATATCGCCCGCAAACCGGGGCAGGTACTGTTCAAAGATACCTTCGCAGACATCCGCTTTTTCTCCGTCCAGACGGGCATACTCCCGGCCCATGACACCCTGCAGTTCGGTAAATTCCGTAACCATGCCGGTAACCAGATCGCACTTGCTCAGTCTGGCCGCACGCTTCAGATCATCCAGCGGCACACGGCTCTGCTGTCCGAAATGGATCATCTCCACCAGCTTCTCCAAGCGCTGGCTCTTATCATACATATTGCCCAGGCCTTCCTGGAAAACAACGGTCTTGATCTTTTCTTCATAAGTTTCCAGTTTCTGTTTCCGGTCTTCGTTAAAGAAGAATTCCGCGTCACTGAGCCGGGCCCGCAGCACCCGTTCATTTCCGTGGGTCACATTCTCCAGAAACGCCTTGCCGCCGTTACGTACGGCAATAAACTTATTCAGCAGTCTGCCGTCTTTGCCCCGCACCGGGAAATAGCGTTGATGGTCGCGCATCGGCGTGATAATGGCAGCTTCCGGCAGCGCCAGATACTTATCTTCAAATTTTCCGCACAACGGCGTGGGATACTCTACCAGATAATTGACTTCTTCCAGGAGGTCCGCCGCAATTTCAATCTCGCCGCCTTCTTCCCGGGCCAATTCGGTGATCTGCTGCCGGATCATCTCCCGGCGTTTATCCTGATCGGCGATGACAAAATTCTCTTCCAATATTTTTACATAGTCATCCGCAACAGGAATTTCAATCTGTTTGTTGCTCAGGAAACGATGACCCATGGTGTACCGGTCAGACCGGATATCCGTAATGGAAACAGGCACCACTTCCGTACCAAACAGTGCTACCAACCAGCGGATGGGGCGCAGGAACCGGAAATCGAAATCTGCCCAGCGCATATGGTTGGGGAACGGAATGTTGGTCAGGATCTCCTGCAGCACATGCGGCAACAGTTCTGCCGTAGCCCGGCCCTGAATGTGCTTCACAGCATAAATGTAATTATCTTTTACAACCAGATCCTTTACATCCACGCCTTTGCCCCGGGCAAACCCCTGGGCCGCTTTGGTTGGTTCGCCGTCTTTAAACGCAATATTTACAGCCGGGCCCTTAAATTCTTCCGTGCTGTCTGCCTGGGTCTCTTCCACTCCGCTGACCAGCACGGCCAGACGACGGGGCGTTCCCAACACGGTTACATCAGCAAACGGCACACGGGCGTCCTGTAACTTTTTCAGGGACAGGGTTTTTAAATCTTTTAAAATGTTCGGCATATAATTCGCCGGCAGTTCTTCCGTTCCGATTTCAAACAATAATTTTTTCATTATTTGTTTCCTCCCTTCAGCAGCGGGAAGCCCATTTTTTCCCTTTGTTCCACATACGCTTTGGCACACAGACGGGCCAGCCGGCGAACACGGCCGATATACGCGGCCCGTTCGCTGACACTGATGGCGCCCCGGCTGTCCAGCAGATTGAATGTGTGGGAGCACTTCAGAACATAATCATAAGCCGGACGGATATTACCTGTTTCCACAATCCGTTCCGCTTCTTTTTCAAACTTTTCGAACATGTCGAAGAGCATGTCGGTATCCGCCAGCTGGAAGGAATACCAGCTCTGTTCCACTTCGTTGTCGTGGAATACGTCGCCGTAGGTTACGTCGCCGACCCACTTCACATCATACACATTTTCCACGCCCTGGATGTACATGGCGATACGTTCCAGACCGTACGTGATTTCCACGGCAACCGGTTTGATATCCAGACTGCCGACCTGCTGGAAATAGGTAAACTGGGTGATTTCCATACCGTCCAGCCAGACTTCCCAGCCCAGGCCCCAGGCACCCAACGTGGGAGATTCCCAGTTATCTTCTACGAAACGGATATCGTGTTCTTCAGCCTTAAACCCTAATGCAGCCAGACTCTGCAGGTACAAGTCCTGGATATTGGCCGGAGAAGGTTTAATGATGACCTGATACTGATGATGCTGGAACAGGCGGTTGGGGTTGTCGCCATAACGACCGTCTGCAGGACGGCGGGACGGTTCCACATACGCCACGCGCCATGGTTCCGGTCCCAGTACACGTAAAAATGTTAACGGGTTCATTGTACCCGCGCCTTTTTCCATGTCATAGGGCTGACCCAGAATACAGTTCTGTTCAGACCAGAACTTCTGCAGTGTTAAAACCATTTGCTGAAAATCCATTTTTTCCTCCTTGATTATGTTACAAAGCGGGTTTGTTTATCCTGCCGCGATTTTTTTGCCGGGCGCACCGCCTGCTGCAAATAAAAAATCCGTCCTTGCAACAAATACTTGTTACAGGGACGGAGTATCTCCGCGGTTCCACCCTGCTTGATCACAAAAAACGTGACCCGCCTCAATGGTTATTTAGTTTCGCTCAAAGCTGCCTTCTTCCGCCTGTTGCCGGCTTGCACCAACCCGGCTCGCTATGGCGGCGGAATACTTGGTCTTGTCATCGCTACGCAATATTATATGTAGTCCGGGCGGCTTTGTCAAATGGTTTATTAATTTCCGCCCGTAATCTGCCGTATAAATGAAAGACTGTTGATTGGCTGCTCCGTCTGGTAAACCAGATACCGGTGCAAAATCTGTTCCAGTTCCATCAACGCCGCGCCTTTTACCGAAAAATGTCCCGGTTCTGAAAAGTCCAGCATACGCAGCCGCTGCCACAGTTTGCGTGTTTCCTCATGAAATGACTGGAGGTCTGGCGATTTTTCATGTCCGAAACAGCATTCTTCACAAATAAAACCACCTTGCATCTCACTAAACCAGCCATCTTTTTCAGCCAAACGGCTGCAGTTCACACACACCTCATACACAGGACCGATGCCGCAATGATCTAAAAGCCGGATCAGGTAAGCCAGCGCTGCCAGGCGCGGATTCCGTTTTACCAGCAACTGCAGCGCATTCTGAAGAAGTGAATAGATTTCTCCGGACGGTTCCCCCTGTTCCGTCAGGCGTTCTGTCATCTCGGCCATAAGAAATCCGTACGCCATCTGTTCCAGTTCCATTTGCGGCATGGGCGCCGCCAGCTGACAGGTTTTAAGCTTATCTACACGAGTTCCCGGATAAAGTTCTGCTTCCAGACAGGCGAAAGGCTGCAGCAAACGGCCTGACACGCTTTTCGGATACCTGGCTCCGTAGGCCATAAAAACAATCTTTCCGTGCTCCCGGGAATAACAAACGACTTTTTTATCCGCTGTCTGCCAGTTATTCACTTGTAAAACCAAAATTTCATCCTGATAACTTTCCATAATTTCTGATGCGTTGACAGCATAATTATTCCGCTTCTGTTTTTTCCGCCTTTACCCGTTCGATACGGAACTGATCCATTTTAAGCACTGTAAAGGTCCAGTCTTTCCATTCGACCTCGTCGCCCTCTTCCGGCTTTCTTCCCAGCCGGCTGAAGATATAACCGCCCAGCGTATCGTCTTCATCTTCCTCGTCAAACGGCAGATTCAGCAGCTCGCTGACGTCATCCAGCGGCATTTCCCCGTCTATGTCATAGCTCCCGTTGGCCAGTTGCATGATGTCAGGAAGCTCTACCGGCTCATACTCATCTCCCATATCCCCCACGATTTCTTCCAGCAGATCTTCCAGCGTAACCAACCCGACGGTCCCGCCATATTCATCCACAACTACCGCCAGATGGACCCGCTGTTTCTGCATAGCCTGCAATACCCGTAAAGCGTTCATGCTCTCCGGCACCATGATGGTTTTCCGTAAGAGGGCACGGATATCAAACTTTTTGGAAAAGTCCCCATTCAGCAAATCCCGAACATGGAAAATCCCCAGAACGTGATCCTTGTCCTCTTCACACACAGGAAAACGGGTATGGTGACTGGAACGGATCACTTCCCTGATTTCCTCCAGGCTGTCGTCAACATACAGACAGACCATGTCCTGACGGGGAATCATCACTTCCCGCGCTACCGTATCATTAAACTCGAGCACGTTGTCAATCAGAACACTCTCTCCTCGGTCCAGTTCCCCTTCCTTTTCACTGGCGCTGACAATCTGCCGCAGTTCTTCTTCACTTCGGGAAATGTCTTCCTCCTGCGTATACTTTACGCCAAAAAGCCTGGCGATACCCCTGGCAATCCAAAACGCGACGCCAACCAACGGACAGGTAAGCAGATACATGACACGCAACGGGGTCACCAGATGTACGATGACCTCTTCCACCTTGTCCCAGACAATGATGCGGGGCAGCAGTTCCCCTATGACAACAAGAAGTAAAAGTAAAATCAGGAACGCACAAAGCAGACTGAGGGACGATGCGGTATCCGGCAGCCAGGGAAACACCTGAGTCTGCACTGCCCGGACTGTTGCCGTCATCCATTGCTTCACGCCGGGCAGCCCCATCATCCAATCCGCCAGCAACGGTCCCCCGTACCAGCCCAGCAGCAACGATATGCAGGTGATGCCGATCTGCAGGGCACTGATATAATGATTTTTCCGGTCAAAAATATGCAGCAACGTCTCCGCACCGGAAACGCCCTGCTCCTGCATTTCCTGCAGTTGCGCGCGCCGGATCCGTGCCAGCGAAGTTTCTGCCGCTACAAATAACGCGTTTAATAAAATCAGAAACAGGATAAACATCTTATGGTTCCTTATACCCGAATTCTTTCAGCATTTTGGATTTGTTACGCCAGTCGGCCTGTACTTTTACCCACAAATCCAAAAAAACGCCGCCGCCCGTCAGGCTCTCAATATCCCGCCGGGCCTCCTGTCCAATCATTTTCAGGAGATTCCCTTTTGCCCCGATCACAATCCCTTTCTGCGATTCCCGCTCCACAAAAATCGTGGCCCGGATAAAAACGCTCCCGTTAGAGCGTTCCTTGAATTCATTGATTTCCACTGCAATAGCATGGGGCACTTCATCATGGGTATGCCGCAGTACTTTTTCCCGGATCATTTCCGCTGCAATCAGCCGCATGGGCTGGTCGGTCAGCTCGTCTTCCGGAAACATGCTGGGGCCCTCCGGCAGATGCCTGACGATTTCTTCCTGCAATTCTTCAAAGCCATCGTGATTCAGCGCGCTGACAGGAATCACCGCAGCGAAATCCAGATCGTCCTTATAACTGTTCACAATACCGAAAAGCAGGCTCTTATCATCCAGTTTATCTATTTTATTGATAACCAGCAGTACAGGAGTCTTTATCTTTTTCAGATGTTCAATGATGAATTTTTCGCCGGCTCCTTTTTTCTCACAGGCATCAACCACAAACAAAACCACATCCACCTGGTTTAAAGTGCCGATGGCCGCCTGATTCATATACTCTCCCAGCTTATGCAGCGGCTTGTGGATACCGGGCGTATCCAAAAACATGATCTGGGTGTTGCCGGCAGACAGAATGCCCATGATTTTATTACGGGTCGTCTGGGGACGGTCGCTCATAATAGAGATTTTTTCCCCGATCATCCCGTTCATCAATGTTGATTTGCCAACATTCGGACGTCCTACCAGCGCTGCAAAACCTGTATAATGTTTGTTTTCCCCCATAAGTTCTCCTTACTGTTCCTAATGCCAGTACTGCAAAGATAAATCTGCATACATTTTTTTCACAGTTAAATGTATCAACGGGTTTCCTCAAATACAAAAACAATCATGCAAAATCCGCAGCTTTAAAACTGAACGGCAACAGTTCTTCCAAACTTACCGTCTTCATATCACCGCGCACATTTGCCATTACAATCACCGGAATCTCAAATTCCGCCATTACCTGCCGGCAGGCTCCGCAAGGCGAAGTTACATCTTCCGTATCAGCCGCTACCAGCAGCATGGTGATTTCCCCGGGACGGACACCGGCCGCTGCTGCGTTAAACATGGCCACCCGCTCCGCACATACCGTCAGGCCAAACGAAGAATTCTCCACATTGCATCCGGTAAAAATATCTCCGGACTTAGTCAATACTGCAGCTCCTACTTTAAACTTTGAGAAAGGAACGTAGGCGTTTTCCCGGGTCTTCAGGGCTTTCTTAAATAATTTTTTAATGGTTTTGTCCGTCGCTTTAATGTCTTTACGGCCCATCAGTTTTTCCCCTTCCTTAGCGTTATTATCACTTTTCTTCCTGTTCTTTACCGGTTTTATTTTTTTAGCAGAAGTAACTTTATGTTTTCCGCTTTTCGCAGTTTTTTCTGTTTTCTTTTCCGGTTCCGCATCCACGACAGCCAGCGCAAAATGATCCGGATCGTCCTTCTCTTCACTCCTGTCCAAATCAGCCTGACTGAGATGAATCATCTGCAATGCTTTTTCTTCCTCTTCCCTCATTACCGCTTTGTCGTCTTTATTCATATGATCGTATCCGAGAAGATGCAGCAGGCTGTGTACTCCCAGATACACCAGTTCACGGTTGAATCCGTGCCCGTACTCCCTGCCCTGCCGCACAGCGGTTTCCGCAGAGATGATGATATCTCCCAGCAGATGTGTTTCCGGCCCGCCGATTTCCTGCGGTTCTTCTGCTTCGTCCAGTGCAAAAGAAAGGACATCCGTAGGCCGGTCGATACCCCGGTAATCTTTATTCAAAACATGGATTACTTCATCATTAACCAAAGACACGCTGACTTCGGTTTTTGCAGACAGCTTATGCAGTTTTGCCACCGCCTGCAGCCCCTGTTTCAGCAAAGCAACGGCTTCCTTCGGGACCTTTACCTCGTCCTGGTCGTCGCTGAAAATAATCTTCATACCGTCACTCCGTTTCTCCGGTTTTCTTTTCTTCCGGCTTCTGTTCGAACTGTTCGTAGGCTTTGATAATGGCGCCGACAATTTCATGGCGGACCACATCTTTCTCATCAAAATAATTTATGCTGATACCGGGAACATCCCTTAATACTTTGGCAGCATGGATCAGCCCGCTTTTCCTGCCGGCAGGAAGATCGATCTGGGTAACATCCCCGGTAACCACCATATGGGAACCGAATCCGAAACGGGTCAGGATCATTTTCATCTGCTCGGGAGTTGTATTCTGCGCTTCATCGAGAATAATAAACGAACCGTTCAGCGTACGGCCACGCATGTATGCCAAAGGCGCTACTTCAATCGTGCCACGCTCCAGGTACTTCTGTGCCGTATCGCTGCCCAGCATATCAAACAGCGCGTCATACAATGGACGCAGGTACGGATCCACCTTCTCCTGCATATCCCCCGGCAAAAAACCCAGCTTTTCCCCGGCTTCCACTGCAGGACGGGTCAGGATGATCCGTTCCACTTCCCGTTTTTTCAGCGCGGTAACCGCCATGGCTACGGCAAGATAGGTCTTGCCCGTACCGGCCGGACCGATACCGAAAGTTATGAAATTGTTTTTGATAGCCCGTACATAATTCCACTGGCCCAGCGTTTTCGCCTTGATTTGGTGCCCCCGCCAGGTAACAATCAGCGTTTCCGCGTACATGTTATGCAGTTTGGCCACCGCGCCGCCCTGCACCATGTAAATACTGTAACGCACGTCATGGCTGGTAACCGGCAGCCCCTGCCGGTACAGGAACAGCAGTTCCTTAAAAAGCTGCTCCAGTTTCTGGTTTTCTTCTTCGTTGCCGCTGAAAATGATTTTGTTGCCTCTGGCCATGACCGTAGCGTCAAAGCTGGCATCGATCAGACGCAGGAACTCATCGTTCCTTCCCAGGATACCGATCATCTCCTGCTGGTCATTGATTTCAATTACATGTTCGTCTGATAAAAAAGACAATATTACTTAACCCCTTTCACTGCTTTGCTTTCCGTATTCTTTTCCTTATCCTTAATTTACGACTTCGGAAACACTGTATCATTCATCTGCATGCTTGCCGCCATTTTGGGCAATTTGCTGCGTCAATTTTATCTCACTTCGCCGCTTCGCCTTCAATGATGGTCACTTTGCGGATCACAACCGGTACGACAGGCCTGTCACCTGCATCCGTTTTGGTATGTCCTATCTTCTGCACAACATCCATGCCCTCGCTGACACGCCCAAAAACAGCATGGTGATTATCCAGCCAGGGCGTAGCTTTCAGCGTAATAAAAAACTGGCTGCCGCCGGTATTGGGCCCCGCATTGGCCATGGACAGGATGCCCGGTCCGCTGTGGCGCAGTTCCGAACTGAACTCATCTCTAATTGTATAGCCAGGCCCGCCGGTTCCGGTTCCATCGGGACAACCGCCCTGAATCATAAAACCGTCTATCACACGGTGGAAAATCAGGTTATTATAAAAGCCTTTGTTGGCCAGTTTAATGAAATTCTCTGTGGTCACCGGCGCCAGCTTTGTTTCCAGCCGGCAGGTAAACGTTCCCATGCTGGTTTCAAATACAGCCTTCGCAGGTTTGGGCAGCGGTTTCTTTTCCGTTTCTTTCCCGCAGGCGCTGAAAGAAAAACAAACCACCAGACACAGGCATAAAAGCAAAATCTTGCGCAAAACAAACCCTCCTTATTTTCAACAACTTGCTGACTTCTTCCGGAATCATCATGTTATCGGCAATTTCCATATTCTCCGTCGCAAGCAGCTGCAACAAACTTACTTATGATAAACTTATGACATTTCACACTTCTACATTATATATTATAAACAAAAAAGGCAGGCGTGAAAAGTGCCTGCCTGAATTATTCCATAATAGGAAATCCATAAAGAAAAAGGGATGCCTTCATCCCTTTTTCCAAAATAATATCAAACACACAACCGCTAAGAAAATTCTAATAAATGAGTTTTCCTGAATATACTATTTTATTCCCCTGCTTTTTTATGCTGCAGGAACAGCCAGATGGTGCCCGCCAGCAGAATGGAAGTGTAGGCGCCGCTGCAACAGCCCACCAGCATGGCAAAGGAGAAATTATGGATCGTCTCGCCGCCGAACAGGAAGATCGCCACGATGGCAAACAAGGTAGTGATCGTCGTGTAAATGGTACGGGTCAGCGTAGACTTGATACTGTTGTCGATCATATCCGTTACCGTTTCGGTGCGGCGATGCACCTTCAGGTTTTCACGGATGCGGTCAAAAATTACGATGGTGCCGTTGACCGAATACCCGACTACCGTCAGCAGCGCGGCTACGAAGGTGGAATCAATTTCCAGCTGCAGCAGGGAGAACCAGCTCAGCGTAACCGACACGTCGATGATCAAAGCAATGATGGCCGCCAACGCAAAATTCAGCTGGAACCGGATGGTAATATACAACACCATCAGCACCCAGGACAGGAAGATGGCGATGGCCGCCTGCTGGATCAGTTCACCGCCGATGGTCGCGCCGACGTTTTCCACACGGCGGATATCAAACTTGCCCAGTGATTTTTCCATGTCCTGCATAACTTTTGTACGATCGTTATCCGCAATGACCGGGGTACGGATCAGAACGCCCTGAGACTCCGTCGCTGCGGAATCGCTGCTTTCCAGCTGGATGATCGCGCTGCCCAGATTATGCTGGCTCAGCACTTCGCGAACCTGTGCAACCTGTACGGCTTTTTCAAACTTCAGGTCCATAATGCTGCCGCCGGTAAAATCAATACCAAGATTGAACCCCCGGAAGATCATGGAGCCGTACCCGATCATCAGACCGATAATCGTAATCGCAAAGAAAATTTTCCAGTTCCTGACAATAGAGAAGTTTTTCATTTTGCCACCTCCTCTGCTTTCGGAGCGGAGATGCCAAAGGCCGTGGGGCTCTTGGTGAAGTTGGCGTCAATAAGGAACTTCAGCAAAAATTTGGTAACCGTAACCGCCGAGAACATACTTAAAATAACGCCGATGGACAGCGTGACCGCAAACCCTTTGATGGGGCCGGTGCCTAAATAGAACAGCACCGCGCAGGCCATCAGGGTCGTAATGTTAGAGTCAAGAATTGTCACCAGTGCGCGGCCAAACCCGTTGTCCATCGCCTTGCGCAGGGTTTTCCCAGTGCGTATTTCTTCCTTGAACCGTTCGAAAATCAGCACGTTGGCGTCAACCGCCATACCGATGGACAGGATGATGCCCGCCATGCCCGGCAGGGTCAGGGTTGCATTCAGGTAACGCATCACCAGCAACAGCAGCATGGTATACAGCAGCAGCGCAATGTCCGCCACGACACCGCTGAGGCGGTAGAACAGAATCATAAATACAAATACGCCGGCCACACCGATCAGGAACGCCTTCTGACTGGCTTCCTTGGAGTCCTGCCCCAGGGTCGGGCCAACAGTCCGGTTCTCAATGATTTCCAATTTAACCGGCAGCGAACCGCTGCGCAGTAAAATGGCCAGATGCTGTGCTTCTTCCATGGAACGGTTGCCGGTAATCTGGGCGCGGCCTCCGGTAATAGCTTCCTGCACCACCGGAGCGGTCAGCACTTCGCCGTCCAGGGTAATGGCAATACGCTTGCCTACATTACGGGCCGTTACATCTGCAAACTTCTGGCCGCCTTCATCGGAAAACTCCATGGATACCAGCGGCTGGTTGCCATTGCCTACGACTGCTTTTGCGTCTTTCAGATCCGTACCGGTGAGCACCGTTTTGTTATTGGGATCCTTGAACTCCAGCATAGCGGTCTTGCCCAGCATGTTGATGGCCTTTTCCGGATCCTTTACGCCCGGCAGCTCTACAATGATGCGGTCGCGGCCCTGACGCTGTACCACCGGTTCCGTCAGACCCAGCGCATTCACACGGCGTTCAATAATATGGGTCGCGCGGTCCAGCGCGTCGTCATTCACTTTTAACTGCGGCGTATCCACGGCCTGTAACACGACATGGGTACCGCCCTGCAGATCCAGGCCCTGCTTGACCGAACTGGCCAGCGGCCGGATGTACATACAGAAACCACCGACAATTGCCAGCGCAACAATCAGGAATTTCCCTAATTCATTCCATCTCAAAATACTTTACCCCTTTCATCTGTTACCGTCGTAACAGTTTATCTCAACTGCATATCGCATATGTAAACGTTAAGGAAAAACGGTTCACACCAGTGATTGAACCGGGTTCCGATCCCAAATTACACGCCTTTGCAGTAAATGAACTTAGTTTCCGTGACCAGAGCTTCCACCGGCTGGTCATACTCATCCACGGGAATCTCTTCCCTCAAAAATCTGTCGCAGCTAATACCCAACCTGAAACCCCCGGCATGCGCAAGAAACCGGTCATAAAATCCGGCGCCCCGCCCCATGCGGTGACCCCTGGCAGAAAACCCTGCTCCGGGTACCAGAATCAGATCAATCGTTTCCGGTTTAACGAGCGCAACCGGTTCCGGCGTTGTCCGGATGCCATAACGGTCTGTCGGCAAATTCTCCAGTGTTTCCAGTCTGGCCGCCTTCATCTCTGTCCGGGATACGATCCACGGAACTGCAACAATCTTCCCCAAACGCAATGCTTCTTCAAGCACCGCATCAACAGAAATCTCATTGCGAAACGAAAGGTACCCAAAAATAACAGAAGCCTCCCGGAATTCGCCGCTCTGCAACACCTTTTCACAAACCGCGCTGCTGGCTTCAGAAACATAGCTTCCCGAAAACACAGCCGCTGTTTCTTTTAACTCACACCGTATCCGGTGCTTTTCTTCCGTAAGCGAACGCGTTTCCATCAGGCTTCCAGATTTTCGGGCTGGATATCCGCGCCGGCATCCTGTAAACAGCTGACCGCTGTTCTGGCAAAATCAATCTCTATGCCTTCCGCAAGACGGACCTTTACTTTTGTCGGCCCAACCTTGGTCAGCGTGCCGTACATCCCGCCGATAGTAATAATCTTGTCACCACGTTTCAGCGAGTCCAGCATCTCCTTACGTTTCTTTTGTTCCTGTTTCTGGGGACGCCATAACATAAAATAGAAGATGGCCGCCATCAGTATAAAAGGCAGTATAGCATTGGCCATCACCATCATATCGGTCATCATACACCTCCGGGCTTTCATCAATATAGGTTGTGTTTTCAACTTTAGAGCCACACAAAATTACATAATATTTTACCACATGCAACAGTTAGTTTCAACCTTAATTCACAAAGAATGCCCCGTATGCGCCCATCCCAGATCTTTCTTTGCGATCAAGGCAGAGAATTATTGATACAGTTTTTAAAAATTCCTTGACGAAATTCATGTAAAGTGTTACTATGCAACTGTAAATTGCAAAAGGAAACAGCACGCAAACCTTTTGTATATTTATAAATCAACACGTACGAGACATCGGCGTCTGATTGTGAACTGCTCACAATCAGGCGCCTTTTTTCGTACCGGGAAAGGGCTTGATCCGTATGAAAAAACTCTGTAAAAAAACAGCGGCAACGTTTTTTGCCGCCACATGGCTTTCCACAGTACCGGTCTCCGCTTTTGCAGCGGATTCATTACCCCAGCGTTATTCTTCCGCGGACACCGTCTGGGTGCTGCTGGGAGCCGCGCTGGTCTTTTTTATGCAGCCTGGCTTTGCCATGTGCGAGACAGGCCTGACCCGGGCTAAAAACGCCGGTAATATCGTCATGAAGAATGTCATGGATTTTGCATTGGGTACGCCGGCTTTCTGGATCGTCGGCTTCGGACTCATGTTCGGCACTGACATCGGCGGCTTCATCGGAACGCCGGACTTTTTCGTGACGAAATTCACGGTGGGGAAAGACGCGGGGTATCCGGTCATGGCTTTCCTCATTTTCCAGACTGTTTTTTGCGCCACCGCAGCTACCATAGTCTCGGGTTCTATGGCTGAACGGACCAAGTTCTCTTCATACTGCATTTACAGCATTCTGATCAGTTTATTCATCTACCCTGTTTCCGGACACTGGATCTGGGGCGGCGGTTGGTTGGTCCAGATGGGGTTCCACGATTTTGCCGGTTCTACCGCCGTACACATGGTGGGAGGCGTATGCGCCTGCATCGGTGCATACCTTCTGGGTCCCCGCATCGGCAAATATAACGCGGACGGTTCCGTCAACGCCATTCCCGGACACAGCCTGCCTCTGGCCACCCTGGGTGTATTTATCCTATGGTTTGCCTGGTTCGGCTTCAACGGTTGCTCCACTGTCAGCCTGACCGGGGACGAGGCGATCCTGTCCGCTGCCCATATTTTTATGACCACCAACATGGCCGCTGCCATTGCGACCTGTACCGTGATGTTTTTTACCTGGTTCCGTTACGGCAAACCGGATGTATCCATGACCCTGAACGGCGCGTTGGCCGGTCTGGTCGCCATCACCGCCGGCTGTGACCTCGTGACCGTACCCGGCGCCTTTCTGATCGGAATCGTTGCCGGAATCACCGTTGTCTGCTCCATTGAATTCATCGACCAGAAACTGAAGATCGACGACCCCGTAGGCGCCATTTCCGTGCATGGTGTCTGCGGCGCCCTGGGAACCGTCCTGACCGGATTACTGGCGGAAAAAGAAGGCTGGCTCTACTGCGGCGACCCGCACTTCTTCATGACACAGGTGACTGGCGTAGCCTCCGTTATTCTGTACGTAGCAATTGCAGCTTTCATCGTATTTAAAACAATCAAGTCTACGGTAGGCCTCCGGGTCACAGCCAAAGAAGAAATTGCCGGGCTGGACTTTGAAGAACACGGCCTTCCCTCTGCCTATGCGGATTTCATGCCGGCGCCGGAACATATCTTTGATACATCGGCCCTACCCGCAAAACCGGATCCGGTTCTGAACCCGCAGCGGGAAACCGCACCGTCCGTTCCCGGGCTGCATCCCGTCACGCCCGACGGGCATGCCTATTCGTTGGTTACCATCATCACTTCCAAAGAACGGTTCCTGCCTCTGAAAAATGCGCTGGAGAAAATCGGAATCACCGGCATGACGGTAACGGAAGTACACGGCTACGGCCTGCAGAAAGGTCATGCGGAAATGTACCGCGGCGCCTCGGTTGTTTCCCGCCTGCTTCCCAAAATCCGGCTGGACATCGTGGTCTCTGCCATCTCACCCCGTATTATCATCGAAGTTGCCAAACAGGTCCTCTACACCGGTAAATACGGGGATGGGAAGATTTTTGTTTCCACGATTGACAACGTGATCAAGATCCGCACCGGGGAAGAGGGCTTCGATGCGTTGCAGGATTACCCGCTGTAAAAGAGAGTTTGACTTTTCGCATGCCCCGTGGTAAAGTAACGTTGTAGATGTCAAAGCAGACAGAGACCTCGCGTCTTTGCCTGCTTTTTTATTTTTGCGGACAGCCGCGTTTGCAGGCAGCAGAAATCACAAGGCGGATAGCCTGTCAGTCTGCGGACGGTTCGGACAGAAAGAAGCGTGCAACATGGATAAAGCGAAAGAAGAATGCGGCGTTTTCGGTATTTTGGATCCGGAGGGCGGCAGTGTAGCCCATTCCATCTATTACGGGCTCACGGCGCTGCAGCACCGGGGACAGGAAGCCTGCGGCATCGTAACCTCCGATACGAGCGGGCCGGTGGGTAATTATCACTGTCGCAAGAACGCCGGGCTGGTCAGTGAAGTCTTCCATGAAAACAGTCTGGAAAGCCTGCCGGGTAATCTGGGCATCGGGCATGTGCGTTACTCCACCACCGGCGGTTCCCGTCCGGAGAACGCCCAGCCGCTGGCCATTTCCTATATAAAAGGGACGCTGGCGTTAGCCCACAACGGGAACCTGGTAAACACGGCCGACCTGAAATGGGAGCTGGTCCGGAACGGCGCCGTGTTCCACACCACCACCGATTCGGAAGTCATCGCCTTTTACCTTGCCAGAGAACGTGTCCATACCCAAACGATACAGGAAGCGGTGCTGGCTACCGCCCGGAAATTATCCGGGTCTTATGCGCTGGTCATCATGAGCCCCCAGAAACTGATTGGACTGCGGGATCCCTACGGCTTAAAGCCTCTTTGCCTGGGGAAACGGGGCCAGGCATACATACTGGCTTCGGAAAGCTGCGCCCTGTCCGCCGTGGATGCGGAATTCATCCGCGATGTGGAACCGGGGGAAATGGTAATCCTGTCGGAAAAAGGCATAGAATCGAATCGTTCCCTGCAAACGGGAAGATGCGCCCACTGCATCTTTGAATATATCTATTTTGCCCGGCTGGACAGCAGGCTGGACGGCATCAACGTATATGACGCCCGTATCGCCGCCGGAAGAGCTCTGGCCCGGTCCCACCCCATAGCAGCCGACCTGGTGACCGGCGTGCCGGAATCCGGTCTGCCTGCCGCCAAAGGCTTTGCCTTAGAGTCAGGCATTCCTTTTGGCTTCGCATTTTATAAGAACTCATACATCGGCAGAACCTTCATCAAACCCTCTCAGGCAGAACGGGAAAGCGGCGTACATCTGAAGCTCAGCGTACTGGCCGCAACGGTAAAGGGAAAACGCATCGTACTGGTGGATGACTCCATCGTCCGGGGCACCACCATGAAAAACCTGGTACAGATGCTGAAAGATGCCGGAGCCTCAGAAGTGCACGTCCGCATCAGTTCTCCGCCCTTCCGCCACCCCTGCTATTTCGGCACGGACGTCCCATCCGAAGAGGAACTGATCGCCAACCGCCTTTCCATGGACGGAATCTGCCGGATGCTGGGAGCGGATTCCCTGGGCTATCTGGACCTGAAAGCCCTGCCGGAAATGGTAAAGGGCCTTCCCATCTGCAGCGGCTGCTTTGACAATAACTATCCGATGGAGATACCGGAACCAAAACCGTTTCCATTCTGGTGCGGGGAATGAAACCCGTCAGCGCTCCCTGTCATCAACATTTATGTTATAATATAAACAGTAAACCTTACAAAAATCTTAAAATGGAACGGAATTAAAAGTATGACTTCATTACTTACACAGGAACAATGGGATATCCTGGACGGCATGCGCAGCAACCTGGGACTGGCCGCCGACCTGGCCCAGGCTAAGATTTCGCTGATTCTGCCCCTGAACCGCAGCCGGCAGCTTTGCTCTGCCGCCACTACTCCACCGGGAAAAAACAAAGCAAAACCGTCAGAAGATATCTGCTTTTTAAGCGTCTTCGATCAGGCGGAACCCCTTACCCGCTCGGAAAACACGGAACCGGAAGAGATGACCCGCGCTGCGGATGAACCGTTGATGACCCAGGCGCTGACAGAAAACACCGTCACCGAAGGATTCCGGGAAGTTGCGCCGGGCCAGTTCGCCCGGCTGAAGGTCTATCCCATCTGCGACGGGCACAACCGCTGCTTTGCCACCGCCGCCTTTGAAGACCGGGAAGCCGACGTAGTATTCTGGGACGCCACCATGGACTTCCTGCACGGCAGTAAAACAGACTATGCCTCTAACAGCTGCTACCGTCGCCTGTCCAGTATCGACGGACTTGTGCTGGTGAACGCCCGGGACGGACTGATCCTTGCAGCCAACAATGCGGCCCGGCATATTTACCGTGTACTGGGCGTCGGACACCTGGTGGGCCGGCGAACCAGCAGTGAAGAAATTAACTGGAACGGCATTGACAACGTTTTGTACACAGGCACGGCCGAAGAACAGGAACTGCAGAAGAAAGGTCTGTTCCTGGATTTCCGTTTTATTCCGCTGTACGCGGCGGGAAGTATAGAGCGCATCATTGTAGTTATCGAAGATGTCACCCAGCTGAAGCTGAAAGATGAAGAACTGCGGGTAAAAGCAGCGGTAATCCGGGAGATTCATCACCGGGTAAAGAACAACCTGCAGACCATCGCCAGCTTGCTGAGATTGGAACAGCGCAGGGCGGCTTCGGAAGAAACTAAAAACGTGCTTCGGGACTCTATCAACCGGATCAGCAGCATCGCGCTGGTACATGAGTACCTTTCCGGGCAGGGCACGGAACTGGTGGACATCAACGAACTGGGCAACGGTGTTTTCCGAACGGTTATGAGCAGTATGAAAACGCCGGACCTGGAACTGGAAATGAAGTTCTCCGCAGACAACCTGCGGCTTCCTTCCCAGCAGGCGGCCAGCCTGGCCCTCGTGCTGAACGAACTGTTACAGAACGCGCTGGAGCACGGGTTTGAAAACCGGAAAAAGGGAACACTGACAGCTGCCATCTGCCGGCTGGACGAAAGCGCCGAAGAGCCGGACAAACTTCCCGGCAGGGCAACAGATGCAGCGCAATACAGCGGCAACGCCAAAAAGGAAACCACAGACCGCTTACTGTTACTGGTGAAAGATGACGGCGTAGGCCTGCCTGCCGGTTTTGACCTGCAGAAGACCAAGAGTCTTGGCCTGAAGATCGTTCAGACAGTCGTGCAGTCCGATTTAAAGGGAACTTTCAACCTGGAGCCGCGTACCGACGGAAACGGCACCGTGGCCAGGGTAGTCATTCATATGTAATGGAGGGGAAGTTGAAGTGAAACCGTTAAAGATACTGATTGCAGACGATGAAGCCTTATTACGCCTGGATCTGCGGGAAATGCTGGAAGAAGCCGGACACACCGTTATCAGCGAAGCGGAGAACGGAAAAATAGCGGTTAGCCTTGCGGAGAAATACCGGCCGGATCTGGTCATCATGGATGTGAAAATGCCGGAGATGGACGGACTGGAAGCCGCCAAGCTCATCGGGGAGGCAAAACTGGCCCCGGTTCTTCTGCTCACAGCCTACAGCCAGCAGGAAATCGTACAGGAAGCAACCAACTCCGGCGTGTTTGCCTATCTGGTAAAACCGGTCCGGGAAGAGGAACTGTTTCCCGCCATTGAGATCGCCATAAGCCGGTTTGCTGCGTTCCAGCGGTTAAACGCTGCGCTGGACAAGGCAAAGGACGATCTGGAAACCCGGAAGCTGCTGGACCGGGCCAAGGGCATTCTGATGGATCAGTATAAATTTACAGAAAAAGATGCATTCCAGGCCATGCAAAAGCTCAGCATGGATCGGCGACTTTCCCTGAAGGCAGTGGCCAAAGCCGTGATTGCCAGTGCAGAGATACACGAAAAAGAAACGGGGAAAAAGAAAAGCAGAAAATGAATTTTTATTCATGATTTATTTGACAAAGCCCCGGTAACAATGTTACAATTTTATAGATAACAAAGGCGTTCCTTGCCGTGCAATTTGCGTACGGCAAGGAGCGCCTTTATTTTTTTGAAATGAAAACGAGGCGGCTATTATGGCAATCAACTTCAACCGAAAGATCCTTCTGGAAGACGGGCAGGAGTACTACGGCTACGGCTTCGGCGCATCCGGGGACAAGGTGCTGGAAATCGTCTTCAATACTTCTATGGTTGGCTATCAGGAAATCCTTTCAGATCCCTCTTACACGGATCAGGCCGTGGTGATGACCTATCCGCTGATTGGCAACTACGGCATGGCGGAAGAGGATTACGAGTCTGCGCACCCCAGTATCGGGGCGCTGATCGTACGGGAGTACAATGACGAGCCTTCCAACTTCCGCAGCGCGGCGACCCTGGGGGAGGTTATGAAGAAATACGGTATTGTCGGCGTCTGTGGCGTGGACACCCGTAAACTGAACCGGAGCATCCGGGACTTCGGCAGCCGCAGGGCGCTGGTCACCGATGCCGCCACCCCGCGGGAAAAAGGACTGCAACTATTGAAGGAAAGCAGCCTCCCCACCGATGCCGTTTCCCGGGTAAGCCGGAAAACCCCGGAGGAATTCCCGGCAGAGCAGGCATGTTTCCATGTAACCGCCATCGATTGCGGCATGAAACAGAACATCGTCCGGTCCCTGAATAAGCGGGGCTGCAGCGTGACGGTCGTCCCCTGGGATACCACTTCAGAAACGATCCGGTCACTGCAACCGGACGGAGTCTTCATTTCCAACGGACCCGGGGACCCTACCGACGTGCCCCAGACCATCGAAACGATCCGGCAGCTGCTGGGAACCGTTCCCATCTTCGGTATCTGCCTGGGCCACCAGATCATCTCCCTGGCCTACGGCGCCAGAACCTACAAGCTGAAGTTCGGGCACCGGGGCGGCAACCATCCGGTGAAAAATCTGGATACCGGCAAAATCGAAATCACCTCCCAGAACCATTCCTACGCGGTGGACACGGACAGTATGCGCCATACGCCCCTGCAGGTAACCCACGTAAACCTGCTGGACCAGACGATAGAAGGTGTGAAATGTGAAAAAGACCATGTGTTCAGCGTCCAGTACCATCCGGAAAGCGCCCCCGGCCCCCAGGACAGCGCCTACCTCTTCGACCGCTTTATCCACATGATGGAGGAAGGGGGTACGCACCATGCCTAAAAGAACAGACATTAAAAAAGTACTCGTCATCGGCTCCGGCCCCATCGTCATCGGTCAGGCCGCCGAGTTTGACTATGCTGGCACCCAGGCCTGCCTAGCCCTGAAAGAAGAAGGCTATCAGGTCATCCTTTGCAACTCCAACCCGGCCACCATCATGACCGATACCAGCATGGCCGATAAAGTGTACATGGAACCCCTGACCTTGGAATACATTGCCAAGATCATCCGCTTTGAGCGGCCCGACGCCATCCTGCCAGGCATCGGCGGCCAGACTGGCCTGAACCTGGCCATGCAGCTGGAAAAGAAAGGCATCCTGGCAGAGTGCCGGGTAGAACTGCTGGGAACGGACAGCCATTCCATCGAACAGGCGGAAGACCGGGAACTGTTCAAGGAACTCTGTGAGTCCTTAGGAGAACCGGTGCTGCCTTCCGATATCGCAGGTACCGTGGAAGACGGCCTGAACGTGGCGGAAAAGATTGGTTACCCGGTCATCCTGCGCCCTGCCTTTACCCTGGGAGGCACCGGCGGCGGTTTTGCAGACAACGAAACGGAGTTCGTGCCCCTGATGAAACACGCCCTGGAGCTCTCTCCCGTCCGGGAAGTGCTGATTGAAAAAAGCATCAAGGGCTTCAAGGAAATCGAATACGAAGTGATGCGGGATAAGAATGATACCGCCATCACCATCTGCAACATGGAGAACCTGGACCCGGTGGGCATCCACACCGGCGATTCTATCGTGGTCTGCCCGTCCCAGACTCTGACCAACAGGGAATACCACATGCTTCGGGACAGCGCCCTGAAAATCATCCGGGCATTAAAAATCGAAGGCGGGTGCAACGTCCAGTTCGCTCTGGACCCCGGCTCCTTCCAGTATTATTTAATCGAAGTCAACCCCCGGGTCTCCCGTTCCTCCGCTCTGGCATCCAAAGCCAGCGGCTACCCCATCGCCCGGGTCTCCGCCAAGATTGGCATCGGCATGACCCTGGACGAGATCCGGATTGCCAACACCCCTGCCTCCTTTGAACCCGCGCTGGATTACGTGGTGACCAAGCTGCCCCGCTTCCCCTTCGACAAATTTGCCGACGCCAACAACGCCCTGTCCACCCAGATGAAAGCCACCGGGGAAGTGATGAGCATCGGCCGGACGTTTGAGGAAAGCCTGCTGAAAGGCATCCGCTCCCTGGAAATCGGCGCCTTTCATATTCATCTGCGCAAGTTCGACAGCATGAGCCGGGAAGAACTCCTTGCGTACATCCGCATCGGCACGGACGACCGGATCTACGCTATTGCCCAACTGTTCCGCCTGGGCTGCGACGTGGACAGCATTGCCGGACAGACAGCCATCGACTGGTTCTTCCTCCGCAAAATCCGGAATATCGTGGCAATGGAAAACGAAATCTGTAACCACCCGGATGATATCCCCACACTGCTGTACGCCAAGAAACACGGCTTCTCCGATAAAGAAATCGGCCTGCTGTGGAACAAAACGGAAATTGAAATCTATAATCTGAGGCAGCAAAACGGTATCAAGCCTGTGTATAAAATGATTGATACCTGCGCCTCCGAATTCGAAAGCTATATCCCCTACTTCTATTCTACCTACGAAGAAGAAAACGAGTCCCGTGTTTCGGACAAAAAGAAAATCGTAGTGCTGGGTTCTGGGCCTATCCGTATCGGCCAGGGCGTAGAGTTCGACTACTCCACCGTCCATGCGGTGCAAACCATCCAGAAAGCAGGCTATGAAGCCATCATCATCAACAACAACCCGGAAACGGTCTCCACCGACTACACATGTTCCGACAAACTGTACTTCGAGCCACTTTGTCCGGAAGACGTGATGAACATCATCGAACTGGAACATCCGGAGGGTGTCATTGCCACCTTAGGCGGACAGACCGCCATCAACCTGGCCGACCCGCTGAAGGAACGGGGCGTGAAGATTATCGGCACAGACTGCGATGCTATCGACCGGGCGGAAAACCGGGATCTGTTCGAAAAGCTGCTGCTGTCCCTGCACATCCCCCAGCCCCAGGGCGAAGCCGTCACCAGTATCGAGGCCGGCATGGAGGCGGCCCGCCGCATCGGGTACCCCGTGCTGGTGCGTCCCAGCTTTGTGCTGGGCGGCCGGGCCATGCAGATTGTGGGCAAGGAAAAGGATATGCGCGACTATCTGAAAACCGCGGTGGAGGTGGACGAAGACAAACCCGTGCTGGTAGATAAATACATCCGTGGCAAAGAAGTGGAAGTGGATGCGGTCTGCGACGGGGAGCACGTGTTTGTGCCCGGCATCATGGAACTAGTAGAACGGACCGGCGTCCATTCCGGCGATTCCATCAGCGTATATCCTTCCTACAGCCTGTCCGAAAAGGTAAAGGAAACCATACTGGATTATACGGAGAAGTTAGGTCTGGGCATCGGCATCAAAGGGCTGTTCAACATCCAGTTCATCGTGGACGCCAGTGAACAGGTTTACATTATTGAAGTAAACCCACGTTCCTCCCGGACCGTCCCCTTCTTATCCAAAGCCACCGGTTACAGCCTGGCGGACATCGGCACCCTGGCCATTTTGGGCGTGTCTCTGCGGAAACAGGGCATCACAGAACGGTATCCGAAAGAGAAGACCCGGTACTACGTAAAGTGTCCTGCCTTCTCTTTCTCCAAACTCCGCGGCATGGACGCCTACCTTTCGCCGGAAATGAAGTCCACCGGGGAAGCCATCGGCTACGACGATAAGCTGCACCGGGCCGCTTTCAAAGCTCTGGTTGCCTCCGGCCTGACCCTTAAAAATTACGGTACCATCGTTGTCAGCGTGGCAGACGAAGACAAGGACGAAACCATTCCGCTGATCCGGCGCTTTTACAACATGGGATTTAACGTCGAAGCCAGCACCCTAACCGGGGAAGTGCTGCGGGAGCACGGCATCCGCACCCGGATCCGTCACAAACCCAGCGAGGGCAGCGAAGAGATACTGGATTCCATCCGTGCGGGTTACGTGAGCTACGTCATCAACACCCGAGCTATCCTTTCCGGCGTCCATTACGGGGACGGTGTGGCGATACGCCGGGTGGCCGCCCAAAACAATGTGGTAATGCTGACATCCCTGGACACCGTCCGTATGCTTCTGGACGTGCTGGAGGAAGTGACCATGGGGATTTCGACGATTGATGCGAAATAAAAAATCAATTAAAAAACGCCTTTGCTCTGTATTTCAAGAGCAAGGGCTTTACTTTTTGTTAGTCTGGGAAAGCAAAAAAAGCGACAACACTGCCGGGTTGCGTCTTCCCGGCAGCATTGTCCAGACAAAGGAAAAAAATAGAATGTAAGAGAGAGTCTTTATTGTGATGCTATGTTCAGCTGTTAATGCCGAATAGCAAGTCACCGTAGGTCGGATAGGGCAGGTACTCCTTGCCCAGCAGCACTTCCACCCCGTCGCCGCTCCTGCGCAGCGCTTCCATGGCAGCCAACACTTTGTTGTGGTACACGGCGCTGGCTTTTTTCTGGTCTTCGATGGCTTCCGCTTTGACCAGTTCTTTCGCCAGGGTTTCGCCATCTTTATACATAGCCGCCGTGGCTTCCTGCAACTTTTTCAAAAATGCCACGTCCGGTTTCAGCCCCAGCGCTTTCTCGCTCAGGGCGGTTTCGGACAAATCTTTCAGATATTTTTTGGCAGCCGGCAGCAGGTCTTTATGCAGCATATCCAGCATGGTCAGAGCCTCAATGTTCAGAGTCTTGTTGTACAGCTCATACTGGATTTCGCAGCGCGACAGCACTTCCGTTTTGGTAAAGATACCGTGCTTCACCACCAGGTCCACGTTCTTCTTGCTGGTCATACAGGCCAGGGCTTCCGGCGTGGATTTGTTGTTATACAGCCCGCGTTTCGCTGCTTCTTCCACCCAGGCGTCAGTGTAGCCGTTGCCGTTGAACACGATGCGTTTGTGTGCCAAGTAGATTTCTTTTACCAGTTTTTTCACAGCGGCGTCCAGTTCTTCCGGCGCGGTGCCTTCCAATTTATCCGCAACCCACTCCAGTTCTTCTGCCACAATGGTGTTCAGGTAGGCATTGGGGCAGGCAAGACTGGCCTGGGAACCTGCCATGCGGAATTCAAACTTGTTGCCGGTAAAGGCAAAGGGAGAAGTCCGGTTGCGGTCCGTGTTATCTTTGCTCACCGCGGCCAAGGTATTGCCGCTGAGTTTCATCTGAATATGACCGTTGGTTTTATACTCCTGCCCGGAAGCAATGGCTTCCAGCACCCCGGTGAGTTCTGTGCCCAGGAAGATGCTGACGATGGCCGGCGGCGCTTCGTTGGCACCCAGACGGTGATCGTTGCCTGCGCTGGCCACGGTGCCACGCAGCACGTCCTGATATTCATCGATGCCTTTGATGATGGCCGCCAGGAACAGCAGGAACTGGTTGTTGTGATACGCGTCGCTGCCGGGATCCAACAGGTTTTTCCCTTCCAGGGTGGAGAGGGACCAGTTGTTGTGCTTGCCGCTGCCGTTCACGCCGTCAAAAGGCTTTTCGTGAAGCAGGCAGACCATGCCGTGCTTTAAGGCGATGCGTTTCATGAATTCCATGGTCAGTTGGTTGTAGTCGCATGCCAGGTTCACGGACGTGTATACGGGCGCCAGTTCATGCTGGGCGGGAGCGACTTCGTTGTGTTCTGTTTTAGCCGGAATGCCCAGTTTCCACAGTTCTTCGTCCAGTTCTGCCATGAAGGCCTTCACCCTGGGTTTGATGGCGCCGAAATAATGGTCTTCCATCTCCTGTCCTTTGGGCGGCTTGGCCCCGAACAGGGTGCGGCCCGCAAAGACCAGGTCCTTCCGTTTTTCCCACATGGCCTTGTCTACCAGGAAATACTCCTGTTCCGGGCCCACGTTGGTGATGACTTTTTCTGTATGTATGCCGAGAATCGCCAGCAGCCGTCTGGCCGCTTCGCTTAATACGGCGATTGAGCGCAGCAGAGGCGTCTTCTTGTCCAGTACGTCCCCGGTATAAGAGCAGAACGCAGTGGGAATATACAGACAGTCGTCTTTGATAAAAGCGTAGCTGGTGGGATCCCAGGCGGTGTAACCGCGGGCTTCAAAGGTGGCGCGCAGGCCGCCGGAGGGAAAACTGGAAGCGTCCGGTTCGCTCTGGATCAGATCCTTGCCGGAGAAGTCCATAATGACCCGGCCGTCCGCCGCCGGGGCGATAAAGCTGTCGTGCTTTTCCGCCGTAATCCCCGTCATGGGCTGGAACCAGTGGGTGAAATGGGTGCAGCCGTTTTCCAGCGCCCAGTCTTTCATGGCGTACGCCATCATATCGGCCAGTTCCCTTGTCAGGGGCAGGCCCTCCTCCACCATCTTGCGGAACGTACGGAAGGTCTTGGCCGGAAGCCGGTCCTTCATCACCCGTTCATTAAACGTCAGACTGCCAAATAATTTCGGGACATTAACCATGTTCTTCTCTCCTTTCTATTCTACCGTGACAGACTTGGCCAGGTTCTTTGGCTTATCAATGTCGCAGCCGTTTTCCTTTGCAACGTAATAGGCCAGCAGCTGCAACGGTACAATTTCCACCACTGCGGAAAACAGAGCGTCAATCTTCGGGATAAACAGCAGGTCATCGGCAACGGAAACGATTTTCTGATTGTTCCGGAAGGTCAGTGCCAGCACTTCCGCGCCCCGGGATTTCACTTCCACGATGTTGCTCAGGGTCTTTTCCATGATGGCGGGATTGCCGCACAGGGCGATGACAGGCTGATGCTCTTCGATCAGGGCGATGGTCCCGTGCTTTAACTCCCCAGCCGCATATGCCTCCGCATGGAGATAGGAAATCTCCTTCATTTTCAGGGCGCCCTCCAAAGCGATGGCGTAATCCGTATTCCTTCCGATAAAGAACAGGGATTTGCTGGCGTGATATTTCTTCGCCAGCACTGGAATGGACGAGTTCAGGTCAAACGCCTGCTGAATCTGCCGTGGCAGCGCCTGCAGGGCAATCAGCAGTTTCCTCTCTTCGCCTTCCATACGCCCCAGCTGTCCCGCAAAATAGACGGCCAGCAAATACAGCACGGTCACCTGAGTGGTATAGCCTTTCGTAGTGGCCACGGCAATTTCCGGGCCGGCCCAGGTGTATACGGTATAATCCGCCAGCTTGGCTACCGTGCTGCCAACCACGTTGACGACCGCCAGGGTCCGGGCTCCTTTGGCTTTGCATTCCTTCAGGGCCGCAATGGTGTCTGCCGTTTCCCCGGACTGGGATATCACAATGACCAGCGTTTGCTTATCAATAAGCGGATCACTGTAACGCAGTTCGCTGGCCAGCACCACTTCCACCGGAATGCGGCACAACTTTTCGATAGCATATTTCCCGGCGCAGCCCGCATAATAGGCCGAGCCGCATGCAGTAATGATGATCTTGCGGATCTCCCCGATTTCAGAAGCGGTTAAGCCCAGTTCTTCAAATACGACCCTTCCCTCTTTGATCCGGGGCGCGATGGTCGCCTTCACCGCACCGGGCTGTTCCATGATTTCCTTCAGCATGAAATGCTCATAGCCGCCCTTTTCCGCTGCCTGCACATCCCACAGGATACGGGTAACCTTCTTTCTGATTTCCTGACCGGTACAGTCAAAAATCCTGATGCTTTCGCAGGAGAGCTCCGCAAACTCACCGTCTTCCAGATAGATTACGTTGCGGGTGTGGTTCACCAGTGCCGTCACGTCAGAGGCAAAATAGTTTTCCCCGATGCCGACCCCCAGGATCAGCGGGCTGGCTTCCCGCACCGCGTAAATCTTGCCCGGTTCTTCCGAACAGATGACACCCAGCGCGTAGGAACCCTGCAGGCGGTTCGTCGTCTTCAGCAGGGCCTTCCGCATATTGCCCCGGTAGTACATTTCAATCAGATGGACGATGACTTCCGTGTCGGTTTCGCTTTCAAAATGATAGCCGTCACGGATCAGTTCGTCCCGTAACTGCATATAGTTTTCGATGATGCCGTTGTGCACCACCGCAAAGCGTCCGTCATTGCTCAGATGGGGGTGGGCGTTTTCTTCCGTAGGCGCCCCGTGGGTAGCCCAGCGGGTGTGACCGATCCCAGTCGACCCGGGCACACCTGCCCCATCCCGGGTTTTCTCGCACAAATTCACAATGCGCCCCGTCACCTTGCTCACTGTAATCTTCTGTCCGTCCATGACGGCAATGCCTGCCGAATCATAGCCCCGGTATTCCAGCTTTTTCAAACCGTCCAGCAGGAGCGGCGCGGCGCTTTGCGTACCGGTAAATCCAACAATTCCACACATAAAGACTGCCTCCCTGAATTGGTTTTTCTTTTTCTCTCTTTTTTATAAAACAAAAAAGCAACAAAGACCGGCAGGTATAAACACCTGCCCACAACGTCTTTGTTGCTTGAATCCAACAACGTTTCTTTTCAGAAATTCTACTCAAAGAAGCTTGCGGAACCGTTCCACAGCTTCTTCCGTTGCTTTCCGGCCGGCAAAAGCCGTGAGGCGGAACCACCCTTCGCCGCTGCTTCCGAAACCGGAACCGGGCGTACCTACGATGTTCAACTCCTCTAACAGGAAATCGAAAAATTCCCAGGATTTCATCTGCCGGGGGCACTGCATCCAGATGTACGGTGAATTCGTTCCCCCGTAATACGTGATGCCTTTTTCCTGCAGCGCAGCCCCGATCAGCCTGGCATTTTCTTTATAATACGCCAGGTTTTCCCGGCACTGCCTCTGCCCTTCCGGCGTAAACACCGCTTCCGCGGCCCGTTGCACAATATAGGGAACCCCGTTGAACTTGGTGGTCTGCCGCCGCAGCCACATCTTATTCAACGACATTTCTTTACCGTTTTTCGTTTTGCGCATTAACCTCAGGGGCACCACCGTATACCCGCAGCGGGTACCGGTAAAACCTGCCGTTTTGGAAAGGGAGCACAATTCGATGGCGCATTCCTTCGCCCCTTCAATCTGGAAAATGCTGCGGGGCAGTGTTTCGTCTTCGATAAACGCTTCGTAAGCCGCGTCGTACAGAATCACCGCACCGTTTTGGCAGGCGTAAGTCACCCACTCTTTCAACTGGGCTTTGGAATAAGCCGCCCCGGTAGGATTGTTGGGAGAACAAAGGTAGATGATGTCCGCTTTTACTGTCGGGTCCGGCATGGGCAGGAACCCATTTTCCGGGCTTCCCTCCATAAACACGATCTTTCTTCCCCGCATGATGTTGGTATCCAGGTACACCGGGTACACTGGGTCCGGAACGAGAATCACATTGGCGTCGTCAAAAATATCGGTAATATTGCCGCAATCGCTTTTCGCACCGTCGCTGATAAAAATTTCTGAAGATTCCAGCGTCACGCCGAAGCCTGCGTAATACTTCACCAGCGCTTCATGCAGAAAATCATAACCCTGCTCCGGGCCGTAACCGCGGAAGGTTTCCTTCACGCCCATCTCCGCCGCCGCTTTTTGCATCGCGGTTACCACCACTGGCGCCAGAGGAAGGGTCACATCACCGATTCCCAGCCGGATGATCTTCTTCTCCGGATGCGCGGCAGAAAAGTCCGCAACCTTATGCGCCACCTGTGAAAACAGGTAACTGTCTTCCAGCACAGCGAAATTCTCATTGACCCTTGCCATAATGAAGAAACTCCCTTACTGTTATCTGTCTGTTTACGGGATTTGCAAATCCCTGTCTGTCATTATTGCAAATCTACTGTTTTTCATTGGAAAACTGATTCCTCCACAGCCCATTGACAGCCGCATTCGCCCCTCTGTCTCGCATTTCCCCCTGCGGCTGCCTGGCTGCGTTTTCGAAAAAATCGAAAAACAAAAAAGCAACAAAGACGCACGGATACATTATCCGCAACACCTTTGTTGCTTATAGAGTTATTTTAATACGGTTTGAGAATTTTGTAAAGAGGATATTTCAAAAAAACCGGTCTTACTGACGCAGAAAGGAGCTCAATCATTTGGATAATTTTTATTATTAGCTTTAATATTCTTATTGATAATAAATCTCGCAAATGATAAAATAAGGTAACGAATCAGAATGAAGCTTTCGTTTTGATTATCGGGTCTTAAGGGAACACCGACTGAATCCGTACAACATTTTCGTTTCATATTTCGTGGTGTTATTCATCACGAAGCAACAGAGGGAGGTTAATTATGGCAGAACGCAGGATTACATACGACAATGAACTGGAAATCATGATTGAAGAGTATCTGGCGAACCCGCTGGAAGCAGAGCTGGAACGCGTGATTGAAGGGCTGGAGGAAGAAGAACTGGCAGAGCGCCGTGCCAAAGTGCAGTCCGTGCTGGAAGGCCGGGAAAAATTCGAAATCCCCAGTGCCCAGGTACTGCATAATATTATGGAAGTATGGCGGGCATTCCGTCCTTCCGTGTACAAAAAACTGAAACGCATGGAAATCATGCCTCTGGAAGCGGAACGTCTGCTGCAGGAACAGGGACGCATCAAATCCAAGCTGCCCTATAACCGCGAGACGACGGACATGTTCACCCTGATTGGCAAAGACCAGGATCCGCTGAACGAGTATCCGGAATAACATAATTATTGAAAACATAAGCGTGCAAGGTTTCGCAATACTGTGCGTGTTTGCTATTCCATGGATTTATGCGCCTGCGGCTTCGAAACTCGGGGCTTCGCCCCTCAGACAGTCTCGCCGCTGCGGCGCATTTCATCTCATGGAATGACACAAACGCGCACAATGTCTTGCTCAATCCTTGCACGCTTTTTGTTTTCAACAACTTGTTTTCATCACAAAAACCCCGGCTTCCTTACGGAGACCGGGGTTTCGGACTTCCCGAGGCGGCGGGAAGTCCGCTATCACACAGCAGCTAAGGCGGTAACCGCTGTGAATAAGCCTTTGTGTAAGATAACGCTGACGACCTTTACATCTTGCCGCTCTGCATATGCTTTATGGCCGCCCGGTCCATATCGAAGCAGCGGATCAGCTCGGTAACCGCCTGGCTGGGGGAAATCAGCCCGTTTACTACGGAATGTTCAACCAGCGGGATACGGCCCTTGATCATCGGATCGTTAAAGAACAGGTTATGGAGATGCTCGTCAATCATGCCGCGTACCCAGGAAAGAAGCTGTGCTTTACGGCGTTTCTGGAACACTCCGGATTCTTTCGTTTCTTTTTCAAACTTCCGCATTACGGCCCACAGTTCGGGTAATCCGTCATGGGTCAGCGCGGAACATTTATAAGCATGGGTCTTCCACCCTTCCGTGGCCGGACGGATGAATTCCACCATACGTTCATATTCACCCTGGGTCACGGTAGCCCGCGCCAGGTTTTCGCCGTCCGCTTTATTAACTACAATGGCGTCGGCCAGTTCCATGATACCTTTTTTAATACCCTGCAGATCGTCGCCTGCGCCGGTAAGAACAACCAGCATAAAGAAGTCTACCATATTACGTACGGTCGTCTCCGACTGGCCTACGCCTACGGTTTCTACCAGAATTACGTCATACCCTGCCGCTTCGCAGAGCATCATGGTCTCGCGGCTCTTACGGGCCACGCCGCCTAACGTTCCGCCGGAAGGTGTAGGACGGATAAAGCAGTTCGGTTCCCGGGACAGGTTCTGCATACGGGTCTTATCGCCCAGAATGGAACCGCCGGTCAGAGGACTGGTGGGGTCAACGGCCAAAACGGCCACTTTGTAGCCCATGCTGCACAGCAGCTGGCCAAAGGCCTCAATAAACGTACTCTTGCCTGCGCCGGGAACACCGGTGATACCGATGCGCAGCGCCTTGCCCGTTTTTGGCAGCAGACCCTGCAATACACGCTGGGCCTTATCAAAATCTTTAGGAGCATTACTTTCAATCAGAGTAATCGCTTTGGATAACATCACGCGATTGCCTTCGCCTACACCCTTTACAATCTCGTCAAGAGTGGGTTTCCTGCGCAACGGAACCCTGCGGACTGCATTGGGATCGTAGACTTTTTCTTCTGAGTTGGCGTTAACTTTCGTGTCGATGCCACCCATTACGGAACAGGCAAAGTTTTCATTTGCATCCTCAGGCACCCAGCTGGGATGTAAATCAGATTTTGGAATTTCAGGCATGATTATCATCTCAACTTTCTTCATATATGGTGGTCCGGCAGGCGTCACGCGATACTGACCGAATGCATTCTGCTTCCCGTTCCCCATACATGAAATAAATGGGCTGTCTGCCCCCGTTACCACAACAGGGGCAGGCACGCACCATAATTTTTCTTACACTTGGGAACTGTCCGTCAACAGCCGCTCAGGCTGCTTTCCTTACCGTTCCGTTATTCCTGAGCCGCTTCCTCTTTCGCACGGTCTACCAACATCTGCAGCAGTTTGATGCAGCACTTCGGAATGTTGGTACCAGGCCCGAAGATGGCAGCTGCACCATGATCGTACAGATAATCGTAATCCTGTGCGGGGATAACGCCGCCGATGGTTACCAGAATATCCTCACGGCCGCGTTTGGCAAGTTCTTCCACCAGAGCCGGCAGCAGGGTCTTGTGACCGGCAGCCAGGGAGGAGAAGCCTACCATGTGAACGTCGTTGTCCACTGCGTCCTGTGCGGTTTCTTCCGGAGTCTGGAACAGAGGCCCTACGTCAACGTCCCAGCCCATGTCAGCGAAGGAGGTCGCCAGAACTTTCTGTCCGCGGTCATGACCGTCCTGACCCATCTTAGCCAGGAAGATACGAGGCCGGCGGCCTTCCAGTTTTTCAAACTCTTTAGCCAGCGCATTGGCTTTTTCCATATCGTCGTTGCCGGAGAATTCGCTGCTGTATACGCCGGATACAGTGTGGATAACCGCATTGAAACGACCGGATACTTTTTCGATTGCGTCGGAGATTTCACCCAGGGATGCACGGTCGCGGGCTGCCTGAACGGCGCATTCCAGCAGGTTGCCGTTTTCGCGGCTTTCCGCTGCTGCGGTCAGGGCTGCCAGGTCACGGGCAACGGCTTCCGGATTCCGTTCCGCACGCAGTTTTTCCAGACGTTTGATCTGGGCGTTACGAACGGCGGTGTTATCGATGGACAATACGTTCAGCGGGTCTTCCTTGGCCAGACGGTATTTGTTCAGGCCGACGATGGTTTCCTTGCCGCTGTCGATATTAGCCTGACGACGGGCCGCGCATTCTTCGATACGCATCTTCGGCAGGCCGGTGGCGATAGCTTTGGCCATACCGCCCAGGGATTCAACTTCCTGGATGTGCGCCCAGGCACGGCGGATGATCTCGTTGGTGAGGTATTCCAGATAGTAGGAGCCGCCCCACGGATCGATGATCTTGCAGACTTTGGTCTCGTCCTGGATGTACAGCTGGGTGTTACGTGCCAGACGTGCGGAGAAATCGGTCGGCAGTGCGATGGCTTCGTCCAGTGCGTTGGTATGCAGGGACTGGGTGTGACCCAGTGCTGCGGACATAGCTTCCATACAGGTACGGGAGATATTGTTGAACGGATCCTGTTCGGTGAGGGACCAGCCGGAAGTCTGGGAGTGGGTACGCAGTGCCATGGATTTCGGATTCTTAGCGCCAAAGCTCTTCAGAATCTTCGCCCACAGTACACGGGCCGCACGCATCTTGGCAACTTCCATGAAGTAGTTCTTGCCCATATCCCAGAAGAAGGACAGACGTTTTGCGAAGGCGTCAACCTTCAGGCCTGCTCTTTCACCGGTGCGGATGTATTCCATGCCGTCGGCCAGGGTGTAGCCTAATTCCAGATCGCAGGTTGCGCCGCATTCCTGAATGTGGTAACCGGAAATGGAAATGGAGTTGAACTTCGGCATGTAGTTGGTGGTGTACTCGAAAATATCGCCGATGATACGCATGGACATATCAGGCGGATAGATGTAGGTGTTACGTACCATGAATTCCTTCAGAATATCGTTCTGGATGGTACCGGCCATGATCTTCTTGTCTACGCCCTGTTCCTCACCGGATACGATGAAGAAGGACAGAATCGGAAGAACGGCGCCGTTCATGGTCATGGATACGGACATCTGGTCCAGCGGAATGCCGGAGAACAGGATGTTCATATCCAACATGGAGCAAACGGATACGCCTGCTTTACCAACGTCGCCTACTACACGGGGGTTATCCGCGTCGTAGCCGCGATGCGTCGGCAGGTCGAAGGCGATAGACAGACCTTTCTGGCCCGCTGCCAGGTTGCGGCGGTAGAAAGCGTTGGATTCTTCTGCAGTGGAGAAACCGGCGTACTGACGCACCGTCCAGGGACGGAATACGTACATGGTGGAGTACGGCCCACGCAGGAACGGAGGAATACCGCTCATGAAATCCAGATGGTTGCATTTTTTGTAAATTTCAGCAGTGTACAGCGGATCAACCGGGATACGTTCCAGGGTTGTGCCTTTCAGGGCATCCCAGTTTTCACCGGTCTTCTTTTCCAGACCTTTCTTCCAGTCCTCATAGGAGCAGGAAGGGTGTTCGGGAAAACTAATCTTGGTGAAATCAGGATTCAGATTTGCCATTATTCAATCATCCCCTTCCTCTTCTGCAAGTCTTTCAGAATATCAAAGCAGTTGGCGGATACGCTGATGAAGTCGTCTACGCCTGCATCCAGATATGTCTGTTTCATATCTTTGGCAGGAGCGCCGGCCAGGAACAGTTTCATGGTCGGGTTGGCAGCTTTCAGCAGCGGAGCCATTCCCGGTACGTCTTCCGGATAGGTAGCGTCGGTGGAGCAGATAACCGCGCAGTCATACGGGGTACCAGCTTCGTCGATGCCGGCCTTCAGGGCAGCCGCTGCCTTTTCCCAACGGGAATTGGGCTTGTCTTCGTCGTCCTGGAAGCCATTGTTCAGATGCACGTTGAATTCGCCGACCTGCAGGAAGCTGGTGGAGAAGTCAGCGCGGGCTTTATGCTGCGGAATCGGTCCCATGTTGGCCAGGAATACTTCCACGTTTTTGCCGGTCTTGGCAATATATGCTTCGGTATCTCTGCGCAGAGCTTCGAATTTTTCCGTCCAGTGATGTTCCGCAATCGCTTCTACAGTTACCTCGCCTTCTGCCTTGGCAGCAGCTTTGGCAACCTGGCCGATCGTGGCGCCGGCAGCGAATGCTTCCGCTTCCGCGTCAACCAGAACGTCAGCAGCTGCTGCCTTAACAGCAGCCAGTTTTGCTTCCGCTTCTTTTGCGTCAACGTCGGCTTCATATTTTTCAACTGCAGCAACCAGAATCTTTTTGATCTCTTCGGTGTTTTCCGGACGGGGATCCAAAGGTTCTTCTGTCATGTTCGGATACATGTTTACGCCGACCGCGCGGTCTTTGCGAAGTTCCAGCGCTTTGAAGCGGGCAGCCAGGACATCGGCGATGCCTTTCTGGATGCTGCCGTCTTTCAGTGCCGCGATAACGCCGCCTGCTGCTTCTACTTCCTGGAATTTAGCCCAGATCTTTTCGGTGATCTGTTTGGTCAGCGCTTCAACGGCCCAGGAGCCGCCGGCCTGATCGATAGGCGCCTGCATACCGAATTCTTCCTGCAACATGATGTGGATGTTACGGGCAATACGGCGGGAGAAAGTGTCGCCTTTGCGGATCAGTTCGTCAAAGGGTTCATTTTCAAAGGTATTAACGCCGCCTACAACGCTGGAGAAGGACTGGGTGCAGTTACGCAACATGTTAACGTACGGATCGATCACGGTCTTGGTGAAGGATGCAGGACGGCCATGCACGAAGGAAGCACGGTCTGCTTCTTCCGCGCCGAATTCCTTCATGATGTTTGCCCAAATCTGGCGGGCTGCACGCAGTTTAGCGATTTCCATAAAGAAGTTAGCGCCCTGGTTGAACTCGAAGGCGATAGCCTGGGAAATATCGTGGATATCCAGACCGCGTTTCATCATCTGGCGTACATATTCAACTGCTACCGCATAGGTATAGGCAACTTCCTGAACGCTTTCCGCTCCACCAAGGGAGAACACTGTGCTGCGAACCAGGATGGTGCGCAGGCCGGGAGCGTTTTTCTTCGCCCATTTGATAACGCCGGCCATCTGGTCATACAGGGCATCCAGACTTTCAGCAGTCTTGCCGTTCTTTACCAGTTCGCCGATCGGGTCAGCGCCGATAATACCGTGCAGCTTTTCAATCTTTTTGCCTGCAGCTTTCAGAGCGGCTACCGTCATTGCCAGCAGGCGTGCAGAGCCTTCACCGGTATACAGCATATACGGCAGTTTTTCCAGATCCAGTCCGTCCAGCATGGTGTGCATGTCTTCCAAGGTGGTCAGGCTTACGCCCTTATCGCCGGGCTTTTCGGCATCTTTTACATCAATACCACCCAGGGTTGCGCTGTCAACGCGAACATGGTAAACCGTACTGCCTTTGGAAATTTCAAATTTCAGCAGTTCGTTGTTTTCCTGCGGTTCGGTGAGATCGCATGCCTGCGCGATACCCCAGGGTTCGTGAACGTATCCATTCACCGTGCTTCCGCGCAGGTAGTCACCCATGCCCGGATAATCATCCGTCGGCAGGATGTCTTTCCATTTACGCAGCGTGTAAATGGGGTCGAAGGTAATGCCTTCATAGTTTTTGGTGTACATCATCTTGTCAAAAGGTTTGCCTTTTAACAGTTCGTTACAGGCCGCCACCCATTCTTCCGGAGTGGGGACTGTAAACTCATCAAACGGAACATCCGGGTAAGACGCGTTCTGTTCGGACTTACGCAGAAGTTCTTCCAACTCCTTGTCAGTCATCGGCTTGGATTTGGACTGCTCGATGTTGGTTTCTTCAGCCATAAACAATTTACCTCCTCATAAGATTTTTGATTCTCCTCCCGGGAAATGCGCCCGGTCGCTGAATCTATGTAAGACCATCCGTCGCCGGATGGATGTTACCCAATAAAAAAGCCCTGCTCGTGTGAGAGTGATCACTGCCGCTGCCGTTTCACCATCTTCCTTCACCTTCAGACCCGTGCGGGTAACCCAGTGTCCGGCTGCGTTACCGCGCACGTGAATTCGGAAGGTTTGAGAATGGCAAATCATTATATGACGGTTGTCCAGGCCGTTATATAAACTAAATAAAAAACGCCTTTTCGTTATTGAAAAGACGGTTTGAAGGCAGCTGCCCGCCGGTTAACGGCTATGCAGTCATCTCCTCCCCGTCGCTCGCGGGTCAAGAAATGGGAGTTCATACAGGCAGTTCTTCTGACTTGGGTTCATCGCTCGCTTCGCCTTCCCAAAACCATTTGTTTCAGTGACATTTTTGAAGTTCGCTCCCCCTTACAGCGGCGGGACCGCGCCGGATTTGCACCGGACTTCTCTGTTGGGCCCTTGCGGGCACCTGTATTATTCGTTGTATTAAGTTATAAAACACTCTTCACCGGAAACGGTCGGATTTGAGTTGGCCTGACCGGTTTTCCTGTCCATTAATATAATAATAATTATTATTAAGAATGTCAAGTTATTTGTTATTTTTTATCATAAGATTATTTATTTTACTTGCTAATAAAACTCTATATTGATAGCAGGTTTTTTAAATATAGCTTATGCGGCAAATATTTGCGTAACCCGTTTATCCTTCTTTTTTATTATATGGTATTGTCGAAATACAGGCTTTCTGATAAAATAAATTTATAAAAAATCAGTAATTAGTTTGATTTACGATATATTTTGTATTAAGTAAATATATTGTTTTTCATTTTTCACTCTCACAATCCAACGGAAAAGGAGTCTGTGTTATGAAAAAAACTCTGAAAACTGTTTGTGCCTTGTCACTTACCGGTTTATTGCTATTCTCCCTCGGCGGCTGCGGCGGCGATAAGAAAGAAAACGCCAGGCCCGCTACACAGAAGCTGACGATTTACTGGGGCGCTTTAGAGGATTTCATGGCGGCGGATGTGGCCGCCTTTGAAAAAGAGACCGGAATCAAAGTGACCGCGGTGCGTATGTCGTCCGGGGAAACCCTGCAGCGACTGAAAGCGGAAAAAGATGCGCCGAAAGCTTCCGTCTGGTTCGGCGGACCGGCAGACGGCCAAATCCAGGCCAAAGCGGACGGACTGCTGGAGAAATACGTTTCCCCCAATGCTGCCAAAATTCCAGACCGGTTCAGGGACCGAGACGGATTCTGGACTGGAGTTTATGTGGGTTATCTGGGCTTTGCCTCTAACGGCAAACTGTTAAAGGAAAAGAATCTGGAACCGCCTAAGAACTGGAACGACCTGCTGAAACCGGAATATAAGGGACAGATCGTCATGCCCAACCCCAAATCTTCAGGCACCGGCTATACGCTGCTGGCTTCCATGTTCCAGCTGCGGGGCGAAGAAGACGCGCTGGAATATATGACGAAACTGGACAAGCAGATGAAGAACTATCAGAAGTCCGGTTCCGCTCCTGCGAAAATGGCAGGACAGGGTGAGTGCCTCATCGGCATCTCTTTCCTGCACGATGCCATCAAATTCCGGGAAGGGGGCATGAAAGACCTGATCCTGACCCATCCCTCGGAAGGTACAGGGTACGAAGTGGGTGCCGTATCGCTGATCAAGGGCGGCCCCGATCAGGAGGCGGCCAAACGGTTCATCGACTGGTGCCTGACTGCCAAGGCGCAGGAAATCGGTCAGACAGTAGGCTCCTACCAGTTCCTTACCCACCCCGATGCCAAACCACCTAAACAGGCAGACGAACTGAAAGGCATAAAGCTGATCAAATACAACTTTCTGTGGGCAGGCAGACATCGTGATGAAGTAGTAAATAAGTGGGAAAAAGCGATCGGAAAATAAAAGAGCAATTACTGTTATTAGTATAATTTGAATTATCAAAATATAAAGAACCGGAGGTGCCATTTTATGGAAGTGAACCGTGACGTTACCCGGAAGGATATTTTATATGGCGTGCTGAAACGCATGGACGAAGTAATCGACAGCATCAGCAATACAGTCAGCACCAAAGATTTTCTGGTACGGGACATAATATATGACCTGGACCGGCTGGAAGAAGCAAAGCTTGCTCTGGTGGCCGTACTGGAAGATATGAGCCACGAAAAGCAATGAGTAAATATTATCAATAAATAATTTTAATCTGTTGATAACTTTATTGTAAATAATTATAATTATAGTAGTAAAAGATAAGTGGCCAGGAGCCATCTGCCACGACAAAACCCCTAATCCTTCTTCTTCACCTTTTGTCACCAAACAGCAAAACGAAAAGCCCGCATTGGACCATGCGGGCTTTTCGTTTTATCTTTTTTAACTTTTCAGTTTTAATGGGGCATGCCTCCCGTCCGGCCTTCGGCTGCATTCTGCAGTGCATCCCAGCTTTCCAGGGCACGTTCCACAAAAATCTTACGGATTGCCGGATTCTCGCCCATGCCGTGAATGTAGGGCGTAACGGTAAATCCTTCTTTTTGCAGAATCACTTTGTGGGAATCGTCTTCGTCCCCCGCCATGTCGTTATTGGCGTGATCCCCTGCCACCATCATCATGGGCATCAGGGTCACGTGCTTTACGCCTTCCTCTTTCAGTACGGGAATGACGTGTTCCAGTACGGGCATGCCTTCCACGCTGTACACATGGATGTTGCCCCGCCCCAGTTTATTCAGGCGGTCCTGGATAACGGCATAAAACGCGTTGGAAGGATGAGGCGTGCCATGGGTCATCACCAGCAACGCCTCGTCGGCGGCCAGATCAGGAAACTGGGTGGCAAAGGCTTCCACCGTTTCTGCCACATCATCCCGCTGGTCCTCCTGCCCCTGCCAGAATAAAAGGGGCAGCCCCATGGTCATCTTCTTGAACTGATTGCGATAGTTTCTGTAAATGCCGCACTTATAGTCGTATTCCATGCCGGGAATAATATCCAGAGATGCCAGAGCAATGCGGGTATAACCTTCCGCTTTCAACTGTTCCAACGCTTCCTCCGGCGTGGGAACGGCAATGCCCTCTTTTGCTTTGATGCGGTCAATTATAATGTGGGATGTATAAGCCACCACAACCTTGATACCTGGTAACGCGTTCTGAATCTCCGCTACCGTAGCATTAATGGTCTTATCTCTCGTATCTTTCATTGTAGTGCCGAAGGACATCACCACCATAGCGTCCTTGTCTGGCAGGTCCTGCATCGCTTTGTTATTAAAGACCCGTACCCCGATTTCCGATGCTTCTAATAACGCCGGCGTTGGCTTTTTCACCTCGTCACTGAGTTTGTAACCTGCGTGACCCGGTACGGCAAATGCCATACCGCAAGTGGCTAATAATATGTCAGTAAGCATTTTTCGAAACTTTTTCATAACGGACGACCTCTTTCTCTGCCTGACGGAAAAACTTAAGGTTCATATTCACAGTAACATACACTGCAGGAGCAGATTCCTCCCAACAGTTATGATAATTATAAGTTATAACATATAAAAATGCAATACTAATAGAATTAATTCTTAATAAATTAAGGTTGGGAAATATGGAAAAAGAAAAGATTCATGTCTTTTTAATTGCTTCCTCATAATAATTGAATTATAATGGAATCAGACAGCTAAAAGTCTGGTAAAACTTTATTATTAGAATTAAGGAGGAATCAACACATGAATGAAGCAAAAGCAATGGAAGAGATGAAACGGCTGAAAGGCACTCAGACAGAGAAAAACCTGGCAGCAGCCTTTGCAGGCGAATCCCAGGCCCACGTAAAATACACATTGTTTGCCCGCCAGGCGGAAAAAGACAGCAAGATGAGCCGGCAGATTGCGGATATTCTTGATGAAACCGCCGCACAGGAACGGGCTCATGCCAAAATCTGGTTCTGGCTGCTGGGGGATTTCTCCAAACCCACTGCCGAACATCTGAAAATGGCTGCGGACGGGGAAAACGAAGAATGGACCTCAATGTATCCGGAATTCGCCAAAACTGCCAGGGAAGAAGGCTTTGATGAAATCGCTTTCCTGTTTGAACGGGTAGCGGAAATTGAAAAACGGCACGAAAAGCAGTACCGGCTGTTGCTGGCCAACATAGAAAACGAGAAGCTGTTCAAACGGGATGAGAAAAAACTGTGGATGTGCGCCAACTGCGGATATGTTGCGGAATCGGTAGAAGCACCGGAAGAATGCCCTGTATGCGCTCACCCGAAATCTTTCTTCGCAATCAAAGCTGAAAATTATTAATAATACTTTCTTTTCAGATCCGGACGGTACATAGCCGTCCGGATATTTTATTGCCGGTTTGCCTGAACAGGAACAGTACACTGTTCTGTTTTAAATCCCAGTATACAGTTAACTTCCATCTTTTTTTACCATTATTGTATCACTGCCGGCTTCCAGTCTTTGGTCTCCCAGTAATAATCACAGGGATGGATATCAGCATTTGCAATTTCCGCTTTGGAAACGATGTTGGTCCGGGGATAGCCGTAAACAATCAGCGGAAGTTCTTCCAAAGCGATTTTTTCCATCCCGATGATCAACTCACGGCGTTTGGCGGGATCGAATTCCACTGCCAGTTTATCGGACAGTTCGTCATATCTGGCGCTGCTGAATCCGCCTCCGTTATCTAGATTGCTGTTGTTTTTGTTGGTCTTTACGTACATGTTCATAAAGACTTCCGGATCGCCCTGGAAGGTTAGTATATTAGAGATACACAAATCGCCGGATCCTTCCCTGCCAATTTTATCGATCTCGGCGTAATCCACATTCTTCAGGTTGATTTTGATGCCCACCCTCCTGGCATCAGAACGGGTTGCTTCCGCAAACAGAGGCAGCTCTGCCCTGTTGCTGTAAAAGTAGTAATCCAGTTCCAGATTTTTGCCGTTTTTGTCAACAAAGCCATCGCCGTTGGTATCTTTCCAACCTGCGTCAGCCAGCAGCTTTCTGGCTCTTCCTACATTATACCGGTTCTTATCCGATTTAATCAGTTCGTTGAATCCATAGTGAACAGATGGCGGCAGCATCGGTCCGCCGGAGGTAAAAGTGTCTTTCAGAAGAAACTTGCAGTAAGCCTGGCGGTCTAATGCGGATGCCAGGGCTTCGCGAACCCGTTTGTCAGACAACGGTCTGCCTTCCTTAACGGTCAGGCGGGCTAAAACGCTGCGCACGGAAGCAATTTCACTGATGCGGAATTTCTTTGCATCCTTAAACAGGGCTAAGTCGCCGGAAGATATATCCGCAGCCACATCGATTTCGCCCTTCTTCAGCGCCATGGCACGGGTATTAGGATCCTTAATAGCAAAAATATCGAGTTTCTTGTAAAAAGCCCTGCCGTTCCAGTATTTTTCGTTCCGCTCCAATATACATTTATCTTTAGTGAGGGTTTTTACCACATAAGGACCGGTGCCGACGGGTCCCATCTTTTCGTAATCCCTGTCTGTAACAGAAGTATCAACAATCAGGAACATGGGATCGCCTAACATCTGCGGCAAGACCGGAACAGGCCTTGCGGTTCTGATCAACACATTCTGGCCTTCCATTTTGACAGAAACAACTGGAAGCATACGTTTGGCACGGGGAGACTTTTCTAAAGTACGGAGCAATGATTTGGCTGCTGCGTCACCGGTCACCTTGTTGCCGTTAGAAAACATAGCCTTGTCGTTGATCCTGAAAATCCAGGTCAGTCTGTCGTCGCTGATCTTCCAGCTTTCTGCAAGCCACGGGGTAACATTCATCTTTTTATCAAATTTGACCAGGGTTTCTCCGACACCGTAACGGACAACCTGACAGCCGTTGTAATCAACAGTAGGTTCCAGGGAGTCCGCAAAACTGGCAGCGGCAACTTTCAGTGTATCTTTTGTATCAGTCTCTTTGCCACCGTCTGCCTTTTTATTTCCGGCACCACAGCCCGCAACCGATAAAGCCAGCAGCCCTGAAAGTGCGATTACTGCAGATTTTTTCCAAATAGCTTTCATGTGTTTTCCGTTTCCTCTCCTGCTTTTTTATAAATAAATACCCGGGTTAATCATTCTTTTGAAGCCACTCTTTATCGTTTATAATTTTACCACATATTTGGGAACAACAGAAACTCCAATTTCTAATTTAAGATTTCTGCTTTTGGATTACAGATAACAAAATACCCGGTACGGATTAAAACCGTACCGGGTTTTTTATGAGCGTTATGTTAAATTTTGCTAGCGTTTTACTGCGAAAGGTCAAGGCTCCTTTTTATTTCAGTTTTCCAAAATAGTTGTTCTTCATCTGGTGGAAAGACGCCTGTGCCTGGTATTTCTGCAGACCTTCGTTCAGTTTGGCCAGCAGTTCCTTATTACCCTTGGTAACGGCAATCCCGATGCCATTATCCGATTCGTCAGGCAATGTCGCCACGATGTTCAGCTTACCGTTGTAAAAATTGGTTATGAAGAAACGGGCCGTATAATTATCCATAACAGCAAAGTCAGCCTTTTTATCCATGATCATCTTCAGGGCTTCTTCCGCTCCGCCGCATTCAATAACAGTATTTGAATACTTTTTAACCTGTTTCTCGTGGATACTGCCAATTTCTGCCGCAATGCGCCTGTCCTTCATGACGTCCACGCTGCCGGGTTTTGCTTCCGCGGGACCAATCACCACGTTGGAACTGACAAGATAGGGCTCTGTGAAATCAGCTGCCCTTTTGCGTTCTTCCGTAATGTTCATGCAGGAAATAACCGCATCTACCTGCCCGTCCTTAAGGGACGGTAACAGGTTGTTGAATTCCAGGTCCACGAACTCCACCCTGCTATAGCCCATCTCTCTGGCCACACCCTGCACCAGCTCCACGTCAAAGCCGATAAAGGCCTTGGTAGATTCCTGATAATATTCAAAGGGGGGATAGTCCGCATCGGTGCCCACTCGCAGCACCTTTTCCGAGGCAGCCTGCTTCTGGGCAGGAACCTCCGCTTTTTGAGTTCCGCCACCACAGCCCGCAACGGCAAGCAGGCAAAGAATTGATAATACAAAGCACAGAATTTTTTTCATGGCTTTACCTCCTTCTGTCTGCCTGATACAGCAGACGCCGCTGATTTTGGGAAACGTGAGAGCGTTTAATGTTTCCGTTAAAGGATGTCGGTTGCAGATCTTCCGGTTATTGCCTGCAACCGGTACTTCCGTTAATACGTGATCAGAACTTTTTATACAGCACGCGGCAGGCGTTCAGCACACACAGTACGGATACGCCGGTATCCGCGAATACCGCTGCCCACATGGATGCGAAGCCGAATAGGCCGGCCACCATGATGATGACTTTGACAACCAGGGCGAATACCACGTTCTGCCAGGCTACATTGTTGACCGCCTTAGCAATGGCAATGGCTTTGGGGATCGCGCTCATTTCGGAGTTCATGAACACCACGTCCGCCGCTTCGATGGCTGCGTCCGCACCGCTGCCCATGGCCGCACCTACGTCTGCGCCGGCCAGTACGGGCGCGTCATTGATGCCGTCGCCTACGAACATGACGCCGCCGTATTTGTTGCGCAGGTCGTTCATTTCTTTCAGCTTATCCTGCGGCAGCAGTTCTGCCCGGACTTCCTGGATGCCCGCTTCCGCAGCAACCGCTTCCGCTTCTCTCCGGGCGTCGCCGGTGAGCATAACCGTGGTCAGCCCCAGTTTGGTAATATCTGCCACAGCCTGTTTGGCATCGTCTTTCAGTGTATCGTTGATGAACAGGCTGCCCAGGAAGGTCCCGTTCTTTGCTACCAGCACTTCACTGCCGTATGCCGCAGCCTGGTAGCCGCTGAAGTCGATTTTGTAACGGTTCATCAGGCGAGTGTTACCGGCCAGCAATACATCTTTGCCATAGTATGCTACCAGGCCTTCGCCGGCGATTTCTTCAAACCGTTCCGGACGCTGCAGGGCCAGGTTCTTTTCCTTGGCTGCATTGACGATGCTGACAGCGATCGGATGGGTGGAAACCTGTTCCATTCCCGCGGTCTCCCGGAGGATTTCATCAGCGCTTACGCCGCCTGCAGGATTGACCTGCTGCAGCACGAAGTTGCCCTTGGTAACGGTACCGGTTTTATCCATAACCACCGCCGCCACGTTTTTCAGCATTTCCATGGCGTTGCCGCCCTTAAACAGGATGCCCAGCTTGGAACCGGCGCCGATGCCCGCAAAGAAGGACAGGGGCACACTCAGTACCAGAGCGCAGGGACAGCTGATAACCAGGAAAGTCAGAGCGGTGTAGATCCACTTATGCCAGTCTCCTGTAATCAGGGACGGTACAACGGCTACCAAAATAGCCAGCCCTACTACGATAGGGGTATATACCCGCGCGAAACGGGTAATGAATTTGTCAATATACGGCTTGTTGGCCGCCGCGTTTTCCACAGAATCAAGGATCTTGGTAACCATGGATTCCTGCAGTTCTTTTTCCACGCGGATCTTCAGCATGCCGGAGGTGTTCACGCAGCCGGACAGCACTTCATCGCCGTAGGTTTTGCGTACAGGCACGGGCTCACCGGTAACCGGGGATGTATCCAGCAGGCTTTCACCTTCCACAACCACACCGTCCAGCGGGATACGGTCGCCTACACGAACCAGCAGTATGTCGCCAACCCTGGCTTCTGCGGAAGGAATCACCTTCACGTCATCGCCCACCAACAGGTTTACGACCTCCGGACGCATATCCACCGCGTCCATGATCTGGTCACGGCTCCGGTCTGCTGCACGGTCCTGGAACCATTCGCCGACCCGGTAGAAAAAGATAACACCGACTGCTTCTTCCCAGGCCTGGATGGCAAAGGCGCCTAAGGTAGCCACGGTCATCAGGAAGTTTTCATCAAAGAATTCGCCTTTGGTCAGGTTCTTCAGGGCAGTCAGAACAATTTTCCATCCCAGGATCACATAGGCGATTACAAGGAAGTACATATGGTATTCTTCCGGTACCAGGCCCAGCCACTCTGTAATGATGAAGATGGCACCGCCTACTACCAGTTCAGTCAGTTCCCTTGCGTTTTCGCTGAGGAAGGATTTCTTTTCTTTTTTCCGTTCCGGAACCGGCGCATTATCTGCCCGTTCCACAATAGTCACGCCGTCTTCCACCTTGTCGGTGACAGCCTGCAGTTTGGCGGTGAGGCCGTCGTAGCTGCGGGCGGTAACCCGGAGCTGGCCGGTAGAATATACCAGCACAGCGTCCTCCACTTCCGGCATGGCTTTGATGGCGTCTTCCACCTTGGTAGCGCAGGCCGCGCAGTCCAGGCCCTGTACGTCGTAGGTGCGGAATTTGGCAGCACCGAACTGTTCTTTTTCGGAAATGGTCACGCCCTCTTCCGCTTTATCGGCTGCCGCCTGCATCTGGGGCAGCAGGCCGTCATAGCTGCGGGCACTGACCCGGAGCTGACCGGTCTCATAGACCAGAATGGCTTCATCTACGATCGGCAGGGCGGCGATGGCGTCCTGTACTTTCACAGAGCAAGCCGCGCAGTCCAGACCTTCCACTTTATAGGTGCGGTATTTTTTCTGGGCAGAAGCACGGACCCGTTCGGTAATAGTTACACCGTCTTCGGCTTTTTCCGCAGCCGCCTGCATTTTACCCAGCAGGTCGTCATAGTTATCGGCGGTAACCCGGAGCTGGCCGGTTTCGTAAACCAGGGTTGCCATCTTTACACCGGGGATGGCCGCAATGGCGTCCTGCACTTTTATGGAGCAGGCTGCACAGTCCAGGCCGGCCACGTTGTAGGTACGGAATTTATCGGACTGTCCCGGGGCTTCATCTCTGGGTACTACGGTTACATAAGACAGGAACGAACGGCAGATTTCCTGGAATATCGGCAACATAGCGTCCGGATTCTTGGCGGAAACACGGAGCTGTTTGGTGCCGAAGCTGACTGCCGCATAGGAAACGCCCGGCAGAGATTTCACTTTATGTTCGATCTTAGCCGCGCAGATGGGGCAGTCCAGATTAATCAGACTGTAAACCCGTTTTACATCGTCGGCGTCCGGCATACGGCATTTGCAGTGTGCCAGGCTCTCACCGCAGAAATCGCAATACTCTTCATGTGAGTTGCAGGCGGCGCACTCGCAGTTGTCCGGATGACCGGCCAGGTGCACTGCGTGGGTATAGGTCGCGTTGTGGTGCACCAGTTCGTGCTCGCTGTGATCATGGGTTGCGCAATCATCGCAGCCGCAGCTTCCGTGGTCATGGTCATGGTCGTGTCCATGGTCATGGTCGTGTCCATGGTCATGGTCGTGTCCATGGTCATGGTCGTGTCCATGGTCATGGTCGTGTCCGTGGTCATGGTCGTGTCCGTGGTCATGGTCGTGTCCATGGTCATGGTCGTGTCCATGGTCATGGTCGTGTCCGTGGTCATGAGCCAGTCCCTCGCCGTGAGAATGAGCCGGTACATGGTTGTGGTCATGTACGTGTTCGTGAGCATGTTGCTCTACGATTCCGTTTACTGCGTTTTCCTCCACTTCATTCACATGCTGCATCACGCCGCTCCCTTTTGCAAAGGTTCGTACTGCAGCGTCTTCAGCACTGCTGCGGACATCTTCCAGATCTCTGATCTCTTTTGCCATTTTAATTCACCTTTCCTTGCGCCTGAGCTCCGGGACTGTGACACGGTTCTCCCGGTTTTCTGTCCCTGATATCCCTTTCGGGATAAGGTTTGATAGTTGATATGTATTTCATGCTTATATTATAACATATGAGCAAGTGTTCATATGTTAATAGCCCTCATTTCACATTTTCTTCACATTTGCTAATTCCGTTTGTTTCAAATGTTACAATATTGTTCCGTTCTTCAACAAATGTGATCGAATGCAGATGTGTTTTCATATTGATAGTATCTACGCCAATGTAGTTAAGTGTATCTATACTGATCTAATTCACTTTAAAATCGAACTTTGCTTAAACTTTATTCTGGAACACAGGCGCCATCAGTTTTACAGCGCCTGTGTTACGTTACTCGTTATAGACTGTCACTGGAGTCCGCCCTCTTATTTGGTAAACAGATGGCAGGCTACCTCGTGACCCGGCGTCAATTCAACTAGCTTCGGCTTTTCGTGCTCGCAGCGTTCCGTGCAGTGCGGGCAACGGTTGCTGAACGGACATCCCGGAGGCAGGTCCAGCGGACTGGGCGGTTCGCCCTTGATATTCTCGATCTTCTTGGTAAAGTCCATCTTGGTATCAAAGACAGAGGCCAGTAACGCCCTTGAATAGGGATGGCAGCATACGTCTGACAGCCCTTCGCCCGGCATGACTTCCACGATATTGCCAAGATACATGACTGCCACCTGATGGGCAAAGGACTCAATCAGTCCCAGATCGTGGCAGATAAAGCCGATGGCAATGTTCTTCTCCCGCTGCAGACGGGTGATAAGTTCAATCACCGTTTTCTGTACGGAAACGTCCAGCGCACTGGTGGCTTCGTCCATAACGATGAACTCCGGTTCCAGGGCAATGGCACGGGCGATAGCCACGCGCTGCCGCTGACCGCCGGACATGTTATGGGGGAACCGGTCCGCAAAATCGCCGGGAAGCTCTACCAGTTCCAGCAGTTCCCGCGCTTTCGCGTCCATTTCAGACGGTTTAATGCGGTTAAAATTCAGCAGGGGCTCACAGACGATCTCCTTGATCTTCATCTTGGGATTAAACGATGTGGAAGGATCCTGGAACACCATCTGGATATGCTGGCGGTTTTCGTGCAGCTCCGCGCCTTTCATCTTTGTGATATCTTTCCCATGGAAGAAGATTTCGCCTTCCGTCGGGTAATCAAGCCATACCAAGAAACGCATGAAAGTACTCTTGCCACAGCCGGACTCGCCGACCAGGCCCAGGGTCTTTCCTTTATAAAACTTCAAATTGATATCATCACAGGCGGTAAGCAGGCGGCCGTCGTTGGTCGGAAAACGGCGGGTCACATGACGCGCGTCAATCAGCAGATCTTTTTCATCAAACATAGCGCTTACCTCCTAATGTCGGTACCGCATCCAACAGCAGCTTGGTATACGGATTGGTGGACTGGTGGAGTATATACTCCCGTTCACCCTGATCTACAACCTCGCCGCGTTTCATAACCACGATCTTGTCTCCCATATAGGCCGCAACACCCAGATTATGAGTTACAATGATAATACTGGTACCGTATTCGTCCCGAAGCTCCATGAACTGCCGGACAATCTGCGCCTGGGTCGTCACGTCAAGGGCCGAAGTGGGTTCATCAGCCAGCAACAGCTTGGGCTGGTAGGTCATGCCCATGGCAATGCCCACGCGCTGACGCTGACCGCCGGAGAGCTGGAACGGATAGGAACGCATCACGCGGTCTCCGTCCGGCAGACGCATCCGCTCAATCATTTCCACACCCTTTGCCCAGGCATCTTTCCTGGAGATATCCTCATGGGTCATGATATATTCTACATAGCTGTCGCCGATCAGGCGGGTCTGGTTCATCATGGCGCCGCTGTCCTGGAAAATCATGGACACATCATGACCCCGCAGCTTACGCCACTCTTTGTGTGTCAGCTTCAATAAATCAATTCCGTCGTAGGTAATGTCACCGGCGGAAACTCTGCCCGCACCGGGCAGCAGTCCCATGACCGCACGGATCACGGTGGTCTTGCCGCTGCCGGACTCGCCGACGATACTGCAGATTTCTCCTTTTTCCAGGTTCAGGCTGCAGTTTTTGACCGTAAGGTTCTTGCCATAGGAAATATCTACATTTTTAATCTCTAACAGTGACATGATATTCCCCCCCTTACTCTTCTTTAGGATCCAGAATATCCCGGAGATTATCCCCCAGCATATTGAAGATCACGACCGTAATAAAAATGGCAAGACCGGGATACAACATCAGCCAAGGAGCCGACTGGATAAAATCGCGGCCTTCACTCAGCATGGAGCCCCATTCCGGCGTAGGCGGCTGTGCGCCAAAGCCCAGGAAGGACAAAGCTGCAAGCTCCATCATCATACCGCCGATATCCGTCGCTGCCGTAATGACCAGCGTTGTAATCGTATTCGGCAACATGTATTTCCACAACATTCGCCAGGTACTGGAACCGGTAACAATCGCCGCATACACGTAATCCGTGTGGCGGACTTTCAGCACCAGGGAGCGGGCCATACGCGCATACTTAGGCCATGTCACCAGCGCAATAGCGATAATGGCGTTCCGCATGCTGGCTCCCAGCATACCGGCTACGGCAATGGCCAGTACCAGGCCCGGGAATGCGATCATCATATCCGCAATACGCATGATGACTGCATCTACCCAGCCGCCAAAATAACCGGCCAGCACACCCAGCGCCGTGCCGATTACAAATACCGTCAGCACCAGAGCAAAGGTAGACACTAACGAAATACGGGCGCCATACAGAACCCGGGCGTAAATATCCCGACCCATTTTATCCGTCCCGAAAATGTGTTTCGCGTCCGGCGCCATGATGGCATCCGCCAGATTGCCAGCTGTGGGATCTACGCCTCCGGAAAGTACCGGGGCAAAAATAGCCACAAGGACGACCATCAGGGCCAATATGGAGAAAAGGACAAAGCCTTTGTTACTCAAAAATTTGTTCTTTTTCGTTTCCATACGCTTACCTCCTCAGCCGCATGCGGGGATCCACATAATTGTAGGAGATATCTACAACCAGGTTGATCAGCATATAGATAACGGAAACCCAGAGCACATACCCCTGAAGCAGGAAATAGTCTGCGGACATAATGGCGGATACCGCCAGATTGCCCAGCCCCGGATACGAGTAGATGATCTCGACAACACTGGTGCCGCCCAGCAGGGAACCGATAGACAGGCCCAGCATGGTAATCAGCGGCAACAGAGAATTCGGGAGCACGTTGCCCCACAGAATCTTGTTTTCCGAAACGCCACGGGCCCGGGCGCCGATTACGTAGTCTGAATGCAGTTCCTCCAGTACTGCCGTGCGTACCTGACGGGTGTACTTGGCCGTCATGGCAACCGCCAGTGTCACCGCCGGCAAAATCAGCGACTTAAAATCACCGGCAGAGGAAACTACCGGTAAAAGCCCCAGTTTTACACAGAAAATCAGGATCAGCATTAAGCCGAGCCAGAAGTTCGGGATGGACACCCCGAAGAAGGTGATCATGCGTACAAAATAATCGATAGGTTTGTTATGATTGACAGCAGAAATCACACCGAGGGGCACCGAAAAAAGGAGCATGAGCACGGTAGAGGCCAGTGTCAGCTTAAGGGTTGGCCACAGGCGCTCAAGCAGTAAATCTTTAACCGGCTTCTGCAGCATGAAAGAATCGCCGAAATTGCCCTGCAGGCAATTGAACAGCCAGTCTTTGTACTGTGTAAAAAACGGCTTATCCAGACCCAGGGTCTTACGCATCTCTTCAATCATTTCCGAAGAAGGCATGACACCGGCATGAGTAAATATATTGCGCGCAGGATCGCCCGGCGACAGATAGGTTAATAAAAAGGTCAGAAAGCTGATGCCGATCAGCACGATCACCATTTGCAGCAATCTGGATATAATAGCATTCTTATTCATTGACTTCTCTCCCAGTCATAAGCGACGAATCGCAGATATAAAGAGAAAATTACACAGAAGGGATACGGGGTACAACCTCCGTATCCCTTTGTGTTTACTTTTGCAGCCGCCTATAAGCGGATTAGTGGGTTATTTCGCTCCAGCCGGTTTGATTTCGTCGGTGATCCAGTAGTAATCCAGCGGATACATGTGGGCAGAACCAACCTTATCATTGTTGTAGATGATGCAGCTGTTGTAGTAACCGTCTACCAGAACGGCCGCTTCGTCGATCAACGTCTGCTGCAGGGTCTGCATTAACTCAGCATAGCGTTTCGTATCCATCGTGGTCAGCAACTCTTCATAAGCCTTATCATAGGTGTCGCTCTTGAAACCACAGTAATTCGCTTCGGCTTTGCTATACCAGTTGCCCATATAAACGGTGGGAGCGCCTGCAATCATGGAGTTCCAGTTATTGTTGTTGAAGTCGTAGTCACCGGCAACCAGCTTACTCCACTGGTCGTCAGAACTGCCGTACTCGCTCTTTACGCCAATGCCTACAGCCTTCAGGTACTGGGTGTGGGCGTCGGAGAAGTCGTTCAGCAGACGGTTCGCGTAGGAGATGTAGCGCAGCTGGATATTCTGGCCGTTCAGTTCACGGATGCCGTCGCCGTTGGTATCTTTGATACCGGCTTCGTCCAGGATCTTCTTGGCGCCTTCCGGATCGTATTCATAGGGGTTCTTCAGCTTGTCAAAGCCATAACCCAGGGAGCTGGGGATGACAGACGGGCCTGGGGTGTACAGGCCGCCGATGGTGTTGGATTTGCAGATGGTCTTATAATCAATGGCTTTCAGCACGGCCTGACGCAGCGCCTTGTTTGCCAGCGGTCGGCCTTGTTTCATGTTCATCCAGCTGAAACCGCAACGGGTACCCGGCGCAATCTGCACGGTGAATTTCTTATCTCCCTGCAGTGCTTTCAGGTCCGCAACGTTCATGATGTTTTCTGCCAGGTCGATCTGGCCGGCGCGCAGCGCGTTAGCCTTGGCGGAAGCGTCGCCCATGAACATAATTTTAACCTGATCGTACGGAACCTTGCCGTTCCAGTAATGTGGGTTAGCCACCATTTCGTAACCTACCTGGTTTTTGAAGGATTTAACCATGTAGGGGCCGGTGCCGATGGCGCCATTCTTCATATCCTTGCTGCCCTTTACGTCCAAAATGACCATGCTGGGGTCAGCCAGACTGGCCGCCATATTCGGGTAGGCCTTTTTAGATTTGATAGTAACAGTGCCGGCCGCATCATCAGCCGTAACCACTGCTTCAAAATCCAGGAACTGCTGCGGCCTGGTGGATCCCTTCTTACCGGCTTCGCGGATCCAGTCCAGATATTCTTTAACTTTTGTAGCGGTCATTTCTGTGCCGTTACTGAATTTAATCCCTTTTTTCAGTTTGAAGGTCCAGGTCTTATTGCCGTCGCTGGGGGTAGCGGATTCTGCCAACTGCGGAACCGGTTTTACGTTATCGTCAAAACGGAACAGGGTCTGACCAACGCCAAAACGGCTGCAGTTCCAGGCAGTGTTAGTCTGTGCAGACGGGTCGATACCGCCGTCAGCGTACATCTGGCAACCAAAAACCAACGTTTTGGCTGCAGCCTTGCCGCCATCTTTAGGAGCATCTTTCTTGTCACCGCCGCCGCAACCGGCCAGCAGACCACAGGTAACGAGACCTGCTACCAATAACGCTGCGGATTTTTTAGATAATTTTTTCATAGAGTTCCTTCCTTTCCAAGTTAGATATTAAATAAAAAGGTGAAATTAAGAAGACTGTTTTTCACCCTGTGAAACCTGTTCCCTATTGCTTACTCTTCGACGAAAACAACATTTCTCTCGCTTACGGTAAGGCGTTACTGCTCTTTCAAGGCTCTGCAAGTACGTTTTTTAACTGTGATAATGTTATCATATCTAAAATGCAATGTCAATAAAATCGATAATCTTATTAGTACTTTTTATTATTAATTTCTCTTTTGCGCTTTTCACAAATATCCTGACCGCTCAGGAAAAACCTATTATAAACCCTTACACCGGGGGGCGCATCATCCATGTGCCCTTCCGGTAGTACCAATACAGCATGGCGCCGGCCGTTCCCCAGGTAATGGGATAAACGGCCACCAGCAGGCGGATATCGTGAGCCAGCTGCATGAACCCGAACAGGATGACCGTTCGCAACAGACACTGATTGAAAAGCACGATATACATCGGTACGTCCGACAGACCGCCGCCGCGCAGCGTGTCTGCGAAAACCTCGAGAAATACATAGAAGAAATAGAACGGGAAAGAGATCCAGATAATGGTGACGCCCATATCAATGACCGCAGGATCCGTGTAGAAGACACCGAAGGTCTCCCGTCCGAAGTAAAGCAGGACGGCCGCCAGCACCAGTGAATAGCCTACACCAAAAATCAGCGTCGTGCGCAAGCCGCTCTTCACCCGGCCATAGAGCCTTGCCCCAACATTCTGCCCGGTAAAGGTCATCATGGCCTGGCCCAGGGCGACCAGCGGCATGTAGAACAGCAACTCGATTCGGTAGTAGGCGGTAAAAGCCGCGATAGCCACCACGTCGAACCCGTTGATGAAATACTGTACGAATACATTGGAAAGGGTAACCACCACACCCTGCAAGCCCGCAGGCAAACCGATGCGGATGATTTCCCGCATCAGCGGCCGGTCGACGGCCAGTTTAGGAATGCTCATGACACCATCATGGAGCAGGTAGTACACAGCAATAATCGCCGAAAGCACCTGGGACAGAACCGATGACCAGGCTACCGCCAAAATCCCGTTGGACATATATTTGATAAACAGGAAATTCGTCACTACATGAATAATACCGCACACCAGCTGAATCAGCATGGGCGTCTGCGAATTGCCCAAAGCCCGCATAACGCCGGCCGCCATATTAAAAACCAGCATAAAGGTCAGTCCCAGGAAGAATACCTGTACATAGTCCAGGGCATCCTGAAAAATACTGGCCGGAGTCTTGACCGCGTTTAAAAATGCCGAACCGGAAAACTCACCGATAATGGTTAGCAGCACGCCGCCGATCAGACCCAGCATCATAGAAGTATGGATGGATTTACTGAGCTGCACTTCTTCCTTGCGGCCAAAAGCCTGGGCAATGACCACACCGGCACCGATGCTTATACCGGTAAACAGATTTACCAGCGCCGAGTTCAGCAATACACTGGCCCCCACAGCTGCCGAAGCTCCCGTTCCCAAATAATTGCTGACAAAAAGAATGTCAACGGTCGTATATAATTGTTGAATCAGACTGGCGCCAAGCAGGGGCAGAGCAAACAGCAGCAGCTTTCGTGCAATGGGGCCGTTAGTAAGATCAAGGGTTTTAGCCAAACGTAGTCACCTGAGTTTCTTATGATTTTTTAACTTAGTGCTACAGCTTGAATCACACCGCAGCACCGGTATATTCTCCAAAAAACTGAGCAAAACTGTACCGTAATCACTTCATGATAGCGGCAAATTTTTCTTTAACCTGCTTTTCTTCAACCGCCAGCTTATTCCAGTTCACCGGCAGCGAATGAATCCTTAGTTCCATCAGATTTTGCGCGCCGGCAGGTTCCTTCACACCGTATTTCACCGGGTGCATATAGGCCAGGCTCATGGCCGACTGCCCTTCCCGGCTCAGCCACCAGTCCACCAGCTTCTTGGCGCCCTCAGGGTTTTTCGTATCCTTCAGGATACCAATATAGCCGGGTACAAGTACGCTGCCCTCCTCCGGATAAATAATGGTCGTGTTTACGCCCTGGCTCATTTTTTGTTTCAGAGCGTTTTCTTCCATGTTAATGATAATGGGATACTCGCCATGAGCAAACTTTTCACGCATTTCCTGGGTTTTGCTCACGACCACGCCGTTTGCCTTAAGTTGTTCCCAGTACTCCCAGCCGTATTTATCCTTCAGCGCCGCCACGGTTGCCAGCGCAGTAGCTGCTGCTTTCGGATTGGGCATGGCGATCTTCCCCTTATATTTGGGGTCCAACAGATCCTTCCAGCTCCTGGGAGGTTCCTTTATCTTATCGTTATGTACGGCTATCACCATAGCGCTGATGCGAATGGGCGTAAAAGCGCCGTCTGCGTCCACGGGCTCCGCAAGTTCCGCCGATTCCGGCGACTTATAGTTCAGCAGCTTACCGTCCTTCTTCAGCTGCAGGTAAAAATCAGGATCTGAAATCATCACCAGATCCGCTTCTGCCCGGCCGCCTTTCATCTCATCCAGAAGCTTCGCCTTCACACTTTCGCTGCCAGCCGTCTGCCAGTTCACTTTCACGTCCTTCAGCTGCTGTTCCACAACCGGCTTGGCCATTTCCTGTACCATCCCGTTGTAAACGGACGTGTATACCGTCAGCCCGGCGACCGGTTTTGCCGCAGCCTTTTCCGCAGGTTTATCCGAGGGCTTTTTTCCCATTCCGCCGCACCCCGTCACCGCCAGCATACCTGCCAGCAACAGGGAAACCGCTGCGCCCGCAAAATTCTTTTTCATCTTTTTGCTCCTTTAAAACACCGTTAGTATTGTCGTCCACTACTGTTTATGAAATTATTGAGATATATTATTATTACGCTTACTATATCAAATCAATGCATTCTTTGCAAGAGAAAACTACAATTGATATTAATTTTAAGCAGCTCCGGCAACAAGAAGTATTTAACAGATATAAACGCAGAAAATACGCGAGTTTACGCAATCATTAAAACGATTTTCCTATAGCATTATAAAGTGTATTTTGTAATATAACCAAACAATAACAGAGAAAACTAACAATAATTATTATTAAGTGGATTAAAATCTTGTAACTAATCAGTGTTTTATGTTATAATACCCACATAAATTTTCAAAGAAAAGGAGATTCCCCAATGTCACAGGACATGACGATTTGCGGACTGGAAATAAAACGCGGAACCAAGCTGCGGACCATGCTGCCGGTTCCCGATACGATGACAAAAATACCTCTGACGGTGATCAACGGTGTAGACGACGGTCCCACCCTGCTGATTACCGCCGGCATCCACGGCGGCGAATATCCGGGCATCGCCGCAGCCATAGAACTGGGCCGGGATATTGAGCCGGAGCATGTGCACGGTTGCCTGATCCTGCTGCACCCTGTCAATATCCAGGGCTTCTGGGCGCGCCGTGAATTCATCGTTCCGGAGGATGGAAAAAACCTGAACCGGGTCTTCCCCGGCACTCCCCTGGGCACTCTGGCGGACAAGACCGCTTACCTCATCAGCAGCAACCTGTTTACCATTGCGGACTACTATGTGGACATGCACAGCGGCGATATCCACGAAAGCCTGCATCCTTATGTATATTACCCGGGCCAGCCGACACCGGAAGTGGAAAAGGCCTCCAAGCGTATCGCCAAGGTCGTTGATGTGGAGTACATGGTACGTTCCCTTGCAACAGGCGGCGCCTACAACTACGCAGCCAGCACCGGCCTGCCCTCTATTTTAATCGAGCGGGGTGGCGCGGGACTCTGCCTGCATGAGGATATCGAAGCCTACAAAGACGATATCCGCAATATACTCCGGCGGCTGAAAATGTTTGAACTGCCCGTCAAACCGCGTCATTATCATCCCCGGGATATCACGGACATGATTTATCTGGAGTCCATGGAGACCGGCTGCTGGTTCCATCACATCCACAGCGGTGACTTCGTACAGAAAGGCCAGGTACTGGGACGCACTACTGACCTGTTCGGTCAGACCATCACAGAATATTACGCGGAAATCTCCGGCGTCATTTTGTACGTTTGCCCGGCCCTCTCCGCACCGAAAGGAACCATCCTTGTCGGTTACGGCCAGGTCGTGGAAGATGACGACGACTGACGGTTTTGTAGAAATTTAATATTAAATAAAACAGCAACACGCTCTGATCCCGCGAATTATCTTTCGCAGAACCGGAGCGTGTTTTTATTATCATTTTTATAAAGGAAAAGCTGACCAATCCTTATTTCAACAGGATTTTCTTTCGCCGTACCTTGCCGCAGGAAATACTCTATTCCTGAACAACCGGAATCTTCGGCAGTCTGTCCATGCTCACCGCCAGTTCCTCGTCTGTGGGGATATAGTCGTTCAAATTGCCGGCCTGGTAGTTTTCATACGCCAGCATATCAAAGAAGCCGGTACCGGTAAGGCCGAACAGGATGGTTTCACTGCGCCCTTCTTCCTTGCAGCGTTTTGCTTCTTCAATGGCGCCCAGAATCGCATGGGCGGATTCCGGCGCAGGCAGAATGCTCTCGTATTTGGCAAACAGCGTCGCCGCTTCGAACACATTGGTCTGTACCACGGCTTTGGCTTCCATGTAGCCGTCATGGTACAGCTTGGATAGGATGGGCGCCATACCGTGGTAACGCAGCCCGCCCGCATGGATGGGGGATGGGGTGAAAGTGCAGCCCAGGGTGTACATCTTCGCCATGGGCGTGATCTTACCGGTGTCGCAGAAGTCATAGGCGTAACGGCCCCGGGTCAGGGACGGGCAGGAGGCAGGCTCAATGGCTACCAGACGGGGATTCGTCTTCCCCTGCAGCTTGTCTTTGGCAAAGGGCGCAATGAGACCGCCCAGATTGGAACCGCCGCCGGCACAGCCAACCACTACGTCGGGATATTCATCCAGCAGCTCCATCGCCTTAGCGCTTTCCAGACCCACAATGGACTGGTGCAGCAGCACCTGGTTCAGTACAGAGCCCAGTACATACTTCACATTGTCTCCTGAAACAGCCCGTTCCACCGCTTCGGAGATGGCGCAGCCCAGACTTCCGGGGTTATCCGGATTATCCGCCAGGATCGCCCGGCCTGCATTGGTGGTATTGCTGGGACTGGCTACCACGCTGGCCCCAAAGGTCTGCATGATTGCTTTGCGGAACGGTTTCTGATTATAGGAAGCCTTCACCATGAACACTTCCAGGGGCAGACCGAAATAGCAGCAGGCTTCCGAAAGGGCTGTGCCCCACTGACCGGCGCCGGTTTCCGTGGTCACACCGTTCAGTCCCTGCTTCTTGGCATAATAAGCCTGGGGAATGGCGCTGTTCAGCTTGTGGCTGCCGGACGTGTTGTTGCCTTCAAATTTATAGTAGATCTTCGCCGGGGTATCCAGCGCTTTTTCCAGATTGTAGGCGCGGCACAACGGGGACGGACGGTAGTTCTTGTACATCTCCAGCACTTCAGGGGGAATCTCGATATACTGAGTATCGTTATCCATCTCCTGATGGGCCAGTTCTTTGCAGAAAACAGGATACAAATCTTCCTCGGATACCGGTTTACCCGTTGCGGGATTCAGCATAGGCTCCGGTTTTTCCTTCATGTCCGCCCGCAGGTTATACCACGCTGCCGGGATCTGGTCTTCCGTTAAATATAATCTGTGGGGTGCCTTCTTTGCCATGTTTCATTCCTCCTGAAAAGTTTAATTTATTATATAATACTATGTAAGAACATGTAAAAATTTACAACCTTTGTCAACCGTGTTTTCCCTTATTTATAATATATTGGCCGATGAACCGTTCCGCCAGTTCCTCCGCCTGACTGCAGAGATACAGTATCTCTTCCCCGGAAGCATTGTCTGTGTGGATTCCCACATTTACGGAAACAGGTTCGCCCACGGCGAGGCAGATTTTCCGCGCAAGCTCCCGGGCCAGTTCTTTGTCCTTATGGCCGGGCAGTGTGATATCCCATGTGTCGCAGCTGGACAGGTCCCCGCATCCTTGCGGTGGCAGCGATGCCAGGGCTGTACCACCTAAATGGGGGCGCTCCCCGCCGGTAATAAAAACCACCAGCCCGTTGCCATCAGCAGTCAGCACCCGGAAACGAACCTGATATTTTCCTTCCCCCTGCGTAAGTTCAAACATATCCGCTACCGCCTTCCTTCCCAGGACTTCATCCGTTCATAGATGATTCCGAATTGCAGCAGTACTTTACCCACCACATGATGGATCTGGTCTTCTACCGTCCGTGGCCCGTTATAAAAGGTCAGCATCGGCGGGACGATGGTACAGCCGTATTGGGCTGCCAGCTTCATGTTGTGCAGATGGATTTTCCCCAACGGCATTTCCCGGGGGCATAGCACCACGCGCCGGTTTTCCTTCAGGCAGACATCCACCGCCCGCAGCAGCAGGTTCTCCGCGTAGCCGCTGACGATCCCCGCCAGAGTCTTCATACTGCAGGGAAGGATGATCATACCGTCGGTTACGAACGAGCCGCTGGCAATTTTTACCGCCAGGTCGTCTTCTTCATACACCGCATCTGCTAAAGACGACAACTCCTCAAAAGGCTTATCGGTTTCATACTGCCAGGTAAGCCGGGCCGCCTTGCTGGTCACTAAATGTATTTCACAGTCAGGCGCATCTTTCAGTGCTTTCAGGAGATAATAACTCATGATGACCCCGGAAGCGCCTGTAACTCCCACAATAATTCGCATTTTACTACTTTTTTCCTATTCTATTTCATAACGGCTCAGGTCTACATCCCGGAATGCGACTTTTTTGTTCCGTTCTTCCTGACCCGGCTTAACGGTGCAGTCAAAGCCGAATTTTGTTCCCACCCCGTAATCCGTAGCCGGATTCAGTTCGTGGCAGGCCGCGTGTTTGATGATCACCATGTCCTCCGCCACATTGCAGCGGGTGGTAATGGCCCGCATCACATCCTCCGCGTCGAAGATGTCCACATCGGAATTCACCACCGTCACCATGTTCATGGGCGGGAAGGCGGCAAACGCAGCCATGATAGCATTCTTGCCCATGCCGGGGCGGGTTGGCTCCATCTGTACCACACAGCCGAAGAAGCCGCAGTTTCCGTGGGACAGGTATACGTTCTTCACCCCGCCCACCATTTTGGAAACCGTCGCCAGAATCGAAGCCTCTGCGGTGCAGCCTACAGAGTTCCAGACCTCTTTGCCCGGCAACAGCGTGGACATGAGAGGTTGCTTCCGGTTGGTGATCGCCGTTACTTCCACGACCCAACGGTTATCCTTTTGGGCATAAAAGCCGCTGACTTCTCCAAAGGGGCCTTCCGGTTCCCGGATGTTTGGCAGCATGCGTCCTTCGACGACGACTTCCGCATCGGCCAGTCCTTCCACCCCTACCGTTTTGCTGCGGGACAGGCGTACCGGCTCTCCCCCGTTTAGGGCAGAGGCAACGCCTAATTCATCATCACTGATGCCTGTCCCGGGATAGGTGGCACAAACATACACTGCCGGGTCCACACCGTTGTTGATCGTAATTTCCAGCGGCTGGCTCCTGGCTTCCGCCCGTTCATAATAACTGCGCAGGTGACGCCCCACATCCATCAGCATGGCCAGCCGGTTTTTTCCGGTAATCATCAGCCGGTGGATAGACGTGTTCCGCACACCCGTATCCGGATCTTTCGCAATGACGATGCAGTTGCTGAAATACGCACCACCATCCTCCAGCGCCAGGGTAGGCACCGTCAGTTCGTACAGATTCGGGGCCAGGTTCACTTCTTCCTGGCAAGGCGGATTTTCCACGATAACCGGCGCCACCGGTTTCTCCTGAAAGCTTTTCCCGGCTGCTGAGAAAACACCGGGAACCTCTCTCGCTTTTACGCTGAACAGGGAACCGATGATATCCCTGTTCCACCAGAGACCGCAGGCCACCGGATACTTCTGCCCTTTGACCCGGTCAAACACAACGATCTTTTCCTGCCCCTCAAATTTCTTGGCTATGCCTGCCAGCTCATGTACCGGATCCACTTCGCTTTTCACATGAACTACTTTGCCCTGCTGCTCCAGCCTGGCGATTACACTGCGAAAATCCATGATTCCCCTCCAAAACATCAAATCAATCTATCTATTAATTACTGCCGTTAACTGCGTCCGCCATCTTCTTTACATATTCTTTGACCGGTTCCACGCAGTCCCTGCCGTACTCTGCTATCATTTTCACAATAGCGCTGCCCACGATGGCCCCATCGCTGAGCCGGGCCATCTCTGCCGCCTGGGCCGGGGTGGAAATACCAAAGCCCACTGCAGCCGGCGTATCCGTCACTTCCCGGATCTTTTTGTAAATCGTTCCAATATCCGTTGTAATTTCGCTGCGTACACCGGTCACGCCCAAACTGGAAACGATGTACACATACCCTTTCGCGTCTCTGGCTATTTTCTGAATCCGGTCTTCCGATGTGGGAGCAATCATGGTGATGCGGTCCACGCCGTACTTTTCGCAGGCCATTTCCAGTTCGCCCCGTTCCTCATAGGGAACATCCGGCACGATAGTCCCGTCCACGCCTGCTTCCGCGCAGCGGGCATAGAATTTATCCGTGCCGTAGTGGAAAATAGGGTTGGCGTAAGTCAGGAACACCAGCGGGATATCGGTCTCCTTCCGCACCTCTTTGATCATGTCGAAGACCTTGTCCGTGGTGGTACCTGCGTTCAGGGCCCGTATATCGGCTTCCTGAATTACCGGGCCTTCCGCCATGGGGTCGCTGAAGGGAATGCCTAATTCTATAATCGTGGCCCCTGCCTCTTCCATGGCCAGGATCAGCTTCTTCGTGGTTTCGAGGTCCGGGTCGCCTGCTGTTATGAACGGTACAAACATCTTTTTATGGCTCTTCAGTATCTCTGCAATCTTACTCATGCAAATCCCTCCCCAAATATCTGGCAATGGCCGCCACATCTTTATCTCCCCGTCCGGAGAGGTTCACTACGATGATTTTATCCTTGTCCATGGTTGGCGCCAGTTTCATGGCATAAGCCAGGGCATGAGCGCTTTCCACTGCGGGAATGATGCCTTCCGTCTTTGACAGGTACAAGAATGCTTCTACAGACTCCTGATCCGTAGCGGGCACATATTCCGCCCGGCCGATATCGTGAAGGTAGGCGTGCTCCGGCCCGATGCCGGGATAATCCAGCCCGGCGGAAATAGAATACACCGGTGCAATCTGCCCGTATTCATCCTGCAGGAACAGGGATTTCATACCGTGGAAGATGCCTTCCGAACCCCGGGCAATGGTAGCCGCTGTCCGCTCTGTATCCACGCCTTCCCCGGCCGCTTCCACGCCGATGAGGCGCACATCCTTGTCCGGGATGAAATCGTAGAAGATACCCATGGCGTTGGACCCGCCCCCCACACAGGCGATGACCGCATCCGGCAGCCGCCCTTCTTTTTCCAGCAACTGGGCTTTCACTTCTTCCCCAATCACCTTCTGGAAGTCCCGTACCATTTCCGGGTAAGGATGGGGCCCCATAACGGAGCCTAACACGTAATAGGTGTCTTCCACCCGGGCCGTCCAGATCCGGAGCGCTTCATTCACCGCATCTTTCAGGGTACCGGTTCCTGTAGTGACGGGCACTACCTTCGCTCCCAGCAGTTCCATACGGAACACGTTCAGGGCCTGCCGTTCGCAGTCTTCCTTGCCCATGTACACAGTGCATTCCATGCCCATCAGCGCCGCCACCGTCGCCGTGGCCACCCCGTGCTGGCCTGCCCCGGTCTCCGCGATGACGTGCTTCTTGCCCATGCGCTGCGCCAGCAGGCACTGGCCCAGCACGTTGTTGATCTTGTGGGCGCCGGTATGGTTCAGGTCTTCCCGTTTCAGGTAGATTTTGGCCCCGCCCAGATCCTTTGTCATCTTTTCCGCGTAATACAGCATGCTGGGGCGATTGGCGTAATCCCGGTAAAGCTGGCGCAGCTCATCCCAGAAGGTCTTGTCGTTCTTGTAATATTCGTATGCCCGTTCCAGTTCCAGCACTGCGTTCATCAGCGTTTCCGGAATGTACTGTCCGCCGTGGATTCCAAATCTTCCCTTTGTCATGATAAACTTCCTTTCTGCCTTATCCTCGTATCACTTTCATAAATGCTTCCATCTTTATCGGATCCTTAATTCCGTCAGTCTCTATTCCGCCGGAAACATCTACTCCGTAAAAGAACGGAAATAACTTTGCATCACTTTGCATCTGTTCGATGATTTCTGCCACATTGCCCGCATCCAGTCCTCCTGCCAGAAAGATTGGTTTATCTATGGACAAGCTATTTAATAAGGAAAGAGAAAAGGTCTTTCCCGTTCCCCCATAGTTGTCTGGAAGGAAGGTATCAAACAGGTAGTAGTCTGCCTGAGCCGCTTCAGCCAAAAGTTTGGCATTTATTGCGCGATTCGCGCTTCGCAGCCGAACCGCTTTGATGACTTTCGCCCGGGTAAGGGTTCTCAGCTTTGCAATATAAGCCGCGTCTTCATCTCCGTGCAGTTGCAACAAATCGGCAATCCCCGAATTTGCCAGGATTGCGGCTTCTTCTGCCGGCATGTTTACCAGCACCGCCACCGTTTTTATTCCAGGGTCAAGCAGTTCTTTTAACGCAGCAGCCTGTTCTTTTGAAACCTGCCTTTTGCTTTTCGCAAACACAAAGCCTGCAAAGTCAGGCTGCAGCCGGTTCACTGCTTCTATGTCTTCTTGCCTGCGTATGCCGCAGAATTTAACGTGAATCATATGTAACTCCCCGTTGCGCATCTGATTACTTAATGCCGATCAATTATTGTCTGCCTGGCACTACCCGGAACAATCCAATACGTTTCTCACGCTTTCCTTAACTTTCGCAGCATCTCTTCCGGATTTCCGCTTCGCATCAGCGTTTCGCCAATCAGCACACCGTTGAATCCTTTCGATTTTAAGCTGCGGATGTCGTCTTCATTCCGGATTCCGCTTTCCGCGATACAGACGCAGTCTATCGGTATTTCTTTGCGCAGTTGCAGGCAGGTCCTGATATCTACTGTAAAATCCTTCAGATTGCGGTTATTAATACCGATAATCCTGGCTCCGCTTTTCAGCGCCGTTTCGATTTCCCGACCGTCGTGCGTCTCCACCAGTGCATCCAGCCCTATGCTTTCCGCCTCCAGCCTGTACTCCTCCAGCTGGCTCGCCGGCAGGATGGCGCAGATCAGTAAAACTGAACTGGCTCCCAGCGTTTTTGCCTCATAAATCTGGTACGGACTTACGGTGAAATCCTTGCGAAGCACCGGCAAGTTCACTTGTTCCGCAATTTCCTGTAAATATACATCCGAGCCCAGAAAATACTCCGGTTCCGTCAGCACAGAGATAGCAGCGCCACCACCCCGTTCGTAGGCTTTTGCGATGTCCAGATAGGGGAACTCCGGGGATATCAACCCCTTAGAGGGAGAAGCCTTTTTACATTCGCATATAAAGTTCAGACCGGGCCGCTGCAGGTTTACCAAAAAGCTTTTGGCTCCAGATGCAGATATTCTGCGTCCATCCGTTGCAGCCTGCTTATGAATCTGTTCCGCTTCTGCCCTAACCGCCGCTAAGTTTTTAACCTTTTCCAGTTTGTCGATCCGCGCCCTGGCTGCGGCTGCTAATGTATCTAAAATCATAATCTCTAAACCTTGTTCCTCACTCCGGCCGGTTGCTGAATTCAATGAATTTCTGAAGGGTTGCCAGCGCCTTGCCGGAGTCTATCAGTTCCGCCGCCAGCACAACGCCCTCTTTCATGTCCTTCGCCTTGCCCCCTATGTAAAGTGCCGCTCCTGCATTCAGCAGCACCGCGTTTCGTTTATGTCCCTTCACACCGTTCAATATATCCAATGTAATCTGCGCATTCTCTGCCGGTGTGCCACCCTTCAGGTCTTCCTTCTTACAACGTCCGAAGCCGAAATCTTCGGGAGTAATCACATACGTCTTATACCAGCCGTCCTTAATCTCACAGATTGTGGTGGGCGAGCTTAAGGAAATCTCATCCAGCTTATCCTGCCCGTACACCACCATGCCCCGTTTTACGCCCAGGCTGGTGAGAACCCGTGTCAGTGGCTCCGCCAGGTAACCGTCGTACACGCCCAGCAGCTGCATGGACGGTGAAGCCGGGTTCGTCAGCGGTCCCAGTATATTGAACACTGTCCGGAATCCCAGTTCCTTGCGGATAGCCCCTACATATTTCATAGAAGTATGGTATTTCTGCGCAAAGAAAAAGCACATGCCCACTTCCTTCAGCAGTTCCACACACCTTGCGGGGCTCTGGCTGATGTTCACGCCCAGCGCCTCCAGACAGTCCGCCGTGCCGCACAGGGACGAAGCCGCCCGGTTGCCGTGCTTGGCCACCTTCATCCCACCTGCCGCCGCAATCAGCGCCGAAGTGGTGGAGATGTTAAAGCTCTGGGCATTGTCTCCGCCGGTACCCACGATTTCAAACACATCCATGCCCGTTTCCACTTTGGTAGCATGGGCCCGCATGGCAGCAGCACATCCGGCAATTTCATCCGTCGTCTCCGCCCGGGCGCTCTTCGTGGAGAGAGCAGCCAGAAATGCAGCGTTCTGTGTAGCCGTGGTTTCCCCGCTCATAATCTCGTTCATCACTGTGTAAGCTTCTTCGTATGTCAGATCCTCTTTGCTTACAATCTTGACGATAGCCTCTTTAATCATTGTTAAATCCCCCTCATTGTAAATATCCAAATAAAAACCTGCCCCTGCATTCAGCAAGGACAGGTCATAATTGTATCAAACCTGCGGTACCACCTTGATTCACAGCTATGCTGTGCCCTCTGTGGATGCTAACACATCCTCCTTCCCTAACGCGGACGAAACGTTGTGCAATACTCTCTTTCGATTTCAGCACACCCTCAACGGTCCATTTACCAACCAGCATTTCTATCCGGATCCCAGCTGCCCGGACTCTCTGTGAGCGCTTCTATTGGCTTGATCTCCGTCTCAACGGTTTTGTGGTTATTATTAATTTTAAACGTAGTTTAGCACCGGGAAAGAACTTCGTCAAATGATTTTTCGCTTTCCGATACTAATTTTTATATTTTTGTTTCGATGTGTAAACTATGTTACGGTTTTTATTTGTTCTCCATAAACGCCAGCCTTCTGGCTTCCTCGTCACTGTGGCCTTCCGCCTTAAAGCGCGCGATGTTCAGCATCATGGCCTTGTATTCTCTGGGGATAACTTTCGTAAAACGCTGCACCGTGTCTTCCCAGGTATCCAGCAGACGTTTTGCCAGAGGGCTCCCGGTAAACTCCAGATGCCGCTCCACAATAGCTTTCACTTCATCCTGTTCTGCGGCGTCTTCCAGTTTTTCCAGTTCCACCAGATCCCGGTTGCACAGCTCAGGCTGCATATCCAGCACGTAGGCTACACCGCCGGACATGCCTGCGGCAAAGTTGCGTCCGATCTTTCCCAGGATCACCGCACGGCCGCCGGTCATATATTCGCAGCCGTGGTTGCCGATGCCTTCCACTACCGCTGTGGCCCCGCTGTTACGTACACAGAAGCGTTCCCCGGCCTGGCCGTTGATATACACCTCGCCGCCGGTAGCCCCAAAGCAGGCCACGTTGCCGATGATCACATTTGCTTCTGCCGCAAAGGAAACCTCACGAGGCGGGAACACCATCAGCCGGCCGCCGGATAACCCTTTGCCCAGATAGTCGTTGGCGTCCCCTTCCAGGGAAAGGGTCAGACCTTTCGGAATAAAGGCGCCGAAGCTCTGGCCTGCCGAACCCACAAAGGACAGTTTGATGGTATCCTCCGGCAGTCCTTCTTCCCCGTAACGGCGGGTGATTTCGCTGCCCAGAATGGTACCCGTTACGCGGTTGGTATTCTGGATGCGCAGCCGTGCCCGGATGGTCTTTTTGCAGTCCAGCGCCGGCTTACACATGCGTACCAGTTTAGACATATCCAGGGTTTCCCCGATGTTGTGCTTCTGCCGGTGCAGACAGCGGTGTCCCACTTCCGTATCCGTATAGGGACGGAACAGCAGACGGTCCAGATCCACTTCCGCCGCTTTCCAGTTGGCGGCGCTTTCCCGCTGCTTCAGGCGGTCGGACCGGCCCACCATCTCATCTACCGTATGGAAGCCCAGTCGGGCCATAATCTCCCGCAGATCCTGCGCCACATATTTCAGATAATTGATCACGTATTCCGGTTTACCGCTGAACCGTTTCCGAAGCGTTTCATTCTGGGTACAGATGCCGAAGGGACAGGTGTTCAGGTTGCACACCCGCAGCATATGGCAGCCCAGGGCAATGAGAGGACCCGTGCCGAAGGCGAACAGCTCCGCCCCGAACATGGCAGCAATGGCCACGTCCCGGCCGGTCAGTATCTTGCCGTCCACTTCGATGCGCACTCTGTCACGAAGCTTATTCAGCAACAAGGTCTGCTGTACTTCCGCCAGCCCCAGTTCCCAGGGAATGCCCGCATGGCGCATGCTGGAGCGGGGAGATGCGCCGGTGCCGCCATCAAACCCGCTGATGGTGATGCCGTCCGCTTTAGCCTTGACCACACCCGCTGCAATGGTACCGATACCGGAACCTGCTGTCAGCTTCACACTAATGTCCGCATCCTTGTTGGCGTTCTTCAGGTCAAAGATCAGTTCCGACAAATCTTCGATTGAATAGATGTCGTGATGGGGCGGCGGGGAAATCAGCGCTACCCCCGGCGTAGAATGTCGGGTCTTTCCGATTTCCGGGAACACCTTGGCGCCGGGCAGATGGCCGCCCTCGCCGGGTTTGGCCCCCTGGGCGCATTTGATCTGCAGTTCCCGGCCGTTTACCAGGTAGTTGCTGGTAACGCCGAACCGGGCAGTGGAGACCTGCTTCACCCCGTCGCTGGGGTCGTCCCCGTTCTCCAGTTTCACAAAGCGGGCCGGGTCTTCACCCCCTTCGCCGCAGTTACTCATGGAACCGATACGGTTCATGGCAATGGCGATGCACTCGTGGGCTTCCTTGCTCAGGGCGCCGTAGCTCATGGCGCCGGTACGGAAGTGCAGCAGGATCTTCTCCACCGGCTCCACTTCTTCAATGGGAATGCTGCATCCCGGCGGGCAGTAGAAATCCAGCAGGTCGCGCAACCGGTACACCGCGCCCTTGTCAACGATTTTAGCATACTCTTTATAGGCCTTGTAGTCTTCTTCTTTGCAGGCCTTCTGCAACAGGCGGATGGCTTCCGGATCCAGAATGTGGGGCTGGTCTCCGCCTTTATGGTACATATAATAGTCGCCGCTGGGCAGATCTCCTTCGTCTTTATAGGCGTTCTGGTGCCGTAGCTGGGTCTCCCGCGCAATTTCCGCCAGCCCCAGCCCTTCAATACGGGAGGGCGTATTGACGAAATACTTCTGGATCAGTTCCTGTTTCAGACCCACCGCTTCAAAAATCTGGGCGCCGTGGTAACTCTTCACAGTGGAAATGCCCATCTTCGCCATAACGGCCAGAATGCCGCCCACGGCAGCTTTCAGATAGTTCGCCTGCGCCTGTGCCGCATCCAATCCCTGCAACAGTTTGCCTTCCGCAGCCAACGCGTGGACCGTGTCCAGCGCCAGGTACGGATTGATGGCCGTAATGCCGTAGCCGATCAGGGTACAGTAATGGTGGGTCTCCCTGGGCTCGCCGGATTCCAGCACCAGGCCCACGTCGGAGCGCACCGTCTTTTTAATCAGGTAATTGTGCACCGCCGCCGATGCCAGAAGCGCCGGCACCGCTGCCATGCGGGAGTTCACGCCCCGGTCAGACAGCACTAAAATATTGGCGCCGTTGCGGATGGCCCGGTATGCGTCGATGCAGATGGATTCGATAGCCGTTTCCATGGCTTCCGCGCCGCCGTTCACCGGATACAGCATGGACAGGGTCACGGCCCGCAGCTTGTCGGTCTGCAGGTTCTTGATGACCGCCATCTCCCGGTTGGTCAGGATGGGGCGCAGCACTTCCAGCGCCGCCGTGCCTTTTTCATCCGGTTCCATAATGTTGGCCACGTTGCCGATCATCACCCGGGAAGAGGTTACGATACTTTCCCGGACGCCGTCGATGGGCGGGTTTGTCACCTGGGCAAAATTCTGCTGGAAATAATCGTACAGCATCTGGGGTCTTTCCGAAAGCACCGGCAGAGGCGCGTCGATCCCCATGGCGCCTACCGGATCCTTGCCCATGCGGGCCATGGGAACGATCATCTGGGTCAGGTCTTCCTGGGTGTAGCCGAAAACCTTCTGCTGTTCTTTCAGGTCAAAGGGAATCAGCGTGTCATTGATCATGCTGCCCCGTTCTTCCACCAGTTCGTCCATCTCGATGATGTGCTCACGGCACCATTCCCCGTACGGATGGGACGTAGCCAGCATGTGCTTGATCTCATCATCTTCTATGATGCGCTGTTCCGCCGTATTCACCAGGAAAAGGCGTCCCGGTTCCAGGCGTCCTTTATAGGCAATCTGTTCCTGGGCTACCGGAACCGCGCCGGCTTCCGAACTCAGCACCACACGGTCGTCCTTCGTCACATAGTAGCGGGCCGGGCGCAGGCCGTTCCGGTCCAGCATGCCGCCGATCACCGTGCCGTCGCAGAAGCAGATGGCTGCGGGACCGTCCCAGGGTTCCATCATAAAGGTCTGGTAGCGGTAAAAATCCTTCTTATCCTGGGGCATGGACGGATCCTTCTCCCAGGGTTCCGGAATCATGGTCACCATGGCATGAGGCAGGGAATGCCCTGTCATCATGAGATACTCCAGGCAGTTATCAAACATGGCGGAATCACTGCCGGTCTCATCTACTACCGGGAACACCTTTTCCATATCCGGGAAGAACGGCGACTTGGCCTTGCTTTCCCGGGCGTTCAGCCAGTTGATGTTACCCCGGATCGTATTGATTTCCCCATTATGCACAATATAACGGTTGGGATGGGCCCGGGCCCAGCTGGGGAATGTATTGGTGCTGAAGCGGGAATGGACCAGCGCCATGGCTGTCGTAAAATCAAGGTCGGACAGGTCCAGATAAAAATGCCGCAGCTGCAGGGAGGTAAGCATTCCCTTATACACAACAGTCCGGGAAGACAGGCTGGCAATATAAAAGTCCGATCCCATCACCTGACTCTGGGGAATGATCTCCTTTTCCGCCACCTTGCGGATAATATACAGCTTGCGCTCAAAATCCATCTGGCTTTTCACATCCGCCGCCTTGCCGATAAACACCTGGATGATGCGGGGACGGATGGACTTGGCCGCTTCTCCGATGATGCTCTCGTCAATGGGGACCTCGCGCCAGCCTAAAATGCTCTGCCCTTCCTCTCGGACAATCTTCTCAAACGTTTCCATCTGCTTTTTGCGGAAGGATTCATAGCGGTGGGCAAAGATCATGCCCACGCCGTATTCGCCTGCCGGCGGCAGGGAAAAGCCCAGTACCTCGCATTCCCGGACAAAAAAGTCATGGGGAATCTGCACCAAAATACCTGCCCCGTCGCCGCTCTTCTGGTCCGCGCCTTCTGCGCCGCGGTGATTCAGGTTCTCCAGAATCTTCAGGGCATCGTCGATAATGCTGTAGGATTTTTCCCCTTTAATATTCACAACAAACCCGATACCGCAGGCGTCATGCTCAAACGCCGGGTCATATAAGCCCTGCGGCGCCGGTAAATCTCTCAGTTTCCGATTCATAGATGTTCCCCCTCTTTGCTTTAATGCATTCACTTCTCCATTACTGCTTTATATCTGTTAATGAAACAATATATGTACACAGTATAACAATATCAGCCCTATCCGTCAATGAAAATCATATTTTCGGAAACAAAAAATCCATTAATAAAACATATTTGTATTATATTTTTAACACCTTCTTTGTTTTCATTTGAAAATATAACGTATCCTGCATACAAAAACACTTATATAATACATTCCACACAGTAAAACAGCGACAGAGAAGTTTCACTAACTTTCTCTGTCGCTGTCTGCTCTTAAGGAACACTGATTACATTATGTATTCTAAACGTCATTTACACCTGAAATACATACAGAAACGCCCGCGCTGGCTCATCAAAAGCAGGTTTCTGTTTATCCTCTGTAACGAATCGCCAGCATGGTCATATCGTCGGATTGCTCCGCTGCGCCCACATGGGCGTCAATATCTTTCCGCAATTCAGCCAGTATATCCGCAACCGGTATGTCGTTTCCGGTCGGTATGCCCGTAAGGACCGCCTGCAAACGTTCTTCCGAATACATTTCGCCCGCAACGTTCATAGCTTCTGTCACGCCGTCTGTATAGCAGAACAGCAGCGAACCGGGAGACATCTGCAGCGTTTCCTGGTCAAAGCTGATATCCTCTTCCACGCCCAGCATCAGGTTCTTCTTTGCAGGGCGCAGGTACGTAAACATTCCGTCCATACCCTGCCGCAGCAGCGGCGGGTTATGGCCGCAGTTCACATAGGTAAAACCGCCGGTACGGGTATCGAGGACACCAAAGAACGCCGTAACAAAGAGCATCTCTTCGTTGTTCTCACACAACTGCCGGTTTGTGCGCCGGATCACTTCCGCAAAATCTTCCGATTCCCCGATGGATGACGCTGAATTTTTCAGAATCGTCTTTGCAATGACCATAAAGAGCGCGGCGGGAACTCCTTTTCCGGACACATCGGCAATGGTAATGACCAGCCGGTGGTCATCCAGCATATAAAAATCGTAAAAGTCGCCGCCCACCTCTTTCGCCGCAGCCATCGTAGCAAACAGGTCAAAGCCTTTGTTTTGGGCAATCTCCCCAAAATTTCGCGGCAACATTCCTTCCTGAATATCCGTAGCTACGGAAAGTTCGGTAGCAATCCGTTCCTTTTCTGCGGTAACTTTGGAAAGTGTCTGTATATGTTTCTTCAGATCACCGGCCATATCATTGACGCTGTCTGCCAGCAAAGCCAGTTCATCGGTCCGGTGGACGTCTACTTTCTCATCCAGATTTCCCTGGGCAATACGCTTCACGCCATCGATCAGCGTCAGGATGGGGCTCACAAAACGTTTGGCTACCTCAGAACTGACAAAGAACAGAGGCACAAGCATGAGCAAAAATATCAGAAGCGCCCAGCGCAGACCAGAGCGGAAGGCATCGTGCAGCGTGCCGGCAAAGGCTTCCATTTGGGAAAGTACATTATCCCTGGCATACGCGGCAGGATATACCACTGCACGTTTGTGATTCAGAACGCCATAACTCCAGCCTGGCTTTTCCACGGGGGCAAAAGCCAGGAAATAATCATCGTCGCCCAATGTAATCAGCATTACATCCTTTTTTCCTGCCACCATGGCAGAGGCAGCCCTGGCAATACTTTTTTCCGGACTTTGGCGCAGATCTGTAGCACTTTGCGGAGCCGCCAACGGGCCATCCTTAAAAGTTGAGAAAATAACGCTGCCGGTAGCATTGTCCAACAAAAATCTGGGCTGTTCAGCTTTTATGGCATCCTGGTCCTGATCGTCCTTATCCCCGGTACCCGCATTATCTGTCAGGCGGAACAGGGTTTCGGGGTTACAGTCAATGCCGACTACACCTGCCAGTCCTGCGGCATCGTAATAGGGGGCTACACAGGTCAGACAGCGATTGCCGTTGGAATCGGTATATAGACCGGTAAAACCAGATTTGTTACTGTCTGCCGCCAGCCTGTACCAACCCATCTTCCGTGGGTCATAGCTATCCAGAAACGCCTGGCTGAAATGCTTGGCAGACTTGTCCGGCGTCACATCCATGGCGATGAGATAACCGTGAACAGAGCCAGCAAAGGCTGCGGTATACCATTCCGGCATCAGTTCCAGGTCGTCCGCGATATTGGAAACCAGACCGATTTCCTCAGCAAAAGCCCCTGTCCCGTACTGCCGCTCCAGTTCCCGGCTGAAATTAACATAGGCCTTGCCGGAAGGGATTACCTCATGATGGGGATCCGGCAGGCGGCGTCCTTTAAAATACTCCGGGTTTTTCAGCATCTTGGTCATCCGGTCGGCAAGATAGCGGGTATCGTCCAACGTAGTCTGCATTTCATGCCGGATCAGCTGCGCTTTGGCGAAAGCATCGGAGGACAGGCGTTTCTTAACCTGCTCTCCGGCAAAACTTTCCGTAAAGGAAGCCGTATTATCGGCCAGAAGAGCACCGGTTTTATCTATATTTTCCCGAATCGCATACATGCCTGCCAGAGAAACGGCTCCCGCAATAATAAAAGACGCCAGTCCCACTGCCAGCAGCAACAGGAATATCCTGTGATGCAGGCTCATGTTTTGCTTGCCAAATTTCAAGATACACACTCCAGATTTTAAGCCGCCGGTTCGTTTGCCTGCCTTTCAACGCACAAACATGCTTACCCGGCATCCTTTTTATTCCTTATCCAGCAACAGGGACAAATGATTAGCCATCTGTCCAAACAGTTTTTCATACTTGTATTCTGCCAATTTGAAATTCTTCTTTACCAGGAAAATTCCGTAGCCTCCCGGCTTTCTCTCGTCCAAGGGAATATCTTCCAATGGACGGTAGTCTTTTTCCAGTGGGTCGAAAGGCTTTCCGTGATCTGCAAACTCTATTCGGAAACAATCGCTCTCTTCCTCTGTTTTTACCCAGACAAAGCCCGGATCGTCATAGGCATAAGAAATAATATTCACCAGAATTTCTTCAAAGCCAAGCTCCAGCTTCAGTTGCTGCCGTGGCGATACGCCGGCTTCTTCCGCAGCGTCCAGCACGTCTTCCCGGATATGTTCATACCACTTCATGTTGGCTTCGTATCGCTGCCAGCTTCCGTTTTTTGCGCCTGCCATAAGACAGCACCTCCGTCAGTCCAGCTCTTCCAGGGAGGCATATATTGTAAACAACGCATCCATGCCACTGTCTTCCAAAACCGATTTTACAATGCCGGAAGGCGCTGTCAGGGTAAACACCTTGCCATTTTTCTTTGCCAGCTTGTTCAGGCGCAGCAAAACCCTTAACCCTGCGCTGGAAAGATATTCCATATCCGTCATATCCAGTACCGTCTTCACATTGCGCAGTACAATGTCTTCCCCCGTAGTGTAAGCCGCGTCCGCCGTCACCATATCAATTCGTCCGCTTACGCTCCAGATGGTCCAACCGTTAGGTCCGGTACTTTCTTTCTGCAGGAATTCTTTAGCCATAATCGTCTCTCCTTAAATATAATCACAATTATTATCAACTGTTATTATCAGTCTCACACGGTCACCGTGATGGTATTGAACCCGTGGTAGTTGCGGTACAGATACTGACGGACGTGGGTTTTCACCGCATGCAGAACCAGAGCCCTTTCGTCTATGTCTTCCGACTGTTCCGGCAGGACTTGCAGCGCCTTGTCAGAAAGCTGGAAGGGATTCAGTTCCCTGGCATTGTCCCGGAGATGGAGCTTGAAGGTTCCGTCTTCCTGCGCGATTACGGTAATCTGGGCTAGTACCGGCTCGTCGCCTTTCATGGATCCGGCCCGCTCGTTCATCACACCGCAGATTTCCTCCATAGCCAGACGCAGGGAGTTACAGCAGTGTGCATCAGCTCCCCAGGACAGGGCAAACTGTTCCACCGCATCCAGTTGCTCGGCCACATCCTGCACCCGGCCCAAAAAGGACGCATTATAGACCCGGGTGGAATCGATGACATGCCGTTCTCCCTGTATGCGCTTGTAGAAATAAAGCACCACCAGCGTAACAATCTCTGAAAGCGGATACACCAGCCAGAACACATAATAACCGTACTCTGCCAGCACAAGGGCAATCGGCAGGCTGGCGCCCAGACGCCGCATGAACACCACCAGAAAAGCCGATTTCTCGTCCTCCTCCGATTGCAGGTAATTCTGCAGCACCAGGGCTACGCCCATAAAGATGGAACCTGCGCAGAAGACCCGGGCCGCATAATAGGCTTGATTTGCATCCTTTATGTCCTCCAGACCGAAGAGCAGGTCAAGGATTTGGGGCCAGACCATGATCAGCAGCATGGAAAGGGTGCCTACAACCAGCGCATAACCCAGCGCGTACCGGAAAAAACGGTGGAGCTCCTTAAAATTGCATTCGGCAAAAAACATGGAGAAAAACGGTTGGGAAGTCTTGCCGATGAATTCATATAAAAAGATAAAGAGCACCGAAAGGTTTTCAATAATACTGAACACCGCCACGCCGTCCGTACCGGCCATATCCGACAGCAGACGGATCACCACCAGCGAAAAGATGGCGTCAAAAATATATTCGGACGAAGTAGAGAAACCGAGCCTCAGCCCTTTGAGCGCCTCCTTGAAAGAGGCGGCATGTCTTTGCAGCGCCAGCTGGCCCTCGGAGCGCGTAGCGAGTAATCCCACGGAGACCAGCACCGCCACCGCGTTGGAAATAAAGAAGCCGAAGCTGCAGCCGGCGATGCCCCAGTCAAAGAACAGCAGCAGGAGGGCGCTGATGATCAGGTTACCTACCCCGGTGGCAGTCTGGACCACCGTGGAGAATGTATCCTCCCCGTCATTTCGCAGGTAGGCAGTCAGTACTTCCATCAAAATCTCAAACGGAATACCCAGCAGGATATAAAAGAGATAGCTTTTCGCCATCTGGTACACCGCGCCGTCATCCGGATGGGTGCCCAGAAAAGACAGCAGCTCATTTTCAAACAGAACACCTCCTGCCAGGATACCGAAGCCGATGACCGCGCTGATCCGCAGGAAATAATTGAAGATGCCCAGGGCCTCTTCCTTTTTTCCCTCATGCATCAGGTTGCTGTACACAACGGCCCCGCCCATGGAAAGCCCGAACACAAGGAAGGCCGCCAGCAGGAACAGGGGGGAAATGAAGCCGATGGCCGCCAGGCCGTCCATGCCGATGGCATGGCCTACCAGAATCGTGTCGCCGATCTCCGCCAGGGCCAGCCCGATACCTGCCAGGGGAGCCGGCAGGACCGAGCGTATAAACATTTTACGGGTAAAATACGCATAATCTACTGTTTTATCCACGCAGAATCTCCTTCACGATTTCTCCAATCGTTTTGCCCGCTGCCAGACCGTGTATCGCAGCCGCATAATTTTTCAGGAACCGGTCTACGAACGCTTCGCTGTAAGCTAAGGTATTATACGTCAGGTTCACATAGAAATCATCGTTGCGGCGATGCAGGAAGAAATCAAACACCTCGTCTTCATAATCTTCGATTTCTTCGTAGCGGGACGGGCCGCCGCAGAAGGTAAACTCGTCCTCTATATCTTCGCCCTGATACGAGAACGCTGCGATAAGAGGCACACAGTCCCCTTCATAAAGCGCATGGCGGCGGCACAGGAGAATATTCTCCTGGGTTTCCTTCACAAACCGGGACGCCGTCAAATCCGCCTGCCAGCGGGTGCAGAGCGGGTAATGCCGGTAAATCGCACCCATGGTCCGTTCATAACGGATATCGTCCCGGCCGTTATATATGGTCAGTACGGCGGAAGCCTGCTCCCCATTGGCCAGGCTCTGCAAAAGGCCGAAGGCGGCCGCCAGGATGGATCCGTCCGTAACGCCGTTGGCTCTGGTAAAGGCATCCACCTTCGCCAGGTCCACATGCAGCGGCACCATCATATCTTTTGTGACGTTTTCCTCACCGGGATCCAGATCCCCTGTAAGTTCGCCGGCCCGTGCCGTAAAGGACCGTACAAAATCAGCATTCCACTGCTGTTCCTTTTGGTACGCCGGTGTTTCCACGGTATCCTCGATCCGGTCATAATAATCAAAGATGCTGTACTCTTCCGTTGCCGGTTCCTCACCCCGGTAGGCGGCATCCACGTCTTCCAGGAAGATGTTGATGGAGTCGCCGTCGATGATGGGATGGAGGAAGTCAAAATAAAACTCTTTCATCACAGTTCCGTCCGCTTCGGCAATGGCAAAGAGACGCATGACGAACATGCGGGTCTCGGGACGGTTCATGGACTGGCGCAGGTGCGGTTTTAATTCTTCGTATTCCTGCCGGGTGATCGTCTCAACGGCAGGTTTCAGATTCTGCAGGTCGCCGGGCCGCCAGCGAAGGGTTCCGCCGGCAGTGGCAGTCAACCGGGCATCGACGGAGGGATGGGCCAGCAGCGTCTTTTCGATGGCAAGCGCCAGGCGTTCCATATCCGTTTCCGGCGCCAGATATACATGGGCGTCGCAGTGCAGGCCATAGCCTTCTTCCAGATCGTTGCCCCACTCATAGTGCAACTCCTGCAGGGGGCCGAAGAAATGGGTCTCCCTGTGGACCACGCGGTTCTGCTCCTGCGCTTCCCGCTGTGCCAACAGGTTGGCAATACCGATAGGCGTCTTGCCTTCATAGACCAGATTAAAGTTCAGCTTCAGGTTCCGGCATTCGGCTAACAGCCGCACCACGCTGAGGCTGTCGCCCCCGGCCGCGAAAAAGTCTTCTTCCGCGCTGACCTTTTCCATGCCTAAGGCCACGGCAAAGCCTCTGGCCAGTGCTGCTTCCGTTTCGTTACGGGGCGCTACATACGGCGTTTCGGTCACGTAGACTTCCGGTTTGGGCAAAGCCCGCCGGTCTAATTTGCCGTTCTGGTTCCGGGGAATGGCATCCAGCTGTACGATCGCCGCCGGTACCATGTAGGGCGGTTTCCGTTCCCGGATAAAGGCCGCCAGGGCTTGCCGGTCGATGGGTTCATCCGCCACTACATAGGCCGCGATGAACTTCCCTCCTGCCGGATTATCGCAGGCCACCACCGCTGCATTTTTCACGGCAGGGAAATCGTGTACGACCCCTTCCACTTCCGCCAGTTCCACCCGGAACCCGCGAATTTTCACCAGGCCGTCCCGCCGGCCGATAAACTCAATGTTCCCGTCCAGACGGTAACGGGCCATGTCTCCTGTGCGATACGCCGTTTCATATTCGCGTTCCTGCGAAAACGGATTGGGCACAAACGCTTCTTTTGTCTTTTCCGGCCGGTTCAGATACCCGCCTGCCACCTGGATCCCTGCTACCCAAAGCTCTCCCAGGGCGCCGGGAGGCACACGCCGCCCGCAATTGTCTACCATGTAAATAGCCGTATTATCCATGGGCGTGCCGATGGGAATATCCGGCTCGTACTTCGTCATATTATAACAGGTAATGGAAACCGTAGCTTCCGTGGGTCCGTATTCATTGGCCACAATATACGGATGCACCGGCTTAAAGGGTACCAGCGTTTCCCCGCCTACCACAATGTATTTCAGTTCCGGACAGTCCATGGTCAGGGCAAACTGGCGCCCTACCTGGGCCGGCAGGTCCGCCACCACAACATGATGTTTATTTATAATTTCCGCCAGAGCCGGCAGGTCCAGCTTTTTCTCTTCGGGAATGACAACGATGCCGGCGCCCACCGTAAGGGCCGGATACATATCCGCCAGGGATCCGTCAAAACCATAGCTGTTGTAACAGGTTACGCGATATTTCTCTGTAGGCGCAAAATAACGCCGGTACCAGGCTGCATAGGCCATGAGATTCTTCTGTAACAGGCGAACCCCTTTGGGCACGCCGGTAGTACCGGAAGTGTAGATCAGCATAAACAGATCGTCCTGCTTCGGCGCCTGTATCTCCGCCATCGCAGCGGCATCCGGCAGCGGCAGGGAGGAAATCTCCGACACCCGCAGGACCGTTCCGTTAAATTCTGTAAAATTCTGCAGCCGCGGCAGCAGTTCATCCGAAACAATAATAAGCCGGGCCCCGGCGTCTTTCACCATAAAGGACAGGCGTTCATCCGGATAGTTCGGGTCCAGGGGTTCATAGGCGCATCCCGCCCGCATGACGCCCAGGGACGCAATCACCATATATTCGGAACGGGGGATGAATACCGCCACCACATCCCCGCGGCCCAATCCCTGCCGGGACACATAGCCAGCCAGCCGGAATGCCAGATCCTGCGTCCGGGCATAGGTGTAAGCCTTCTCTTCGTAAGTCACCGCCATGTTGTCCGGATATTCCGCAGCCCTGGCACAGAACTGCTCAATGATGGTAGCTGCTTTATCATAAGCATGGACCGTCTCATTAAAACGGTCCAGAACTTTCCTGGTTTCTTCTGCCGTAATGCAAACACCGGCCAGCGTTTCGGCAGAGGAAAAACTCACGATGATTTCCCGCCAGGAAAGAGCCATTACCCGGATAAAGGGCTCTGTATACAGCGAATTGTCGTAGGAAATGACAAGCCCCCGGGGCGCAAGGCAAAACGCCAGCGCCAGTCCTTCACACTGTGCCGGGGGAATCTCCCCGGTCAGGGAAACGGCCACACGCCGTCCTGCTTCCACTCCCAGGAGTTCGGTTGCTTCGCCTTCATCCCAGGAAAAGGCTCCGCCTTCCTGCAGCTGGCTCTTTGCCAGTTCCGTCAGCTGACCGGGCGTCATATCCGGCTTCCATTCCTGCCGCAGCGGCTGACAGCCGTCTCCATTCCACACCAGAAAACCGGCTTCGTTCAGTCCGCCGTATACACCCAGCAAGTATAACACCGTTGCAGCCAGTTCGGCCGCTTCCGGACGTGTATCCAGGGGAAGCGAAAACCGGCTCCAGGTTCCGCCCACTGTTTCCCGCAACTCGGGAAGAGGCAGACAATCCGGCAGCTCCGAGCCGAAGTGTGTAGTACACCATTCCTGCTTATCCATATGTTATAAACCCTTTCTTATATCGTTACCCATGCCGGAAAGCCTGCCTATTTCAGCAGTTCCGTTACCACATGGTCCCCGTCCTGCAGGGTGACGACCATCTCTTTCATAATCGTTGCAAACCGTTGCATGGCTGCCTCGCTGTACCGATTGTTGTCATAATCCAGCACCAGGGAGAATGTTCCATCATCATGGGCGTCCATTTCAATGTCCAGCGTATTTTCCGCCGCCGAGATTTCATTGGCGGGCATATCCACCATAACGCCATCTGTGCCGCCTATTTTTACTATGCCCTTGCGCCCCATCATTCCTTTTTGCAGAATAAAGGTTGCGCACTCATCTTCCATCCCGTTCAGGTAAACCATGTCCAGGCTCTTGCGGTACTGCATGCTTTCGTTGACCCTGGCTTCCAGCCCCCGCAGGAACGCGTCTGCCGTAATATCTTCGTTAAAATCCCAGCGGATGGGGAACTGGTCCAGCATCAGGCCCATGAGGCGCTTTTCCGCCATCGTCACCCGGCCGGTATGTACCCAGCTCATAATGGCTTCCCGGCTTCCCGAGGATTTGGCCAGGGCCAGCAACGAGGCTCCCAGGAAAAATGTATTCTCGTTAAACTCCTTCTCTTTGAAAAAGTCTTTTTCTATCACCGGGAGCGGAACTTCTATTTCGTGCTCCGGCGTATTGCTTGCCCCGTCTATATCCGCAGGAGGCAGATGCCGGTTTTCGTCAAAACCCGCCAGCATTTGGGTCCAGTAGTCATGCCCCGCCTGCAGTTCCGCCTGAGGAATATTCGCTTCCTCCCGGATATATTCGGCATAACTGGCAGGCTGACGCCCGGCCTTACCGCCCCGTTCGGGATGAACGTACCGTTTATCCAATTCCCGGTAGAACAGCAGGGCAATCGAAGTGCCGTCCATAATGGCATGATAAAAATCCGCATACAAATACTTTGCCGTGGATGTGACCATAAGGTAAATCCTGTACAGAGGATGGTCAATCAGGTCATACGGTTGCTTAATCTCCTGCTTCCGCTGTTCAAACGCTTCGTCCGAGAGGGTCTCCACCACAACCTTGGTAATTTCTCCGTCAAAACGCTGGCAGATATCCCCCGTTTCCGGGTGGATCACCAGACGGCAGCGGAAAATATCATACGACGCAAGCACATCATTTAAAGCCGCCGCCAGCCTCTCCATATCAACAGCCGGATCCAGCCGGACCAGGGCGCCTGTATTCATCATGGTGGACTTTGCTTTCATAAAATGGGTGTCCACCAGCCAACGCTGGATGGGACGGAGGGGATACAACCGGGAAAAGTTATCTTCCGCCTCCCGCCAGACGATTTTTATCAGGTTGTCAAACCGGGTAGCCTGCAAAACCTCCGCCACTTCTTCGGAGGGATACAGCAGCTTCATTTCGCCACCCTGCCGGACCATATTTTTATTCGCCCTGAACAGGGCACGCAAGCCTGCCGACGCAATGTATTCCACATTGGAAAAATCCAGCAGCGCCTGTTTCATCCCCTGCGTCTTTTCGGTAAGCGCAGCGTCAAACTCAGCCGTTTCCAGCGCGCTTAACCTGCCGGCAATCGTGAGTGTAACCGTAGTTCCTTCCGTAACAGAAGTAATTGTCAATGCCATTTGAATTCATCCCCTCATTTTTAGTCGCCCGGTCTGACCGGGTGTTGAATACGTATCTCATTTATAAAGCCTATCATAATATTTTAACATATTTTTCAAACACTTGCATCCGGAATCATTGTTTTTCCTGTCCCCTGTACAAAAGTCCCAGCATGGTCACGTCGTCAGACTGTTCCGCTTCTTCCGCATGGGCTTTCACCGCCTGGGAAACCAGGGTCAGGATGTCTTTTGTCTCCATCTCCCCGGGAACTGTCCCCAGCAGGTCTTTCAGTTTTCCGTCTGTAAACAGGTTGCCTTCCGGATCCATGGCTTCCGTCACGCCGTCGGTATATAAGAACAGGCAGTCACCCGGGTTCAGCTGCAGCTTCCGGACCGGGAACTCCAGGCCTTCCATTATGCCTATCATACAGGTATCCGCCTTGGGCAGCCAGGCAAATCGGTCTGTGCCGCAACGCAGCAGCGGACGGTTATGTCCTGCATTCACATAGCAGAACTCACCGCTCCGGATATCCAGCAACCCCATGAACACGGTTACAAACATATCTTCTTCGTTATCCCGGCAGATCCGGTCGTTGGCCCGGGCCATCACTTCACCCAGCGCCTCCGCTTTTTTCAAAAGAAGCATGTTGTTTTGCAGCACGGTCTTGGCAACGACCATGAACAGCGCAGCGGGCACCCCTTTTCCGGACACATCCCCAATGGTCACGGCCAGATGGTCTTCATCCACCAGATAGAAATCGTAAAAGTCGCCACCTACGTGTTTAGCCGCCTGCATTGATGCGTAAATATCAAATTCCTTTATATCCGGAAATGCAGGGAAGGTTTTGGGCAGCATCCCCTCCTGGATGTTCCGGGCAACCGACAATTCTGTAACGATACGTTCGTTTTCCGCTGTGGCTCTGGAGAGATCCGCAATATATGTTTTCAGGTCAGCGGTCATGTTGTTTACGCTGTCCGCCAGACGTTCAATCTCATCACCGGTTTGCAGGGACAGCGTTTTATCCAGATTTCCATGGGCTATCTGTTTTACGCCATCTTCCAGGTCCAGAATTGGCTTTACAAACCGTTTCGCCGACCATGTGCTGAATAGGATCAACCCGGCCAACAGCAAAGCCATGGCAACAGCCAGCACAGCTGCCCAAAAAACAAACTGTCCCCGCATGGTTTTTCTAAAATCTTCCATCCAGCCTCGCACGTCGCTCTGGGCTTTTGTGGCCGGCAGCAGTGTTTCTTCCTTTGCGATTAATGTGCCAAAGCTCCAGCCCACGGATCGGATTGGCGCATACGCCAGGTAGTACTCTTTTCCGTCAACCGTAACCGGCTTCATATCTGCTTTCCCTGCTATCATGTTAGCCGCTTCACTAGCGATACTGCTCTCTGCCGAGTTTCGCAAATCCTGACGGTCAATGGAAGCTGACAGAATTCCGTCAGTTTTTGAAGAAATGATAATCTCTCCTTTTTTCCCCAGTACAAAAGATTGTTCCGTACTGCTAATTGCAGTTTCCCTGATGTCTCCATACAAATCTTGGATACTGCAGTCAATGCCGAGCACACCGGCGAATCCCTCCGGGCCAAAATAGGGAACCACACAGGAAACGCAGATTTCTCCTGTCCCAGAGTCATTATAGCTGTCCGAAAAAACTGGACCGGAGGCGTCTTTACCCTGCTTATACCAATCCCATTCCCGGGCATCGTAGGTATGCCGGAGCGGCTCTGTACAAAGAAACGATATTTTTTCCACCGGCTCTTTCTGCTGTACCCGGATCGAATATCCGTTTTTGGAAGCCAGAAAGACATTCGGATAAAAATCGCAATAATTATTCATACGCAGCAACGAGCCGGCAATTCCGGAAGTCAGGTTGATTTCTCTCTGCAACGCCGGTGAAATCCCCTGCTTTACCAGAGCCGGGCTGTAATGAATAAAAGGTTTGCCGACAGGAACTTCGGTATATAATGCATTGGGAAGAGAATCCCCGGCGGATTGTACGTCATTCTTCAAAAAAGCATTCATAGTTCCGGCAAGATATTGTACGTTTGCGGCAGTTCCCATGAGCCCGTGTTCAATGTGCTGCGCCCGAAAACGGGTAACCTCTTCCATGCGTTTTTTAATCTGCGTTTCTACCAGATCTTCCGCGTATCCGGCAACCTCTTCGCCCAGTTCTTCATTCTTTTTGTCAAATGTTGCCCTTGCATGATACAGTCCGAAAGATAAAAAAACTGTAACCAGCAAAAAGGTCAGAAGACTGCCGGAAAGCACCAATAACAAAACTTTGCGCCTGATATCCAGTTTCAAGTTACACCTCCGTGCCGGTCTTCTTCACGGTAACAGGAAATAATCCGTCATATTTTCCGTTTCTCATTTTTTCAATTCCGCCTCGTCAATCTTCTTCCCGTCCGGCAGATAGCAGCTGAAACGCAACCTGTCGGTGGAAGCTTCCAGCACCATATAGTTATTTGTTTCCGGCTGGGGCGCTATGGCAACGTCCAGCGAATGACGCTTCCACAGATTCGGGTACCGTACATCCCCCGCAACCCCCGTAAGGATGTACACCGGCCCCTTCACGTCCCGCTTAAAATCATAAATATGTCCCCGGTTCCGGTAGGTATGCAGGTGGGCGGTCAATACCACGTCCACCTTATATTTGTCAAACAATGGCATAAAGGTTTTTCCTTCTTCGGAAAAGCCTTCCTCTCTTGGAGTTTTGCGGGTCAGGAAACCATATCGCAGTACGTCTTTATGCATCAGCACTACATTCCATTTTTTCTTTGACTTTTCCATATCCGTTTTGAACCAGGCCAACTGGTCCCGCAACAGATTGGGATAAAACTCTTCCATTTCCCGCATCTGGGTATTCAGCACAACATAATGCACATCGCCGTAATCAAAAGAATAAAACTGGTTCTTATAGGATTCCGGTGTTCCCTCCGGCAGCTGGAAATAGTGCAGATATGCCTGCGGCACCCGCACCTTCCAGTCCATGGTGTAGGTTTCGTGATTGCCTAAAACAGTCGCTGCAGGAATCCTGGTAATCATGGGCCCGATGCGGGTAAACCATTCATTCCATTGGTAGGCGTGTTCTCCATTATCCACCAGGTCTCCCATGGTGATGAAAAACTGAGCGTCCCTGTTACGCTGCCAGGCCGGCATGGCCACGTTTTCCCAGGCTTTATACTTAGCGCTCTGGCTGTCCGGAAAAATCAACGCCTTATAACTGCTGTAAGCCTGTGCCGTATTCAGCCTGTACCATTGACTGCGCCTGTTGCCGAACCCCAGACGGTATTCATATTCCATTCCGGGCTTTAAACTTTTCAGGGTCACCGTATGAACATAGGTGGTTTTTCCGTTGTCGGTAAATTTATCGTTGATGTGTTCCTTTTGCGTCTGTATGGCTGCGTTTTCCGCTTTTATCATACGGTACTCCACAAAGGCATCCTTCTCTTCTGCATTCGATTGCCACATTACCGTGCGTGACACGGAACTGTCTGCCGTAATCACCTGCCGGAGGTTAAAGGCATCTGTTTTCGTAAAGGCGATATAACTCTCCGTTGTCTTGCCGGAACCTGTTTTTACCACTCCGTTACCGCAACCAAGGAGAAACATGCCGAATACAAGAGCCAACAGGCCAAATGCCAGCGCCAGCAAAACCGCCACAAGAAATCTATAAAAGCTTTTGCTCTGTTTCATACGCGGTCCCCATTAATTTTTGAACTTATATGTTAGTAAAACCCTATTTTTTCTTACCCGCAATGCCACGCTTTACGATGTTCTCCCCGAATTTGTTTTTCAGGGCATCGATGGCCTGGTTGCGTTTCTGCATCCGCTCATTGTCCTCAAAACCCAGAACCGGTTCGTCCTCCGGACGGAACAGGCTGCTCACCGAAACGCCTAACAGACGCACACCCGGCTTTACATTAATCTTCCGCAGCATCTGCTCTGCCAAAAAGAAAATGTCTTCATCCCAGGCAACCAGCCTGTCACCGGTGGAGCTGCGGGAAATCATACGAAAATCCGAAAACTTTACTTTTAATGTTACCGTGTGCCCTGCCAGATGTTCCCGGCGCAGCCGCCAGCCCACCTGACCACACAGATCCAGTACTGCATCCCTGCAGCAATCCATATCCGTCAAATCCCAGTCAAAAGTGGTTTCCCTGCCGACAGATTTTGCCTCTTCTTCGCTGACAACAGGCCTGTCATCCAGACCGCGGGCCAGCCGTTTCACCTGTTCCGCATTAACGCCGAACACCCTGCGCAACAATCCAATCTCCGATACAGCCAGCTGTCCGATTGTTTCAATGCCAAATTGCTTCAGTTTCTCTTCGGCGCTGTGACCGATGCCGAAAACCTTCGTCACAGGAAGAGGAGCCAGTAATCCGGCAGATTCTTCCGGTGTAATTCTTACAAAGCCGTGAGGTTTGCGCATATCCGAGGCAAGCTTGGCCAGGAATTTATTGGGGGCCAGGCCTACAGATGCGCTGAGTTTTAGTTCTTCCTGTATCCGATCCTGTACCTTATGGGCGATGGTTTCCGCACCGCCGAGCCGCTCCATTCCGGTTAAATCCAAAAAGGCTTCATCTATTGAAAGTTGCTCCACCAACGGCGATGTTTCCCGAAAAATCCCCATGATTTTCGACGACATTTCGACATAGCGGTCCATACGCACCGGAACAAAAACTCCCTGGGGGCACAACCGTTTCGCCTCAAACAGTGGCATGGCGGAATGGACGCCGAATTTACGGGCCTCATAAGAGCAGGTGGAAACCACGCCCCGGACAGAATGTCCCCCCACTATAACCGGAAGCCCTTTCAATTCGGGATTATCCAATATTTCTACTGATGCATAAAACGCATCCATATCTACATGCATGATCCAGCGCTGATGAACTGACTGTTGCATAATCTTCTATCCTGAACCAGGATAACCGGCAGCGTTCTCATGGAGACGATAACTAAACGGTTCCTTAAGATAACCGCTGATTAACCTTCAATATAATTCCGAAGTACACCGATGCCTTCAATTTCACACTCCACCACATCGCCCGGCTTTAGGAACGTGGGCGGCTTCATGCCCATGCCCACCCCCGCCGGAGTACCGGTGGCAATAACCGTTCCGGCTTTCAGGGTCATGCCTTCGCTCAGCATGACGATAATATCCGTGATGCCGGTAATCAGGTTAGCTGTGCTGGAATTCTGCCGCACGTCTCCGTTTACCCGGCAGGCAATTCTCTGTTTTGGCGGAAACGCGAACTCATCCGCAGAAACAATGCAGGGACCCATAGGCGTAAAGCCGTCCAGGCTCTTACCGAAGTACCACTGCTTATGCCTTGTCTGCAAATTCCGGGCGCTTACATCATTGACAATGGTGTAACCGAAAATATAGTCCGGCACGTCTTCCCGTTTCACATTCTTTGCGTCTTTGCCGATTACAACGCCCAGCTCGCACTCGTAATCCAGTGAATCCACCAACCCTGTGTAAGCGGGGATGAGCGCATCTGTTCCCTGGGAATAACATACCCGTTTGGAAAAGAAAATGGGATACGGGCGTTCCCCGCCGAAGCTTTCTTTGGAAAAGCGTTCCGCTTCCTCTGCGTGAGCCGTGTAATTAATGCCCAGACAGAGCACATCCTGCTGCGGGCGTGGTATAGGTGAAAGCAACTTTACGTCAGTGACAGAAATCTTTTGCGCACCTTCCGGAAAATCCCCAATGCCTCCGGTCGTCATCAGCTCATTCATGTCCGCAAAACCTTCTAATATAAACAATTCTTTTCCGTCCCGACTGGCAGCCACTCTTTCTTCACCTTTCAGCAAAACCGTGTAATAACGCACAACTATCCCCCCAAATCCCATAATTATTTTACATCAGCTTTTCTTCCCATTCTGCCTGTTTGAAGCCAGCCAGCACAAAATCTTTTCCCACAAGAAGCGGACGCTTTACCAGCATCCCGTCACTTGCCAGAAGGCGGAGCTGATCGTCTTCACTCATGTCCGGCAGCTTTTTCGACAAATCCATGTTACGGTATTGCATACCGCTGGTATTAAAAAAGCGTTTTAGAGGCAATCCGCTGACCGCATAATATTTCCGTAGCGTACCTTCGTCCGGATGGTCTTCCTTAATATCAATGACTTCATGTTCAATTTTCTTTTCATCAAGCCATTTCAGTGCCTTTTTGCAGGTTGAACATTTACTATAACAATACACTGTCAGCATATTAGTATTTCCTTTCCTGTCTTTACATTTATCATAAAACAGCTTGCTTTCAACAGTATTATCTGAACTGTACTTATAGCATGGCAGAAAAGTAATGAAAAATCAAGTTCCTATGGTAAGTTTTTACAGAGCATTCATAAAACTGAATACAAGCCTGAAGATGTCAGTCATACGCTCGGAAAACCGTTATTTCTTTGTCTCATTTATTACAAAAACTTTATTTAAAAAAACAAAAAATAACATCCTTTTTCTTGAATTCTTCAGAAATGTTGTTTAGAATAAATTGAAAGGGACGCCTCATTGTAATGAAACCTGTTTCGACAGTGTTCATTATTTAGGATTCCGGATTTTGATGATTTATGAAGGAGGTATCTTATGAAAAAACTTGGTTACCTATTATTGACCCTGACAATGCTCCTGATTTCCTGCTCTGCGCTGGCAGCCGGAAAACTGGAGGCCATAGCCAGCCGAGGCACTCTGCTGGTTGGAACTACCGGAGATTATAAACCTATGTCCTATTTAAATAAGGACACCGGACAGTATGAAGGCTTTGATTACCAACTGGCAGAAAACCTGGCCGCCGCACTGGGCGTTAAAGCGGTTTACATCCCGACCACCTGGAAAACACTTACCCAGGACACGATAGACGGGAAGTTTGATGTTGCCCTATGCGGTATCACGCGCACCTTTGCCCGTGAAAAAGTCATGAACATGTCCGATGGCTACCTGCAGTTCGGTAAAACAATACTGGTACGCAAAGCTGACGCAGGGAAATTCAAATCTCTGGCAGATATTAATAAGCCTGGCGTAAAAGTAATGTATAACCCCGGCGGCACCAATGAAAAATTTGCGAAAGCCAGCCTGGCAAACGCAACGTTGGTGATGCATCCGCAAAATGCCGAAATCCCCGGGCTGATTGCAGAAGGAAAAGCTGATGTTATGGTAACGGAAACAACAGAAGCTGCTCATTACGCCGCAGTCAATGACAAGCTGGCTGCACCGCTGCTGAAAGATCCGTTCACCAAAAACACCTTTGGTGTGCTGATGCAGAAAGGAGACCAAGATTTCCTGAATTTTGTGAACTTCTGGCTGGCAGAATTAAAAGGCAACGGCACTCTCGCGCAATATGAAAAAGACTATATCAAATAAAACCGTTATCTGGGTTTTCTTCTCAATCTTATGACGTTATAAAAAACTAACGGTCCCGATACTATAATGGATATCGGGACCGTTTCGTTATAAAAGAACGTTACAGCAAACTTATAATTATTATAGACTATTGCCTCTGTGTAACAGTTACTTGTTACGTAAAAACTCCGTCAACCTCTGTCATTATCAAAAAGGCGGTTTATTTCACTTTAATCAGTTCGTATTCCCTTGTCCCCATGCCAATTTTTTCCGCGTGTTCCAAGGTTTCTTTCCAATGCACATGAGGATTGCTGTCCATGAAGTGATCGTGATAGTGCTTCCAGTCCGGTTTCGCCAGATTGTCGCTGAGCTGGCTGTTAGGCATGGGCGCCGCTTTCTGGCAGGCATCCACGCAGGCCTGGTCCAAAGCTACCGGGTCAAAGGACGCGAACATGCCGATGTTGGGCAGAATCGCTGCGTCGTTATCGCCATGACAGTCGCAGTTGGGGGAAATATCCATGGCCAGATTGATATGGAAGCAGGGACGGTCCTGGCACACGGCCTGGGCATATTCTGCCATTTTGCAGTCCAGTTTGTCGCCGGCGTCCCATTCGTCGTTGCTAATGGCGTTGAAGGTGCAGGCGCCGATGCAGCGGCCGCAGCCCTTGCAGATATTCTTGTCGATATGGGCCTTGTTGTTTTCATAGGTGATAGCATTGGAGCCGCATTCCTTGGCGCAGCGGCGGCAGCCCCGGCACAAAGCTTCATCCACGACGCATTTCCCGGAAGAATGCTGTTCCATTTTACCGGCCCGGCTGCCGCTGCCCATGCCGATATTCTTCAGCGCCCCGCCGAACCCCGTCATTTCATGTCCTTTAAAATGGGCCAGACTGATAAACACGTCCGCATCCATGATAGCGCGTCCGATTTTCGCTTTTTCCACGTACACACCGTTCTTAACCGGAACCTCTGTTTCGTCCGTGCCCCGCAGACCGTCAGCAATAATAATCTGGCAGCCGGTTGTGGTGGGATTGAAACCGTTCAGGTTCGCGCAGTCCATATGCTCCGGCGCATGCCGGCGGCTGCCGGGATAGAGAGTATTGCAGTCTGTCAGGAAGGGAATCCCGCCCTGTTCCTTTACCAGATCGGCAACCACCTTCGCGTACTGGGGACGCAGGAACGCCATATTGCCCAGTTCGCCGAAATGCATTTTGATAGCGACAAACTTGCCTTCCATATCAATCTTCTTAATACCTGCCACAAGGCAGAGTGTTTTCAGTTTCTGCAGCAGGCTTACGCCCACCTGTACCCGGAAATCCGTAAAAAACACCTTTGATTTTTCCATGATGCTTCCTCCCTTTTCAAAAACTCTGTTCATATGTTTGTTTTTCTATCTATTCTTTTTTCATTTTCTGCATGTCTTGTCCACATGCGTAATCTGTTTTATAAACAGGCTTCGCAGAGTTTCCTATTTTTACGTTTATTATACCTGCTAAAGTTAACTCTATGTCAAGAACTATTTTAATTTTCAAGCCGCATCTCAGTTAGCCTTGACAAACTTCTTCAGTTGGTGTAATATTTGGTTAGTCTCGGCTAACGGATTGTTCTCCCCGTCAGTTAGGCCGGGGCAAATATTTTACCTATGAGTTAGCATTAGCTAATTTTGTTTGCAAATCGTTCATTATTTTTAACATCTCTTCTGAGGGATTATTCTAAATTTGCAAGCATCTTAAATGCTTCAAAATGCAGGATTTAGTATGATATGTGGTTAGCAATCTCTAACTCATTCGTAATTATACGAGGAGGCTCTCACCATGTTACCACTTCCCACCGCTCAGGAAGGCGAAGTTTTGGAAATCAAAAAAATCACCGGCAACGATGCCACCCGCCTGCACCTGGCGGAAATGGGCTTCACCGTCGGCAGCAAGATCACCGTCGTCACCCGTATGGGCGGAAACATGATCCTGCAGGTACGCGATTCCCGCGTGGCACTGGACGAATCCATGGCACGGAGGATCATGTACTGACATACATTGAGGCGTCACGGATGCATTCGCCTGGACTAATAAACCAGTGCAACGCCTTGACTTTTATGATTTCGTTTATTATAAATTTTAAACTATAAATTATGCAGAGAGAGGAGATTCCAAATGACGTTAAATGAAATTCCGGTAGGCGGTGTCTGCACCGTTACCAAACTGAACGGCACAGGCAAACTGCGCCGTCGCATTATGGACATGGGCATCACCAAAGGCGTGGAAATCAAGGTCGTAAAGATTGCCCCCCTGGGAGATCCCATGGAGTTGAACGTGCGGGGCTATGAACTTTCCATTCGCAAGAGCGAAGCAGAAAGCATCGAAGTACAGTAAGGAGAAACGAAATGGATATCAAAATCGCATTAGCAGGCAACCCCAACTGTGGCAAGACCACCCTGTTCAATGAACTCACCGGCAGTTCCCAGTACGTTGGCAACTGGCCCGGCGTTACGGTTGAGAAAAAAGAAGGCCGGCTGAAAGGCCACGACAATGTCATCATTCAGGATTTACCCGGTATCTATTCCCTTTCCCCTTACACGTTGGAAGAAACCGTTACCCGTAAATACCTGATCAACGAAAAGCCCGACGTAATCCTGAACATCATCGACGGCACCAATCTGGAACGCAACCTGTACCTCACCACCCAGTTGATAGAAGTAGGTCTGCCCGTGGTCATCGCCATCAACATGATGGATCTGGTCAACAAGAACGGTGATACCATCAACCTGCAGAAGCTGTCTGCGGAAATCGGCGCCCCGGTCTATCCCATCAGCGCCCTGGAAGGCAAAGGCTGCCTTGACGTTGCTGAAGCAGCGGTAAAGGTAGCGGAGAATCATCAGGTATTCAAAGCGCCGGAACTGCCCCACGTGTTCCGGGGCAGCGTGGAACACGCCCTGGCCCACATCGAAGAAAGCATCAGCGATAAAGTGGACAAAAACACCCTGCGCTGGTTTGCCATCAAACTGTTCGAACGTGACGAGCAGGTGCTGGAAGATCTGAAGCTTCCGGCCGGCCTCACCGCCCATCTGGAAGAACACATCAAAGACTGCGAAGCGGAAATGGACGACGACGCAGAAAGCATCATCACCAACCAGCGGTATGAATATATCGGCAGCATTATTGATGCCTGCATCACTAAAAACCGTCCGAAGCATGCGCTGACCATGTCCGACAAAATCGACCAGGTGGTGACAAACCGCTTCCTGGGCCTGCCCATTTTCTTCGCTATCATGACACTGATGTATTATATTTCCATCACCACTGTTGGCGGCTGGATGACGGACTGGACCAATGACGTATTTTTCGGTGAAATCGTCACCGACGCAGCCAACGGCATGTTGGAATCCATAGCGGCGCCGGAATGGCTCAGCGGTCTGGTGGTTGACGGTATCATCGGCGGCGTTGGCACCGTACTGGGCTTCGTTCCCCAGATTCTGCTGATTTTCTTCTTTATGTCCTTACTGGAAGACTCCGGATACATGGCCCGTGTTGCTTTCATCATGGACCGTATCTTCCGACAGTTCGGCCTGTCCGGCAAATCTTTTATCCCCGTGCTCATCGGCATGGGCTGTGGCGTGCCCGCTATCATGGCAGCCCGCACCATTGAAGAAGAACGGGACCGCCGCATGACCATTCTCCTGGCCACCTTTATTCCCTGCGGTGCCAAAGCGGAAATCATCGGCATGATCACCGCCGTATTCTTCCCCAATTCCGTATTCATGGCTCCCGGTATGTATTTCATGGGACTGGCCATCATCGTGCTGGCCGGCATTGCCCTGAAAAAGACCTACTGGTTTGCCGGAGAACCGGCGCCTTTCGTCATGGAACTCCCCGCTTACCACATGCCTTCTATTAAGGGCGTGCTGATCCACATGTGGGAACGGGCCCGTGGTTTTATCATCAAAGCCGGCATGATTATTTTCCCGATTTGCGTACTGCTGTGGTTCATGCAGACCTATAACTTCAGCTTTGAAATGGTGGAGGAAATGGAGGAGTCCATGCTGGGCGTTGTAGGCAACAGCATTTCCTGGATTTTCGCCCCCATCGGCTTGGGTGACTGGAAAGCAACGGTAGCGTCCATCGCCGCCTTCCTGGCCAAAGAAGACGCCGTAGGCGTACTGGCCATGCTGGCGGGCGCCGCGGAAGACGCAGAGGAAGCACAGGTTATGGAATCACTGTCCAAACTCATGCCGCCCATGGCTGCGTTCTCTTACATGATCCTGAATTTGTTCGATCCGCCCTGTCTGGTGGCTATGGCTACCACCTACCGTGAAATGGGCAGCCGTAAATGGGGCTTGTTTGCAATAGTGTTCCAGGCCATCCTGGGGTATTCGCTGGCTTTCGTATTCTATAATCTGGGCAGCTGGTATATCGGCGACGTACCCTTCGGACTCATGCAGGGCATCGCGCTGTTCCTGGTAGCAGTTGCGCTGTACTTCATCTTCAGGCCGGCCAAACCTTACGTAAAACCACAGGAAAGCGCGCATGCGTGAGGAGTGAGTTATGAATCTTGCATCTTCTCTTCTCTTTATCGCCATCGCTTTTGCATTTGCCTACACCTTTTCCAAGCTCCTGAAAAAAGTGTACGGCGCGTTGAAACAGGATCCCGCCAATGGTGGCTCAACCGGATGTAACTGCTGCAGTGGAAAATGTTCTCACTGCAGCAGCTGCGGAAACATAAATCTTTCGAAAAAATGAATAACATCCCAAGTACAGAAAAAGCCCCCGCACGCAATGTGCGGGGGCTTCCTTATAACCGGCAACAATCTATCCTCCCGGGCCGCTTCCAGCCAAGTACTTTCGACGCGTGAGAGCTTAACTGCTGTGTTCGGGATGGGAACAGGTGGGACCTCTCAGCCATCGTCACCGGATCGAACGTCTTCTCAGACCTTCAAAACTTTACAGAAGAAACTACTTACAAACTAACTCGTCCTCACTTACATTCTTTAAATCAAGCCCTCGACGGATTAGTACCGGTCCGCTCAATACATTGCTGCACTTACACTCCCGGCCTATCAACCTTGTCTTCTTCAAGGCGTCTTACTGGCTTACGCCATGAGAGATCTCATCTTGGGGT
>NZ_FONL01000025.1 GCF_900112895.1 Succiniclasticum ruminis DSM 9236 | reverse complement strand
GGTTGCCTACGCGTTACTCACCCGTTCGCCACTAGGATTCTGCCGAAACAAAATCCCCGTTCGACTTGCATGTGTTAGGCACGCCGCCAGCGTTCGTCCTGAGCCAGGATCAAACTCTCCATAATACTTTATAGAAAGCCGATTCGGCTCTTCTTGTTGTTCAGAATTTCTTTGACTTTTCAGGTCTGTCCCCGAAGGGGCTGACCCGCACATTCATCTGGTTCGTTATTCAGTTCTCAAGGTTCCGCCGTCGATTGACGACTTGGTTATAATAGCACTTCTTTTTCCCTTTGTCAACACCTTTTTGTAAAAAACAAAAGATTATTTTTTTATTGTTCTCATTTCCGTAAAAATCAGGCAAAAGCACAAAAAAAGAGAGGCTCACGCCTCTCTTAAAATACATATGTCCAGAGTCTTTACCGATAGTCAACTCCAAACAAACTTGTTCGCCTGTTTATTTACTTTCCTCAGCGTCTTCTTCGTTTTCCGATTTTTCCTGCGCCAGAGGTTTCATGGTCGGGAACAGCAATACATCACGGATGGAAACAGCGCCTGTCAGGAACATAACCAGGCGGTCAATACCGATGCCCAGACCACCGGTAGGCGGCAGACCATGCATCAACGCATTGATAAAGTCTTCATCCATCATACCGGCCTCTTCATCACCGGCAGCGCGCTCTTCCATCTGTTTTACAAAGCGCTCCCGCTGGTCGATAGGATCATTCAGCTCGGTAAAGCCGTTGCATAACTCACGTCCATAAATAAAACCTTCAAAACGGTCTGTAATCTCAGGATCCTCCACACTGCTCTTGGCAAGAGGCGAAATCTCTTTGGGGTACTTGTAAATAAAAATCGGCTGGATCAGTTTGTCTTCTACGAATTCATCAAAGAAAGCGTTAATGATCTTGCCCACACCCCAGGATTCTTCATACTCCACATGAGCCTCGTCAGCCGTCTTCCGTGCCGTTGCCAGATCTGTCACACCGTTAAAATCTGCTCCGCTGTACTGTTTTACCGCATCAATCATGGTAACACGGGGCCAGGGACCGGCTAAATTAATTTCCTGTCCTTCGTAAACGATCTGCAAAGTGCCTAATACTTTCTGCGCTGTTTCCGTTACGATCTTTTCCGCAATATCCATCATGGTATCCATATCGCCATAAGCCTGATACAGTTCGATGCTGGTAAATTCCGGATTATGTTTAATGTCGATGCCTTCGTTTCTGAAAATACGGCCGATTTCGTATACCCGCTCCAGGCCGCCGACAATCAGGCGTTTCAGGTTCAGTTCCGTAGCAATACGCAGATACAGCTGGATATCCAGCGCATTATGATAGGTAATAAAGGGACGCGCCGTGGCACCGCCGGAAATCGTATTCAGAACCGGGGTCTCCACTTCCAAATAACCTTCATTGTCCAGGATTTCACGGATACTCTTGATAATCTGGGTACGTTTGATAAATACATCTCTCACGTCCGGATTAACAATCAGATCCAGATACCGTTGCCGGTAACGCAGGTCTACATTGGTAAGCCCATGCCATTTTTCCGGAAGCGGTTTCAGCGCTTTGGACAGGAACTCCAGATTCTCAACACGGATAGATGGTTCGCCCATGTGGGTTTTAAATACTGTGCCTGTTACACCGATAATGTCGCCGATATCCATCAGCTTAATCAGGGAGTAATTATCTTCCCCAAGGATGTCTTTACGGGTGTAAAGCTGGATTTTCCCGGTACTGTCCTGCAAATCGATAAAGCTGGTTTTGCCGTGGCCGCGGATTGCCATCACACGGCCGGCAGCCTTGACAACGGTTCCGTCCGCTTCCATCTTCTCCACATTTTCATAAATCTCTTTGGTATGATGGGTCCAGTCAAACCGGTGACCGAAAGGACGGATTCCCCGCTCTTCCAGCTTATGCATCTTATCGATACGGTTCTGCATCTGTTCATTAATGTCCATTACCGGAGCCTGTTTACCCTGAACATTCTTCTTGTCTTCTGCCATTCTGTTTCTCCTGATTATTTAATCTTAACTATCTTATACTGATGATCCCCCACCGGAGTGCGTACCGTGACTACGGCACCAACTTTCTTGCCCATGATAGCAGCTCCTATAGGCGACTCGTTGGAAATCCGTCCCGCGAATGGATCCGCTTCCGTCGTGCCAACAACGGTATAAGACTGCAGACGGTCTTCTTCAAATTCCGGAGCAAGATCTTCAATATCAACTGTTGCGCCTAATTCAACTTTTGTTTTCCGTTTTTTTGTATTATCAATTACCTTGGCCGTGTTAACCATTTGTTCCAGCTCCAGAATGCGACCTTCAATACGGGCCTGTTCATCTTTCGCAGAAACATATTCGGAGTTTTCGCTGAGGTCACCGTGAGCAATAGCTTCGTGCAGGCGCTCTTCATTCTCCAGGCGCTTGACAGTGCGAAGTTCCTCCAGTTCAGCTTCCAGTTTTGCAAGACCTTCGGCAGTCAATATTGTTTCTTTTGATGTCATGATCATTCCTCCAATGTTACACCATACTAAAAGTACCGGCCTCACACCGATACCGTAAAAACGGTTAGTTAATATTATAAATTCTTATATTACCCTTGTCAAATAGAAAGAAACTGTGGACTCATTCGTTTGCTCTTCCTCTACGGCTGAACAGGTTCAGCAACCCGGAATTCCCTTACCGTTTCACATTTCCCTTTATCTTTTCTATCATTTCCGGAGTTACCGCATGTTCGAAGTTGCGGAATCCCGCCAGTGTAAAACCGTGTTTTGCAGCTAATTCGGATATCGTATCAATCTGCGCCGGATCCAGGTTTCTCCCCAGTGTAAAATTCTCATACCTGCCTTCCAAGGCAAGTATCATGGTTTCCGCCATACAGGCAAAACAGGTATGGGGCGGAAAGCCGAAGTTAAAGCGGAAATCCACGTTTCCGGGGACATGAATCACGCCACCTTCAATCACCAGTACATCATTCCGGAGCGCGGACACATTCCGGGATACATTGCGTGGCCGGGCCACATCACATACAACGGCGCCGGATTTCAAATCAGAGGGATCTATAATAAAATCAACTGCGCTGGTAACCGCAATAACGACATCTGCTTTATGCAGGCTTTTTTTTACATCCGAACTCACCGAAAACGTTGCTACGTCGTGCCCGTTCAGTTCCTGCGCCAGTTCTTCCAAAGGACCGATACGTCTGGCGACAAGATTGATATGTCGCACCTCGCGGGACAGGATACGCGCGCAGGCTGAGCCAATCGAACCGCTGGCCCCGATAATCGCTACTTCAGCATTCCGCAGGTCTTTCCCCATGAGACGGGCCGCTTCCCGGGTGCCTTCCAATGCTGTCGCAACCGTATAACTGTTACCGGACGTTACCGCAATATTTAAACGTTCCGCTATTGTTATACCGGCATCACCCACAATAGAAGTAAAGGCTCCCAGACCAAGGATCTTTGCTCCCAGTTCTTCCGCAACCTTGCCCGTTTCCACAATCCGGTCAATAACAAACTCTTCCGGCAGTTCCATCATCTGCTTTGCTGTCAGCGGGCAGCCGACAAACCATCCCTCCGCTTCTGCATACGCACTTTTAACCCCGGTGATATGCGAGACTTCAAACGGTTTTTTCTTCTTCAACATATATTCCAGCAGGAAATCAGGAACATACCTGACAAAAGGCGAAACCATCTGCATATCCTCTAATGAAAGAGGATGCAGCACAAACGCAAATTTCTCCATTCTTTCCTGCTCCTTACTGAAAATGCTCTACCGACGGCAAAATCTCATGTTTTTTAATGAACGCTTCGTATTCTTCCGGTTGTAGTGCCTTCTTACCCCCGGAAACAGCTACGATTGCTGCTTCCAGCACATTCGTGCCAAAACTCCGTCCCTGCAGACATGGCGTAGTCGTAACCAACGTTTTAATACCGGCATCTTTTAACATCAGCCGGTCTGTTGCAGTTACTGTATTCGTAATTACCGTTTTCCCTTCAAGACGGGAGGGCATAAACCGTTTGATAAACAAAAAGTCCCCTGCAATGATATCGCTGTTTATAAAATACTCGGGATGTCTGCTTATGTGGGATTCCTGTTTTTTTCCTGTGGGGTACATCCACTTGACCGGCAGTCTGGTAATAATAGGAACAAGCACCGCTGCCCAGCGTCGCAAAGCCCCCAGACTCCTTATGGGAATATTGCACCCCAGTCCGTAAATAATATCACCAAACAAGACCCTGCAATTCTGTTCTGCCAACGCTTCCGCCATACCGAAGCGGTCTACTGCACAGACCAGCAATACATTTTTCCCCGTAAAATCAACGATCTGCTTATCTGACAGATACCGGACCGCCATACGTTCCAATGTGTTTTTCAGACCGCTGCCATCCAAAACCGGCGTATATCTGACGTGTTTTACCAACTTTTCAGATTCTGCGAAAACATACCGGTGATTACCGGCTACCAGATACAGGTCCGTTCCACCTAATCCCATCGCATCGACTTTTCCGTCATAAAACTGAAATAACCGGGCTGCCTCTTTAATATCGCCGTCCGTACCCTTTCGTTCCAGCGTGACTTCTGTCTCCCCTAAAAAAAGACTGCCTTTGGCATCACGTTTGGAAGAGCCGATGCTGATACTGATTACGCTTTTCTTTTGTCCAGACTTCTGTAGTTCTTCTGAATCCATAAACAAGCATACCTGCAAAGATATTTTTCCGAAAGTGTATTGTATCACATTGCCGTAAATAAAACAATCAAACTACAATAATTTTTAAGAAACATTCACGGCCGCATACAGTTATTCAACAGCATTACTGTCCGAAAGCATTTTACCTGCTACTTTGCAAAAAAGTCCCGTAAGAATTCACCAAATCAACCATTTCCCGCAACGTCCCAAGTTTATGAAAATTTTCCCTATATTCGGAGGCACGGGGAAGACCTTTGATATAAGCGGAAGCGTGGCTGCGCATCTCCCGTATGGCAACCTTCTCTCCTTTAAAATCCACAAGAGCAGTTGCATGCAGTATAATCTGCCGCAGTTTTTCTTCATCTATTACTACTGGAATATCTTTTCCTTCCAAAGCCGCACGTAATTGGGTAAACAGCCAGGGATTTCCGTAGGCGCCTCTGGCCAGCATTACACCATCACAGTTTGTTTCTTTAAACATGCGAAGCCCGTCCTCCATGGCAAAAATATCCCCGTTACCAAACACGGGAATCCGCACCGCAGCTTTTACCCGGCGGATGATTTCCCAGTCCGCTTTCCCCATATAAAACTGGTTCCGGGTCCTGCCATGGACAGCCACTGCCGCAACGCCCGATGCCTCGGCAATCTTTGCTATTTCAACGGCGTTCCTGTGTTCTTCATCCCAGCCGGCGCGAAGCTTAACCGTTACAGGAATCCTAACCGCTCTGACCATGGCTTCCAGAATTTTACCTGCCAGTTCCGGAGTCTTCATTAAAGCGGAACCTTCTCCGTTATTAACCACCTTGGGTACAGGACATCCCATGTTAAAATCGATGATATCTGCCCCCTGTGCTTCCACGATTCTGGCCGCTTCCGCCAGTTCTTCCGGAACCGAGCCGAAAAGCTGGATGGCTGTTGGACGTTCCGCTTCATCAATCTGCAGCATAGCAAATGTTTTTTCATTTTTATATAACAACCCTTTGGCACTGACCATTTCCGATACTGTAAGCCCGCAGCCAAATCTCCGGCAGATGACCCGGTACGGCAGATCGCTGATGCCTGCCATCGGCGCCAAAGCCACCGGCGTGTCTAATTCTATGTTTCCAATTCTCATAGTATTTACAAAACCCTTTAGTAAGATAAAAACACGGACGGAAAGACGCTCTCCCCGTCCGCAATAGGTTCTGCCAATTATTTTTTGTTCTTTTCAAAAATAAGGCGCAGGCCTTCTAGGGTAAGCATCTGGTCTACTTCGTCAATACAGTCCGTGCCCTGGGCCATCGTATTGCCAAAGCCGCCGGTAGCAATGACCAAAGCGTCACCGCCCAGTTCTTCTTTCATCCGGGCCACAATTTCTTTGATCAGTCCATAGTAACCGAACATGATACCGGAACGCATGGCATCCACCGTATTGCCGCAGATTGCTTTTTTGGGCGGAATCAGCTCTATACGCGGCAGTTTCGCAGTCCGCTGGAAAAGAGCCTCCGAAGAAATCCCGATACCGGGGCAGATGGCACCGCCCAGATACTCGCCCGTAGCCAGCAGAGCACAGAATGTCGTAGCGGTTCCAAAATCAATAATGATCATAGGCCGTTTCAGATGGGCGTATCTGTCGTAGGCTGCCACCGCATTTACAATCCGGTCCGCGCCGATTTCCTTGGGATTCTCATAGCGCAACTGCAGACCTATCTTCAGTCCCTGCCCAACAACCAATGGCTTAATTTTGAAAAACCGTTCACACATATGGCACAGGGGAACCAGTACCGGAGGAACTACGCTGGAAATAATAATGTCCGTTACCTGTTCCTTCTTCAATCCGGAAAAGTTCAGCATACTGTTCATAAACATGCCGAATTCATCAGCCGTTTTGGAACGGTCTGAAGAAAAGCGCCAGTTATCTACCAGCTTTTTCCCGTCATAAATACCAGCCACCGTATTCGTGTTTCCTACATCAATTACCAGTAACATATGTTGCCTCCTTACCAGCTATAAAAATGCATATAACGTATATACAGCCGACACTCTAAACAAAGGGAACCTCTGTCACATTACAAGTCAGGAATACCGTTTTCCTTTAGCCTTCGCCGGACGGATGGAAACATCGCCTGCAATAACTTTTTCCATCGTTCCATCCTCTTTTCTGACCACCAGCAGACCTTCCTCATCAATATCCACAGCCGTCCCAAAATAGGTCTTATCCGGGGCAATGACTTTAACCGCCTGCCCGATGGTATCAGAATACTTCCGCCATTCATCCAGCACAGGCCCAAAACCATCCCGTAAGACCGTCTCATACAGGTCTTCTATATTTTTCAGGTAATCAGCCAGTATCTGCACCCGCTCAATCGGTTCCGTCGCCACATCCGCCACGGAAATCGCCAGTTCTTTCAGCTCATCGGGAATAATGGATCTGGGTACATTGGTGTTGATGCCCGTGCCAATGACGATATAGTTAATCTTGCCAAATTCGGCGCTCATCTCCGTCAGGATGCCTACCATCTTTTTCCCTTCCAACAGGACATCATTAGGCCATTTGATTTTCGCATTGACGCCTTTATACTTATTGATAGCTTTGATGACAGCTACCGCTGCCAGCAGGGTGCATTTGGAAGCTTCCGAAGGCATGAACGGCGGACGTAAGATGACGCTGCACCACACCCCATACCCCATAGGGGAAAACCAGCCACGGGAAAGGCGTCCTTTACCGCTGGTCTGCTCTTCCGCCACCACGACCAGACCGTCCGCGCAGCCCTGATCTGCCAGACGTTTTCCCACTTCATTGCTGGAATTGACTTCTTTTAAATAATGGATATGATGTCCTACCCATTTTGTTTTCAGATGCGCAACGATTTCCTCCGGGCTCAGTAAATCCGGGGCTTTATGCAAAATGTAGCCTTTCTTGGGCACCGATTCAATATCATAGCCCGTATTTTTTAACGATTGGATATGTTTCCAGACAGCCGTGCGGGAAACCCCCAGCTTGGAGGAAATTTCCTCTCCTGAAACCGGTTCCGGCATCCTTTCACGCAACAAACCCAGAATTTTGGCACGCATAACAACGCCTCCGCATTTTTCAATGATTAAGCAAGATATTGATTACTTTATACGCAAGCCGGTCGATACGTTTTGCAACCGGACATCAGCCCAACTCGCCGACAGGCTGCTCGACTGCCTGCAACGCCGGTCCGTCTTCTGTCAGATATCCCTGGCTCATGAGTTCCTGCAGCTGTCTCCCATCCAGCGTTTCTTTCTGCATAAGAGTTTCCGCAATCAGCACCAGTTTATCCATATTCTCCTGCAAAAGCTTTTCAGCGCCTTTGTAGGCCTCATCCATCAGACGACGGACTTCTTCGTCAATAACAGCCGCCACTTCATTGCTGTACTTTTCTCTTGCGATATCCCTGCCCAGAAAGACTTCTTCTTCCGGATGTCCGAAGGTCATGGAACCCAGACGGTCGCTCATGCCGTACTGGCAAACCATTTTCCGGGCCAGCTCGGTAGCCCGCTGCAAATCACTGCTGGCCCCGCTGGAAATATCCTTCAGCACAATGGCTTCCGCAACCCGGCCGCCCAGCAGCATCTGCAATTCGTCCAGCATTTCCGACTTTGTCTGGTAATTCCTGTCTTCTTTGGGGAGGCTCATGGTGTAGCCGCCTGCCCGGCCCCTGGGTATGATCGTCACCTTATGTACTACGCTCACATCGTTATGAAGCAGTCCAATCAGGGTATGTCCGGTTTCGTGATAGGCCGTCAGCTTTTTCTCCGGCTCACTCACGAGATGACTGCGGCGTTCCGGTCCCATCACAACACGCTCCGCCGCTTCATTCATAGCCTTCATGTCAATCATGGGCACATTGCGTCGGGCTGTCAGCAGCGCAGCCTCATTGACCAGATTTGCAAGGTCAGCCCCGGTAAAACCTGTCGTCTGCTTGGCAATGGTAGTCATGTCAACATCCGGAGCCATAGGCTTGCCTTTGGCATGCACGTTCAGAATCGCTTCCCGCCCCCTCATATCCGGACGGTCTACTACAATCTGCCGGTCAAAACGGCCGGGACGTAACAAAGCATGATCCAGAATATCCGGGCGGTTCGTTGCTGCAATCATGATGATGCCTTCGTTGATACCGAAACCGTCCATCTCGACCAGCAGCTGATTCAGTGTCTGTTCTCTTTCATCGTGGCCGCCGCCTACACCGGCGCCGCGTTGCCGCCCTACCGCATCAATTTCATCAATGAAAACGATACAGGGCGCATTTTTTTTTGCCTGATCAAACAAATCACGTACACGGGACGCGCCAACGCCCACAAACATTTCCACAAAGTCCGAACCGGAAATAGTGAAGAAGGGCACACCGGCTTCGCCAGCCACAGCCCGGGCAAGCAACGTCTTGCCGGTACCCGGCGGTCCGTACAGCAGTACTCCTTTGGGAATTTTAGCGCCCAGCGCATTATACCGCTGGGGATGCTTTAAAAATTCCACGACCTCCTGCAGTTCCTGCTTGGCCTCATCTGCTCCGGCCACATCTTTAAACGTAATCTTGTTTTTGCTTTCGTCATAACGGCGGGCATTACTCTTGCCGAAATTCATCATCCGGCTTCCGCCGCTGCTCTGGTTCATCAGCACAAACCACAGTCCAACGATCAGTACCATGGGAAGCAGCGTGCTCAGCAGCGTTGCCCACCAGGGCGTCTGGGGCGGCAGTTCCGCCTTAATTTCCACATCCCGGGAACGCAGCGTTGAAATAAGTGTGGAATCATTAGGCGCAACCGTCGTAAAGGTCTTGCCGTCTTTTAACAGCCCTGTAATTGAATTTTCACTGATTGTGACGGAGCGGACCTCATCCTGCTGCACATGCTTCATAAATGCTGTGTAAGAAATATCTGTTTTCGCCGTATTGCCAGCAGAATAATGATCCATTGCCCAGATTGCGGCAATCACTATCAATAAATAAAAGGCAACGTTTTTAAAGAACTTGAACAAAAACGTTTCCTCCTTTCCAATTTTATCGAATAACACAAACAGGTAAAGCGGAAAACCGCTTAAGCCCGGGCATAAACTGAAGGCTTCAGCACACCAATAAATGGCAGGTTGCGGTAGTCTCCCGCATAATCCAGACCATAGCCCACCACAAACTCATCCGGAATGGTAAAGCCCACATAATCCGCCTCCAGGCCGTTCTGCCGTCTGTCTTCCTTATCGCACATAGCAACGGTTTTGATGGACGCCGGCTTTTTGGTTTCCAGCAACGTCTTGACCCTGGCAAAAGTCAGCCCCGTATCGATGATATCGTCAACCAGCAAAACATGCATGCCCGCAATATCATCCTTTACGTCCAGACGCACAGCCACGCTGCCGGAAGTTGTAGTGCCGTCTCCATAGGAAGAAGCCACCATGAATTCCATCCGTACCGGTATAGACATAGCCCGGCTCAGGTCACAGGCAAAGAACGCCGCGCCTTTCAGCAGGCAGATCAGGATCACCCGTTTTCCGGCATACTCTTTGGAAAGCTGTTCACCCATCTCCTGTACTCTCTTTTTAATCTGCTCTTCCGTAATCAGAACCGATTTTATATCTTCATGCATAACAAACACCATCCTTATTTAATATTTATTAACAGCCAGCCCTGCTCCCGGGCCGGATCTTCTGAGCCGGTCAAGCCTGTTTCCCACCGGGCATTGGCAACGCCCGGAATCCACACGACCTCATTTCCCACTGCCGCAATTACCAGTCTGTCCCTGTCTTCCACAGGTATCCTGCAATCTATCAGATACTTTTTCAGCGTTTTATGCCCTGTTCCTTTTAGCGGAAATATCCTGTCCCCTGACTGCCTGTACCGGAATTCCAATATGTTACCCATACTTTTTAACTGACTAAGGGGATAAACCATCTGTTCCCGGTACCGGTAGGCCGGCAGGTCTTTTGCAATAGACAACTGCGCAATCCGATGATCCGGAAAATGAACCTCTGACAACCCCGTTCCGTCAGCAGACAGTGCTCCGGGAAGCCGTTCCAGATCAATTGCATATTTCCAATTGTTGTTTTTCCGCAAGCCCCTTAAATTCTCTTCAGAGAATAATATTAGTTTATCATAAGAATACAATGCTTGCCAACTGCCCGGCAGCAAAATTTTTTTGCCACTGCTATGATTACTTATCAAATTTCCCAAATCATCCAGATTGATTCCCGACAATTCTTCACGGGCGCCCGAATGATGCCAGAACAGCCGCAGTACCCTGAACCGCAATGCCGCAGGAACTTCCTCCCACTTCCTTATCTGCAGAACACCGTTTTGGTTTTCGCCAGGGGTTCTCCATCGTTTCCAGAACTCCGTCAAAGCCAGTTCTTCCAGAAACGTTTCGTCAGTCTGAAGATGTTCTGCTGTCCTGCATAAAATGTCCGTAACCGAAGGAGAAAACCCTTCTTCCAGGAAGGGAATCAAAACTTTGCGGATCCGGTTGCGGGCATAATACAAATCTTCGTTTGTCGCATCTTCCCGCCAGAAGATTCCCCTGGCTGTACAATACTTCCGTAACTCCGCCGCTGAAAGAGGAAGTAACGGGCGCAGAACAATGTCCTGCCGGAACCGTATGGCTCCCAGCCCCCGGGTGCCTGAACCGCGCAACAGCCGCAACAGAAAAGTTTCTGCCTGATCGTCCTTCTGATGCGCTGTAAGAATGAAATCAGCTCCTGTTTCCTCCACACACTGAAACAGCGCCCGGTAACGAAGCCGGCGGGCGGCGTCTTCCAGCGACAGTTTTTCTCTTTTCTGTAATTCCTGCGCGTCAACATGTTTACAGCAAAAAACAATACCTCTCTGCCTGCAAAACTCTTCTACATAAGCAGCGTCTTCCAGGCTTTCCTCTGCCCGGATGCCATGCTCTACATGACACACGGTAAAACGGAACCCGCAATGCTGCAACGCATCTGCCAGCGCAAGGGAATCAGCACCGCCGCTGACTGCGGCTACATATTTCTTTGTAATATCCAGCTTTTCCCGTAAAATGCGGGGCACTTTCTCCAGCACCGTTTCCTTCATGACCATTCCGTACCCGTCTTCTGTCAGTTTGTGTCACAAAACATCCTTAAACAACTGTATTCATAAAATAAAACAGGCACCCTTACTGAGTGCCTGGATTTTATCGATCACGACTCGAGCCGCGGCCTCCGCGCTTGGATTCCGTATTTCTGCGCAGATCCAGCAGACGGTCGTCGCTGTCTTTCATAAACTTGGATAATTTATCTTCAAAAGACAAGGGGCCCGTCTGGCGGGGAGCCCGCTTTTCCACAACAGGCGCCTCTTTAAGTCTGACAGGTTTTGCAGGAGTTTCCGGTTTTTCTTCAAGCTGTTTCAAAGAAAGCGCAATCTTACCCCGGGCATCAACCGACAATACCTTTGCTTTCACCTTCTGATGCTCTTTTAAAAAGTCATGAATATCCTTTACATAAACATTGGATACCTCGGAAATATGAATCAGTCCGACTTTTCCCTCGGGAAGCTGAAGAAACGCGCCAAAATTCGTAATGCCGGTAACTTCGCCTTCTACGACAGCTCCAATTTCAATCGCCATAAAACAAAAATTCCTCCTGCTCAAAAAATAAGGCAGTATAATTTTACCACCATAAAATAAACAGTGTCAATAAAAATGCTAATTAACAGTCTTTTTTTCAGCACTTTCTTTTTTCCCAGGCTGTTCATTATTGCCTTTGCCGTCACCCGTGTCCTTTTTATCTTCCTGCTTATCTTTAACTATAAAAATCGGAACTTCATCTTTTTTTACATAGTTATGATCTTCGCGCGCCAGCTTTTCAATATATTTGGGATCATATAAACGCTTCCGCTCCGCTTCCAGATCCGCCTGCAGCTTCTGCAGTTCTTCCACCCGTTTCTGGGTAGCTTCCGTTTCTTTCTGTATCTGATAAATCTTATACTCCTGCCGGCCTAAGATTGCCACAAATATGATGACGAGAACGATCAGGACCCGGCGGAAATCCCTGGCTATGCGGCTTTTCTTTTCGTTGTCGCGAGTTGCCATGACGTTCACTCCCTTCACAGAAAAACCATTATAATTCAGTATAACAAAAAACCAGAGGACAGGCAATGTCTGCCTTCTATATGTATTACAAACTTAATCAGCCGGTACTTCGTTTTCTTTTGCTTCATCCCAGAACCGGTCCAGTTCCTCCAGGGAATATTCACTCCAGGGTTTCCCTGATTCTTTCACGCGGTCCTCCACATGTTCAAAGCGCACGACGAACCGGTTGTTGCAGCGGTTCAATGCTGTTTCGCTTTCAAGTCCCAGGTGGCGGGCAAAATTTACCAGAGAAAAGTACAGGTCCCCCAGTTCCCACTCCATCGCTTTCTGATCCTGCAAGGTCGCCGCGTCGTTAAACTCTTTCCATTCTTCCAGCACTTTTTTCTTTACTTCTTCGGTTTCCGTCCAGTCAAATCCTACCTTGGCAACCCGTTTTTGTATCTTATGAGCACGCAGCAAAGAAGGCAAGCCTTTATAAATACCATCCAACACCCGTTCCCGTTCCGGTTTTTCCTGCAGTTTGATGGCCTCCCAGTTAGTAAGCACTTCGTCGCTGTTTGCTACCTTGACTGTCCCGAACACATGTGGATGCCGTTCAATCAGTTTATCCGTCACGCCATCGATGACATCCTGCAGGGTAAACATTCCTTTTTCCTCTGCCATACGGGCATGGAATACCACCTGCATCAGGATATCGCCCAGTTCTTCCACCATGCCGTGGGTATCTTTATCGTCCACCGCTTCCAGGAATTCATAACACTCTTCAATCAGGTTGGCACGAATCGTATCAAAATCCTGCTCCCGGTCCCAGGGGCATCCGCCAGGTTCACGCAGTACCTGCATCACATCCGCCAGGGGGCGAACGTCAAACTGTGTTTTGTGTTGCAGCAACGGGAAACGTTCCCAATACCCGCCTGTGTCACTGTCATCTTCCGCGCTTTGCAGCATCGTCTGCAGAGCCTCCTCAGGCTGGCGGGGAATAAACACGCTGGTCAGATGGTCGATGACAGGCTGCCTGTCCATTTCAAAGAGCGGTATCTTACGGCACTCTTCATCTTCCAGTCCCAGATTGCGGAGGAAATACACTTCAGTCTCATCCGGCAGGATATCCATCAGGGTCAGCTTCATATCCGAAGCCACCATCTGGTTATAAACCTGGGTTACCATCAAAGGGTACTGTCCTGCATCCGCCAGAGCAGAAAAATCCTGTGCGTCAATGATCCGCAACCCGTCAATAGGGTCGATTCCCAAATCAACATAAGCCAGATCCAGAAAACTCATAGCCGGTTTAATGGTTAGAGGGATATTGTTCCTTTTCGCCTTTTCCCTCAGCAATGTCACCGTCCGCTCCGCTACCAGCGGGCTGCCGGGTACCGCGTAGACCACTTCTTTATTCTTGGCCTGTTCTATAACGAAAGAGGAGATTTTATCATACACTTCTTCAAAAGTTGCTTCCTTTTCATACCAGGCATCACAGGAAATGAAAGAGATGCCCCTGCGTTTCAGTTCCGCCACAGTAGGGTGAACCTCTGTCCTTAAAATCACAAACCGTTCCTCCAGAAGTTTTAACGTTTCCAGGGAAAGATGACCTGCTGCTCCCGGCCCCAGACCGACAATGGTCAACGTTCCTTTCATTTTGCAATCCTCAAGACCTGTTTTGTTTTTCGATTCCATACGTATGCCCTCCATTCCGTTGGGGAAACACTGATTAATGCCAAAACTTCCGCAGATATTTTCCAAGAACCGGCAGCCGTGCTGCTTCTTCCCTGGTCAGGCAGCCGGACAGTATCACCGCAGCCACATAGACAAGGCCTGATACAGTCATGCCGCTGACCAACGCAGCCAAAACTCCGCTCTTATCCATAAAAAACAATGCCACTGCTCTTCCGGCCATGCCCATACACAGGGAGGCCAGCAGAATTTTCAGGCTGTCCCAAAGTGGAAACGGGATGCCGCTCCGATACAGGAAAAGAATATTGATTGCCGCCACCAGGGCAAAATTAAGATTGGAAGCCCAGGCCGCGCCTAAAACATGAAACGCTGGCAAGGAAGTAAGCTGCCACACAGCAATCGCTTTCACTACCGCGCCAAACAACATATTCCACATGGGTATCAGCGTTTTTCCGAATCCCTGTAAGGCTCCGGTAGTAACCTGGAATACTCCCAGGAAAGCAATGGACGGTGCCAGATGAGCAATGACCGGCGCAGCCTTCATCGTACCGTACAACGTGCCGGATATGGGTCCTGCCAGAGTCCACATTCCCACAGAAGCCGGAACAACCACAAGCATACAGATTTTAAAAGCAGAAGATGTCTTGCGTAATATTTCATCCGGACGGTGCAAAGTACAGGCTTCCGAAACCGCAGGTACAAGACTTGCCGCCAGCGACATTGTAGGTATGGTAGCCATCATCATCAGGGGTTGGGCCATACCGGTTAGATAACCGAACAGTGTAGTGGCCGCTTCTACCCCAAAACCGGCCCGCCCCAGTCCGTTCGGTACCAGAAGCATGTCTATGCTGCTGGTAACCGGTATCAGCAGGTTGGCGCAGGAAACGGGAATGGCCAGCAATATCAGACGTCGGGCGATAGAACCCACGCTTTCCTCAACCGTTGCCGCCTGCTCTTTAATTCTCCGTTTCCAGTCCTTTCGCGCTTTCCGGTAAAACCAGGTGAGTACAAGCAGTCCCATCAACCCGCCGGGCACCGCTCCGAAAGCTGCGCCGGCCGCAGCGAATTCCAGCCCCCGGGGAAGCAGGAAATAAGCCAGGCCGATCATGACCAACACACGCACAAGCTGTTCCAGAATCTGGGACACTGCCGGAGGGGTCATCATCTGGTAACCCTGGAAATAGCCCCGGAAGCTGGCCAGGATACTGGAAAAAAATACAGCCGGCGTCAATACCACCAGCGCATAATAAGCCCGGCTGTCCCGGATCCACCCACTGCTCACTAGAAAACCGGCCAGTCCGTACAATGTCAGGGCAAAAAGCAGACCAAATACTGCCATCAGTCCTAACGTAACCTTAAAAATCCTGTGTGCCTGGACATAATCGTCTTTGGCAACTTTTTCCGCCACAATGATGGAGACTGCTACTGGCACACCGGCCGAGCAGACGGAAAGCATGAGCAGGTAAATGGGATAAGCCATCTGATATAAACCGATACCTTCGCCCCCCAATAAGCGGGACAGCAGGATACGGTTCACCGAGCCGATGACTTTAACCATTAATCCTGCCACGGTTAAGATCAGGGCCCCTTTCAGAAATCTGTCCTTACCCATCTTTACGACTCCCATCACAGTCTCATTTGATCAATTTCATCAAATTATTTTCAAGCCACTCCAGCGGTTCGATTTCCAGAGAAGACGTCCGGAACAGAAGCGCCATTTCCCTTCCTGGTTCCAGCTTCATATACCGTCTGTTCTTTTCCGCCATCCTCACCAGCGCATCCCCGTTCACTTCAGGATGCTCCGCAAAGGTGATGCGGATCATCCCCGCCCGCACATTAATCCGGCGGATTTTCATCTTACGGCATACAGCGCGGACTTTGGCCAGACGCCACAGCAGTTCCACTTCTTCCGGCGGGGTTCCGAAACGGTCAATGATCTCATCCATCAAATCCTCTTCCTCACCCCAGGCCAAATCCACAAAACGGCGGTACAATTCCAGCTTGTACCGGGGATTGGCAATATAAAAATCCGGAATATAAGCATTCAGCGGAATCTCCAGAATCGGGTCCGGTTCCCGTTCCACATTCAGGGAGCCGTTCTGGAGCCGTTTGATAGTTTGTTCCAGCAGGTCACAATAGGCGGCAAACCCGATTCCTGCAATATAGCCGTGCTGCTGGGGTCCCAGCAGGTTGCCGGCGCCCCGTATTTCCAGATCCCGCATGGCTATCTTAAAGCCTGCCCCCAGCTCTGTAAAATCGCGAATGGCCTGCAGCCGTTTGGCCGCCACCTCGCTGAGAGACTTATTCTTTCGATACAGAAAATACGCATAGGCCAGACGGGAGGAACGGCCTACCCGCCCCCGCATCTGGTATAGCTGGGAGAGGCCGAAATTCTCCGCCCCGTCCACGATGATCGTATTGGCCAGCGGCACGTCCAGCCCGTTTTCTACAATCGTAGTACACAACAGTACATCGCAACTGCCTTCGTAGAAGGACATCATGGCGTCTTCCAGCCGGTCTTCACTCATCTGTCCGTGACCAATACGCACATTGATGCCCGGCACCAGCCGTTGCAGCCGTTCCGCAATCAGCGGCAACCCGCTGACACGGTTATGAATGTAATAGATCCGGCCGCCCCGGCGCAGTTCCCGCTCCAGAGCTTCCTTAATCATGCCCTCGTCATATTCCGCCACGTACGTTTCCACCGGCAGGCGGTCTTCCGGCGGGGACTCAATGAGGCTCATATCCCGGCTGCTGACCAGGGCCATATGCAGCGTGCGGGGTATAGGTGTAGCAGATAATGCAAGCACGTCGATTCCCTGTTTCCACTGTTTGATTTTTTCCTTCTGGGCCACACCGAAGCGCTGTTCTTCGTCAATGATCAGAAGCCCCAAATCATGGAACATTACATCAGCCTGCAACAGCCGGTGAGTACCGATTACAATGTCAATGTCACCCTGTTCCAACCTTTTTAGCGTCTGCTTAATTTCCTTATTGGAAACAAACCGGCTGACCATTGCGATCCGCACCCCAAAGGGTTCCAGCCGTTCCCGGCAGGTGAGCAGATGCTGCTGTGCCAGTACCGTGGTGGGAACAAGCAAAGCCGTCTGTTTTCCGTCCATCACCGCCTTAAAGGCGGCCCTCAAGGCCACTTCCGTCTTTCCGTAGCCCACATCCCCGCACAGCAGTCGGTCCATGGGTATGGGTTTTTCCATATCCGCTTTGATTTCGGCAATGGCTTTCAGCTGGTCCGGCGTTTCTTCAAAGGGGAAGCGTTCCTCAAACTCGCGTTGCAGATCAGAGTCCGGTCCATAGGCATAGCCGTTGGTAATCTTCCGCAGGGCATAGAGACGGATCAGTTCCTCCGCCAGCTGGGTTATGGCCGTGGAAGCTTTGGTCTTCATGCGCTTCCAGTCGGCACCGCCCATTTTGGACAGTTTGGGCGTGATGCCCTCGCTGCCCACATATTTGTGCAACATACCTACCTGGTCTACCGGTACAAACAAACGGTCGCTGCCTGCATACTGCAGCAGCAGATAGTCCCGGTGCATACCGTCCACCAGCATGGTTTCCACGCCTATATAGCGGCCGATACCGTGCACATCATGCACTACATAATCGCCGCCTTTAATATCGGTAAAATATTGCAGTTTCGCACCTTTATGCTTTGACTTGAAACGGCGGCGCCGCTGCAGTCCGTAAATATCGTTTTCTGTCAGCAGCAGCCAGTTTTCATTCCAGAACCGGAAGCCATTGAACAGTTCTCCAAAGCCCACGTTCACCTTTTCAGAGTCTTCCGCTCCGTCAGCCAGACAGACGGATGGGATTCCCCTTTGCAGCAGGCTCTCCGTAATACCCCGGGCCTTCAGCACGGTGCTCATCATAATATAAGGCTGGCTGCCTTCCGCAAGAAGGTTCTGCAAGTCTTCAATCAGCCGGTCGATGCTGCGGTTATAGGACGTGACCCTGCGTACCGGTACCTGCATATGCGTAAAACCGGCAAAGTAACTGGTATCCAATGCGGAAACTGTAACAGCAGGCTGCTTTTCTTCCATATCCCAGATTTCATCCGGTGTCCAGAGTTCTTCTTTATAGGACTGTCCTTCTTTGTACAAACGCTCCAGCGCCTCTTTCATCTGCGCCGGTTCATCCATCACAAAAAGCGTATCCGAAGCCCCGTAGTCCCTCAGATACGCATCAAAAGCTTCTTCCGATGTCTGCATCTGCAGGGGGACGATTCGCAGTGTTTCCGTGTTTTCCAGCGAACGCTTTGTTTCCATATCATAAAAGCGAATACCGTCAATGTCCGCATCAAACCATTCGATACGAGCCGGATTCTGACTGTTCAGGGGGAACACATCGATGATGCCGCCCCGCACCGAAAACTGGCCGATCGTATCCACTTCATCGGTGTGTTCATAGCCTATGGCAACCAAGGTTTCAATACACTGATCCTGCTCCAGCATAGCGCCCACGGCAATTTCCAGACTGTTTTTGGATACCCCGGAAGGACGGGCCAGTTTCTGTTGCAACGCTTCTGCCGTAACGAACACTATGCCCGGTTCTTCGCCGGCAATCAGGCGTAAGGCTGCCGCCCTCCCCGCCTGAATCTCCAGGTTCCGGCTGTCCGCCTGTACCCGGGGCAGGTTCGTAGGGTAAAACTCCTGCATCGGCAGTTCCGGACAGAGGTAAGCCAGTGTCTGCCGGTATTCCCGTACTGCGTCCCGTCCGGACACCAGAAGCACCAGCGTCTTAGCTTTAACAGTCTGCATCAGGGCGCACAAATACAAGGCTTTGACAGTTCCGTCCAGCCCTGAAAGCACACAGCCTTTTCTCTTTTTATACAACGCCGCCGCGACCTTCAGTTCCTTTACCGCGGCCAGGCGTTCCAGTATGCGTTCTTTCATGAAAATCGGTTTCCTGAATAAACTACAAAAAGAGGTCAGGGCAAGGCCGTGACCTCTATATTATGGTACCACAAACAGTTCCTAAATACAACGTTGAATCAAAGCAGTTTTGGAAAACCACAATTTCCTTCTCAGGCTATTTCCCCAATTTCGCTTCAATCGCGGCCAGCCGGGCTTCCAATCTTTCGTTCTGCTCTTTGATTGCCGCGTTTTCCGTTTCCAGAGCCTGGATCTTTGCTTCCTGTTCTGCGTTTGCTTTTCGCTGTTCTTCCAGTACCTCGCCCTGTGTCTGCAACCGCTTCGCCATCAGCGCTTTACTGGTATTGAATCCTTTATCAAGAGCAATAGTGATACCAGCGTTCATCATATTTTCACCGTTGCCCATGCTGCCGCCGATACTGAACATCAGGTTATCCTGCGGACGGTAGAACAGGCCCATGGCCATGGCGTTAGCGCTCCGGTAATTACCATAACCCAACCCCATGCCGAACTTACTGTCCATCTCGATAGGATGCAGAGCCGCCAGAGCTGCCGCGCCGGCCAGGCCTTTCCTCATACGGTCATCCAGACGGTTCACTTCATTGCTTACGTTGTTGATGACAGTTCCGGCATTTTCCGCCAGTTCACGCAGTTGTCCCATATTGGCCGCGTCCGTGTCCTCGTCGCCGGGGGCTACGTTGGTGACCTTCTGGCCGCCGGCGTCAACGCCCTTCTTCGTTACGGATGGACCGCCTGCCACCGTGAGGCCATCGCCGCTGATAGCAGTATCCCCTGCCGTGAACTTATCAGCAGTTACACCGCTGGTGTTGATGACAGTATCGCCTGCCACCACCTCATCCGCCGTCACTGATTTGGTGGTGACAGCGTCGTTGGCAATGACGGTACCGCCCACGGCGATCCTGTTGTCTTCGATGGTCGTGTTGCCCACCTTCACAGACTTGTTCACCTGTAGGGTATCCACGTCGTTGATATCCTTCGCCAGCTTGACGTTCAGGGTATCGCCATCGCCTTCCACACCGATATTCTCAGCGCTGAGATTACCTGCAGCGCCGCCTTTGATGTTCAGGGTGTCGCCCAGTTTGATCTTGTTGCCGGTTCCAGTATCGCCAGCAAAGGTAAGGCCTTCGTTTTCCACTTTATCCAGGGTCGCCCTGGTTGCTTCGCTCAGGTCTACCTTGTAGTCGGTTACGTTATTGACGTCCTTTGCGCTTTCGGTCACAGTGAGTGCGTCAGAACCTGCGCTTACGGAAGCACCGTCTGCGTTGACGGTATAGATAGCATGGCCGTCAGCCGCCATTCTTCTCTCAACAGAAGCAATATTAGTTCCATCCTTTACTTCAGTCCGGGAACCGGCAGTAGCCGCGTTCAGCTGCTCCAGGTTCACAGCGTCAGTGCCTTCAGTACCGGCCGCTACACCCGTAATCTTTTTGCCGCCTCCGCTGATACCATCTTTGGTGACGGACGGACCCCCTGCAATGGTAAGGCCGTCGCTGTTCATGGTAGTATCCCCTGTGGTGACCTCATCTGCCGTTACGGATTGAGTCGTCACGGATTTATTGGTAATGAAGGTATCGCCCATGGTAATTTTGTTCTCTTCGATAACGGTATTGCCAACATTTATTTGCCCGTCTTCGATTACCGTATCGCCTACGGTAACTTTAGCAGCCGTTACACCGTCATTGCTGATGACAGTGCTGCCTGCGGTGACACTGTCCACCTTCAGGTTTTTGGCCAGTTCTACTTTAATCTTGTCGTATTCCGACTGAGTAGTGATGTTACTTCCATCGCCTACGACCTGCAGGATCTCGTTATTGCCACGTTCTATCGCATTGCCTGTCTCACCCTGGAACTTCAGCTTCACGTTGCTAATCGCGTCACCCTTGGCCGCTTCGTACAAATCCTTCAGTTGTTCTTCCGTTGCGGCACGGCCGGCATTGTAAACCTCATTCTTGCTCCAGTTGGTATTGGTCAGCCCCGTCACTTCGCCTACGGTCCCGTCAACCGTTACCGTATGGACATCCGTACCGTTACCAATCTTCACTACGTTCGCCAGGTCGATGTTTCCTTCACGCAACGTCAGGTTATCTGAAAGGTTGGCTTTTACTGTATAGGTGCTCTTATCCGCGCTCTGCGCTACATCAATTCCTCCGCCGCCTTCTACCGTAATGGCATCTCTGGCGATGTTCGTTACCACGGCCTTGCCTGCATCGCTTATGTTGCTCAGTTCCGTATCGGCAAGACCCGTTACCCCTACCTTGACCGTCCGACCGTCCGCTGTCACCGTTACATGTTCGTCTGCTGCCGCAAACGTTAAGTCATTGTGCGACGGGTTCACGTTGATAGTATTATTCCCTACCTTCGCATCCCATCCTGCGTCCAGATCCGCACGGTTCGTCGCGATGTTTTGCGTATTCGTATCCTGCTGCAACTTGCTCGCTACGTCCCCAATCTTCACATCTACGGCTG
>NZ_FONL01000015.1 GCF_900112895.1 Succiniclasticum ruminis DSM 9236 | reverse complement strand
CCTTTCCATTTGCACAAATCTTTAAGAATCGTTCTGATATCCAAACGCAATTGGTTATAAATGATTTTTCTTCTGTATTTTGGTGTAAATACAATGTGATATTTGCATACCCACTTGGTATGTGCTAAACTATTTGCCATAGGGCAACATCCTTTCTTGTTTTAGTGACGGCTTGAACACTATCATTATACAAGAAGGATGTTGCCCTTTTGCTTAAGCATTAATCCCACCTGCGTAGCAGGTGGTTTTTGAGCCAAATCCCCTTGAGGGATTCGGCTCCCAAGCTAAAGCCATAATAAAAAAGCGGTCTCCCGACTTCGGGAAACCGCTTGTTTACTGTGGAGCCACTTATAGGATTTGAACCTACGACCCTCTCATTACGAATGAGATGCTCTGCCAGCTGAGCTAAAGTGGCAAATCGATAGTACTTTATTATTATCCACATTTTTATTCCATTCGTCAAGTGGAATTTTGAATTATCGTAAATAATACCCGCTGTACTACGAGAGAATGCCATTTGCTTTTTACTTCTGTTTATATTATTGTTTTGCGTTTGTTTTGTTTTTCCTTCTACTTTTCTTTTATCCAGTTTTCCAGCAACGGTGACGCAAAATTGCCCAAGGCTTCATACGTTTCCGCTTTCGGATGCACGCCGTCCCAGATGAACCAATCCATACGGTGCTTCTTCGTTAAAAACATGGGTTCAAAGTCAAGCAGGTAACATTTGTTTTCAAATTCTTTTTTCATTGCGTCACGCAGGCGTTCAATCAGATGGTTCAATTCCTCCGCGCCACACAGCCAGGGCAGCACTAGGCAAAACGCAGCGTTCTGTTCGTCGCAAAACTGTTTCGCCAGTTTAATCTGGTCAATGGAAAACGTCAGAGGGCAGCCCTGGATGATGTCGTTCATGCCGCCTTCAAAAAGAACATGGCTCACATCTTCTGGCAGCGGACGCCAGATCAGTCGGTCTTTGATATCGTCACAGCACTCGCCGCAGATACCGTGGTTCAGCATGCGGATTCCCGTATTCTTTTGTACCTGCGCGATCCAGCTGTTCTCCGGCGCAAAAGGAAAACCTTCTATTAATGAATCTCCAAAACAGGCGATCGTTTCCATAGTATTTCTCCAAAAAGTTTTAGCTTAGCCGGCTGCTTTTACAAAAACACTCTGCGGAAAATCAAAAGTTTCACGTGAAACATTAAACTCTATTCTTCAAGATTCCCCAGATACCATTTCACAAACTGATTGGCAATGCGCCCGTTCCGCCCGGAATGTTCCATTTCCCAGCGGATTCCCTCCAGCCGTAATTCTTCCGGTGACAGGCGAACACCAGCTTTCCGGAGTTCGTGGTCGATGATCTGCAGGTATTCGTCCTGGCTGGGCATGGAATAATGCAGGATCAGGCCGAAGCGGTCAGACAGCGAGATGCTTTCATTGGCGCTGTCCTGCCGGTACACTTCCGCTTCCAGCGCATCGTTCCGGTCGCTCCAGGTCTCTTTCAGCAGATGACGGCGGTTTGAGGTGGCATAAATCAGCACGTTATCAGGCTGGGCCGTAACGCTTCCGTCAATGGCGGATTTCAAATATTTGTAACTGGACTCCCCTTCGTCAAAGGAAAGATCGTCAAAAAACAGGATGAATTTTTTACTGCGGATATCATTCAGCTTCTCCAGCACAGGCGAAACCAGTTCCAGCTGGTCCCGGGTGATCTGGATGAGCCGGAGTCCGTCGGCGGCAAACATGGCTGCCAGAGCCTTCACTCCGGTTGACTTGCCGGTACCCCGCGCGCCGGTCAGCAGCACATTATTGGCAGGCCTGCCTTCCATAAAATTCTGCGTGTTGGTCAGCAGTTTATATTTCTGATCTTCGTAGCCTAACAGGTCATCCCATTTAAAAACAGGAAAATCTGCAATGCCGATCAGGGTTCCGCCTGTGCCGATGCGGAAAGCGGTGTAACGGGCCAGCATGCCGCTGCCCCATTTTTTGTAATGCGCCAGCAGGGCTTTGGCCGCCCCGGCCGGTGTCTTTGCCTGTAATATTTTATTCTGCAGATTGTTTTCAAACTTATGATCTGCTTCTTCAGCAGGCGCGTATGCATCCAAAAAGGCTGCTCCGCTAAAGGCCGAACTCTTTGCCAGAAGAAACGGAAGCAGCAGCTGCATATCCTGGGACATGGCCTGAACCAGCCCTTTTCCGAAAGCACCGGTAGCTTCAATGATATCCGCTGCCGTGTTGCTGCCTTCTGCCAGGCAATGCACCATATATGAAGATAAAATATTGCCGGACAGCCCCAGCGTTTCTGCTTTCTTTACCAGCAACGCTGTCAGTTCGCTGCGCAGAATCTGTATTTCCGTTTTCCCGCTATCCGGTTCACCAACAGGTTCTTCCTGCTCTTTTAACCGGATGGCAACCAGTTTATTTATCACTGCGTCTTCCAACAAATTCCGGCATACCGTCAGCCTTCTCAAATCAGGATATCCCATAACGCCACAACCCCTCATTCCCAAACAACCGGACCGACCCGGTAAAAGGACTTCCGGTCCGGTTGCTCAGCATTTTACTGTAACAACAATTTCCAAATACGAAAGTACCGGCAGTCCATGGATATCGTCAGCGGATCACCGGTACTTAATTTTACTATACTTTGCATTTTCAGGCAATGCTGTTCGCCATATCAAAAAGACACGCGCCACCTGGTTTATGGCTTACTGATCCTCAGTCTATCGTATCCTGCAGGATCATCTGGTCCAGATGTTTGCCGCCGGGCACCATGGGGAACACATTCTCATCGTTGGGGATAGCCACATCGACCAGCACGGAATGTTCGCTCTTCAAAGCCGCTTTCACGACGTTGTTCAGCTTTTTAGGATCGGTGACTTTCATGCCTTCCAGTCCCATGGCTTTCACCATAGCCGGAAAATCCACCAGGTCTTTTACGATGGACTGGCTTTCCCGCCCGCCGAAGAACAGGCGCTGCCACTGGTTCACCATGCCCAGCACATTATTGTGGAGCACAAATACCTTGACCGGAATACCGTACCGGTGCAGCGTGGCAAATTCCTGGCAGCACATCATGATGCTTCCGTCGCCGGTAAACAAAATCACCTGGTTTTCCGGGCAGCCGAGTTGCGCGCCCATGGCTGCGGGCAAACCGAAGCCCATGGTTCCCAGGCCGCCGCTGGAGAGGAAATGCCGCGGCATATCCACATTGTAGAACTGGGCCGTCCACATCTGGTGCTGTCCTACGTCAGTCACTACGATGGCGTCTTTGTCCGCGTGTTTCAGTATGGTTTTATATAACCGTTCGGGCGTGATTTTTCCCTTCAGCTTGCGGGAAACAAAAGGATGTTTTGCCTTAACCTTCAGCAACTCTTCACGCCAGGGAGCAAATTGTTCTTTCAGCTCCGCAGCGCTTTCCAGCACTTTATTCGCAAAGATTGGCATAGACCAGCGCAAATCGCCGATGACAGGAATGTCCGCATGAACGATCTTGTCGATTTCCACACTGTCCACTTCAAACTGGATGACAGTAGCGTATTTGGCAAACTTGGCAACATCGCCGGTAACACGGTCGCTGAACCGGGCGCCGATGGCCAGAATCAGGTCGCACTTGGTTATGGACATGTTGGAAGTATAGGAGCCATGCATACCCACCATGCCAAGGTGCGCATCGTAAAAATCAGAAACTGCGCCCTTGCCCATGAGCGTCGTTACAACCGGCACGCCGGTGGCTTCCACGATCTTGCGGATAAAGTCAGCCGTATTGGAAGAAATAATGCCGCCGCCGGTCATAAGGATCGGCTTTTTTGCTTCTTTAAAAGCGGCTACTGCCCTGTCAATAGCGTTTTCATCCCCGGTAAAATCTGCTTTGTAGCCCCGCAGGTGAACTTCTTCAGGATACACAAAATCAATTTCCGCGCGGAAGACGTCGGTCGCGATATCAACGAGCACCGGACCGGGACGCCCGGTCGTAGCAATCAGGAAAGCTTCTTTAATTACACGTGGCAAATCATCAATCTTCTTGACCAGGTAATTATGTTTTGTAATCGGCGTTGTAATACCGGTGATATCCGCTTCCTGGAAAGAGTCCCTGCCAATCGCTTTTGTCGATACCTGCGCGCTGAAAACAACTAACGGGATGGAGTCCATGTAAGCTGTTGCGATACCTGTAACCATGTTGCATACACCAGGTCCGGAGGTAGCGAAACATACGCCGGGACGCCCGGTGGCACGGGCGTACCCGTCTGCCGCATGCACAGCGCCCTGCTCGTGTCCGGGCAGGATATGCCGGGGATATTCCGCCTTATACATTTCATCATATAAAGGCAGGATTACGCCGCCGGGATAGCCGAATACCACATCCACCTTTTCTTTTCTTAAGCTTTCAATTACAACTTGCGCACCATTCAGTTTCATCGGGCTTTACCTTCTCATTCTATCAGAGTTGCACTGCCGGAGACACGCTCCGGCAGCGGATTCTATTGTTTAGTGCAGGTCATCAGTTTCATTGAGGCCAAACTTTTTCAGTTTTACCTCAATCATGTTTTTTCCGTTTTTATTTTTTAACAGGAGCTTTTTTGACAGCAGCTTTTTTGGCCGGGGCTTTCTTTGCCGGAGCTTTTTTCGCAGGAGCCTTTTTGGCCGGAGCCGGAGCTGCTGCTTTGGGAGCCTGCAGCCAGCTCATCATGCTGCGCAGTTTTTTGCCAACTTCTTCCAGCTGGGTTTCCGCATGGATACGGCGTTCAGCTAGGAAATGAGCGCGGCCTGCGGAACGGTTTTCCAGCAGCCAGTCTTTGGCAAAGGTGCCGTCCTGGATTTCTTTCAGCGCTTTCTTCATAGCAGCGCGGGTGTCATCGGTAACAATCTTTTTGCCGGTATGGTAGTCGCCGTATTCCGCCGTGTCGCTGATGGAATGACGCATTTTGGCCATGCCGCCTTCATACATCAGGTCAACGATCAGTTTCATTTCATGGAAGCATTCAAAGTATGCGATTTCCGGCTGATAGCCTGCTTCAACCAGCGTATTGAAACCGGATTCCATCAGAGCAGTTACGCCGCCGCAAAGTACGCACTGTTCACCGAACAGGTCAGTTTCGGTTTCTTCCTTGAAGGTGGTCTCGATAACGCCGGCACGGGTGCCGCCGATGCCGCGGGCATAAGCCAGCGCCAGGTCAAAGCATTTGCCGCTTGCATCCTGATAAACCGCGAACACGTTGGGAACGCCGGAGCCTTCCGTAAATACGCGGCGAACCAGATGGCCGGGACCCTTCGGGGCAACCATGAATACATCGATGTCAGCAGCGGGAATGATCTGTTTGAAATGAATATTGAAGCCATGGGCAAAAGCCAGCGCGCTGCCGGGTTTCAGGTTGGGAGCGATTTCGTTCTTATAAACGTCAGCCTGCTTTTCGTCCGGAATCAGAATCATGGTGATGTCCGCCCATTTAACTGCTTCGCCAACAGTCATAACCTTTAAGCCTGCTGCTTCTGCTTTAGCTGCGGATTTGGAACCTTTGTACAGGCCAACCGCAACTTCCAGTCCGCTGTCACGCAGGTTCAGCGCATGCGCATGACCCTGGCTGCCATAACCGACGATAGCAACCTTTTTGCCTTTGATGACGTCCCAGTTTACGTCCTGATCGTAATACACTTTTGCCATGATAAATCTCTCCTTTTTAAATAAAAAATATTAAAATGATACAACGAAAACGACTTTACGGAATTGCCGGTTAGCTTTGTTTGCGCGGCTGCCTGCGCTTTTGCAGATGGCATCATGCAAACGGTTCTCCCGGCGTTTCCTTATATTTTACACCCCGGACGTTTGCCCGGAATCAAAATATCCTTACCGGATCCTTACATCTTTTTTACTGCGTTGGAGCCGCGAGACAGGGAAATCTGCCCGGTCCGGGCCATTTCAATAATTTCATAATCCTTCAGCATCTGCAGCAGTGCCTCGATATGGTCTTCCCTGCCGGTGACGCGCATGACAACGGCTCCCGGATTGACGTCCACGATTTTGGCGTGGAACAGGTCCGCCAGGTTGGCAATATCCGACAATTCCTGCGTGGAGTTCACTTTAACCTTGATCATGGCCAGCTCGGAACTGATGAACGGAGCCTCATCCAGATTCACAACCTTGATTACATCAATCAGCCGGGCCAGCTGCAGAATCGCCTGATTCAGGGCTCTTTGGTCTTCCACGGACACGACGATGTTGATACGGGTCACATCCGGTTCTTCCGTATAGCCGGCGTTGATGTACTCAATGTTGATGGCTCTCCGACTGATCAGACCGGCCACATGGGTCAGAACGCCCGGTTTGTTGTCGCACAGAATCGCCAAATGCTGCTTCATCATTTTGATTTCCCCCTGTATACCTGAAAATTTCTTTCAGCAGTTTTACGGTAAACAACCGCACGAGCAAGCGCGAATCATTCTTCTGCGCTTCTTTCGATTTACTAAAACGGAAGCCGATTACCGTATAAAAAAACCGTCCCACATAAGCTGAGGGACGGAAATAATCCGCGGTACCACCCTGATTCCCGTAAATAAACGAGCTCTTTACTACGTACCAACATACGCGTTTCCTGTAACGTGGAAATAACGCAGGCGCTTAATGCTGATTCAGCGCCGGTCTTCAGGGAGGATTTTCCTCTGCCCGCCGTCACCGGTTTTCACCAACCACCGGTTCTCTGGGACCTGCCGCAACAGACTACTCTTTCCCTTCATCAGATGTACTAATTTTAAAATTACGTTAAAAGTATTATATGAAAGAACAATATTTTTGTCAAATTGTTTAATATTAAATTTGAAGATTTTAAGAATAAAAATACTATAAATTCTAAAATCTGTAACATCCTGAACAAAAGCGGCTTTACAAAGCTTATCAGTTATTGAAGGTTGCGTATTTATCCCCCGCTGATGTTGCAGTAAAACAATCCTCTTTGCCTGATCCTGCCACTCACGTTTTTACCGGTTCAGCCGTTCAAACAGGCTGATAAAATACCGGTAGGCAAAAAAGAGGAAGATAGAACCTGCCACCCAGGCTACCGGGCTGGCATAACACACGCCCCGGTACCCCCAGTCCGTGGCCAGGAACTTGGCCACACCGGTCCGCATGCTCAGTTCGATCAGGGAAGAAGCCAGAGGCACCATGCCCACGCCCATACCCTGCACTGCGCTGCGGTAAATAAACATCTGGCTCAGGAAAAAGTAAAACGGCACAGAGCAGTTCAGATACAGTAACGCATCTTCGATGACCTTCGGATTCCCCTCTTCGATAAAGATGCCGATGATGCTTTCACTGAAAAAGAAAATCAGGATGCCTGCACAAAAAGCAAAAGCCATGGCAATCAGGGAGCACTTTTTTACTGCGTCCCGGATGCGCTGGAACTGTTTGGCCCCGTAGTTCTGAGCGCTGAAGGCCGCCATGGCGATACCGAAAGAAGCCATGGGCTGCAGGGCCAGCTGCTCCACCCGGATGGCCGCCGTAAAGCCCGCAATGGTATTAGGGCCGAAAGAATTGGTGATGGACTGGATCAATAAAATGCCGACGCCGAGAATAGAAAACTGTCCGGCCATGGGCAGGCCAATCTTCAGATGGGCCAGTGCAAACTGCTTATCCCATTTCCAGTCGCTCTTCTGCAAACGCAACACGGGAAAATGCTTCCACATATAAATGACGCACAGGAAAGCCGAAATGCCCTGGGCCATGACCAGCGCATAGGCAGAGCCCGGCACGCCCAGACCGAATTTCAAAATAAACAGAAGCGCCAGTCCTACATTGATAATGGTGGCAAAAATCAGAAAGGCCACCGGCGTCTTGCTGTCCCCCAGGGCCCGCAGCACGGCCGAAAAGAAGTTGTAGGCCATCATGGCCCACAGTCCTTCCGCCACGATGAGGATATAACTCCGGGTGTCCTCGTACAAAATTTCCGGCAGGTTCATCAAAGCCAGCAGCGGATCGATGACGATAAACATCCCCACCGCCAGGATAATGACAGAAATGATGCTGAGCCGCAAACTCATGGCTACGCTGCGTCGCATGTTATCAAAATCACCGGCGCCAAAAAACTGCCCCGTTATGACGGTCAGGCCGTTGGACATGCCCATGGTGATCATCACCAGCAGCATAAAAATCGGAGCCGCCGCGCCGACAGCGGCCAGTGCGTTGACACCGATGGTACGACCCACGATAATAATGTCCGATATGCTGTACATCTGCTGAAATATGTTACCGATGATCAGCGGCACCATAAAGGTCAGCAACAGTTTCAGGGAATTCCCCGAAGTCATGCTCTTTTGCATAAAACTACCTGTCTGAAATCATTTTTCTCTCTTTGAAATACACCGGCTGCAGCTCCGCTTCTTTTGCCATGGCTGCCGCCACATCCAGACGCCGGCCCACATGTTCCGTGTAATGAGCGTCGCTGCCCAGTGTGCAGTATTTGCCGCCCAGTTCTTTATACCGTTTGTATAACGGCAGCAACGCTTTAACTGCCGCCTCAGCCTCCAGCCGACGGGTGTTGATTTCAATGGGCTTATTCTTTTCAATTAAAATCTTGAACAGCCTGTCCCACTCCTGTTGGTTTTCTTCCATGTGGAATTCCTTGTCCGCATAGGGCCAGTACCGACAGATGTAATCAATGTGCCCGAAGGAATCAAAGTTGTTGTGGCTTTCCGCGCAAAGAATGCTGTCCCGGAGGAAGTCGTGCATGGTTTCTTCTTTGGACAGGCCTTTATACGTTGTCACCTCGTACAGATCCAGACGGTTCATCATATGAATGGAACCGATTACAAAGTCAAAGGGATAACCTTCCGGGACTTTGTTTTCTTTTTCCGCCAGATGCGGCTGCATCCCCACTTCGATACCCAGCAGCACGTTGCCGCTGCGCAGGGGCAGGTTCTTTTTAAAATACGCGTCCCGGTCGAACAGGAACTGCTCCGGATTGGTGGGATATTCATAATCCCAGTGCTCCGTCAGGATGATTCCGATGCCCAGCTTTGCAGCGGTGTCCGCCGCCTGCTGCAGTGTCATTTTCGAATCGCAGGAAAACTCACAGTGATTGTGTGTGTCAAACATGGTCTTCTTCCTTGAAAGCCAACGGCTGAATGAATTGTTGTCGCAAAATCAAATTTAATCCGCAATCCCCGGGAACTGCTTCTTACACGTTGAAACGGAATTCCACAACGTCCCCGTCCTGCATGACGTAGTCTTTGCCTTCCAGACGAACCAGTCCTTTTTCCCGGGCCGCCACCTTGCTGCCGCATTTTACCAGGTCGTCGTAGGAAACGATTTCCGCCTTGATAAAGCCTTTTTCAAAATCCGTGTGGATCTTGCCCGCAGCCTGGGGCGCTTTCGTGCCGATGTTAATGGTCCAGGCCCGGCTTTCGATTTCACCGGCGGTCAGATAGGTCTGCAGACCCAGCAGTTTGAAGCCCGCCTTAATAAGACGGTTCAGGCCCGCTTCCGTCAGCCCTTCCATTTCCAGATATTCTTTTGCTTCTTCTTCCGGCAGTTCCGCGATTTCCGCTTCCACTTTGGCAGAAATCACCACCACTTCTGCATGCTCCTGGGCAGCGAACTCCTGCACCGCTTTCACATGGGGATTGCCGCTGGCGTCCGCCGCTTCTTCTTCCGCCACGTTGCAGACATAAATGATGGGTTTCCTTGTCAGCAGATGCAGGTCGTAAAGAGCTGCCTCTTCCTCTTCGGTGAACTCCATCCGGCGGGCCGGAACGATATCCTCCAGCCCTTTGGCGACGCGTTCCAGCAACGCCTGTTCCGCCGCTGCCTTTTTATCGTGGGCTTTTAACAGCTTTTCTACTTTTTTCATCCGGTTGTTGATGGTATCAATATCCGCCAGGCATAATTCAGTATCAATAATCTGGATGTCCCGCACCGGGTCCACACTGCCTTCAACATGGGTCACATTTTCATCCTCAAAGCAGCGCACCACTTCAGCGATGGCGTCCGTGTTACGGATATGGCTCAGGAACTGGTTACCCAGACCTTCGCCTTTGGACGCGCCCTTCACCAGCCCCGCAATATCCACAAAGTGCATGATGGCCGGCGTGATTTTCCGGGAATTGAACATTTTAGCCAGCACGTCCAGCCGTTCATCCGGTACCGCCACTACCCCTTCATTGGGCTCAATGGTGCAGAACGGATAATTGGCCGCCTCCGCCCCGGCTTTGGTGATGGCGTTAAATAACGTGCTTTTACCTACGTTGGGGAGCCCAACGATACCTACATCCAGATTCGTGCTCACAGTTTTCTCTCCTTTATCACATATCACATTATGTTATTGTGCTACAAGTATTTCGATTATTTTTCTTATTTATAAATGACATATTATTATAACATAAGAAAAGTAAGTTAGCAAAAAATAAGTGACGGGAGCGGTTTTGCAAACCGGTTCCCGTCACTGTTTTTTAATAAAATTATTGTTATCCCAACGCCACGTCAAGCACCATCATCAGGGAAAATCCCATGGCAAACGCTATGGCTCCGATATCCGAGTGCTGCCCCTGGCTCATTTCCGGAATCAGCTCTTCGACTACCACGTACAGCATGGTACCTGCAGCAAATCCCTGGAAATACGGAAGGAACGGAACTACGTAGCTTACCGCCATAATCGTCAGGAATGTACCGATGGGTTCCACGATACCGGAAAGGCTTCCATACAGAAATGCTTTTCCGTTGCTTACCCCTTCTGCCCGCAAAGGCAGGGAAATAATAGCGCCCTCCGGAAAATTCTGGATCGCAATGCCCAGAGCCAGCGCCAGCGCGCCGGTCTGGGTGATGCCGCTGACCATCTGGGACAGCAGGCCCGCATACACAACGCCTACCGCCATTCCTTCCGGGATATTATGCAGCGTCACTGCCAATACCAGCTTCACCGTCCGGGACAGGGAGCTGGACATGCCTTCGGACTCTTTGCTCTCCCTGTGCAGATGGGGGATGATGTGATCCAGCAGCAAGATAAACAGCACGCCGAACCAAAACCCGACAAGCGCCGGCAGAAAAGCCAGCCTGTCCATGGCTTTTGACTGTTCCATAGCCGGAATAATCAGGCTCCAGATGGAAGCTGCCACCATGACCCCGGCAGCAAATCCCGTGAAAGCGCGCTCTACCTTCCAGTGCAGGTTACCGCGAATAAAAAACACACAGCCTGCCCCCAGCACAGTCCCCATAAAGGGAATCAGGAGGGCTTGTAACATTTCAATTGGCATAATTTACCTCGTCTTGCAATTATGTCCTAATTATACTCAACTTTGGTGATAAGGTAAATAGCTTTTTGACCCGCGCTCTTTAAAACCCATTGCGCATACAAAAAAGCAGGCGCCTCTTATTGAAACGCCTGCCCTGTTATTAAATAGTTATTTTTCCTCTTTCGGCAGTACTTCCCGCACCGCCTTCACGAACTTGGTCCGGGGTATCATCACATGATGCCCGCAGCCGCAGCAGCGAATCCCGAAATCCATGCCCGTGCGGGTAATCTCCCAATTAGAAGAACCGCAGGGATGCGGCTTTTTCATCCGCACCACGTCACCGACTTTAAACTCAACATTGCCAATCATTTTATTTTGCCCTGCTGGTGGTAATATTAGTCACCGTATAGCCGGCTTCCCGGATTTCCTCAATAATGCCCATGCCTGCCTGGGACAGGTCTGCGGTAATGGTCATTTCTTTTTCTCCCGCAACCTTGGCGTCGCTGGTTACACAGGAAATAATGTTGATACCGTGGTCTGCAAACATTTTCGCAATCTCGGCCAGCACGCCCGGTTTGTCCGAAGCGTCAATGGTAATACGGGAAGCGGACTGCCCTAACCCGAAAATATCCACCAAGGCGCGGAATACGTCGCTGTCCGTAACAATACCGCACAGATTGTTCTCTTCATCCATTACCGGCACGGAAGCTATGTGATCCTGATACATCAGGGCGGCTACATCGGCCAGATCCGCATTGGCGTAAACCGTTTTCACGTTGTGTGTCATAACGTCCTTTACTTTGATGCGGCTTAACAGGTAAGACGCTTCATAACGGGAAAGGGTGCTGGCTTCCGAAGGAGAGGCCATCTTCACATCCCGGTCCGTAATAATGCCCACAACCATTCCCGCATCATTTAACACAGGAACCCGGCGGATGTTGTCGTCGCTCATCAGACCCTGCAGCTCCAGCAGCGTCTGGTTCTGGTTGATTGTATATACATGGGCTGTCATAATATCTTTTACAAGCATGGATAAAACCTCCTCTAAAAGAATTTTTAACCGTTTATGAAAACACAGATTCAATGCATTTGCGCTCTTGATATGGAAAATGGCTTAACTGATTACCACTGCATCAGCCGCCCAGGTACGCTTTCTGCACCGCTTCGCTGTTCAGCAGCTCTTTGCCGGTTCCTTCCAGTGTAATATTACCGGTTTCCAGCACGTAGGCTTTGTCCGCAATGGACAGCGCCATTCTTGCATTCTGTTCTACCAGCAGCACCGTAGTCCCGCTGTCGTTGATCTCTTTGATGATGTTAAAAATTTCCTGTACCAGCAGGGGCGCCAGACCCATGGACGGTTCGTCCAGCAGCATCAGCCGGGGACGGCTCATCAGCGCCCGGCCCATGGCCAGCATCTGCTGTTCGCCGCCGGACAGGGTGCCCGCAATCTGGTCTTTCCGCTCCAGCAGCCGGGGAAATTTTGTAAAGACGTCTGTCAGGTCTTTGTTGATTTCTTCTTTATCTCTGCGAAGGTATGCGCCAAGATCCAGATTCTCCATTACCGTCATATTGGCAAATACATGACGGCCTTCCGGAACCTGGCTCAGACCCATGCCCACGATTTTATGGGCCGGTTTTCCGGTAATATCCTGGCCTTCAAAGGTAATCTTTCCGGTTTTCGGCTTCAGCAAACCGGAAATCGTATGCAACGTGGTGGATTTTCCGGCTCCGTTGGAACCGATCAGGGTGGTGATGCCGCCTTTGGCTACAGACAGGCTGATGCCTTTGATTGCATGGATCGCGCCATAATAAACGTTGATGTCCTCAACTGTCAGCATGTCCATTGTATTACACCTCCCCGCCCAGATATGCTTTGATAACTCTCTTGTTCTTCTTGATCTCTGCCGGCGTGCCGGTAGCGATGCACATGCCGTATTCCAATACGTACAGCCGCTCACAGACGCCCATGACCAGGCTCATGTCATGCTCAATAAGTAAAATGGAAATTTTAAAATTGTCCCGAAGCCACTTAATCATTTCCATCAGTTCTTTGGTTTCCTGGGGATTCATGCCAGCAGCCGGTTCGTCCAGCAGTAACAGCTGGGGCTTCGTAGCCAGAGCACGGGCAATTTCCAGACGCCGCTGGGCGCCGTAGGGCAGGTTTTTCGCCATATCGTGGGCATGCTTGTCCAGATGGAACAGTTTTAACAGTTCCATCCCCTGTTCCGTTACTTTTTTCTCTTCGTCAAAATATTTATTTACACGGAAAATTGCGTGCGGCAGGCTGTAGTCGATATGCATGTTATTGGCAATCTTAACGTTATCCAGCACCGACAGTTCGGAGAACAGGCGGATATTCTGGAACGTTCTCGCCATTCCCATCTGGGTAACCTGATAGGATTTTTTACCGTTAATCAGTTTGCCGTCGAAATAGATTTCTCCTTCTGTCGGCACATACACACCGGTAATCATATTGAAGGCTGTGGTCTTACCGGCGCCGTTAGGCCCGATAAGCCCTACCAGTTCCCCTTCGTCAATATGCATGGTGAAATTGGAAACGGCCCGCAGACCGCCAAACACGATGGAAACATCCCGCAGGTCCAGTAAACGCTTTTTATCACCCATTGTTCTTACCTCCTTTCAGGCTGCTGAAAACCTTTTCGGAGAGTTCTTTGTTGCCGAACAGTCCCTGGGGACGGTACAGCATCAGGATGATCATGGCCAGAGAGTAAATAATCATACGCCATTCCGGGAAGTCCGCCAGCGCCGCGGAAATAAAGGTCAGCAGGATGGCGCCGGTGATGGAACCGGTGAGGGACCCCAGGCCGCCCAATACCACCATGGTCAGGATGTCAAAGGAACGCATGAAGGTGAAGGACGCCGGATGGGCGATGAAGAAGTAATGGGAGAACAGCACCCCGGCAGTTCCAGCGAAGGAAGCGCCCAGGGTAAAGGCCATGACTTTGTATTTCGTGGTATCGATGCCCATGGTGTCCGCCGCAATCTCGTTTTCACGGATAGCAAGGCAGGCACGGCCGTGGGCAGAGTTTTTGAAATTCTTAATAAAGAACAACACGGCAATCATCAGCCAGAAAGTAATGACGAAGTTAGTCATTCGGGGGATGCCCATCAGACCGGAGGCGCCGCCTACATATTCAATATTGAGGATGCAGATCCGGATGATTTCGCCCAGGCCCAGGGTAGCAATCGCCAGATAGTCGCCGTCCAGACGCAGGGTAGGCAGGCCGATCAGGAAGCCCAGGATACCGGCTGCAATGGTACCGGCGATAATCGCCAGCGGGAACGAAAAGCCCAGCTTCACCGTCATAACCGCGCCCATGTAGGCGCCTACCGCCAGAAAACCGGCATGGCCGATGGAGAACTGGCCGGTAAACCCGTTGATCATGTTCAGGCTGGAAGCCAGAATAATGTTGATGCAGATCAGGACCAGGTTCAGTTCCCAGAAGGGACCGATGATCTCCGCCGCCATCAGGCCCTGCAGAACCGCAAATACTACGGCAGAGGCAATCAATGCTTTTAAGTCAAACATGCGTACTTTATTCATTGTCATCACCTCTTAAACCTTTTCACGGATATTCTTGCCCATCAGGCCCTGAGGCTTGAAGAGAAGAATAATGATCAGAATCGCGAATGCGGCGGCATCGCGGAAGGTGGAAGAAATGAAACCGCTGACCAGCGCTTCCACCACGCCTAAAATAATACCGCCCAGCATCGCCCCCGGAATAATGCCGATACCTCCCAGTACCGCGGCGACGAAAGCTTTGATACCGGGAACCATGCCCATCAGGGGATCGATGGAGTTGTAATATATGCCTACCAGGACCCCGCCGGCTGCTGCCAGGGCAGAACCTAACGCAAAGGTCATGGAAATTGTCGAGTCAATATCAATACCCATCAGCCGGGCCGCGTCCGCGTCAAAGGACACCGCGCGCATGGCCTTGCCGGCTCTGGTCTGGTTAACAATATAGGTCAGGGCAACCATAAGTACCAGGGCACTGACGAGAATAACGATCTGCTGGCTGTTTACCACCCAGGCGCCTACATGGTACACCGTGGCCGTAAATACGGCAGGGAATGTACGGGGCTGGGGAGAAGCAAACAGGATCATCACGTTTTCCAGAAAGAACGAAACGCCGATGGCCGTAATCAAAATGGCAATCCGGGGTGCATTCCGCATGGGGCGGTAGGCTACACGTTCAATGACCATCCCTGCCAGGGCTGCCCCGATCATGGAAATGATCAGCGCCGGCAAAAAGGACAGTTTTAAAATGGAAGTGCAGACAAACCCGATATAAGCACCCAGCATATAAATATCGCCGTGGGCAAAATTAATTAATTTCAAAATACCGTAGATCATGGTATAGCCAAGGGCTATCAGCGCATAAATACTGCCCAGGGAAATACCGTTGATCAGCTGTTGGACCAACTGATGCAAAAAACCGGATTCCATAATTCTCTTCCTCCGAATATAGAAGCAAATGGCTGTGGTGGCCCGCACCACAGCCTCATTGCTTCCGGATTACTGATTTACTGAAATGTTATTTGATACGGGATCAGCCGCCAATCTTCTTGTTCAGCGTCATCTTACCGTCTTTCAGTTCAAGGACTAACGCAGTGGTAATCGGATTATGTTTTTCATCATAAGTCAGTTTGCCATTGGCAACCTGCAGGTCTTTCGTCTTGGCAATTGCTTCCGCAAGTTTCGTTCCGTCAGTAGTTTTTGCGGTCTTGATAGCATTGAACAGGATTAAGCCTGCATTATAGCCCTGCATTGCGAAAACATCGGGAACCTTGTTGAATTTGCCCTGATAAGCTTTAACAAATTTCTGCACGACAGGATCTTTATCCTCTGCCGTATAGGCATTGGTGAAGAAACCATTGTTGCAGGCTTCTTTGCCGGCAACTTCAACCAGCTTGGGAGAATCCCAGCCGTCAGAACCCAGCATCGGGCAGGTCAGACCGATCTCACGGGCCTGTTTGATGACCTTGGAAACTTCTTCATAGTAACCGGGAACGTAAATAGCTTCCGGATTGGTCGCTTTGATTTTGGTCAGGGAAGCCTTGAAGTCAACGTCCTTGGCCAAGAAAGCTTCGTCAGTGGTGATCTGGCCGCCGTTTGCGGTAAATACTTTTGTGAATACTTCTGCCAGGCCTTTGGAGTAGTCGCTGGAAGAATCATGCAGGATAGCAGCTTTCTTAACTTTCAGATCTTTGGCAGCAAACTGTGCCATGATATCGCCCTGATAGGGATCGATGAAGCATGCGCGGAAAACGAAGGGTTTCGTCTTTCCGTCTTTTTGCAATGTAATGCCAGGCGCCGTCGCACAGGGAGCGATCAGAGGAATCTTGTTCGCCGTCAGCACGGGTTCTTCCGCTGCCACACAGCCGCTGGTAGCCGGACCGATTACAGCGACAACTTTGTTCTGGGTCACCAGTTTCGTAGCCGCGTTGCCGGATTCAGAAGGCTCGGACTTGTTATCTGCGGTCACGACTTTAATCTGCTTGCCGTCGACACCGCCGGCCTTGTTGGCCTCCTCAACTGCCAATTCAAAACCGGAGAGCATGCTCTTGCCATAGTTGGCAACGTTGCCGGTCAGTTCGGCGTTTACGCCTACAACGATTTCCTTGCCTGCGTCAGCTGCTTTTTTCTCGCCGCCGCCACCGCCGCAGCCTGCAGTTAGACCTGCAGCCAGCATAGCCGCCAGCGCGATACCTGAAGCTTTTTTAACGAATTTCATTTTTTTCACCCTTCCTTCTATAAAAAAACAATTTTTTAAAAATCCCCTCATAAAATAACGAATATTAAAAGAATATCACAATAATTATATTTATACTGGGTAATTTCCCCGTTTTCCTATTATAGAAAGTATTTCACATCTTTGTCAATGTTTTTCCCGCAAAATCCCGCAAAAAATAAGCACTTTCGCGTTGTTTAAAACAAAATAGTAACATTTATGTCATTTTTAGATTTTTAGTCCACTGAAAATAAACTTTCGTATTTTCATAAATCACAAAAACAGTTTTGCCAAAAGTATGGCAACCGGCAGGGCCGGAATCTGGTTGGCCAGGCGGATCGGCAGAAGCTTTGCCTGCACGACGCCTATGGCCATAATCAATACACCGCCGGCAGCACTGACTTCCCGTATGATTTCCGGCGTCAGAAGATTCTGCATCCAGGAAGCAAGCATGGTAATAGATCCCTGGTACAGACCCACAGGTACGGCAGAAAGACCTACGCCCGCTCCCATATTCGCCGCGAATATGATAGACAGGATTCCGTCCAGCATAGCCTTGGCAAACAGGATCTGGTGGTTGCCCGTCAGTCCGTCTTCAATACTGCCTACAATCGCCATAGCGCCGATGCAGAAAATCAGGCTGGCAGAAATGAAACCCCTGCCAAAAGAACCGGCGTCCTGTCCCCTGTCACCCAGGAGCTTTTTTTCCACCCAGGCGCCAAAAGCGTTCAGTTTTTCCTGAATCTCCAGCATCTCACCAATAATGCTGCCGATGACTACGCTGGCAATGACCAGCACGACATTCTGGCTCTTTTGCGCCATTTCCACGCCAATCAGAAAAATACAAAGGGCCACACCGTACATAATGGTTTCCTGCCATTTTTCAGGAAAGCCTTTCTTTAAAATAAGGCCAACTGCGCAGCCGGCTACGATTGCTGCGCAGTTGACCATCGTTCCCAACCCGGTCATAAATTTCCTTTCAAATTTCTGTAATGATAAGAAGCGGTCACTTTACATTAGAATTTCTATTTACTATAAAAATCATCAGCGGTCAACAATACTACACAGGAAACTTCGTCTTCAGCCAGGGCGCCGTGTCAATGCTGCTGCTGTCATTTTTCCCCTGCAGCAGTTCACAGATACGATCCAGATCGTCCAGCGAATAATAATCAATTTCTATTTTTCCCACATTGTCATTTTTGCTGACGATACGGACTTTCGTTCCCAGGGCTTCTATCAGATTTTCTTCAAATTGTTTGTAGTGGATGTCGGCTTCGGATTTCTTCTTTTTCCCGTTCTTATCTTTTGCGGAAGATGGGTCTTTTACCGGTTTGCCGTTTTTATCCAGAATTACGATCCGTTCATTTAAGACCTCAAGATTTTTTCCTTCTTTAATTGTCTTGACGACTTCTTCCACCGTACGGGCGCTCCAGCCGTTTTCTGCCAGCGCTCTGCCGATTTTAAGCTGCTGTTCCCTGTCCGTAAGAGCTGACAGCGGGCGCATCTGACCGGCCGTTACCTTTTCATCCGCTATCATTGCCTGCAATTCTTCCGGCAGGTTCAACATACGCAGCAGATTTGCCACTGCCGCCCGGCTTCTCCCCAGACGTTCCGCTGCCTGAGCCTGGGTATAGCTGCATTGCTTCATCAGCTCCTGGATTGCTTTTGCCTCTTCCAGAGGATTCAGATCATGGCGCTGAATATTTTCCACCAGGGAAAGCTCACGCATCTGCTTTTCGTCATATTCCCGGACCAGGACGGGAACTGTTTGCAGCTTTGCCAGCTTTGCAGCCCGCAGACGCCGTTCGCCGGCAACCAGTTCATAATTCAGGCCCTTTTTACGGACGATCAGGGGCTGGATGATGCCATGCTTTTTAATGGACTCACTCAGTTCTTTCAGTTTTTCTTTGTCAAAGGTTTTTCTGGGCTGGTACGGATTAGGCCTGATACTTTCCACAGGAACTTCCACCGCTCCTTCCGGATCCTTGGGTATGGCAGTTTCATACTGGGATTCACTGGAAGAAAGCAGGGACTCCAAGCCTCTGCCCAGACCGCTGTGCTTACTCATCGCCGATTACCTCCCTGGCAAGTTCCTGATACACTTGGGCGCCTTTGCTTCTGGAATCATATACGATCACCGGTTCCCCATGACTGGGAGCCTCGCTTAATTTCACATTGCGCGGAATAATTGTGTTGTACATCTTAGCAGAAAAGTATTTCTTTACTTCATTGACTACATCAGACGCAAGGTTGGTCCTGGCATCAAACATGGTCATGACTACGCCTTCCAGCTTCAGCGCAGGATTCAGGTTCCGTTGCACCCGCTGGATGGTGTTCATCAGCATGGTAACACCTTCCAGTGCATAAAATTCACACTGGATAGGAATGATAACCGAACTGGCAGCCGTCAGCGCATTTAATGTCAGCAGGCCCAGAGACGGCGGACAGTCGATCAACACATAATCATAATCATATTTAACCCGTTCCAGCGAGTTTTTCAGCCGGTTTTCCCGGCTCATCATATTGACCAGGTCAATCTCGGCACCGGCCAGCGCGATCGTAGCAGGCAGCAGGGAAAGATTATCATAAGCTGTCGGTATGATTACATCTTTTGCCGGCACATCATCATTTATCAATATATCATAAATACTCTTTTTGATATCCCGTTTGTCCAGCCCCAGACCGGTGGTGGCATTGCCCTGGGGGTCAGAATCCACCAGCAGGACTTTACGCCCTTCTGCAGCCAGGCAGGCTGCCAAATTTACGGCAGTTGTCGTCTTGCCGACACCGCCTTTCTGATTGGCTAACGCAATGACTTTTACCACAACAGTCCCCTCCGATACTTCCATCATTATAGCAGCAGACGATTAAAATCCGCTGTCCGTTTCACGTGAAACTAATAATTTATACACATTATACACAGGGTTATCCACAGGCTGTGTATTAAAAAAGCTTAATAACATTAGGGTCTTTCCGCTTTTTCACATTTTTGATACGCAAGGTCACTACGACATCATCCCCATCCATTTCCTGCTCCATGCTGGAAGGAATCCCGGACGTTTTTACTGTCTCCATGATTTCTTTGATGCTGTTTAAATAGATACGCACATCATTTACAATCACAAACCGCGGCTTTTTCTGATTCAGCTTTCCTGCTTCTTTCAGTGTCTTTTCTACCAGCGCTTCCGTTTGTCTGACGTTTAAATGCCCTTTCAGTACTTTTTGCAAAACAGCTTTCTGAAGATCCTCATTTTCCAGCTTTAACAAAACCCGGGCGTGCCGTTCCGTCAGATCACTGTCATGAAGTTTTTTGCGCACAGGGGACGGCAGACACAGAAGACGCAGCTTGTTGGCAATGGTTGACTGCTTTTTTCCTACCCGGATCGCCATGGATTCCTGGGTCAGGTGAAAGGTGTTAACCAGTTTTTCATAGCCTTCCGCCTCTTCCAGATAGTGCAGATCCTTACGCTGCAGATTTTCAATCAGGGCAATTTCCGCTATCTGCTGGGTAGTATATTCGCTTACAATAACAGGAACCGTTCCCAGCCCCGCCATGGTAGATGCCCGCAGTCTCCTTTCGCCGGCAATGAGGATATAGGTATCGCCTTTTCCCGGAGCTACCAGGAGAGGCTGCAATACACCGTACTGGCGGATGGAATCTGCCAGTTCCGACAGGGCTTCCGACTCAAATTCCTTACGCGGCTGGTACGGGTTGGGCACGATTTTGGAAAGAGGAATATGAAGAACCTGGACGTCTGTAGCTTTTTGCAAATTGTCTGTTTTCAATGTTTCAACATTCAGATCGTTGAATCCGTCCTGCACAAAATTTCCCCGCTTTCACATCAGTAATGATCTGTTCATCTGCAAACAGATCCTGTATTCTTATTTTTATTCTTATATTTTATCATAAAACGCCAATGCCTGCAGTAAATTTACGTAAAAGTTATACCGTTTCCTTAACTGCTTCCTAACGGATTTTTTCCCGGCAAGCCGGCCTTACGCGGATAAATAGCAGGTGTATCCTTGATTTTCTGAATGACGATGATGGCACGCCCGTCATCTAAGCCGGGGAGTTCCACTTCTTTCACTGATGTCACACTGCCGCCTAAAATCCGTAGCGCTTTTTCACCTTCCAGAAGTTCTTCCTTATATTTGCTCCCTTTTAATGCAATAAAGAAACCGTTCTTTTTTACCAGCGGCAGACAGTATTCTGCTAAAACAGAAAGCCGGGCCACCGCCCTGCTCACTGCAATATCTGCCTGTCCCCTCAGTTTTTTATCCCTTCCGCCATCTTCCGCGCGCATATGTTCAAAACTTACATTTTGTAATTGCAGCTGCCTCACGGTTTCCTGCAAAAACTTCAGCCGCTTTTCCAAAGAATCCAACAATATTAATTTTAAGGAAGGATCATAAATCTTCAGGGGTATGCCGGGAAAACCGGCTCCGGTTCCTACATCTATCACTTTTTTCCCCTGCATCAGCGCTTTGTCGTAACACAGCAGGGAATCAATATAATGCTTCACCGCCACGTCCTGGGGGGATGTCAGCGTTGTCAGGTTCATGACCTTATTCGTTTCCGTCAGCAGATCAAAATAGCGGCCAAACTGCAGCAGCTGAGTCCGGCTTATGTTGATTCCGACAAGGGCGCACTGTTTTTCCAATATCTCCTGACACTGCGCGGCTTCCGCAGAAACTGCAACTATATTCTGTGTAAGTGTTTCAGGCCTGGCTTTCATTGCTTTTCCGCCTCCTGACGGCGGTGTACCTCCAGCGCGATCATCAGCACCCCTACATCCGCAGGGGAAACGCCGGAAATGCGGGAAGCCTGCCCCAGGGAATCCGGACGGACTTTGTCAAGCTTTTCCGCCGCTTCGTTGGATAGTTCCTTCAGCGCAAAATAATCGATGTCTGCCGGGATTTTTTTGCTTTCCAGCCGCAGGGCTTTTTCTACCGCCTGTTTCTGTTTTATAATATAGCCTTCATATTTACACTGGATCTCTGTCTGTTCCCTGACCACCGGAGAAATTTCCGGCGCGCCGAAAAATGCCTGCAGCTTTTCATAGGACATTTCGCTGCGCTTTAGCAGCGTTGCCAGATTCTCCCCTTTTTTCAGGGGCACGCTGCCGGCGGAGATCAGTTTGGCATTGATTTCTTCTGTGGGGGAAACAAGTGTATTCTGCAGGTAATGCATCACCCGTTCGATTTCCGATCTCTTTTTCGTAAACTTCTCCCAGCGTTCGTCTGTGACCAGCCCGATCTCACGGCCTTTTTCCGTCAGACGCAGATCGCCGTTGTCCTGCCGCAGCAACAGACGGTATTCCGCCCGGGAGGTCATCATCCGGTAGGGTTCGTTGGTGCCTTTTGTCACCAGGTCGTCAATCAGCACGCCGATATACGCTTCATTCCGGCCTAACACCAGGGGCGGCTTACCCTGCAATTTACGCACCGCGTTGATCCCGGCAATCAGTCCCTGCCCTGCCGCTTCTTCATAGCCGCTGGTTCCGTTGGACTGACCTGCCGAGAATAATCCTTTTATGTGCTTATGCTCCAGAGAGGATTTTAACTGCAGCGGATCCAGACAGTCGTAGTCGATGGCATACCCGGGACGCATCATTTTAACATGCTCCATTCCCGGTATGGTCTGCATGAACTTGACCTGTACATCCGCCGGCAAAGCCGAGGACATTCCCTGCACATACATTTCGTTGGTGTTCAGCCCTTCCGGTTCAATGAACAGCTGATGGCGTTCCTTATCCTTGAAACGGATGATTTTAGATTCAATGGAAGGACAGTAACGGGGACCTATCCCCTCTACCAGCCCGTTGAACATGCCGGAACGTACCAGATTGTCTTTGATAATCTGATGGGTCACGGGAGAGGTATAGGTGAGCCAGCAGGGAACCTGCTCCCGGTGCGTAATATTACTAATGTAGGAAAAGTTGCGCAGTTCCGGATCCCCTTCCTGTATCTGCATTTTGGAAAAATCAAGACTGCGCCTGTCCACCCGGGCAGGGGTACCGGTCTTGAACCGGGTCAGCTCCACGCCGGCTTCCTGCAGGGATGCGGATAATTTGTTGGCGCTGCGCAATCCGTTGGGACCGGATTCATAATTGACACTGCCGAACACGATTTTGCTGCGCAGGTACGTACCGGTACAGATAATAACAATGGAAGACTCAAAAACTTCTCCGGTTTCCGCTTCTACCCCCACTACTTCATCATTACGCACCAGCAGCTTATCGATCATCAGCTGCTTCACATCCAGGTTTTCCTGGTTTTCCACAACCTTTTTCATGATCACATGGTAAAAAGGTTTATCTGCCTGGGCCCGCAGGGAATGGACAGCATATCCCTTCCCCGTATTCAGCATGCGCATCTGGATGCAGGCTTCGTCCGCGCTGATGGCCATCTGGCCGCCCAGGGCGTCTATCTCCCCAACCAGTTGTCCCTTGGCGCTGCCGCCTACGGACGGGTTACAGGGCATAAGGGCAATATTATCCATGGAAAGCGTCGCCAGCAGCGTTTTATAACCTAACCGCGCCGCTGCAAGGCTGGCTTCCACCCCGGCATGCCCTGCCCCTATTACAATTACATCATATGAATCAACAACGATCCCCATCTTTTCTCACTTTCCTACACAGAAACGGGCAAAAATTTCATTGATTATCTCATCCCGTACCGTTTCCCCGGTAATCTCCCCCATCAGGGTCAGAGCCCGGTCCACGTCAATGGTGAGACAATCGTAAGGAAGCCGGTTTTCCGCGGCTTCCACGGCATCTTTTAAACTGTCCGCAGCCTGACGCAACAAATTGATCTGCCGCTCATTCTGGATATAAATCTCTTCATCCGACTGTCTGCTGCTGCCGTATACATATTCCTTCAGCCAGCTTTCCAGTCTGTCGATGCCTTCTTTTGTCTTGGCGGAAATTTCGATGACGTTTTCCGGTGCAAACCGTTCCGCCAGCGTTTTTGTGATGATGCTTTCCGCAAGATCCGTTTTGTTTACCACAAATACAGCGTTCTTCCCTTTTATCGCTGCCAGAATCGTCTCATCGTCTGAAGTCAGGGGCTGGGTCCCGTCCAAGACTACAAGGATCAGTTCGGCTTTGTCCAAAAAGGCACGGCTGCGTTCCACGCCCAGTTTTTCCACAAAATCTTTGGTATCGTGGATGCCCGCGGTATCTGCCAGCAGTACGGGAACCCCCCCGATGACCAGCTGTTCCTCGATTACGTCCCGGGTTGTTCCTTCATATTCGGATACAAGCGCCCTGTCTTCTTTTAATAGCGTGTTCAGCAGACTGGACTTGCCTACGTTAGGACGTCCGATAATCGCCGTTCGCAGTCCTTCTTTTAATATTTTGCCGGTATGAGCTCCTTCCAGCAGGACAGCTACTTCTTTCGCCGCCCCAGATATGGAATTTTTCACTTCATAATAAGTTACGTCTTCTATGTCTTCTTCCGGGTAATCAATGACAGCTTCCAGATGCACGATCACATCCCGCAGCTTTCTGCGGACTTCTTTCAGTTTTTTTGAAAGAAATCCTTCCTGCTGCTGCACTGCAATTTTCAGGGCGGCGGCACTTTTGGAATTGATGATGTCCATGACGGATTCCGCCTGGACCAGATCGATGCGGCCGTTTAAAAACGCCCGTTTCGTAAATTCCCCGGGTTCTGCCGGACGGGCTCCGTAATAATACGTCAGCGCCAGAATCTGTCGGATACTCTGCATACCGCCGTGACACTGTATTTCAATTACGTCTTCCGCTGTATAGGACCGGGGGGCTTTCATATAGACCGTCAGTACTTCGTCTATATCTCTTCCCTCTCTGTCCCTGACAAACCCATAGACCATCGTATGGGAAGGATAGGTTTCCAGTTTTTTCCCGGATGCGGCAAAAAACATCTGATCCGCAATTTGCAGCGCATCCGCACCGCTTATCCTCACAATGCCGATAGCCGCGTTTCCCGGCGCTGTTGTAACAGCGCTGATCGTATCTTCCTGTATCATGGTTTCCACCTGAAATAACAAAATAAACCCGGGCAGAAAATCTACACCGGGTTTTACATTATTGATTACTTTTTAAGTTCAATAACAACTTTACGGAAGGGTTCGCTTCCCTCGCTCAGCGTCGTAATCTTGCTATCGTTCTGCAACGCGGTGTGGATTATTTTCCTTTCATGGGGATTCATGGGTTCCAACACAATGCGTTCTCCGCTTTTCTTTACCTTTTCGGCCAGGCGTTTCGCCAGACGGGTCAGCGTTTCCGCCCTGCGGTCACGGTAATTTTCCACATCAATTACGATATGTACTCTGTTTTCCGTATTTTTATTGGCCACCAGATTGGTCAGATACTGTAATGAATCCAGCGTCTGTCCGTGTTTGCCAATTAGGATACCCATGTCATCGCCATGCAGCTTCAGCACCACACAGCCATCTTTTTTATTGACAAATTTTTCCATGACGACTTCAATTTTCATGGCCTTGAAAATCTTGGCAAGGAATTCCTTAGCTTCGTCTACGACTGCATCGTCCACTACAAATTCTTTGGCATTTTCATTGGCAGGGCGTTTGTTTTTGCGTTCTGCCAGGGTATTCTTGACAGCAGCAGATACAGCGGTAGCCGTTTCAACTTTTTCATTTACTGCGTTCTTGACTTTATCCCCGCTTTCCTTAACGGAATCAACGGTATCATTCCATTTTTCTTTTACCCTGTTGTTAAAGGCTTTCTGCCTTTCATCCAATTCGTCTGCTTTTTCCCCTACTTTGCGTAAAACAGCTTCTGCCGACTCGGTTGTTTTTTCTCCGAAAGAAACAACTTTTTCTTTTAAGGATTCCGCAACAGTAGGCTCTTCTTTATTTTCTGATTTCAGGGAAATGGTATCTGCTTTTGGGGTTACCAGAATTTTTGCTTCTTTTTTACCGAAACCCAGAAATCCTTTTTTCGGCTCTATCAGAACTGTATAATCTACTTCCTCTTTTGTAAGGTTCAGTTCTTTTAACGCTGCTTCCAACGCTTCTTCTACTGTTTTACCTACAGATTCTACGTTCATATTCTACTCCTTATCAATCATAAAAACCTGTTTTATTTACGGTCCATCTGCGAATTGATGTATGCCTGCTGGGCAATCTGCATGATGTTCATTACAATCCAGTAAAGTACCAGGGCAGCGGGGAAACTTAAACTGATATAGCCGATAAACAGCGGCATAAAATAAGTCATCATCTGCCCCTGCATCATACCCATTATTCCGTCCTGCCCTTTGTCGCCCGCTTTCTTCGGAGGCATGGTCTGTTTGGCCTGGATATAGGTAGTTAATGCGGATACTATCGGTAAAATATACATGGGATCCGGATTGGCGATATTTTCCATCCACAGGAAATTAGCCGGACCTTCATATTGGAAATCCCGGACAGCATAATAAATACCAAACAAAATAGGCATCTGAACAAGCAAAGGAAGGCATCCTGCCATGGGGTTAACACCCTGTTCCTGGTAAAGCCTGGCCAGTTCCTGGTTCAGACGGACTTTATCATTCTTATATTTTTCCTGGATTTCTTTCATCTTGGGCTGGATTGACATCATAGCCCTTGTGGATTCGATCTGTTTTTTCGTCAAAGGGAAAAGGATAATTTTAATAATGATGGTCATCAGCACAATAGCCAGACCGTAATTGGGGAATCCTACACTTCCCAGAAAATGATACAATGTCTGAATAACCTGGATAACCAGATTCGATATAAAGTCCAATTTTTCACTCCTTCATTGTTACGCGCTTCATTTAACAGGATCATATCCCCCGTCATGCCAGGGATGGCAGCGGCAGATCCGTTTTACCGCCATCCAACAGCCTTTTATTATCCCTTTTTTCTCAATTGCCTCTATTGCATATTGGGAGCAGGTGGGATAATATCTGCAATTGTTACCTAACAGCGGGGATATGCATAACTGATAAAAACGAATCAGGGCAACAAGTATGTTTTTAATGATTCTGATAATACCCTTTTTCATTTTTATGCCTGCTGCAGCAAAGCTGCCCGTTTAGCCAGTCTTAAGAAAACTCTTTCATACGTTTTGAAATCCGCCTGCGCCAGTCTTTTCCTGGCTACCCAAATCACACGGAAATTGGTTTTAAGCTCTGCCTTATGCAAACGAAAGACTTCGCGCATCATACGCTTAACATGATTGCGAATAACGGCATTACCTACTTTCTTACCCACAGCGAAACCTATTTTTATGTTTTCATTTTCGCCGGGCAATACATAGAAAACAGATAACCCATCCACCACAGAATGTCCTTTTTCATACACATTCTGAAACTCTTTCTTTGCTTTGATCTTATTGGATTTGGGAAATGTGAATTCTTTCATTGCATCCATACTCCTGTCCACATGGAAAAAATAGGCCACTCGCGCGGCCTATTTATTCTAAAGTTATGCAGACAATTTCTTTCTGCCTTTTAAGCGTCTTCTTTTCAGAACCTGGCGGCCACCCAGTGTAGCCATTCTTTTACGGAAACCGTGCGTTCTTTTTCTTCTCAGATTGTTGGGCTGGAATGTACGTTTCACAGTGCTTACCTCCTTCATTCCATGGTCTTATCAATCTCTATGTAAACGATTTCAATTGATAGCTGACAGAATTATACTAAAAAGCCCCCACAGTGTCAAGGATTTAACAATATTTCACAAATTTACCTGCTTTCTGCCCTGTGGATAACTTTAATTTTTTTCGTATTTATGGTAAAATAAAGAGTAAATTTGTGAGAAAGGAAACGCTTCATGGAAACATATGATTTATCGTATATCTGGGAAAAACTGACAGATAAGTTAAGCCATTCTATAAGTGAATCCAACATGGATATATATATTCGTCAGATTACCCCTGTCAGTGCGGAAAATGATGTAATTTGCTGCACTGTACCCAGCACCACTCTCTGTTCTGCCATACAGCAGAATTATTTTTCTCTTATATCGGCTCTTTTAAAAGATATTACTAAAAATGATAATATCCGTCTGGAACTAAAGGTTAAAAACCAGAATGTTTTAGAAGTTCCGGCAGAACATTATAAAACAGATTCTCTCTTTAAAGATGATGAAAAAAGTTTTGAAAGTAACATTAATCCAAAACAGCGTTTCGAAACTTTTGTGGTCGGCAATTCAAACCGTTTTGCTACAGCTGCAGCCCAGGCAGTTGCCAATGACCCGGGAAACGTATATAATCCTCTATTCATTTATGGTAATTCCGGCCTTGGAAAAACCCATCTGATGCATGCCATCGGCAACGCTGTTTTAGAAGCAAATCCCAATGCAAAAGTAAAATATGTAACCAGTGAAACTTTTACCAATGATATCATCAATGCCATTCAGAATCATACGGTCAAAGACTTTCAGGAAAAGTACCGTACCATTGACTGCCTGATTATCGATGATATCCAGTTTTTGGAAAATAAGGAACGCACACAGGAAGAATTCTTCCATACGTTCAATGCGCTGAAAGAAGCTAACAAACAGATTGTTATCTCCAGTGACCGCCATCCCCAGAGTATGGATAAACTGGAAGAAAGATTACGTTCCCGCTTTGTCAACGGTCTTACGGTAGATATTCAACCACCGGACCTGGAAACCCGCATCGCCATTATACGTAAAAAAGCGGAAATCGAAAAAATAAATATGCCTAACGAAGTAATCCAGACAATCGCTGTCAGCATTGATAACAATATCCGTATGATTGAAGGCGCGTTTAACCGGATCGTAGCATATGCGAGCATCATGCATCTTCCCATTGACATGAAGGTTACTGAAACAGTACTGAAAGATTTTGCTACCCACAGCATACAAAATATAACGATTGAAAAAATAATCGGCCACATCTGCAAATATTATAATCTGCAAAACGACGATTTAATAGGTAAAAAGCGACCAAAAAACATAGCTTTGCCCAGACAGATTGCTATGTATCTCAGCAGAAGACTGACAGACGCTTCATTGCCCAAAATCGGTTTATCTTTTGGAGGCAGGGATCATACCACTGTTATTCACGCATACGAAAAAGTGGAAAAGATGAGAAAAGAAGACAGAAGCTTTGATAATCTGCTGCAGCAGTTTGAAGAACAGATACGCTCTATTTGATTTTCTCTGCAATTTACCATCTGTTTAAAAAATGTTCATAAGCTGTTACTGAAATGTGGATAAATGTGGATAATTTTTACGGTTGTCAATACTGTTGATAAAGTTTTACACACTATAAACAGTTTATGCACAGCCGTGGATGAGAAAAAACGCTGGTATCCGGTACTTTTCCACACAATACACAGCAGTTACTATTACGACTAAAATATAAATATTAAAAATAAAAAATTATAAAAGAGAAAGGAATGTGAACAAATGAAATTTACATGTCAGACTTCAGACCTTAATAAAGCAGTACAGTCTGTAATGCCTGCCATTGCAGCCAAACCCAGCACACCTATTTTCGGAGGCATGCATATTATTGCAGATAATAACACACTGAGACTGGAAGGAATGGATATCAATCTTTCCATGAGCAATGAAATACCGGCGGAAGTGGAAGAAGCGGGTGAAATTGTAATTGCTGCATCCCGTTTTAATGATCTGGTCCGGAATTTTAACGGCGAAACAGTAAAAGTTACAAAATCCCAGAATGATAATAATGTGCGTCTGCAGTCAGGAAAAGCAGATTACAAAATCTTACTGATGAACGTAAATGAATTTCCAAAATATCCTTCCATTACGGCAAAACAGACATTTGTTTTGGAAGAAGAAAAAATAAAAGAACTGATTAAAAAGACAGCGTTTGCCTGCTCTACAGATTATGCCCGCCCGTTGTTTACAGGCGTACTGTGCGAGATTAAAAACAATAAAATTACGTTTGTGGGAACCAATACCCACAGACTTGCAATCCGTACGCTGGATGTTGATAATGCGCCTGACATGAGCGTTATCATTCCTTCTGTAGTTTTAAAGGAAATTAATAAAAACCTGAACGGAAAAGTACCTCAGGAAGTTACCTTTTCTATTGTAAATAACCAGCTGATGGTAAAAATCGAAAAATGGTCAGTGGTATCCAGACTGATTGAGGGAAGGTTCCCTGATTATAAAAGGGTAATTCCGCCTCAGTTCAGCGTAAAAACCAAAGTAAATGTGAAAGACCTGGCCGGGGCTGTCAGCCGCATGAGTCTTTGCAGCGGAAGTGAAAACGATTACAGTATTGTAAAAATCAGCATTAACGCCAAAGAAATCAAAGTTATGTCCAGCAGTCCGGATGTAGGAACAGGTGAGGAAATCATTTCTTGTAATACGGAAGGCAATCCTATCAACGTGGCATTTAATGCTGCTTATATTATGGACATCATGAAAAATATTGAGACTGAAGAAGCAGAGATTAATCTGAATAATTCCCTCAGCCCGGTTTGCATCAAACCTGACAGCGAAGAAGAATACATTTATATTGTAACTCCTGTAAGGGTTATTTTTTAAAAAATGAGAATTAACAGGCTTCAGCTGGTCAATTTCCGGAACTATGACCATTGTACGGTGTCTTTTGATAAAATGGTAACTGTTTTTTACGGAAAAAACGGGCAGGGGAAGACCAATATTTTGGAAAGCATCTTTTATTCCGCTTTTGGTTTAAGCCACCGTACTAATAAAGAAGACGAAATGGTAAAGTTTTTGTCCGACGGAATGGCTGTGCATCTGGATTTTTCAAAAGAAGATGAAATCCACTCCATAAGGATGAAAAGGTATAATGACCAGGGAAGATGGCACAAAGAAATAAAAATAGACGGGAAAAAAGCAACTGCAAAGGACCATTACAGCTTTTTTAATGCTGTGATGTTTTCTCCGGAAGATCTTCAAATCATAAAAGGGGACCCGGGTTTGCGGCGGCGTTTTATGGATATGGAAATATCCCAGACTGATCCGTTGTATTATGAACTGCTTGTCCGTTACCGCAGGTTATTAAAACAGCGTAATTCCCTGTTAAAAGGAATACGTGATAAAAACCAGCCGCAGGAACAGCTTGCTCCGTGGGATGAAGAGATTTCTGATGTAGGTTCGCAGATTTTAATAAAAAGATTAGATAATCTGATTAAACTTAAAGAAATTTCAATACCTGTTTTTAATATTCTTTCGGACCGCACAGATACGCTGGAAATGAAATACGAGATGAAAGGAAACGACGGAGCCGTATTTTATCCGGAAAAAGAATCAGCAGCGGATATTAAAGAGTTTTATATTAAAAGCATAAGGGAACGCATATTTAAAGATATTATGCAGGGAAATACGGGGATCGGCGTTCACAGGGATGACTTAAAAACATACATAAATAATGCTGACAGCAGGGCTTTTGCCTCCCAGGGACAGCAACGCTGCTGTGCTCTGGCATTAAAGTTATCCCAGATAGAATATGTAAAAAAGATATCGGGGGAATATCCCGTTCTTTTGCTGGATGATGTTATGAGTGAACTGGACCATCACAGACGAAACCAGCTGGTAAGTTTTATTAATGATAAGGTCCAGACCATTATTACGGTTAATGATAAAACACTTATCCCCGATTTAGGGTCCAATCAGTATTTTAAGGTGGAAAAAGGAAGTATAAAAAAAAGTTAAATGGAAGATGTTGAAAAAATTGTATTGAAGATGGTTGGTTCCCGGACTAATCAGAATCAGTATAATCTTTTTAAAATGAAAGCCTGCTGGGCGGATATAATCGGTAACAATAACGCCAAACATTGCAGTCCGGTAAAATTGGAACGGAGAATATTGACATTGGAAGTGGATTCTTCTGTATGGTCTAATCAGTTCGTATATTATAAAAGCCAGTTTATCAGGCAAATCAATGTTTTTATGGGAACCGGTTATGTAAAGGATATCAGGTTTGTTTTAGGAAAAAGCTTTAAAAAAAGAGACAGGAATCCGCAAAACAGTAAAATAAGCCTAATCGAAGATAAACTACTGATTCCACCAGTAACAGCAGCAGAAAAAAAGGGATTACAGCAGAAATATTCCCATATAAGCAATGAAAAAGTTAAAAATGCTATTATCAGCGTGGAAGAAAAAAGGCTGGGGCTGGAAAAACTGGCCAGTGAAGGAAAAATTAAAAAATGCCCTGTCTGTGGAGAATATTTAAAAAACAATGAAGATATTTGTTATATATGCGAAAGAAAAAGAATCCGGGAACTGGAACATAAACTGTGGAGCCATATTCACAGGGAACCGTGGATTAAGTGGTACGACCTGAATAAGGTAGTAAGATGCAGCGAAGAAGAGTTTAAAATTATAAAAAGCGACATCCAAATGTATTATTTTGAAAAGATACGCTTAAATACGGCAAACGAACAGGAAGAAAAACTGGGAGTGCAGCTGAAAGCGGGAAAACCGCTGGCATTGATTAAAGAAAAAGAGTATGTAAATATTTTGAAATTCTTGAAAAAGGGAAAATAAAATATGTATGTACATTTAGGGGGAGGCTGTCTGATAAGGGCAGCGGAAATCATAGGTATCTTTTCAGTAAAAGATAATAAAGATTTTTATAAAGGATTAAAAAATAAAGACGGTAAGTTTTACGAAGCTGAAGACCTGTCAGAAGGCGGTGTAATTGACAGTATAGTCCTTTCACAGGAAAAGATATATTTGTCGGCAGTTTCAGCTTCAACATTGCAAAAACGGATCAATCAAAAATTAATTTATCATAACGGAGGAAATAATGGCTGAAAATAAGGAAACAGTGATGCAGGCGGGTGAAGACGCTGAAAAAATTCGCGCTGCGGAGGAAGCCAAACAGGTTGAAATCGAAAAGGAAATCAAAGAAGCTACCGGCGTAGAAGGGCAGTATGGGGCCAGCCAGATTCAGGTTTTGGAAGGACTGGAAGCCGTACGGAAACGTCCCAGTATGTATATTGGCAGCATATCCAGCCGCGGTCTGCATCATTTGGTATCGGAAGTTGTTGATAACAGTATCGATGAAGCGCTGGCGGGTTTCTGCGATACCATAAAGGTTACCATTAATTCAGATAACAGCATTACGGTTGTGGATAACGGCCGCGGTATTCCTGTTGATATGCATAAGACAGGCAAACCGGCAGTAGAAGTGGTTATGACCGTATTACATGCAGGCGGCAAATTCGGTGATGGCGGTTATAAGGTTTCCGGCGGTCTGCACGGCGTGGGTGTATCCTGTGTTAACGCTTTGTCTGAAAAGATGGAAGTAGAAGTGCGCCGTAATGGAAAAAGGTACGGTATTGAATTTAAGCGGGGCAAAACAAGCAAGCCGTTGTTTGAAATTGGCGATGCGGATTCTACCGGAACTACGGTACATTTTATTCCGGACAAAACGATTTTCACCGAAACGGTATATGATTATGATATTTTGCGCCTGCGTCTGCGGGAACTGGCCTTTTTAAACAAAGGCGTAACCATTTCCCTGGAAGACGAACGGGATGGCCGGAGTGAGACCTTCCATTTCAAAGGAGGCATCATTGAATTTGTTAAGTATGTTGACGCTAACAAAGATAAGATTAATGCTGAACCAATCTATGTGGAAGGCGTAAAAGATACAAATATTGTAGAAGTAGCCATGGAATATACCGACAGCTATACGGAAAATATTTTCAGCTACGTAAACAATATCAATACAGAAGAAGGCGGTACTCATTTAAGCGGTTTCAAACAGGCTTTAACCCGTTCCATCAACGATTACGCCCGCAAGAACAATTTATTAAAAGAAAGTGATGATAACCTCAGCGGTGACGACTGCCGTGAAGGTATTACTGCGGTCATCAGCATCAAGGTTCAAGAACCTCAGTTTGAAGGGCAGACAAAAACAAAATTAGGAAACAGCGAGATCCGGGGTATTGTAGATAACCTGGTGACAGACCAGCTGGAAGAATTCTTTGAAGAACATCCCAGCGAAGCGCGGAAGATTATTGAAAAAGCGGTCATGGCTTCCCGGGCCCGGGCGGCAGCCCGCAAGGCCAGGGATCTGACCCGCAGGAAGAGTATTCTGGAAAGCAGCAGCCTGCCCGGAAAATTAGCGGACTGCCAGAGCAAGGACAACACCATGACGGAAATTTACCTGGTCGAAGGTGATTCCGCAGGCGGCAGTGCCAAGCAGGGACGTGACCGCAAGTTCCAGGCGATTCTTCCGTTGCGCGGTAAAATTTTAAACGTAGAAAAAGCCCGTCTGGACCGTATGCTGTCCAGTGATGAAATCAAAAATATGATTACAGCTTTCGGCTGCGGAATCGGGGAAGATTTCGATATCAGTAAAGCGCGGTACGGAAAAATCATTATCATGACCGATGCCGATGTGGACGGCGCACATATCGCCACCCTGTTGCTGACGTTCTTCTACCGGTATATGAAACCGTTGATTACAGAAGGCCATGTATATATTGCCAAGCCGCCTCTGTATCTTGTTAAAAAAGGACAGAAAGCGCACCGTTATGCTTACACGGATGAAGAACTGCGGGTATGCATGGACGAAATCGGCAGCGACAAGAAAAATGTGTCGGTACAGCGTTATAAAGGTCTGGGCGAAATGAATCCGGAACAGTTATGGGAAACCACTATGGATCCCCAGTACCGCACACTGTTGCAGGTTACGTTAAGCGATGCGGCGGAAGCAGACGCCATCTTTTCTATTCTTATGGGCGACAAGGTTGAACCACGCCGTCAGTTCATTGAAGAAAACGCTACAAAAGCCGTGCTTGACCTGTAAGCCTTGCAGGAATTTCCTTTACGGGAATAAACACAGTAGTTTTATTATCATGCTTAATTAAAAGTATATGGAGAATGACCGTGAAAATAAAAAAGAATCTCTCCGACGCGGATATGTTCCGTGGGATGGAGGAAGAAGAAAGTTTTGAAACAGCGCTGTTAAGCGATGACAGCCGCCGCGTAAAGCTGCGTAAAAAATCTTCCGCAATTAAAAAAGAAGCGGAAGCCATGATGCTTCCGCCAGAAACCATTGAGAAACTGAACCGTTGCCTGCTGGAAGTGAGCATGGAATGGCTGAAAGATAAGGGCGGGGACGTAGACTGGAAAGTCGTAAGGGAAGGAACCAGCATCATCATTAAACCGGCTCCTGCCAAAAAGAAGGTACGCTCATGAATAAACTATTCTTTCCCCAGGGAACGTTGTCCATTGAAGATAATAAGCCTGCGCAGGAGATTGCTTTTTGTGTATGTGGCGGCAGGAAACCGGCAGCATCCTGGCTGAATATGACAGCGGAAAAACTGCCGGGCACGCCTGAATTTTTTGCTGCGGATAGAGGTTTGGACTATTATCATGCCGCCCAGTTTTATCCGGATAGGGTAATAGGTGACGGAGACAGCGCCGATCCTGTCCTCTGGCAGCAGGCAGTTGAAAGCGGGAAAGCGGAAGTGTTCCCGGCGGACAAAAATGAAACAGATTTGCAACTGTTGCTGGAAATCCTTCCTCCTGACAAATTATGGATTTTTTCCGGCGTCTACGGGGGACGGCTTGACCATCTGCTGAGCGCCTTTGAAACATTGGGTACTGAAGCATTGCAGAAGAACCGTACCATTGTACTGGCAGACGAACGGGAAATCACGGTTTTTGTTCCGGAAGGAGTAAAAATTAAATTCTATCCCCCTGCGGAAGAAACACCGGTAGCAGTTTCCCTGCTTGCGTTTACGGAAAAAAGCAAAGTTTCCGTAAGCGGTACCAGGTGGCAGCTGGATGAAACAGAATTGAGCCGTAATAATCCCTTTGCCATCAGTAATGAAATGAGTGAAGCAGAACAGTTGAAGGAGCTTCCCCACATTACGTTTTCCTGTCTGGCAGGAATGACGGTGTTTTATGTGGCAGGATAAAATAAAGTAAGTTAATCAGAATTATATAAAGATTGTAATATGAGGTGAAAAAGTGGACGATACGACAAAGACTCCCGAACAGGAAAAAATAAATGAAAATGCGGAAGTTATGGTGAATGACGACGGTTATATCGCTTCCGGCGGTAAGATTGAGGAAGTTGATCTTACCAATAAAATGAAAGATTCTTATATCAACTACGCCATGAGCGTTATCGTGCAGCGCGCGCTGCCGGATGTAAGGGACGGACTGAAGCCGGTTCACCGGCGTATTCTGTATGCCATGCAGGAAGCGGGGATGACCTCCAACCGCCCCTATAAAAAATCGGCGCGTATCGTCGGTGAAGTATTAGGTAAGTATCATCCCCATGGGGATTCTTCCGTTTACGACGCTACAGTACGCCTGGCGCAGGATTTCAATACCCGTTATCTGCTGGTAGACGGCCACGGCAACTTCGGCAGCGTGGACGGCGACAGCCCGGCGGCCATGCGTTATACGGAAGTCCGCATGACAAAAGTGGCAGAAGCCATGCTGGAAGATATAGAAAAAGATACGGTTGAATTCGGGCCTAACTACGATGAATCCTTAAAAGAACCGACCGTGTTGCCGGCCAAGATACCGGCCCTGCTGGTTAACGGTTCTGCAGGTATTGCCGTTGGCATGGCTACCAATATCCCGCCCCATAACCTGCGGGAAGTTGTCAAAGGCATTGATATGTTGATCGATAACCCGGATATAACGGTTGATGAACTGATGAACGCCATCAAGGGCCCCGACTTTCCTACGGGCGCTACGATTTTGGGGAAGGAAGGCATCCGCCAAGCCTATGCTACCGGCAGGGGCATCATCAAAGTAAGAGCCAAGGCCGAAATCGAGCCTATGCCAAAAAATAAGCATCGCATCGTAGTAACGGAAATTCCCTATCAGGTCAATAAAGCAAGGTTGCTGGAGAGTATAGCCAATCTGGTAAAAGACGGCGTCATTGAAGGGATTACCGACCTGCGGGACGAATCGGACCGCCGCGGCATGCGTATTGTGGTGGAACTGCGGGCTGATGTGGTTCCCGACGTTATTCTCAATAAATTATATAAACATACCCAGCTGCAGGATTCTTTCGGTGTGATCATGCTGGCTCTGGTGGAAAACAAACCGAAAGTTCTAAATCTGAAACAGATCCTGGAGTGTTATGTAAGCCATCAGAAAGATGTTGTTACCCGGCGTACCCGTTTCGAGCTGGCTAAAGCGAAAGAACGGGCGCATATCTTGGAAGGCCTGAAAATCGCGCTGGATCATCTGGATGAAGTGATTCATACAATTCGTAACAGCGCCAACGCGGAAATCGCCAAGGCTTCCTTAATGGAAAAATTCAGCCTCTCCGACCGTCAGTCCCAGGCAATCCTGGATATGCGACTGCAGCGCCTGACCGGTCTGGAACGGAAAAAGATTGACGATGAATATATTGATGTATTACAGACCATTGATTATCTGGAAAGCGTGCTGGCAGATGAAAGGAAGGTTCTGGATATCATCAAGAAAGACCTGAATGAAAAAGCGGATAAGTTTGGCGATGACCGCCGGACGGAAATCGTGAACGATACCGGTGATATGGACGTGCTGGATCTGATTGCGGACGAGGAAATCGTGATTACCCTCAGCAATCAGGGTTATATCAAACGCCAGACTCCGGACAATTTCCGCAAGCAGCAACGGGGCGGTATCGGTAAAAAGGGCGGCAGCGGTAAGAAGGAAGACGATTTTACCCAATATCTGTTCCTTGCTACCACCCATAATTATATACTGTTCTTTACAAACAAGGGACAGGTCTACACGCTGCGGGGCTACCAGATTCCGGAAGCCGGCCGAACGGCAAAGGGCTCTGCCATCATTAACCTGCTGCAGCTGAGCCCGGGCGAAAAGATTACCGCTGTTATAAACGTTTCCGAATTCGAGGAAAACAGGTACCTGTTCATGGCTACCGACAAAGGCACGGTAAAACGCTGCAAGCTGACGGACTTCTCTTTTGTGCGCCGCAGCGGCCTGAAAGCTATTGTGCTGAACGAGGATGAGGAACTGATCGGCGTCAGGATGACAGACGGCAATGCGTCTATTTTGATGGCTACCCGGGACGGCATGGCGATTCACTTCAGCGAGGAAGACGTGCGCTGCATGGGCCGGAGTGCCCACGGTGTACGGGGCATCAACCTGGGACGCCACGATACAGTGGTAGCCATGGATTACGCATATGATCCGGAGAGCGAAGTACTGACAGTAACGGAAAACGGCCAGGGCAAACGGACAAAACTGTCCGAATATACAAAACAGACCCGGGGCGGTAAGGGTCGTATCAATTACAAACTCACTCCCAAAACCGGGGATGTCGTGGGTATGACGGTTGTAAATCCGAAAGATGAACTCTATATTATTACCGCAGCGGGTATTGTAATCCGTATGGATGTGGATCAGTTGCGCAAGTTAGGCCGTAATACTCAGGGCGTGAATGTAATCACCCTGCGGGAAGGGGATAAGGTTACGTCGATTGCCGCCGTGGAATCGGAAGAAGAGATAGTGAAAGAATAAAGTTCAAACTATAATGGAATTTATATATAAATGTTATAAAGCCGTGGCTGTTCTGGGTATTTAAGATGCCACGGCTTCTTTTTAGGGAGTGGGACAGATGGATTTTTTTAAAGAAACAGATGTTGTCGTAATTGGCGGAGGCATCGTAGGTACAGCTATTCTGCGTGAATTGTCCAAATATGATTTGCGTTGTCTTCTGGTGGAGAAAGAGCCGGATGTGGCTGTGGGCACCACCAAGGCAAACAGCGCGATTTGTCATGCGGGCTTTGACGCGCCAACAGGAACCTGGAAGCAGAAGACGAACGTACGGGGCAACGCATTGTATCATCAGTTACAGGAAGAGCTGGGTCTGGATATTAAATGGACGGGCAGCCTTGTTGTTGCAACGAACGATGAAGAAGTACAGCATCTGCAGGTTCTGCTGGATCGGGGCAGGGCTAACGGGGTTCCCGGCTTGGAAATCCTTTCCCGGGAGGAAGTGCTGGCAAAAGAGCCGAACCTTGTAACGGCAAAGGCGGCGTTATGGGCGCCTACGGCCGGTGTGATGTGGCCTTTTGGCTGTGCGGTGGCCTTTGCCCAATGTGCAGTACAGAACGGAGCGCAGGTTATCTGTGACTGTGCGGTGACTGGCTTTGTAAAAGAAGACGGAGCTGTAACCTTAGTAAATACAACGAAAGGCGCAATCCGGACCAAACTTGTTATCAACGCGGCAGGCGTCTACGCGGAAGAGATTGCAAAACTGGCCGGAGATGATTCTTTCACCATTACACCCCGTAAAGGCGAGTATATTTTATTTGATAAAATGACAGCTTCTTCGCTGGTATACGGCGCCATCTTCCCCTGTCCCAATGAGAAGAGCAAGGGCATCATGATATGCACCACAACCCACGGCAATACGTTTATCGGTCCCAATGCCAACGAACAGGCAAGCAAGGAAGATACCTCTGTAACGCCGGATGGGATGAATGAAGTTATTGCCGGAGCCCGGAAACTTATTCCGAACCTTCCTATGGGAGCCTCGATTACGGAATTTGCCGGACTGCGCGCGGTTTCAAGTACGGGGGATTTTATTCTGGGAGCTTCCGGAGTACCCGGTTTCATTAATGCGGCCGGCATTCAAAGTCCGGGGCTGGCTGCAGCGCCTGCCATTGCGGAGGTAGTTGTGGAAGCTGTCGGTAATGAAATGTATCTTCGTAAAAAAACCGGCTGGAACGGAAAATTACCGAAGAAACCGGCGTTTAACCGTATGACGGCTTCTGAAAAACAGAAAATGATAGAAAAGAACAGGCTGTACGGCCGTGTGATTTGCCGCTGTGAAACGGTAACGGAAGGCGAAATCATCGAGGCGATCCGCCAGCCGGTGGGAGCCCGTACAGTTGATGGTGTGAAGCGGCGCACCCGTGCGGGGATGGGCCGTTGCCAGGGAGGCTTCTGCGGTCCGCGGGTAACACAGATTTTGGCCCGGGAACTGGGAATTCCGGTAGAAAAGGTACTGAAAGAAAGACAGGGATCGGAACTGTTTTATAAAAAGTTCGAGGAATGAAAACGATGAAACTGATTACTTTGAACTTTGGAATAGTTTAGACAGCGATTTTGGTGTTGGAGTGAAGAAAATGGAGCTTTATGACGTAATTATTATTGGCGGCGGCCCGGGAGGTCTTTCTGCCGCATATTCCGCTTACCGGAACGGGGCAAAAAAAATCCTGGTCATTGAACGTGACCGGGAGCTGGGCGGTATTTTGCAGCAGTGCATCCATAACGGATTTGGACTGCATCATTTTAAAGAGGAACTGACAGGTCCCGGATACGCCGGACGCTGTATCGCTTTGATTCAGGACAAGCCTGAAATCCGGGCTTTGACAGACACGATGGTTCTGTCTGTTTCAAAAGATAAAAAGGTCACAGCGGTGAATCCGGAAAAAGGATTGTTTACCGTAGAGGGTAAAACCGTTATACTGACCATGGGGTGCAGGGAACGCACCCGGGGAGCCATCCGTACGGCAGGGGAACGTCCGGCCGGTGTGTTTACGGCAGGAGCGGCCCAGCGCATGGTGAACATGGAGGGGTATCTGCCCGGTAAGAAAATCGTGATTTTAGGCAGCGGCGATATCGGTCTGATTATGGCCCGCCGCATGAGCCTGGAAGGCTGCAAAGTACAGGCGGTGTGCGAGATATGCCCGTATTCCAATGGGCTGACCCGCAACATGGTACAATGCCTGTATGATTTTGATATCCCATTATACCTTTCCCATACGATTTTAAAAATCAAGGGCCGTGACCGTGTGGAAGGCGTTACGGTAGCGAAGGTCGATGAAAAGATGCAGCCGGTTCCCGGAACGGAATTTGACATTGAATGCGATACGCTGCTGTTGTCTGTGGGGCTGATTCCGGAAAATGAGCTTTCCATGGCGGCCGGTGTGGAAATTGCGCCTTTTACCAACGGGCCCAGGGTAGATCAGCGGCGGCAGACAAATCTGCCGGGTATTTATGCTGCGGGGAATGTGGTCCATGTCCATGACCTGGTTGACTTTGTTTCCGACGAGGCAGAGATTGCGGGCAAGTTTGCGGCTTTAGAAGCACAGGGCAATCTGGCGCCGGCCGTGAATACAGTAGAGGTTTCCCCGGTAAACGGTATCCGTACCTGTGTGCCGCAGATACTTCATCTGCCGGAGGGCGGGGAACCTGTAAGGCTATTCATGCGGGCAGGCGCTCCAGACCGTAAGGTAACCCTGGAGGTAAAATGCGGCGGGGAAGTGCTTGTGAAAAAAATGCTGCCGGTAGTGAAGCCCAGCGAGATGGTTACATTGGATATTCCTGCTGCCAAAACGGCGCTGATGCATGATAAAATAACAGTAGGCCTGCAACCGAAGTAAGTTTGAACCAGTTATTGTAAACGCGCTGCTGCAGCGCGACTCATTTTAAAATACGGAAAAGAGAGAAAAATGGAAACAAAAGTAATGAACTGTATTATGTGCCCGATGGGCTGTGAAATGACGGTAATGCTGGAAAACGGAAAGTTTGCCGGCGTGACGGGCAACAGTTGTCCCCGTGGTGCAAAGTATGCTGAAACGGAAGTGACGGACCCCCGTCGTATGCTGACGACTACGGTGCGGATTAAAGGCGGGCTGTTGCCTTTGCTGCCTGTGGTTTCGGCGGATGTGCTGCCCAAAGGAAAGGTTGCAGACTGTGTGGTTTATCTGCGCGATGTAATTGTGGAGGCTCCGGTGAAGGCCGGGGATGTGATTGTGCCGGATATTTTAGGCCTTGGCGTAGATATCGTGGCAAGCAGGGATATGGCAAGGGTGAATGATTAGCAGGGAAACCCGGGAACATTGGTTATATTTTATTAATTATTCTAAAAAAATAAAATATTTTTAAAAAACATGATTTTAATCTCACTTTTTGTGGTATAATATTTTAAAATAATTATATTTGTATCAAATTAATTATATTTTTTAAAGATAAAACAATTCAAGGGAGGGTCCACAGTGTCCGAAACAAAATCATTTCAGGAAAAGTGCCGGCGGTTAGGAGCAAAGATTAAGTATTACCGTACCATTGGCGGTATGAACCAGACAGTATTAGCCAATAAGCTGGGCATTTCCTATCAGTATCTGAGCCGTATTGAATGCGGAAAACAAAGCCCCAGTTTTCCGTTGTTAGTTGCGCTGGCAGAGGAATTGCATGTTGATATGGCTGAACTGGTCAGCGAGAGGGACAGCAGGAGATTTTAATCCGGCTGACGGAGTTGTCCTGTGAAAACAATTAAATAACGAAGAAAAACGGCATTGTTCCCAATGCCGTTTTATTATGGCTTTAGCTTGGGAGCCGAATCCCTCAAGGGGATTTGGCTCAAAAACCACCTGCTACGCAGGTGGGATTAATGCTTAAGCAAAAGGGCAACATCCTTCTTGTATAATGATAGTGTTCAAGCCGTCACTAAAACAAGAAAGGATGTTGCCCTATGGCAAATAGTTTAGCACATACCAAGTGGGTATGCAAATATCACATTGTATTTACACCAAAATACAGAAGAAAAATCATTTATAACCAATTGCGTTTGGATATCAGAACGATTCTTAAAGATTTGTGCAAATGGAAAGGTGTAGAAATCATCGAAGGAAATTGTATGCCAGATCATGTCCATCTATT
>NZ_FONL01000008.1 GCF_900112895.1 Succiniclasticum ruminis DSM 9236 | reverse complement strand
GTCAGGTCGGCTTTGTTGATCGTACTGGTGGTATTGTCCGCATACGTTACGTTGTAGTTCCCGCCTTCATTGCCGTCACTGACCGTTGCTCCGGAAACCGTCACGGTTTTATTTGTTCCGGCGTTCTTGTCCGTGAAGGCGAAGGTTCCGCCGCTTACGCTGTCATCGCCGAACAGTTCACCGGCAGAGACTTTCCATTTCCTGTCTGCAGAAGCTACTTCCGTCGTCCCATCGTAGGTCTTCGTTACGTTTTCCGCCATCAGCGTTATATCAGCTTTTGTTATGTCACCGGTTCCCACTGCCGCAATGCTGTAGTTTCCTGCATCTGTTCCGGTCAATACGCCAGTATCAGTCGTATAAGTTACCGACTTGCTGCCGCTAACGTTCACGTTTTTGTCTTCATACGCACCGGTGACCTTACTGCTATCAAAAATAACAGCGTCACCTTCAATGATATCTGTTGCTAAAGCTATATCGCCGGCTTCCACTTCGGTTGTTCCATCATATGTCTTGCTCACATGGGCCAAAGACAGCTCTTTTGCCGTAATGGTTCCCGACCCTGTAACAATTGATGCTATTAAATAATTATTTGCATCTTCTCCAGTCAATGCGCCAGCATTAACTGTATAAGTCACCGTCTTACCGGTGCCTGCATTTTTATCCTCATATACTCCGGTTACTTTTTCTCCATCTAAACCAACTGCATCATTACCAAATATGTCGTCTCCGTTAATGCTTATTTCAGATGTCACATTTTGATTACCGTCGTACACCTTACTCACATCTGCAATACTCAGCCTCTTCGGCTGGATAACCAATATTGTATCCCCGATATCGTAGCCTCCCTGTTCGGAATAATACACTTTATATCCCGGATTATTATTATCCGTGTTATTGCCAAAATATTTCCCGGCATCCGTGCCTTTTACCAAATCGCCACTTTCCGTCGCATAAATATGGTTAGCTGCGCCCTGTGCCAGCGTATTATCAAATGTTTGCTCCGTACCGTCATATTCCGTAGCTGTCACAACGTCTTTTGTTTTCAAAAACGCAGTCAGAAGAGGCCCGGTCTGCCCTTCGTAGATACGCCAGACTGTTCCGGAGCCACCTGTTTTGGACATGTTAGATGCTAAACTGGTTCCTTCAAAAGTAGCAAACTCTTTTAGTTTGCTTTCATCACTAATCAGTGTACCTTTCCCATTATTATTACCCTGGGTAAAAAACGATGCGATGGGACCGGTACCACTGTTATAACCGACAATTCCTCCAAGATTAGATCTGCCGGAAACCGTTCCAGTATTATACGTATTCTGTATACTTCCACTAGAGCTATTAGAGCCGGCAATTCCACCTACATAAGATCCTCCCTCTATCGTTCCTGTGTTATAGACGTTAATAATACTTCCACTATTTGTTCCTGCAATACCGCCGGTATAGTTTCCACCCGTTTTTGTGCCGACGTTTGCTGAATTATAAGCTTCACTGATACGGGCTCCTGAAGCGTTTGAACCGGCAATACCGCCTACATTGGAACCGTTATTGTTATTACTCCTTACCGTCCCTAAAACATAAGCCTTTTCAATAATCCCTCCAGGTAAAGGAACACCTTCCTGCGTGTTTTTCCCGTCTTGCGCCCCTGCAATTCCGCCAACATTACGGTTTCCTTCTACCAAGCCTGAAAAATAGACGTTCCGGATAATTCCGCAGCCCTTATTTGCCCCTACAATGCCGCCAACCCAGCTCTTCGATGACAAATCTACGGTACCATTGACCACGCCAAAATTTTCCACAGTACCGGCGTTGCTGCCGATGATCCCTACATCAGTGCTATAGGACTCATTATTTGTATTTGTAATATTAATATTCCGGATCACATGATTCAAACCATCTAATCTTCCCTGGAACATACCGGGCTGGCTGCCCCAATAGTTTCCTTTGCTACCAAGAGATTTAAAATATCTTATAGTCCAGTTTCCATTTTCATCAATAAAATCGATATCGTTCGCTAGCATATAGTTGCCGGTAAGATTATTGTTTATATTCTGCAACTCATAGGGGTTACGTACAAGCATGTACTTGACAGGCGTAACATTTGTCGAGTTATCAAGTCCCTTGAAATTCCAGTTTGTCAGATCCGGCTCATTGACTGTAGTATATTCTGTACTGTTGATTGCCGTAGCGGCTGTTGCATCGTTGGCAAAGCCTACATGCACTTCGCCGGAGGCACGCACGTTAATGTTATTCGTTGCCGTAATATCCGCATAATTCTTAAAGGAAACATTGTTGCCTTCCACCGTAATGTTGGCTGCTTTTAATGTTCCCAGGTTTGCAATATCACCCACTGCTGCGGTTACAGTTGTTCCAAAGGGATTGGTCCCACTAACAGTGAAGGCATCCAATTCACTTTGGGCAAGACTCCGCGAAGATAGATACAGATTCCCGACATTCACCTGCGCATCGGAGCCAAACAGCATCCCGTTGGGGTTGATAAGATAAATGGCGCCACCACCCTTTAGCGTTCCGTTAATTTCCGACCGCCCATGGCCGGTCACGTAGTTTAGGTAGTTATTCTCGTCAAACTGAACGGTGCCGCCACTGCCGATGGAAAAGTCAATCCATTTCAGCACGTTATTTAATTGTATACTGCTGATTGCCATGGTATTCGCTGTCGTCGCGGAATCAATCGTAACATCGGCAGAAGCTCCTCTGTAATCCAGCTGCGGCATCACGTCAACAGCAATAGTGAAGGCCTTCCCATTCGTTGGGGAGTTACTAAATGTATAATTCTTAAATGTGTTATCTGTACTGTAAACCCCATTCGCCTGATAGTCTCCGCTTTCACTGTCTTTCAGCATGCCAATGACAGCATAACTGCCAGCCATTGTTGCTCCCGGTGTGGCAAGTTCAAATTTTAAATCATCTTGTGAAGCAAGACCCTCTTCTCCCACAAACCCTATTACGTTTCCTGTAAATGATGTGGGAACCGCTTCACCGTTTTTGATTGTGACTTTATCTGCCACAAGGGTCAGTTCTTTCGGCGTAATGCTGTTACCTGTAACCGCTGCATCGGAATCAATCGTGTAGTTCCCTGCCTTAGCGCCCGAAAGAGAAAGCCCTGTATAATTAACATCTAAGTTATCACCTACATTTTTATCACTATAGGTTGCGCTCGTTGCGGAAATACCCAGGTCCAACAAATCGTCCTCTATCGCATTTGTCAACGCATAAACCGTTACCAGTGCATGGTCTGTTCCGTCATACACCTTGCTGACACTGCCCATGGTCAGAGGTCTTGCTGTAATTTCGTTGCCCGTTGTGCTAGTCCCGTTGGCTGCAATCGAATAGTTCACCGACTTTGTGCCGCCCAGCGTCAGACCCGAATAATCCACGGTTTTGCCCGTCCCGGCATCTACGGCATTATCGCCAGTGTAGTTAGCCGTCACTCCCGAAATCGACAGGTCCGCTGCGTCACCATCAACCACGCCAATCAGATTATTAAGCGTCAATATTGCTTCGGCAGTACTGTCGTATACCTTGCTGATATTGCCTACTGTCAGGGTTTTCGCTGAAATCGTGCTCGTTGTGTTCTGGGCTGTCGTTGCTATGCTGTAGTTCCCTGCGTCAGTGCCACCCAATGCGATGCCACTGTAGTTTACCGTCTTGTTCCCCGTTCCTGCAGTTGGACTGGCATATGCTGCGGCGATGTTGGCCGTATCCAACGTTACCGTATCGCCCGAAATGATATCATCAGTTGAAAGGGTCCCCGTACCCGGCGTTGCGTTTGTGTTTCCATCATATGTCTTACTGATATCAGCAAACGAGACTGTAAGCGCTTTTGCTGTAATCGTGCCTTTGCCTTCCGCCGTCTCGGCAATGCTGTAGTTCCCTGCATCCGTGCCGCCCAATGCGATACCACTGTAGTTCACAGTTTTATTTTCGCCAACATTTTTATCTGCATACAATGCATACATGTTAGCCGTATCCAGCGTTACCGTATCGCCCGAAATAATGCCTGCCGTTGATAGAGTGCCTTCGCCGGGCGTTGCCGTAGTACTCCCGTCATACGTCTTGTCTGTATTGGCAAACGACACGGTAAGCTCTTTCGCCGTAATCGTGCCTTTGCCTTCCGCCGTCTCGGCAATGCTGTAGTTCCCTGCGTCAGCGCCTCCCAATGCGATGCCACTGTAGTTCACAGTTTTATTATCGCCAACATTTTTATCTGTATACAATGCAGAAATGTTGGACGTATCCAACGTCACCGTATCGCCCGAAATAATAACTGCAGTTGAAAGCGTGCCATCGCCGGGCGTTGCCGTAGTATTTCCGTCATACGTCTTGTCTGTATTGGCAAACGACACGGTCAGCGCTTTAGGCGTAATCGCGCCTGCACCTGTTGCGGTGTCAGCAATTATATAATTGCCTGCACTCGCTCCCGTCAACGCAATATTACTGTAGGTAACATCCTTGTTCGTTCCAACGTTCTTATCTGCAAACACACCGGTAATCCCGTCCGCAAAATCAACTGTATCTCCACTAATTTTACCTGACAGACTCTTTGTATCTGCTGTTGCTGTTGTGTCTCTGTCATATACCTTGCTGATATCTGCAAATGTAGCCGTCAGTTTCTTCGGCTGGACGATAAGCTTCATGTCTGCAATATCGTATCCATCCTGTGTTGAATAGAATAAACGCTTATCATATTGACCATTCGCTGAAGAAGAATAGTCTAAAACTCCTGCATTTGTAACGTGTATCTTTATCCAAGAATTTACTGGACCTTTTTTAATATTAATATCATTGAATATCTCATCATTATAACTATCTATCGTATGAGGTTGACCATCATATTCATATACCTTTATTAAATCTTTTGGCTTTAAAAACGCAGTCAATAAAGGATATGGATAGGCTGTGCTGCTTGTGTTTTGTCCCTGATATAATCGCCAGGTCTTACCCGATCCCCCCTCAGCAGAAATATCCCAGCCTTCAAAAGTGTCAATTTTGTGCAAATCCGCGTTTGTTTTGAGCGTACCATAGCCATTATCGTTGCCATTGCTGAAATACGATGAAACAATATTAACATTAGAACCCGATGGCAATACACTTCTTCCAAAAATACCTCCACCAGAACTATCATCGTTTTTATTCGTGACAGTACCTGTATTGTAGGTTTGTTTAATATGAACAGCAACACCCTGATTATATGTGGATGCGCTCATTCCTAAAATACCCCCGACACCAGTACCCCTTCCTGCAACCGTTCCTGTGTTATAAGCATTTTCGATTGTTGTTCCAGTACTGCATTGACCAACAATCCCTCCACTATTTCCGGCACTACTAATAGAACCAGTATTATAAACATTATTTATGTTCGAACTTGGGCCAGGATTAAACCCTGCAATACCGCCTGCGTTACTATCGCTTGCAACAACGTTACCCGTATTGTAAGCTGTTTCTATTAGCGAATAATTCTGGTTAGCGCCTGCAATACCGCCAACGGCTCTTGTCCCTTTTACATTGCCTGTATGATAAACATTTCGGATTGTTCCATTGGTGTTCCAACCAACAACACCTCCGACAGTGTACGTTGTAACATCTATATTCGTATTTTCAACGCCTACATTTTCAATCAGACCACTGTTAACACCAAACAAACCAATATTATGATCAACAGGATCTTCATCTGTTGATACTGCCTCTAATGTGGCATCTGTAATGGTTAGGTTTCTAATTCTAAAATTCAAGCCATCAAACTTTCCTCCGAATCTATGGACTGTTTCACTCGAGCCATTGTCTGAATATCCTATTGGTTTGAAGTTGAAGCTGACATCATTAAAATCAATATCATTCGCCAGCATATAATTGCCTTCAATTCTATAATTTCTATCACTAACCTTTGTCTTTCTGTTTTGCATATTCTGCAACTCAAAAGCATTGCGGACAAGCATGTATTGCGTTGGTTCGACTGCAGCAGAACTATCCAGCCCTGTAAAACTCCATTTTGAAAGGTCCGGTGCAGTAATATTCCCATCGGTATATTGCGTAGCATTTACTTCATTGACTGCTTCACTGGCGGCATAACCCACATGCACTTCACCGCTGGCACGCACGTTCACAGCAGTTGCCGGCGTAACTTCCTCCACATTTTTAAAGGAAATATTATTGCCTTCCACCGTAATGTTGGTCGCGTTCAGCGTACCCAGGTTGACGATGTCGCCCGCGGCGGAAGTTGCTGCCGTGGCAAGGGGATTCGTGCCGTTTTCAGCAAAGGCGTCCAGTTTGCTCTGGTCAAGTTCCCGCGTGGAAAGATACAGGTTCCCAACATCCACCTGCGCAGTGGAACCGAACAGAATCCCGTTCGGGTTGATCAGGTAAATACTACCCGTACCTTTTAACGCTCCGTCAATTTCCGAACGCCCGTGGCCGGTCACATAGTTCAGGTAATTATTCGCGTCATACTGTACTGTGCCGCCATTTCCGATGGAAAAGTCGATCCACTTCATCACATTGTTTGTCTTTGTACTGGAAATGTTCATGGTAGCGGATGTGTCAGAAGAGGTGGAAGCAATCGTCACGTCCGCTGTTGCGCCACGATAATCCAGCGTCGGCATCACCGGCGCAGCTAACGCAATACGCACTGGCAGCAACACGGAAAACATGCCCGCCAGCAAAGAGGCGCCCACCATCGACAGTGTAACAGGGCTCACTTTCGCGCCGCAGTTTACGCTGGTACAGCTCTTGCCGTTGCGTTTTGCGATTTCCGATACTGCTACGTAACAGTTTCTCACTTTGCTCCAGATCACTTTGTAAATCTTATTCATGGTGGCTTCTCCTTTGCAGTACAATGATGTTCACAAATCTGTGGGGTAACGCCTTCCCTTTTTCTTCACCAACGGATTACGCTAACACTGGAATCTGACACATACTGAAAATTACATACTTATCCATTAAAGATTATACAACGGTTTTCCGGCGATTTAAACCTCTTCGCTTCATTTGTCATTGACAATTTTTTGGGAAAAAATGACACTTTTGTCAACAGTTTGTCGTTTTTTAATCCCCGCAAAGCAGGATGGTTACTTGCCTGGCAGCGCATTCTCAAATGTTGCAAACTTTATGGAACTAAAGCGTTTCGCGGGCAGGAGGGAGGGGTTGACGGCTTCTTTGTTTTATAATCCAAATAGTCCGCACCCCCTATATAGCAAAAACTGCGGCCTGCCATTTCTGACAGAGAGCAGTGGAAAGATAATATTTAAAGTGCCTCCAAATTACCTAAAATTGGCTAAGTCTACTCATAAGTCTACTTTTCAGTAGACTTAGCCTTGTTTTTTGGTAGACTTAGCACTTAGGCAAGGCCAAGTTTAAACTCCTGTCTTTCATTTTCCGTTCCAAGATTCATGACGATCCTCCCAAGGTTCTACCCATACAATTAGCTGACAGTTAAACGTTCTGATGGTGCTTTATTGGAATTATATCATAAATTTCATCGCTAAGTCTAATATTTAGTAGACTTAGCAGTAGACTTTAAAAAAGAAGAACGGGCGACTTAACGTTTTTTTTACTTCACTTTCACCGTAGGCAAGTAGCGGAACCAAATCCCAGTATCCATGCAGGTTTGCGCTTCAAGGTTGGTCGTTTTACGACCAACCCCAATACCGGATGCCGTCTTAGAGCCTTCGAACCTCTGATTCCCTCTCCCGGTCACTTTAGTGACCGGACTTTTTTCGTAACTCCAGTCATGGTGCGGTTTTCCAGCCTGCTTTCTGTTATAAATATAGACAGCGTTATTTGTCTGTCTCCAGGTGACACTTCTTTCGTTCATCTTATTGCTTTGTTCGGGAAAGCTGCCACTGCGCCGACGCGTAAATTTCAGGCTACGCAATAAAAATGATACAACGCGATTTACACCTCTCCGCTTCATTTGTCATTGACAATTATTTGGACAAAAATGACACTTTTGTCAACAGTTTGTCGTTTTTTAATCCCTGCAAAGCAGGATGAATACTTGCCTGGCAGCATATTATCAAACGTCGCAAACTTTATTGTACTAAAGCGATTCGTTGACAGGAGGGAGGGGCTTGACGGCTTCTTTGTTTTCTGTTTTTATGTTACACTGGTAACAGACAGATATGACTTACGTTTTCTACAAAATCGGATGTTCCCCTTGCGCGTCGCATACGCCGGAAAGGATACGCTCATGAAACATCTCATTGCAGATAAGCTGAATTTTTTGATGAAGGCCACCGCCACCAGGAACAATATGCTGAGCCGGGCCCTTGCCTTTGATGCGTCTCACATCAGCCGCATCCGGAACGGCGAGCGGGGCCTGCCCAGTCATCGCGAATTTATTCTGCCGACCGCCGGCTTTTTCGCCCGGGCGGTCCGCACGGCGTCCCAGAAGCGGGTCCTGGCCGCACAGCTCTGCCCCGGCAAGCCCTGGCCGGAATCGGTGGAAGCTGCCACGCGTTTGATTGCCCGGTGGCTGGGAGAAGGCAGGCAGATCGATCACGATGAATGGAATCTTTATCTGGAACAAGCAGACCCGAATGGGGTACCGGCTAACGGCACGGGTGCTTCTGCGGAGGCTTACGTCACAAACTACTATCCGGGCGACGAGGGCAAGCGCCAGTGCGTCCTCCGTTTTCTTTCAGACCTGGTTGCGGCGGAAGAACCGGTGACACTGTTGCTCCATTCGGAAGAGCGCATGGAATGGATTTACGAGAATCCGGATTTTGCAAAACAATGGGGCGCCTTGCTGGTCACGCTGCTGCAACGCGGCAGCCGGATCGTTATCGTCCACACCATCAACCGTTCCTTTGAGGAAATGGTGGAGGCCGTGTCCAAGTGGGCGCCCCTGTATGCCACCGGCGCCATTGAACCCTATTACACGTCCCGGCTGCGGGACAACGTGTTCCAGCGCACCCTGTTCATCGCCAAAGGAAAATCGGCCATCATGGCCACAGCACCGGCAACCCCGGCGTGAACCGGCTGAACATTCTCACCACCGATCCGGTGGCGGTCAATGTGCTGGAGCAGGAGTTCAACGATTTCCTAGCCATGTGCCAGCCGCTCATGCAGATTTTTACCCCGTCCAGTTTCCTGAAGATTATTCCGGTGCTGGGCACGTTCCGTAAAGCAAAGGACGCCCTTATGCAGTTACACATCACCCCGTCCCTGATCACCCTGCCGGACGCCGTGGCGGAAAGTCTGTCCACCCGGCCCGGCTGCCAGGATTTCAGCGAGTACCTGGCCAATCATAAGAAGTGGCTGTTTCTGCGGGGCAAGGCTCCTGCCGGCGACATTAAGGATATCATCTGCCTGCCGGAGATCTCCACTGTACTGGAGGGAAAAGTGCCGGTACCCCTTCCGTCATGTTCTACACCAGGGAACAGTTCCTGACTAATTCTTTCTGGGAATACCTGAACCAAATGATCAAAGATGCGCCTACGCTGGAAGAATCCATGGACAGACTGCAGCAGTATATTGATAAATTGAAAAGCACGATGGAAACGAAAAAAGACAAATGAAAATGGACAGGTGAACGAAATACAATCGTTCCCTAATCCAAATCGTCCGTCCGGTCACGTTACGTGGCCGGGCATTTTTCGTTAGCGCAAATACAAAACCACTCCCATATAGCAAAAAAAAGCAGCCTGCCATTTCTGACAGACTGTTTTCACAGTTTTATTGCATTTCAGAGTAACGCAGCGCGCAAAATGTGATATAATAAGGTATTACAGATTTAATCTGATTCTTTGCAAAACATTCAAGGAGTACCTATCATGTTTTTTAAATCATATTTGCCCAAACAATATCTGGTCGCAGCCATCGTCGCGTCCCTGTTGCAGGGTGTTGTGACCGCTGCTCCCGTGTTTGCGGAACCGGCCGCGAAAACTGAAGCAACGGTTACGCAGGAAGCTACAACTGCACAGGAACCCATGCAGAGCAAAGCATCAGCGGCATCAGATAAAAGGTCTTCACTGGCAGACACGGCTGAGCAGAATACGATTGATCATTCCGCCGAATTCAAACCGATTCAGAATGAATTCCTGAAGGAAGGAGAAGGCATTCCCGGCAGCGAGGTTCCCTATCAGAGCGAAAGAGCCCTCTCACGCGAAGAATGGAAAACAGTAGCGCAATTGGAAAAAGATGTCCGGATACTCCAGCGGGAACGAGAAAAATTTATCAAAAACCGCATAAAAGAAAAGGATGAAAAAGAAAAAGCGTTTACCAATGCGTTTAAGGGCAGACAGGAATACAGTATCGTGTTTAATCCGGAGGATTATTCCACAAAAACAATGAATGCCAACGGCGAAGACGTAACTTTCCGTGCCTACGAGCATCTTGTATACGTGAAAAAGCCGTATGATCCGGAAAGCCAGATGCTGAGCATTTATATTCCGGAAGCGTACCTGAAAGGCGGAACCGTAAACGGCTTTACCGCAGAAACGGCACCCATCTTTATGCCGAACGGCGTGGGCGGGTATATGCCGGGAACCATTGCAGAACCCCAGGAAGATTCCCGTTACGGCGGAGCCAATGCCGCGTTATATGCGTTGAGCAACGGTTACGTGGTGGTCTCCCCTGCGATCCGGGGCCGGTCCCTGAAACATAAGAACGGCTATGAAACCGGTAAGGCGCCTGCACTGATTGTCGATTACAAAGCCGCTGTACGTTTTGTGCGATTCAACCGCAAGGCCGGGCGCATTCCCGCTGGCGATACGGAAAAGATCATCGCCAGCGGTACCAGCGCGGGAGGCGCGTTGTCTGCATTGTTAGGGGCAACGGGAAATGCTAAAGATTATGATCCCTATCTCAAAGAAGTGGGCGCAGCCAAAGAACGGGACGACATTTTTGCTTCCATGGCCTACTGCCCTATCACCAATCTGGAAAATGCAGATATGGCCTACGAGTGGATGTTCCATAACGCGAATGAGTATTACAACGCAGGCCCGGCCAGAAGAATATCGCCTGCCAGCAGTAACGCTGCACCCGAAAGCAACGTACAGAACCGTCCGACCAACGCACCGGTGGAAGCTGCCAAAGGCACTGCCATTACACCGGAACAAAAGGAAATTTCTGCAGAATTAAAAGAGAATTTCACAGATTATCTGAACAAACTGAATTTACGCGATTCCCTCGGCAACCGGCTGAACCTGGCACCGGACGGATACGGTCTATTCCGCGAGTACATTGAGTCCCTGTATCTGGAGTCAGCCCAGAACGCCATTGACACCGGGGAAGATATCAGCAAAACCCCCTGGATCACTGTCAGTGAAGGGACTGCAGTCCATATGGATTTCGACAAATACGTTGCCACGGTAAAGCGCCTGAAAGGAGTTCCCGCTTTCGATGCCTTTGATATGACAACAGGTGAGAATAACGAATTCGGCACCTATGACATTCCGAATAAACATTTTTCACGCTACGCGCTGGAACACAGCCAGCTTGTTACGGTTCCTAAATTAGAGGAAGAAAAAGAAATTGCCCAGGAAAAAGCGCGTCAGTACAGCCTGGCCCTTCCTGTTGAAAAACGTCAGTTGCAGAAAGCAAATCTGGTGGAACAAATGGAAAGGGATAAAATTGATCTTTCCCAATACATGGCAAACTGGCAGATTATAAAAATGATGAACCCCATGTACTATATCGGAAATCCTGATGTTCAGACTGCCCCTAACTGGCGTATCCGTCACGGCAGCCTTGACAGAGACACAGCGTTGGCAATCCCCGCAATCCTTGCCTTGAAATTAAAGAATAAGGGTAAAGCCGTTGACTTCAAGGTGGCCTGGGGTTACGGCCATGCCGGAGATTACGATCTGCCGGAACTGTTCGCCTGGACAGACCGTATCTGCAAAATCAAAGACAAAGCGGATGCAATTTTAAAAGAAGGACAGAAAAAGAAAGCTGAAACAGATAATACAGATACCGATAATGACGGAAGTAACAGAATAGAAAAGAATCGCGTTTCGACGGAAAACAAAATTCTTAACAGCGAACTTTCGAAGGAACCGGAAGATACCGCTGCTGCTGTTAACCCGTCGGAAGGTGCAACCGCTGTAAAAGAACTTGAGGGAACCGCAACGGCTAAATCTTATGAAGACACAAGTACTGCGAAAGAACAGTCGGAGATTGCGGCAAAAGAAACTACAGCCATATAACTTTTTTAATTCTTCAATGCATAAAAAAGCAACAGCAGATTATATTACAACGTCTGCTGTTGCTTGTTTTTTGTTTCAATTTTGGAAATCACTATTTTTCTTGCAGTTTTTATTCAAAGGCCAGATTTAAAAATCCGGATACATCCCACTACTCTGCATCTTTCTTCAGCGCCGGCGGCGTAATAGGTTCCTTGTCAATGACCCGCACAACCAGCAGCGTGATGGTGCAGATGATCCATTCAAAGTAAATGGGATGCGGCAGAATCCGCACCGACGGGAATATCTGCCAGGCCAGAAGACCGATAAGCCCTACCAGCGTGGTATAGAACGCCGTATTGCGGCGGCACAGGTCCGGCGCAAACATGGTAGCCAGAAAAACAAGTGTGAAAGCCGTGGTCAGGCTCAGTCCCGTCAGCATCATCTTCACAATGCCCACGGCGTTGAAAGCCATCCAAAGTGTCACCAGACCAACCGCGAAAATGATGAAGCGGCTTGCCTTCATGTATTTATCCGGTGTGATGTCCGGATTGAAAAAGCGTTTGTAAATGTCCTGCGCGATTAGAGTACCGGCCCCCAGTAAAATAGTACATGCTGTGGAGACGTCCGCTGCCCACAGGGCCGCCAGGGTGATACCGGAAGAAAACGGATCCAGACTCATGATGATCTGGGGCAATGCCAGCGTAGGATTGATGTCCGGATAATGGGCCTTGGCCGCCATACCCAACACAGCGGAGAAGAAGCCAATGGGGAAAATGATGAGGCCGCCCAGGATAAAGCCGTTCCGGGCCGCACTTTCCGATTTGGAGCTGGTGGCAATCTGCACCGGCGCACCGCTTACAGTCTGGGTCATCATGACGATGATCCAGCCCATCAGCATGGCCATGGTCAGGCCGCCGAAAGGATCCGCCCAGTCAAAAGGCATAGGCGGCAACTTGGCCACGATGCCCGCCATCCCGCCGTCACGGATCAGGATTTTCACCATACAATAGATGATGCCCAGGTAAATGATCAGCACGCTCAATACACTGGACAGGCCCGAGGACCACATACCGCCGATGACCGTAATGCCGATAAACACAACGGCGCTGGTGATCATGCCCGTCTTCATGGTGAACACGTCGGGCATCAGGGTGGAAAGGATGGAACCGCCCGCCACATATTGCAGCGAAGTGATGCAGGACAATATGATGGCCAAGCCGATGACGCTGATGATACGCGCCTTTTTGTCGTAGCAGCGTTCAAACAGTTCCGGCACCGTTGTACATTCCAGAGTGCGGTACTTGCCCGCTGCCACCAGACCCATGAAGATAGCGCCGATGGACCAGGCTCCATTGTACCAGCCGGCAGACAGGCCGATACGGGTAGCGCTTTCCGCCACGCCTACGGTGGAAGCCGCACCAACCGCCATGCCGGTAACACTGACGGCAATCAGCAGCGCGCCAAACTTACGGCCCGCGAACTGGTATTCCGTGGCGCTGGTTTCCGCCCTGCGCTTCACATAGAATGAAATCGCGAACAGCATCGCAACATACAACACAACGATCATTAACTGAATTGACATGATAAAACAACCCCTCTTATTCCGCCTTACAGCGTATATGTGAAGTTATTCTAACATAAATTTTAAAAAAAGAAAATATTAACACTGATAATTTTTAACCTTGAGGTCATAATTACTAAAAAACATCTTGTAACTATCTGCTGATTTATGCTAAAATTTAGTGTATGTTAATTGCATCATGCCTGCTTTTATCGCAGGTTCAGAGATGACAGACTCAATTACTGCTATTTGCCTGTTTATGTCTGCATCTTTTTTAATTTTATTCAATGCAGGCAGTAGCATTGGGAAAAGAGGAGATAACATGAAAGAATACAAACCTTTTAAATCCGGCAAGGTCCGGGAACTGTACGATCTGGGAGACAGCCTGATCATGGTCTGCACTGACCGCATTTCCGCATTTGATGTGATTTTGAAAGACCCGGTGCCGGAAAAAGGCGCCGTTCTGAACAAGATGTCCAAGTTCTGGTTTGATTTCACCAAAGACATCGTGCCGAACCATATGATCTCCATCGATACAAAAGACATGCCGGAATTTTTCCAGACCCCGGAATTTGAAGGCCGCAGCATGAAGACCCAGAAGCTGGAAATGCTGCCCGTAGAGTGTGTAGTGCGCGGCTACATCACCGGCAGCGGCTGGGAAAGCTATAAAAAAGAAGGCAAAATCTGCGGCATCGAACTGCCGGAAGGCCTGAAAGAATGCCAGAAATTACCGGAACCCCTCTTCACCCCTTCCACGAAAGCCCCGGTAGGCGAACATGATATGAACATCTCCATGGAAGAAGGCGTTGTGTGGGTGGAGAAGTTCTTCCCCGGCAAAGGCAAAGAGTACATGGAAAAGATGCGTGACCTGACCCTGGCCCTGTACAAAAAATGCGCAGACTATGCGCTGGAGCGCGGCATCATCATCGCCGACACAAAATTTGAATTTGGTCTGGATGAAAAAGGCAACGTAGTGCTGGCCGACGAAATGCTGACGCCAGATAACAGCCGTTTCTGGCCCCTGAAGGGTTACGAAGCCGGCAAATCCCAGCCTTCCTATGACAAACAGTTTGTCCGCGATTACCTGAAGGCCAACAACGCGGAAATCCTGCCCCAGGATATCATCGAAAAGACCATCGCCAAGTACAAAGAAGCGTACGAATTACTGACCGGCAAAAAGTTTGCGTAAGAATATCTTCACAAGTTTCTTGTAATAAAACGGAAAACGCCGACTATATCTCATGCGAGATACAGCCGGCGCTTTTTTATATCTTGAAACGTTTTAGTAAAAAGCTAAAGGACCAGGCAAAAGCAAAACTTAGGAACCGATTGCGTCATTCCATGAGATGAAATGTGCCTTGATAGCGAGACTGTCTGAAGGGCGAAGCCCTGAGTTTCGAAGCCATAGGCACATAAATCCATGGAATAGCTATCTGTTTTTGCGTTGCCCGGTCCTTTTCTTTTTACTAATAATGATTCAACGGTTACTTAATCAGCCCATGCCATTCCTGCAGCGACAGCACCTCGCTGTTGCCGTGCTTGTTCATCTGGTTGATGCCTTCCGCCGCCGCCTTGGCCGCCACCATGGTGGTAATGTAGGTCACCCGGTGTTTGATCGCGCCCTTACGCAGGTAACTGTCGTCGTGAGCCGCCGTCTTGCCGGCCGGTGTGTTCACGATCAGCTGGATCTTTCCGTTGATGATCCAGTCCTCAATGTTGGGCTGGCCTTCGTAAATCTTGTTGACCCTTTCAACTGGAATACCCGCTTCACTGATCAGTTTCGCCGTTCCTTCCGTGGCGATGATTTTGAAGCCGTCTTCATGGAACGCTCTGGCAACGTCCACAGCCCCGTCCTTATCCGCGTCGCTGATAGAGAGAAGCACCGTCCCGCTCAGAGGCAGCACCGACTTGGCGCCTTCCTGGGCTTTAAAATAGGCTTCGCCCACGGTTTCAGCCAGGCCCAGTACTTCGCCCGTAGAACGCATCTCCGGTCCCAGGACAGGATCCACTTCCGGGAACATGTTGAAGGGGAACACCGCTTCTTTTACGCCGTAATATGGAATGTGTTTTTCTTTCAGGCCCGGCACCGGCGACGGACGCCCGGTGAGGGAACCGGTGATGATATCGGTAGCGAGGGGCACCATGCGGATGCCGCAGACCTTTGACACCAGCGGCACGGTCCGGGACGCGCGGGGGTTCGCTTCCAGCACATACACCTTGCCGTCCTCGATGGCATACTGCATGTTCATCAGGCCTACTACGTTCATCTCTACCGCAATCTTGCGGGTATATTCTTTAATGGTATTCAGGTTTTCTTCGGAAATCTGCCGGCTGGGCAGGATGCAGGCGCTGTCTCCGGAATGGATGCCGGCCAGTTCGATATGTTCCATCACCGCGGGAACAAAAGCGTCTTTGCCGTCGGAGATGGCATCCGCTTCACATTCCAGCGCGTTGTGCAGGAACCGGTCGATGAGGATGGGGCGGTCCGGCGTTACACCGATGGCTGCCGCCATATAGTCTTTCATCTGCTCGTCGTCGTGGACCACTTCCATGCCGCGGCCGCCCAGTACAAAGGACGGACGCACCATAACCGGATAGCCGATGCTGTGGGCCAGTTCAATAGCCTGCTCCACCGTGCTGGCCATGCCGGATTCCGCCATGGGGATGCCCAGCTTGTCCATAACCTTGCGGAACTGGTCACGGTCTTCCGCCAGGTCGATGACTTCCGGCGTGGTACCTAAAATGTTCACGCCCTCTTCTTTCAGCTTATCTGCCAGGTTCAGCGGAGTCTGGCCGCCGAACTGGGCGATGACGCCTACCGGTTTTTCTTTATAGTAAATGCTTAACACATCTTCCAGCGTCAGAGGTTCGAAGTACAGTTTATCGGACGTATCGTAGTCCGTGGAAACCGTTTCCGGGTTGCAGTTGACAATGATGGTCTCAAAGCCCAGCTTCTTCAGGGACATGGCCGCATGAACGCAGCAGTAGTCAAACTCGATGCCCTGGCCGATGCGGTTGGGACCGCCGCCCAGGATCATGATCTTCCGTTTATCGGAAACGGGATTGTTGTCCGGCGCGTTATATGTGGAATAGAAGTACGCGCTGTCCTGGGTGCCGCTGACATGGACGCTGTCCCAGGCTTCCACTACGCCGATTTTTTCCCGGGCATGACGGATGTCGTCCTCGGATACTTCCAGAATTTCGCTGAGATATTTGTCGGAGAAGCCGTCCTTCTTGGCCTGCGCCAGGGCTTCTGCCGGGGGCACCGTGCCTTTGAACTGCAGCAGGGCTTCTTCCTCTTCCACCAGTTCTTTCATCTGCTCTACGAAGTAATGCTTCACCCAGGTGATGTTGAAAATCTCATCTACCGTGGCGCCTTTGCGCAGGGCTTCGTACATTTGGAAGTAACGTTCGGAAGAAGGCGTGCGCAGCAGGGTCAGCAGTTCTTCTTTGCTGAGTTTGTCAAAATTCTTTACATGACCCAGGCCATAGCGCCCTTTTTCCAGAGAACGGATGGCTTTCTGGAAGGCTTCCTTATAATTTTTGCCGATGCTCATGACTTCGCCCACGGCGCGCATCTGAGTCCCCAGTTTGTCGTCTACGCCTTTGAACTTTTCAAAGGCCCAGCGGGCAAATTTCACAACAATATAATCTCCGTCCGGCACGTACTTGTCCAAAGTGCCGTATTTTCCGCAGGGCAGGTCCTTCAGGGTCAGGCCGCTGGCCAGTTTGGCAGATACCAGCGCGATGGGGAAACCGGTGGCCTTGGATGCCAGAGCGGATGACCGGGAGGTACGGGGATTGATTTCAATGACGATGATACGGCCGTCTTTCGGGTTCCGGGCAAACTGTACGTTGGTGCCGCCGATGACGCCGATATGTTCCACGATTTTATAAGCCTGGCGCTGCAGCTCCTGCTGCACGTCTTCCGGAATGGTCAGCATGGGCGCTGTGCAGAAGGAGTCGCCGGTATGCACGCCTACCGGATCTACGTTCTCGATGAAGCAGACCGTGATCATGTTGTTGTCCTTGTCCCGGACTACTTCCAGTTCCAGTTCTTCCCAGCCCAGGATGGATTCTTCCACCAGAACCTGGCCGATGATACTGGCCTGCAGGCCACGGGCGCAGACGGTTTTCAGTTCTTCCTTATTGTAAACCAGGCCGCCGCCGGCGCCGCCCATGGTATAAGCCGGGCGCAGCACGACGGGATAGCCTAACTCATCCGCAATGGCCAGGGCTTCTTCCACACTGTAGGAAACCTCGCTGCGGGCCATGCCGATGCCCAGTTTGTTCATGGTTTCCTTGAACTCGATGCGGTCCTCACCCCGCTCGATGGCATCCACCTGCACACCGATGACTTTTACGCCGTATTTATCCAGCACGCCGGCTTTGTACAGTTCAGCGCACAGGTTCAGGCCGGACTGGCCGCCTAAGTTCGGCAGCAGGGCATCCGGACGTTCTTTTGCGATAATCTGTTCCACCCGCTCCACGTTCAGCGGTTCGATATATGTCTTATCCGCCATCTCCGGGTCCGTCATGATGGTGGCCGGATTGGAATTCACCAGTACAATTTCATAGCCCAGGCTCCGCAGCGCCTTGCATGCCTGGGTACCGGAATAGTCAAACTCGCAGGCCTGGCCGATTACAATCGGGCCGGAGCCGATGATCATTACCTTATGGATGTCTGTTCTCTGTGCCATAGTTCTCTCCCCTGCATAAAAATCAGCCGTATAAGAAGCATTTGTACCTTATACAGCCGTAAACCAATGTGACTGAATAAAAAGGACCTTCGATTATTTTGTTGCTTTCCCATTTTACTCTAACAGATATTTTACCATATTTACCCCTAAAAAAAAAGTGCGGCAACGTTGCAACCGCACTTTTTTGACTCGCACTGTTAAATTATTTGATGCCTTCCTTGCATTTCGTCAGGGCCACGGTCCCGGAACGGGTGATTTCCACGATTTTAATATGGTTGATGCTGTCCAGGAATATCTGGGAACGCTCCGGCGTATCGCAAATCTGGATGGTCATCATGTTGTTGCCCATATCAATGATCGTTGCGTTCATGACCGCGCAGTTATCAATAATATCCCTGCGGTTATCTCTTGTGTATTTCACCTTGATCAGCATCAGTTCGCGGCAGACCGCTTCCTTTTCGTCAAACGTCTTGACCTTGATTACATCAATTTTTTTATTCAGCTGTTTTTCAATCTGCTCCTGGGTATGGTCGTCCCCCGTACTCACAATGGTCATGTTGGAAATGGCATTGTCTTCCGTTTCGCCTACTGCCAGAGAATCAATGTTGAAGCAACGTCTCCAGAACAAACCGGAAACTTTACAGAGAACACCGGACTGGTTTTTTACTAATACGTTATAAATTCGTTTCATGTCAGGCCACCTCGTTCGGATCTACATCGCACTGGAGTAAAACAGATTCGTCGTTTTCCAGGAACTCCTTGATGGTTTCAGCCATCTTCGCTTCATCATTCAGATGCAGGAACTTCATCCCGTACGCCGCGGCGATGGATTCCAGTTCCGGGCTTCCCGTAAGGTCGATAACGGAAAATCTGTCTTTGTAAGTGAAATGCTGATACTGGCGCACCAGGCCCAGCACATTGTTGCGGATTACAGCGATTTTTACCGGCACGTTATACTGGCGCATGGTCCCCAGTTCCATCATGCACATCTGGAAGCCGCCGTCGCCGCACACGGCAACGACCTGCCGGGACGGATCGCCCAGCTTGGCACCCATGGCCGCCGGTACGGAATAGCCCATGCAGCCCATGCCACCGGTAGTAAAGAAGCGGCCTTCCCGGATGATGCAGTTAGCGCAGGACCAGAGCTGGTTCTGCCCTACGTCTGCCACGTATACCGCATTTTTATCCATGGCGTCGGACAGCGCATGGATAAAGTATGTCGGGTCTACGGTCCCCGGCGTGATCACCAGGTCCGCTTTGGCCTTCTTCGCTTCTTCCGCCTCTTTCCGGTAGCCTGCCAGACAGTCAAGCCATTCCTGGGTGGCCGGACGGATATCTTCCTTATCCAGTTCCATAAACACGTTCTTCAGGTCGCCTACCAGCGGAATGGTCGGTCCTGCGTTTTTCCCGATCTCTGCCGGGTCCACGTCGATGTGCACGAGGATCTTATTGGTACTAATCTCGTCGGGGCGGGCAATGGAACGGTCCGCCACCCGGGCGCCGGCCATCAGGATCATGTCGGCCTGATTCATGGCACGGTTACCGTAAGCCTGGCCGTTGTTGCCTACCATGCCGAAAAACATGGGATGTTCCGTAGGCATGGTACCCAGTCCCATCATGGTGGAGACAACGGGAATCCGGTGTTTTTCCGCAAAAGCACGGATCACATCCGCCGCGCCGCTTAAATGGGCGCCGCCGCCGGTGCAGATCAGGGGGCGTTTGGCCTTTTTCAGTTCCCGCACTACCTTATCGATCTGTTTAATGTTTCCTTTGACTGTCGGTTTGTAAGAAGCCATGGAAACACTGTCAGGATATTCAAATTTATTTACCTTCTGGTTCTGTATGTCAATGGGGAAATCAATCAGCACAGGTCCCTTCCGTCCCGTGCCGGCAATATAAAAGGCTTCCTTCACAATATGAGGAATATCTTCCGCGTTGCGGACGATGTAACTGTATTTTACAAAAGATTCGCAGGCGCCGGAAATGTCGGCTTCCTGGAACACATCGCTGCCCATCAGCCGACTGTCTACCTGGCCGGTGATCACAACCAGCGGGATACTGTCCGCATAAGCCGTGGCGATACCGGTGATTACATTGGTGGCGCCGGGGCCGCTGGTAACTGCCACTACGCCGACTCTGCCCGTAAGACGCGCATAACCGCTGGCCGCATGGGCCGCGTGCTGTTCATGGCGTACCAACACTGTCTTAATACCGGAGTTCAGGATGCTGTTATAAAAGGGGCAGATAGCCACCCCCGGATATCCAAATACGAACTCCGTGTTTTCCATTTCCAGACACTTTACAATTGCGTCCGCTCCGTTCATGTTTTTCCCTCACTTTAACCCAAATTATCTTATGCCAGCGGCATATTGGAATTATGATAGCATAATTTACTAATTATTGCACGAAAGCTTTACGATTTTTATAATTTTTTTGATATTTTTATCAAATCTGTATCAAATATTATACTTTTATTAAAGACAATGCTTTAATAAAAACGCTTCACACCGGTGGGTCGAGTTCAGACTGTCATCATTCCGCTGTCTGCAAAACCTGTTGGATAATTTTTTCCAGGTTTTCCGCCGAAAGGGCTCCCTGCACCCGGCCAATCACATTCCCCCTGCGGTCAATCAGGTATGTGGTAGGGATAGCGCGGATGCCGTATGCTTCGAACAGCTTGCCTCCTTCGTCCATCAGAACAGGATAGGAATAGCCGTTTTTATCCATAAACGCCTTGATGCCGTCTTCATCTTTTTCGCTGCCCAGTTTCGGTGCGGCCACGCCTAACACAATCACTGCGTCCCTGCCGTCCCGGGGAGAACGTTCATACAGTTTCTGGATGTCCGGCATTTCTGCCCGGCAGGGCGGGCACCACGTGGCCCAGAAATTCAGGAAGATGATCTTGCCTTTATAGTCGGCCAGGGTGTGAGTTTTGCCGTATTGGTCTTTTAACGTAAACGGAATCGCAGCGACTGTATTTTCGTCTTTCTTCTCACCTTGCGTTGCATTTTGGGTTTGCGTATTCTTTTGTAATGCATTATCTGTCTGCTGCGTGTTCTGTGTTGCATTTTGCTGCGGTGCGGCAGTGCCGGTGCCGTCCAGTTTTCCACTAAACAACAGCAACCCCAGCGCAATCATAAGGACACCGCCCGCTTTTACCGTAAACCTCATAACGCCTTTATGTTTTTGCACCAGGTTCAGTACGGTTTCCGAAAACAGTCCCAACAAAAGAAACGGAATCACAAATCCCAGCGTGTAAAACAAAATCATCACCATTCCCTTCTCCGACTCTGCCGCCGCCAGAATTAAAACACTGCTTAACATGGGCCCCACGCAGGGGGTCCAGGCAAAGCTGAAAACAAAACCGAAAACGAATGCCGTAACAGGAGATGCTGTCATCGTTTCAAACCGGAACGGCAGCCTCCGCTCTTTAGCCAGAAAGCCCCACTCCCCCAGCAGACCGGACTGGTACAGCCCGAACAGGGTCATAAGGATCCCGCCGGCGCGCGTAATCACTTTCTGGTGTCTGATCAGCACGTTGCCCGCTGCCGAAGCCCCCAGACCCAGCAAGAAAAAAGCCGCGCTGATGCCCAAAATAAAAAACAATGTATTTATGATGGCCCTTCCGCGGTCAAAACGCAGGGAACCGTCCGCATCCCGCCCCGCCGTCCCACCGGACAGATAGCCGAAATATACCGGCAGAAGCGGCAGCACGCAGGGAGAAAAGAAACTGAAGAGTCCCTGCAGGAAAACGGCAATGGCCGAAATATCAGAAGTTAAAACAGCATTCATGAAAAACCTCAGTTCACGTCCCCGGTCACTTCAGTGACCCGGTTTTTCCGCACTTATCCGTAACAGCCAGCCCGCCGCAGCCAGACAGAGGAACTGCAATACGGCCATCCCCTGAGGCGATATGGAAAAGCCCTTATAAAAGACGCCCGGCAACAGACAGCCGGCAGCCAGGCCGAACATCATGCCAGGATACCGCGGCTTGCACCAGTGTACCAGCCGCAATGTCAACGGCATGGTCATGTTAAAAGCCAGAACCAGAAGCACGGATGCAACCAGACCGGACAATTGCAACGCGATAAAACTCAACAGGAAAATAAAAAGGATGGTATTCCGATAACCTGCCCTGTCGCAGATAATGCCGCCCAACGCTTTCCCCGCTGCAAAGACGCAAGGGAAAAGCATAACATATGTACTGGCAGCGCTACCGCTGCCAAAGCCACGCAGCACAATACAGCCTAACAACAGAACAAGGCAGATGCCGGCAAGCCAATGTCGGGGAACAGTTTGCACTGTAACGGCTTCGGGAATTTCCGTACGCCACAACCTGTACGTCACCATAACGCACAGCACGGCGCAGGCAAGCAAAAACGGATACGTGCCTACAATGCAGTTTAATCCAAGGGCCAGCCCTACTGCGCCGCTGGAAACAAAAATCCCCAGTTCCTTGTAGGTCGTGTAACGCCGCAATACCAGACTGCCCGCTGCCACATGGAACACGCTGTTGCCCGTCCCCAGCAGCAGCGTTTGCGCTTTGATGCCCAGCGCGGCTTGCGTACCCGTCCCTAAGGTCACAAGGACAAACAGGAACGCGTAGCGTATCCAGTTTTCTTTTTTGTCAAAAATCCAGCCCGTCAGCCACTGCGTGCCAAAGGCAATGGCGTTATACAGGCCGAAATAATAGACGATGGGTGCCAGCGACGGTTCCTGCACGGCATAAGCCGCCATGGCCGCCGCACAGATGCCATCCACCAGAAAATGCAATGCCGTAAAGATTGCTAACAAACTCTGCCTCGCTTAGCTGTAAACACTGTCAGAAAGAAACAACTGCAACTCCAGACAATCACTATACTAATGAGATGAGAAAAATAAACGCACCTGCGCCAGAAGTAAACTTATAATTTTTTTAATACCCGCTTTCCTTCTTCAAGTGTCAATTCATAAACACCTTCTATCGATTCGATTGTCGAATCCGTATCAATAATTTTCGGACCATAGCGGGTTTCCTGGAAACGGTACAGGCAGAAGTCCACAGATACCAGAAGCTCCGCTTTCTCTCTTCCTTCCGGAAGCTGTAAGGCAAATTCCCGGCTGTCTGACTTCGTTTTTAAATCCTGAACAGAATATCCTCCTCCGCCTGCAATCTTCTTCAGATCACTGTCAATCCACGCATACACTTTGTATTCCCACTCACAGGGACCGGGCAGGGTCACCTGCAAAAGATACGTATCCTTCGTTTCTTCTGCCTTTTTCAGTGTAAATCCAGGTTCACGCATTTTATAAACCTTCGTCACCGGAATCGGATCTATTTCAGGCCGGTGCGGTCTCCGGTACGGATTCCCCGGGTCGATTACATCCGCATGGACAACGGGAAAGAACGATACCAGTGACAGAACGACAGTCAGTAAACCTAACAATAACGTGCGCATAGCCTTCCTCCTTATTTTATCTTTATATTGCAATCCTACTGCGCTTCCCGTTTCAGAATATCCGCAAGCACTTCGATGCCTGCGCAGATGGCTTCTGTCTTTGCAAATTCTTCCGGGTTGTGACTGATGCCGCCCTTGCAGGGAATGAACAGCATGGTAGTCGGACAGATGGCCGGCATATGCATGGCGTCGTGACCGGCGCCGCTGTTCATGTGCAGGAAGGATTTCTTCTGTTCTTTGCAGATGGCTTCCGACTGGGCAGCCAGTTTTTCATCCAAAGCCACTGGCTTGTCAGAGGTCAGCATTTCTTCTCTGATTTCCACGCCGTCGGTCCGGGCCGTGCCCTGGGCCGCCTGCCGGATTTCTTTCAGAGTGCGCTGAATGCTTGCTGTATCCACGCCACGTACATCTACCCAAAGGGTAACCTTGCCAGGAACCACGTTAATAGATCCCGGATCCACTTCTACAATACCGACAGTGCCTACCGTCCCGTTTTCCTTTTCATTAATAGCCGCCGTCTCCACAGCCAGGACCAGCTTGGCCGCGCTGACCAGCGCGTCTTTGCGGTAACCCATGGGCGTCGCGCCGGAATGATCGGCCGTCCCGGTTATGTGCAGTTTGAAACGGGTGGGCGCCGCGATGTTATGGACAATGCCGATCTGGTTCCCGGTTTCTTCCAGTACCTTGCCCTGTTCGATATGCATCTCGGCAAAGCATTTATAGGCTCCCGGTTTCAGCAAGGCCTTTTCATAAGCTTCCAGATCGCCGCCCCATTCTTTCACCGCTTCCTTAAAGGTAATGTCGTCCTTTCGGCAGGCGTTGGCGAACTTCTCCGGCGCAGCTTTCCCTGTAATCAGTTTGCTGCCTATGGTTGCAAACCCGAAACGGCTGGACTCTTCCGCCCTGAATACGATCACTTCAATACTGCGCCGCAGCGTTTCATCCGCCAGCATGTGCAGCGCTTCCAATGCGCCGACAACACCGCACATTCCGTCATAGGCGCCGCCGTGAATCACCGTATCCAGATGGGAGCCGCAGGCTACGGGAGGAATGTTCGGATCCAGCCCCGGACGGCGAAGGAACAGATTCCCCAGCACGTCTTCCCGCACTTCCAGATTCAGATATTCAATCTGCTTCAGCAGCCACATCTGGGCCGCTTTGTCCGTACTCGTATACGCCAGACGGGTAATACCCGCATCGGTTCTGCCGAATTTTGCCAGGCCGCCAATCAGTTCTTCCACACGTTTTTTGTTAACAGGCAACATACATTTTCTCCTTTTGCAATATGCAACTCAACTACGCAACTTTATTTTCTGTTTTAGTCTGAAAACCTGAACCTTACCCTTTCATACGCAAATCACTGCAACAGGTCTAACTTTCTCACTTTCATTATGACAAAAAAAGCTGCAATTGTAAACATCGTCTGATGCTGTACAATTGCAGCTGATTGTTTTACGCGCTGTACTTCACGGCCAGTTCTGTCAGAGTCGCGGCCGCCTTCCAGATTACTTCCTCATCAAAGTCGAAGTGACTGTTGTGGTGCCCAGCCGCAATCGGCGTTCCGTACATCATGTACGCCGCTTTGCCGCCACGCTTCTGCACCCGGTCCATAAAGTAAGTGCAGTCTTCGCTGCCGCCCATGTCCACATAGGTCAGCACATGGGCGTAGCCGCACTTTTCTTTCACCAGCGCCGCAATTTCTTCTGCCAGTTCCTTATCATAAATGCTGGCCGGAGCGCCCCCCGCTAACGAGATGTCTACTTTCACATCATACAAATCCGCAGCCGCCTGCAGCATACGGCGGGCCTCTTTCACCATGAACTCATTGATTTCCGTGTTGCCGCCCCGGGTCTCAATTTTCATGGACGCGATATCCGGTACAACGTTCCGCCCGGTTCCCGCGTTAAGCACGCCTACATTGATGCGGCTGGAGCCCTGGCTGTGCCGGGAGATTGTACTTAAACTGATTGCTGCCTGGGCAGCTGCCAGCAAGGCGTTCTTCCCCTCTTCCGGCGCCGCTCCCGCATGGGCGGAAACGCCGTGGAACTCTGCGTCCATCTTCGTCGTGGCCAGGAAGCCGTCGGTCATGGTGACCAGCGTATCCGCCTGGGTGCATTTGAAACCAATGTGTCCCCCGAACAGGAAATCCACATCGTCCACCACGCCGGCATCTACCATGGCCAGCGCGCCCCGCACACCTTCCTCCGCAGGCTGGAAGATCAGTTTAATACGTCCGTTCAGTGCGTCCATATTTTCTTTTAACAGTTTCGCCACGGCGAGGCCGATAGTCACATGCCCGTCGTGCCCGCAGGCATGCATGGCTTTCGCATGGGTGGAACAAAAGCCTTCGGCCGCGGGACGGTGTCCCTCTCCTTTTTCCTCTTCCACATCGTTGCAGTCCATGTCAAAACGGAAGGCAACCGTCTTGCCGGGTCTGCCGGTATCCAAAATGCCTACCACACCGGTTTTGCCGCCGGCCATCTTTTCCACCAGCACAGGGTCCGCGCCTTCTGTGATGGCACGTTTCATATATGCTTCCAGTTCCTTAACGGATGGACGCCCCATCATGGATTTTTCCGCCACCACTTCAGCGCCAAAATGCATTTCGTAGCCCAGTGCTTTCAGTTCATTGATTATCAGGGAAGCCGTGCGGAACTCCGTCCAGCCTGTTTCCGGATGGGTGTGGAGATCACGCCGCCTGGCAATCAATTCCGGTTTTAATGCTTCTGCCTGTTTCCAAATTGTTTCCATAATATCAGCCGTTCCTTTTCTTTAAACTGTCAGTGCCAATAATTATATGTTCCGCGTACCCGCACTGTACGGATACGCGGAAACTTATCAACTTTAAAATATTAATATTCTTTAATCAAATCAGAATGCCAGGAACATCATGCCGATGATCATAGCGAAGACCATGGGGATCGCATTGCGGCGGGTTACTTCCATGGGGCTGATGCCTGCGATACCGGCTACGATGATGGTTGCGCCGGCAATCGGGGACATGGTACGGCCCAACGTGCCGCCCAGGGTCGCCATGGAACCCATCTGCACGATGGACATGCCGAAATCAGCAGCATGGGGAGTAACTGCTTCGTTGAAGGCAAAGGTTGCAGCGTCGCCGGAACCGGTGATCAGGCCCAGCAGGAAGGGACCTACGGATGCGCAGATTTTAACGATGGAGGGGTTGTTGGTCATGGCAGCGATGAAAGCCTTGACCAGACCCATGGCATTCATACCGGCTACGAACACACCTGCCGCCAGGATGATACCGATGATGTCGCCATAAGCTTTGCCCATGCCGTCAAAGAAAGACTTGGTCAGCGCCGCCGGGTTGGTCCGGGTCACGATGCAGGTCAGGATCGCACCGATGACCATAGCCTGTGCTACGCCCATCTTGAACATGGGAACCATCTTGGTAGCGCCTAAAATCAGGATTGCGATAGGAACAACAGGCATCAGGGCATACAGAGGATTAACTTTAAATTCCGTGTCCAGTTCCAGACCTTCCACAACATGACCTTTATTTTCTTTCAGGAAATAAGCAATTGCAGTTAAAACTACAGCGCCTACAATCAGGGAAGCAATATTGGCTTTGTAATGGAAAGCGATGACGTCCATTACATTTACACCGGCAATCTTAGCTACAAACGGGTTATGGGCCAGGCCCGGGTTCAGCATGGAACCGTAGGTGCCGCACTTAACGGCAGCCGCAGCCATAGCCGGATGCACACCGGCGCCCATCAGAATGGGAATAAAGATGGCGCCTGCCGCCGCTGCCGTTCCTGCCGCACTGGGCAGCGCCACGTTAACGGCATAGGTCCCAAAGATTACACCGGGAATCAGCAGCCAGTTTACTTTTAACAGCAGTTTTGCCAGGGCATTGATCAGGTGTTTATCGCAGCCTGTAAAACGCATGGCCAGCGCAAAACCCATACTGGAGCAGGCGGAAGAAATCATGCCACTGCCCATGCCTTTGGCAAAAGCGTCCAATGCTTTCATGGGAGCCCCCGACGCCAGGCACATGACGATACCGGCACAAACCAACACCATTCTGGCCTCATAGCGCTTTACCAGCAGGAACAGCGCTGCCAAAACAATAAGACAACCTAAGATTAACTTAACATAACCCCCTTTGCCGGTATTGTTATAACAGCAACAACTCCGGCTTCACTTAAATAATCAGGCAATGCGCCAATAAAAAAGGCATATTCACCTATATTATTATTAGTTTACAGTATATCACTGCCAAAAGGACTTAACAATATTTTGGGCGCAGGAATACTGTATACACAACAACGTACTGCCAGACTGTTACACTGCAAACATTCCAGAAAGAAAAACGGAAAAGCATGGCGCTTTTCCGTTTTTCAAAATGAATTCTTCTAAATTACAATCTTTCCTTTGCCGTCCGCAATCTGAATCGCAGTTCCGTATTCTTTGGACAGATTCGCAATATCCGCCAGAATCTGTTCTCCATATTTCGCATCTGCCAGTTCCGGACGTCCCCGCAGGCTTCTTCCGTTCTTAAAGCCCAAACTCAGGGGCTGCAAATCCACTTCCCGGATTGTGCCGTCTGCCAGCGTAAAGGAAGCCAGCGCCGATTCAAAGACGAAATGATCCACCGCCAGGCCCCTGGTCCCGTTGGCGCTGCGGGCATCCAGGCCGTCCGCCACCGTGTTGTCCGGCCCCAGGTCGTATAAATCGTAAAATTCTGTGGGCTGGCGTTCCACCGAATCATTTTGGAAAATAAAATCGCCCAGACTGTAGAATACGGGTTTATCTTTGTAAATCTCAACGCCGCGCCAGATATGGGGGCCGTGCCCGATGTAGGCAGAGGCTCCGGCATCGATGCAGAGCTTTGCGAAATCGCGGCAAAAATCCGCCGGCCGGTTCTTCGCCATTCCTTTACGTTCGTGGCTGTGGTGGCTTACAAATACAAAGTCCGCCTGCCGTTTCGCTTCTTCGATGGAACGGACGATCCGGTCCGCGTCCTTTTTGTTCATCGTGGTGACGGTGCCGGGCTTCTCCCCGCGACCCGTGGCTTCAAAGCGAATCTTCCCGATCAGGTAACCGCCGGTCAGGGGCTTATTGAACCCTTCTTTTTCCAGCAGCATACGGTCGGCATTTACTTCGGTCTGATCAACGATTTTGCGAAGGGTGTCCAGTTCTTTCGGTCTGACTTTGTGGACCGTCTGGTACCGCAGCACGTTGGCGCCGGGCCTGCCCAGTACATCCCTGCGCGGATTGGACGCCATCCCCCACTCGTTCATGGTGGAAGTGACACCGATAATCGCCACCCGCCCCTGAGGCAGATCCAGGTACCGCGGCTGGGCCGCTTCTTCCAGATTGATCCCGCAGCCGGCATGTACAACACCGGCAGCGTCCAGATGCTTTTTGGTAGTGAGGATGCCGCCCAGATTCCAGTCGATGGTATGGTTATTGGCCCAGGTATAGAGGTTGAATCCAAGATACTGCAGATCCTGCAGCACGGCCGGACGTGCGCAGGCCCAGGTACCGCCGCTGACAGGAGCGGGGAACACTTCAAAATCATGAAGCAGGATCTCAAAATTGGTAAAACGCACATCAAAACGTTCCAGATAGTTTTTCAGCGCCGCCAGCTTTGCGTCCCGGGGCAGCCGCTGCGTAATAAACGAATCCCCTGCCAGCACCATGGAAACTGTTTTTTTCATTTTTTGCATGATATCCCCTCCCCTTAACAATTAAAATTAAAACAACTTTCTATGCTTTCTGTTGTGTCAGCAGTACCACCGTCTCCACATGATGGGTCCTGCTGAACATGTCACAGGGCTGCACTTTACGGATTGCAAAACCGTGTTCCCGCATATAAGCCAGGTCCCGGGCCAGTGTCGCCGGGTTGCAGGAAACATAGACCACGCGTTCCGGTTTTACTTTTGCAATCGCTGCCAGGACCCGCTCTTCACACCCTGCGCGGGGCGGGTCCAGAACCACCACGTTGGGATGCATGCCTCCCGCAGCCAGTCTTGGCATTTCCACGGCTGCATCTCCCAGCAGGAAATCCGCGTTATCAATATGGTTTGCCCGGGCATTCTTTTTGGCATCCCGTATAGCGGACGGTACTATTTCAATCCCCAGAACCTGCTTTGCCTTTTGTGCCATAAAAAGAGTAATGGTTCCGGTGCCGCAATACAGGTCCACTACGGTTTCCGTCCCGTTCAAACCCGCAAATTCCAATGCAGTGTTGTATAATTTTTCCGCCTGCTCACTGTTGACCTGGAAAAATGACTGGGCCGAAATATTGAATTTCAGGGCGCCGATCTTATCTTTAATTGTCAGACTGCCTGCAATCAGCCGGGTTTTCTCCCCTAAGATTACATTGGTAGTCCGTTTGTTCACGTTCTGCACTACGCTTTTCACGCCGGGAACCGCAGCTTTCAGCATCTTAACCAGTTCTTTAAGATGCGGCACGTTTTCCTGTGCCGTTACGAGACAGACCATAATCTCCCCGGTGTGTACACCCACTCTTCCCATGATGTGACGGACCGTACCGCTCCCTTTGTCTTCATCATAGGGCATGATTTTGTATTGCTTCATCCAGGTCCGTACGACGGCAGCAATCTCATTGTTTTTCTGTTTCTGGATACAACAGTCGGTTACATCGATTACCCGGTGTGTATTCAGGGCAAAGCAGCCGATTTGCAGCCGGCCGCTTTTTCCCGCTACGGGAAACTGCATTTTATTACGATAATATAGTGGATGTTCCGAACCGATTACAGGCATTACTTTGACATCATGAAGATGCCCAATTCGTTCCAATGCCGCTTTTACCTGCTCCCGCTTTTCCTTCAGTTCCGCCTCATAAGAAAGATGCTGCAGCTGACAGCCTCCGCAGGCTTCGTACACAGGGCAGGCGGGAACAACCCTGTCAGGAGAGGGAGTCAGTATTTCCTTTAATGTCCCGATAATAAAACTCTTCTTTATTACCGCAGCTGTCGCCGTAACTTTTTCGCCCGGCAACGCTCCCTGAACAAACACTGCGATATCCCTGAACCGCCCTACACCTTCCCCGGCGCTTCCCAGTCCCGTAATCTCCAGTTCCATCTCCTGCCCTTTCAACACAGGGGAAACCGCCCGGGGCTTTACAGGGGCTTTGCCGTCTGATTTATTATTATCCGGTTTTTTCTTCACCATGGCTCTTGTCATTACATTATCTCATTTCATCAGTATTTTCATAAGAAACAGAAAAAAGTTGCGGACATGCCATCCGCAACTTAATCATACCCTACTTGTTTTTGTTTGTAAACAGATACATAAATTTCAGGAAAACTAATTCCTTTACCAGCATATTTTACATCATAATTACCGGATTATAATTTTTTGCTGATTTTATCCGGTTTCCTGCCTTCTGCTTTGGCCTGCTCCACTTCCCGTTTTTTCGCTTCCAGTTCTTCAATCTGGCATTCCGGGCAGACTCCCTGGAACACGATATTATGGTTTTCCATACGGTATCCGGTCATCTGCGCGATTTTATCGTCCAAATCCTGGAAATAATCCAGGTCATCCACATTCATAAACCTGTGGCATTTCACGCACTGCACATGATAATGCTTTGTCAGCATATGATCATAGCGGTCTGCGGAACTGGGAACCGATACACGATGCAGCAGGCCGCTGTCAACCAGTGAATTAAGATTTCTGTATACAGTACCCTTGCTGATATCCGGATAATCCAGGACAATACGATTGTACACTTCTTCTGCCGTAGGATGGTTGCTCAACGAACGTACTGCAGAAATGACCAGCTGGCGCTGAATGGTATTCCTCTTTTGCACAGCCATACCTCCAATCAATACTTGTTACTAAAAAGGCTTTTTTTTACAAAACATAAAAAATACAGCGTATTAATCGTTTTATTTTTTTCTTTCTAAATATGATTTTACCATATTTTTTTGTTTTGTAAAGGCTGTTCTCATTTCGAAGAAAATATAATTAAGATTTTTTACTATTTTAAAGTCTGTTCACAGTCCAGAAAACGCGAATCGGAAGATTGGAAGCACCCGGCGGCGACCAGATAAACTCCGCGTCTTTCCTCTTATGGTTCGGCACATGGAGAAAAGCGTCATCCACCTCATCCCCTTTGCCAAAAAATATCTTTTTGCCAGGAATACTGATAATGTCTGCTTTTTCCTCCGAAAGCATGAGTCCTGCTCCATAAAACTCACCACCCCAGGGATTGATTCCCATCTGGATGGGATGTTCGCCAGCCACACTATAAATCAGATGATAGACAACACCGTAATTACCATGGTTTACGGTCTCCGTGCCGGTCATCCTGTCTGTCCCTGTCAGGAAATACAGATCATCCGAGCCTGCCATGCACAGGGCCCTGGCCTGATACCATTTCATCTGTATCGGTTCTTTGATTATGTAAGTCAGGTCCGCGTTCCGGTAAGTTCCCCGCAGCGGATGTTCATCCATGGGCAAAACAGCGCCATCCTTTGAGAATTTCGCAACGTCCTCCTCCGGATCGCACATCATGATTACAACTTCGACCGGATGATTCGCATGGAAGTCAAACATGCCGGTGAGCAGCTGTTCCGGTTTCAGGCGAGCACCGGCGTGCTGCATATTACGCCCCTGTGACAGAACCTCCAGATATTCCCCCTTTGCCAGCGTTGTCAGAGGCAAATCGGAAACTTTTTGATAAAAGCTGTAATCCGGCAGTTCCTTGTTGCGCGCAGTGTTGTTCCTGCGCTTATCACGTTTTTCTTTCAATTCATTCTTATGAGCTTTCTTCCATAATTCTTTGTAATCGTTAAAGTACCGCGTCTGTCCCTTTCGCGCAGAAACATAATACAGTTTATCCGGATCTCCGATTCCCCGGCATCCCCAGGTAATGGTAGTCCGATTATTAACAGGACGCATCAGGACGGCAAGTTTTTTGGTGTTCCTGGTTCCGTTTACATGATGGAAGAACACCCTGCCTTCTCCTTCCACAATGTCCTTGTATAAAATCCCGTCTTCATAAACCATCTCCGGACTGTCAGAAAAGAGCAGTGTGGGACCGTTTTGCAGTACTCGGACGTCCACGTCCTGATACTTTTCAGGCGCTTTCCGGTAACCCGCCTCTGCGGATGCAGGAGAAAAAACGCCTCCCAGCATGCCGACACCTGCCAGCACTGCCGCAATGCGTGAGGGTAATTTGAAAAATGAAAGCCAGTTCATTATGATTCCTATCCTCCGGAAAAAAAATACGGATGGACGATACTGCCGTGCATCCGCATAACTAATAATCAAAAAGCACACAATGTATTTTTACAACTCGGTATTCCAGGGCGTACCAATACGCGCCTCTTTTTTATTTCAGGCTGTTACGGTAATCTTCCATAAACTTTGCCAGCCCTTTATCGGTCAGCTCATGTTTAATCAGTTCACGCAGAACTTTTGTAGGAATCGTGGCGATATCCACGCCAGCCAGCATCATCCTGTCAACATGTGCCATATTGCGCACGCTGGCGGCAATAATTTCCGTTTTGAACTGGTAGTTGCGGAATACTTTTACCATATCTTCCACCAGCTTTGAGCCGTCCTGCCCGATATCGTCCAGACGCCCGATAAAGGGGCTCACATAGGACGCGCCGGACCGGGCTGCCAGAAGCGCCTGGCCCAGGCTGAACACCAGCGTCACATTCGTTTTAATGCCTTCCGCTGCCAGAATCTTGACCGCCTTCAGCCCTTCCGTGATGCAGGGGATTTTTACAACCACGTTATCCGCGATTTTCACCAATTCCCTGGCCTCTTTTACCATACCTTCGCAATCCTGGCTGATAACTTCGGCGCTTACGGGTCCGGGAATCAGCGCGCAGATTTCCGGAATCACTTCCGCCTGTGTACGTCCGGACTTGGCAATCAGCGACGGATTGGTCGTCACTCCATACACGATACCCATATCCGCAAATTCCCTGATTTCTTCTACGTTAGCCGTATCCATAAAAATTTTCATAGTTCACGCCTCTCTCTCTTTACTATTAATCCTCACTAAAACAATGTCAGCTGGTCATCGTCCGTCGGCAGCATCAGATCCAGCTTCGGTTTTTTCCGGTTTTCATTGGTGACCCAGTTACCACACTTCGGACAGTTCATCTCCATATCAGGAAGGGCCCAGGCAAGATGTGTCCCGCACTTCGGGCAAATAAATTCCACCTGCATGCCCGGCCGTATTTCTTTATCTTTCTGCCTTTCTGCTTTTTTCAAGAAAATGCCTCCCCTTTTCTTTTCAAATCTATTATACAATACTTTTGTTTCATGGTAAAATAAAAATAACAAAATAGTATGGAAACACGGAGTTAATGAATTTGAGCGATGACCGGTCGTGCAGACAGAAAAATCACTGACTCTATATTCTTACGTTACGAGGAGGATAATTGATTATGTTAGATTTACCCAAAGAGTTTTCCCTTTCAGGTTTTCTGGAAGAAACTGAGGAAGACGGAACAGTACTGTACGTGATGGACTTTCCGGATGATGTGTATATTACCGTCACCGATGACAACGGAAGAACACCGGTACGCGCCAAACAGAACCTGGTACTGGCCTGCTACGACGGCGACGGCCGTTACCTCTGGGGAAGCGAGTTCAGGACCTTCATGGAACTGCAAAAGCTCTGCCAGGACAATCCTGCAGGCTCTCCGGAGCTGCTGCAGGCGTTAAAGGACGCTTCCAAAACACTGAAGGAAACGTAATAGCGCATCCCGTTTCATTTGCTAGTTTTCACAACGGAAAAACCAAATCCGCCGGATTCGAAAATCCGGCGGATTTTTTTACTGCAATTTTGCAACATTAATCATTCCCGGCAATGAATTCTATTCTTCCATCAGCCCCAAATGTTCAAACAGATGGAACAGCAGGCTTAACAGGATCGCAACCAGCGTGGCCAGCACCATGCCCTGTACCGTGATGGTGCCAAAGGTCAGCTTGGCTCCGGAAAGACCGACGATCATAACCACTGCCGTCATGGTCAGGTTACGGGATTTGCTGTAATCCACCTGCTGCTCTACCAGAAGGCGGAATCCGGATGCGGCAATGACACCGAACAGCAACATGCAGACGCCGCCCATGACCGGAGAAGGAATACCATGAATCAGCTGGCTTAACTTGCCGATAAACGATAACAGGATGGCAAACACCGCAGCGCCGCCGATGACCCACACACTGTACACTTTAGTGATTGCCATGACCCCGATATTTTCACCGTAGGTCGTATTCGGGGTTGCTCCGCACAGACCGGATAAAATATTGGAGCAGCCGTCCGCGAACAGGGACCGGTCCAGACCGGGTTCCTTCATCAGGTCCCGTCCCACAATGTTCCCGGTCACCATCAGGTGCCCGATGTGTTCGGTCAGCACGACCAGCGCCGCCGGCGCAATAATCGCAATGGCATCCATATTAAAGGTCGGTGCGGAAAACTGCGGAACAGCGAACCAGGGCGCATTGATAACAGGAGTCAGGTCCACCATACCCAGGAAAAAGGCCAATACATAGCCGCAGACAACCCCGAACAGAATCGGGATAATGGCCATGAATCCTTTAAATGCAACGGACCCGATGACAGTGACCAACAAAGTAAATACAGAGACCATTACGTTGTTCATTTCAATTTTATCCCCGACAAGCCCTGCCATGGAAGCAGCGGTCGGTGCCAGTTCAAGGCCAATGATGGAAACAATGGCCCCCATAGCAGCAGGCGGGAAGATGAAGTCGATCCATTTTGTTCCCATCATCTTAACAATAAATGAGAACAGGACGAACAACAGGCCGAATACGATAAAACCGGACTGCGCATCCGAATAGGGATGTGTCGCCATAATCAGTAAAACCGGAGAAATAAAGGCAAAGCTGGAGCCCAGATAGGAAGGAATCTTACCCTTCGTCAGAAAGATATAAAGCAACGTTCCTACACCGTTCATAAAAAGACAGGTGTTAGGATTTAATTTGAACAGAAACGGTACGAGCACCGTCGCGCCGAACATCGCAAACAAATGCTGCAGGCTCAGCGGAATATTCATTAATAGCGGCACGCGCTCTTCAACCTGGATAACTTTTTGAGCCATAATATTACCTCCTGATTATCCTCGTAAAAAACGGCTGCCATTAAGACAGCCGTTTGTTTTAAAATTTACCTTCCCAGCCAGGAAGTTTTCTTCGCAGCCTGTTTCTCTACATCCACCCGGGCCGGCGCATACATCATGATGCTGTCGCTGACCTTGGAAATGCTGGCGTTTACTATATAACTTACGCCGCACATATAATCAAAAATACGGATACGGGTTTCTTTGTCTACTTCCGAAAAATCCAGCATGACAGCGCTGCCTTCCATCAGCTTGTCCGCATAGGAAACCGCGTCTTCATAGGTATGAGGAGTACGCACCAGGATATCCAGCTGCCCGGGCCGCACAACATACGGACCTGCATATGTATCGGCAGGTTCTTCATTATTGAACAGTTTCATCGCGGAATTTTTAAAATCCATAATGCGAAAGCCTCCATCCCAACTGATTTAATGATCCACCAAAAAACTTCTCTATACCTATATATTGTAGCAGATTCAGAAAAAAACACAATATGTTTTCTTAAAAATTGTGCCGAAAAAACAGGTTTTTTCAGGTTTTTTGTATAAAACACAGGATTTACGGATCTGAACACTGGATTCTTTACTAAAAGCAGGACATATTGCCATCTTATTTATCGGCAACAGCGGCATTTTTGGCACGGCCGCGGATACGGCTGCGCTCTACCCGGTCCAGGATCCGTTTCCGCATGCGGATGTTTTTCGGAGTTACTTCTACCAGTTCATCATCTTTGATATGTTCCAGCGCCTGTTCCAGCGAGAAGAAAATCGGAGGAATCAGACGAATCGCGTCGTCGCTGCCGGAAGCGCGCATGTTGGAAACATGCTTCTTCTTGCAGGGATTGACGTCCATATCATCTTCACGGGAATTTTCGCCGATTACTTCTCCCTGATATACATTCTGTCCCGGTGTGATGTACATGGTACCCCGTTCCTGACAGTTGCCGATGCCGTAAGCGCAGGTCTCGCCGTTTTCAAAAGCCACCAGGCTGCCGCGGGTGCGGCCCGGGATCGGTCCTTTGTAATAATCATATCCGGCATACACATGGTTCATAACACCGTTGCCCTTGGTATCGGTCAGGAACTGGTTGCGGAACCCAATCAGGCCTCTGGCGGGGACCTTAAACTCCAGCCGCATGTAGCCGGCCATCTCGTGCATATTCACCAATTCTGCTTTGCGGGTTCCCAGGTTTTCCATCACAACGCCCATAAAATCCTGTGGCACGTCAATGGTCAGTGCTTCCATGGGTTCCATAGTATGTCCGTCTTTATCCTTGCGCAGGATGACCTTGGGCTTGCCTACCTGCAGTTCAAAACCTTCCCGGCGCATCGTTTCGATTAAAATGGACAGATGCAGTTCGCCCCGGCCCTTTACGATAAATGTATCGGTATTATCCGTTTCTTCCACCCGCATTGCAACATTAGTCTGGATTTCTTTCATCAGGCGGTCCCGGAGATGACGACTGGTCACATACTCGCCCTCTTTGCCTGCAAAGGGGCTGTCGTTAACCAGGAATTCCATAGACAGGGTAGGTTCGTCGATTTTGATGCCGGCCAGCGCTTCCGGCTGCTCCGGATCTGCGATGGTGTCCCCGATTTCCACATTGCTCAGGCCTATAAGTGCCACAATGTCACCGGCCTGTACCTCTGCGGTCTCCACGCGTTTCAGCCCCTGGTATGTATAAAGGCGCCCGATTCTTTCAACGGAGACCTTCTCTTCATGCATCAGCGCAATCTGCTGCCCGTTTTTAATTGTTCCCCTCACAATGCGGCCAACCACGATGCGGCCAACATAGGAATCATAGTCCAGAGTGTTGGCCAGCATTTGCAAAGGCTGGTCCGCTTCCACATCCGGCGCGGGAATGGTATCCAGAATGACCTGGAATAAAGGTTCCAGGTTATCGCTGTCATCATCCATGGATAATTTGGCAAAACCGGAACGGGCAGACGTGTATACCACTGGGAACTCCAGCTGTTCGTCGTCGGCTTCCAGTTCGATAAACAGATCCAGAACTTCATCCACCACTTCCGTGGCGCGCTGATCCGGGCGGTCAATCTTATTAATGACAACAATAGGTTTCAGATGTTTTTCCAGCGCCTTGCGCAGAACATATTTCGTCTGTGGCATGGGGCCTTCGTAGGCATCTACCAGCAGAAGCACGCCGTCTACCATGGTGAGCACCCGCTCCACTTCCCCGCCGAAGTCCGCATGGCCCGGCGTGTCCAGAATATTGATCTTCGTTCCCTTATGCATAACGGAAGTGTTTTTGGACAAGATCGTAATGCCGCGTTCCCGTTCCAGATCGTTGGAATCCATCACTCGTTCCGCTACTTTTTCGTTTTCGCGGAAAATATGGCTCTGTTTCAGCATTGCGTCTACTAACGTGGTTTTGCCATGATCGACATGGGCGATGATGGCAATGTTCCGGATATCGTTTCTGATCATAGTTAAAAATCTCCTCTGCAATCCCTCATCCTGATACAAGAAAATATACCGGCGGTCCCGCCGTAAAATAACCCGAATAACTGTTTTGCCCAAAAGAATGAGGATGCTTATCAAAGCATCCTCGTCTATGACTTTACTATTATATTCGTTTTGTTTTTCGGTGTCAACTGTAAACCTTTGAATCATACACCGTCAGGCCGGATTTTTCCGTTATAGTTCTGTCCGCTCCTTACAACACCTTATTTCACAACGCTGGGAAGCCAGGTCGCCAGTCCGGGAACGAAGCAGAGGATCAGCATTTCAATACCCATAACGACAGCATAAGGGATTACGCCTTTCACGATCTGGGTCATCTTGCTGTCGGGGCTGACGCCCTGCAGCACGAACAGGTTCATGCCTACCGGCGGGGTAATCAGCGCCATTTCCATGTTGATCTGCAGGATTACGTTGAACCAGATGGGGTCAAAGCCCAGCTGCAGGATGATGGGATACAGGATGGGAACCGTGATGAAGATGATGGAAACGGTTTCCAGGATGCAGCCCAGGAACAGCAGCAGGCAGTTGATCATAATGAAGAATATCCAGCGGCTCAACTGCATTTCCGTTACCATCAGGGTCAGCGCCTGCGGTACCTGCAGGATCGTCAGCACAAAACCGAACAGAGTGGCGCCAATCATGATGCAGAAAATCATGGAAGACGTCTTTACCGTGCCCAGCAGGATGTTCGGCAAATGCTTCAGGGTCAGGGTTTTGTAAATGCAGAACGTAATAAAGAGGGAATACACGGTGCCCACAGCCGCCGCTTCCGTCGGCGTGAAGGCGCCGGTGTAGATGCCGCCTACCACGATTACTGGCAGCATCAGGCCCCAGATGGAGCTTTTCAACGCATCAATCCGTTCCTGCCAGGAGGCTTTCGGCTCCAGCGGCAGGTTACGGGATTTGTAAACTACCACGCCGATAAAGAAGATTGTCAGCATGAAGCCGGGGATAACGCCGGACATGAACAGCTGACCGATGGATTCGCCGGTAATGGCACCGTAGAGGATCATGGGGATGGAAGGCGGGATCAGAATGCCCAGGGTACCGCCGGCCGCAACCGCGCCAAGCACTACTGTCCGCTCGTAATTCCGTTTCAGCATCTCCGGAATGGCAATGGCACCGATGGTAACCGCGCAGGCGGCGGAAGAACCCGTGATGGCGGCAAAGATACCGCAGGCCACGATAGTCGCCGCGCCTAAACCGCCGGGCAGATGCCGCAGCCATTTATTGCCCAGTTCGAACAGGTCGTTGCCCACTTTGCCTTCCAGCAGGATCTGGCTCATCATAACATACAGAGGCACCGCACAAAGCACAAAATCATCAAGCGACTTGTAGGCCAGCAGTGGGATCTGGTTCAGGGTACCATCCCCTCCCATAAAGAGAAGCATACCCACCAATCCGCCCGTTCCCAGGGCAAAGCCTACCGGGAGACCGATGGCCAGAAGAACCAGCAGCATAACGGTGAACAAAATAATCATTTTGCCACCTCCCCTGCCGCCGCGGCCGGATCATAGTCCGGGTCTCCCAGCATGATCAGGTTTTCCAGGAACGTCCGGATAAAATGCAGGAACATCAGGCCGAAGCCGATGGGCAGCGAGGCCTGCGGAATCCACAGCGGAGTGCGCAATGTGGTAGGGGCAATCATGCCATGCTCAAGCGTCATTGCCACCATTCCGATGGAATAGACGGTAACGATGCCGCAGAACACCATGCCGATGAAAGACGTGACGACTTTCAGAATCTCATTGGTGCGTTTGCTCAAATGGGAGAGCAGAATGTCCACCTTTATATGTTTATGGGCCACAAAGGTCACTGCCATGCCAAAAAAACCGGCAATGGTCACACAGTAAGTAGAAATCTCCACTACCCACTCTGTAGGGCTGTTGAACATTCCCCTCATAATAACTTCATATACGACAGAAAACGCGGGAATAAACAGCAGCAGGCCGGCAATGATGCCTACCACGCGGGTCAGTCCCATTAAAAATTTTCTGTAAACAGCTAAAAAACTTTTCACGACAGTCTCCCACAACAGTTATTTCGTGCACAGATCCAGAATCTTTTTGCCCTGTTCGCCGGCGTGTTTCGTGAAGATATCCCAGACCGGCTTGGTAGCTGCCTGCCAGTTTTTGATTTCGCTTTCAGGAACTACATACACTTCCATACCTTTGGCTTTCAGGTCTTCCAGGCCCTTCAGGTCTTCTGCCTTGGCATTCTTGCGCAGGGTATCACGGACTTCCCTGGCCGCTTCCATGAAAGCTTTCTGCTGCGGTTCGCTCATCTTGGCAAAGGATTTGTCATTCATGGCTACAATGAATTCCGGAGAAGCATGGTTGGTAATGGTCAGATATTTGGTAACTTCATACATCTTGCGGTCGCGCATAGCGGAAGTGCCGGAAGACTGTCCGTCAATGGTGCCGCGCTGCAGGGCCATGTAAACTTCGCCGGCGCCCATGGTTACCGGGGAAGCGCCCAGGGCTTTAATGGTTTCGGAAGCCAGTTCGCTGTAACCGCGGATCTTCAGGCCTTTAAAATCTTCCGGTTTTTTGATGGGTCTCTTATTGTTGGCATACTGAACGAAGCCATAGTCGGCCCAGTAAACAACTTTAACATGTTTTTTGGCAAGTTCTTCTTCCAGAATCTTGCCCATGCCGCCGTCGATCGCGGTATCAACTTTCTCGTACCCGGGGAATACGAACGGAACGTCAAACACTTCCATAGCCGGAATGATGGTTGCCCAACGGCCCACCGTGTTCAGGCCCATATCCACGCCGCCGGTCATGATGGCGTCGTTCATGGTTTTATCATTGTACAGCTGGCCTGCCGGGAAAGAGGTAATTACTACTTCGCCTTTGGTTTTATCCTTAACTTTCGCGATAAAGCTTTCTACGCCTTTAGCCAGCGGATGATTGGCCGGTAACGCGTAAGCCAATTTATATTCCACTTTTTTGCCTGCCGCCGGAGCAGCCGCTTTTTTATCGCCGCCACCGCCGCAGCCTGCCATGCAGATCGTCGCCAATGCCAATGTCGCTACTGCCGCCGCTTTAAACCATTTTACAGATTTCATAATTTCTCCTCCACTCCTCATTTGAATAAAATTTAAAATAAAAAGCCCCTGTCGGAAAATTCCGGCAGGGGCGTTATTAACGCGGTACCACCCTACATTATACTCCTGGCCTGTAACGCCGCCGCAGCGCTTTATCCTAAAGCCTTAACCTTTCAGATAAAGAGTTCCCAGGTGAGAGGTTTCAACGCTTCCACCGGCTTGCACCAGCCGCCGGCTCTCTGCAGTCCGCAATCAGAACCATTCCTGTTCATAACTTCTGTTTGAAATTAAGTCAAGTATAGCAAGGCGGTTTTTAAATGTCAATCACTTTTTTCACATTTTGTTTACATTTAATGTATGAAACATCAATACTTTGCAACGAAAAATCAAATGTTCCCCAGCATATCGTCCATATAACGGCGGACCTTTTCCAGCTTCTTCCGCAACTGATCCGCTTTGGCGCTGTCCCGGAGAGCAATCTGCTCAATCTTGTTACGATACTGCATATAATTCCGTTCCACGGCGGAAATCGAGTCCTGCAGTTCCGCCACTTCCGGAGTCGTCTCAACCTCAGGCGCCGCTTCAATCACATAATCCGTACCGTCTATGACAATGCTGTCTCCAAACTTGGGAATATAGGTTGCCGTTCCCATCTGCATCTGAAGGGCTTTGGACAATTCCGAGGCGGCGTCAAATTCACCGTGGGTCACGAAGAAAATTTTGGGTTTCTGCGGCATTTTCTTGTACCATTCTATGAGCTGGTCTTTATCGGCGTGGGCAGAAAAGCCTGTCATATTGACTATTTGTGCAGCAACATGGATGGTCTCGCCCATAATTTTAACTTTTTTTACGCCGTCAATCAGATTCCGGCCCATGGTTCCTTCCGCCTGATAGCCGGCAAAGACCACAGAACATTCCGGACGCCAAAGGTTATGCTTCAGATGATGCAGAATACGGCCTGCATCCGCCATGCCGCTGGCAGACAAAATAATCTTCGGACCTTCCATGCCATTAATCATGCGCGACTCTTCCGCCGTCGGCGTAAAATGCACATTTTTCATGGCAAACAGCCGGTCTCCCTGGAATTCCACCAGCGCCCGGGTCTCCGCATCATACTCTTCTTTATTTGCCAGCGTGATCCCTGTTGCCTTGGTAGCCAGCGGGCTGTCAACATAAATTGGCACATCCGGAATTTTACCTTCCTGCGTCAGCTTCTGGAAATAATACAGCAGGACCTGGGTACGCCCCACCGCAAAGGCAGGAATGACTACATTGCCTCCCCGTTCTACGGTTTCATTGATAATTTTAGCCAGTTCCGCTTCCTTATCATACTCTTTATGCTTCCGATTCCCGTACGTGGATTCCGTTACAATAAAGTCCGCGCCTTTCAGGATAGAAGGATCTTCCACGATTGGCTGCTTCGGCTGCCCCACGTCACCGCTAAAAATCATGGTCGTCTTTTTCCCGTTTTCCTCTATTTCCAGGCGTACCACCGCGCTGCCCAGGATATGACCCGCAACCCGGAGCTTTGCCGTTACACCCGGAATCACTTCAAAAGGTTCCTCGAAATTATGAACGTAAAAAGACTGCAGCGCCGTATAGGCATCGTCTACCGTAAACAGCGGAAGCACCTGGGATTTTCCTGCCCGCAGGCCTTTACGGTTGGCATATTCCGCATCGGATTCCTGGATATGGGCGCTGTCGGGTAACAGGATCGTACACAGCTGCTGCGTGGATTTTGTGCAGTGAACACGGCCTTTAAAACCCTCTTTCACAAGACGGGGGATCAGACCGCTGTGATCCACGTGCGCGTGTGTCAGGACCATAGCGTCAATTTCTCCCGGGTTGAAGGCAAAGGGTTTTTCATTAAAGTCTTTGACAGATTTGGAACCCTGGAACATACCGCAGTCCACCAGCATCTTCTTTCCGTTTGCTTCCAGCAAATAACAGGATCCTGTTACAGTCCGGGCCGCGCCTAAAAAAGTCAGCTTCATAAAAACAACCTCCTGAACAGCACACAACGTTTATAAAATCGGATTCCCAATTAACTCTCCTGCGACAAGCCAGCACCTTGCCTGAATGATATGGAAATATCGGAACAATGACTCAATAAGATTACAAAACCTCCACCAATTATGTTATTCTCTGCCGAAAACATTTTTCCTGCTAAAAGGCGTTCAATAATCCGGATCATTTCGGAAAAAATCTGTGAACTGTTTCCACCAGCCTGATGTACAGCAGTAACTGCACTTTCCGCAGTTTTCCATGCGCGTTTCCCCAAAATAGCGCAAAATATAGTTACGCAGGCATCCGTCATGATGACAGTAATCCCACATGGCCGCGAGGAGCTGCAACGCCCCTTCCGGTTTTTCCTGCTGCTGCGCCAGAGCTTTACCGATTCGCAGGTCTTCACCGCTGCAGAACAGGGTGCAGCGCGCATCCGCCCCGTTACGGCCCGCCCTCCCCGCTTCCTGATAATACTCTTCCAGGCTCTGGGGCATATTGTAATTGATGACGAAAGAAATATCGGACTTGTCAACACCCATGCCAAACGCGCTGGTGGCAACAATAATCTGCATCTGACCGTTTATAAAGGCAGCCTGTGTTACCGTCCGTTCTCCCACAGACAATCCGGCATGATAGCGGGCAGCGCTGTATCCGTGCTGCCGCAGTAACCGGAAACACCGTTCCACATGATGATGGGTAGAACAGTACACGATGCCGCTTTTTCCTTTTACTTTCTCCAATTCATCCAGCAGCGCCCTGTCTTTATCTGCAGGGGATTTTTTGGCAAAAAACAGATTGGGGCGGTCAAAGCTGCGGAGGATCACCGCCGGATCCGCAAGCCCCAGGCTGCTGATTATATCCTGCCGCACCGCGGGCGTAGCCGTGGCGGTAAAGGCGGCATACAAAGGCCGCTTTGGCAGTTGTTCAACAAACTCCCGTATTTGCAGGTACGATGGCCGGAAATCATGTCCCCACTGGGATACGCAATGGGCTTCATCCACTACCACGAAATCCGGCGGATTCTTTAAGGCAAAGCGGATAAACCGTTCATTCTGCAGCCGTTCCGGTGAAAGGTAAACCAGTTTATAAACACCGGTATGAATATCATACATGATTTCATTATAAGTATGCTTACTCATACCGCTGTTGATACAGACGGCCGGAATGTTGTTCTGCTGCAGATGGGCCACCTGGTCTTCCATCAGGGAAATGAGAGGTGAAATAACATAGGTCAGTCCGGTCTGCATCAGGGCGGGTATCTGGAAACAGACGGATTTTCCCGCGCCGGTTGGCAAGATGGCCAGACAATCCCTGCCGCTGAGAATCGTATCCACCACCTCCCGCTGTCCGGACCGGAAGCTGTCATAACCGAACCATTCTTTTAAAATTGTTTCTGGTTGCAAATAAGCACCCCCTGTATTGTATATTACTTTTTATCTTCTTTGTTTATCAGATTCTTTTCTTTAAACGGACACAGCTGCAGGCATACGCACTCATCACACAACGGTTTGCGTGCTTTGCAGGTGAGACGTCCGTGCCAGATGAACCAGTGATGGGCGTCCGCCCATTTCTTTTTGGGAATCAGTTTCTGCAGATCCAGTTCCGTGGCTTCCGGTGTTTTTGCTTCCGACAGCCCCAGACGGTGGGAAGTGCGGAACACATGAGTATCCACTGCAATAGCCGGAACCTTGTAAACAACGCTGGCAATTACGTCGGCAGTCTTTCGCCCCACTCCCGGCAGTTTCATCAGGGTCGGAATATCCTTGGGAATCACGCCGCCGAATTCTTCTGTCAGCATGTGGCACATGCCCAGCAGGTTTTTGGCTTTAGCCCGATACAGGCCGCAGTCACGGATTTCTTCTTCCAGCTGTTCCTGCGTCAGCGCCCCCATCTTTTCCGGTGTGTTCAGCCGAGGAAAAATACGTGCTGTAATCTTGTTGATCCGTTCGTCCGTACATTGGGCCGACATGATGACGGCACACAGCAATTCAAAGGGGGAATTGTAATGCAGCGCCGTACCGGTTCCGTTGTACCGTTCTTCCAGTGCGGCAATGATTTCCTGTTTGTCTTTTTTACGCATTTCATGTACCTCTTTGTAAAAAAGCAGCCCTCAGTACAGACCAAGAGCTGCTTCGTCTTATCAGTTCGTCAGGCTGCGCACCGGAGCCGGAATACGGCCTCCTCTGGCAATAAAGGTGTCTGCCTTAAATTTGCTGACTGCCATAATAGGTGCATGTCCCAAAAGACCTCCGAATTCAACTTTATCGCCCACGCCTTTACCCGGAACGGGGATGACGCGCACTGCCGTAGTCTTGTTGTTGATCATGCCGATGGCAGATTCGTCCGCAATAATGGCCGCAATGGTTTCTGCCGTAGTATCGCCGGGAATGGCGATCATGTCCAGACCAACGGAGCAGACGCAGGTCATGGCTTCCAGTTTTTCCAGGCACAGGCTGCCGCGTTCTACCGCCGCAATCATGCCTGCGTCCTCGCTGACGGGAATAAAGGCGCCGGACAGGCCGCCCACATAACTGGACGCCATCAGCCCGCCCTTTTTCACCGCGTCATTCAGCATAGCAAGGGTTGCCGTGGTACCGGGACCGCCGCAGCTTTCCAGACCGATTTCTTCTAAAATGTGCGCTACCGAGTCGCCGACAGCCGGTGTGGGTGCCAGCGACAGGTCGATGATACCGAACTGTGTGTTCAGCCGTTTCGCTGCTTCCTGGGCCACCAGCTGTCCTACCCGGGTAATTTTGAATGCCGTACGTTTGATTACTTCCGCCACCGTGCCGATATCCTGGCCGCGGACGGCTTCCAGCGCATGTTTTACCACCCCGGGTCCGCTGACGCCCACACTGACAACGGATTCCGGTTCCGTTACGCCATGGAAAGCGCCGGCCATAAAGGGATTATCGTTTACCGCGTTGCAGAACACCACCAGCTTCGCACAGCCGATGGCATCGCTGGCTGCCGTCTTTTCCGCAGTGTCTTTCACCACGCGGCCCATCTCCGCCACCGCGTCCATGTTGATGCCGGCCTTGGTTGAACCCACATTGACAGAAGAACAGACCACGTCCGTTGTGGCAAGCGCTTCCGGAATGGAAGCGATCAGGTTCCGGTCTCCTTTGGTATAGCCTTTGTCCACCAGCGCACTGAAGCCGCCGATAAAGTTTACCCCCACTTCATGGGCCGCTTTGTCCAGTGCTTTGGCCAGGGGCACATAATCATCTGTGTCGCAGCTTTCGCCCACCATGGAGATCGGCGTTACGGAAATGCGTTTATTGATGATCGGCACCCCCAGATCAGATTCAATATCTTCCCCGGTCTGCACCAGCTTTTCCGCTTTTTTCGTAATTTTATCATAGATTTTATCCGCGCAGACTTTCACATCCGGATGCCCGCAATCCCGCAGGCTGATGCCCATGGTGATGGTACGCACATCCAGATTGTGATGCGTAATCATCTGCGTGGTTTCCAGCACATCATTAAAGGTTAACACTGACATGACGATCCCTCCGCTTAAATCTGGTGCATGGCCGTGAAGATGTCTTCACTCTGCACGCGAATCTCCAGACCGATTTCTTTCGACAGTCTGTCCAGATGTTCTTTCAGTGTCTTAATGCTCATTTTGGAATCCGTCATATCCGCAATCAGAACCATGTTGAAGAATCCGTCCATAATATTCTGGTTGATATTCAGGACGTTGACCTGATTATTGGCGAGTATATTGGTAACTTTGGCAATAATGCCAACCTTGTCCTGACCTACTACAGTAACAACAATACGCATTGTTCTGCCCCTCTCCTTTGCTCTCCGGCAAATATATAATGCAGGAAACAAAATGACTCCGTTTCCTGTATGGCCTGCCGCCATAGTGATTATTTTACCACACTTTTTATTATATGTGCAGAGTATAAAAAAACTTTTATAAATACTTCTGTATTTCTGAAGGCTTCTCTATAATCATTTCCGCCTGCTGTTCTTCTAAAAATTTCTTTCCCTTAAAGCCCCAGACCACGCTGATACAGGGAATGCCCGCATTGGCCGCCGCTTCCATGTCCACTTCCGAATCGCCAACATAAACCGCATTTGAACTGTCAGCCTGCAGATTTTTCATCGCTTCCAGGATCAGGTCCGGCGCAGGCTTTTTGGCAACGCCCTGACGTTCCCCGGATATCGAAGAAAAGATATCCGGAAAGTATTCGGGAATCAGATCCTGCACCGCAAAATCCGGTTTGTTGGAAACCACGCCCAGAGAATAACCCTGTTGTACCAGTTCCTGTAACATCTCCATGATACCGGGATACGGACCAGTATGGTCTTTACAATGGATTTTATAGTAAACGTTAAAATCCTGTCGGACCTTCTCCAGCGCAGCTTCAATCTGTCCGTCCGGCACAGCCCGTTCGATCAGCTTGCGCGCGCCGTTGCCCACAAACCGGCGAATCTCATCCAGGGTCCGCTCCGGAAAACCGTTGACGTGCAGCGCGTAATTCGTTCCCTCCGCCAGATCTGTCAGCGTATCAAGCAGCGTGCCATCCAAATCAAAAATAATTGCTTTGTATCGTTTCATTTAATTTCCACCGCATCTTCCAGCGCTTTTACATTTCCCGCTTTCAACAGTACCACCTCTTTGCCCTCCGGCAGATCGGTAAACACACAGAGGCACACATCCGAAGGGGCATTGGCTTTCACATAGGCAGTATCAAACGTCATCAGCTTATCGCCCTTCTTCACTTCCTGCCCGTCTTCCACAAATACGGTGAAGCCGTTGCCTTTCAGATTTACCGTATCAATGCCGATATGCAGCATGTACTCCTTTCCGTCTTTTGCGTTGAGTCCCATAGCGTGCTTCGTTTCAAAAACAAAATTCACCGTGCTGTCAGCTGGCGCGAACACATCTCCGTCAGCAGGCTGAACCATAAAGCCATCTCCGTTCATCTTTTCAGCGAAAGCTTCATCCGGTGTTTCCGTTATGGCACAAAGCTTTCCCGTAAACGGGCTTGCAAACGTATCTTTCTTTTTCCCAAATATAGAACCAAACATAACCCTGATCCTTTCATTTTCTAACATTGAACCATCAGCGGAACAGATGCGCCAGCAGGCTTAACACAATGCTGATGACGATACAGCTTACCCAGGGAAAATAGAAACTGCCATGCTTTCCTTCCATGTGAATATCTCCCGGCAGGTTGCCAAAAGGAAATATCTTGCTGCCAAAGTGAATGACCAAGCCCGCAATGATTAAAACAAGCCCAAGCTGGATTAACATTTTACCCAAACCGCCAGACATGTTGCACCTTCCTTAAAAATTTAGTAGCATTTCTTTTCGTTTTATTATAAAATATATAGCAGTAAAAACCAACTGTTTTTTCGCAGATTCCATATGTCATTTCAATTTCGAGAGGAGATTTTTATTATGCCTTATGTAAACATCAAAATTACAAGAGAAGGTAACGTCACTCCGGAACAGAAACGCCAGCTGATTGAAGGCGCCACCAAACTGCTGGCCGATGTGCTGCACAAAAACACCAAAACCCTGGTTGTAACCATCGATGAAGTTGATATGGATAACTGGGGTATCGGCGGCGTGCCGGTAACGGAGCTCCGTAAGATTGCCAAAGAAAAAGCAGCGGCGGAAGCAAAAGCTGCCGAAGCGGCCGCTAAAGAAGAAGCCAAAGCAAAAAAGAAAGCAGAAAAAGAAATGGCCAAAGCCGCCAAAGCGGAAGAAAAAGCGAAAAAGGAAGCCGAAAAGGCTGCCGCCAAAGCCGCTGAAGCAGCAGCCAAAGAAGAAGCCAAGGCAAAAAAAGCGGAAGAAAAAGCCGCTAAAAAAGAAAAAAAATCAAAGAAAAAATAACAAACAGTTAACGCCTGCCATCCGGCAGGCGTTTTGCAACAAAAAACGTTCTGCTTCCAGAACAAACGATAATCAAAGGCTAAAGACAATGGAAATCATGCAGGCAAACAATCATACTGTTAAACATAATAACAAATTAGCAACAAAATGGCTTTTTACCAAAAACCGATCCTGCAGCTGCACCATGCCCGGCGTATGGCGTGCAGTCAGCTTCTGCGACGGCTGCGCGGTCATTTTCCACAGTCCGTTGGGCTGCGCCCATGTGGCAACGCTGATGGATCTGGGAGCCCAATACCGTATTATCGGCGATCACCAAAACGAAAACCTGGACGCCGTACCTCTCATCTCTTCCAATCTGCAGGAAAAGGATACCATCTTCGGCGGCTCGGAAAAACTGCGGGGCTGCATCGCCCATGTAATGAAAACCTGGCAGCCCAAATGTCTGATCATTGCCACGTCCTGCGTAGCGGGCGTCATCGGGGACGACGTGGAACAGGAAGCCGAAGATGCGGAAGCAGAATATCACATCCCTGTCCTCTGCGTACCCTACGGCGGGTTTCTGGGCGGTGAATACTCCGACGGTTATTTCCAGACAGTGCGGCTGATTATGGAACGCTTCATCCAACCGCAGCCGAAAATCCCCGGCCATGTCCTGTTGTTCGGCGACCAGATGGGACCCTGCGGCCAGTATGCCCGGGAAGTAAAACGGCTGCTTGCCTGTTTTGATCTGGAAGTGAAATGGCAGTTTCCAGGCTACGTTCCCTTTGGGGAGTGGAACGAACTGTCCACTGCTTCCCTGCTTATCCCACTGAATTACGCGGGACAGACACAGGGCGGTCTGGAAAAAACAGCCACTGCATGGACAGAACGGTTTGACACCCCTTCCATCCGGGACGTGTACCCCGTAGGCTGGCAGAACACCTGCACATGGCTGCGTAAGATCGCGGAATTTGTGAAAGATAAAGCAAAAGGCGAAGCCGTGATCCGGCAGGAAGAAGAACGGCTGAAGGAGTATGTAAAATCCATTTTGCCCGTGACCCAAAACAAAATAGCGGTGCTGGGCATCGGCCGCGGTCCCCGCTGGTACAACCCGGCAGAAACACTGAACACCATCCAGCGTATGAATATGACGCTTTCGGCGGTAATCCTGTACGACAAACTAATGGCCGATGAAAAGGATGCGGTCATTTCCGCTGTGGAAGACTGGAAAAAAGTGTCTCAGTTTCCGGATATTCCAATAATCTCCAACGGCGATTATAAAGACTGCCTGGAGCAGGCAGACGTCCTGCTGACCACAGACGAACTGCCCGGCAATCCGGTAAAACAGTTCTTTATTCCCATGGTTCCCCTGGCCGGAACCGACGGCGAGTTAATTGTGATGCGTACCATTTACCGGTTACTGTGCCTGTACGGAAACAAAGGAGGGATTGCGTATGCGTGACAACGACTTCAAAACCTCCTGCCATCATATGTCCACCTGCGCCCTCACTGGCGCCTCTGCATTCTTCGATGCCATCCCCCGCAGTTTTATGCTGATCAACGGACCTCTCTGGTGTTATTTTTACGCCATGAAATATGTAGAGGATTACGATGCCTCCGCCCTGCGGCGTTTCCATTGCACCCAGCCGGAAGGCAATGCGCTGGTCTACGGAACGGAAAAAGACCTGCTGGCCGGTCTGGAATTTGTAAAAGCAAACTTTACGCCGGAACGTATCTTCATCCTCAATAACTGCAGCGTCAGTCTGGTTGGCGACGACATCGCGGGCATCGCAGACAGAGCAGAACTCCCCTGCCCCGTTTACGCCGCAGACTGCGGCGGCATCGCCGGTGATTTTGCGGAAGGATATGAGATTGCGCTGCTGCGGGTGATTAAGGAAGTGAAGAAGAACGCAAAAGCCAAAAGTAATTTAGCCTCACCTTCCGTGAACTTATTAGGCCTTTCCCCCACGTACTTCCGGGGCGAAGAAGACATAAAAGAAATCCGCCGCATTCTGGAAACGGCGGGCTATCATATCAACGCCATTCCCGGCGGCGGTTCGGCCTGGGACGAAATCATGGAACTGCCCCAGGCGGATTTGAATTTGGTTTTGCGTGACGAGCTGGCACTGAAAGCAGCCAAAGAACTGCAAGCAGAATTCGGCATGCCTTTCCTTTCCGTTGGCATGCCTTATGGGATTGCCGGAACGTTACGCTGGCTGGATATAATAAATACCGCACTGCCCGCCAAAAATACGGAAGCAATACGGCAAGAAGCGGAAACCGTCAACGCGCGGTTGCAGTTCCGCAGCAGCAACATGCAGTCCCTGTGGGGACCTCTGTGGTTTGATAACATCCTCATCGCCGCGCCGCCTTCGGAAGCGGCAGGCATCGCGGAAGCGGTACGGGGCGAATGGGCGGACACAGGAAACCTGGTAATCCATTTCACCCAGGAAACACCTCTGCGTCCCAAAGCTGCCACTAAAATCTGCATAGCGGGCAAAGACGATGCGGCCATGAAAGAAACTTTTGAAAACTGGACGGGCGGTCTTGTAATCGGTTCTTCCCTGGAAACGAGCCGTCTCGTACGTTTAAAAAAGCCTTTTGTTAATTGCAATATCGTATTGCCTTCGTACCACGAAATCATTGCCACGGATTTGCCTCTCTGCGGCATGCGCGGCGCCGCTTACCTGTTCGAAAGAATCTGGAACGCAAAACTGAATGGATGCATGGGCGAGGTTAAATCGGGATGTTAACTGTTTTCGAGAAATAATGCTAATAAAAAAAGAACAGGCATAAGCAAAACATAGGAAACGATTGCGTTTTTGCGATGCCTGTTCTTTTGTTCTATTTTCTTTTGATTCTACATAAACAACAACTCCGCCACATGCACCGCCTGCTTTCCTTCCGGCAGACCCTTCACCAGTCCAGAAAGGCAGGAGTTACAGTAACAGGCCACCCTGTCTGTTGTAAATCGCTGACAATAACCCCTAAGGTATGCGTCGATTTCTTCCGGAGATTTCGGCTGCATGTCCTTTTTGATTTCCGCAAAATGCTGTGGCGCCAGCGTAAAATTGTCGGCCCGTATGGGCCCGAGCAAAAAACTGCCGTCAAAGTTGATCTCTTCTTCTGTGCCGGGAAGCTCCACGATTTCCACATTCATTTTGCGGAGTACGCTGCGTACCGCCGCTTTCTCCGTTTCTCTTGCTTTGGCCCGGTAACAGTCCTGCAGTGTGATGCGTTCTCCTTTATAATCCGGGAACGAAAAATCCGGCAGACTGTCGATGAACTCATACAGGCTGATTACATTTGCGGCCGGACGGTTCTCCCCGATAATGATGCTGCAGGTTTCACAAACGGTAATTACGGTATCGTTCCAGCCCGACAACGCTTTATGCCCCGGGCGGCAGCAACCGACTACGCGCACCCCTTTCGAAACCATAAAGTTTTTTACCTTTTCAGAAGTTTCCGGGCGCAGTTTTGTAAAAATGCAGCTTGGAAAATAGTATCGCATAACGCTTCCCCTTTCTCATGCAAAACTACTCAGATGAGTCAATCTATTGTTTCTTAAATATTATAGCATGTATTCAAAAAACATTAAGAAGTGATTCTCTTTTTTTCAAAACACAAGTATTAAACGGCCTGAGTTTTCTTACAGCAGTGTTGCAAATACCGAGGCTGCGACGACCGTCAAAATCCCTGCCAGCGCAATGGACAGCGAGCTCATTGCTCCCTCCACTTCACCCATTTCCAGCGCCTTTACCGTCCCCATGGCGTGACTGGAGCAACCGATTGCGACACCTTTGGCGACAGGTTCATAGATGCCGAACATCTTGCAGACAGATTCCGCAAACATATTGCCAAGGATACCGGAGATAACAATGGAAGCTACCGTAATCGCAACATATCCTCCCAGTTCTTCGGCTACGCCAATTCCGATGGGTGTGGTAATTGATTTAGGCAGCATGGTCACGTAGGAAGCGTGGCTCAGTCCGAAAAAGCGGGAAAAAGCCAGCACCGAAACCATGGTGACAATGACGCTGGACGAGATACCGAACATGACAGCCTTAAAATTCTTCTTCAGCGTATCCAGCTGCCGGTACAAGGGCACCGCCAGGCAGATGGTAGCCGGCGTCATCAGGTAACTGATGTATTTTGCGCTGTTGTTATAGGTTTGGTAATTTATCCCGAAAATGTGCAGAAATAAAATGGTAAAGATAATAGCAAGCAGCATGGGATTTACCAGCGGATGTTTCACTTTCTGCTTCAGAAACGTGCCAATGCTATAAAAGAACAGCGTGATGAATACGCCGAAAAAAGTTGACACTTCCCAAAATGTGTTCATGATTCATGTTTCCTTTTCATTTTGATTTCGTAAAAACCATTGCGTAATCCGCCCCGTTACAACCATGACGATCAGCGTGACCGAAATAATAATGATGACATAGGCTGTCAGGGACGCGCGCAATTCGTCCAAGACATCGATCAGACCTACGGCCGAAGGAATAAACAGCAATGGCATAATGAAAATCAGAAAATCCGACACTTCCCTGACGTCATCAATCCGCAGCACGTTCCGCTCCAGCAAAAAGAACAGGAGCATTATTCCGTAAATACTCGCAGGTATCGGAAACGGAATCAGCGTATGCAGAACTTCACCAAGGAACGAGAGAAATATGATGATGGTAAACTGTTTAAATAGTTTCAAAGCAGATAACTCCTGTGTAGCAATTTATTAAAGAAGATATTCACGTAAAAACAACAGCAATATACACATAATCCTACATAATAATTTTACTGTAAGCTGATAATACAAAACAAGTGTATCACAGTTTTATAAGTAAAAAAAGCCCTGCAAATCAATTTGCAGGGTAATTATCTCTGGTGCGCCTGAGACGAATCGAACGTCCGCACCCGGTTCCGGAGACCTCTTAATAAATGCCTGCAAACCGCACGGTTGACACATTTTCAAAAGTCTCAACAAGCATATAACAAGCATTACCTATTTTCACAAGCATTAAGCTTCCCCGAATACCTCGTGATATTTCACCAGGGCATCCCGATGATCCGCAACGTATTTTTCCAGCAGCTTATCGGTTACCGCGTTCAATGTCTCGCGCTGCATATACGCGATTTTGCTGGCATTGTCTTTTACGCTTTGCCTTACCAGCACATTCATCCGCGCTGTTTTCTTTTCTGCATTGATTCCGTCAATCATCTTTGCATCCGTCTCCTTTCTTAATTCCTTTTTCGCATAATGTAATGATAGCTTTGTTATGAAGCAGAAAACAATGGCTCATAGAGAAACCGGTTTTTTCTGATATTGTTTCCCAGGGTTCTCCGTTGATATAGCGCCACTCCATAACAATCATCTGGTTATAATCAGGTTTAAGGTTATCAATAATGCTCTGGACTTCGTTAATAAGTGTTTGAAAGCTGCCTGCTATTTTACACAGTTTTCTATCTATCCGTTCAATGCTGACCATAGCATTTGCCATTTTATCTGACCGTAGTCCGTTCCGGTTCACACCGCCTGGACCGTCAAAAGATGGACTTTGATAAATAGCCCTGGAAAGCTTTTCTTTTTTTAACTCCAGCAGCCTATCAAACTCTTTACCGGCTTCCACATAAACAGACAAAGCTTTAATAACCTCTTCTGTTTCCGGTGATCTTAAGACTTTGGTTTTCATTTATTATCTATAACCGTTTTTGCAGATTTCTGCAGAACCGCTCCGCACCATATCGCGGTACTCATCCAGGATGCTCATATCGTTGCCCAGCATGGTATTTTCGCTGATGTTCTCATTGAAATACCGGATGCCGGCAGCGATCCGATCCAGCGCCTGAAGCTTCTCCTCTCTGGAGCCGTCATATAAGGCATGAATTTCGTTATGACTCTCCCGGCATACTGTGATCAGGTTATCAATATTCCAGAAATAGTCGGGCATATCGTCTCTTTCCGCGATATGGTGAACGATGACTTCCTCGTTGCTCATGACGTACGTCTGGCCTACACCCAGGAGCCAGATATCGTAGTTCATATACCGCAGCATGACGTTCCGTCTGCACTTCTGCCATAAATACAGATGATAGTTCTGTTTGTGGCTCTCCTGCTCCTTCAGCCTCTTCCTATACTTTGCATCGCGCTTCCTGCTGCACTCCGGGCATTTCTTCCCGGTATAAAGCTGATGGCAAGTGTTACAACGTCTGTATATTGGCATCCTGATTCTCCTCTCTTTTCTGTTCCGGTTCAAAGGGATACTGTTCCACCAGGCGCTTCAGCGCTTTGTCATGAACCTTAAACACACCGGCCCACGAATAATGAGTTTTTTCGGCAACCTCTTCCCATTTATACAGATGCACATATCTGTATTCCATGACGATCCGCTGATTGTAATCTTCCAGACAATTTGTGATCACAGCCTGGATGCGCTCTTTCCTATCAAGCAGCTCCTTTATCTCTTTCTGAATCTTCTACTCATATTCAACCATCCGGATCGCAGCGCTGCCCATCCGGTCATACGGCCCACCGGAGACATGGGCATGAGAATAGCTTGCCGTACATTTTTCTGCCAGAGAACGCAGCTCCTGCGTTTCGTTAATATAAGCATCGATTTTCCGCTGACAATACTCTGCAGCCGTCAACCAATACTTTACCTTTGTGAGCTTCTGTTTATAACTTAGTTCCACCATTCGCCTTCATCCGTCATAAAGCCGATAGTAAAAAATGGCAGAAAAACATATCACTCTTTCTGCCATCGTAACAATGCGCTGCATCCGCGCTGCGCCTGCTAAGGATTAAATTAATGTCCAGGTATCGTCTTATTATTCCGGATAATCAATGTGATCGCGCAGGCCAAGCTGCAGCTCCATGCTCTGCACCCGGAAGGCTTCCGTCTTTTCAAACTCTTTGCGCTTCCGGTCATCCTCTTTTTTGAATGCCAGGTAACGCTGGAATGCGCGCTTGCCTGCTCTTTCTTTAGCGAGACCGAAACCGGCAGCCAGCCGTTCAATGAAATTAGATTTCAATGCCAGCATCAGTACAGCAGCATAAATAACCATTCTGTCCGGTGAATTAGGATTGATATATCTCCTAATGAAAGCTTCTGCTCTATCCGGATAATAGCTAAAGCCGTTTCCATCTTTTTCGGGAAGATGCTTCAGAACATCATTCAGCAACGGCAGCAGCGGTTCGGCAGCTTCCCTGATTTTAGCAGCCATTTCCCGGAATTCTTCATCGGAATAGAATTGCTTCATCTCAGGATCACCGCCCAGAGCGCCTTCAATATACGGTCTCATTCTTTTGTTTGTATAATCGGCATCCAATACGGAATAGAGCTGTTCTTTGGTTTGCAGCTTATCCCAATCTTCTTTGGTATAGCTTGATTTATATTCGTACATTTCACTCTTCCTTTCTGTTCACCCAATAATTAATTATGCTGTCCGTGATCGTCTTTACTTCCGTATCCGGAATACTAATACAATCGGTCTTTCCGTTCTTCAGCATAACCTTGATGCATTTCTTTCCGTTATCGTCCGAAGCTAATTTTATCATTCGGATGTTCTTCCCGGATTTCGTTGCCTGCAGCGTTTTTGTCATAAATTGGCAAGCTTTGATACCGGTTCTGTTCTCTATCGCGGAATTCAGCAGAAACTTATCCGCGCTATGCTTCACGGCCCAATATTGGTCTTTGTTCCTCAGCATTCCCATAATAATCTTTTCTTTGTTAGGTGCCATACAACTTTACTCCTTCAGATCTTGCTCAGCACTTCTTTAATCATGGTAATCTCATTACCACCTTTTATCCGTATCGGTTTGATATGTCCGCTTGTGTAAGTAATGAAAACGTACTGACTCCCGGATGTAATGGATGCGATCTGCTTCCCTTCATCCGTTGCCTGGATCGCCTTACACAGATAATAACAGACTTCCTGCCTGCTGCTAATGCTCTCACTCCTCTCTCACTTCTTTCTTCCGGTCTTATGCTTCTGGCGCTCCCTGGCTGGGTTCGGGCCAGAATATTTCTGCCGGGTTTTATACATATCCTCTTTAAACTTTTGCATATTGCCAACCTTGTAAGTCAGCTTCCTATTCCGTTCTTTAACAAATGGCATGATGCTTCACGTCTCCTCTTCTCTGCCTGATCCGTTTATCTGAACCGGTACCGTCTGCTCCACGTTTCACCCGGTGCCAGGTTCTCCCGATCGGGTGCCTGGGCGCTGCCATCTATCTGCGTATGTATCACCGGAACCGAGTCAGATGAAGCTGCTGCCTGATGTTTCCCTATGTTCTGCCAACTATATGCACCATCTCCCAGGCTCAGAAAAGCTTCCAGCTCCTCTTCCTGCAGCCGTCTCCGTTCCTGGTCACGCTTCCACCGGATAACGCAAATAACCGCGGTCAGCAGCACCGTTGTGGCAATTACCTTGGCAAGCATTCCTTCACCTTCTTCCGTACATTTTCCCTTTGATATATATTATACACTATATGCTTATGATGTACAATATAGTATATACTATATTTCGTATATAATTGACATATTGCACCGCATGGAATATAATTAATTAGAGGCACCTTCCATGCTTTTGATGCTCTCTCCTTCTTACCGTCCTGCAACGGCTTTCACTCCTTTAGCTGCTGCAGGGCGCTCTCTCCTACAATCACACATAATAACAGTGTTACCCAACCTGCAGCGCCTGATCTGGACTCAGTTCCACCGGGCGCTTTTGTTATTATCCGCAGAGACGGCTCCAGCGCCTTCGCTGGCGCATCCTAATTATTAGCGCGACAAATTACTCGCGTGGGCATTCAAACCGCGTTCTACGGTCATTTTACGCGGTCGGTTTTTCGGGAAGCTCTCCAAGATCCAGCGAATGAGCGGTTTCTGCAGCGGTTACCGCGTAAAAATGAAAAATACCCCCATACCCCTGTTTAGGAATTTCCGAACACCCCCGGTCAAAATCGAGGGTAGCCTTTGCGTTTTTTCTTAACTCAATTTTTGACCAGCTAATAAAAATAACAAAAACCCCATTGTTATGGGATTTCATATTAAAAAGCACTATAAAAAAACCAGAAAAAATATAGAAAAACCGAAGAAAACTCACTATAATTTTAGTAAAAAGTTAAAATTATCAGAAAATGATAAAAATCCGACTCTTTTTTTAAAGGATAGGCCCCCTTCGGTTTCGGCCCGGGTACCTCCAAAATTCCTAAACAGTCCCCCCCCCTATTCTGGCGCTCATCCGGATCAGGTTCAACGTTGCCGGGAAGGAAAATAAAAACAAGGCCCACCGGAATGGTGAACCTTTTCTGCCGTGATAAATGAATAAAGCTGCCAGCGCGGAACCGGCAGCCTTATTGTTACTTCTTCGCTTTTCTCTTTCTGGACTCTCTCTCCTGCCGAATTCCATGCATCCTTCCAAGCTCGTACATAGAGAACAGCAAGTCATTCGCAAAATGAACAGCCACTTTATAAGGCTGGCAATACGGTTCGGGAATGTTCAGGAACGTTTCCCTTACGGTCATAACATCATTGTCGAAAAAATAATCAAGCTTCTGTTCGCCTATCTTCCGCATTATGCTGTTTGCGTTCCATACAAAGGTGCTGTCTGGTTTCATGCTGTCACCGCCTTTGCTCCGGGAACCGGATGTCTGGCTGCGATCAGGCGCAAGGCCTCAGCCATTTTCTTGCCACCTTCTAAGGTTTCAGTAAATTTAATTACCTCTTCCTTACCGTCTGGAGACAGTTCCTCAAAGATATGCAGCAGCTCCAGGCACTGTTTTACGTTCTCTCTCTCCGCAGGATCACTTGCCAGCCTCTGCTCTATTTCTTCCATCGTCATGTCCACATAATTTTTAGTCATGATGCTCTCCCTTTCAATTCACTCCTTAATCAATTTTACAACATCAACACCCACAGCCTGGGCCAACTTGCCAGCCGTCTTGATCCTGACCGGTTTCCCGATCTTGATCCGCTGCAACGTTACTGTCGATATGTGCGCCTGCTTCAATACCTCGGTCATACTGTAACACCGTCTGGCGCACTCCGTCTGCAGCTTATTGTAATCAATCAGCATTGTTCCGCATCACTCCTTTCATAATGTTGTCTTTTCATCACATAAAGCGGTCTTTATGTTCTATACAAACTATTTTATACTTTGCTTTGCGTAATGTCAATTACTCTTTACAAAAATAGCTGTTTGCTTTATATTTATCATGGGTGATACTATGATAATTAATAAGCTTTCGGAGATTCTGGGAAGGAAAAAATTAAAGATCGTCGATGTTATCAATGAGACCGGAGTCACGCGTCCTACGCTTACCAGCTTATATTACGGTAATGGTAAGGGTATCAGCTTTGATGTACTGAATAAGCTCTGCGGTTATCTGTCAGTTACTCCCGGAGAACTGTTCGCATATTATGACATTGACGTTGTGGAGACCGTGATTGATTTTGAAAGTATAGATGCTGTGAGTATGAAGGAATATTCACCCTTTACCGGAAGGATCGCATTCGCACAAAGCAAATACCCTTCATTCACCTTTGAAGGCCACCTGGATGACGATCGCCATAAGCACGAATACGATTTAGCGCTGTATATTGATTTGCCCAGAGACAAATATCTGCATATGTTCCCGGACGACGTTATCGAGGATCATATCGAAAATCTATTATTTGAAAGAATTATAAACGAGCTTTCCAAATATGATGATCAGGCCGAGCTGGGTTCCGTCACCTTCTTTTATTCAGATGACAAATAGCAACTACGGCCCGGACCGAAGGTTCCGCTGCAGGTCATCGACTGCATGAGAGAGTAGTTAAAAGATGCGGAACCGTACTCTTATATATAATATATATTAGCATTTCACCTATTTAGCTCTCAAAAAGAGTCTTTAAACGCAGGCGGGATGCGGGATAGAATGGTCTGCAGGAGACTGTACAAAAATGTCGAAAATTCCTCCAAAAATGGCAGTTCCACCCCCCACCCCACTCCTGAAAAACACCCCGGTATGGTTCATGATACCGGCCCCGACAACTGTATGTAATTTTTCTTAACTTTGGGCGCGGCTGCCTGGTTACCGTTACAAAAAAAAAGATTCACCCAGACAATGATCTGCCTGGGTGATTTTTTGTTTCCAGATTCTATTTCAGTATAGCTTCACAGTAATCTTTGATGGAGTGGCCTTCAGAGTAAATCTTCATCAGTTCCCGGCCTTCCTTAGTGTTCATCTGAATGAAAATCCCTTCGCTAAAGGCCATCACTTCAACTTCAGGTTCGTTGCCAACCGGATTAATTTCGTTATTATCAAACACATCCATAATTTCTTCGATTATCTCCGACACATATACGCGGATGCCTCTTTTAAAATTGTTTTCGGTTCTTTTGCGCTGATCCATCATTTCTTTAATATCTCTTAACATGACCTTATCTCCTTCCGTAGTTCACTAATTAACGAATTGCCCACCGGCCCATTGTCTCCAGGAACCGTTCAGAACAAATTGCTGGCCTACTTCTATGCGGTACCGTTTTCCGTCCAGCGCGAATGTGTCCCATTCACCGGTATAGTCGAATTTACCGTTCAGCTCCGGACATTCACCTTCAACCGGGATATCGCTGCTCCTGGTCTCTTCCAGCAGCAGCTTCTCCCAATCTATAACTTTAAAATAGAACTTGTTCCTGCGAATAAAGTCATGCGGATCGACTTGGCTGTAATGTTTTCTACACCACTCTACAACCAGCTCCCCGGAAGGCCCAGCACCGCGATTACAAAAGATTCTCAACAGCCTTCTGTTTGCAATACCGTTCATCCGGAACATCAGGCCGTCGGGAGTAACGTCCACATTGATGTCGTCCGTATCAAAACCGGCTGCTTCCAGGGCACTCTGCATTTTTTGCAGCGCCTCATACAAGGCTTCCTGCATAGTTTCCTTGATTCTTTCATCAATCTCTCTGCGCTGATCCATCAGATCAGTTACTTTCATTACGTTGCTGCTCAACTGAATACTCATAATTTCATCTCTCCTTTTTCTTAAAAAACTTAGAAACATAGTTTATTTACCGCGATAATCCCATATATATAAATCATGTGTATTACCATCCGTCATTATGCCTGATTCTGAATAACAACTTCTCCATACATAGGGTATCTTGGTAAATATATGTTTCTATGTAAAAACGTCTCAAATCCGCGCCTGCTGTGGATTTCAGCTTACCCATATTTTTAAAACGAATCTAAGCTACCTATGTTTTTACTCTGGCATATTAACCATATAAACATACTCCACACGCGTTCCATGCTCATTACGCTGGTGAAAATATAGGCCCTGGCTGTTTTTCTGCAGATATCCTTTATCGGCCCAGGCCTTCTTTACCGCGTTAAATTGGAATCCGATGTCCTGCAGCTCACGTTCCAGGATTCCTTTGTTTACCGCATATATGCTGCTCTGCCCATATTTTTCATCAATGAATTTTCCCCAGATTTCGCCTATCGGCTCATGATGGTATTCCGCATCCTGGGTTTCCGTCTTTGACATGAACCGGTTCCGATTGGCAGCGAATCTGTTCATCAGCGCGGTATACGCGCGTTCCGCTGGATCAACCGTCAGCTCCGTTTTCAGGTATGGGATAATATCACCCGGATGCAGCGGTTCCACCTTGTCGCAGAAAATCAATGTGCTGATAACCTGGCTCGCGGTCAGTATTGCTGCAGCAGACAGCGCCTGCTTAGCGCTGAGTTTCTCTGCTGTCAGTGTTTTACAGTGTTCGTTATACATGGCCCGGATCGTATCGGGTTCCAGCGCCTTAATGTGGTTTACCAATTCTGGCCCGGCAGCACCGTAGTGATCCCGGCAGAAATTCGCGACTTCGTTTCCCAGGCTTCCGGGAAACAACGGTTCCGCTGCATCCAGCTCCACTTCGATAACACGGTTCACAGCACCGGCTCCGGATCGGATGCTGACAATCGGTTCCTCTCCGGAACAAATAAAGATACAGTTCCACTCCTGCAACGGCCTCAGGCTGCTGTCAGAATTGAGACGGCTCCGTTCCACACCTTCCGAAACTCGCATAATGAATTTATCATAATTGCCTTCTTTGTCGCGTACCGTCTGCATCTCATCAGCTATAACCGGAAGATTACGCAGGAAGCCTGCTATCCTCATTATCGCATTCGTTGTGGCATCCATGCTGCGGAGATAAGCGCCTGGCGCTGGGTTTCCCCAGACGGATGCTGCTGCCATCAAGCCGACCGTTTTGCCGGTTCCGGTCTTTCCCCAGAAATGAAGAATGAATGGCAGCGCACCCACGAGCCGAAGGATTACGCTTCCGAAGCTGGCAGCCATGACAATGTGAAAACGTTTGTCTGCCATATGCGGAGCCATGAAGGTCACCCACTCTTCCAGGGTTCCTTTGCTTTTAATGCTCTGAAATACGGTATTGTTTTCGGTTATGTTGTCGATAATAAGTTCCGGATCATATGGAGAAAATTTGTTGTTGTTATGCCAGCCCAGAGATGAGACTGATTCATCATGCGGAATGAGATCATCGTTCTTTGCAGCGATCACCGACAAATATTCCACCACATCCAAGGCATTTGTGCTGTCAACCGGAAGGCCTCTGCTCGCCAGCATCAGAATTTTACTTCTATCTGCCAGAATCCGGTTCTCAACGATCTCCTCATGCGCTGGTCTGTTTTCATGTTTCCACCATAACCGCGTTCTTACGGTACCGGTTTCAACGTTGGTCAGTATCGACACCGGCAGCACCGGAACCGAAATAACATCAATGATAATAATTTCTTCCTTTTTTTCAACTTCTTTAATGATTCCTTTTGCGCTTATAGTATATGCACCGGTTCTGAGGCTTCCTGCTTCTACCAAAGGAATCAACTTGCTTTTCTTCTTTGCTATTTCGGAAGCATTGATCTGTTTATCTCTGGCCTTCTCGTATTCTGTCCAAAGCTTAGCCATTCCGACAACCTTCAGCTCTCTGGCGCGGTCTTTGAAAACTTCCAGAAGGAAAGAATCTTTATTTAGGTAAATGTGATCAAAAAGCGCATTGAGTTTTTCACGGTTCCGGAAGTCCTCTCGCTGCCACTCGCCCGGATCCAGCTCCTCTTCCATCTCCGGAGTCGGCAGCGAAACCGTCAGGGCCACCTCTTTACCGGATGACTCACCGCCTTCCAGATCAATGGGATTATCGAAGGAATACACCTTATTCCACTCTTCTGCATACGGATTTGCCTTTGACTCATAAGGAACCGGTTCCATCTGCATCAGTTCAGCAACGTTGCCACCGTCCGCGATCCAATCGGCAATATCGTACTTTGCCGGTGCTTCCGGTTTTAAGCGCTTCACGTCTATCACCTGGAGCTTCGGAACATATTTGCTCCATGCTTCCGCATAATACCAGCCAGGTTCATCATTGTCCGGTATGATAATTATCCTGGTATGACGGTTTACAAGTTCCTGCTCTCTCGCGGTCAGCTTCACCGTATCGGCTCCGACTTTAGCTCCAGCCTTTGTGGTTATAGCCAGCACTCCGTTCTTCATCAGGGCATCCGCGCACTTTTCACCTTCTACGATATAAAGCATTCCTGGCTCGGCTTGTGCAGCTTCGTACAGATTATAAATGTGCAACGTATCTTTACACGTTTTCGGCTGGCCCTTCTTTAGCTTATCAGCATGATAATACGGAGTCATCTTTCCGCGTTTCCGCGTACCATCCGGATAATTGTCATAGTATTCCATGCGTTTTTTATAGAAGCCAATGTCACCTGACTCGGTTTTATATGGGTACCATACTGCGCCAGGCGACCATTCCCTTATGGGATCGTCAGATGTAAAAACCAGCGCAGGCTTATGACCGTCTCTGGCCCAGGCAGCAAAGATATCCTTCCCTTTGGCATTACACTTTTGACAGTAGGCTACAACGTCTACATCATCACCTTGTTTTATAAAAAGATGATGATCATCACCGCATACCGGACAGTAGCCAACCAGCTGCTCGCCACGTTTTTCTATTTTTCCGTAACTTTTTAGGATGCTAACTGCATCCGGATATAAATATTTAATATTACTCATAGACTTACACCCAACTTCTGAATATAATATGAGTGAGGAATATGCACTTCGCCAGAATCTGCATTTTCTCTCCTGCAGCGCTCAGACGGCCATCTGGGTGCTGCTTTTTATTTTTGCTTCCGGTAATCATAGTGTTTCACCCCCGGAACAACCGCGCTGCCAGCTCTGGATGACTTCACCGGCATTTTTATCCTGGTATCACGCAGCGCTGCCAGCACCTTCATGGCCTCTTCTTCATCCAGAAGATACTGTGAGCCGGTGTTCCAATTCGGGATCAGGTTCTGCCGGCAGAGTCTCCGGATGTACTTCAGCGGAAAATTTGTTTTTTCGCAAAATTCCCTTGCGTTTAAAATCATATGATACTCTCTCCTCTCTTCTTACTCTTTGAAAAAATCTGCTGGGTTCCGGTTCAAAGCTTTTGCCAACTTTCCTACCGTTGCCAATGACGGATTCCTCTTTCCGCTTAAGATCAGGCATATTGTAGTCAGCGTTACGTTTGACTTCTCAGCCAGCGCCTTCATTGACAAACATTCTGCTACCATCGCGTTCCGCAGGAATTGCTTATCGAACATTTTCTCACCACCTTTTATAAGAATCCGCGCCTGACGTACTGTCTTTCGCTAATTAAAGTTTATACAAACAACGTAAATAAGTAAAGATATGGTTAAATTTTTTGTTGACTTATATACCAAAATTTGGTAAACTATAAAAAATAAATATTTTACCTCTGGCAACCAAGTCATTTTAAAGGAGTGAACACCATGGAAAATGCCGTCGATATGAAAAAAGTATTTTCAAACAATCTGAAAAAAGCTCGTCGGGAAGCAGGCTATCGTTCCGCGAAAGAATTCCAGATGCTGTTCTCGGACAAAATCAAATTAACCACTTATGTGGGTTATGAAAACAAAGGAGTCTGGCCCCCACCGGAAAACCTGATGCTAATAGCAGACATCCTGGATGTGACAATCGACTCTCTCCTCGGCAGGAAGAGAACGTCGAAAATTGAAAAAGCAATTTACACTTTAAAAGCAAATGGCTTTTATGTTACCGACATACCGGAGCAACAAATGGTTTGTATCGGCAAACCCTTCCTTTTCCGCAAGACGAACAAAAGAACCGGTAAGAGAATCACGAAAGAGGAAAAAGAAGAAGTTTTAAAATATTATGAAGAATGGCCCGATCTTTCTGAACTTTTTGTTCCTTATGATGAAATTATCAGCGCTGTCACCGAAGCAAACAAAGAAACCGAAAGAGCTAAATTTAACAGCGACAGATTTGCTAAGAACAAGGAAAATGAAAAGCGCTGCTTCCAGGGATTTGTGGCCCATATCATAGTTAAACCGCGGTTAGAGCAGCTTGAAAAAGAACGCAACGAATTTCTTCTTTACCACAAACCGTTAAGTGAAGAATATCGTACCGGAATTCGAACAACCTATTTCTGGGCAACCTTCGTTGCAAACGATATTGCACTTCATAAAATACCGATTCCAAACCCTGAATTTTATGATAACTATCTGGAATAAGCGCAGCAGAAAGGAGAATGAAAATGGAAAAAGGTAAAAAGATGAAAGGCCTGAAAGGTGACGGTTCCGTATTCAAAGACAAGCGCTTTGGCGGTTATATTTACCAATACATTGACAATGCCGGTAAGAAGCATCAGAAAAAATTTGCTGATACTCCGGAAGGCAAGCGTGAAATGAATGAGTTCATTAAAAACACCCGGAGCCAGATCAGTGATGGATACATGGTCGAATGCATCACCCTGGGAGAATGGATCAGTCAGTTCATAGAGATTTATAAGAAACCGAAGCTGCGCGAATCAAGCTATATCCGGATGAAACAATCTGCAGATAAGATTCCCGACTCGCTCTGGAATACTCCGCTGGATCAGGTTCAGCCGGTTATGATCCAAAACACTTATAACGCGCTCCTGGAAGAATTATCCAGCAGCAGCGTAAGCAAAATTCATAAGCTCATGGGCAGCGCCTTCGCCAAGGCAGCAGCTTCAAAGATGATAAAATATAATCCCATGTCCGCTGTGGAAAGTGTTAAGGTAAAAACGAAAGATATTGAAATCTTCACTTTCGCAGAAATACTGAATCTGTTCCGGGCCATCAAACGGATTGAAAATGATCCCAGATGTGCCAAGCTGCAGCGCGATTATCACACCTTATTCATGCTGCTGCTGACAACCGGAATGCGCGCTGGTGAGCTTCTGGCGCTGAGATGGGAAGATGTGGACTTCACCAAGCGCGAAATTCATGTTCATGCAAGCAACGGTCACTCCGGAAGAACATCCGTGATCACAGAAACAAAGACCGCAGCCGGGAACCGTCTTATCCCTATCCTCTCGGATGCCTGCTACAACAGACTAAACCGGCTCCGGAAGGCAGATGGAGTGCTTCATATCAAAGGGTACATATTCGCCACCAGCACCGGCAAGGCCCTGAGCTACGGAAACCTCTTCAGGGTATATCAGCACATTCAGGCAGAAGCCGGTATCACAAAGACGATCCATTGTTTCCGTCACACCTTCGCGACAACGTTGCTGGCTAAAGGAGTTCCAATTCTGGAAACATCTCGCATCCTGGGCCATACAGAAGCCAGCACCACGCTGAATCTGTACGGACACAGCATCCCATCGTACAATACGAAGCTGATTGAACAGTTCTCCAGATCGCAGAAAAAGACCGTTGCAGAAAGCAAAAAAATCATTAAGGTAGTAAAACAAGCAAAATAAAAATAACTAACCCGGTTCGGAACCACTCCAAACCGGGTATTTTTCTGGCTTAGAACCACAAGCTTATCACAAGCATTCAACAAGCATTCGTAGTAAAAACAAGTCGATTTTAGTCGATTTTCCTTTCACAAACTAAAGTCAAAATCTGGCATTAAAAAACCTCTGAAACCAGCGTGGTTGCTGACTTCAGAGGCTATTTTTTATTGGTGCGCCTGAGAGGAATCGAACCTCCGCACCCGGTTCCGGAGACCGGTGCTCTATCCACTGAGCTACAGGCGCAATTCATAAATTGTACGAGAAATATTGTAGCACAGTTTACGTTTTTTCGCAAATTTTTTTCAAATTTATCAGGAAACCCGATTTAATCCTTGTTTCCTTTACATTCAGGTTTTTTAAGAGTAAAATGTAATATAAGCTTTTTAAATATGGTTTAAAAGGCATATGTTATGTTTTTCAAATATATTAATTATAGAATATTACCGACTGCAAGAAAGAAGGAATCCTATCATGTACAATCCCAAGTCATTACTGGCCGACGAGTTTATCGACCACCAGGAAATCCTGGATACGCTGGCCTATGCCGACGCTAACAAAGATAACAAAGAATTGATTGAAAGCCTTTTGGAAAAGGCCCGCCCCCGCTGGATTAACGGACAGTTGAACTGTACCGGCCTTACCCATCGGGAAGCTTCCGTCCTGCTGGCCTGTGAAGACCCCGCATTAAACGAAAAGATGTTCAAACTGGCGGAAGAAATCAAGAAGGCGTTTTACGGCAACCGCATCGTTCTTTTCGCCCCGCTGTACCTTTCCAATTACTGCATTAACGGCTGCGTATACTGCCCGTACCACAGCATCAACAAGAACATTCCCCGTAAAAAGCTGAACCAGGAAGAAGTAAAACGGCAGGTAATCGCATTGCAGGATATGGGACACAAGCGCCTTGCACTGGAAGCCGGTGAAGATCCGTTCCATAACCCCATCGAATACATTCTGGAATGTATCAAAACGATATATTCCATCAAACACAAAAACGGGGCTATCCGCCGCGTCAATGTGAATATTGCGGCCACCACCGTGGAGAATTACCGCAAACTGAAGGAAGCCGGCATCGGTACGTACATCCTGTTCCAGGAAACATATCACAAGGAAAGCTACCTGAAGCTCCATCCCTTCGGCCCCAAGCATGATTACAACTACCATACGGAAGCCATGGATCGGGCCATGGAGGGCGGCATCGACGACGTCGGGCTGGGTGTATTGTTCGGACTGGAACTGTACCGTTATGAATTTGCAGGTCTGCTGATGCACGCGGAACATCTGGAAGCAGTGCACGGCGTAGGTCCCCACACCATCAGCGTGCCGCGCATCAAAAAGGCGGACGACATTGACCCCTCCGTATTTGACAACGGCATTTCCGACGATATTTTTGCCAAGCTCATCGCCCTGATCCGCATCAGCGTCCCCTATACCGGCATGATCATTTCCACCCGGGAAAGCCAGGAAGTCCGCGCCAGGGCATTGCATCTGGGCATTTCCCAGATTTCCGGTGCGTCCCGGACTTCCGTAGGCGGTTACGACGAGCCGGAGCGTCCCCACGATACGGAACAGTTCGACGTATCCGACCAGCGCACGCTGGATGAAGTCATCGCCTGGCTCATGGACATGGGCTTTATTCCTTCCTTCTGCACCGCCTGTTACCGGGCGGGCCGTACCGGCGACCGTTTCATGAGCCTGTGCAAGACGGGGCAGATCCAGAATTGTTGCCATCCCAATGCGCTGATGACACTGAAAGAGTTTTTGGTGGACTACGCTTCGGAACAAACACGCAAAAAAGGCGACGCTATGATTGCCAGGGAAATCCCTACCATCCCTAATGAAAAAGTCCGTTCCGCCCTGGTAAAATATCTGGAACGCATCGAAGGCGGCGAACGGGATTTCAGGTTCTGACTCTGTTCTATATTATTTTATACCCGGTCACGTACTTCTTCGCGACCGGGTTATTTGTAACTTAAAGGAATTGTCATGTGGCAGTACATTAAGCGCTATGCGCACTTCGCGATTATCGCCGCGCTGTTCATGGGCGGCGAGGTACTGATGGATTTAATACAGCCGGGTCTGATGCGCCGCATCGTGGACGACGGTGTGCTGGGCCTGAACAATAACGGCGTGGGTAACATGGAACTGGTCTGGCATCTGGGCGTCCGGATGATCGGCATGGTACTCATCGGCTGCTGTTTCGGTTCCCTGAACAATGTGTTCGTCAACATGGTCAGCCAGAACATGGGCAACGACCTGCGCAAGGATACGTTCCGGAAGATCATGACCTTTTCCTTTCCCCAGATTGAAAGCTTTGGCGCCGGTTCCCTCATCACCCGCATCACCAACGACGTGACCCAGGTGGAACGCCTCATCGCCCAGTTTGTACGGGGCATGGTCCGCACGGTGCTGATGACCATCGGCAGCCTGTACTTTATGTACACCCTCAGTCCGGATTTTGCCTTTATCGTGCTGTGCGCCCTGCCTTTCATCATCGGCACCATGGCGTTCTGCCTGCGCAAGGTGAACCCGTTATTTGCCCTGCAGCAGGAAAAGCTGGACGGTGTGAATGATGTGCTGCAGGAAGACATTTCCGCTATCCGCATCATCAAGGCCTGTGTGCGGGAAACCTACGAAAAACTCCGTTTCGGCAAGGCCAATGGCGATCTGATCAAGACCCAGCTGAAGGTCCTGCTGACCCTTGCCTTTATGGGCCCAGTGGTCAACATGCTGATGAACCTGACTATCGCGGCCATCCTCTGGTATGGCGCCAGGGATGTTTTGGAAGGAACCGCTTCCCCCGGCAGCATCATGGCGGCTATCACCTACACGACACAGCTGTTAATGGGCATTATGATGCTGATGATGCTGTTCCAGAATATCTCCCGGGGTTTCATTTCCTGGAAACGGCTGGCGTCGGTACTGCATCTGAAGCCGGAAATTCAGGACGGGGAATATGCAGACAGCACAGCCGGAAACGGCCTTATCGAATTCCGAGATGTTTCCTTTGCCTATCCCGGCAGCAACAAAAATGTTCTGGAACATATTAACCTCACCATTAAACCCGGTGAGACCGTCGCCATCATGGGTTCCACCGGCAGCGGCAAGACCACGCTGATCAATCTCATCCCCCGTTTTTATGATGTAACGGAAGGCAGCGTCTGCATCGACGGCATGGACGTGCGGGATTACAAAGTGAGCGCTCTCAGGAACAAGGTCGCTGTTGCGCTGCAGAAAAGCGAACTGTTCAGTACTTCAATCAAAGAAAACATTGCCTGGGGTAACCCGGACGCTGCAGATGAGAAAATCGAAAACGCAGCCCGTATCGCCCAGGCCCATGAGTTTATCGCGCCGCTGGAACAGGGTTATGATACTGTCGTGGCCGAACGGGGCATGAGCCTTTCCGGCGGGCAGAAGCAGCGTGTTGCCCTTGCCCGGGCCGTGCTGAAAGAATCTCCCATTATGATCTTCGACGACGCTACCAGCGCGCTGGATTTGAAAACAGAAGCCAGCTTTTACAACGACCTGGCAAAAACAAGCCCCCACAGCACAAAAATCATCGTGGCGCAACGGATTGCTTCCGTACGCCGCGCCAACCGAATTTTAATTCTGGAAAACGGAACAGTCATTGCGGAAGGAACGCATAAGGATCTGTTAAAGAACTGCGCTATTTATCAGGACATTTATCAATCACAGGTCGGCGATATCGCCCCGGATGAAAACAAAAGCGAAAATGAACTATTGACGCAGATAACACGCAATAATGCAGCACAGGAAAAAGAGAATACTGTAACGCAATCTTCCCGGACCGGAGAGGGGGTGAGCACGCATGAGTAAAGACGTAAAAGCCCAGGCCCCGCAGCAAGGCATCGGTCCCCGCCGCGGCAACCGCTTTGCGGAAACGGAATACGCCAAAGACATAGGCTGGACCTTAAAGCGCATCGCTTCCTACTTCGTGAAAGAAAAGAAACTGGTTTTCGGTATGCTGGCAGCAGTACTGGGCGGCACCCTTGCGGGTATCTATGCTCCCATGCTGCAAAGCAACGCGGTGGATATCATCGCCGGGCAACGTACCGGTGATTTGAGAACGACGCTGGTCTTCATGCTGGCGACCTACCTGGCGGTGAGCCTCATGCGGCTTGCCCAGGGTGTCTGCAGCGCGAATCTTAGCCTGCGCATCGTAAAACAGTTCCGGGAGGAACTGTTCGGCAAAGTCATTGATCTGCCTGTCAAATACACAGACACCCATTCACACGGCGATGTAATGAGCCGCATGACCAACGACGTGGAAAACATCTCCACCACCGTTTCCCAGGCCCTGCCCTCTTTGTTCAGCGGTGTGCTGACCATCATCGGCACGGCAGCCATCATGCTGTGGTACTGCTGGCAGCTGGCACTGTTAAGCTGCGGCACCATCTTCCTGACGGTCATCGTTACCCGTCTGTTATCTTCCTTTGTCCGTAAATACTCCAAAGAACGGCAGACCCTGCTGGGCAGTATGAACGGCACTGTGGAAGAAATCGTCAACGGTTACCGTACGGTCGTAGCCTATAACCGGCAGGACCAGTCCGCGGAAAAATTCTGCGACGTTTCCGACAGACTCACAAAAGCAGGCATCCGCACCGAAGTTTGCAGTGGGGTCATGGGGCCGGTTATGAACTGCATCGGCAACATCGGTTTTGTCATTATCGCTGCTTTCGGCGGCTACTTTGCCATCCACGGCATGATTTCCGTGGGTGTTATCTCCGCCTTCATCGTGTATGCCAAACAGTTCAGCCGTCCTATCAATGAAATTGCCCAGATCTACGGTCAGCTGCAGTCCGCCATCGCAGGCGCGGAGCGCGTCTTCCAGGTGCTGGATGAGACAAGCGAAGATCTGTACGGCCTGATTTGGGAAGATCAGGAGCATGTCTCCGTCCGTTTCGAAGATGTGGAATTCGGTTACGTGCAGGGCAAACCGGTGCTGAAGGATTTCAGTCTCACCATCCCCGCAGGCAAAAAGGTGGCGCTGGTGGGTTCTACCGGCAGCGGCAAGTCCACCGTAGTCAACCTTCTGATGCGCTACTACGATGCTGATAAGGGCGCTATCTGGATCAACGACCAGAACGTGGAAGAAATCACCCGGGACAGCCTGCGCAAGCATGTGGCCATCGTGCTGCAGGACACGGTCCTGTTCTCCGATACCATCCACCATAACCTGCAGTACGCCAACGAAAAAGCTACGGCAGAAGAAATCAAAAAGGCAGCGGAGATGAGCCGCTGCCACGAAATGATCGAACTGCTGCCACAGGGCTATGAAACCCTGCTGACTGGCGCCGGGGAAAACATCAGCCAGGGCCAGAGACAGCTGCTGGCAATCGCCCGGGCTTTTGTGGCCAATCCCCGCATCCTGATCCTGGACGAAGCCACATCCAACGTAGATACCCGTACGGAAAAGGCCATTCAGGACGCCATGCTGGAAGTCATGAAAGGACGCACCAGCATCGTCATTGCCCACCGCCTTTCCACCATTCGGGACGCAGACCTGATTGTGGTACTCGACCAGGGGCGTATTGTGGAACAGGGTAGCCACGACGAACTGCTGGCACGAAAGCAGAAATATTACGATTTGTACATGACGCAGTATGCAGGGTTTGCGACGTAACAGACGTTAATCTTTTCTTAATCCTGAATACTAAAAAATCCGGGTGTTTTTACACCCGGATTTTCTTTTTTAGAGAGATTTCCTGCGCCTAAATGAAAGACGTACCAGACGCGTTGACCGAAACTCCGATTGCCGTCCATGTCAGTCGTCGCATTCCTCATCAAATTTTCGGCCGTCCTTTGTTATCTTTATAAATTGTCTTACATTGGGGGCAGGCCCAGAAAAAGCCGTACCGGCTTTTCTTTTTTTCTAAGATAACATTGTCTTTCGGGCAGTATTCAATAACAGGATTCCCTGTTTTGTCCACTGCATAGAAGACGATTTTCTTCGTAACCGGCGATACACACTTTTTGTCGTCACAGACATAAAAATGCTGTTTTGTTTTGGCAGAATAATGGCAATTCAGCGTCTCTTTACCACACACGGGGCAGGTATACGTTTTCGCCGGAGCCGCCTCCTGCTGTTTCATCACTGGCTGCCCGTTTTTATCTACGTTATAGTAGACCGGCTTTCCGGTCACCGGGGACACGCAGGCCGGGTTGTCGCAGACAAAGAATGCTTTTTTCGTTTTCCTTGAAAAATGTTTTACAAGGCTGCCCGTTTTGCAGAGAGGACACTTAACCAACTCATAACCGGGAAACTGATGTCCTTCCGCGTATGTGATATTCCTGTCGATAGTATTGTAAATATCCTGTCTGAACTGTTCAACAGAGCCTCCCCCTGCCGCAATCTCCGCCAGGGCAAATTCCATTTCCGCCGTGGTGTCCGGTTTCGTCAGGGACAAGTCCACGTTATCAATGAGCTGGAAGCCCAGTTCCGTCGGTACCAGCTCTTTTTTTACCTTTTCCATGAAAGGCATCTGGGTCTGTTTGCTGCCGCGGATACCCTGCAGTTCGGAAATGATGGTATCGCGTGTAGCTGGCGTGCCGATTCCTTTTACTTCTTTTAGTTTTTCCCGGTTAGGATTTTTCGGATCCATGAACCGGTAAATGTTAGCCATGGCCGCCAGCAACGTACCTTCCGTAAACCGTTTGGGAGGTTTTGTTTCTTTTTCCAGCAGGTCCACTGCATCCGGTTTCCCCAGGTTTTCGCCTTTTACCAGGTTAGGCAGAGACAGGTTTTCCTCTTCCGAATCAGTGTCAGCAGTATCTTTCTTTTTACCCTGGGTCATAAACACCGCTTTGAAGCCCGGCTTCAGGATTACTTTGCCGCTGCCCTTGAACAATTCATCCGCCAGCAGAATTTCAAAGGTAATCGTTTCAAACTCGCAGGGCGGATAGAACTGCATCACATACCGTTCCGCAATCATAGTATAGATTTTCTCTTCTGTGGCGCTTAACTGTTGCGGGATTTCCCCTGTGGGGATAATGGCGTGGTGAGCCGTCACTTTTTTGTCGTTCCATGCCCTGGAATACAATTTTGGATCAGCCTGCTCCGCACCTCTCACATTACGCCCCGCCAGCTTTTTCAGAATGCGGAACGCCTCCTTATGCTGAGCTTTGGGAATGTAGTTGCAGTCCGAGCGCGGATAGGATACGAACTTTTTCTCATAAAGAGACTGCACCGTGGACAGCGCCAGCTTTGGAGAAATGCCAAAGCGGGCATTGGCTTCCACCTGCAGCGTGTCCAAGGAGTACGGCAGGGGCGGCGCTTCCGTCCCTTTTTTCCGCGTCACCTTCTGCACGATACCGTCGGCAGGCAACACCTTTTGCTGCACGGCTTCCGCAACCAGTTTGTCCAACAGACGGCCGTCTTCGTCTAACGCAATCTTCTTTTCATCAGGGTGCCATAACGCTGTGAACCGGATTCCTTCTTTTGTGAAAGCCGCTTTCAACTCATAATACTTATGGACCACGAAATTCCGTATTTCCTTTTCCCGGTTGACAACCAGCGCAAGCGTAGGAACCTTAACCCGTCCGATATTCCATACAGCCCCCGGCGAAAATTTCGACGCGTTCGTGGTATAACAACGGGTCAGGTTTATCCCTACCAGCCAGTCTGCCTGTTCCCGTGCCAGACCCGCCGCATACAGGTTTTCATATTTTGTGTTGTCCTCGATGTTTTCAAACGCCCGCTTCATGCTCACGTCATCCTTGGCGTTGATCAGAAGCCTCCGTACCCTGCCACAGTAATTACAGTAGTGCAAAATTTCCTCAATCAACAACTGCCCTTCCCGGTCCGGGTCACCGGCATGGATGACCTCGTCCGCAGTCCTTAAAAGGCCAGCCACCACCTTGAACTGGGCACTGGAACGGGCAATCACCTCATGCTGCCATACTGCCGGGAAAATGCGGTAATTGGTCCACCTGGCGTACCGTTTGTCGTAGGCTTCCGGCGTCGCCAGTTCCAGCAGATGCCCTACCGCCCAGGAAACAATGGTATCATCTTTCCGGTAAAAGCCCGTGCCTTTTTTATATCCTCCGGACGGCCAGAGGTAGTCTGCAATGGCTTTGGCAATGTCCGGTTTTTCTGCAATATAGAGTGTTTGCATAGGTTCTGGAACCTCTCTTAATATCCCATATTTTCATTAATCAAAACTACTTTCATCTCCATGTGATTCATCTTGCGCCAGTAACTGCTTTTGAATCATAATCCGGTTTATATCGTACCGGCGGTCAAACTTACAGCCGCATCATACTGATCATTTCTGACAGTGGGGACAGTACACGCTGCCCCGCCCGCCAACTTTAATTTGTTTTAACTCTGTGCCGCACTTTTGACAGGGCATCCCTTTCCTTCCGTACACCTGAAGAAACTCTTTGTTGTTTCCCATCTGCCCGTCCGCGTCCTGATAATTGCGGAAAGTGGTTCCGCGATGGCGCAGGCCCTGGGCAATTACCCGGTTGACCGCTTCATACAGCGCATGGATTTGTTGTAACGTCAGTTTATCCGTATATCGAGTCGGCCGGATTCCTGCTGCTGCCAGCGCTTCATCCGCATAAATATTGCCCATGCCGGCTATTTTATGCTGGTCCAGAAGGAAACACTTCACCATCTGATGGCTCTTTTTCAGTTTTTCTTTCAGATAGTCTTCCGTGAATTCCGGAGATAGTGGTTCCGGCCCTAAGCCGGCATAGCCCCTGTCTTTCCAGGAGTCGCTGCCGCCACACAGGCATACCGTTCCAAATGTCCGGATATCGGTAAACCATAAGTCCATCCCACCCGAAAGGAAAAATCGTAATTTTGCATAAGACGGCTCCGGTGCATCACCACGTAAGACCAGCAGGGCCCCGGTCATCCGCAAATGAGCCAGGATATAATGTCCGTCGTCCAGTAACAGCGTCAGGTATTTGCCTCTGCGCCGCACGTCTGTAATTGTCCGCCCCTCCACGCCCATAATAAAATCCGGCACTGCCGGATGGTGTATCATACGGGGCAGCCGGACTTCTGTTTTTAAAATTGTTTTGCCTTTTATATGGGGAAGCAGCGATACCCTCACCTGCTCCACTTCCGGCAGTTCCGGCATGACCTCGCCTCCTTATATCACAATATGCGGAACAGTCAATGTTTCTAATTATGAAACGCGTACATATCCATATAACATGTCTTCACCGCATCATTATTTCAGAGTCCCGTGTTTCTCCCGCAGGCTTTCCGCAATATCTTCCATCCTTTCATAATCATCACGGATGGGATCGTCGCCATACCGATTCGGTCCGACAGTCCCCCGCTTGCATGCCAGGTACAGCCCCCAGGCAATGTTGATGTAGGGAACGGCGCCTAACAGAAGCCACCAACCGCTTTTATCAAGGTCATGACACCGGCGTACCCCCAGCGAAAAGCCCATGAAAATAGCAAGTATAATCAACAGCGAATGCACAGTCACATGAAGCCAGAGCAGGTCTTTATGCAGATATTCCTGCCCCGGCTTTAACCCGCCCGCGAACAGATAAAACAATACGAAGGCAAGTATCACAGGCAGGAAAATCGCCACCAGGGAACGCATAATATACGGTTTACGGTTCAGCCTTCCGCTAAAGGTAAAAAAGGTTCTGTAGAGATAACTGAAAAAACCGGATTGACTCATATAATCGCTCCTTCTTCACCTGAAGGAATCATCATCACAGTGCATGGTACACCGGGCACGAGATATCCTTCCCCAAGGCCTGGCAATGCAGGCAACGGCGTTGGAAACAACAATTTGCGCATTCACTGATTCCTTCTCCGGAACAGCGCAATGTCCCGAGAACAGAAGATTTTTCCCAAAAGTCAACGATGTTTTCTGTATTACAGTAACCGGTCGACGGCGTTTCGGCATTCTTCTCCATGTACAGGCAGGGTGTAAAACTCCCGTCCGCTGCCACTGCAAAGAAAGACCGGCCAGCCTCACAGCCGCGCCCGATACCCTGATTGTCATTATACCTGGCATCTGTGCCGCCCATAAAGGCCCGAAACTGTGAGAAACAGGATTCCACCGTGAGATGCATCTTCTTATCCTGCAACAGTATGTCCTCTACCCCATTACTCCCTTCGTATTCCCTGATAAACGCAGCTGCCGCTTCCATCTGTGCCCAATCCGGAAGTTGCGCTTTCATTTTGTTTCCGTCCTGCGGTTTCGCCCCGGTAATGAGAAGTTCCTGTACTCCCAGCCCGGCTGCTGTTTCAACAACTGCCTTCAGCTCTTCTGTGTTGTCCCGATGCATATACCAGCGTGCCCGCACGTTACTGAATCGCAGTTTCTGCAACAATTGCAGCGTGGTCCGCGCTGCCACGTCCGCAGCACCTTCCATATCCACAAGGAAAGCGTCCGCTCCCGCGGCACCCGTGGCAGCAAGCCAGGATTCCTGCACGTGCCCCCTGATTACGATTTCTGTTGCCACGCCCTGTTTTTTGCTCTCCTGCAGCAAAATGGGCATATCTTTATATCCGGCAACGCCTCCTGTAAGCCGTACATGGCGCACCCTATTCTGTCCGCATTCCCGGATCAGGGCCAGCGCTTTTCCCACAGGAAGAATCTTCTGTCCGCCCGCAAGTTCCATATCCAGGCGCAGAGGCCGGTCGTATGCGTCAAAATAATGATGGTGGATGTAGGGAGACTGTTCCAGGTAGGCCTTTGCCTCCGTGATGCGCCCATCTTTATAATTCAGCTTAAAATAGGCAATCAGGGTCTGGATGAAGGGGGCCCCATCGGGCCGGATCCGTATCCAGCGCCGCAGTGCTTCCCCTTTGGAAGGAAGGCACAGCCCGGCTTCCTCCAGACGCGCTATGAATTTATCCATCAACAGCGGATGGCGCCAGTTGGAGCATACCTCTATGCCAATCTTGGGCAGCACTCCCGCTTCCCCAAGATCGATATTGACAGCTACGTTTTTTGTTTCTTTCCAGGGTTCCAGTGCTTCCCTCAGGGCTTCTGTACTTCCCTGCCAGCCGATAGCCTTCAGTCCGTCAAAGACGGATTCCCATACGGAAAAGATAATAACCAGGCGCATGATATCAAGTTCGCCCCGGCCGGACATGGTGCCAATCTGTTTAATAGAAGCGCCTTTTGGCAGGGCTGCTGTCACCCGGTTCAGGGGAGCCCGTAACCGGCGGGCCCTCCGTTCCCCCATAAACGGTGGCAGCATTTTGTCCCATAGTTCGGAATAGCTGTGTTCCGCAAGGGCCAGGTTGGTGAACAGGCAGGGCTCAATGGGTCCGCCTTTGGCAAACTCTGCATAATCAATTTCATACCAGAGGGAGGATACGAAGGGAATATGTTCCACATCGATGTTCATGATGTAATCCACATAACGGGCCTGCTCCCCCAACCGCACTTCCAGTCCGGCCCCGTGGGTAATCGTGTTGCCATACTGCGCTTCCACGTTAGCAACAGCCGCCAGACAGGCATCGTCCATAATTTCCGGTATGGGATGACGGCGCAGGTGAGCATAATACTCCCGCATAGGCAATTCCTGAACAATCATGCTTTCCTCCTGTTTTTCCAATCGGTCAAGCCATTTGCCGCTTCACCATGGCGGCAAAAAGGCCTCCCCGCTTCACCAGTTCCTCAAAGGTGCCGCTTTCGGCCACGCGTCCTTCATCCAGCACAATGATACGGTCTGCGTTCCGGATTGTGGAAAGGCGGTGAGCCACCACAATCCGGGTAGCCTTAAGCTGGTCAAGACTCTTTGTCACAATGGCCTGAGTCCGGTTATCCAGCGCGCTGGTCGCTTCGTCGCAGATAATGATGGACGGCTTCATGGCCAGAGCTCTGGCCATGAGGATACGCTGCCGCTGACCGCCGGAAATATTCGTACTGCCTTCGCTGACAACGGTCTGCATCTGCATGGGCATTTCCCGGATGTCATCCGCAATGCCTGCCGCTTCCGCCGCAGCCCAGGCGTCATCAAGGGTAAGGTCGTTGATGCCGATAATGTTCCGGTAAATGTCGCCTGTCATCAGCTGACCGTTCTGCAGCACCACGCCCAGCTGGGCACGGACGGAAGCGGCGTTTATCTCCGCCAGGTTCTGCCCGTCATAATACACCGCGCCGCCCAAAGGCTTTTCAAAGCCCAACAGCAGACGGACCAGGGTAGACTTCCCGCAACCGGATCTGCCAACAATAGCCACATGTTCCCCCGCTGCGATCCGAAAGCTGACCCCCTTTAATACTTCCGGTAAATCAGCATCATAAGCAAAACGGAGATCCCTGACTTCGATAGCTCCGGAAAGCACTTCGGCGTCAGGCCTCTCATCAGAACTTTCCGGTTCTGCGTCCAGAATGGGCCGGATGTTTTCCAGCAACGGTTTCACCATAGAGACAGACTCGGCCGCCGGTATCACCGCGTTCAGGGATGCATTAAAGGCGGTGTAAGCAGACTGGAACGCAATAAAGGTAGCTGCCGTCATGGCTTCGCCTGCTCCCAGAGCACTACTGATCACATTTCCCGTGCCCAGGGTCATGGTCTCGCCCAGTTCCCGAAACGCAAAATAATACAGGATGAGGGAAAGCAACACGGGCTGTACCGCCGTAATCACCGTATTATAGTTTTTCAGCCAGCGTGAACGATAATTCCATTTCCACTCTTCCGAGAACCGCTCGCCCCAAAGATGATAGGCCTGCTCTTCCGCGCCCCTGACACGGAACTTCACCAGGCCGGTAAAAATTTCCTGCAAAATACCCTGGGTGCGGTTCCTGGCAGTGGTCATTTTCCGCTGGGCCTGTACAAGACGACTCATAATCAGCCAGACAGCAAGGAGATAAATAAACCAGATAAGCACAGCGATACCCGTCAGCTTCACGCTGTAATAACACATCAGCGCCAGACTCCAGAAAGAAAAAAGAAAGCTGAAGATAACGCCGACGATTTCTTCGGAAATCAATTGTATCACCTGTTCCAGTCCCAGAATACGGCTGGCCAGTTCACCGGTCTGCAGGGTACGGAAAAACTTCACGGGAAGGCTTAATACGCGGCTGATAACAGCCGGTTTCACGTTCATGTCGGCAGCGGTGGAAAGACGCAGCAGCGCTACGGAACGCACCGTGTTAAGAGCCGCTGTAGTAAAGCCTGCTACCATGACAACCTGGGTCACCGTGGCCAGTCCTTTCCGGTCTAATATAGGAATAATGTCTTTGAAGATCGTTTCCGTTACAATCGGTGTAATCAGCGGAATCAGTCCCGCAGCCAGGCTTACGGCCAGAATCGTACGCCAGTCCTGTTTCCAGCACTGCCGCACCAGAAAACGCAAGAACTCATATATGGAAAGTTTACGATCCGGCAGCCCCGGATAACAAAGGAATGCATCCGCGTCTACCTCTTTGGCAATTTCTGCTGTTACTACAATTCCTTCCGAATGCTCCCGGGTCACCATACGGTACCGAACCGGTGTTTCCGGCACAAAGGCAGCCAGTTCTTTCTTTTCACCAAAGCAACCCAACAGGACTCCGCTGTCCCCGGAATACCAGTCCTGTTCCAGATGCACCAGACGCATCTGCATACCGCCTTTTTCCATCAGACGGCGCAACAAACCAAGCCGGTCCAGTTTCCGCACCATCTCCGGAGCCATCTGAATCCCGCCGTGTGGCATCTTCAGCGCCTGGGCAACGCAACGCACAATAAATACGGCATCTTCAAGCTCAGTATTGCCAGTGCCCGTTTCTTCTTCCGGAGCAACTGCTTCACCAAGCAGTTTGGAAATCGTATCGTCCACCAGGCGTGTTTTCTGCTTTGCCCGTTTTTCCATCTGCCGTGAAAGACGCTTGTCCTGGGCGTTGAAACGCACGCCCAACAACATGGCGAAAATGCCTTCGTTGTCCGCAAAATCCGCCAACAGGTTCTCTCTGTCCTGCTCATGGCCGGTCAGAACAGAGCCATCCGCCCATTTCCGCAGCACTTCGTCGCCCTTGTCTGCCAAAAGCCGCAGCCAAGGCAGCGAAACCAACGCAGCAAACCATTGCCTCATCAATGGCAGCAGTTCTTCCGGAGCAATTTCCAGCAGGGATGTTTCTGTCAGTTCGCTGTCTTCCACCGCATAAACCAGCACATCGATCTGTTCGAATTCGTCCATAGAAGGGAAAGCAGCCTGTCCCGGGGCAACTTCTGTCAGAAATATCTGCCGGAAAGACTGTTTTTTGCGCGTAACGGCATAAGCCTCCAATTTGCCGGAGACCAGTTTTATATATGTATTGTCATCATGCAGTCGGAAACGCTCACCCGCAATGAGTTTCATCAGCGTTCCTCCTTCTTTCTGATTTGTATAAGACTTGTCCTAATTCAGCGTTTCTTCATCCGCTTCCATCCGGTCCCGTTCTTCGATGAGACGGCGGTAAGGTCCGTCATGGGCTATCAGTTCCCGATGAGTGCCCCGTTCCGCTACTTTCCCCCGTTCCAGTACGATGATCTCATCCGCATCCCGGATGGTGGAAAGACGGTGGGCCACAATCAGGCAGGTGCAGCCCCTGCGCCGGATGTTTTCCAGACATTTCTGTTCCGTCATGGGATCGATGGCGCTGGTGGCTTCGTCAAGAATCAGCAGGGATGGGTTGCAGGCCAGCGCCCGGGCAATTTCCAGACGCTGCCGCTGACCGCCGCTGAAATTCAGGCCGCCTTCCGCCACTTCTGCCTCATAACCTCCCGGCAGCCTCATAATATCCTCATGGATACAGGCGTCCTGGGCAGCCTGTACGACGTCCGCCGAAGGAACGGATTTATCAAACATGGTAATATTTTCCCGTACTGTCCCGGTAATCTGGAACACATCCTGATCCACGGATGCCAGGGAATTCACAATGACGGGCCGCGGGATTTCCCGGCGCTTCACACCGTCAAACAGCACCTCTCCGGACCATTCCTCGTAAAGCCCCGCCACCAGTTTAGCCAGCGTGCTCTTGCCGCTGCCGGAAGATCCCACCACAGCAGCCCAGCGCCCCGGTTCCAGATGGAGATCAAAGTGCTCGATGAGGGGCGGGTCAAGGGGGCTGTAGCCAAAGTTTACGTCTTTCAGTGTCAGTTCGCCGGAAAGACGGTTGCCTTTAAACGATATCACCTGATCATCGCCGGGATAGTTCAGACTGTCTGTTTTATAACGCCGCACATCGTCAAGACGCCGCATCTGCATTTCCGTGTCCTGCAACACATTGCCCAGGGAAAGCAGCTTCTGTACCGGCTCATGGAATTTTACAATCAGGTTATTGAAAGCCATATAAATACCGGCAGTCATGATTCCTTCCATGATGGAAAATCCGCCCACCGTCATAATCAGGGCCGTATTCAGTCCACCAAGAAGCAACGGCAGCAATTTTACTTTCATGGCCCATAGTTTCATTTCCTGGGCAGCCACCGTGGCTTTAGCCGCATAGCCTGCCCACTTGGCAAACAGATCCCCTTCGCTGCCGTTGGCCTTGATGCTCTCCACCATCATAAGGCCGCTCATCAGCACGCCATAGGCCTTGGAAGCATCCTGCTGGATGCGCATAATCAGGTCGGTCTGGCGGCGCCGCATATATAAAAACACAAAAATATCCACGATACTGATGGATACGCCAATCAGAGTCAGGGGCACGCTGTACTGGAACAACAACAACAGGTAAAACAGCGCCACCAGCAAATCCAGCAACGCTGTAGCCGCCTGGTTGGACAGCACCGCTGCCGTGGATTCATTGAACTGGATACGGGAAGCAATGTCTGCCGCGTACCGTTGCTGGAAAAATGTCACCGGCAGCCGCAGAACATGCCAGAAAAAGCCGGATGAATCCGCAATAGTCAGTTTTTTCTGCCAGTATGTCAGCGCCGCAGCCCGCATGGCAGTCATGATGCCCAGCAGAATCATGGTCCCGAACATGGCATTTAACAGCTTTACAATCCAGTCCGCATGCTTAAGGGAGAAAACATCGTCAATGAAAATCTGCCCCATGACCGGAATCGCAAGCCCCGGAATGATCATGCAAAGACCCAGCACCATCAGAAAGATAAGCGCCCACTTATCCTCCCTGAGTTTGGCCGCCACCGTTTTCACGATGCTGTAAGGTTCCCCTTCGGGTTTGAAACTTTCACCCGGCGTAATCTTCATGTACACGCCAGTATAGGAAGTCAGAAATTCATCCCATGTTACGGTGCGCCGCCCCATGGCCGGGTCATTCAGGAACACGGTGTCCCCCTGAAAACCTTCCAGAACCAGAAAATGATTGAATTCCCAGAACAGGATCAGGGGGAATTCCTTTTTGCGCAGCACTTCGCTACGGCCCGCAAAGGCCTTGGCCACACAACCCTGACGGCGGGCAGCTTTCAGCAGATTATCCGCATTGCTGCCGTCCCGGGTCACACCGCACTCCTGCCGCAAAAACTCCAGCGGCAGCCAGCGCCCGTAATAGGCCAGCACCATAGCCAGAGACGCGGCGCCGCATTCCGTTGCTTCCATCTGCAGGACGGTCGGCACCTTCACGCGCTCTTTTCCGGCAAAGAACTGCCGGATCCGTTCTCTTGTATCCATATCCTCACCGGCTTCTCAGCCACTGGCTGATCTTATAGAACACTTTCTCGATGGGCGGCTGCCGTTCAATAACAACAGAACCGGTGCAATAACTGCCCGCCGTCACCGGTTTATGGCGTCCTACGACGGAGGTCCACAGATAACCGGACTCGGAATCTGCGTCCTTCACCAGTTCAAACCTCACTTCCACCGCCGCGCCGCCGTCCTTTTGCAATATGTATTGGGCCAGTTGGGAGTTGCCCAGACTTTTTTTCACTCCTTCAGCGGAAACAGGATATTGGGAAACGCTTTTCACCACACCGATCAGGCTGCCGGTCTTGGTAATATCCACCCCATTGGGAGCCAGCTGGATGGTCATGCCCGGTTCCACCCGTTTACCATTGTCCACGCTGATATAGAAGACACCCTGCAGCTCATTCCTGTCCTGGGTCAGACGCACCGTGCAGATGGGACTGCCGGCTTCCATGAGCTGTCCTTCCGCAGCCATCACTTCCCCCACGATACCTTCGTAATCGGAGTAAATATTTTCCCGGGCAGCCTGCTGGTACCGTTTTGCATCGTATTCGTACACGCGGCTCTGGACATCCCGGTCACTGGTCCCCAGCTCGGTTCCGTACTGGGCCATACGGGTATCCGCTGACTGCTCCGGCTGTTCCATGCGGGCGACCAAGTCGCCCTTCCGCACGCGGCTGCCGGTCTTCACATACACATCTGTCACCTTACCCGAGGCCGCATGGGTAATGTTCACCACGCCAGCGGAGTCAACAATCAGCCCGTAACCTTCCGCTTTTTCCGTAAAGGAGCCGTATATAGACCACAGCACAATGGCAAAACAAAGCAGGGACACCGCTGCCAGTCCCATCCAGCCCACAGGGCCGGTGATCCGGATCATACTGTCCAGTTTGTCAGGGGAACGGAGCTTTTCCAGGGCCTTGGGATTGAAGATATTATCGTTGCTCACTTCGTTCCACCTCCCTGTACTTTCACGGTCGCCCGCATCCCGTCCTTCAGGCCCTCCATGCCTGAAGTGACTACCACTTCGCCCTCCTTAAGGCCTTCCAGGACTTCGATGAACTGACCGTCGTTAGTGCCTGTCTTTACCGTTCTTTCTTCAATGGTATTATCTTCTTTCGCCACGTACACCCGGGTGTGGTTGCTGTCTACCATAGCGTCCAGAGGAACGGACAGCGCTTCACGGCCTGTACGGACCTGCATGGTCACGTGCCCGTAGGTCTGTGGTTCCAGCAGACCGGAGCGGTTATCCGCCTGCCACATCACATTGCGCAGGGCAGCCGGTTCCGACACAGGCGGCGTAATTTCCGCAACAGACGCAAGAAAGCATTGTTCGCTGCCCATGTTTCCTTTCTCATAATTCGTGCCATAGGCTTTCTGGAAATCCCTGTTGCTGAAAATCAGTTCAGCTTCCAGCCCCTGTACCAGGTGCCCTGCTATCTTATCGTCAACCGGCGTAGCAAAATAGAGCGTGCGGAAATCGCCAACCAGAGCCAGAGATGTTCCGCTCTGCACATAGGCACCCGGCTGCCGGTACAACCGCAGCACCTGACCATCCAATGGAGCGGTGACACGCTGCCGGGCTTCCTGGATACGCAGGCTTCCCAGCTTGGCCTCCGCCACATCAAGGGCCGCCACCGCAGCCCGGTATGCCGCTTCCGCATCGTCAAATTGCTGGGCAGAGATGGCGTCCTTCTGTTTCAGCAGCAAAAACCGCTTATACTGGTTTTCCTTGCCGTGTTTTTCTGCCTGCGCACTGAGAATGTTTGCCTCTGCCTGCTGGATCTGCAGCGGCAATTCTTCATTTTCAATCACAAACAAGGTGTCGCCTTTACGGACAAAACTGCCCTTCGGCGCAAGACAGGAAATGATGCGCCCATCCGACAACGCCACGGCATCCGCCATGTCTTTGGAATAAAAATTGATGGCGTTCAGCGTAACTCTGGGGCGGATAAAACGCACGGAAGCCTGGGAGCCCTGCAGTTCCATGCTGCGTTCGCTCATACGTTTGGCGATTTGAAACTCGCCCCGTTCATTAAGCCACGCGCCGTACAATATTATGGTCAGCGACAGAGCGAGCACAATACCCAGCCCTATCATAAAATACTTTTTCATAAGTACCCCCGAAATCCGTACGCATAATAAACAAAATAAACTTCAGAAAAATGTTGTCAATATACCCAAAAGGTTTGCGAATACCTGCATTCTCATCAGGCTACAATACATCAGTTTATTATAACATAAAATCACCGGAAGCAACAAACTGTCTCTGTCACATCCGGTAATTAACTTAATAAAAACAAAACACGCTATATGTATTTTTTATCAAATCGACAACTTTATTTGCAATTATATATGCAGTATTCTGTTACTATATATGCAATATCCTGTTACACGCAGCGATGCTTTTATACTCCTCTTCCAACTATTAACCGCTTCTGCTTTCCCGCGTCCCTGTCAATGGGCAAAGCGAGATATTCCGGCCCGATGTGGAGTAAAAGGTTTTCCTGTTCCAACCATGAAAGTGCTTCCCGGATTCTTGCTTCTTCATAATGATCCGCCAGCGCTTTCATCAGTTTTTCTTCCTTCATCACGTTCCGGCATGCCCGCAGTACCTCCACTTCGATGCCCTGCAGATAATACATGGGCCGGCGCGCTATCAAACGGGTATCCAGAATTTTTACCAATGCTCCTTTGTCCTTCATATAAAGAAGCTGGCGCGTCCTGTTCCATGCTTCGGACAGTTCGTACAGGGTTTCATAGGCAGGTCCCAACTGCCGGTAATCATAATACCGGGCCAGTTCTGCCTCATCCACCGGTGCGAACAGGTGGGCCGCACGGCGGATAAAGTCCTCATTGGGAAATACAAAATCGTAGCCCCGGTCCGGCCGCAGGGCCGGGACGGAATCGTCCGGATGCCGCATATAATCATTGTAACGGTGGAACATGACGTGGGTCACGGTATTAGGGGCGGACAGGTGCATGATCTTCGGCAGGACAGCGTTGACTTCACGGCAGAGTTCTTCCGTTTCTCCCGGCGTACCGGTCAAAATATACCACAGCACGTTTATCCCGTGGGCGTTGCAGTGTTTCAGGGTCTGCACCTGCCGGATGGCGGTAGCCCCCTTGCCCATCAGGCGCAGGATGCCATCGGAAAAGCTTTCGATACCCGCCTGCACCCAGAAGAAACCGGCTTCCGCCAGATGTTTTGCGTCTTCTTCCGTCATGTTGGACTTGATTTCCGTAAACAGTCTGAGCCCGTTATTTCGGTACGCTTCCCGTTGCAATAGCGCGGAAGGCAGTTCTTTCTGATGAGTTAAGCTCAGGATATTGTCGGTAAAATAACACTGGGCTCCGGGATAACGGCTGGCCAGTTCCGCCAGTTCATCCGCAAACCTGTCCGTACTTTTTGTCCGGTACAAATGGGCGGTACTGCCGTTCAGCCCGCAGAAGCGGCAGGGATGCCGGGCAGCCCACCAGCAGCCCCGGGAGCCTTCTGCCGTAACGATAAAATGCCCTTTCATCCGGGGCAGCAGCATGTCCCTCTCCCGGAAGTAGTCGCTGAAATCTGGCAGCGGCAATGCGTCCAGGTTTTGCGTGACCCTCGCCGGAGCACACTTCTGTCTGGTGCGGGATACCACGCCGTGAGGCAGCTCACTATCCGGCACAGTGCCGTCCTGTAACAGCCGTGTGCATAATGGCGCGATGATTTCGTCCGCCTCGCCGGTAAAAACGTAATCAAAGGCTTCGATATGTTCCGCCAGGGCCGCTCCCGCGTCTCCTTCGCAGTTGGCGCCGCCCGCTAATATCAGGGGGGCGTCTTTTTCCTTTTTCAGCCGGCGAGCCAGGGCAATCATGGCGTTGTGCTGTTGGAACATGGAAAGAAATGCCACAATCTTCGGTCGCTGCGCCATTATACGGGCGCAGGCTTCTTCCAGGCAGGCTTCTGCCATAGCGTGAGCTTCCTGGAACAGGGCCAGACTGTGCAGGGTTTCCTCCCGCTGCCTGACGGCAAAGACCTTCCCCGGAAGATGTTTTCCCTTCATCCAGCGGATGTAGTCGTCAAAAGAAGAAATGGTTTTACCATGGGCTGCTTCCGCAAAAACCGTCTCGCAGGCAAAATAATCATGACCGTAACCGATGGTGCATACCTGCATGATGCTTCTGTATTTCTCCAACCCGATGCGACTGGCATAATAGAGATACTCATGTTGCACACGGCTCTTAATCCCTGCCCGTGACAGCACCGACTTGAACAGGGCCAGGGTCAGGCAGGGCATATATTCGTCGCAGAAAGGCATGGCAACAAAAAGCACATCCACAGCGCCTTCCCGGTTTATTCCCATAATAACTCTCCTGCATTATTGATAGAAAAAACGCCTGCCGCGCAGGCAGGCGTAAGCAAACCATAACTCAGCAGTCTTTCAGAGTACCGCATTTGAAAGAGCAGCCATCAACCATGTAGCAGGTTTTGATGCCGCCGGCCACTTGTTTCAGCTCGTTTTCATCCAGTTCAAAGTCTGCCAGTTCCGCCATGTAGGCTTCGGCTTCTTCCTTTGTCAGTTCAATGCCACCGGTTTTGGCCAGAGCAATCAGTTCGTCGGCGCTCTTGCACTTCATGGCTGCCATGATCATTTCTTTTGTGATTTCTTTTCCGTTAATCGGCATGATGGCCCCTCCTAAAATAATATAAAAATACCAAAACAGCTTTTATTATATTGCGAAACTATTATATACGAAAAAAGCTAAAAAGTCCAACATTCTAACTGCATATTTAATTATTATCTCTGTCAGTCGCTGCAGGAAGAATGCCTGCGTCATTGATGAGATCGAACATAACCTTCTGGCTGGTGGTGGTCATAAGCGTTTCCCGCTCCGCCCCGGTGAACCGGGAAAGCGGACCCGCCAGCGAAACAGAAAGCTCGTCCTCGCCCGTTTCCTCCCACTTCTTGCCAATAATCCGGGGCGCCACATAGGCGAAGATTTCCTTTACCTCGCCGCAGTGTTCACTGAAATAGCTGCCGTGTTCCCGTTTTGCTTCCGGTGCGCAGCCGCCCCGGCAAATAAAGATATAAGGACATGTCTGACACGGTTTCATAAGGTCAGCAGTACGGGTACGCCATTTCGCCTTGCCAAAGTTGAAGAAGAAGCGGCCCGTCTTTACGTCCGTAAAGCCCACGGCCTGCTCTTCCATAGCCACCAGATCCCAGCATGGATAAATCAGCCCGTCAGGGCCGACACCGATCATCCCCTGTTCCGCGCCACAGTACGCCGGGGAAAAGCTTGGGTAATCTTCTTTCTTCATAGCGGCAATCAAACCCTGCAGGGGCATGGAATACTGACTTTGCCTCTCCATGGCATCAACAGGGGGAAAACCCGCCGCTAAAATGGCATCCAGCACCTGCTTCTCCGTAACCTTCGTCGGCGAGTTTTTATCTTCCGATACCGCCTTAAAATAATAGGAGAACAGTCCCTTTCGTTTGGGAACGGGTTTTCCGGCTTTGACTGCTTCCTGCCGTTCTCTCCCGACCTTCGCTCTTTCTTCCCGGCTGGTTTCATGCAGCCCACGGGCCGCCAGGTCGTCGATCAGTGCTTTGATACCGCCGATGTTATCCCCGTTCACGTTCACCCGCAGGCTGATGTCCACGCCGTGCTCAAGAGCCAGTGCCACGTTTTGCAGAATTCGGTCATAAGTAGGCACGCCGTCCCGGTGAAGGCGGCGCCGGTCATTCAGCCTGCCCACGCCGTCCACCGTAATCTGCAGCCTCTCAAACCCGAACTCTTCCAGCAGGCCGATGAAAGCATCCAGATCGTAGCCGTTGGTAATGGCGCTCAGTGACAGTCCCATGGCTTTCGCATGCTCGCAGATGTTCCGTACCGTAGCCATATTCTCCTTCAGCAGCGGTTCGCCGCCGTAAAGGGTGCAGTCTCCCACTTTGTAGCCCTGGTCTCGCTGTTTCTGGAGTGCGGTGAAGACCGCCTCCACCATTTCGGGCTTCATTTCATGACCCAGCCACTCCTGTCCCCTTGTCAGGCGGTGCCGTTCAAAGCAGTATGGGCAGCGGAAGTTGCAATCGTAAGTGGGCAGGATTACCGGTCCTCTGCCGCTGTGACCAATCAGTTTGTTCCAAATGCGACCGAGCAGCCGTGCGTCGGCCAGTTCCCCCGCCTCATCTTTCCGGGTGATATGACCGCGCTGGGCCAGCCGTTCCCGCATGACAAAAGGAATTGCCGCAAAATCTTCTTCGCGGATCTTTGCCGCAATCTCCGTGTCCACCACATCTATGGCGCCGTATAAACCGTTTATAAGCAGCGTTTTGCCTTCGATTTCCTTGTCATCCCTGCCAATCAGCGGCAAGATTATTTCATATGTACTGGTTCTCATGAAAATCCCCCTGCTTAAATCTTTACATATTATACGTGAATTTTACAAAAAAGGTACTACTGCCAAATATAAATAAACTCACAGCAGAAAAGTACCTTATGTCTGTTTTAATTCCGCCTGTTACCGGTCTTTTCCGCAATGCTTGTTCCGGAAAGCAAGGCAAGCAGTTCATATTTTACTTTTTTGTGTGACAGAATATCGCTAAAATCAGATAACGCGCCCTTTGTTGCAGGAGGTTCTGCTTTCCCGGCCAGGAAACGTGTTAATTCAGCTTCGATTAAATCAAGCACCATATCCACAGACCGGTACACTTTCTCCCTTTCCCATGGCAGTACACCCCGGCAATAAAAGGAAAGCCTCCCGGTGCAGCGGCCAGTACCCTTCCCGAGCCCGAAAAATAACCTCTGCCGCTCCGCACTAAAATTACCAAATGCCACAATCTGACCTATCGCATCCGCAACAATTTCGTCAAGGGCGTGATTCTGCATATCCCCAAACAGCCGCAGCGTTTCATAATGGACGCATTCATGAGCAAGCCGCAGTCGGAAAGAACGTTCCAGCCACAACTCTTCTTCCAGACCAAGCTGTTGGGACGGAACATTGCTGTAAGGTGCTCGTCCCAGAAGAATCACACGATGGCCACTGATTTTATCCGCCCGGGCCGGCAAAGTAAAAGCGTTTACCGTAACCGGTATACCAGATAAAACATCCCGGCCGTTCAGCATCGCTTCCACGCTCAGGAAATCCCCGTGATTCCCTGTGACAATAACCGGAAGAGGACCTCCCAGGGTTTCTTTTAGAAAAATGCGAAGTGCGTCTTTATCTTTTAAAGGAAATACCCTATTACTACTGCCGGAAATTTCCACCAGAAAATCCAACGCCTCTTTTCCTGCCGCCTCTTTCCAGCTTTCAACAAACGTTTCCGCAGGCAAAGGGAGAGCCGGCGGAATTTCCGGTATTGAATAGCAGTGGGACAGGTATTCTTCAACTGTTTTCATTCTTCACCTTTTCTTTCCCTGATACCCTTGTGAAAATCCACTCCTCAATGGGTAACCTGAAAATCATGCTGCTGAGAACTTGCTCATACTCTGCTATGACAAATAAAAGTACCTTTTATGTCATAGTTTTGAGCGATTTTTACGTTATAGTATTACCAACAAAAATAAAGGAGGTTGATATTATGAAGAAAATACTGGGAGGATTATTGGCCGTTACCGTTCTGACCGGCATCATGGGGTTGCACAGCGCTGAAGCTGCCCCTCATCTTAAAAATCCGCCACCTCATATGATCAGAATTGAACATCACCAACCGGTTCACAGGTTCAGCCGTCATCATGGCTATGTTCTTGTAAGGGTACACAAGTGGCTTGACCATCGCGGCCACAGACACATGGACAGAATATGGCGCGACCGACACGGCCACCGGCACCTGGAACACGTTTTCTAAATCAACAATCAGCTAATCTGAAGTTAAACCTTGGATTAGCTGTTTTTTTGTTGTGCTTAAGATACTGCATTAACCGGTTACATGAATCGCGTATTCATGATTCAGAACCACAGTGCTTCCCGGTCTTACCTTTTTGCGTTTTTCTTTTAAAACGACTCCGTCCATGGTCACATGCCCCTGCTCTATCTCATAAGAAGCCTGACCGCCACTTTCCACAACGCCAGCCAGTTTCAACAGCGAAACAGCCGGAATATATTCTGTGTCAATTTCTATTGTTATTTTTTTCATATTATTTTCCTCACACCAACCATCAACTACCTGTCACAGTCTTTATTATTTTAATCCTGCTGTACACCCGGAGCGCATTATCATAATAAAACTCGCCCCAGTGTTCTTCCGGAACAATCTTGCCCAGGTTGCGGATATTATCCGGGATATTGACAAGGGGCCAGTCACTTCCGTACATGATCTTGTCCCATATTCCGTGATAAGTCAGCCACATGCGTACATACTTCTGAAAGTCCTCAATTTCACGCTCTCTCTCCGGCGTCAGCCGGTGTTCCCACAAACCGGAAAAATCCATGAAAACGTTCTCATTTTTACTCGCCACTTCAAAAGCATCCACAATCCATGGATTACCCATGTGACAAATAACAAAACGTACATCCGGGTGCCGGCAAGCCGCTTCGTCTACCGTCAGCGGATGGGAATAACGCAGCCTGCCGTGGTGATTTGCGGTTTCCCCACTGTGCATGGCCACGGGCACATCGTAGGATTTCGCCAGTTCAAACAGCGGTTCATGACGCGGGTCATACAGGTGTACGTTCTGGTAACCCATATAAAACTTTATGCCCAGGCAATGGGGGTCACGTTGCAAATAATACTCAAACTCCATAGCGGTCCTTTCGGCGTTGCCCGGGGTTATCTCTTCGCTTTGCACCCCCAGGCAGTATCCCACGTTGTCAGGCTGATTATAAGGCTGTACGCAAAAAGGTTCCCCCCCAAGGTTTATAAGCCGGGGCGTAACTCCTCCAAATCGGCAGGGCGCATCGTAACTGTTCCCCATGGCGACAGAAAAAGCGATATGGTTTGTTTCGCAAATATCCTGCCAGCCCCGGCGGGAATTTTCATGGTCCGCCAGCCTGGCAAGTTCGTCAAAACCCTCAACATTGAAATAATGCATATGCGCGTCAATAATCATTTCTATCATGCTTTCTACAGCCTGCCTGTTCTTCTGTTTTCTAGTTGTTGCTTCCCGAAATGAAGCACAAGGTATACTCCCCATATTCGCAGAACATCATATCAAAAACAAAGAAGAAGGGAGCAAGTCCGTCGGGGCCTTCCAATTCCTCCTTCAGCTTTGTATCATCGTCAAAGACTGTCACACGAAGCGGTAAACCAAACAGGCTTTTCGTCTTTTCAGCAATAGCCTCCCATCGGTACTCACCGCTTACGTTTTTTAATGTTTCCTCAAAACCTTCTTCTGCCGGAACCAGTTTTGCCTTTCTGTTTTTAATTTCATAGAAATCATAGAACTCTTTCAAGTAGTCTTTTTCATACAGCGGTTTGATGCCTACCTCGTTCTGCATCGCAAGGTCATTGAGCCGTTTCAGGTTCGCTTCCCATTCCTTATCAGTAATCATAGTGGAATCTCTCCTCTGATATGTAAGCAAAGCAACAGTGAATAAACGGAAAAATGATGCCCCATTGAAATTACCGGTTTACACGATCGTTTATCGAAATTGCTCAGTATAAAGGCGGCGAAATTTTCTCCGGTCTTAATCCGGTGTGGGGATCCACATAATATTCCAGGGTAGTATCACGATTACCCATACAAATTCTGTTGATGATTTCGTCCACATTGTCTTTATTTTCCACAACCAGTACAACCGGATTTTTTACGCCGTAATCCAGCCGGATTTTAAAAACCGGAAGCCCGATACCGCAGCCGCCTCCCCGTATACGGATAGCGGAAGGTTGACTGCGGATACTTTTTATCTGTGAAAACGGCAGGTAGCGCCCTTCAAAATAAACAGCTTTTTCTGAAAAATCATAGCCTTCAATTATAACGGAACTTTCACGATCCTTTTTTACGTCATCAATCTCGCTTCCCGCGACAACACATTTCCATGTATGACCGCTATCAATTGCATCAAAGAATTTCTTAAGTCCAGACAACGTAATCATGATACTTCATCCTTATTAAATGCAAGGTTTTTACATAAAACTCACAGTCTGGTCCAGGCGTTTCCGGTCCGTATGTTTGGGAAGCGGACCAATGCCTTCCGCTGCGTATCCCAGATCCATCAGCATCAGGATTTCTTCGTTCTCCGGCAAACCGAGCGTTTCCGCCAGTTTTTCCGGATCAAAAAAATTCAGCCAGCAGCTGTCCACTCCTTCATTAGCAGCAGCAAGAATCATATGCGTCGCTACAATCGTTGCGTCTTCTGCACCGGAATTACATTTGCCACCCGGATAGGTGAACACATTGTTCTTATCATAAGCGACGACAAGTACTGTCGGCGCGCCATACCGGCACGGCGTTGCCGTGTCAATTCTGGCAAGAACCTCATCGGACTGAATCACATAGATACGCTGCTCCTGTAGATTTTTTGCGGTCGGAGCCAGCCTCCCCGCTTCCAGAATTGCTTTCAGCTTATCACTTTCCACCTGCCTGCCGTTGAATTTTTTGCAGGAATAACGGTTTTTAACTACTTCCTTAAATTCCATTTTTAACGCTCCTGTACAATATAACATTACGATTTCATTAACCTGGACTTTATAGTATTATACCAAAAAAAGAGGTGACCTTGCCAGCCACCTCTGATTTAATTCTTCATTTACAGAAAACATCTTATGAAAAGCCCTTTAAGACATACCATTCACTGATTCACCTGTGTCCGTAGCTGAATGGCTTCCGCAATATGTGACGGAAAAATGATGTCGCTTGTTTCTAAGTCCGCAATAGTGCGGGCTACTTTCAGGATCCGGTCATAACTGCGGGCGCTGAGCCCCAGCTTGCAGAAGGCGTTTTCCATCAACGTATTGCAAGCCGCATCCAGTTTACAGAACCGTTCCACCTGCCGGTGATTCATGCCGGCATTGCAGTAAACACCATATCGTTTTAGCCGCTTCAGTTGAATATTGCGGGCCGCGCAGACACGCTCACGAATCTGCGCTGATGTTTCTTCCGCTTCCGTTGCGTGCAGATCTTCATATTTTACCCTTGGCACGTACACCTGCAGGTCAATACGATCGGAAATAGGTCCGGAAATCTTACGTTGATAGCGCTCAATATCAGCGGGACGACAGATGCATTCGTGAACCGGATCCCCGGCGAATCCACAATAACAGGGATTCTGCGCACAACACAGAAGGAATGAAGCGGGAAAAATATAAGAGCCATGCACCCGGTTAATTGTTACAATGTGATCTTCCAGCGGCTGGCGCAACACCTCAAGCACCGCCTTGGAAAATTCAGGGAACTCGTCCAGAAACAGAACACCGTTATGACTCAGCGTCACTTCCCCCGGAACAGGAACCGAGCCGCCGCCAATCAGCGCGCTTAAGGTAATCGTGTGGTGGGGACTGCGGAACGGCCGTTGGTTTATCAAGTTCGATTTGTTATTCAGCAGACCCGCAATACTGTAGATTTTCGTAACCTCCAGCACCTCTTCTTTGGTCATTGGCGGCAAAATAGTAGGCAGTCTGCGGGCCAGCATGGTCTTTCCGCTGCCGGGAGAACCTGTCAGCAGGATATTATGGCCGCCTGCCGCCGCAATTTCCAATGCCCGCTTTACCACCCTCTGCCCGTGAACATCGGAAAAATCAATGTCGACATTCTCCGGTTCTGAAAGTTCCAATTCCTTATGTTGCAACAATTCCAGACAGGGACACAGCAAATGGGTCACCAGCTGCTTTAAATGTACCGGCGTGTAAATTGCGATACCATCTATCAGCCGCCCTTCTTCCCCGTTTCCCTGAGGAATGAAAACCTCAGGCATATGCTGACGACGGGCGTCCAACACCATGGGAAGCACCCCGTTTACTTCTCTGATTGCTCCCTCAAGGGAAAGTTCCCCGATAAACACCTTGTCTTGAACTTTATCCTGAGGCAGCACTCCGAGAGAGACCAGAATTCCAACTGCGATAGGAAGGTCCAGCCCGCTGCCGTCCTTTCGCAAATTGGCCGGTGCCAGATTCACCGTAATCCGGTTCTGCGGGAAAGGAAATCCTGAATTCTTCAGCGCTGTCCGTACCCGCTCCCTGGATTCGCGAATCGCCATATCCGGCAGGCCTACGATTTCAAAAGCAGGCAGACCCCGTTCAATGTCCACCTCCACCACCACGCCAGCGCCGTTTAATCCAGCCGGCGTCTCACCTGACACTCTTGCGTACAAATACCATCACACTCCTTTTCAAAAACAACGTTGCAACCATCGGATTTTAGCTGCTTTCCCCACAACCCAAACTTCAATGACATCAAAACACAAATCAGAATAATACTGTTCCTGCTCCTGTAGCCAAATCAGCGCGGTTTTGCGTAACTTCTGCTGTTTCGTACAGGTGACCGCGGCACCGGGAGTACCATAGCCCGTTCCGGTCCTGGTTTTCACTTCCACAAAATGCACGCTGGCTCCCCGCTGTGCCTGCGCAACATTGCTTATTTTCTGAAGTGCATCATCATAATTCACTTCACTCTCAAAATATTCCGGATCGGATTTTATCGCAATCAAATCCAACTCTCCCCAGCGACTGCGATAATTCCGCTCCACAACCTGCAGTCCTTTACGTTCCAGAAACTCTGCGGCAATCTCTTCGCCCCGACTGCCAATTTCCTTTTTGCTTAAAATAATTCACGCCTCCAAATCTTCCAGCAACTCTTGCAATCCTGCGTCTTCCCTTCCGTTTTCCGGTTCGAACAGGTAATTATCCCGGGCTTCCACCGGTGGAAGGTTCATGCTTCGGACAGGTTCGTAACTGCGGCGATGGATTTTCGTGGCGCCGAACTTCCGGATTGCGTCCATATGCAGCTGACTGCCGTACCCTTTATTCTGTGCCAGCCCGTACTGGGGATAAACCTGATCCAGTTTCTGCATGAGGCGGTCACGGGTTACCTTTGCCACAACAGAAGCCGCAGCAATAGAGGCGCTCAGAGCATCGCCGTGGATGATGGGAACGGTCTCAACACCTTCCACGTGAGGGTGCATGGCATCCACCAGCGCCACCTGGGGGCGCACCCGCAACTGACGCAAAATCTGTTCCATGCCTTCCTGGGTTGCGTGGTAAATATTCTCCTTGTCAATATTGGATATGCTGACAACATTGACCAGCACGGCAACCGCTTTCTCCAGAATCTCCGGATACAGTGCCTCCCGCTTTGCTTCGCTCAACTTTTTGCTGTCGTTCAAGCCGGCGATAAACACATCTTCCGGCAAAATGACCCCCGCAATGACCAGCGGACCTGCCAGCGGGCCCCGGCCTGCTTCATCCACGCCGGCAATATATTGAATGCCGGGTAATGCCATGTATTCTTTTTCATAGTTCAGCATGTTGGCAAAACGCTGGCGTTCCATCTTTTCTTTTTCCCGTTTTTTATCGTACGCCGCCAGCAGTTTCTGTACACCGCTGCGTTCGTCCTTTTTCAATTCAACCAGTTGCTCTTCTGTCGGGGTACCAGCTAATATTGTTTTGATTTCTGCTAATTTCATTTGTATATCCTCCCCGGATGAAACTCATGTACGTTACTCCATCCTACTATTTTTTCAGGTAAGAATAATTATCTTTTTAAATTGTACCGCCTGCCCTGCCTTTTTGGCAACCTCATTTCCGCTAATAAAAAAGCCGGCTCTAAGCCGGCAGTTTTAATTTGGTTTTTGCAGATTATTCTCTGCTACCTGTAACGTTTATATCGGTTCGTCCAAGGTGAAGCGCCCCATCTTCGCGGTTTTAAATTCATAAAGGACCATCTGCTCCACTTTGTTCATATCCAGAACTCCGCCGGCTTTCACACAACCCCGGGCGGCGCCGATTTTTTCCATAACGGTTTCCGCTGTATCTTCCGGTTCCAGTGTGATATGGTAAAACATAGCCAGCTGCTGCGGATATTTTTTCAGCATTTCCTGAAGCAACAGGACCAGCGCGTCCCTGCGGTCATAGATGTCATCTTTTACCGCTCCGGTCAGAGCCAGATGCAGTCCTGTTTCCGGATCCTCAAACTTAGGCCACAACACCCCGGGGGTGTCCAGCAACTGCAATCCCCTGGCGATGTTCACCCACTGCTTTTGTTTCGTCACACCGGGACGGTCGGAAGCGATGGCTTTCACCTGCCCCGCCAGCCGGTTGATCAGTGTGGATTTCCCCACATTGGGCACACCCACGATCATGAGCCGGACGTCACGGTTCTTTACGCCTTTTTTCAGCCATTTCTCCGTAATGGGTCTTGCGGCTTCCTTTACCAGACTGATCATCTGCTTGACACCTTTGCCTGTATGACAGTCAATGGAACAGACCGGTACGCCCCCCTGTTTCAGTTTCAGCAGCCAGGCTTCTGTCTTGACCGGGTCGGCCATATCCATTTTGTTCAGCGCAATGACACGGGGCTTGTTCCCTGCCATCTGCCGCAGCATGGGGTTAATGCTGGAACCGGGAATACGGGCATCCAGCAACTCCACAACCACGTCCACCAGGCGTAACTGCCCCTCCATCATCCGCCGGGCTTTGGTCATATGCCCCGGGAACCATTGAATCTTAAAATCCTTTACATCCATAACGACCTCACGGCAGTTTACGGAACCTTTCAAAAGGCCAGAACACAACAGCAGCCTTGCCTTTTACCAGACGCAGCGGCACAAAGTCCACATCCGCGAAGCGGCTGTCTTCCGAATTGTTGCGGTTATCGCCCAGCACGAAAATGTGATCCTTGGGCACCAGGCTCTTGCGGTAATTGGAATGGTTCAGCCCTTTCGGGTCTTCCTTCCAGGTGTAGGGCTCGTCGATTTTCTTCCCGTTAATCAGCACGGCACCGTCACGCATTTCCACCGTGTCACCGCCTACCGCGATGACACGTTTGATAAAATCGCGGCTCTCGTCTTTCGGATAACGGAACACGACGATTTCATTACGTTTCGGATCATCCAGGAAATAGCCGAATTTGTTTACGATCAGCCTTTCCTGGTTGAACAGCGTCGGATACATGGAAGTGCCTTCCACTTTATAAGGTTCAAAAATAAAAGTTCGGATACAAAAGGCCAGCGCTACCGCGACGATGATAGACACGAGCCAGTCATTCAGCGAATCCTGAAAGGATCCTCCGGATTTATCGCTCATACAGTTTACCCCTCTCACTATGCAAATCTGTATCTTCAGGCTAACAAAAAAGAGGACTGCCTTTGCAGCCCCCTTTATGCACCAGATTAGCGGCGTTCACGGATACGAGCAGCTTTACCGGTAAGGTTACGCAGATAGTACAGTTTCGCTCTGCGAACAACACCCTTGCGCGCTACTACGATCTTCTCCAGACGCGGGCTGTGTACCGGGAACGTTCTTTCTACGCCTACACCGTAGGAGATACGGCGGACGGTGAACATTTCGCGGACACCGGAACCACTCCGGGAAATTACAACGCCTTCAAATAACTGTACGCGTTCACGTGTACCTTCAACAACCTTAACATAAACTTTAACGGTGTCGCCGGCACGGAACTCGGGGATATCAGAACGTAACTGTTCTTTATCCAGTGCTTCAATGATGTTCATGTTTTCCTCCTAAATCATAGACGTTCATGCGACTTACGAATGCTGCACAGCGGACCGTCCGTTTTACACGTGTAGTATTTTACCACACAAGTAATTACGTTGCAAGCTTTTTTTATAAAACTTACAACTATTTCTTACAATAAAATTATACTTCGTCCTTAATTTCTTCCAGCAGTTTCTTATCCTGCTTATCCAATTCTTCCGGCAGCATGTCCGGACGCAGCAGATAAGTAACCTTCAACGCCTGTTTCCGCCGCCACCGGGCAATCAGTTTATGATTACCGCTGCGCAGCACTTCCGGCACTTCCATGCCTTCAAACACCACCGGGCGGGTGTACTGGGGATATTCCAGCAACCCGCTGGAAAAGGAATCCTCTTCCGCGCTGGCCAGCTTGCCCAGCACGCCGGGCACAAACCGGCTTACCGCGTCCATAATCATCAGGGCGGGCAGTTCGCCCCCTGTCAGGACGAAATCGCCGATGCTAATCTTCAAATCCACCCAATGATAGATGCGTTCGTCAAAGCCTTCATAATGCCCACAGAGAAAAATCAGGCCTTTTTCGTTTTTCGCCCACTCTTCCGCCAGTAACTGTTTAAAAGTACATCCTCCCGGGCTCATGGCAATGACAGGGGCTCCCGGTGCTTTGGCCCTGGCAACCCTGATGGCTTCTACCACGGGCTCTGGTTTCAGCACCATGCCCACGCCACCTCCAAAAGGTGCGTCGTCCACCGAATGATGCCGGTTCAGTGAAAAATCCCGCGGGTTGACGCATTCCATCTGAAGGATGCCCGTATCCATGGCGCGCTTCAGCATGCTGTGGTCTGCCGCGGCTTCAATCTGTTCCGGGAACAGGGTGACAAAGATAAATTTCATCGTATCTCTTCCTCATTGCTGCTGCCCCGCGCGGGCATTTCACAAAGAACATTCAGCGTATTTCTTCCTCGTCCCATTCCGGCAGGCGGACAACAATTCGTCGGTTTTGCAGGTCAATTTCCCGGATGTTTTCGGGAATGTTGACTACCAGGATATCCCTGCCTTCCGGAGGCTGGATCACATACACATCCTTACTGCCGGTTTGCAGCACATCCTTGAATATGCCGATCTGCTTGCCCTCTTCATCCACTACCGGCAGACCGATCAGGTCGCCCACATAGTAACGCCCTTCAGGAAGTTCCGGCATGTCTTCCCGGTACACGGAAACCTTCTGGCCCCGCAGTTTTTCCGCCTCCTCTATGGAGGTAATCTCTTTCACGGTAACCAGCATGATGTTTTTATGGGGCCGGGCCTTTACAATCTGCAGCCGCCGTTCATTGGGCAGCAGCAGATAGTCCATGTCCAGGAACAGCTGCGTGTTGGATGTTAACGGCATAATACGTAAATCGCCCCGCACACCGTGCGGAGCGACTATCTGGCCTAATACAACTTTTTGCATTGCGTTTCTCACATACGGAAAGCGATGATCTTCCCGTCTTCCGTTAAAATTTCCGCACCCATCAGTGCCTGCAGGTTGTCGCCGATTTTGACTTCAACCATGCGTTCCATCGGGGTTCCATATCCGATTTCCGCGCCAAGCTGCAGATTGTTCGCCTGCTTTAGCTGTTCTTCCGCTTCCGCTTTCGCATCGGTGCGTTTTTTGCGTTCCACTTCAATCTGCTCGCGCAGACGGGGAGCTGCGGAAAGATCGTTGGCAGCCTGATTCATTACCTGTTTCGCCTGGAAATCAAACTGATTCAGGTCTGCTTCCATTTGTTTTATCGTGTTTTGGAGATCTCCAATTATTTTCAGTTTCAAATCTTCTGTAACTTTTGCCTTAATTGCAACGGGAACACGAATCCACATAGAATCTGCCATAATTTACCACCTTTACGTACCAGTTATAAATCTTTACTCAACGATCTCTACGATAACTTTCACATTCTCACGGGTTGCAACCGCCTTCATAACGGAGCGGATCGCTTTCGCTATGCGGCCCTGTTTGCCAATTACCTTACCCATATCATCAGGGGCAACATGGAGGCGGAGTACAGTTGTTGTACCGGTCGTTTCCTCCTCCACTGTCACTGCCGACGGATTGCTAACCAGAGATTTGGCCATAACTTCTACCAATTCCTTCATGCAAATCACGCCCCCTTAATTACTTCGCGTTTTTAGCTTCCGCAAATTTCTTCATGATGCCCTGTTTGCTGAACAGGTTCTTCACGGTATCGGTCGGCTGTGCGCCATTGCCCAGCCATTCCAGAGCTTTTTCCTCGTCAATCTTTACATTTGCAGGAGTCGCAACGGGATCGTAATAGCCGATGCTTTCGATGAACTTGCCGTCACGCGGGGAACGCGCGTCAGCTACAACTACACGGTAGAACGGAACTTTCTTAGCGCCCATACGTTTTAAACGAATCTTTACTGCCATTTCAGTTTCACCTCCTTATCATGGGATTCATACTTCTGACTAATTACCTGGTATAATGGAAGACCGTTCCTATCAGCCTTCCCTCAGGCTTCGGAACCGTACAGCTCCTTTTGCCTATTTATGCATAAAGGGAAGCATTTTGCCACCCTTTGAAGCAAACTTGGCCATGCCCTGCATCTTCTTCATCAGCTTCTTGCTGTCGTCGAAGTTCTTCAGCAGGCGGTTCACATCCTGAACCTTCATGCCGCTGCCGGCAGCAATACGCTTGCGGCGGCTGCCGTTGATAATCTCCGGTTTCTGCCGTTCCTTCGGTGTCATGGAGCGGATAATCGCTTCTACTCTGGCGAATTCTTTTTCATCCACGTTGGCTTCCTTCAGCTTCTGGCTGATGCCGCCCATGCCGGGAATCATACCCAGGATAGTATCCAGGGAACCTAGCTTCTTGATCTGCTGCATTTGCTCCAGGAACTGCTCAAGGGTAAACTCGTCTTTCTTGATCTTCTTTTCCGCCTCCAGCACTTTGGCCAGGTCGGTGGTATCTTTGATCTTATCGATCAGGGACAGGATATCGCCCATACCCAGGATACGGGAAGCCATACGGTCCGGATAAAACGGTTCCAGCGCGTCCAGCTTTTCACCCATACCTACGAATTTTACCGGACAACCGGTCACTTCCCGTACGGAAAGCACCGCGCCGCCCCGGGCGTCGCCGTCCAGCTTGGTTACCACCAGGCCCGTCAGGCCCAGGTCTTTATTAAAGGTATCCGCCACGGTCACGGCGTCCTGGCCGGTCATGGCATCCACTGTCAGCAGAATCTCATGGGGATTTACCGTCGCTTTGATATCCTGCAGTTCTTCCATCAGCTTCTCATCGATGTGCAGACGGCCGGCGGTATCGATAATAATCGTATCGCAGGCCAAATGGGCCGCTTTGTCCAGCGACTGCCGGGCAATTTCCACCGGTGAAATTTCGTTCCCCAGGGAAAACACCGGTACCCCAACCTGTTCGCCCAGCACCTGCAGCTGGGTGATAGCAGCCGGTCGATATACGTCAGCGGCCACCAGCAACGGGCTTTTCTTTTTCTTCTTCAGATTGTAGGCCAGCTTACCCACCGTAGTGGTTTTACCGGTGCCCTGCAGACCAACCAGCATGATAATGGTGGGAGGCTTATCCGCCACCGTCAGTTTGGCCTGGGTTCCACCCAAAAGCGCAGTCAGCTCTTCGTCAACGATTTTGATGATCTGCTGGCTGGGGCTCAGGTTCTGTTGAATTTCCGCGCCTAAGGCGCGCTCTTTGATTTTTGCGACAAAATTTTTCGCGACTTTGAAATTTACGTCAGCCTCCAACAGCGCCATGCGTACCTGGCGCAGCGGTTCCTTCAGGTCTTCTTCGGTTATTTCTTTCGTGCCGCGGAACATCTTGATCGCGTTCTGCAACCGCTCGGACAAGCTCTCAAAAGCCATTCAGTTACCTGCTTTCATCGTTCAATTCTTCCAGGATTTCCCTCAAGCGGGAAAACTCTGTATCTTTACGTTTTTTTGCCTCGCTGTCCAGAATCGCCGCCGCTTCTTCGGTCAGCCTTCTGGTATTCTCCATGCGCTGTAAAAAACCCAACATCGTTTCGTAATGCTCCAGCGTCTGTTCCACGCGCCTCAGCAAATCGTGGATTGCCTGCCGGGACACCTGCATCTCTTCGGCGACTTCTGCCAGGGAATAATCTTCACAGAAGTACAGCTCCAGGCACTGCCGTTGCTTTTCCGTCAGCAGGGCACCGTAGATTTCATACAGGCTGCCGAAACGGATCCGGTCATCAAACGCATTTGCTGCCATTCTGTCAACCTCATTCCCTTTTACTCAACATGAGCATTATACACGGACAAAGAAAAGCTGTCAAGTATTTTTGCTTGACAGCTTTAAAAAATAATTTCGTCACAGTAATTATTGTTGCTGCGTTATCGTGATACCTTCACCAAAACATACTGTGTTCTGACAGATCAGTCAAATTTAACGCCTTTTACATCTGGATTTTTCGTGGTCGTCAGCGTATGGCTGCTGGGAAGAACAACATTCCGCAGGAGAATCGGCTCAAACCCGACCTTGAAAATTACAATGTTGCAGCCCTGCTTGGGATACTCAACTTCCACAATGCCCTTATCGCTGGTCATGCCGCCCATACTGCTTTTATTGATGACATGGCATTTCCCGTCTTCCAGGCGATATTCAATGCCTGGTCCGATATAAGCACTTGCATATTGAAGCGGTGCGCCATCACAAGTTACAGTAATAGTTGCTTTCCCTCCTTGTTTCACCGGTGCGGCAGGATTTACTTTTCCGGCAGAAGGTTTTTCGGTTTTCGCAGTTGGTTTTCCTTTTAGTACGTTGCCAATATTAAAACCCGCGTCTGCGGACATTGGCAGAGATATCGCCATGGCACAGAGAACAGCAGCCAGCACAGACAGTTTTTTCATACTTTTCATCTCCTTTTCCGTTAAAGTAATTCACTTCTAGCGGGTAACATTTACCCAGTGGCAGGAAGAAATCTCCCTACAATTACAAACATATTATATCATCCAGTGCTATTCCTGTACAGAAAAAACGATACTAAAGCCCCAGCGCCTGCATCAGCTTCAGCGCTAATGGAACAACCAGCAGACCCGGCAGGTAGTTCAGCACTTTCAATTTGGTAAGTTCCAGCATGTTCAGGCCGATGGCCAGAATCATCAGACTGCCGGTGCAAATCAGTTCCTTTATCAGCGTTTCGGATAAATAGGGCGCGATGTATTCTGCCAACAGGACGATACCGCCCTGGAAGACCAGCGTAAAAAGTGCGGAGCCCATTACACCCACGCCCATGGCCGCCGCCATGGGGATGCCGGAAATCAGATCCAGCAGCGACTTGGTATACAGCATACTGAAATTACCCCGCAACCCCGCGTCCAGAGATCCCACGATGGTCATGGCTCCAACATTCATAATCAGGCAGGAGGTCACAAAAGCCTGGGCAATCTTCGCCCCTTCGCCTTTCCCTGTAAAGCGGGATGTCAGGCTTTCCGCAGCCCGGTTTATTCGCCCGTCCACATCCAGCCATTCACCGATGACGATACCGATAATAGTTGATAAAATCAAAACCAGGATATTCTCTTCCTCAATCATCCCCTGAATGCCGATAACGATCGTGCAAAGGCCAAGGCCTTTCATCATGGCATCGGAAATGGATTCGGGCAATCCTTTGCGAAGCAGGAGCCCGACGGAGGCGCCGATGAGTATGGTAATAGTATTTACAATAACCGCAAACATAAAACTGTTGTCCCCTCAATGCGTCGCATTTCTACTCCTCCGGTTCGTCCGTGGCAAACAGCGCGTCGACAAACTTATCCGGTTCAAAGGGCCGGAAGTCCATGATTCCTTCCCCGATACCGATCCATTTTACCGGCAGGCCCAGTTCTTCGCGGATGGCCACAACCACGCCGCCTTTAGCAGTCCCGTCCAGCTTGGTCAGCACAATGCCTGTAATCTTGGTAGTTTCCGTGAACACCTTGGCCTGCGTAATGGCATTCTGTCCGGTTGTAGCGTCCAACACCAGGAACACTTCGTGAGGTGCTTCCGGAATCTCACGTTTGATTATTCGGTCAATTTTACCCAGCTCGTTCATCAGGTTCACCTTGTTTTGCAAGCGCCCTGCCGTATCAATGAACAGCACGTCAATGCCGCGAGCCTTGGCCGCTTTCAGTGCGTCAAATACCACCGCAGCCGGATCTGCCCCCTCTCCATGGGCAATCACATCGCACTGGGCCCGCTCGCCCCAGATTTTCAGTTGGGCAGAGGCCGCGGCACGGAAGGTATCCCCCGCCGCCATCATCACTTTGTAATTAAACAGACGGAAGTAGTTGGACAGCTTGCCGATGGTGGTTGTCTTACCCACGCCGTTGACACCTACCACCAGAATTACAGTGGGACGCGCGCCGATACGGGTCCGCACTCCGTCGTCCTTCAGCATGGCTGCAATCTGTTTTTTCAAGAACGGAAGCACGTCCTCCGTACCTTTGATTTCTTTTTTCTTAGCAGCCTGACGCACGTTCTCAATCAGTTTTTCCGTAGTCTTCACGCCTACGTCGGCCGTTAGCAGAATCATCTCCAGTTCTTCCAGAAAATCCTCATCCACTTTGGCAGACATGCCCACCAGTTCCGAAATCCGGTCGGTAAAGTTCTGACGCGTCTTGGTCAGCCCCGATTTCAGTTTCTCAAAAAAGCCCATGGCTCTTCTTCCTTTCTATACGTAAAATATATACTTATAAAAATAGTACTATACACTATCCTTAATCAGTTTATCACTCATCTTCACGGAAATAATTTTGGACACACCGGATTCCTCCATGGTTACCCCGTACATGACATTAGCTGCTTCCATGGTTCCTTTCCGGTGGGTAATGACGATAAACTGGGTTTGCATGGCGTAGCCTTCCAGGAACTTGGAGAAGCGCCCTATATTCGCATCGTCCAGCGGTGCGTCAATCTCATCCAGAATACAGAATGGCGACGGATGGTAACTCAACAGCGCAAACAGCAGCGCGATGACCGTCAGCGCCCTTTCCCCGCCGGAAAGGAGAAACAGGCTCTGGAGTTTCTTCCCCGGAGGCTGGGCTTCAATATCAATGCCGGACTCCAGAATGTTTTCCGGGTCCGAAAGTTTCAGCACCGCGGTGCCGCCGCCAAAGAGCTGCACATAGGTATTCTGGAAAAAGCCGTTGATCTTGCCGAAGGCTTCCTTAAACCGTTTCGTCATACCCGAATTGATTTCCGCTATAACAGACTGGAGCTTGTCCCTTGCCTCGCAGAGATCGTTGTACTGCTTCTGCAAAAACTCATAGCGTTCGCTGACCGCTTTGTACTCTTCAATGGCACCGGGATTCACCGGTCCCAGTTCTTCAATCTGCCGTTGCAGGGAAACCTGCATCCGGCGCAGAGCCGTCTCACTCTTGTCCTCCAGCACACCTTCCGCTTTCGCCTCTTCTTTGGCTTCCGCCAGGTTCACCTTGTATTCAGAGGTCAGCTGCTCCAGCGCGTTCTGGTAATCGCTTTCCAGCTTTGCGTTATCGATCTCGTTCTGATGCACTTTGCTTTCCGCTTTCGCCAGTTCGCCCCGCAGGTTTTTCAGTTTTTCTCCGGCAGCCCCCTGCTTCTGGATCAGCTCCAGCCGCTGCTCCGAAAAATCGTGCTGACCGGTGAGGATATCCTGCAGCTCGTGCATCAGGGTTTTCGTCTGTTCCGCCAGTTCAGTCTTCTTTGTTTTGCTGGCTTCAACTACGCCCGCCAGTCTTTCACTTTCTTCCTCGTTAACGTTAAAATCGCCCTGCAACCGTCCCAAATCACTGTCCAACTGCTGCATACGTTCGTTTTTCAGCTGCCGCTGGGTGTTGGCGGTTTCCGACTGAACCCGTGCATCCTGCAACCGTAACGCCAGCGTTTCCAACGCGCTCTTGTCGGACGATATCTTTTTCTGCAACGCGTCCAGCGTATTCTTCGCTTCTTCGTTGGCCGCTTCCATTTCCTGCAGGGGTTTCTGTTTCTCCGCCAGCAGTTTCCGTACCGAAAGGTACTCATTGCCCAGCTGGCTGCGGGTATCCATGGCCAGCTCCAGCGCCTCATTCTCCCGTTTCAGTTCATCGGAAAGGCGTTGCTCTTCCGCTTTCATTTCCGTCAGGCGGATATTTTTCTGCTGCACGGTATCCCGTAATACGGAGAGCCGTTTTTCCCGCTCTGCCAGTTCGTCTTCCAGAACTTCTTTTTCTTCCTGGATAGACAACAGGTTTTTATTGAATTTCCGTAACGCCGCTTCCTGTGCTTTCACATCCCGTTCCCGGGTCAGATAACCGGACTCTTTCTTCTGGCGGCTGCCGCCGGTGAGGGAACCGCCCGTGTTCACCACGTCACCGTCCAGCGTTACCACCCGGAGCCGGAAGTTGCTCTTTTTTGCCGCGGCCAGGGCATGATCCATGGTTTCCGCCACCAGCACCCTGCCCACGAGGAACCGGACAGCCGGTTTCACTTTTTCCTCACATTGCAGCAGGTCCGCCGCAAATCCCCGGATCCCCGGCAGTTTTACCAGGGCTTTCTCGTCCGACTTCAACACCGGTTCTTTTATGGTATCCAGGGGCAGGAACGTCGCCCTGCCTTCTTTATGCTCCTTCAGATAGCGGATGGCACGTTTCGCCGCCTCCGCCGACTGAATCACAATGTTCTGGGCCCCGGCGCCCAGGGCCGTTTCCACAGCGGTCACATATTCTGGTTCCACAGAGATCAGCGCCGCGGCTGGCCCGATTAAGTCCTCATGCCAGTCCTCCCGGCTCTGCATGACTGCTTTTACACCGAAGCCAAAGCCTTCCAGGGACTGCTGCATCTCACGCAACAGGTGCAGACGGGATTCTGCTGCTGCAATCTGCGTCTGGCATTCATTGTATTTACGTTCTATCGTCTGGAACAGTTCCCGGCGTTCCGCCGCTGTGCCTGCCAGTTCGTTTCCTTCTTTTATGTAGCGGGACACATCCTGTTCCAGCTCACCCTTGCGGGAAATCAGATTCCGCTGTTCTTCTGTTAATTCCGCGACCCGCTGTTCCGCAGCGTCCACGTCGTCCTTCAACCGGTTGCGGCGGTTCATGCGCTGTTCCTGCTCCGTTTCCAGCTGGCGGATCTCATTGCGCAATTCTACCATCTTGCGCATATCTTCAAAATTGCTGTCTGTCAGTTCCTGAATCTTTGCCTCGTTATCCTTCTGGGCCTGCAGGCGTTCCTGCTGCTGTTGTTCCAGATCCGTTACCAGTGCGGCAGCCTCGTCCCGTTTGGCTTCCAGTACGTCAAACTCTTTGGCCAGCGTTTCCATCTGGGCCGTCCATTGGCCGATCTGCTCCTGCAATTTTCCATTGCGTTTTGCAATATTCCCCTGCTGCCGGATACTCTGCTCAATGCGTTCATCCAGCACGGCGTCTTCACCCTTGATGGCTTCCAGGGCCTTTTCCTTTTCCGTGATGCCCGCCTGGATATGGGATACCTGATCGTTTAACGCGTCCAGTTCCTGCTGCAGTCCGGTCAGAAACGCTTCCTGTCCGCTCACTTCCGTGCTTTTTTCCAGAAAGACGCGGTTACAGTCCTCCTGCTCATGCTGGAGTTTGGCCCGGGCCTGTTCAATGGTTTCCACCCGCTGCACGAACTGGGTCAGCTTGCAGATTCGCAGCTTTCCGTTCAGCTCGTTGAAGCGCGTGGTCCGCTCCGACTCAATGCGCAAGGGCTCCACCCGGCTTTCCACTTCGCTTTTAATGTCGTTGATGCGGGTCAGGTTGTTGGCCGTATCATCCAGACGGCGCGTGGCTTCCTTCTTCCGCATGCGGAACCGGGCAATTCCTGCCGCCTCTTCAAAGATGGAGCGACGGTCCTCCGGCCGGCTGTTCAGTATCTCGTCGATTTTATTCTGCCCGATGAGGAACATGGCACCCTTTCCCATGCCCGTATCCGCCAGCAGATCCAGTATATCTTTTAATCTGCAGTTTTTCTTGTTGATAGCATAATCGCTGTCGCCGGAACGATACAGACGGCGGGTAATGCTCACCTCGTCAAAATCCAGCGGCAGCATATGGTCCCGGTTGTCGAAGACCAGCGTCACTTCTGCCACGCCCAAGGGACGGCGCCTGCTGGTACCCGAAAAGATAATATCTTCCATTTTGCTGCCACGGAGATATTTGGCGCTCTGTTCGCCCAACACCCAGCGCACCGCATCGGATATATTACTTTTTCCCGAACCGTTGGGTCCCACCACAGCGGTGATGCCCGCGCCGAATTCCAGGGCGGTGCGTTCCGCGAAAGATTTGAACCCGAAGGCTGTTACTGATTTTAAAAACAAAACGAATCACCTGTATACTGATATTATTTACGTTTCGCCGCTTTTTTTGCCTTTTCTTTCAGTGCCATGGAGGCTTCCCGGGCTGCCTGGCGGCTGATTTGCCGGCGGTTGGAACCGGTCTTCGGAGCATGGCGCTTGTCCGCTACGGAATTACGGCCACGAGATTTCGGGGCTTCCTTTTTCTGTTCCGCTTCCCGCCGCCGGGCCGTCGCGATACGGGTGCGGCGAACAATCTTCCGTCCGTTCACCGTCTGCTTTTCCAGCGTCACGCCCAGTTTTTTCTCTACATTATGAAGCCAGCGCAGCTCCTCCGGCGTGTACAGCGTAATGGCGATGCCGTCTTTGCCGGCCCGACCGGTACGGCCCACCCGGTGTACATACCAGTCCGCATCATGGGGCACATCGTAGTTGATGACATGGGTCACGCCTTCTACGTCCAGTCCCCGGGCTGCAATGTCACTGGCCGCCAGAATCTGAATTTTGGCGTCACGGAACTCTTTCATCACCGTTTTACGCTTTGCCGCACTCATATCACCTGTCAGCACGCCCACATTATAACCATGCCCACTCAAAAAAGCGTCTACTTCTTTCGCCCTCTCCTTGCTGATGCAGAACACCAGCATCAGATAAGGATTCAGTCGGTCGATGAGGTGCATCAGTGTCTCCGGCTTTTTTTCCTCCGTTGTACGGATGCAGATCTGCTGAATGGCTTTCACCACCGCCTCTTCCGGATCGATGTCAATGATCTGGCAGTTGGTGGTCAGTTTGCGCCCCAGTTTATTGATTTCTTCCGAAACCGTAGCGGAACACAGCATGGTCTGCCGTTCCGGCCCGGTCATGGCAATCAGCTCCAGCGCGTCATCCATAAATCCCTGAGCCAGCATCTCGTCAACTTCGTCCAGCACCAGGAATTTTACTCCGCCCAGATCCGTATTTCCTTTTTCAATATGGTCCAACAGGCGCCCCGGGGTACCGATCAGCACCTGGGCCTTGCCCGCCAGTTTGTTTTTCTGGGTTTCGAAATCACGGCCTCCGGTCACCGCCAATGTTGCGATCCCCAGCCCGTCAAGCACCTGCTTCATCACTTCGTTGACCTGCTGGGCTAGTTCCCGGGTCGGCGTAATCACCAGCGCCTGCACGTATTTCCTGCCCGGTTCGATCTTCTGGGCCAGCGGAATCAGAAATGCCAACGTCTTGCCCGTCCCTGTCTGGGCCCGGGCCAGCACGTCCCGTCCCTTCAGCAACGCAGGTATCGCCTGCCGTTGCACCGGCATAGGTGTTTTGATTCCCATTTTCTGCAAATTTTCCCTCACCTGGGAAAGCACGTTAACCTGTTCAAAAAAATCTATCATCAACATTCTCCTTTTTCTTTCTTCTTCTCTCTTAGCAACTTCCGTCTCAGCGTTTCCGGGTGTCCGCGCTGTGCTGCCATAAATACCAGACTGCCAGGCTCCGCCAGGGACGCCAGCCTTCCATCAGTTTGTTCAGCTGTCCCCGTTTGGGAACATCTTTCAGGCTAAACAATTGCTGCATTTCCTTTTTCAGGAGGAAATCATCTCCAGGCAGCACATCCGGCCGGCACAGGGAAAGCAGTAAAAACATTTCCACCGTCCACTGCCCCAAGCCGCGTACCGTTTTCAGCAGCTTAACAATCTGTGCGTCTGGCATATCCGCAAAAGCAGCAAAATCAATGGTACGGTCCAACACCAACCGGGCGAATTCCTTCATGTACGTTATCTTGATTGCCGAGAGGCCGCAGGTGGCAACGGTCTCGTCCGTAAGGGCCAGCAGCTTCTCCGGCATCACCGGGTTCCCCGCCAGATGCCGCAGCTGTTCCATGATCTTCGCGCTGGACTCCGGGGGCAGCTGTTGGGCCGCGATACCCGTCAGCAGCACCTCAAAATACCGCTCCATTCCATCCGGTTCCAGCGTACAGTGACCATATTTATTTATGAAAGGAAGCAACTCCGGCGCCTTATCCCGTAAATACGCCTCGCCGGCCAACCAGTCCGTGGTCTTTTGCATCGTCCTGCCCTCCCAAACAAATTAAACGCAAACTATCCCATGTTAATTGTTTAATTATATCATAAGTAATAAGGCGCATTCAACCAAAAACGAAAATTACAACTTTACGAAAAGCAAAGATTCTGAAACCGCACAAACAAGCCGGGAAACCGTTGTATCGGTTTCCCGGCTTGTTGCTTGGAGCTTTAGCACCAAGAAAAGACAGCCGCGGAAATTCCGCGGCTGTCCGACAAAAAGCAGATGTTACGGTCTGTTGTCTTCATTTCTGTTGACTGACATAACAGCTCGTTTTTCTCAAAAATTAACTGCCGTTTATACACTAATAATTAAACAAGCAATCATCCATTTACCACATTCTCTTCACCGTAACGCTGCAGGACCAGTCTTTGTCGTGACTGCCCCGCACAAAGCCGGCATCGCCGCCGATGCTCCAGCCTTTGCCAAGTTCCGTCTCACCGCCGATGGATAAAACAAAGTGAGTTCTGTCCTGCACGTTGCGCATATCGTAGCTGTTCGCCTGATCACCCATATAACTGTATCGCAGCCTCGGTTCCGCGCCGGCAAAGGCGTGACGGATGCCGGCCCGGACGGCATAATTCCCTCCGGTCAGGTACCGTTTGAACTCTACCCCGGCTCCTGCGCCGAAATAATCGTTGTGCTTGCTCTCCACGACCTGGTTGAATACACCGGCACCCGTTTCGCTGTAACCGTTCTGCCACAGCCTGGACAACTGTATGTTCACATAAGGCCGCACATGCCAGGGTACATCCTTCCGCGCCTGCAGGTCGTACAGATACTCGCCGCCCAGTTCCAGAATGCGGCTGTGATAATCCGCACCGGCAGTCATGCCCATAACGCCCCTGTGCAGTTTGTTGCGCATCCAGCCATAATTCAGGAACACCAGACCTTCCCGTCCGGCTTTGTTGTAACCGGCGTACAGGCCAATGCGTGTGTCTTTCAGCTCGTTGCCTGCCGTATTGTCCGCAAAACCCGTTTTACTGTAACCGGCATACGCACCGGCCCGCCAGTTGGGAGCAACAGCCTTGTCCCAGCCCAGCAACGTAGTGGAGCTGTGGTAATCGGCGCCGTCTTTCAAATCGCCCCAGTTCTTGCCAAACTTCAGCCAGATATCATTCTCCGCCGGTTCCAACAGTTTCAGGGAAACTTCCGGGCCCCCGCCGCTGCCTCCGTCTAACTTAGCCTCCGGCAGTTTTACCTTCACCGGTTCCGGTATAAA
>NZ_FONL01000027.1 GCF_900112895.1 Succiniclasticum ruminis DSM 9236 | reverse complement strand
ATTTCTACACCTTTCCATTTGCACAAATCTTTAAGAATCGTTCTGATATCCAAACGCAATTGGTTATAAATGATTTTTCTTCTGTATTTTGGTGTAAATACAATGTGATATTTGCATACCCACTTGGTATGTGCTAAACTATTTGCCATAGGGCAACATCCTTTCTTGTTTTAGTGACGGCTTGAACACTATCATTATACAAGAAGGATGTTGCCCTTTTGCTTAAGCATTAATCCCACCTGCGTAGCAGGTGGTTTTTGAGCCAAATCCCCTTGAGGGATTCGGCTCCCAAGCTAAAGCCATAATAAAAGCCCATCGGAACGATGGGCTGCATTCTCAACATCCCATCATACAAGCTTTAGCACCTTAACCGTTCCGGCCAGGTTGCTGTACGGTCACTGAGCTTGTCTCTCGCGCACTCTTTATGGTCTATTGGGGTTTCGTTTTTGGATCACTGTCAGGTTTTTTCTTCAATCTTTTTTACATGTTTATTATAGCATATTGCACCCAAAAACGCAAGCAATTTTTTAAGTTTTCTTCCTATTATATAGTTTGAAAAATGGAAGGGTGTTTTTGGGGTTATCGAGCTCCAGATCCATCCCTGTTTTTTGTATCCTTTTTATTTCCCGCTCTTCAGATACTCGTTAAACTGTTTTGCCAGTTCTTTCATCGCTTTTTCAAAAGCGGCCCGTTTGGCACGTAAATCACTCGTGTCAGAATCTGCGTTTTGTGTTACGTTGATCATCTTCAGGATTTTATCGGCGCCGCTGGCATCCTTCCCTACCAGAAAGCCTTTAATATTAACCGAAGCCCTGGTTTTATCGTAAGAGCCCCAGCCTATGCGCTGCCTGGTTTTTTCTATGGTTTTCTCGGTAATGAGATAAAGGCATTTATCATAGCCGCTGAACTTTCTGAATTCAAACAAAACCTGCGGCGCTATTTTGCCTTCCTCAAGTTCGCCTTTTTCAAACCAATACTCCTGATATTTGGTTTGGATCTTTGTCCCAAATACAACGTTCGGGCTTTCTTTTAAACAGTCACTGACTTTATTCATATAGTCTTCTGTTTTCATATCCGCGTCTGCAATCAACAAAGCGCAGGTGTCAAACCTTGCCGCAAGCCCCACTGCAGAAAAACTTACCAGGATAAACGTCAACACAGCCATAAACAATTTTTTCATTGGAATCCCTCCCCGAAATGTAGTCAAATATAGTCCTTCACGGCCCGGTACACCTGCTTCCAATGCAGGGACTGCTGTGAAGGACTTTTTTGCGTAACATTTGTTCCCGCTTGCATTATCACTATAGCACATTTATTTATGGTCGTGGTCGCCATGATGGCGACATTTTCAGATGGTTTCCCGGGCCAAGCTCACCTCATCGCTGGTGAAATTCCAAACTGAAACCTCAGGTTATAACTCTACTTGCATTGCGCCAGTTTTTTCATCAGTTCAGGTCCTGCATCTTTCATCAGCGAAACCGCAAAGCATTTCTTCCCCGCATCCTTTAGCGACGCTCCGATATGATAAACGGTCTTCCCGTCCAAAATCAGAAACCGGTCATGAAAAACACTGGTGTATTTTACTTCCAGCTGTGGGTACTGCGCATTAAAAACAGCAACGTCCTGTACTGTCAGTTTTGTCTTTTTGAATGTATAAATTGTCACGGCCACACCGGACTTTTTCTTCGCTAATACGTTCAGCGTACTCACATCCACATATCCGTCTATCAGGATAATTTCCTGATCTGCTTTCTGTATCAACTCTATAAGCAGGCTGAACGCATCATAAATTTGTCCATCAAAAAAGAGTTTCTGGTTTGTTTCTGTGTGTTCGCCAATATACTCAAAAAGCTGGTCAAACTTTTTGTCCGTTTCCAGTTGCTTCAGTTCCACTTTGCTGATCCGGTCAAACAATGCAGCGTTGTTTGCGACGAAGTGGCGCATTTCCCGGAAAGCCCGCATGATAAAAATGCTTTGCGTTTCTGCCAGCTCACCTCTAAGAACAGTAGCTAACATATAAATTCCCTGCTCAGTAAACGCATAAGGAAGAGTTCTGCTCTTAACACTTGTGGTGACATTTTGGCACCGCAAAATATCCATTTCGTTTTGCGTCAATTGAAACATAAAGTCTTTAGGAAATCTTCTTATGTTGCGCTTAACTTGCCGATTAAGGTTTTTAACTTCATACCCGTACAGCTCCGCCAGGTCCTTGTCCAGCATCACCTGTCTCCCCCGGATCATAAATATCCGGCGTTTGATATCGTCAGCTTCCAACGATATTACTTCAGTATCATTATCCATAAATAACCTCCCCGTATAATAAATTAGAACAAGCGTTCGTTGTTATTATAGCACTGAGTTTTGGAAAAGAAAAGACTCTTAACGCAAAAAATACCCCGACGTAATGCCGGGGTGTTTCCTGACTACTGACTATATTCATTTACTTTTTCGTTATTCATTAACTCTTTCGTTCAAAGTCGCATTATGCGGCTTTGACTGTAATCACCATGATGGCGACATTTTCAGATGGTTTCCAGACCCCAGTTTTCTAAAATGCTGTTCACTTCCCATACCGATCGCATATTGTTTTCAATGCAATATGCGATGACAAGATCGACAAGCATACTGCGCGACAGGGCAAAACCCGCCGCGTTCAACAGGTCTTCTGTTTCCTCCGGGTCCAGTTTCAGTGCCAGGGCGAAACGCACTACCGTATATTTTCTGGGGTGGTAATCCGGATCGCTCTGGATTTTGGAAAACAGTTTCCGGTCATAGCCTGCGTCACTGTAAACCCTAGGCGCCGTCATTCCTTTTGCGTCCATGTAACGCAACAGCTTCTTCGTGAAGGGCGCTTCGGGAACAAACTCTTCCCTGTCCGGCATATTCCCGGGTTTAGGCGGTATGCTGCTTATAGAGAACTGTACGCTGGCGCCTTGCGGCACAACGATCATCGTAGCGCCGTCAGGCATCATAATTTCCCGGATACGTTGCGCTTCTTCCGGAAAATAGGGTTTCGCGCCTTCCGCAAGCCGCAGCATTCTTATTCTGTCTTCTTCAAGCTGATGATGCAACTTTACATACTCCGCCACCGTGTTGAACACGGCTGCAGTACTTTCAGCCTGTATGTTACAGCCTGTATCCCGGGCATAAAGCACAAGAAGGATATCCGCCGTAATATTTTTTTCTATAAGGCAATACCGGCATGTATCATACGCAATCTGGAGCGCTTTTCCGGACGGAAAGCCGGAACTGCCGGCAGAAAACACAGGAATCGCAACCTTCCAGCAGTTGTATTTCGCCGCTAATTCCAAAGAACGCAGATAGCAGGCGGCCAGCCATTTTTCTTCCTGTTCTCTGCCGTCCCGCCACAGTGGGGCCACGGTGTGAATAATATAGCGGGCAGGCAGATTGAAAGCGGGCGTCAGCTTCGCTCCGCCTACAGGACAGCGGTCTGTTGTTTCGCAGTACTCTTTTAATTCAGGCCCTGCCGCTGCATGAATGGCATGATTCACGCTGCCGCCGTCTTCCATCTCAAAATTAATGACGTTGACAACCGCATCCGCCTGCAGGGTTGTAACGTCACCAATAATAAAACTCACGCCCATAGCGTCCTCCAAAATCATTGCCGGACAGCAGAAACTGTTGTTGCCGGCAATGCAGGTAACTGTTATCATAACAGCTTAAGCACACTCAGTTTATCTTCTGTTATTATTGCGTCATCCTTATTCAGCATGCCCAGGTGCAGGTGCTTTTTATTCCTGCCATGGTAGTCGCTGCCGCCGCTGATCCGCAGTCCCTGTTCCATCGCTGCCTGCCACAGCATTTCCGATTCTTCCGTCGTGTATTCGGAATAGTAGCATTCCAGTCCCGCGATCCCTGCCTCTTTCAGCGTCTGCAGCTGGGCGGCAAACTGTTCTTTGGTCAGGCGTTTTTCCCCCGTGCCTCCCAGCGGATGCGCCCAGACCGCGATTCCCCCGGCGTTTTTGATTGCCCGGATGGCGCGGGTTGCGTCCACCCTGCCGCTGGGCAGGTTTTTGAAGTAGGTCGCGAAGATATCCACCGGCTCCGCGCCGGGATGCAGCTGCCGCAGTTTCTTTTCCAGCAACAGTTTCAGCTGCAGCTTGCCGGGGTTTTTCAGCTGCGCTTCTTTTTCCTCAGCGGTAAACCGGAAGCCGAACTCCTCTTCCATATAGCGCAGGCGGTTATGGGTTTTGTTGATTCAGACCCCGTAGGCTTCCGCCACAAAGTCCAGGAACTCTTTTTGTTTCAGGTCATAGTTGTAACCGAGGATATGGCATTTTGCCACTTCCGTTTTACAGGAGAGTTCTATCCCTCTGATGAAGCGTATGCCGTCAGGAACTATTTTTTCCATCCGCTGTACGCCTTTGATCGTATCGTGATCGGTCAGCGCGAAGGTCCGGATCCCCAGTTTCTGTATTTTCCGCAGCAGTCCGGGAATCCAGTCCGAACCGTCCGAAGCCTTGGAATGCATGTGCAGGTCAACTTTGGAATTCATCGGCAACACCTCCGTTTACCCTAACTTACTGATTCTCTTCGCCAACGCGGTTTTCCGGTGCCAATGCTGATGTGTCGGAATGAAGTTATGTTAGTGAAATTCCCCTTACACCACCCTCGCCTTACAGTTCATATCCGGTAACGAATGATCACGGTTACGATACGCTCGTACACGATTGGGCCGGTAACGATGAATTAGTAAACGCATGGCCCGGTGCGACATATGGCAAATTTCTTTGCTTGCAACTTCGGCAGTTGCCGCCTGATACGCCCCCTGTAAGGTTACCGTCTGTTCAATTGTTATGTAACAACGCCCTTCCGGGAAACAACTCCTTTATTTTTCCACCAGTTCCGTTTTCCAGTTGGTTTCCTGTAATTTATTATCAAGCTTACGGATCTCCTTCGCCAGGCTGTCTACTGTTTTCTGCAACTCTGCCGCTTTGATGACGGCTTTCACTTTGATTTCCGTTCCTCTGGCCCTGTACGTGTTGTTTCCTGCGGTATAAACCAGTTCTTTATACGCAGAATGTCTGAGTGTTAAAGCATCCTTTCTTGCAATGAGCTCTGTCAGACTCATACCGTCTACCTTAGTATTGCAGTTCGTTTCGTTGATGGATGCCACCAACGTTTCCAGCCGTTCCGTCGAGGAATCCAGCTCGTTCAGCAGATCCATCGGATCTTCTGCCGGCTCTTCCCCTTCCTGTACCAGCAGGCAGTTCTCCAGCCTGCGCCTCAGCTCGCTGATCCGTTTGTTGATGTCCGACCGTTCCTGCAACGCTTCTGCCAGTTTCATGGTTATCTGCCTCCTGTCACAACTTACTGAATCATTTCAACGTTTTCCGTAATTATTATAATTTATTGCCAGCGATGTTGTCAATACTTAATTGTGATTTTATATAATTTATTTTATTTTTATATTATATTTTGCTTAAATTTTATTTTAATCGTTCCTTTAAATATTTTTTCTTTCGACCGATTGCTCCTCCCAATTTGACCTTCCATCTTTATTATAAACAATTACCTGTCCAAAAGTCCTCTCTCGCACAGGCAAAAAGAAACTTTTAAATATAAATTTGAATGCAAAAAGAAACCGGTTTCTTACTTTTTTACATAAAAAAAGCACTTACCTCTTCGGTAAGTGCTAAGTCTGCCAGACTTTCCTGCTTAACACGTCCACGCCGCTCAGTTTGCCGCCGGCCATGTATGCGCCGGTATCGCACATAATGACACGGTTCGACAAAAACAGCGGCTTCACGCTTCTCGTCCCTTTTTTTATCTTTTGTATGGGCGTGTGCCCGGTCACGATGGTTTCCGCGCCCTTATACTGTTCCCACCACTTACGGCGCCGCCAGAGCATGTCATATTCATTCTGCACAGACAGCGGCACATCCGGGTCAACGCCGGCGTGGCAGAAGAAAAACTCCTGATACTGATACTTAACCGGAAGATCCGTAACCCATGCAAGCAGTTCTTCCCGTTTCTTTGCGTCTGTTTCCTTCAGCTGCTGCAGCGTCTGGAAACCGCCGTTCTCCAGCCAGGACTCCGAGTAATCGCCGATCAGGGTATTATAGATGCCCCGCTTCTCTATAAGGTAGGAAGAAAGCATCACCTCGTGATTCCCCAGCAGGCAGATGACGGAATCCGGGTTCCGGTGCTGCAGGTCATACACGTACTGCAGGCAGCTGACAGAATCCGGGCCGCGGTCGATATAGTCCCCAAGGAAAACCAGCAGGTCTTCTTCCGGGTCAAAGCTGATTTTTTCCATCAGCGCTGTTAACTTTTCATACATGCCGTGGATGTCGCCGATGGCGATCACCCTGGCATAACCGAATAAATCTTTCATAACCTGTTAGATGTACATTAACTAATAATCACTGAAATTAATCTCTGACCGGTTTCCTTTTCCCGCTTCAGTCTTCATATATTCGGCTTATCAGGCCGGTTTCCTTTTTTCAATTCAATTTTCATACATTTGGCTTATCAGCCTGATTTCTTCTTTCATCCGGGCCACGACTTTGTCCGGCCCGATAATTTTCACGCCGTCTCCCAGCGCCATGATCCAGCCCAGGAACTGGCTGCTCACCGCTACCACCACAGATGTGCGGAAATGGTCTGCGTCCACCGGTTTGACGGGAATGTCCTTGCCGAAGCGGTCCAGCAGGATCCCCACCATGCCGTTTTCCGCCTCCAGCGTAACTTTAACCTCTTCGCCTCCGAACATGCCGAACAGGCTCTTCGTGTACCGGGGCATATTGAAAGCCCTGAACTGTTCCTTTCCTTCCCGCTTCCTGTCCGCCACGGAGATCCGCCACATTTTGTCCACGCGGTAGTGCTTGATCTTTCCGTCTTCCGCGTCGTAGCCTACCAGATAGTAGTTCTCGTCGTCCCACATCAGCGCCCAGGGGCTGACCTGATACCAGGCGCCGTCCTTGCGCAGCTCCATTTCCTTATTTATGTTCCACCGGAAATATTTGAACCGGATCTGGCGGTCCGTCCCGATGGCCTCGTGCAGCTTGTCTACATTATAGTAGATGCTTTCGTTCATGGCCTTGATGCGCCCGGAAATAATGACCTGCCGCTGGAGTTTCCGGGCCTCATACTTGCTCACCATGCCTTCCAGTTTTTTTATCAGCGCGTTGGATTTTTTGTCCGTGATGAACTTGGCCGACTGCACGGAGTCCACCAGCAGTTTCAGCTCGGGCAGTTCAAACCTGCGGTTGCCCATATGGTAATAAAAATTCCGCCGGGCCTGCTGGCCGATAATATCAAAACCGAAATCACGCAGCAGCTCGAAATCCTGATACAGCGTCTTCCGCTCCGCGCTTACCCCGTAGGCGTCCAGTTTTTCCGCAATCTGGGGAAGGGTAAGGGCGTGTTGGTCGTCCGTATCTTCGGTAAATATTTTTATGAGGTACAACAGTTTCAGCTTCTGTTTATTTCCAGCCATCGGTATCCACCTCATTGATCATTCAGGAGCCAGCCGTAAACCGCTCTGCCGCCGTCAGCGCCAAAAAATTATTTCCGGTTGATCAGATCCTCCACCGCCTGCTGCCGCAGCACCTTTTTCAATACTTTGCCCGTATTGTTCCGGGGCAGCTGCTCGCAGAAAATATATTCCTTGGGAACTTTGTAGGCGGCGATCCGGGAAAGCAGATATTTACGGATCATCCGCTTGTCTCTTATGCCGCCGTCTTCCGGCACAATGTAGGCGCAGATCGCCTGCCCGCGCAGTTTGTCCGGGATGCCGATGACCGCTGCCTCTTTTACGTCTGGATGGGTCATCAGCGCTTCTTCCACCTCACGGGGATAGACGTTTTCGCCGCTGCTGATGATCATGTCTTTCAGCCGGTCCACGATGAACAGCATCCCGTCTTCATCCTTGTACGCCAGGTCTTCCGTATGCAGCCAGCCGTCGCGCAGCGCGTAGGCCGTTTCTTTGGGGCGGTTCCAGTAACCGATCATAAGATTGTGCCCCTGTACGCAGAGTTCCCCCACTTCGCCCACCGGAACCTCGTTGAAGTTCTCGTCCACCAGCTTCACCCTGACGTTAGGGAGCGGTTCCCCGATGGAGCCCTGTTTCGTTTTGTTCCTGCGGCTGCAGGTCACCACCGGCGACGCTTCCGACAAACCGTAGCCCTCATGCACGTGCTGGCCGAATTTTTCCGCGAAGGTATCGTACAGGTTGCGGGACAGGGCGGCCCCGCCGCTGATAAAGTAGCTGAAGTGCGCCAGGTCTTCCGGCTGCGCCCCTTTCACGAACATCTGGTACATGGTCGGCACGCCGAACATGGAGTTGATCTTATATTTTTTGATCAGGTTCATGGACTCGCCAAACTGGTACGTCTCCTGCACCACCATGGTCGCGCCCAGGTACAGGTTCATCACGATCGAGCAGTTCCAGCCGAAGCCGTGATACATGGGCAGCACGCACAGACCCACGTCGTTTTCGCTGACCGGGATGATGGCCATGAAATCTTCCGTATTGTGCACCACGTTCCCCTGGCTCAGCATCGCCCCTTTGGGCCGCCCGGTGGTGCCGGACGTATAAATGATAACCGCAGGATCCGATTCCTTCATATCATATTCGATGAGTTTCGCCCCCAGTGGCGCCGCCATCTCGTCAAAGGTAATCTGCTTTAATTCCTTTTCCCAGCCCAGATCCTGCAGGGCCTGCCCGATATCCAGCTTCGATCGGGTGATCAGGATTTCCATCCCCGTGTCCTGGACGATATACGCCACCTCCGGCGCAATCAGCTGGAAATTGAAAGGCACTACGATGCCGCCGGCTTTGACAATGGCAAAATAGGCTGCCACAAAGTCCGGGGAATTTTTACTGAACAGCCCGACCCGGTCGCCCCGCTTCACCCCCAGGGACTGTAAAAACACTGCCCAGTCCAGCACTTTTTTCCGGAATTCACCATAGGTCGTAAACTGATCCTTGAAAATGAATGCTGTTTTCTCTGCGGGATGTTTCTGGAACACATCATTCAGTAACATTCAGAACCCTTCTTTCTGCGCTGTAACGCATTACACTGCGCCGCAGCGCGTTTCAAGTTTTTTGAACCGCGACAGATCAATATTCCTCGTATCCTGCGCCGGCCTTCTTCAGTTTAAGCATTCCCGGGAAGGGAACGTGCATGCCGGCCATGGGAATACGCTTTTCGCAGGCATAGTCAAAGATCCGTTTACGGGCCTGTACGGCCTTGGCCGGATCCACATCATATTTCACCGCTACTTCGGGAAGCGGGAGCTGGATACGGGAGAAGTGGATAAGGTCGCCGATCACCAGCAGCTTATCCTTGCCGCTTTTCAGTAGAAAGGAAACATGGCCCGGCGTGTGCCCGCTGGTGTCCAGCGCCTTTACCCCCGGCATCACCTTGTCACCGGGCTCGAACACCTGAACCCGGCCGGCGTACTGCGCAAGGGCGCGGATCACATTCGGATCCTTCTTTTCATCCACCCAGTAGGCTCGCTCTGCCCGGCTGACATAAACTTCCGCGTTCGGGAAAGCGGCTTTGCCGTCCGCATCTACCAGTCCGCCGTAATGGTCCCGGTGCAGATGGGTCAGCAGAATCGTCTTAACATCGCCGGCAGCCAGGCCGTTTTTCTTCAGTTCTTCCGCGATATGACCGTCCGGCAGGCCGGCATCAAACAGAATCTCGCGGCCTTTTATCTTCACGAGAAACGCCAGCACGTTCCCGCTCATCTTTCCGTCCGGGAAGTATCTGGCTTTCTGTTCCGCGTCCACCCCGACGAGTATGGACGTGTCCGGATTCGATTTCCTGTCGAAAAGGGTGGTTGTTTCAATTCCGCCCGCCCAGGCGGAGGAGGATACGACTAAAGAAAGTAATAAAACCGCCAGGAACTTTTTCATGGGTACCCCTCCTTAATCAATTACAAACTGCGCCGGATTATCCGCAGGGAAATGCGTTGTCCTTATTTCGTCTGCAATATTCTTTTGTTTTATTATAACAAAACAGCCGCAGAAAAATCTACGGCTGCCAGCGCAAACAAACATTAAATTGTTACTATATACCAGGCCCGGACACGCAGAAATGGTACGAAAGTATGATTACTCTTTCAAAAAGCCTTACCCGTTTCAGATCGTCATGCCGTTTTCCCAGTTGACTTTGATTTCCTGGATGTCAAGGGTGTAAATTCCGTATTCGTTCAGATATTTTTCTTCGATTTCGTCCATTTCTTTTCCGAAAAGGATCGGATCTTTGTTGACTTCCTGGCCGAACGAAGCAATGTTATAGTATTTTTTGAGGATCTTACGTAATACGGCAGGCACTTCTTCCGGCTTTGTGATGGTTTCGTCCACGCCAAAGATGATGCTGTCCTGCAGCACGTCGTCATCCATGGAATTAATTTCGATAGCCTTGATTTCTACGTATTTCATGTTATCCCTCTTTTCTGACGAACCCCGGGGCCCGTCGGTATCATTAACTGTCGGAACGTATTGCTCTTCAACAATTAAATAATACCATTTACATAAAAATGTTTCAAGCAAAACAGGGAATTGGGAAGGCGCGGATTACAGATTTACATATTTTTTAAATTCCTGTATGTAATGCCGGGAAACGGGAATATCTTTCTGGGAACAGTTTTCCAGCGTCAGCACAAACGTATCGTTAAACCACGGGACCACTTCCCTGACTTTGTTGATATTCACGATATAACATTTATGGGTGCGGAGGAAGCCGTGCCCCGTGAGTTTTTGTTCCAGTTCTTTTAACGGCGTGTTGATCTCAAAGACGCCTTTCTCCGAAAATACCAGGATGCGCTGCTGTTCGGATTTGATCAGGCTGATTTCCGTTTCCGCGTTCAGCAGGATCATTTTTTCGTTGTACCAGATAGGGAATTTTAATTGCTGCGCTGAGGGTTTTTTCTCTGAAAGCTGCCGTTTCAGATTCCGGTAACGCATGATCGACGCAAGGATCCGCTCCTGCGTATACGGTTTAAGAATATAATCCAGGGCATTCAGTTCGAAGGCGGTAACCGCGAACTGGTCAAACCCTGTGGCAAACACGATTTCAGGCGGATTCTTGATGGTCGATTTAATGATTTTCGCTGTCTCGATCCCGTTGATCTGGGGCATCTCGATGTCCAGATAAATCAGATCCGCCGTATCCTTCTGCAGGAAATCCAGCGCTTCCTGCCCCAGAGAGCATTCCGCGACGATCTCCACATCTTTGATATTCAGAAGGAGGGACGCCAGTTCCTGCCGGGTTGGGAATTCATCATCTACTACTATTATTCTGATCATTGCGTACTGATCACCTCCTGGACCGGGATTCTCATGGAAACTATGGTTCCTTTATTTACGCGGCTGAATATGCGCAGCCTGTTTTTACTGCCGTATAATGTGTTCAGCCGTTTGTTGACATTCGACAGGCCGATGGATTTCTTGGGCACGGAATCATCCAGTATGGTGGCCAGTTTTTCCCTGGCGATTCCCATACCGTCGTCAATCACGGTGATACGGAAATAGGAAGGCTTCTCGTCGATCCGTATGGTGATCTTGCCTCCGGAAATTTTCGGATAGAGACCGTGTTTGATGGCATTCTCCACAAGGGGCTGCAGGATCAGCGCCGGCAGCATGAACGAATTTTCCGTGTTCAGTTCATAATCCACCTGGAGGCGTTCCCTGAAACGCGCCTGTTCCAGATGGATATAGGCGCCGATGTGCTGGAGTTCTTCCCGGATGGTGATCATGGTATCCGCATCCGCCAGGTTTTTGCGGTAATAATTGGCCAGATCGTTGATCAGCGTTTTCGCGGTCTGGGGCTGCTGCGTGCAGTAATAACTGATCGTGCTCAGCGCGTTAAACAGGAAATGCGGATTAATCTGTGACTGCAGCGCCTTGATTTCCGCCTGCTGCAGCAGATCGGCTTTTTCTTTGATGTTATGGAACGCCAGCTGTGTCGAGATCATGGTCCCGATACCGTTGATCAGCGTTTCTTCCATCGGCGAGACCCGGTTATCCATAATATGGCCGGCGCAAAGGTAGCCGAACTTTCTCTTATCGTCGTAGAGCGGCACCGTCAGGCAGGCCCGGATTACATCCAGCTTTTCGGTGGGGATGGAGAAATCGCTTTTAAAAAGTTTTGCGAAATCGTTTTTCAAAAACGTGACAAAGGGCCCTTCTGTACGGTACGACGTGAAACCCAGAATATCATCCATGGAAGTAATGGCCACAAAGTCGAAGGTTTCCGAATCCTTGATAATAATATCGACGGTCTCGGAAGCGCTTTTTTTATCCAGGCCGTCCTGCAAAAAGGACAGGGTGCTGTTCGTGATCTTTAACGCGATTTTCGCGCTGATTCCTTCAAATTTTTCCTGCTGGTTGTAATAATCTTCCAGAAGACCGATAAAGGAACCCGTGCCCACCGTTACGGAAAAAAGGAGGGGGAAAATAGCATCTTCCAGCGTGAAGGGGTACGGCAGAAGATCAGGAGGGAACACTGCCAAAAGCGCAAGATAGACAGAAGTTAATGTGTAAGCAATCGCGCCTGCGTGCACAAAATTATAATTCTGCTTTTGCAGCCATTTGGACAACATGCCTGCAATTATGCCTTCCGCTACCGTCAGGACGATGGAAAGCACAACGGGAGGCTTAATCAGCACGATAGAAACCAGAGAAAGGATACAGGCTGTCGCCACACCTGCAGCCGGCCCGCCGATCAGTCCGGCTGAAATTACGTAGGTGCTGTGGTTGTTTACCACAATGGTCGGAAGCAGCGTGCCGCAAAATAAATCCAGCCCGCCGAAAAAGGAAAAGAACAACACAAGCTTTACCTTACTCCGGACCTTCTCATGCAGCGTGTTAATGGTTTCCCTTAGAATCGCCGTGCGGCATAAAATCGAAAACAGGATCAGGACCACGAAGATCCGGGCGCACAGATTTGTCAGTATACTATACCAGGCCATAATACCACCATTACAATTATTTTAACCGGAAAATCGAATGCTCTTTCCGGATTGCTGAAACATCAGTAACCATCGGCAAAAGACAATCTTTTTTCAAAACTATCATATCGTCTGGCCGTTTTTTGCGCAAGTATTTTAATTCCGTATACCGCACAAAAACCTGTTTATTTGTCAACAAAAGTTGCAAAATGAAAAATAAATCAAAAAGATGTTAATATAAAATTGTCAAAAACACACATATGTGTTTTATTGAACCTTGCAAGAGGGTGTTCGTGCAAACTATTTTAAGCAACAGGAGGCGATAGTATGAAAATCAAAGTAGCTGCAATCCAGATGAACTGCGAACTCGCTAATGTGGACGCGAATCTTGCCAAAGCCGAAGCATTATTGAAAGAAGCAGTAGAAAAAGGAGCGAAATGGGTCATCTTCCCTGAGTTGTTTAATACGGCTTACTGGATACCGAAACAGGACGTGGAACTGGCGGAAGATATTCCGGATGGCCGTACAACCCAGTGGATGATTGAACAGGCCAAAAAGTACCAGATTCTGGTTTCCGGATGCATTCTGGCAACCACCCCCAACAAGGGCATCATCACCGACACCGCCCTCACCGTTAACGAAAACGGCGTAATGGGCACCTACGACAAAGTACATCTCTGGGACAATGAAGAGCTCCGTTTCCAGAACGGCTGCAAAGTTCCCGCCCCCATCAACTACGGCGACCTGCATATCGGCATGCAGATCTGCTATGAAATCGGTTTCCCAGACATTTCCCGCCTGATGGTTCTGAAAGGCGCCAACGTGATCATCTATCCGGCAGCCTTCGGCCGCGCCCGTTACTATGTATGGGATATCCAGTCCAAAGCCCGGGCTCTGGAAAACGGTATCTATGTAATCGCCGTGAACCGGGCCGGTGTGGACGACAACACCGTATTCCTGGGCGGCCATTCCCGTATCGTAGCGCCGAACGGAGAGGTTCTCTGCGAAGCCGGCCGGGATGAAGACGCTGTCCTCGTGGCGGAAATCGACATCGATAAATGCACCGAGGCAAGGCGCACCGTTCCGTATCTGCGCGACCTGAACAAAGCACTGGTTAAATCCGAGTGGGAAAAAATCTGATATAAGGCAGTAAAAAATACTCAGTAAAGGAGGAAACACCATGTCACTGAATACATGGATGATATGCGGTCTGGCACTCTATGTGTGCTTTGTAATTTACGTAGGCTTTCTGGGCGCCAAAAAGATCAAAGGCTTAAGCGACTTCGCGGTAGCCGGCGAATCAATGGGCCCGATTCCTCTGGGACTTGCCTTCGCGGCTTCGTTCTTCTCCGCCGCGACATTTATGGGTTATGTAGGTTTCTGTTATGCCTGGGGCTCCACCGGCATGTGGATCTTCCTTGCCATCTTCTGCGCTTCAACCCTGGGCTTCATCTTGCTTGCCAAGGGCGTCCGCAACAGTAACGTGGAACTGAAGTCCATCTCCATGGCGGACTGGCTGGCGAAACGTTACAACAGCGACGTGCTGAGAGGTCTGTGCTCCATCGTTTTCATTATCCAGATATTCTACATCGCCGGTCAGTTCTCCGCAGGCGGCTCTCTGCTTTCGGGAATGATTGACGGCCTGGATTACACCACGGCCATCATCGGCGTCACCATCATCACCGTATTATACGTAACCGTAGGCGGCCTCTTCGCCGACGTTTACACCAGTATCGGGCAGATGTGTCTGATGATTTTCGCAGGCGTGTTCGTATTCGTCTCCGGCCTGATGCTCTTCAAGGGCGGCCTGACGGAGGTGTCCGACATCCTTGCGGCCCAGAATCCTTACTTCGTTACCGTAACCAACCCCGGCGCGCTGCACATGTACAGTTACGCCACCATCTTCGGCGTAATGTTCATCGAATTCGCGTTTGCGGGCCAGCCCCAGCTGCTGAACAAGATCATGGCGTTAAAGAACCCGAAAGATATGTCCAAGATGATCTGGACCTGGATATTCGCTTCCTTCTGCTGCCTGCTGGTTATGTTCGGCGGCCTATACATGCGGGCTATCAATCCGTCCCTTAAGGTTGCGGACAACGCGGTTATCGAATATGTAAAATTGTTCCATCCGGTTATCAGTACCATCCTGTCGGTTGCCATCGTCGCGGCGCTGATGTCCACCGCCTGCGGCCTGATCCTGGTTATCACCACCTGCATCAGCAACGACCTGTTCCTGAAGACTCTCGTAAAACATGGGATCATTAACATGGAAGAAGAAAAGGCGGAACGTTTCGCCTACGGCCTGACAAAAATCCTGCCGGCCATTATCGGCGCGATTTCACTGTACCTCGTCTTCAATCCGCCTCCGTTCATGGGCGTTATGGTCTGGATCGGTATCTCCGGTGTATCCGCGGCTACCCTGGCTCCCCTGATCTTCGCCCTGTTCCTGCCGAAGATCGCCAACTCCAAAGCTGCCATCATCGGCGCTATCGTCGGCGAAGGCGTTTACTTCTACCTGTACCTCATCGCCCACATTGAACGCAGCGTTATGGCTGCCGGCGCCTGGGGCGTATTAGTCAGCTTCGTAGTCATGTTTGTGCTGGGCAACCTCTGGAAGAGCGACCTGCCGGAAGCACAGGCCCAGAAATAAAGGAGGGTGATCTGCTATGTTGTGGCATAATCCGATGCTAACGGTCTGGCTGGGCATCAGCATATTTACCGTTGTGATTTCGTATGTTCTCCTGAAAAAGTGGTACTAAAATAAATAAAAGCCATCTGCCTGCAATATGGCAGATGGTTTTTTTGATGGAAAGAGATTAAAAAGCAAAGGCAAAAGCAAAACATCGGGACCGATTGCGTAATTTCGTGAGATGAAATTCGCCGTCGTGGCGAGACTGTCTGAGAGGCGAAGCCTCGAGTTTCGAAGCCACAGGCGAATGAGTCCATGAAATAGCAATCGTTCCCGGTTTTGCGGGCCTTTGCTTTTTTCTGTCTTCAGCAAAAAACTCTCCGCCATTCCTGACGGAGAGTTTTTAATCATTTTTTACTCCAGCTCTCTTTGCGTTCCCTGCGCAGCATCCTGTCGGGATCCAGGTGTTTCTGTTCAACGCCAGACGCGAGTTCCGCCACACCGGTCAGCGGGTTCAGCGGCTTCTTCTTGCCTTCGCATACCGGGCAGTGGCATTCGTTCTTGTAGTTTTCCGGTTCCGTGTAGGTCGTGATTACGCCTTCGTAATTCCGCAGGATCACTTTCCGCGGCGTCTGGGAAATCAGGTAGTTCGGCATAACAGGTGTTTTTCCGCCGCCACCGGGGGCATCCACCACAAAGGTCGGGATGCAGAAGCCGGAGGTATGGCCGCGCAGCGCTTCCATGATTTCAATCCCTTTGGAAACCGGAGTCCGGAAATGGCTCAGGCCCAGGCTCGGATCGCAATTGTAAATATAGTACGGACGTACCCGGGCGCGCACCAGGGCGTTAACGAGTTCTTTCATAACATGCACGCAGTCGTTCACACCGGCCAGCAATACGCTCTGGTTCCCCAGGGGGATACCGGCGTCGGCAAGGCGGGCGCAGGCCTGACGGGCTTCGTCGGTCAGTTCGTTGGGATGGTTAAAGTGGGTGTTGCACCACACCGGATGATATTTTTTGATCATGTTGCACAGTTCCGGCGTGATTCTTTGCGGGCAGACAACCGGCGTCCGGGTGCCGAAACGGATGATCTCCACGTGTTCGATGGCCCGTAATTCCGACATGACTTTTTCCAGTACCGCATCGCTGAGCATCAGCGCGTCGCCGCCGGAAATAAGCACGTCACGGATATGTTCATTATTTCTGATGTATTCAATTCCCCGCATGATTTGTTCCATGGGAACGTTCTGGTCATGCTGCCCCGCGAATCTTCTTCTGGTGCAGTGACGGCAGTACATGGAACACTGGTCCGTTACCAGGAGCAGAACCCGGTCCGGATAACGGTGGGTCACGCCCGGAACGGGGCTGAACTCATCTTCGGCCAGGGGGTCCGCGTCTTCATAGGGCGCGAAATTCAATTCATTCGCAGTGGGAATCGCCTGTTTCCTGACAGGGTCATAAGGATTGTCAAGATCAATCAGCGAAAGATAATAAGGGGTCACCGCCATTCTGAGCCGCCCCAGGGTCGCTTCGATCCCGTTGCGCTCTTCCTCGGTCAGTACAATGCCGTAGTCCTCCAGATCCTTTACGGTTGTGGCCCGGTGAATGACCTGCCAGCGCCAGTCGTTCCAGTCCGACTCGGCGACGTCTGCAAACAGTCCGTTTCTTGTCTTCATTGTTTCCCCTCCAGATTACGTTAGGTTAAAAATAGTTACCACTATTATACAGGCGAATTTAAAAATAATCTACTGCTTTTTTATATAAAAAGCGGCCCCGGAAGGGAGCCGCTCTTCTTATGTTGTAACTTTTGCGCTTTTTAAACTGTTAAGCTGTTACCAGACTGCGCCAACGTTACGGTACAATCGGTCTGTACCGCTTACCAGAGACCAACCATCTTCCACCACATCGGGCCAATACCCAGGAAGCAGATCAGGAACAGGATGGAGCAGATGAAACCAACTTTCCACCATTCCGGCTGGGTAATGTAACCGGAGCCGAAGTAAATGGGAGCCGGGCCGGTTGCGTAATGGGTTAAGCAACCCATGATACCGGTTTCAACGCCCAGCGCGATAGCGGAAAGCATCGGGGGAGCGCCTGCGGCAACTGCCACTGCCAGGAACGCGGCGTATACTGCGCTGACGTGTGCGGACAGGGACGCGAATGCGTAATGCACATACATGTTAATGAGACACAGAATGAGCAAGGTGGTCATGGGATCGATTCCCTTCAGGCTTCCGGAGATGCCCGTTGCAATCCATTTTACGAAGCCCAGTTTTGCCAGGCCGGTAGCCAGGCTCATCAGACCGCCCATCCATACCAGCGTATCCCACGCGCCTTTTTCGGTGATGATATCATTCCATTCCAGCGCGCCGCGCACCAGCATGAAACCGATGCAGACCAGGGCGATCATGGTCGCGTTCAGACCGGTGAAGGAAGTGGTAGCCCACATGGCAAGCGCTGCCAGGAACGCAATCAGCACGGTGGTTTCCGCGCCGCTCATGGGACCCATCTTCTGCAGTTCGTCTTTGGCCAGCTGCGGAGCTTCCGGTGTCTGGGTCAGTTCCGGGGTGGCTAATTTATAAACCAGATACGGAGTGATAATCAGGGCGATAATACCGGGGAGAATGGTGGCCAGCGCGTAAGTGCCCCACGTGATGTCCAGCCCGGTCACGTCTTTGGCCAGCTTCGCTACCAGCAGGTTCGGCGCCACAGAGGTCAGGAACAGAGATGAAGTGATGCAGTCGCATTCGAAAGTAGAGAGCATCAGATAGTTGCCGATCTTCTTGCGGGTGCCGTCATCCGGTTCCGACTGGAACGCGGTGCAGAGGGACCGTACGATAGGATACAGGATGCCGCCGCCACGGGCCGTATTGGACGGGGTCGCCGGCGAAACGATAAAGTCGGTGATAGCCAGTGAGTAACCAAGTTTCAAAGAGCTTGTGGCAATCTGTGACATGATGACATACGCGATACGACGGCCCAGGCCGGTTTTAATGAAGCCTTTGGCAAACATGTACGCGCCAACGATCAGCCAGATAGTCGCATTACCGAAGCCGGACAGGGCTTCGCCCGGTTTCAGTACTTTCAGGAACCCGGTGAGACCTACCGCAATCAGCGCTACGCCGCCGATCGGAATGGGATGCAGGATAAAGCCGATGATGGTCGCCACAAAGATAGCGAACATGTGCCAGGCTTCCGGCTTCAGGCCAGCCGGTACCGGCAGGAACCAGAGTACGATACCCACCAGAACGGTGAACATACCCTTTTGAAAGTTAGACTTTAACATGATAACTATCCCCCTTTAATTTCCAAAATCCTGAAAGGAAATGTACGGAGCGCCGTTACAATAAACGCTCTTTTGAATCCTTTGCATCTATTATAACTGTAAATACAATAATAGCAAAGACTATTTTGGTTTATTGTATGTTTTTTGTGTTTTGTAGTCAATTTTTGTATAGTTTTTACGGTTTTTACCTGAATTATAGTAATAATGATTTGTGCAGCGCCGGATATACATTACGCTTTTCCTGCTGTAAAAAAATCGCTTCCACCCCTTCAAGGGGTGGTTCGCTTAGCCCTATAAGGGCCCAACACAGGCCAGCGCCTAAATGACGCTGGCTTTCACTTTGTTCAAGCCGCAGTGGTATGACTACTTGCTACCCTTAAAAGGGTCTTCGTATTCTTTACTGAATAACGAATCTTCCATTTGATCCATCTTATCCTGTTCCCGGATATATTTCTGTATGGTTTGCGCATTCAGCCCTACCGTACTAACGTAATATCCGGTTGCCCAGAATTTTCGATTTCCAAATTTATATTTCAGATTCGCATGTCGTTCAAATATCA
>NZ_FONL01000009.1 GCF_900112895.1 Succiniclasticum ruminis DSM 9236 | reverse complement strand
GGTTCCAACAGTTTCAGGGAAACTTCCGGGCCCCCGCCGCTGCCTCCGTCTAACTTAGCCTCCGGCAGTTTTACCTTCACCGGTTCCGGTATAAACGCTTCGTTCAGGCGGGACGACAAAAGGTGGCGGGTCATCACGCTCCGCTGGGCCAGCGCCATGCTTTTCGGCGACGCGTTGGAAGAAATCGCGGAAAACGCTTTCTTTGTCTCCCCAGGCGTCAGGGTGAACAGGGGACGCATTTCATTGCGGCGGGCGTCGCCCTTCGCAGTCAGGTTGTTGTACATGGACATCATAGCGTCGTATGTTTCTGCCTGTACCGCATCGGTTTTTCCCAAATTGTTTGCCGCTTTACCGGTCACTACCGCCGTATTCCCTTCCACGGCGCCGGTTTCATCCAGCATACCGAACTTATACGGCGAGTCTTCCGTATTCGTTACGGAACCGCTGACAGAACCGGCCTGCAATACGGTAAATTTTTCATCCGGCAGCAAGTTTTTAGCGATGACCTGCGAACCGTCGATGCTGGCATCACCGCTTACCCTGACTGTTCCGGCGCTGCCGCCCGCCACGCCCTGCAAGATGCCGTCAGAGAGCAGATTGCCGGTGATATTCATTGCCGTGTCTGCGGATGCGGCGCCGACGGTACCGTTGTTTATGAAGTTACCCTTGTCGATATCTCCCAACCGCGACACTACGTCCGATGGCGTGTACATGGTCATGTCGTGAACCTTGTAACTGCCGCCAAGCAGGCTGGCATTTTCAGCAACCCGCACGCCCACTACGTCAGCCTTGCCTCCGTAGGTCAGCGTACCGCCTGCCACGTTCAGTTTCATATTGTCCGGGCCGTAGATGTTGCCATTATACGTCAGCGTCGCCGCAAAATTCAGGTTCGTCGCCAATTCGGGAATATAAGAGTCATACGTATAGTAGCTCCCGTTATATTGGAGACACAGCGGCTGACTGCTTTCCTCCCCCGGAACCTCATCATAGCTGCCGTCTGTGTTGAAATACCTCCAGTCAGAAGTAATATTGCCGCGAATGGAAGCACCATCCTTCACATTGATATTCTCTACAAAAGCGTTCCTGCCGATATAAATCGCGTTTTTAGCTCCAGACAGGGTTCCGGCCAGATTATATTCCTTAACCATCGGCCCGTCCAGTTCCGGAACTGTCTTATCTATCCTGTTATTGACGGAACTTGTTATACTTCCGTCTTTTGCATCCACATCACGGGTAAACCGGATAAACGACCCCCTGTATTCATTGTCTGCCCCCAGCATATTACTGCCAAAGTCAAACTGCACCCCGTTGCCGCCTTTTCCATCCGCCGTAATGGTCCCTTCCTGGTTTAACGTCTGGTTCCGGCCATAACTGATCAGGGCGCCGATCCCATTTGTGCCGTCTGCATGAACTTTATATTTCCGAGCAAGGGTAACAGTATTCTCCGAACCGTCAATACGTATGCCTGCAGCGCCAAACCCTTTTGTCAGGATATCCGCTGCCTGGGTAACGTTATTCCGGGAACCGAACACATGAAGTCCTATACCGTAGGGAACTTCACTGTATTTTCCGGCAATGTAGGCAGTCCCTGCCGCGTTCCTGGCCGAATAGCCCCGGGTATTGGTAAGGGTCAGCCCGTCATTATAAACCGATCTTCCATAATAGGCCTTACGGTCAAACTGATAGCCTATATCCTGCATGGCCGCCAGTTCCACTTCGGTAAAAACTGTGTAGTTCCGGTAATCAGCGTGACTCATCAGCCCGCCGGTTTCCAGATGGGCCAGGTCCAGATTACTTCCTTCCCAGCCCGTGACAGGCAGGCCGTCCACACCGTCAAACCGTTTCCCGTCCAGCACCTCACTCACTTTATCGCCGACAAAGTAGGCTTTTGTGGATCGCGGCACGTCTGTTTTCTTCTTATCGATAATGAAAAAATCCGCTTCCGACAGGGACGCGTCCTTTTTCTTCCGTCTGGCAAATTCACGGGAAGAAATGATTAGTTTTTCTTTTGCCGCAGGATTCAGATTCTGATCCCGCAAATGATAAATCCAGGCATTTGGTTCAGTTAGGGAATCCGGGAATTTGAGAAGCGGAAGGCCATCCTTATCTTCCATTTCCTCCCCGCTGGCATCCAGAACCGCAATGGTTTGGCTCGTAAAGCCAAGTGCATGGGCCATTTCATGCCGCATGGTGGCTGTCAGGTTTGCTGCCTGCTCATTGTCCGCCAGCACATTCCCGGACTTAGTCCACCAGCCATCTGCAGCCCCACTGCGTTTCGCACCCATAAACTGTCCCGCTGTGATTATTGCATAGGCAGCATTATCCAGCTTTTTCCCTTTGTAAATGATAGATTCATCATCATCTGAACCTACAATCTTCAGTCTGGTAAAATCATCAATGCGGTCCACTTCTTTCCCCTGTTGCAGGGATGTACGCCAATACTGGGCCAGGCTTGGTTCCCCCCGGTCTACCGAGACAGAAGCGGCGTCCGCATTTTGATGCTGCGCCCGGCCTCTGACAAAAATACGCGCCGGCAGGGCATTTCTGGTTTTGGCGCCCAGAATATCCGCCCAGTACTGCACCCCTTTTAAAATACCGTCCTGTGTCTGTGACGGATGGTTGTAAGGTTTTGCTTTTTTTGCATCAGGATTCGCAAAATCCCAAAAAAGAACTCCGGCAGCCTCTTTATTTTTATCTGTGATTGTCAAATAACGTACCTCAAACACATCACGGCCGCCTCCGGACACAATGACCGGGGCCGCTTCCGCCGCGACTGTTGCAGAAGTACCGTACAGTCCAAGCAGGACTGCAGCCGTTAACGCGGTAAGTTTGTTTTTGGAAAACAGATTTCGTTTCACTCTTTTCATTATTACCCTTTAACGCTATTTTACATCTCCAGCCACTTTTTAATGTCTTCGTCAGTCATGGAGTCAAGCTTGTTGGCATCCAGGCAGTCCTTTACATCCGCCTTGGGGACGGTGCTGCGGATAGCGTCCGCGCTGCTTTTGGGACCGCTGGTCTTGCTGGTGCAGAAAGGATATACCTTCTTCCCTTCCAGATTCACTTTTTCCAGGAATGAATGAATAATGTTGGGGCAGCTGAACCACCAGATGGGGAAGCCGATGGCAATCTTCTCATAGCGGCTGCAGTCCGGCAGGGAGCCTTTCAGCTCCGGACGGGCGCCGGATGCTTTTTCCATGCCTGCCTTGGCCACGCACAGGCCGTACATGGACGGATAAGCTTTCACCGGCAGGATGCGGTAAGTATTGCCTTTCGCCACGGAAGCAATCTTCTGGGCCGCCTTTTCCGTTACGCCGGACCAGGAATAATACGCTACCAGCAGTCTGCCTGCCATCTGGGGCTTCCGGTTTTCAAAGCGCGCTCTGAAGGGACGGTTGCCCGGTCTGTTGCCGCCACGGTTTGCCGGAGCATCACCTTTGCCTTCCGGCCGGTTGCCCCGTGCCGCGTTGCTTTCCCGGTCAGCGTCCTTACCGCCTGCGTTATGTTCTTTATTGCCGTCCCAGTTGTTCTTCCGGAACTTACGGGGCGGTTTGCCGCCGGGCTTGCCTGCAGTTCCCTGACCTGGTTTGCCACCCTGGCCGCCATTGGGTTTTCCTTCATACTTCTTATTTACATTTTCCCCGCCGGCAGCAGCATTCTGTTCCGGCGCGTCCTGTCCTGCAGGCGCATTGGTGTTCTTTTTATAAAAGCGTTTTCCTTTAGCCATATCGTCACACTCTTTCCGTTAATTTTGAAAGGGCGTTTCAGCCCGTTTTGCGCTTACATCTGTCTTTGCGACAGCATCAAAGTCTTTTCGCCAGTTTCAGGAAGGCTTCATAGCCCCGTCTTGCTTCGTAAATATCTGCTTTGCTGGTTGCTTCCCAGGGAGCGTGCATGCTCAGTACCGGCACGCCGCTGTCGATGACGTTCATACCGTACAGCGCCATAATGTAGGCAATAGTACCGCCGCCGCCCAGGTCAACCTTGCCCAGCTCAGACATCTGGAAGTTGATCTTTTCTCTGGCAAAGATGCTGCGGATGTGAGCAATGTACTCCGCGTTGGCATCGTTGGAACCGGATTTTCCCCGGGCGCCTGTGAACTTATTCAGCACCAGGCCCTTGCCAAAGTATGCTACGTTCTTCTTGTCGAAGGCAGAGGCGTACAGCGGATCAAAGGCACTGCTCACGTCGCTGGACAGCATGGTGCTGTTAGCCAGCGTCCGCCGCAAAGCCAGGGTCGTACCCTCTCCCAGCAATTCCAGCAATTCCGCCACGGTGTTCTCAAAGAACAGACTCTGCATGCCGGTGGCGCCTACGCTGCCGATTTCTTCCTTGTCTACCAGCAGGCAGCAGGTGGTACGGCTCACGTCTGTCACATCCAGCATAGCCTTGTAGGAACCGTACGCGCAGACCCGGTCATCCTGCCCGTAGGAAAGCACCATGCTCCGGTCAAAGCCGGCTTCCCTCGCGCGGCCTGCAGGCACCACTTCCAGCTCCGCGGACAGGAAATCTTCTTCTTCCACGCCGAACTGCTTCTTCAGGATCGCCAGCACGCCTTTCTTCACGGCTTCCTTGCCGGCAGACTTTTTGTCCTCTTCCTTCGCGTTACGTCCCACCTTGATGGGCTGGTTGCCCACAATCACATCCAGGGCTTCCCCTTCCACTACCGTGGCCGCTTTTTTCGTCATCTGCTCCTGGGCCAGATGGATCAGCAGATCGGAAACGAAGAACACCGGATCTTCCGGCTTCTCGCCTACAGCCACCTTCACCACAGTACCGTCCTTTTTCACGATGACGCCGTGGATCGCCAGAGGGATCGTCACCCACTGGTACTTTTTGATGCCGCCGTAGTAATGGGTATCCAGCAGGGCGAAACCGCCGTCTTCATACAACGGGTTCTGCTTCACATCCATGCGGGGGGAATCGATGTGAGCCCCTAAAATATTCATGCCGTTCTCAATGGGCTCTTTGCCGATATTGAACATGGCGATGCCCTTTTTCATATTGATGCGGTACACCTTATCCCCGGCCTTCAGCTTTTTACCCTGGCCAATCAGCCCGTCCAGGTCTTTGTAACCGGCAGCTTTCATTTCATCAAGGATGATTTCCACACATTCCCGCTCGGTTTTGCCGTTGCTGAGGAAATCCAGATAACCCTTGCAGAATTCATGGCAGGCCTTAACCTGCGCGGCAGAATACTTTTCCCACGTGCTTTTGTTTTCCAATCTGTGTCGTCCTTTCTGTTTACTAGTTTTCTCTCTCAGCGCTTCCGTCTGAACTGCGGCTCATATCCCCGGCTTTGGATAAAGGCCAGGGTGTCCCCGGTAAAAATCAGCGGTACCTGCTGCAGTTCACGGACAGTACGGCTGCCCGTCAGCACCATGATGTCCTTCAGGTCGGCAATCACATCCTGCAGATATGCAACAGCTGCCTCTTCCCCCTGTTGCAGCAGCACAGCCAGGATGTTGCCACTCATGCCCACTGCGTCAGCGCCCAATGCAATAGCCTGCGCCGCCTGCCAGCCGCTGCGGATGCCGCCGGAAGCGATCACTGTGTCCCAGGGCCGCGCCGTATGGGCTGCATCGATGAGGCTCCAGGCCGTGGGGATCCCCCAGTCCGCAAACTTCTCATAGCGCTTTACTTTGCCCCGGGCTGCTTCAATCGCCGCGAAGCTGGTACCGCCGCAGCCCGCCACATTGAAACAGGTAAAGCCCCTTGCCTGCAGTTCCCGGATCTGTTCCGCCGCCATGCCGCAGCCGGTCTCCTTGATGATTACGGGAACCGGCACACAGTCCTGCAGACGGGACAGGTTCTCAAGAATCAGGGAAAAGGTTTTGTCCCCCTCGGGCATGATCAGCTCCTGGGCCACGTTCAGGTGGATCTCCAGCGCATCGGCGGCGATCATATCCACGGCGGCTCTGGCTTCATCCGGAGATACAAGGGCGCTCACATTGGCAAAAAAGATGCCCTCCGGATTCTCCTTCCGGATCACCCTGTAGGTGTCCGCGTGCTTCCCTTCTTTCACCGCGCCGTACTGGGAACCGACAGCCATGGCTGCACCGGCGTCTCTGGCCACCGCCGCCAGCCTGCGGTTAATTTCCTTTACCTCCGGGGCGCCGCCGGTAATGGCATCCATAAACACCGGCACCGGCAGTTTCAGGCTGCCAATCCTTGTGCTGATATCCACTTTGTCCGGATCCACAGGGGTCAGACAATTATGCAGGAACTGGATATCTTCCAGCCCGGTTCGCCGGTTCCCGTCGCCTGATTCCATTGCGTAACGGATATGATCTAACTTACGTTGCTCCCGTGTCATACAAGATCCTCTGAACAAATAAAACTACTGCAGCTTTTCGCAATTCATCAACAAATACACTATCAATCGCAAATCATTTAAAACCGTGCTGCAGCCACGGTTTTAAACAACATGCCACAAAACCAAAAAAGAGGACGGAATAAACTCCGTCCTCTGTAATGCGGTATTATTTCTTGAGACCTTCCAGCTGTTCAGCCATAGCATTATTGGAGAAGTTATCTTCAGTATTGCCATCCATATAAGCTTTCATTTCCGCTTTTTCTTCGTCTTTCTTAGCGCGGGTCAGGGACAGGCCGATCTTGCGTTTTGCCTGGTCGATCTTAATGATCATCGGGGTAACGACCTGACCGATCTTCAGCACGTCTTCCGGTTTTTCCACGCGGGTGTCAGCCAGTTCGGAAACATGGATCATGCCTTCTACTTTATCATTCAGGCGTACCAGCGCGCCAAAGGGCAGGAAACGTTCTACGGTGCCTTCTACCGTGTCGCCTACCTGGAATCCGGCAGCAGCAGCAACCCACGGATCTTCCTGGGTAGCTTTGATGGACAGGGAAACGCGGTGGTTTTCTTTGTCAACTTTCTTGACAAATACTTTTACCATGTCGCCTTCCTTGGCAACGTCTTCCGCTTTCACGCTGCGGTCATAGGACAATTCGGTGTTGTGGACCAGGCCTACCAGACCTTCAATTACTTCTACGAACAGACCGAATTCGGCAACTTTTACAACCTTGCCTTCGTAAGTCTCGCCTTCCACGATTTCTTCGTAAGCAGCAGCTTCGCGGGCAGCGCGGGCTTCACGGGCAGCGGCGATACGGGCTTCCCGGTTCGCCAGCCATTCCTGATGCTTCTGGGCTTTTTCAGCCTTCAGCAGGTCGCGGCGGGAAACGACGATGCGTTTCTTTTCCGCGTTTACTTCGATGATTTCAGCTTCCAGTTCTTTACCAACATACGGGGTAAAGTCGTCAATGTGACGCAGTTCTACGTGGGAAGCAGGCATAAAGCCTTCCACGCCTTCCACCGCAACGGCCAGACCTACGACCTGTTTCGGTTTATCGGAATCTTTGTCGCGGCCGCGGGCTTTAATCACGCGCAGCACCGTAACGGTAGCCGGGCGTTTTTCGCCTTCCGCCAGCGGTTCAACAGTCTTCCAGGCAGCTTCTTTTTCCGCGCGGATCTTGGACAGGCGGATAAAATCTTCGGAAGTGGAGCCCGGTACTACGACCGCTTCCACTTCATCCCCAACTTTAACGGTGTTAACCAGTTCGTCCGGGTTAGCGTCCGCGGCCCAGTCAGCCCAGGCGATCAACCCTTCACGTCTATAGCCAAAAGAAATATAAACGCCTTCTTTATCTACCTGAATTACTTTGCCGGTAACGAGTTTGCCAGGGTGTACACCGTAGCCTTCCATGCTTTCATCGAGCATGGCCTCAAATTCGTTACCCTCTACTTTGTTGATTTCCATGTTTTCCATCGCTTTGACAGCCTCCTTAATTATACGTTCCGGAGTGGATGCTCCGGCCGAGATACCTGCTTTTCTGCACCCCTGGAACATTTCCGGGGAAAGTTCTCCGGCGGTTTCAATCTGGAAGCACCGGGGGCAGAGGGCGCTTACCAGCTCGGTCAGGTGCCTGGTGTTGGCACTGTTCCTGCCGCCTATTACGATAAAGGCATCTACCTCGACAGCCAGCTTTGCCGCGGCTTCCTGCCGCTGTCTGGTGGCCAGGCAGATCGTCCGCTCCACCCGGTATTCGCCGGGCCTTGCAGCCTGCAGCGCCTGCAGTATTTCCTCAAATTTCGCCAGTTCAAATGTAGTCTGGATAATGACGCAATATTTGGAAACAAAAGGCACTTCGCCAATATCTTCTTTGCGTTCAATTATTATAGCATTATTTCCTGCAAATGCCAATATGCTTTTTACTTCCGGATGATTTTTTTCTCCCACGATAATCGGCAGGTAACCATCCTCAAATGCCTGCCGTGCCTTGCGTTGACTGGTTTTTACATTAGGACAGGTGGCATCTAAAATTTTCAATTTTTTTTCAATTGCCTGCTCATATATTTCCGGACCCACCCCGTGGGAACGGAAAATGACCGTTTCACCCGGCGCAAAATCGTCCAGGGAGTCTTTACAGCCTACCCCTTTGGCCGCCAGTTCTTCCGTAAACTGGGGATTGTGGATCAGGGGTCCCAGGGTTGCGGCAGGCAGGCTGTTCACAGCGCCCTCCGCGATCTCCACGGCCCGTTTTACGCCGTAGCAGAAACCGCAGGGATCAGCTACTATGACTTTCATCTTCCAACGCCACCGCCTTCCTTAAAATCAATACTTCTTCCCGCCAGCGGGCGCCCAGTTCGTCCAGACTTTCCCGCCCGGTCCCCATATTGGGATCGTATTCCATGGGTTTGCCGAAGATGACCCGCACTTTGGGCCAGCCCTTATGCCTGCTGAAGTCTGTACCGTATATATAAGCGGGAACGATCTGCGCCTTCCGTTTGATGCCCATCATGAAAGCGCCGCCGCCGGCCCGGCCCAGCTCCCCGGTTTTGCTGCGGGTGCCTTCCGGGAATACGGCCAGCACTTTATTTTCTTTCAGAAGCGTCAGCCCGGTCTTGATGGCTTCCCGGTCCATCTCGCCCCGTTTTACGGGAAAGGCCCCCAGTTTGCGGATCAGGGCGCCGAACCAGGCCGGTTTGAACAGCTCTGATTTCGCCATGAAATGCACTTTCCGGGTAGCCGACGCGCCCAGTACGGGCGGGTCCAGCAGGCTCAGATGGTTGCTGGCGATGACCACGGGGCCTTCTTCCGGTATGTTTTCCCTGCCGTAGATTTCCAGGCGGAGAAAGAGTTTGAAGAGCGGAGGCCAGGTCAGATAACAGAAGTCGTATAAGGTCATTGTTAAAATCCTTTATGAAACAATGCTGTCAGGAAAAGACTTCGCATTATTACCATTAATTAATATTACTGCTTTTCTTTTACCAATTCTAATACTTTATCTGTCACCTGTTCGATGTTCATGGCAGATGTGTCCAGATAAATGGCGTCTTCCGCCTGGCGCAGGGGGGATACTTCCCGCTCGCTGTCCTGTTTGTCGCGGAAGGCGATGTCTTCCTGCAGTTTTTTGTAGTCTACTTTCTCCCCTTTGGCTTCCAGCTCGAGTCCGCGGCGGCGGGCCCGTTCTTCTACGGTTGCGGTAAGGAAGATTTTGCACTGGGCATCGGGGAATACGACGGTGCCGATGTCACGGCCGTCCATGACGATGCCCCCTTCGGCGCCCATGCGGCGCTGCTGGTCTACCATGGCGGTACGGACTTCCGGCACGGCGGCTACTTTGGAAACCAGTCCGGTCACTTCGGCGGTGCGGATGGCGTCCGTTACTTCCGTTCCGTCTACGAAGACGCGGTTGATGGCATTCTCCGGACGGAAGGTGATGCGGATCTCATTGGCCAGTTTGCCGGCCAGTTCCGGGGAAAAGGGTTCTCCTGTCTGCAGGAGTTTCCAGGTTACCGCGCGGTACATGGCGCCTGTATCAATGTAGGCAAAACCGAGTTTGCCGGCTGCCAGTTTGGCGATGGTGCTTTTGCCTGCGCCTGCAGGGCCGTCGATGGCGAGTACAAATCCTTTTTTCATAGTAAATCACCTTTTTGATATATTAATTGTAAGTAAAAGGATTCGCAAAACCGTTCCTCTTTGCTATTTCATGGACTCATGTGCCTGTGGCTTCGAAACTCGGGCTTCGCCCTCAGACAGTCTCGCCACAACGGCACATTTCATCTCATGAAATTACGCAAAGACTCACGATGTTTTGCTCATTCCTTTCCCTTACCAATTGTTATAATAAAAACTTATTTATTATTCAAAACCATTTGCGACGCATGTAGTCCTGCAACATAGCCGCTGCTGAAGGCGGCCTGCAGGTTGAAGCCGCCGGTGTAACCGTCTACGTCCATGACTTCGCCGGCAAACCAGAGTCCGCCAATGCGTTTGGCTTTCATGGTTTTGGGATCAATCTCTTTCAGCGCGATGCCGCCGGCTGTGACGATGGCTTCCCGCAAGGGTCTTGTTCCCACAATGGGAATGGTAAAATGCTTCACGGCCTGTACGAGGGCCAGGCGTTCCTCTTTGGAAATCTGGATTACCGGTTTGCTGCCGTCGAGAAACGCCGCATCCAGAACCGGCGCTACCAGAGGCTGGGGCAGCAGCTTGCGCAGGACTTCGGCCAGCCGCAGTTTGCTGAATTCCTGAAAGTCCCGCATGAGCCTGGCGTCCAGCTTGTCTTCGGACAAAGCCGGTTTCAGGTCGATGGAAAGTTCCAGTTCCGGCTGGTTGTAGTGTTCCAGCCGCGCTACTTTCCGGCTCATGGTGAGGCAGATGGGTCCGGCGATGCCGCCCCGTATAAACTGCAGCTCGCCGAATTCTTTTGCAGCGACCTTGCCGTCCGCCAGCACGGAAGCTTCTACATTCTTAAGGGAAAGTCCTTCCAGGTCTTCGATAAAACCTTCTTCCGGTTCCAGCGGAACCAGCGCCGGAAGCAGGGGTTCCACGGATATTCCCAGTTTCTCCAGCACCGGCACGAAGTTTCCGTCCGAGCCGGTTCCGGGATAGGAGGCTCCCCCGGTGCAGACGATCACCGCCCCTGCGTCCAGGGTGTGTTCCGGTCCCAGCTTCACCTTCCCTTTGGTATTGCTGCGAAAGTCCTGCCCTTCCCTGCGCCCGTCGTTTTCCACATTACGGTAGCGGACACCGGTCACCTGGCCGGGCTTTACGACAAAGCCGGAAACCTGCACGCCGGTCACCAGACGGCCGCCTGCCTGTTGCAGCGCAGCCGTCAGGACTTCGATCACATCTTTCGCTTTCCCGGAAGCGGGAAAAACACGGCCGCCCCGTTCCGCAACGGTCTCCAGACCGCGCTCGTGAAAGAAACGCAGCAAATCTTCATTGGAAAACTGCTGCAGCGCGCTGAAAAGGAACTTGCCGTTGCCCGGCAGGTTGGGAATGAATTCCTCCACCGGACAGGCATTGGTGAAGTTACACCGGCCCTTGCCTGTGATCATCATCTTTTTGCCCGGCTCTTTCATGCGCTCCAGCACTACGACGGAAGCGCCCTGCTGCGCGGCAGTGATGCCTGCCATGAGGCCGGCCGCCCCGCCGCCGATTACAACAATATCTGGCATATTATACCTTCTTTATACGTTTCGGCTTACCGCTTTGCTCTCGTTTAACCGGTTTTTCTTCCGATTTAATACGTGGCCTTGCGGGCTTTCGCCCTTCCGGTTTCGCTTCTGCTGCCGGTTTGACTTTCTTTTCCGGATCCCGTTTCAAACCGCAGGCCGCCCGCAGTTCTTCAATTTCTTCATTGAACAGCTCGCGGCAGTCGCCCCGCCGCAGCCCGGTCAGGGTCAAAGGACCCATCATCACGCGCCGCAGATACCGCACCGGGAAGCCGATGTAATCACACATCCGGCGCACCTGGCGGTTGCGTCCCTCATGGATCGTCACCGTAAAACGGGTCAGGTTCTTATCATAATCATAGCCCATCAGGTTTACCAGGGCAGGGGCGGTCATGCCGTCTTCCAGCTTCACGCCGATGCGCAGCAGGTCCAGCTTGTCCTGGGGCACGATGCCGGGCACCGTCACTTCATAGGTCTTATTCACCTCATGGCTGGGATGGGTCATGGCTTGGGCCAGCTCTCCGTCGTTGGTGAGAAGCAGCAGGCCTTCCGTATTGTAATCCAGCCGCCCTACCGGATATACGCGCTGGGGAATATCCTTGACAAAATCCGCAATGGATTTGCGGCCTTCCGGGTCTTTCATGGTAGTCACCACGCCCCGGGGCTTGTAAAACAGCAAGTACGTCTTGCGTTCCCGGTGCACGGGATGCCCGTCTACCGTGATGAACGCGTTGGGCCCAACCTTGGTGCCCAGTTCTTTCACTACCTTGCCGTTCACCTTTACGCGCCCGGCCGTAATATATTCTTCCGCTTCCCGGCGGGAAGCCACGCCGGCCGCAGCCAGCACTTTCTGTAATCTCTCTTCCATGGGTTATTTATCCTCTTTTATATTCTCTTCGCTCAACAGTGAATTTTAATCCGCACTGGGCGTATCGGTCTCAGCAGCGGGAACCGCATCGGTCTCCGCATCAGTTTCCGCGCCGGGCATTGAGCCGGCATTTCCTGCCTCATCCATTTCCAGCAGCGACAACTGCTGGGGATGTTTCGCCGCGTCCTCCGCCAGGATGTCCGGCATGGCAGGCAGGTCTTTCAACGCCTTCAGGCCGAACACCTCCAGAAACCGGTCGGTGGTTTTGTACAAAATCGGACGGCCCGCCGTGTCCTTGCGCCCGGCCTCCGCGATCAGTTCCCATTCCAGCAGCGTGTTTACCACGCCGTCCACACTGACCCCGCGGATCGCTTCCATTTCGGTCCGTGTCACAGGCTGGCGGTACGCGATGATCGCCAGGGTCTCCATAGCCGCGTTGGACAGCTTCAGTTCCTGGGTGCCGGCCAGCTGCAGGATCATCTCGTGATGGCAGGCCTTGGTGCAAAGCTGCCAGCCTTCCGCCACTTCCCGCAGTTCCAGTCCCCGTTTTTCCGATTTATATTCTTCCTGAAGCAGGCCCAGAAGCTCCCAGGTCTGCGGTTTGTTCAATCCCAAAAGTTCCGCCAGCTGCGGCACGCCGAGAGGTTCCCCCGCCGCAAAGAGCAGCGCTTCCAGCCGGCCCATATTATCCTGCTGCATCCGGTTCCCCTCCTATCAGTACCGGCTCGTGGACGGTACGTAAAAATATGTAGATCGGCGCAAAGGCCATGCTCTGGCTGATGCGCACCACCTGTAACCGAAGCAGTTCAAGCACTGCCAGAAACGACGCCACCATCTCGCCGGAACTGCCCGATTTAACAAAGGCCTTCTCGAACTCGATGCCTTCGGGATAATTTTCCAGCAGCTTCACAATCTCCTGCATCTTGGCGCCTACGTCATATTCCTGCCGGTCCACCACCGCAATCTGCCGCCGCAGCGAACCGGACAGGCCTGCCAGGGCCAGCAACAGCTCGCTCACCGGATAATAATGCAGGTTCCGCAGTTTGCTGTCGGCAAAATACGGCCTGCGGGTATGCTGCCGGGCCGCCGTCTGTTTCATCGTCTCCAGCTGTTTGGCCACCGCCTTGATGCAGCGGTATTCCAACAGCATCTGTACCAGCATATCCCGGGGGTCCGCTTCATCCTCGTCCTCCAGCTCTGTCTTAGGCAGCAGCATGCGGGACTTGATCTGCAGCAGCAGGGAGGCCATCACCAGAAACTGGCTGGCCGCTTCCAGATCCGTTTCCGTAAAGGAATGCAGATAGGAAATGTATTGGTCAGTGATGGAAACTATAGGGATATCGTAGATATCCATCTTATTCTTTTCAATTAAATGTATCAACAGGTCCAGAGGCCCTTCAAAATCCAGGACCCGGACCACCGGATCAGCCATAGGGGGATCTCCTAAAACAGTATGCTCGCAATCCCGTAACAGATCTTCAGGTACCAGGACGCCAGGGGTCCGATAATCATATTGGAGATACCGCTGTACACGATGAGGACCAGGACGATAAAACCGTACTGCCCTACAAAGCGTTCAAATTTGTACGCTGTTTCGTAGTCCATAAAGGTCTCCAGAATCTTGGAACCGTCCAGCGGCGGGATTGGGATCAGGTTGAAGAACGCAAACCAGACATTATACAGCATGAGCCAGTACAGGAACTGATTCACCATGTTGCTGGACATGCCCAGACTGCCCCGGGCCGTCATAATCAGAACCGCCACGAAGCACAGGAACAAGTTGGCCAGCGGACCGGCAGCGGAAACCTTCAGCTGTCCGGAACGGTAATCCTTATAATACCGGGGATCGATCTCCACCGGTTTTGCCCAGCCGAAGCCGCACAGCACCAGCATCAGGGTACCCACGATATCCAGATGGGCCAGCGGGTTCAGGGTCAGCCTTCCCTGCAGGCCGGGAGTGGGATCCCCCAGGCTGTCGGAAACGCAGGCATGGGCGTATTCGTGAATAGTCAGCGCGATCAAAAGCGCCGGAGCACGGAACATTAACGTTGAAAAATCTAACACAGGCGTGTCCTCCGTTTTTTTATCAATAATATAATGAAGAAAATTTTGTACACATATAACCAATTTATTATAGCGCAAAAGCAGGATGTTGTCTATGAATTAAGTGTAAATCGACATTATACACTGTGCTGCAGCATGGCTATTCTAATCAACCGGTCCAGTTCATCAGCCATAAACAGCGGAATATTTAAAATTTTTCCATCATAATTCAGGTTTCTCATGGAAAGCCGGACCATCAACGGCGTTTGTTCCCCATAATTCTTTGCATACCGTTTCAGACTCGTCGACGTCACACTCTCACCGGCTTTTGCCTCAACCGGGATGATATCACTCTCACGTTGTACGATAAAATCAACTTCATGTGATGCGTCCGTCCAATAACGGGGCGCGACCTCAAAACCGCGCTTCAGTGACTGATGTACATAGTTCTCAGTCAATGCGCCTTTAAATTCCGTAAACAGGCGGTTATTCTCTGCAAACGCAGTGACAGGCAGATACGAAAGGCGGCGGAGAATGCCTACATCAACTGCATAAACTTTAAATGCGTTCAGATCATCATAAGCCGAAAGAGGCAGACCGGGTTTGCTGATACGGAAGACTTTGCTTACTACATCTGCGTCCCGTAGCCAGTTTAATGCATTCTCATACTCCCGCGCCCGGGCGCCCGGTTTTACAACGCTATACAGAAACTTTTTGTTTTCCCTTGCCAGCTGGGAAGGAAGTGATTGCCAGATATAACGGATCTTCGGCACGTCTTCCGCTGGCGCGTGTTTGCCAAAATCACTTTCATATGAAGAGATGATACCGGAAAGTACGTTGTCAACTTCTCTCGGGTCTTTGTCCTCAGTCCAGGCCAACACAGATTCCGGCATGCCGCCCGTTACAAAATAATGTTTCAGCATTTCTGTCAGCGGTGTAAAAAAAGCATCCGGTACCGGCACAAATTCGTTTACAGAAGCAAGATACTCCGCAAAATTCTCCGCCCCGTCGGCAAGGAGAAATTCCGTAAACGTCATCGGTCCCATTGAAAGAAAATCAACCTGACCCACGGGAAATCCGCCGCTCAGCTGTAAGCCCAACAGGGACCCGGCACTTGCAATATAATACTCCGGCGCGTCTTCCTTAAAATACTTCAGACTGTTCAGCGCTTCCTCACATGCCTGAATCTCATCAAAAATGATAAGAGTATCCTTTGTAATCCTCTGTCCGCTTGCCATGGCAAGGTTTTGCAGAATGCGCCTTACATCTTTTGTGGTTTGAAAAAAATGCGCAAATTCCGGGTTCTTATCAAAATTAAACCGCACAAATCCGTCTTTGAATGTTCTTCCGAACTCTTCCAGCACCCAAGTCTTTCCCACCTGTCTTGCACCGCGCAGCACTAACGGCTTTCTGCGTTTGGAAATTTTCCAGTCAAGTAACGCCTTCATGATTGTGCGCTTCATTTTGATACGCCTCCTACCCCGCAAATTCGATACTTTATATCATAATTATAGTGCCCGTGATGAAGAGAATCAAGTAAAATCACATAATTTTTGATAAAAACGTGATTATAATCACATAATTCGCAATTTTTATGTGTTCTACGAAGGCGCTCCGGTTATATTTTCACCAAACAACAAAACAGCCGCAGACAAACCTGCGGCTGTTGTAAAAACGGGATTACTTATACAATTTCAAACACGACAGGCAGACGCCTTATTTCCCGATCTTCGCTTCCAGACGGGAAAGAGCTTCTTTCAATGCGGCAATCTCAGCTGCCTGCCGCGCGTTTTGCCCTTCTAACGATGTGATCTTTTCGTCCTGGGCCGCTATCTTCCTGGCCATGGCGGCCTTACTGGTGGAAACGCCCTTATCCAGCGCGAAGCTCACGCCTACATTCAGCAGGTTTTCTCCGTTACCCATGCTGCCGCCCATGCTGAACATCACCTGGTCGGTAGGACGGTAGAACAGTCCTAACGCCATAGCGTTGGCATCCCGGTAATTACCGAAGCCCGCCGCCATGCTGAACTTGCCGTCCGTGTCCATCGGATGGAGCGCTGCCAGTGCCGCCGCGCCGGCGCCCACTTTGTTGATCTTGCTGTCCACATTGTCGATACGGTGGCTGACCTCATCCAGGCCTGCGCCGGTTCTAACCGTCAGTGCAGCCAGTTCCGTATCCAGCGCGCTCAGGTTATCACCTACGCTGTTAGAAGCTTTCACATAATTACCGTCCGCAGCAACCCGGGTTTCGTTGTACACCGTGTCGCCGGTTACGATGCCTGTGTCTCCGGATTCCACTTTGCCGTCTGTCTTTACCGAAACAGTATATGTATCGACGCCGTCCACATCGGATTTCGCAACGCTTATCGGATCATCACCGACAACATTGATGGCGCCTTTTGCAAGGTCTTTTACTACTGTCTTTCCTGTTGCAGTCAGGTTATCCATGTCCGTGTTGGCTTTAGTGTCCACTAAATTGTCAATCGCTTTTTCTGCGTCAGTAACACGTCCATCAAGCCCAGCTATCTTACCGTTTTCTGCAGTTTCAAGATCCGTAATTGTTTTGTAAACATTTGGTATTGTTACTTCAATATTACTCCGAATCGCACTTTCGGCAGCATCCATTTGGAGGTCCAGCGAACCAATCGCACCATATACATCTGTTGCAACATCCGCAACTGTTTTGGCCGTGTTATCAATCGTTTGTTTTACCGTTTTACCACCCCAGTCCCCGGCAAGTATGTCTTCCGTAACTTTTATACGACCTTCCAATTCCCCTTTAACTGCAGTTAAAGAGGTTTCCGTTACGCCGCCTCCCCCAGCCAAAATATCAGTAGCTTTAATAGTACCGTCGGAACCAGGTGTTAATATGTTTCCTGAATCACAATATATACCTTCTACCGGAGCCGCAAACCCTGTAGCCATCACGCGCAGGAAAGCAGGCCGGCCATAACCGCAGTTGCAAGAGCTTTTCTGGTTGTTTTGAATGTTTTTCTCATAGTAATGTCACCCCCGTAAACTAAATGGCATTATGGTTAGAAATTACATTATTTTGTAACATCTCTGGTTAAATTATACTAAAAATTCATACAACATGCAAATCTTATATAGTTATCTTACCTACTGCCCGCTCCTCCGTAAAAACATGCCGGTGCCTTTTTCCGAGCGGAAAATATTATAATCGTAATCATTTACGCAGAACCATCCCTCGCCTTTCGTTCCTTTTACACGGATCCAGGTGGCATCCCCTTTTCCGCCGGCAGCTGTTGTTTCATACGCCTTTTTCCAGCCGGGCATATACTCATCAGCCATTTTAATTCCCTTTTCGTTAAATGTAAGACAGGTAACGGTTCCGTCCGCAAAATACAGGAAAAACTCTCCCACTTCGGGCGTCAGGACATACACGGTTTTTCCCTGCCAGTTAACTGTTCCCTTCGGCCTGACCACTCTTTTATGCTCTATGACCTGCGCCCTTTCTCCCGCTTTGACCTTTCCGGTTACCTTCGCGTTATCTCTCCATGTGGCAAGCAAGGGCAGATCTTTCTTCGGGCAGATATCATACTTTTCAGCATACGCCGGGCGCGGCTGATAGATAACCGCATCCGGCCGGTATTTGTCCTTACCGTAAACGATCTCGGCAAGATACTTGTTGTTCACCCACACCTTCTGCCGGTCTTCCTTTTCAACTTCTGTCCAGCCCCCCTTCGGCTGGATCACGCGCACCTTCTCGCCAAAGGTAAACAAACCCTGCGAGTCGAACTCTTTTCCCGGCCCCTTCCGCATCTCCGCTTTCTCAACCGTAATAACGCCGCTGCGTTCGGTTTCCTGTTTAGCCGCGCTGTCTGTGGCGGAAGCAGGCTTTTGGGAAGAATCGGAACAGCCCGAAACCAAAACAGCCAATAAAACCGCAAAAAGAACAAATAACACTTTCTTCATTATCTTTCACTCCTGACTTTCCGGGACTACACCCGGCGCCGCGGTTTTCCTGTCTCAAATAACAGAGTAAACCCCTGCGCATATATATTCTAACAGATGGGGACTAAATAGGCTATGAATTTTTAACGACAACATAAACTACAAAACAGCTACGGAAAAGATATAAGCAAAACATCGGAAATGATTGCGGTAATTTATTGAGCGTTGGCCGGGCAACCCGTGAGGGTCCCAGTCTGACGACATCGAGCAACGCGAACAGAGTGAGCGTGCGCAGTGAGGAAGTGGGAGACGGGTTGCCCGGCAACGCGACTCTTATTTCATCTCATATGCATTTTATTTATCTTCAAACTTATGATATAATAAACATGAGCAAACACTAGTCACCATGAAATTTTTACAATGAAGGAGCGTGTTACCCATGCCATCACGTTACGACATAAATCATTTCAGCAACCACCTCTGGCGCGATATGAACATCCGCGTTTACGGTACGAAAGGCTGGCCGCTGCTGGTGTTCCCCACCCAGGACGCCATGTGCGACAACTATGAGAACTTCGGGATGATCGACGAACTGTCCGAATTCATTGACAACGGCCAGTTCCAGCTGTTCTGCGTAGATACGGTAGATCAGGAAAGCTGGTCCGACAATTACGGCGACAAGTTTCTCCGGGCCGAGCGGCAGGAAAACTATTACCGCTACATCACCGAGGAAGTGGTTCCCCTGATCCACGAACACAATCACAGCGACTGGCGGCCTCTCACCACAGGCTGCAGCATGGGTGCCACCCACGCTGCCATCGTGTTCCTGCGCCGCCCCGACCTGTTCGAAGGAGTGATCGGTTTCTCCGGCTGCTACGACGCCCATTATTTCTTCGGGGCCTGGATGAACAACACCCTGTACGATAACTCCCCCGCCACCTTTATGCCGAACCTGGCACCGGACCACCCCTACATCAGGCTGTTCAACCAGCGGTGCATAGTTTTCTGCGTAGGCCAGGGCGCCTGGGAAGACGAAGGCATCCGCACGCAGCGTATCCTGGACGAATCCTTCCGTGCCAAAGGCATCGCCGCCTGGTGCGATTTCTGGGGCTTCGACGTGAACCACGACTGGCCCTGGTGGAAGAAGATGTACCAGTATTTCCTGCCCCACGTGCTGAACCACTGCAGGGTACACGGACTGGAAGCCTGAAGATACTGCGCAACATGATTAAATATCGCGCTGCACAACTACCCACTGCGCAACACAGCTGAATATACAACGGCTTTACAGGAAACCGTGAAACCCGCGGTTTCCTTTACTACAATTGGCGGAGCTGAACGCGCCGCCGGGAAGGAAGATTTCTCACATGAACTTCGTTTTTATCTCTCCCCAATTCCCCCGCACCTACTGGAACTGGTGCGACCGGCTGAAAAAGAACGGCGCCAACGTGCTGGGCATCGGTGACACGCCTTATGACCAGCTGGACGACGCGTTGAAAAACGTGCTGACAGAATATTACAAAGTAGGCACCCTGGAAGATTACGACCAGGTGTTCCGGGCTGTTGCGTTCTTCAGCTTCAAATATGGCAAGATCCACTGGCTGGAATCCAACAACGAATACTGGTTGGAGCATGACGCCATGCTGCGGACCGATTTCAATATCCTCTCCGGACCGGACGTAGACGAGATTCAGGCCTACCGCAGCAAAGCCGCCATGAAGCCCTACTATAAAAAAGCCGGCGTGCCTACTGCCAGACAGGCGGTTGTCACCACCCTGGAAGAAGCAAAAGACTTCATCAAACGGGTTGGCTACCCCGTCATCGTAAAACCGGAATACGGCGTGGGGGCCGCGGCCACCTACCGGCTGGAAAACCGGCATGAGCTGGAAGAATTCTTCTCTGACCTGCCGGAAGACTCCTATGTCATGGAAGAATTCGTGCCGGGCTGGATCTGCTCTTACGACGCCATCGTGGACTCCCACAGCGATGTGCTGTTTGAATCCATGAGCATCTCCCCGCCCATCATGGACATCGTGAACAACCAGACGGAACTGGTCTTCTATGTGCCGCCTTCCGTGGAACCCCAGCTGCAGAAACGGGGCCGCGCCACCGTCAAGGCCTTCGGCGTGAAGAGCCGCTTCGTGCATATGGAATTCTTCAAACTCACCAAAGCCAAAAAAGGCCTGGGCAAAGAAGGCGACTTCGTAGGACTGGAAGTCAACATGCGTCCGGGCGGCGGCTATATGCCCGACATGATGGACTTCGCCCACTCCACCGACGTGTACCAGCTCTGGGCAGACATGATCTGCTTTGACGAGCGCCGCCTGCCGGATAATCCGGACCAGCAGTACTGCGTCTTCTTCGGTCAGCGGGACCACTTCCGTTATCTCCACAGCCAGCAGGATATCCTGGCAAAATACGGCAGCCGTATCAAAATGAACGAGCGCATGCCCGAAGTCCTGTCCACGGCCATGGGCAACCAGATGTACACCGCCCTGCTCCCCACGAAAGAAGACATGGACGAATTCGTGCGATACGTAGGTGAAAAAGTAGAAGACAAACCGGCCGCCGGGGACGGTATCGATTACAACGGCGCCTATGAGCAGGAAGAATGCCACCAGGCGGACTGAACCTGCTGACAGATAGCATCAAGATTATAATACCAATACATGAAAAAAAGCGACGGAGTTACTCCGTCGCTTTTTTTCGCCAGCTAAACAGAATTCATAGGTATCTGTTATATTCTCAATTTTATACCTTCCGCTCTGCAGTCTTATCCCGGCCCATCAGACGGGCCACTTCGGTTCGGGGGTCTGCATTATGATTTACAATGGCATCCACCGCCCGGACAATTGGCATATCTACACCATATTTATCTGCAAAAGCAATTGCCGCAGGTATGGCATTGATTCCTTCCACTACCATGCCTACCCGTTTCACTGCATCAGCCGTCTCATACCCCTGACCGATAAGATACCCGCAGCGGTTGTTTCGGCTGTGCATACTGGTAGCCGTGACGATGAGGTCCCCCATGCCCGCCAGTCCGGCAAAGGTATCCCGGGCACAGCCCAGCATCTCACCCAATCGGCTAATCTCCGCTAGGCCCCGGGTGATGAGGGCTGCCTTAGCGTTGTCTCCGTACCCCAGCCCCGCAGACATACCTGCAGCCAGAGCGATAATGTTCTTCAGTGCACCGCAAAGTTCCACGCCTTTTATATCCGTATTGGTATACACTCGCAGGCAGGAATTCATGAACACATCCTGCACTTTTTCCGCAACGGTGATATCCTCGCAGGCTGAAACTACAGCAGAGGGCAAATCCTTTGCCACCTCTTCCGCATGGGTCGGGCCGGAAAGAGCCACCACCTTCACGTTCGCCTTTACCTCGTCACGAATCACTTCGGAAAGGGTCATCAGCGTTTCCGCTTCAATACCCTTGGACACATCCACGATAATCTGCCCTGTATGAACGAAAGGATTTGCCTGTCTGGCTGCTGACCGGACATATATGGAAGGAACAGCAAAGAGCAACATATCCTTGTCCTTACAAACTTCTTCCATTTCTTTCGTAAACCGCACCGCTTCCGGAATAATCAAATCCGGCATGTTCTTCTGGGTACGTGTGCCAGCAAGCCGGTCAACAGTCTCTGGATGGGGTGACCAAACCTGTACCCTGTGGCCGCTGTTTGAAAGCATCCTAGCCAGGGCTATGCCCCATGTCCCAGCCCCAATAATACCAATACGCATCGTTATAATCTCCTGAAATGTCATATATTTTCTTAATATTATATCATGGTATCATAAGGAAAATTATTATCAGAAAAAACAAAAAGGAAAAACCGCGCCCCTAGTTTTCAGGAGTACGGTTACACGTTACAATTTTAGTTTGGTCACCACGTCAGAAATATCTGGTGCTCCTAGTATGGCACTGACAACAGCTATCCCGTTTGCACCGGTGTCCAATACCAACCGATAGTTGTCTAACGTTATGCCGGCAATGCCGGCGATGGGAATGCGGACTGCCTGCCGAATCGCTTGTAATCCGTCCAGTCCTAACGGTACCGTATCTTTCTTTGTATGGGTGGCAAACACTGCCCCGCAGCCCAGGTAGTCTGCGCCGGCCGCTTCCGCCGCCAGGGCTTCCTGTACATTATGGGCCGTGGCCCCGATGAGGAAGTCCTCACCCGCCAGACGCCGTGCTTCCGCAACCGGGATGTCATCCTGGCCTAAATGCACACCGTCTGCGCCGGATAAGAGCGCAACGTCCAAACGGTCATTCACAATGAGAGACACGTTGTAACTGTGGCACAACTCGATGAGCCTGCGGGCCTTTTCCAGCATACCTTTCCCCGGCCCGTTCTTTTCCCGGTACTGCACCAGGGTCACACCCGCCTGCAATGCCTCTTCCACCGCGTCAAATAAGTTGCGGCCGGGCGGCAGGCAATGTTCATCTGTTACTAAGTATAAACGTAGATTCAATGTTTTCATAGGCAATGGTTTAAAAACGTAATGCGTACAGGAACCGTTGGCATCCCGGAAGGGTTCCCAGTCTGACGACACCAAGCAACGCGAACAGCGTGAGCGTGCGCAGTGAGGAAGTGGGAGGCGGGCTGCCAACAGTTCCTCACACTATTTGTTGCTTAAAACGCGGCCTTCACCATTGCAGCTACGTTCACGCCGGTCATCCCGTAATGTTCCGCCACTACGCCGCCCGGCGCCGAAGCCCCGAACGTATCGATGCCCAGCACACGGTCTTCCCGTTTGGTGTAACGGGTCCAGCCTAAGGTCACGCCGGCTTCCACAGCAAAGGTGGGTACATACTTGGGCAGTACGCTTTCTTTATATTCCGCGCTCTGCTCTTCAAACACTTCCATGGAGGGCATGGATACCACAGCCACGTCGATGCCGTCTTCCGCCAGAATCTTCTGCGCTTCTAACGCGATCTTTACTTCCGAACCGGTGGCGATGATCACGGCCTTGGCCATGTCTTTCGCCGGGCTCAGCACATAACCGCCTTTCAGGGCGCCTTCATGCACAGCTTCCGCCTGTTCATGCAGCACCGGCAGGTTCTGCCGGCTCAGGCACAGGGTTACGGGACCGGTCTTGTGCTCGATGGCATACTTCCAGGCCGCCGCCGTTTCCAGCGCGTCCGCCGGACGCCATACCACAGAGTTGGGAATCAGCCGCAGGCTCATCACCTGCTCGATGGGCTGATGGGTAGGCCCGTCTTCCCCTACCGCGATGCTGTCGTGGGTCATGACGAAGATGGACTGGGTTTCCATGAGGGCCGCGATGCGCACCGCGGGCCGCAGGAAATCGGAGAACACCAGGAATGTGGCGCCGAAGGGAATCACGCCCCCGTGGACGCTCATGCCGTTGATGATGCAGCCCATGGCATGTTCCCGCACGCCGAAGTGGATGTTCCGGCCGGCGGGTTCAGCTTTGCTGTAATAGCCGGCCGCTTTCATGACGGTTTTGTTGGAGGGGCCCAGGTCGGCGCTGCCGCCCACCAGTTCCGGCACCAGTTCCGCCAGTTTCTGCAAAATATCCCCGGAGGCTGCCCGGGTGGCTACGGATTCTTTGCCTTCAAAGAGTTTTTCCAGGGTCGCCAGGTCTACGGTGCGGTTGCCGGATAAGGAGGCTAACAGTTCCCCTGTCAGTTCCGGATATTTAGTTCCGTATTCTTTCAGCAGTTCGTTCCAGTCTGCTTCCGCTTTGGCGCAGGCTTCTAATTTATCATTGAAATGCGCTTTTACTTCGTCCGGTACCACGAAGCTCTGTTCCGGATCCCAGCCCGCCGCTTCTTTGGTTTTCTTTAACGCTTCCGCGCCTAAGGGTTCCCCGTGGCAGGACGGGCTGTCCTGTTTGGGGCTGCCGAAGCCGATATGGGTCCGCACGATGATGATGCTGGGATGCTCTTTGTCCGCCCGGGCTTCTTTCACCGCTGCTTCCAGAGCTTCCAGATCCTCGGAGCTTTCCACCCGCAGCACCTGCCATCCGTAGGCTTTAAAGCGGGTCTCCACACATTCCGTAAAGGCGATGTCCGTGCTGCCTTCGATGGTGATCTTGTTGTCGTCATACAGGTAGATCAGCTTACCCAGGCCCAGGGTGCCTGCCAGGGAGGCGGCTTCGGAGGCTACGCCTTCCATCAGGTCCCCGTCGGAGACCAGACCGTAGGTGTAGTGGTCGATCACCGGGAAGTCCGGTTTGTTGTATTTGGCTGCCAGCATGCTTTCAGCCAGGGCAAAACCAACGCCCATGGATAAGCCGTGGCCCAGGGGGCCGGTGGACACATCCACGCCCGCGGTGACGCCGTATTCCGGATGGCCCGGGGTCTTGCTGCCCCACTGCCGGAAGTTCTTCAGATCGTCAATAGTCAGATCGTAACCCGCCAGGTGCAGCATGGCGTACAACAGCGCCGAGCCGTGGCCCGGGGACAGGATGAAACGGTCCCGGTTGAACCATTTCGGTTCCGCCGGATTGTACTTCATAAACTTATCCCACACGGTATACATCAAAGGCGCCGTGCCCAGAGGGAACCCCGGATGCCCGGACTTCGCCTTCTCTACTTCGTCCGCCGCGAGGAACCGCAGGGTTTGTACGCATTGTTCATGAATGGTAGCCATGGTAAGCCTCCTGATTTCATTTTATTTTCTGACAATATATTATACCATTTGTAGAAGAATAATTCTATAGTAAATTGCCGACGAATCCGGAGACCCATTTCATAGCACAGATGCACCTGTGCGTCTGCCTTACGAAAATGGTATCCGCGCCTGCCAATAAACTTATTTACGTATTCCACATTTTATTGTATAATATATGCATGCATAATTAAACTCAAAGGGGGATTAACTCATGAAAGCTTATACAGGCGACAAAATCAGAAACGTGGCCATTGTAGGTCATGGTGGGGCCGGAACCACATCCGTTACGGAAGCCCTGCTCTATCGCGCAGGCGCCATCGACCGTATGTGCAAGGTCGAGGATGGGGCCACCACCACGGACTATGAACCGGAAGAAATCAAACGCGGCGTATCCGTTAACGCCACCCTGGCGCCGGTAGAATGGCGCGACAGCAAGATCAACTTCATCGACACCCCGGGCTTCGCCGACTTCGTAGCCGAAGTGAAAGGCGCTTTCCGGGCTGTAGACAGCGCCCTGATCGTAATCAACGCCACCGCAGGCGTACAGGTGGGTACCGAGCAGTGCTGGAAGCTGGCGGAAGAAGCCGGTCTGCCCCGCATCCTGCTAGTAAACAAGATGGACCGTGAAAACGCTGACTTCGACAGCATCCTGGAGAACCTGCGCCATAAATTCGGCAAGAAAGTACTGCCCCTGGAACTTCCTCTGGGCAAAGAAGATAAATTCGAAGGCGTCATCGACTGCGTAAAGATGAAAGCCTACCGCAAGAACGGCAACGGCTCCGACGAGATCGAGATTCCGGACGACCTGAAAGCCTATGCGGAAGATATGCATGAAAAGATGGTGGAAGCCGCTGTGGAAGCCGACGACGAGTGCATGATGCGCTATCTGGAAGGCGAAACTATTTCCGATGAGGAAATCAAGAAATGCCTGATCATGGGTATCCGTCAGGCCCACATCTTCCCCATGATCTGCTGCAGCGCCACCAAGAACATCGGCCTGGGCCGGACCATGAACGCCATCATCGACTACACCTACCCTGCCATCCTGAACGATTACAAGGTAAAAGACATTGCCACCGGTGAAGAAGTGACCCGTGACGCAGGCGCTCCCATGGCTGCCCTGGTGTTCAAGACCACCTCTGACCCGTTCGTAGGCCGTCTGAGCTTTATCCGCGTGTTCTCCGGCTCCATCAAAGCCGACAGCGTGGTTTACAACTCCAGCCGTGAAAAAGACGAACGCATTGCCAACGTATTCACCATGCGCGGCAAGAGCCAGATCGCGATGAAAGAAATCACCGCCGGCGATATCGGCGTAACCTCTAAATTACAGTTCACGGTGACCGGCGATACCCTCAGCGATAAGGCCAACCCGGTTCTCTTCGCTCCCATCGCCTTCCCGCTGCCCATGTACACCCGTGCGATCTTTGCCAAGAAGAAAGGCGAAGAAGACAAGATTTCCAACGCCCTGACCCGTCTCATGGACGAAGATCCCACCATTATCATGAGCCGCAACCCGGTGACCAAGGAAATGCTGGTAAGCGGTATGGGCGACCAGCACATCGAAATCATCATGGAGCGCATGAAACGGAAATTCGGCGTGGAAGCCGACCTGCGCGCGCCTCAGGTTGAATACCGCGAAACCATCCGCGGCAAAGCCCATGTACAGGGCAAACATAAGAAACAGTCCGGCGGCCACGGCCAGTACGGCGACGTTGTGATCGATATGGAACCCCTGCCGCCGGGAAGCGGTTTCGAGTTCGTAGATAAGATCTTCGGCGGCGCGGTACCCCGTCAGTACATCCCCGCTGTGGAAAAAGGCATGCAGGAATGCATGCAGCACGGCATCCTGGCCGGTTACCCGGTTGTGGACGTGCGCATCACCCTGGTGGACGGTTCCTACCATCCGGTTGACTCTTCGGAAATGGCTTTCAAGACCGCTTCCAGTATCGCCTTCAAGAAAGCGATGGAAGAATCCAAGCCCGTTCTGATGGAACCCTACTACAACCTGTATGTTCTCTGCGCCGAGAGCATGATGGGCGACGTCATCGGTGACCTGAACTCCAAGCGCGGCCGTATCCTCGGCATGCAGAGCGTGGAAGAAGGCATCAGCCGTGTAGAAGCACAGGTTCCTTATGCGGAAATCATGGAATACGCCGTTGACCTGCGGGCTCTGACCCAGGGCATGGGCACCTTCGAAATGAAGTTTGACCATTACGAAGACGTGCCGGCCAAGATGGCGGAAAAGATTATCGAAGAGAGAAAGAAAGAAGCGGAATAAACTCTGCTTACTGATTCCTGAATGATAATCCCTGAAAAAAATAGTCCTGAAATGTAAAACTGCCGTGCAATTATGCACGGCAGTTTTTTTGTTGGGGATTAGCGCCAACAAAACAGCCGCAGAAATACTCTGCGGCTGTTAAGGAAAATATGAACTTGTAATAGCGCGACCAGAGAAAGAATCAGTTTTGGGGCATCCGCAACGCGCAGCCATCCGTATAACAAATATCCCGTCCACCGGCCACGTTCTTCAGCCTTTCGTCGTCCAGCTCCAGATCTTTCATCTCCGCCAGATATGCTTCGGCTTCTTCTTTTGTAATCTCGCAGCCTGCGGTCTTAGCCAACTCGATCAGTTCGTCGGCAGTTTTGCACTGCATGGCTTTTTCCAGCATTTCTTTTGTGATTTCGTTTTTGTTGATTGACATTTTCAGGGCCTCCTTAAGATATTTTCAATGCCTTTTACTATTATATCCTCTTTTTTATAAAAAGCTATAATTTAGAGCGAAAAATAAAGCATAGTGTACCGAACACTGCAAGAACAATTCCAATGATTCCAAAAGTAATCATTCTTTGATGCAGACGGCTGTATAGCTCCGCAGAACCGTCAAGTGCATGATAGTATACGAACAGATTCAAAGCTGCATACAGCAGGGACAGCACACAGGCAATGATCAGTATGATACCCACTATTACTAACATTTTTTTCATACTTTTAACTTTGTTATGTTCCTTTTACTTACACCGGTTCCATTCAATCTTAAACTGTTTCTGATCCACCGTAAGGCGGATCTTTTCACCCACGAGGAGCGGATAATTGGTCTCGCCGTGACCGGCAGGGAAGCGCGGACGGGGTTATCACCGCGATCCGGTTCCCTTCTTCAAGTTCACACTCTGATTCCCGCTTTATTCCACAATTCTACAAAATGATGCGTCGGCCCGTGGCCTTTCCCTAAGGCGATGCCATGCCGGATGGCAGTGGTTACATAGTCTTTGGCTGCTTTAACGGCTTCTGTCAGGTGCATGCCTTTTGCCAGGTTCGATGCTAAAGCGCTGGACAACGTGCAGCCGGTACCGTGGGTGTGCTGGGTTTGTATGCGTGTGCCGGGCAGCCAGGTTCCCTCTTTGCCATCGTACAGATAGTCGTCTGCCCTGCTGCCTTCCAGATGCCCGCCTTTCACCAGAACCGCTTTGGCGCCGAGGCTGATAATATGCGCCGCCGCTCTTTCCATATCCTGTTCGATTTTAATAGTAAAGCCGCAGATGGCTTCCGCTTCCGGCAGGTTGGGTGTAAGCAGTGTGGCCAGGGGCAGCAGTTCTTTAATCAATGCGTCGCAGGCTGACCGCTGCAGCAACGGGTATCCGCTCTTGGAAATCATGACAGGGTCCACGACGATAACAGGCGGTTTCCACTTTTTCAGCGCTTCCGCAATGGCGTGGATGCTTTCGGTTCTGGAAACCATGCCGATTTTCACGCCGTCTACCCGGATGTCACTGAACACCGCATCAATCTGCGCCGTAATGATGTCCGGTTCAATATCCTGCACGGCCGTCACCCCACAGGTGTTTTGCGCGGTAACTGCCGTAATCACGCTCATGCCGAACACGCCGTGAGCCGCAAAGGTTTTTAAATCCGCCTGAATGCCGGCGCCGCCGCTGCTGTCGCTGCCGGCAATGGTCAATAAATGCTTCATTGGTACCTCCAATGACTCTTAAAAGATATCGTTCCAGCCTGTTATAATTTGCCTTTCATGGAAAGAATTCCTAATGCCGCCAGCGATTTTGCGTCGTAAAGCAATCCTTCTTCTATCATTGGAAGAATCTTATCGCGGGGTATCGATTCCACCGTTATAAATTCATCCGGATCCGTGTGCTGCGCATGACGGTGCAGGCCGGTAGCCGCATACAGATAAATCACTTCATTGGTGAAACCGGGCGTGGTGGCAATAGCGCCCAGATATTCCCAGTTGTCCGCCTCGTAACCTGTCTCTTCGGAAAGTTCCCGCACGGCGCAGACATCCTTGTCTTCCCCCGGATCAATTTTCCCGGCGGGAAGTTCGTACATGACAGTGCCCATGGGATACCGGAACTGTTTTACAAAGATGATGCTGCCGTCGGGCAGGATAGGTACAACCGCAATGGCACCCTGATGGTCCGCCATCTCCCGTGTGGTGGTCCTGCCGTTGGGCAGGCGCACCTTATCTACATGTACGTGGAGCAGCCTGCCATCAAAGGCAGGTTTGCTGCTGACAAAAACCTCGTCTAAGGCGGGGTCGCTCATTTTCTTTAACATGTTCTGTCCTCTTTTCTAAAACAGCGGTTGCTTGCTGTTTTTAAACTCATTGGCAGCCCTGATCAGCGCCGCCGCGTTGTCCGCCGCGGCTTTGGTGGCGTGCTCGCCTGCGGTCATGCGCACCAGTTCTTCTACCCTGCCTTGTTTGTCCAACACGGTCAGGTCGGTGCGGGTGCGTCCTTCCGCGGTCTGTTTCTGTATCCGGATATGCCGGTCTCCGAAAGCTGCAATCTGGGCCAGGTGGGTGATGCAGATTACCTGTCCGCGCCGGGCGATGAGGGCCAGCTTTTCCGCCATTTTCTGGGCGGTGACGCCCCCTACCCCCGTGTCGATCTCATCGAAGACCATGGTGTTGACGCCGCTGATGCCGATGAGCACCGTCTTCAACGCCAGCGCCAGGCGGCTCAGTTCGCCGCCGGAGGCAACCCGTCCCAGAGGCTGCAACGGTTCCCCTGCGTTGGCGGAGAAAATCAGTTCCATCTGGTCTTTCCCGTCCGGGGTAAAGTCCGGTTTCTCCGCAAAGGTGATCTGTAACTTTCCGTCAGGCATGGCCAGGTCATGGATGTGGGTCTCCACTTCCCGGCAGAGTTTCTCCGCGTTTTGCTTGCGGAGATTTGTCAGCGCGTTGGCTTTGGCAGTTAACTCCGCTGTAATGTTTGCCAGTTCTTTCTGCGCCCTGGCGATCCGGTTGTCCAGGTTCTGCAGTTGTTCCTGCTGTTCCTTCGCCTGTTCCAGATAGGCCAGCACCGCTTCTTCCCCGTTGCCGTATTTGCGTTGCATCCGGTACAGCAGGTCCAACCTGTCCTGTACTTCGGTCATGCGGTTGGGATCGAAGTTCTGGCCGTCCACATAGTCCTGCAGCTGGCCCCGGGCATCGTCCGCGGCGATCCAGGCGCTGTCGATGCCGTCATACACCGCCTGCAAGCGGCTGTCGTAACGGACCGCGCTGCCGATCTGTTCCCTGATCTCCGCCAGCTGGCTCAGGGCGCCGTTGTCCTGTTCCAGCATGCCGTAGGCTTTTTGCAGGGCGTTCATGATCTTGCCGCTGTTCTGCAGCAGTTTGGCCTCGTCCTTCAGGGCTTCTTCTTCCCCGATCTTTATATTGGCTTCGCTGATCTCCTGAATCACCCAGGCCAGCCGGTCCAGCAGGCGTTCCCGCTGGCTTCCCTGCTCTTCCAGCTGCTCCAGGTCCGCTTTGGCTTTTTCATATGTTTCGTATTGTAACCGATAGGCTTCCAGCACCTGTTCCGCCGCTTCGCCCCCGAACGCGTCCGTAAAGAACCGGGGCGCTTTGGGCTGCAGCAGCAGCTGGTTCTCGTGCTGGCCGTGGATGTCCACCAGCAATTCCGCGAATTGTTTCAACACTGCCAAAGGCACCGGGATGCCGTTGACACTGCTCTGGCTTTTTCCCGCAGCGGTCACTCTGCGTTTTAAAAATAAAAAATCATCGGCTTCGATGCCCTGTTCCTGCAGCAGGCTGTGTATCTTCTCATCCTGCCCGTCGAAGACAGCCTGCACCCAGAAGGCGTCGGCGCCGGTCCGTACCATGCCGGCGGCGGCCCGGCCTCCCAGGGCGATGCCAAAGGCGTCAATCAGAATGGATTTGCCGGCCCCGGTCTCCCCGGTGAACACCGTGAAGCCTCCGGAAAAATCCACTTTCGCGTCTTCTATTAAGGCAAAGTTATGCACGTGCAATGATTGCAGCATATTTACCGTTTCCCTTTCTTCGGAGGCTGGGCTTCTGCTTCCGCTTCGTCCCGGAACCGGAAGTAAGACGTGAGCTCCTCCGCAATCTCCGGCCGTTCGATAGCCACGAAGATGGTGTCGTCGCCTGCCACGGTACCCATGACCCCGATCCATTTCATGCTGTCAATGGCGAAGGCTACGCCCTGGGCCGTTCCCGGCAGGGTGTGGAGTACCACCAGGTTGCCCCCTGCCTGCACTGAAATCACGGAATTGCGGATCAGCCGTTCCAGCTGTTCGGAAGACATAATGTGGCTGCGTTCCCTTGGAAAGGCGTAGCGGTAGCCGCCCCGCATGTCGGAAACTTTTACAAGCATCAGTTCCTTTATATCACGGGACACCGTAGCCTGCGTCACCTGCATACCGCTTTCCTGCAGGGCCCTGGCCAGATCTTCCTGGGTCTCGATGTTGCGTGTCTCCACCAGATTCCGTATCATCTGGTGACGTTCCTGTTTGCTCATGAAATATCCTCCTCGTATGGAAGTTCAATAAATTACAGGTCGTGGATCAGTTTTTCCTGCCACGTCTCATAATAACTCTTGTCAGTCAGGCGCATCAGCCTTAAAAACTGCCGGTTCTTGGTGATCCGCACCACATCCTTCATGCCGATTTCGCAGACAGGTATCCCGTCGGCGGACAGCGCCATGGGGGCGGTGTTCCGGGGCAGCAGGCGGATCTCAACTTCTTCCGTGGCCGGGATGACCAGAGGCCGGGTTGCCAGGGAGTGGGCGCAGATGGGTGTGATGATCATCACGTCCATGCCCGGCTGTACCAGGGGTCCTCCCGCAGACAAGGAGTACGCGGTGGAGCCGGTGGCAGTGCCTACGATGAGCCCGTCCGCCGCGTAACGCGCGGATGGCTTGCCGTTGATATACAGTTCGATATGGTTCGTGGTAGAAAGGTTGCTGCGGGCGGCCACAAATTCGTTGATGGCCAGCTCGCTGTGGGGAACCTTTTTCCCTTCCGCAAAAGTCTGGGCCTGCAGCAGGCAGCGTTTTTCGATGGTGTATCTGCCGTCTGACAGCAGCTGGAATGCCTGCGTCAGGGTTTCGAATTCGATCTCGGCAAGGAAACCCAGATGACCGAAGTTCACGCCGAAGACCGGCACGTTGATCTTCACCATGTCCCGGGCCATGCGGAGGAAGGTACCGTCCCCGCCCAGGGAAACCGCCGCGGTCAGCTGGGAGTTGCGCCCGGCGAAGGTCTCCAGGTTATACATTTTCGCAATTGATTCCGGCGCCACCACCGTAAAATGGAACTGGCGGCACAGGTCCAGGATGGCTTCAAAGTGGATCCGTACTTTAACAATGCTCATGTTGGGAAAAATTCCCAGACGTACGTTATTCATTATTACTTCCTTTACTTATCAAGCTCCGCATGGGATGCCGCTACGACGGCATCGATGTCCGGAACTGTATTTTGCTGGGGGGCCGCAGTCAGGTACAGCAGGTACTCGATGTTCCCTTCCGGTCCTTTCACCGGAGAGAAGTCCAGACCGCCGATGCCGAAGCCTTCTTCTCCGGCCAGGCCTATGATGCGCCGGATGACTTCCTTGTGCACTTCCGGGTCCCGCACCACGCCTTTTTTGCCGATGTGTTCCTTGCCGGCTTCAAACTGGGGTTTGACGAGGGCAAGGACGAAGGCGCCGGGCGCCAGCAGTTTTTTCACCGCCGGCAGGATCTTGTCCAGCGAGATGAAAGCCACGTCAATGCTTGCGGCGTCGATTGGTTCCGGCAGGCTGTGTTCGTCCAGGGCGCGGGCGTTGGTCCGCTCCATGTTGATGACCCGGGGGTCGTTCCGCAGCTTCCAGGCCAGCTGGCCGTAGCCTACATCGATAGCGTAGACTTTGCTGGCCCCGTTCTGCAGGGCGCAGTCCGTGAAGCCCCCGGTGGAAGCGCCGATGTCCGCCATCACCTTGCCGGCGACGGTTACGGGGAACACCTGCAGGGCTTTTTCCAGTTTCAGCCCGCCCCGGCTTACATATTTCAGCTGGTCCCCCAGAAGGCGTATTTTTGCTTCCGCTTTCACGGAGGTACCGGGTTTGTCTATTTTCTGTTCGTCCACCAGCACCTGTCCTGCCATGATGGCCGCCTGGGCCCGGGCCCGGCTTTCGAAGAGGCCCTGTTCTACGAGATAGGTGTCGAGACGGATCTTTTTTGCTTTTTCCATATGTTTCTTTCTTGTTGCTGTATTTGTATTCAGAGATGCAAGCGCTTTACGTCTTCAAACCGCTTTGTATGCGGTGATCGCTTCTACATCCAATGGGAGATTTTCTCCGCCATCTGCTCCGGTGTCAGTCCGATGTCATGCATCAACAGCTTTTTATCACCCTGGGAGATGAACTCATCCGGAATGCCAAAGGGCAGCACGGCGGTCATATGCATCTGACCATACCGGTTCAGGGTTTCCATCACCGCGTCCCCGACACCGCCTTTCAGCACGCCTTCTTCCATGGTGACGATGCGGTGGGTTTTGGCCGCGTTTTCACAAAGCAGGTCTTCATCCAGCGGTTTGGCGAAGCGCATGTTCACCACGCCGGCGCTGATGCCTTTTGCCTGCAGCAGGTCCGCGGTTTTTTCCGCTTCCGCCACCATGCTGCCGATGGCCCAGATGGTCAGGTCCCTCCCCTCCCGCAGGGTTTCCGCTTTGCCGATGGGCAGTGTGTGCAGCGGTTCGCTGAGATTCACGCCTACGCCGCTGCCTCTGGGGTAACGCAGAGAGATGGGTCCTGCGTTGTATTCCATGGCCGTAAGCAGCATGTGCCGCAGCTCGTTCTCATCTTTGGGAGCCATCACCGTCATGTTGGGCAGGGGAATCAGGTAGGCGTAATCGAAGACCCCGTGGTGGGTGTAGCCGTCGTCCCCTACCAGACCGGCCCGGTCCATGCACAGTTTCACCGGCAGATTCTGCATGCAGATGTCATGGACCACCTGGTCGTATGCCCGCTGCATGAAGGTGGAGTAAATTGCCGTGACCGGTTTTATGCCTTCCGTGGCCAGCCCCGCCGCGAAGGTCACCGCGTGCTGTTCCGCGATGCCCACGTCGAAGAAGCGGTCCGGGAAGCGTTGGGCAAACAGGTTGGTGCCGGTCCCTTCCGGCATGGCTGCCGTGATGGCCACGATAGATTTATCTTTCTCCGCCAGTTCCACCAGGGTTTTTCCGAAGACGCTGGTATAGGTAGGCGGCGCGCCGGGTTTGGTGATTTTCTTGCCGGTAGCAATATCGAAAGGTCCCGTTCCGTGGAATTCGTTGGGCCTCTCTTCCGCGGGAGTGTAGCCTTTGCCTTTTTTGGTGACCACATGGATCAGGACAGGGCCCTCTTCCCGTTTGGCTGCCGTCAGCATGGGCAGCAACGCTTCGATATCATGGCCGTCCACGGGGCCGAAGTATTTGATGCCCAGGTATTCGAATATGGAACCGGGGGATACCAGGTATTTCACCCCGCCTTTCACCCGGTCGATGACTTCCAGCACATCGTCGCCGTGCTTCATGTCGCCCAGCCAGTTTTCCAGATTGTGCTTCAGTTTGTTGTAGGTCTCGCCGGTACGCAGCTGGTACAGGTACTGTGACATGGCCCCCACGTTTTTGGAAATGGACATCTCGTTATCGTTAAGGATGATGATGATCCTTCGCCCGGTGTCCCCTATGTGGTTCAGGGCCTCAAAGGACATACCGCCGGTCATGGCGCCGTCCCCGATGATGGCTACCACATGGTAATTTTCCCCTTTCAGGTCCCGGGCGGCCGCGATGCCGTCCGCCGCGGAGACAGACGTGGAAGAATGGCCCACACCGAAGGCGTCGTGTTCGCTTTCCTGTCGTTTGGGAAAGCCTGACAGGCCTTTGTATGTGCGAAGGGTGGGAAATGCTTCCTTGCGTCCGGTTATGATTTTGTGGATGTAGGCCTGATGCCCTACATCAAAGATGAATTTGTCCCGGGGAGAGTCAAAGACCCGGTGGAGGGCGATGGTCAGTTCCACCACGCCCAGATTGGGAGCCAGGTGCCCGCCGTTTTTGGACACAACTTCGATGAGCAGCTGCCGGATTTCCTCCGCCAGCCTGTTCATTTCTTTCAGTGTGAGAGTTTTAAGGTCCAGCGGGCTGTTGACTCTGTCCAGAATTTTATTCTCAGACATTCCGTTTTGCCTTTCCGTGATTTCGTGTGTTGCGTTGTGAGAGTAATGTAAATGGGTGGGTGTTGCGTTTGCGTCCGCCTGCGGATTACACCGCATGTATGGTGGTGCTTGCAACGCGCGGTGAATGTAAAATGTTCGGCGCCGCAGTTACAGGCGCTTACGCGCGCTCAGTTTTTCCGGTTGGTCATGAGTCTGGCGATTTCCCGTAAAGGTTCCGCCTTTTCCCCGAAGCTGTCCAGACAGGCCAGGGCTTCCTTCGTGGTGTCGTCCGCCATCTTCCGGGCTGTTTCCAGTCCGAAGAGAGATACATAGGTGGACTTGTTGTTTTTCTCGTCGCTGCCGATGGGTTTTCCCAGTTCTTCCTCAGTGCTGGTTACGTCCAGGATGTCGTCTTCAATCTGGAAGGCCAGGCCGATCAGTTCCGCGAAATGCGTCAGAGCCAGCAGCTGTTCGTCAGTGGCTCCCGCCAGGTGGGCGCCGCCCCGCACGGCTGCGATGAACATGGCTCCGGTTTTGCCTTCGTGCAGCGTCTTTAATTCTTTGGCGCTGATCTGCCGGTTTTCTGCGTCCAGATCCAGGGCCTGTCCCCCTACCATGCCGAAGTTACCGGCGCACATGGCGGTTTCGTGAACCACTTCCACTAAGGTAGAAGGTTTCACGTTCCGCTGCTCCAGCATCACTTCAAAGGCCAGGGTAAGCAGACCGTCCCCTGCCAGTACGGCCATGGCCTCGCCGAAAACCTTGTGGTTGGTGAGGCGGCCCCTGCGGTAATCGTCGTTGTCCATGCAGGGCAGGTCGTCGTGGATCAGGGAATAGGTGTGGATCATCTCCAGTCCGCAGGCAGCGGGCAGGAAATCATAGCCGTTGGCTCCCACCGCTTCCGCCGTAGCCATCAGCATGATGGGGCGCAGGCGTTTGCCGCCTGCCAGCAGGCTGTATTTCATGGCATCGTCCACGTTGGAGATGCCCCGTTTTTCCATGCGTTTCTCTAAAAAGTTGTTAACTAATTTCTTTCTGCTTTCATAGTACTGTTGAAAGTCCATCTGTTCCTCCTGTGCGGATTTTACTTTATGTAGTATTGCCGGGGGATTTTTGCGAAGGACAAGGAAATGACTCGCAGATGTAGTGGTACTACGACGAGAGACATTGACGCGGTCATTCACAAAAAGCGCCGGCTATTCTTACTCTTCTTCCGAATCTTCCGGTTCTTCGAACTCTTCTGTATGAAAATCCTCGTCGTTGACGGGGTTCACTTCCAGTTTCTGCACGGCCGCCTTAGCTTTGTTCAGTTTTTCCAGGCAGATTTTGCTCAGCTCCGTGCCTTTCTGGAATTCCGCGATGGCTTCTTCCAGAGGCAGATCGCCGCTTTCCAGCTTTTCTACCGCCGCTTCCAATTCCGCCAGGGCTTCTTCAAACTTTATGTTCTTAGAGGTCTTTTTCGCTGCCATATTCTTCACGCCTTTCTTTACTACATATGCTGCATCTACTGGGCATTCTTATCGTCAAAATCGATCTGCTGGATTACGGAATACACTTCCCCATCACAGAGCCTCGTGCGGATTTCTTCGCCCCAATGTAAATCCTGTACAGATTTGATGATTTGTCTCTGCCCGTTGGCGGTGACGGAATATCCTCTGGAAAGGATTTTCAGGGGGCTTACCGCGTCCAGATGTCCGGTTGCCAGAGCCAGTCTCTGCTCATGGCTCACGGTCAGGTTTTTGGCCAGGGCGGTAAATCGGTTCCACGCGTTCTGATACCGGTTCTCGTAATGTTCCCAGAGTTTCTTTTGTTTGTGCAGGGCTTTCAGGGCTGCTTCCACCCGCTGTTCCGGTTTGATCAGCAGCCGTTCCGGATATTGCAGTGTCTTCATAGCCTGCTGCAGTCTGCGTTCCGGCTCAAGCAGAAGCTTTTCCGGATGCTGCAAAGCTTTCATAGCCTGCTGCAGGCGCAGTTCCCGGTTTTCCAGGCGCCGTGGCAGGGTCTGCTGCATGCGCATGAGAACCATGTCCAGCCGTTCCGCCGCCCTGTCCGTAATGCGGAGGGGGTCATGCAACATGCGGCTTTTCATCAGCCGCCGCAGGGTTTCTGTGCGCTGTTGCAGCATGTGGTTTATAGCTATTTCCAGCCGCGCCTGCCGGTCCAGCACCTGCCGCCGCAGCTGCCGGGTATCTTCCACGGCCAGCTCCGCTGCCTGGGACGGCGTGGCCGCCCGTTTGTCCGCGGCAAAGTCGCTTAAGGTAACGTCTGTTTCGTGACCGACGGCAGAGATGACGGGAATTTCCGAAGCCGCCACTGCCCGTACCACGATTTCTTCGTTAAATGCCCACAGGTCTTCCATGGAGCCGCCGCCGCGGCCGACGATGAGCACGTCCGCCAGCCGGTGTTTATTCATGAAACGTATGGCGTGGGCGATGTCCCCTGCCGCCGGTTTTCCCTGTACCTGAACCGGGTACAGCAGCAACTTCACCCCGGGATCCCGGCGCCGTGCCACTTTTATGACATCCCGCACCGCCGCTCCTGCCGGAGAGGTTATGATGCCCACGGTTTTCGGGTGGGCCGGGATTGGTTTCTTTCTTTCTTCCGCGAAGAGGCCCTCCTCTTCCAGTTTCTTCTTCAGTTTTTCATAAGCCAGCATCAGGCTGCCGATGCCTTCCTCAATCAGCATGTCCGCGTACAGCTGGTACACGCCGTTGGGTTCATAGACGCTGATGCTGCCGATGGCCACCACGGTGTCCCCGTTGTCGGGATAGCGCAGCAGCTGCCGGGCCTGACGCTGGAACATGACGCATTTCAGCACACTGCCTGCGTCTTTTAAGGAAAAGTAGCAGTGCCCGGAAGGATAGCGTTTGAAGTTGCTGATTTCGCCACGGACCTGCACATGGGCCACCTGGCCGCTGCCTTCGACCAGTTTTTTGATCAGGCGGTTCATTTCCGTGACGGTGTAGGTATGGACTTCAGCCATGATGCTCTCCTGAAGTGATGCGCGTTTTCATCGTGTTGCGTATGGCAGGGGCAGGCGCAGGGTTAAGCGCTTCTGTTTCCATCTCCGGTTATTCAGTGCTGCCCTTCGCCCTGCCGCTGCGCGTAGGCCGCGCAGCCTGACGCGTTGTCGCCGCTGTAGTGGTTGTCCGGCATCCACACCCGGATGCCCCGCTTCGCCAGCTTTTCAACGATATGGTTACGGATCCACCGGTTGGCGCAGACGCCCCCCGCAAGGATCACATGTTTTACGTGGTGTTCCGCCGCCCCATTCCGGATCATGCGGACAAAGGTTTCCGCCAGTCCCCACTGCACACCGGCAGCCAGGTTGGCGGCTGCGATCGGACTTTCTTCCGTTTCTGGTTTCGCTTTCTCTATTGCCCGCAGCACCCAGGTGCAGGGGCCGGAAAGACTGACTTTTGTTTTATGCACGGAAACCGGGATTTCCGGGATTTCCGTGTGCTGTTCCGCTAACTGTTCCAGGGCCGGTCCCGCCGGGAAACCCAGTCCCAGGGCTACTCCCACCCGGTCCACAAACTGGCCGGCATGGAGATCCAGGCTGCCGCCGATTTCCGTCAGTCTGTAGGCAGCGTTTTCCTTCTCCGCCAGTAACAGATCGGTGGTTCCTCCCGACGCGTGTAAAAAGAGAAAGCGGTCCGCATCGGGACCGTTGGCAGACCACAGTGCTGCTTCCAGGTGGTTCTCCTGATGACTGATCTGCCATAATGGGATGCCGTACAGCGCAGCCAGCGACCGGGCAAAGCCCAGCCCGGCCAGGAACGCCGGCATATAGGAGTCTTCCCGCGGGCGGGGACGGGCGGATACGCCGATGCCCCGTACGGTGAAACTGTGCCCCCGTGCGGCTTCTTCCATCAGCTCCGGCAGATTGCGGGTATGCTGGTAGAGCATCTCCGACTGCTGCAGCCCGCAGCCTCCCGGTTTCACTTTTAAGATTCGCCTGGTTTCCGCTGCCGCATGCCCCTCCCTGTCCATAAAAAACAGGGACGTGGTGTAGCAGCTGGTATCGATACCAAGATAAACTTCTTCTGTCATGCTGTGCTGCTTTCTCTATTTTTCTTCCCGCATCAATTTTCCCAGGACGCCGTTGATGAACCGGGCCGACTTTTCGGTGCCGAACTGTTTGGCCAGTTCCACCGCTTCGTTGACGGCCACATTCACGGGCACTTTTTCTTCCCCGAAGCGCATTTCATAAATGGCCATGCGCAAAATGTTGCGGTCAATGCCGGGCATGCGCTTCACTTCCCAGTTGATGGCGTATTTGCCGATCAGCGCGTCGATTTCCGGCAGTTTTTCCGCGGTGCCTTTTAAAACCTTTTCCGCGTATGCTACGGCCTTTTCAGCCTCTTCACTCTTTTCCTCATCCTGCTGGACTTCCAGCGCGATGGCCAGCGCTTCCGCCGGTTCCGCCTGGGTGAAATCCATCTGGAACAAACTCTGCAACACCATTTCCCTGGCGACTCTGCGAATCATGTGATCGTATCCTCCGTTCAGTACCGACAGCCTGTCCTTCCTCCGACAGTCTGTTGTGTTTTGCTTTTTCCGCTCATGCGGGCCTGCTATTTATGATAGCCCGGCGGCAGCAGCCGGTCCAGCCACTCTGCCAGGTCTTCTTTTTTATCAAGCTTGTAGCCGATAAAAAAGCCTCCGCCGGTGAACAGCAGCAAGAACAGCGTCCGCCAGAAACCGATGGTGAGAAACAGCGAGGCGATCAGCACCCCGGTCAGTGAGCATAAGAAGCGGCCGCGATAATTAAGCCAGATGTCTGTGAATATGTCTTTAAACATCGCTGTCCCCCCTTATCAGACTTTTTCCTTGCCGTTGCTCTTGATCTTCTTAAACTTCATTTCAATGTTTTTCACTTCCAGACCCACCACTTTTTTGATGGTCTCTTTCACGTTGTCTTTAACTTCTTCCGTGATTTCAAACACGTTGACGCCGGGTTCCAGGGAGGCTTTGATACGGGCGTCGATGGTATCCTTGTCTTCCATGGTCACCGCCACTTTCACGCCGTAAATTCCGTAAACTTCCTGGGCAATATCGGCGATATAATCTTCAAGCGCCCGTTTGGAAACGACGGTCTTCCCCGTATCCGCATCGGCCAGGGTCAGGGTGCTGTCGTCGCCCAGCAGGCCGATGCCCGCCATCAGCAGCCGTACGCTGATCAGCAAAATGACTGCGCCGCCTGCGGCATACTCCCAGTTTCCCGGCAGCGCGGCAATCTCCGAAATAAAATAGTCCACGGGAAGGATCCCTAACGTGATCAGAATCAGGACGACGGCAATGGCCGCCATGACGATTGTGTATAAAGTTAGTATAACTCGGTCTGTTATGCCCATATGTTCCACTCCTTATAACATGATATGCCTTGGCGGATCCACCAGTCCCAGCCGCAGCTGCCCTGGGAATCCGGACGTCTGCTTTGCCCATCCTTTACCGGGACGTGTCTAGAAAATTGTTCCCGCCCGGTTTTCATCCGGGTTATTGAAGCTGATTTCCAGCTCGCTTTTTTCTCTGCGTTTCACACCTTCGATGTGTACATCCACAAACTCAGCCGTATATTCCGTCATTTCATCTACCGCGCTTTTTACTTTTTTCTGGAGCTTCATGGCCACTTCCGGTATGACGCAGCCGTATTCTACCGTGACGTAGACGGCGATGCGGCAGCTGCGTCCTGTAACTTTCACGCGGACGCCTTTGGCCAGGCTTTTTTTCCCCAGGAAGTTACTGATCCCTTCCCGGAAGCCCGTGCTCATGCTGACCACGCCCGGAACGTCCAGTGCGGCCAGACTGGCTACGATAGCGATTACTTCGTCCGCCAGTTCCACATAGCCCAGATCTTCTTCTTCTTCAGCAGCGGAAGGATCGTTTTCTGGCTGGTTAGGATATTTTTTTATGTCTTGTTCCGCCATCTGTACCTCCCCGCGAAGCCGCGAAAATACAAACAAATTCCCATTTTCAGATTATGTATTATTATACCATACCTTGCATAAAAATTAAAGAAAACAGCGTAAAATCCCAATAAGAAAAGGACTTCCGTGACAGAAGTCCTTTTCTGTATTCGTTTGTGGCGTGATACAGGCACGGCCGGCTGCGCCGTAACGCGCGGCAGTGCGCTGCGGTAAGACAGGTCTTGCCCCCAGGTGAGACGGGTCTTACCCTTCATCTAACCTTTATGCTCTCTGGATGTAGTCGCCGCTGCGGGTATCGATCAGCAGATGATCCCCTTCGTTGATGAACAGAGGCACTTTTACGATGTAGCCGGTATCCATGGTAGCGGGTTTGCTTCCGCCGGTAGCGGTATCGCCGCGGATGCCCGGTTCGGTCTTAACAACTACCAGCTCTACGGTGTTGGGCAGTTCCACGCCCAGGATGCGGTTCTGGTAGGAAATAACTTTGACATCCATGTTCTCTTTCAGGAAGTTGATGCCGTTGCCGATCTGTTCTTTGGTAAGCTCGGTCTGTTCGTAGGTGTCGTTGTCCATGAACACGAAGCTGCCGTCGCTTTCGTACAGGTACTGCATAATGCGGCGTTCAATGTTGGCTTTGGGCAGGCGTTCACCTGCATTGAAGGTGCGCTCTACTACAGCGCCGGTGGACAGGTTGCGCATTTTGGCCCGTACGAAGGCGGCGCCTTTGCCGGGTTTAACATGCTGGAATTCCACTACCTGCCAGGGGTCATTGTCGATGGTGACAGTCAGACCGGTTTTGAATTCGTTGGTAGATACCATAAATACATCCTCCTGTGTCTCTGATAAAATCAGTTTATCAAAATAATTATTTAAAAATTAATCATGTACTATCTTAACTTTTTACACAATTTCCGTCAAGGTTTTCTTGAGGGCTGTGAGACTGCGGGCTCCTTCCCGGGTCAGCACCACGGTGTCTTCGATGCGCACGCCGCCCCGGCCCTGGATGTAAATGCCGGGCTCGATGCTGAACACCATGCCTTCCTGCAGCTTGATGTCGCCCCGCTTGTTGATGTTGGGCAGCTCATGGATCTCAAGGCCTACGCCGTGTCCCAGCCCGTGGGTAAAGTACCGGCCGTAGCCCCGTGATTCGATATATTCGCGAATCTCTGCGTCCAGTTCTTTGCCGGTGATTCCCGGCCTGGCAGCTTTCATGCCCCGGTACTGGGCTTCCTGTACCACCGTGTAGATTTCCCGGTGCCAGGAATTGGCCATCCCCATCACGATGGTGCGGGTGGTGTCCGAATGGTAACCGTTGTACATGGCTCCGAAATCGAAGGTGACAAAGTCCCCTACTTCAATGGACTTGTCCGTGGGCGCCCCGTGGGGCAGCGCGCTGCGATGGCCCGAAGCCACGATGGTGTCGAAGGAAACACCTTCCGAACCCAGGCTGCGCATGTAGTATTCCAGGCGGGCTGCCAGTTCCTTTTCCGTCATGCCCGATTTGATCTCTTTTAACAGCCGTTCAAAAGCGGCGTCCGCAATCTTGTGAGCCTGCCAGAGACTTTCCAGTTCCCGCTCGTCTTTCACCAGACGCAGACCCCGCAGATTCACACTGATCATTTCCACGGTTTGCGGCAGCTGTTCCCGCAAGACTCTGGCATCTTCATACGAAAACACATTCCCGTCAAAGCCCATCTTCAGATGAGAGCTTGCCAATCCGGCCACTGCTTCCCAGATACTGTTATTATGGTCCGCTTTGTATTCCAACACCCGGCAGTATTTGAGTTCCGAGCGGGCCTGCTCGGTATAGCGGCCGTCCGTGATTAGCACAGCAATCCGGTCATCCGCGTAGAGTAAGCTGGAATCACCCGTAAAACCGGTAAGGTAACGAATTGTATAGACGTCCTTGATGACGATGCATTCAAGGGCGTTTTCTTTCATGAATTTGAAAATCCTGCCGATTCGTTCCATAACCTTTCATACCTTCTTTTACGATATAGCTTTTACGTTAATGATAGATAATTTTACCATATTATCGGCATTTGCGCCACCCTAAATTTAGGGCATTCGGCGGTGGAAAAAGCCTGACTTGCAATGCGGTAATCCTATGGCTCGGCATCCCGTAATTCCGTCAGTACATCCTTCGGCGCAGTATCGCATTGACCGGAATTTCTTCTTCCGCTTTGCAGGTGAAGACCATCTGCGGGTGCGGCACCACCGTAATGGCATCCCCTTCTTCGTTTCGCATTTCCTCCAGCACCAGCGTGCCCAGGCTGCCGTCCGGGCGGAACACTTCCAGCGTCTCCCCGGCTTTCATGTTGTTGCGTTGTTCTACGGTGAGCCTGCCCTGCTGCCAGCTGCGTACCAGCCCCGTGAATTCGTGGCTCTGCAGGTAGGCGGATGTGGTATAATTCTGGGCGGTTTCATCCGGTTTGCCCAGGGCGAAACCGGTGGTGTAAGGCCGGTGGGAAACTTTTTCCAATTCGTCCAGCCATTCCTGTTTCACAGTGTAATGTTCCGGATCAGACCAACAGGCGTCCACGGCCCTCCGGTATACGCTGACCACGCTGGCGGCGTAGTGGGCGCTTTTCATCCGCCCTTCGATCTTAAAGCTGCCGATGCCCGCCTGCATCAGTTCCGGCAGATAGGCCAGCAGGCATAAATCTTTGGAGTTCATGATGTAGGTACCCCGTTCGTCCCCGGCCACGTCGTAGACTTCTCCGGGCCGGTTCTTCTCCCTCAGGCCAAACTCCCAGCGGCAGACCTGAGCGCAGGCGCCCCGGTTCCCGTCCCTGCCGGTCAGGTAACTGCTGAGCCAGCACCGCCCCGAATAGGAGATGCACATGGCTCCGTGCACGAAGGCTTCCAGTTCCACGTCTGTTTTGCTGCCAATCTCTTTCATTTCCGCAAGAGAAAGCTCCCTGGCCAGCACCACACGGCTGGCGCCCAGATTTTCCCAGGCTTTCACGGCCGCCCAGTTGCTGGTGTTCGCCTGGGTGCTCACGTGCAGCGGCATGCCGGGTAGAACTTCCCGGGCCACGGACCAGACCCCCAGATCCGATATCAAGAGGGCATCCGCCCCCGTATCCTGCAGGCTGCGCAGGTAATCCGGCAGCGCGTTGATATCTTCGTTATGGGCAAAAATATTTACGGTAACATAAACTTTTTTCTGTAAACTGTGGGCAAAACGGATGGCTTCCTTCATCTCTTCCGCCGAAAAGTTGCTGGCAAAAGCACGGAGCCCGAAAAGTTTGCCCCCCAGATACACCGCGTCAGCCCCATATAACAGGGCCATGCGGAGTTTTTCCATGTTTCCTGCCGGAGCTAACAGCTCCGGCTTCTGAAACTTTCTCATGTCGTTCCTTCTTACTTATTGTCGTCTTTGTGTATGTCTTCGATGGCCTTCAGGTGTTCCCCGTAGGTTTTGGTGAAACGGTGATGGCCGTCTTTCTCCGCCACAAAATACAGATAGTCCGTTGCTTCCGGATTCAGGCAGGCCTTAATGGCGCTCATGCCCGGCGAGGCGATGGGCCCCGGGGGCAGTCCGGGATTCTGGTAGGTATTGTAGGGACTTTTGATTTTGGTATCCGCTATGGTTACTTCTTCTTTCTGAGAGCCCAGCAGATACTGGATTGTCGTGTCCGACTGTATGGGCATGTAGATGTGCAGACGCTTCAGGAACACACCGGCGATGCGGGACTGCTCCTCCGGAAATACCGCTTCCAGTTCCACCATGGCCGCCAGATTCACTAGGTCACGCAGCCCCATGTTCTTTTCCCGGGCCTGGGCGGGAATGTTTTCTTTGTTCATTTCCGCGTTAAAGGTCCTCACCATGAGGGCCAGGATGTCCTTTTCCGACATGTCCGGATCTAAGTGGTAGGTTGTGGGGTAAATAAAACCTTCTGCCTTGAAGATCACGTCCGGGTTATTCGTCTCCATGTAAGGATAGGGCGTATAATTCCGGGCCGCTTCCTCAAACTTCTTGGCGTCTCCCAGGCCTTCCGCTTCCAGCTTGCGCCCGGTCTTCACTACATTGAACCCTTCCGGCACCGAAAATTTGACGCTGTAGGTCTGTCCTTTGGAGAGGATATCTACGATCTCGCTGTTGGACATACCGCCGATAATTTCATACCGGCCGGCTTCCAGCTTTCCGGCCAGACCACGCAGCCGCGCTTCCATGCGAAAGGCTTCCGGCGTCTTCACCAGATGTTTCTTGTGCAGCAGGTCGGCAATATCCGCGGTGGTCATTCCGGGTTTAATGGTAACCAGGTAGCGGTGCCCCCTGGCGAACTCCGTGTTGTTGCCGGTATAATACAGCAGCCAGTAGGCTCCCAGTCCCAGCATTAAGGTAAAGGCGAGCAATAATGGAATCAGTCGTTTAAACAAATCCATTACCTCCGTTGGTGTTTCAATTGTTATCTATGCCTTCGGAGCATAACGTGATGCCTGCCTCAGGCATCTCCTGCTCCGCAACATATGGCGTCAACACTAAATCAGGCGTCTAAAGCTTCGTAGGCAATCCTTGCTTTTTCAAACTCTTCATCGGTGGGAACCTGGATATCCACATCCCCGTTTGCATCTGTCACGATTTTCGCCAGGATGATGTTGGGTTCTTCGTCCTCGTCCTCTTCTTCATGGTCGTGTCCGCAGCCGCACTCTTCGTCATGGACGTGTGCATGGGCATGGTCATGACCGCAGCCGCACTCTTCTTCCTCTTCGGAGAAAATGGCCGGATCCACTTCCAGCAGGGCGACAAAGTCGTCCTTGCCGACTTTGAACTTGCTTTCTACCACAAAGCAATGATCCTGCCCGTCATCATCCGTAAATTCGTAGGTTTCAATGGTTTCTTCTTCCATTACTTCCGCTACATCTTTTTCTGTCATGATCGTACTCCTTATCTTTCACACTTCTTAATACTAAATTATGGATTTATGATTCATGCGGAATTAACCCGCCTTAAAACAAAGAAGAAGACAGTTTTTTCCCAATCCGGATCTCCGCTGCGTCTTTATCTCCCGCGGCCACCGCAATGCTGTATTTGTTGCGCCCCAGTTTCATCACCGCGTCTTTTGTGCCAAACTGCCCGTTCAGGATGACGATATTGCCTTCCATGTAACGCACTTCTTCGCTCCGCAAGTTGCCTTCCGTGTGGTAATACCGTCCGTTTTCCAACGCGAACGCTCCGTTGCCTGCAGCGGAATCCGCCCTGTCGGTGCCGGCAACCCTGGCCTTCATCCGCAACACCCCGGTGATCCGGTTATCTGTCATCTGGGCCGCGTCCAGATTGTTTCCCACCAGAGAGAACTGATAGTCCCCTGCTGCAGGAATTAGAAAACCATCCAGGGTAACTTTTGCCCCGGCGCTCATGGCCTCGGCTTTATGCAGCACCAGTTTGCCGGCATTCCAGACATAATTCCCGTGGAGACTGTTCATTTGCAGCGGAGCCGCGTACAGATAATTGCAGCTGAAGGTTCCTTCAATTTTCGGTTCCACGGCGGTGCCGGTCACCTTACCGGAGAATACGACGCTTGCATCGTCCAGGTACAATCCTTTGCTTAACGCTTGTGTTTTGAAATTGTTTGCCGAGAAAGAAAGGTCGAACACAGGGGGAAGCGGCGTTCCCCTGCCGCTTTTGATGGTGCCCTGCAGGGTCACAGGCATGCCTTTTACATTAGCCTGGACCGTCTGCAGTTCAGCCATGTCCCTGTCGGCGGTAAAGGTTCCTTCCCCATCGGTAAAAGGCAGACCGAAGAACTCGCCGGCCATGTTGCGGGGTTTCCCGTCAAGACGGATATGCCACCCGCCCCGGTCTTTGGAAGCCGCGATTTTTACCGTAGGAACGACACCGTCAGTGACCTTGATATGTTTCATGTCCGGATACATGGCCAGCACATCCGGTACCGGCGCGTTTTTAGCTTCCCCGGTCACCCGGGCGGAACCGTTTTCATAATCCATGTTCAGGACCAGGTCGCATTTTTCTTTGTTGCCCGTGGCACTGGCCCGCAGCAGCGGATACTGTTTAAAGGCCATCTGGGAATTGATCTTGTCCAGGCGGACTTTCTTACCGTTGGATACCAGATCCAGCTCGCCGTCTTTTACTTCGATCAGGCCCCGGAAACCGGTGGGGTTATCCGGTTGTTCCGGTTTTTTCCCCACTTCCTGTGCATTTTCCTGGCCCGCAAGCTTCAGCAGGTTTAACAGATCCAGCCCCTGGCCTTCTTCATAGACCCCGTAAAACTTCGGCCTGTTAAAGACGATGTTGGTCACGGCGCCAACGCCGGCGCCCTTGCGCAGCGCATCAAAAAAATTAACGGAAGCCGTGGCCAATGGCATCTCCATCTTCACGTCACCGTTAGGCGCTTTCCAAACAAGGTTCCGGATTTCCACATCGCCGGCAAAACCGGCATTGATTTTTTCATAGGTCAGCGTACCCGCTACTACGTTCTGCCGGGCCAACATCTGCTCGGCCATGCGTGAAGCCGCACCGCCGCCTGATTTAATAACAAGGGCAATGGCAATTAGTACTGCCAGAGCCCCCATCATGATAATTCTTTTCTTTGAAGAAATTCTTTCCACGTTTCTTCACCTTGTTTTATTGAGAGAACTTTTGGCTGCGCAGGTTTTTGCCGTCCAGATAGTTCTGGAGGATGACCACCGCGGCCATCATATCGATGACTTTGCGCCGTTTTTTCCGCTGCAGGTCCGCATCGATGAGTACGCGTTCCGCCGCTACCGTAGAAAGCCGTTCATCCCATAATACAACAGCAACACCGGCAAAGTGGCTGCGCAGCTCTTCCGCAAAGGCTTCAGAGAGCTTCGCCCGTTCGCCGATAGTCCCGTTCATGTTTTTCGGGTAGCCCAGCACGATTTCCCCGACTTCCCATTCGGCGATAAGCTCACCGATCCTGGAAAAATCCCGTTCCGGAGATGTCCTGCGTATGGTTTCCACCCCGTTGGCAATCAGGCCGGTCAGGTCGCTGACTGCCACGCCGATGGTACGGCTGCCCAGATCCAGAGACATACTTCTCATCTATTCACCGGCCTGTTATCGAATGGAAGCCAGATAACTTTCCAGCAAGGCTTCTACCAGTTCATATCTTTCATACTGGCGCAGCTTGTTGCGGGCATCTTTATGGCTTGTAATGTACGTGGGATCGCCGGACAGCAGATAGCCTACCAGCTGGTCTTTCGGGTTGTAGCCTTTTTCTTCCAGCGCCACGCAGACTTCACGGATTGTCTGTTCAACCGGTGCCTTTTCACGGTTTCTCTTAAACATCATGGTTTCCTGAGATACGTTAGCCATATTGATCACTCCTGTCTTTTCACTTATCGTATTTGTATTTTCGTGCTTTCACTTATCGTGATTGCACGAGTTGTGTCCGCTTTGTTTTTGCCTTTGATATGGTATCCAACCATATATATAGTCTTACACATATATATTGTACCACATTTTATATGGTATAAGGCGTTTTTCTTAAAGTTTTAACAAAAAATTTCCAAACTGTATAAAAACGGTTCCCTTATCAGTGTCCGCCAGGTCCGTTTTCAGCTAAACTTGTTCGTAAACGGTTCAGACGTCCTTTTTACACATGTAGGCAAAGGGGCACAGGAAACAGTTCTCCGTCTTAATGGCGAAATCTTTTTCCGTTTTCTTCTCCGCGATATCCCTGCAGACCTTCAGAATCTCCTGCCGGTAGTCTTTACCGGGCAGCGTCCATTCGCTCCGGTCCCGCAAATAGTGCAGCGAGGCTTTCGTAACGTTAAGATGCAGCGAGGCTTTCGTAACGTTAGAAGAAGGTTTGTGAATGATTTCGGACGAAGATTCCTCACCGGTTACGGAGTCTGCCTTCTCCCTGATCCGCAGCGTGTGTTCCAGCGCCATTTTGTACAGCGCCAGCTGCCAGGCGTATCCCCGGGAGACAATCTCTCCCTCAGCAGTTTTCTGAGGCGGTTTCCCCGACTTGTAATCGATGATTTCCAGGTTTCCGTTTTCCCGCTCCGCTACGGCGTCGATAATCCCGGTGACCGTATAGGTATACCTGTCATCCTGCAGCAGGGGCAGCCGGAATCTGTATTCCGCAAACCGCTGCTGCCGGGCAAAGGACTGATATAACCCGGAATGCAGATAAGCCTCCAGCATGGCTTCTGCCTCCGCTGCCAGATCAAAACGGCCGCCGGCGATTTCCCGGACTGCGTTTTCGTACAGATCATGCCATACCTGTCCGTCGTCAGCGTACTGATTTTGCATTCGCCATCTTGCGTATTTTTCCAATACTTTGTGGACCAGGGTTCCCAGCACATCCGCCGGTAACACTTTCCCCGCCTGTTGGCGGTTTGTTGACGGCAGTTCTGCCGGAGTCTGTTTTTCCCCCGCAAGTCTTTCATCGGTTATTCGTTCCGGCAAAGCGTCCGGAACCTGCTCTTCCGAAGGCGGTATATTTTCGATGACTCCGTAATAGTAACGGCGGGGACAGAGATCGTATTCTCTCAGGGAAGTAGCGGAAAACTCTGTCATGGTTTTGCCGCCGAATGAGTCCAGGGCTGCCGCCTTTTCCAACAGTCCTGACAGCTCCCCGTCCGAAATGCGTTCCGGCGGGGCAGATGCCGCCTGTTGTTCCACAGAAACCGTGGCACTCACCTTATTATCAGTGCGATTCAGTCCGGTATAATCTTTCGGCAGGCCCAGGTTCAGCCAGTTCAGCCAGTTCTTTGCGTCTGATTTCTCCTTCTTGATTTCTTTAAGACTTCCCGTCAGGATCAGCCGGTCTTTGGCCCGGGTCATGGCCACGTACAGCAGACGTTTTTTCTCTTCCAGATTATTCTCTGCGTTCGCGTCTTTAATCTTGTTCAGCAGGGGTCCCGCTGTGACGGATCCTTCCGGATTCCGCACGGAAATGCCCAGTCCCAGAGCCGGATGCCAGACCGCACGCGACTTATCTGCCCGGGATGAAATGTCCAGAAACGGCACGGCCACCACCGGGAACTCCAGGCCTTTGGATTTATGTACGGTCATCAGCTGGATTGCGCCCTCTGACACTACCGTAGCGGCTGCCTCCCGGTCCTTTGCTTCCGCCAGTTGCTGAAGCCGCGCGGCAAAATCCTGCACGGTACCCTGTTTCTGCGCCGCAAAATCGTGTGCCATCCGGTAAAACTTGCGCAGGTTCGCCAGCTGCTCTTCCCCGTTATCCTGTAAGGCCAGTATCGCTTCCGGATGCAGCAACCCGCGAATCTCCCGGCAGAAACCGGGCAGGTTCATGACAGCGGCAGACGCAGGCAGGGGGCGCAGCAGCGCCACCGCTCTGGCCAGCGTTGTATCTTCCCCGTTCCTGCCTTGTTCCTGTAGCAGGAAATCCCACAGAGATACGGCCGCCACGTTTTTCGCGGCCTTATCTATATTAAGTTCCGCCAGAGCGATGTGCAAACGGGTCAGCAGCGTATCGCTAATGCCCATGTAAACAGACCGGAGCACAGCGGACAGGTTCAGGTCGTCATGGGGGTTGACGGCAAAACGGAACAGGTTCAGCAGATCCCGGATCTCCGTCCTTTCAAAGAAGCCCCTGCCGTCTGTCACGGCATAGGGAACCGCCCGTTTCTGCAGCGCTTCGGTAACAGCGGCAATATGGGTCATGTTCTGTAACAGGACGGCCATGTCGGCGTAGGCGATCCCGTCCCGGTGCAGTTCGGCCAGCCGGTTTGCCAGCCAGGCGGTTTCCGACTGCCGGGCTTCCGCCAAGCCGGCTTTCGGCGCAGAATTGTCCTCTTTATAATGCTGCACAAACAGTTCCGGTATGCAGTCACTGTGACGGACAGCTTTTAACGCCTCGTAATATACGTCCTTTTCTTCATCGATGCCCATGAGGCCGGGGAACAGGTCGTTGCAAAGTTGAAGGACCGGCTCCACGGTGCGGAAATTATCGTTTAGGCGGATCAGTTCCCCGCCATTCTTCACGATTTCGTTGCGCACTCTGGCAAAGACGCCCACGTCGGCTCCGCGAAACCGATAGATGGACTGTTTGGCGTCCCCCACTACAAAGAGGCGGCGGTCTTTCAGCTCATCTTTGTTCCCGCCACACAAAAGGTAAACCAGCTGGCGCTGCCGCTCATTGGTATCCTGGAATTCATCCACCATGATGTACCGGAACTGCCTTCTGCACTTCGCCAGCACATCAGGATGGTGTTCAAGAAGTTCCAGGGCCTTCTCTTCCAGATCGTCAAACGAAAGCAGGCCGGCTTCCCGGAGTTTCTTGTCCAGATATCCCCGCATCTCCAGGAGATATTCTTCCCAGGACGGCGCCAGTGACCGGGATCTTACGCAGAGAGGATACGCGATGATACGTTCCAGAGCGGTTTTTAAGGCGGCAATTTCCTCTTTATTCGTGCCTCTTTTGCTTAGTCCCTGGCATAACGACTGCAGAAAATCCAGGTTTTCCTGTTTTGTAAGATTCTCTAATGCATGCTGCAGATTATCTACATTATTTTCCAGTATTTTCCGGTTACCCGGTGTACATGCTGTCAGAAACTCCGGAGTTACAACATGACGGAGACGGCCGGCTTCCTGCACTATCTTTGCCAGTTCCTCGTCGTATTTTGCAGTCAGTCCGCCTCTGGCAAAGAAGAATCCTTTCTGCAAAAGACTGAGGGTCTGTTCCTGCAGGCTGCGGCTTCCGTATTCGTCACAGAGAAGCGCCGCCGCCTGATTCTGTTCATGCAGCAGACGACGAAGATGGTTTCTGACTTCCGTTACCAGAAAATCGTTATGATCCCGTTCTTCCAGCACCGTAAATGCAGGATCCAGGTCGCTTTCCACCGGGTTGGCCCGCAGGAGACTGCTGCACAGGCCGTGTATCGTGCCAATCTGGGCATGGGTCAGGTCTTTCAGCTGTCGCTTCCAGTAGATCCGTTGCGTCTCCTCCTGACAATCTTTGCAGATTATTTCTATTTCGTCACGTATCCTGTCGCGCATTTCAGCGGCAGCCTTCCGGGTAAAGGTTACGGCCAGGATCTCCCGGGGCAGCACCGTGTCTGCCGGCGGCCGGAGCCCCAGACCGAGGATGTAGAGAAAGCGCTGCACCAGCACCCTTGTTTTACCGCTGCCGGCGCCTGCCGACACCGCCACATTGGTATCGATGCAGTGAATCGCCCTGTCCTGAGACGGTGTTAATGAAAACTCAGCCATTGGGGTCCTCCTCTTCCCGGTTCCGTGTCAGTACACGAAATCGGCAAATCTCCGCCGCAGGGCAGTTTCTCTCGCAGTCTTTCGACGGGGTCGGACTGAAATCGCCTTCCCTCATGTGGTCCAGCATGTCTCCCAGTACGCGCTGCAGTGTTGCCTGCAGGTCTTCCATATCCGTAACGGCTGTTGCAGTGCCGTTTTCGTCTTTTGCTTCCGAAAAGGTTTTCCAGGGAACCGTATCCGCCGCTGCCGGAAACATAAAGCTTTCTTTGCGTTCCGCGTCTTTCAGGCTGTAATAGCCGCCGCCGGCAACGTTGCCTCCGTTTTGCATTGCTGCTGCAAGGAGATACAGGGGCAGCTGCAGGTCCGTATCCGCAAACGCTTTTTTGTTCGGCGTGTCGCCGCTCTTGTAGTCCGTAATGAAATAAGCGTCCCCGGCCCTGTCGATGCGGTCGATCTTCCCGTTCAGATAAATGCGGCGGCCGTTAATATCCAGCGTGAACTCTTCCTTACCCTTTTTGCCGAAGGACTGTTCCGTGGAGACCGGGCGCCATTCCCCCTGCTCACTGTAGGCAATTTCGCTGCGCAGCCACCGCTGCAGCAGAATCCGCTGCTGTTCCTTATCATGCTGCCAGAAATCGCCCGGATAGAGCCAGCCTTTATCCGCGTATTCCTGACAGACTGTATCAAAAATTTCATCCAGTTCCTGTTGCAGTTCCGCATGCTGTGCCTGCAGCAGTTTTTCTCCCAGATGCCGTCCGATAAATTTTTCCAATACCCTGTGCAGCAGACTGCCCCGCTGCATGGGATCCATATCTTCTCCCGCTGCCTCCGCTGCTTTCTGCTGCCAGACATAGGTAACCAGAAATTGGAAGGGACAGCTGCGGTAGGTTTCCAGTTTGGATGCGCTGAAGCGGTCGCCAATCTGACGGCTTATCCGCTGCAAAAGCGTTGCGTCGTCCGGGTTGCCGTTCCAGCCCGCTGCCTTTTGCAGGCGTTTCCGGTCACTGCCGGCACTCTCTGCCAGTCCCGGTTCCAGCTTCTTAAGGGCCTCTGTCTGTCCATCCCTGGCCAGCGCTAGTTCCAGTTCCTCCCGGGACAGGCTGTCCGCCGCCGCAGTTTCCGTTGTTTTCACCTGCACTTTAAGGTCGGTAAAAAGAGACAGTATCTCCGCGATATAAGGCGACGCGTTATGCTCTTCATCCGCGTAAAAGGTCAGAACCAGCCGTTCTGTGGCTGCGGCGCAGGCGTTCATAAAGAAATGGATGTCCTCGCCGTATCCATCCGCCGAAGAAGGCAGCGTAATTCCCAGTACCGCAAGGTCAGTGCGTTCCCTGTCATCGTAAATCCAGTTTTCATCTTTATAAAAAGGAAATTCATTTTCCCGGAGTCCCAGGACATATATCTGTTTAAAGACCGCGTCCTCCAGATTGACCGCGGACAGGAAGGCGATGCCTTCCCTGTTTTCCGGCTGCAGCGAAAAGGACATCTTGCCGGCCGCATCCGCCAGCGCTTCAGCAAAGCCCGCACAGTCTGTCGTTTGCCTGGCGGACCGGCAGAACCGGTAATCCTGTGGCATTTTCTGCAGAAGGGAAAAGATCTCCCTGCAGGCGCAGACCATGTTTTTAAAGCCGGCCAGCGTTATCTGCCCTTCCCGGTACAGGCGTCCCGCTTTTTCCGGTATTTCTGTCAGGGACAGGAGACGGCCGGTGATGTCGCAGTAATCCTGTATGGTGGTTTCCGCCGGGATGGCCTCGATTTCCTGCCACAGCTGCCGCAGTCCTTCGCGGCCTGTTTTCTCTAGTACATCTGCCAGGAATTTTCTGTAATCTGTATAATAGTTAGTTTCGGCAAGCTGTATCACTGTTTCCGTAGACAGTTCCAGAACGATTTTTTGCAGGGGCTGGGTCAGAAAACCAATCCAGCTTTCGGCTTTTTCCCTTCCGTACAGGGAGGCGGTTTCCAATATGGCCGCAACAAAACGAAAAACAGGGCTCGCCGCCAGGGCTGCACTGTCTTCTGCCTGTATCGGGATCCCGTATTCATCACATAAGTCCCGTATTCCGCTGTATTCTTCCATGCGGCGCACTACCACAGCAATTTCGGAAGGTTTTATTGTTTGGCCGCGAAGCTGCTGCTTGATCTCCCGCAGCACCGCCCGCATTTCTTCGTTTTCATCGGGCAGCTGCCAGATTTCGATGCCCGGATCCGCAGGAGCCGGCTTCATCCCCGGGTTCCGCAGGTTCCGTACGATATGACGCAGTGAAGCAGCCCGGCCGGATACCGGAACAGCAGGCAGCCGTTCCTGTTTGGCATACTGCATCAGGTCGCCGTAGGTGAACTCCACCGCCCCGTACAGTTCCGGCCGACCGGATTCATAGGGCAGCGCGATCCATACGTCGCAGGTCTGGCTGAGCAGGCGGATGATCGTCAGCTGCAACGCGTCAAACCGGTAAAAGCCTGTAAAGTAAAGGGTTTTCCATGTTACGGCGCCGCCGGCTTTCCGCAGTGCGGCCAGTTCTTCCGCTGCCACCCGGTAAAGTCCCGCCATGTCATAGATATTGTTCTGAATGAGGTAAGCAAGATATTCCCTGTAAATCTCTGCGATTTCCCGGTCTTTCTGCCGGTACGCCGGGGAGCGACCGTCCCAGTGGGCGAAGGCGGTGTCGATTTCTTCCGCCGTTGCGCCGCAGCTGCCGATTTGTTCCATCATAGAGGCCACCGACTGGACGAAGCCCTTTTTGCCGGCCAGCCTGCCAAAATACGGAAGCCGGCCTTTCTCCAGCAACCGGTCCAGTATATCCTGCAGGATCAGTTCCTGTGCTTTGCGGCTGATTCTCCGTACGACGAGCCTGTCGCGCAACTGCGCGCTGCACTGCTCCGCAACCGCGTTGGCCAGGGCGTCGAATGTTACTGCCCGGATGCCCTGCATACGGGTTTTCCCTACCAGCGCTTCCGAGGAGGCAACCAGCACCGTTTCTTCAAATTTCTGCTGCAGCGCCTTCTGATAAAAAACATCTGTAACGGTGCAGCCTGAAGGCACACAGAGTAAATGTAACATATTCCACCTGCCAGTAACTCAGGTTTTCCTTTTCAACTATCTGCTTCTTTAGCTGTCGGTTTTCTCAGCTTGCTGTTTTCTTACCTTTCGGTTTGCTTAGCTCGAGGCTCTCCTGGCTTTCGGTTTGCCCTTTGCCTTTTTTGGTTTATCCCGCTTCTCTTCCGGATTATAATGCTGATCTTGCGGTTTAACCTTATCTTCTTCCCGGATCGTAACATTTTTACCGGTATCCTGATCCGTCAAAATGATCTTCCCCAGATGCAGCTTACTGTTTACGATACTGAACGCATCCGTGCTGACTCTGCCGAAGGGCGTGTCGATGACTGCGTTATAAATGTGCAATTCTCTGAAGCGGTTGGTAAAACGGCCCTCCAGGCTGTTAAAAGGAAGGAGGCTGTAATGTCCTTTCCCGGATTTAAAGTCACCGTAGGCCAGTATATTTCTGGGATTCCCGTTGCACATCAGCATCAGGTTCAGGTCCACCAGGCAGGAGAAGCTCAGATCGTTTAACGCGCGCATACTCTGCAGTTTCGTTCCCTTGCCATATATATGGTATACGCGGCTATCGATATGATAATCTCCCCGGGCCTTCAGGTTCCCGCCGAAGACCTTCGCATTCACGTCGGTAAAGCGGAACAGACCGTTGGCATAGTTCACATCACCGATTACATCTGTAAAATTCAGCGCCGGAATATGCAGCTCTTTCATTTTGACAGTACCCCGGCCCGTTGGTCCGGTAACAGGGCCTTCCATTCTGGCCACTACCGTCATATTATCATGGACATTCATGCCAAAGCCCAGGGAGGAAGGATCCACATCCCGCAGCGAAACATCGATATCCAGTTCGGGATCCGCCGGTTTAAAATTAATGATGCCGTAGATGGACATGCCGCCACCCTGCATGGTTCCGCCGAATTTGCCGGTAGACAGGTCAATATGGGACATCCCTGTCGTATCTAATCCCAGTTTCATGTTAACATTATTCAATACATAATGACGTTTCAGGTAACGGGCTTCCAGCCGGCAGTCCTCTAACACGATTACTGTCCGCAGCCTGCGGCTGCCCAAATCAAAATTGATGCCGTCTTCATCATAAACATAGTCGTGGTCCTCGATCCATTCCAGTCCCGGATTCAGTTCCGAATCCTGCTTTGTATCCTGTTTTGTATTCTGTTCTGTCTTCTTTTCCTTATCTTGTTTTGTTTTCTTTTCCGTATCCTGCTTTATTTCCGGTTTTTCTTTGGACTGCGCAACAGTCTGTTCTTTCTGATCCAGAAAATCCACCTGCATATTCTCGTTAAAGCGTACGGAAATTACGGCGTTTTTCAATGTCAGCTGCTGAATGGAGGTTGCTTTAAAATTACGGGTGATAACGTCCCAGAGACGCACTTGAAAGCTGCCTTCGGGAATCTGCAGGATCAGGTCACCGTCAGGTTCTTTCCATACTAAATTTTCAAAATTAACATCCCCGGTGATATGGGCCAAGAGGGATTCCACAGTTATAGTTCCCCGCAGCATGGTCTGCTTTTCCATTTCCCGGTTAAAGATGAAAGCTGCCCCACGTCTGGCAACCTGCACCAGGCCCAGCATAACAATAAGACAGACAATGACGAATGCGGCAGCCGCCGCAATACTGATTTTGTGCTGTTTTAAGAAGCGTTTCCCCGGAAATTCCATAATACTATATGTTCCCCTCTGATCAAATTTTCGCCCCGTGCTGCCGTTTCCACTCTTTGATCTGCCGCAGCCGTTCTTTGTACCGGGCCTCGAAGCCTTCTTCCGTGGGCTGATAGTAGGTCTTCCCCAGCAGGGTGTCCGGCAGGCACTGCATATTGGTCAGTTTATCCTCTGTATCGTGGGCGTACTGATAGCCTTTGCCATAGTTCAGGTTCTTCATCAGTTTTGTCGGCGCGTTGCGGATTACCAGGGGCACCGGCTCCGCAATCATGTTCAGGGCGTCCACCCGCGCTGTGTTATAGGCCACTTCCATGGCGTTGGACTTTGGCGCCAGGGACATGTACACCACGGCTTCCGTCAGGTGCACCGTGCATTCCGGCATGCCGATAAAGTGACAGGCCTGATAGGCGGCCACGGCGATTTCCAGAGCTTTGGGATCCGCCATGCCCACGTCCTCGCTGGCGAACCGTGTCACCCGGCGCGCCACATACAGGGGATCCTCCCCTGCTTCCAGCATCCGGGCCAGCCAGTACACCGCCGCGTCCGGATCGGAGTTGCGCATGCTTTTGTGCAGCGCGGAGATCAAATTGTAATGCTCTTCCCCGTTTTTATCGTAAAGCAGCGATTTTTTGGAAATGCACTGCTCCAGTATCTCTTTGGTTACAACGACTGTATCACCCTGCATGTCCCCGTTCAGTATCACCATCTCCAGGGTGGAAAGGGCTGACCGGGCGTCACCGTTGGCAAAATTGGCGATTAAGTTCAGCAGATCATCCGAAATTTCGATTTTCTGCCCACCGAAGCCTTTGGGGCTTTGCAGGGCGTGCTTCAGCATCTTCAGCAGATCATCCGCCGACAGGGGCTGCAGCACGAACACGCGGCAGCGTGACAGCAACGCGCCGTTGACTTCAAAGGACGGGTTTTCGGTAGTTGCGCCGATAAGGATAATACTGCCTTTCTCCACAAAGGGAAGAAACGCGTCCTGCTGGGCTTTATTGAAACGGTGGATCTCGTCCACAAACACGATGGTACGCTGGCCAATCTGCCGGTTCTTTTCCGCTTTTTCCATGACGATACGGATTTCTTTGATACCGCTGGTTACGGCAGAAAAATTAATGAACACCGACCGGGTCATCCGCGCGATGATCTGGGCCAGCGTAGTCTTCCCCACACCGGGCGGGCCCCAGAAAATCATGGAGGAGATCCGGTCCTGCTCGATCATGCGGCGCAGCACCCTGCCCCTGCCCAACAGATGCTCCTGCCCAACGTATTCATCTATTGTTTCCGGCCGCATACGGGCGGCCAGGGGCTGGCTCACAAGGTCGTCAAAAATGCCTGCCTGTTCCATAGTCGTCGCCTCATTATCTTACAAATCATCAAAACAACTGTTCGCATTTCATTTTATCATATTCATAAAAAAAAGTAAAGGAAGTGCTGAACGATCAGCACTTCCTTTTAATGTCTGTTATCAGAACGCAGGAACGACCGCGCCTTTGTATTTGTCTTCAATGAATTTCTTCACTTCGGGGGTCTTCAGGGCCTTGGCCAGTTTCACCAGTTCAGGGCGTTTCTCGTCGCCGGTGCGTACCGCGATAACGTTCGCGTACGGGGAATCCTTTTCAATGAACAGGGAATCTTTCACCGGGTTCAGCTTAGCTTCCATGGCAAAGTTGGAGTTGATGACCGCCAGGTCGGTGTCGTCCAGGGCACGGGGCAGCGTAGCGCTTTCCACTTCAATGATCTTCAGGTTTTTGGGGTTCGCTGCCAGATCGTTAGGCGTTGCGGTAATGCCCTTTCCGTCTTTCAGTTTCAGCAGGCCTGCTGCTTCCAGAAGCATCAGGCTGCGGCCGCCGTTGGTCGGATCGTTGGGGATTGCCACTTTGGCACCGTTGGGCAGGGATTTGATGTCTTTGAACTTCTTGGAATAGCAGCCCATGGGTTCGATATGGACCTTATCCAGCACCGTCAGTTTCAGGTTGCGTTCCTGGCAGGTTTTCTCCAGGAACGGAACATGCTGGAAGAAGTTGGCGTCCAGTTCCTTATCCGAAAGGGACAGGTTGGGTTTTACATAATCCGTAAACTCGATGACCTGCAGGTCTACCCCTTCCTTGGCCAGCTGCGGTTTTACGAAATTCAGCAGTTCCGCATGGGGCACCGGGGTCGCCCCGACTTTTACAACGACTTTTTTGCCGCCGTCTTTGGGAGCATCCGTTGCAGCCTTTTTTCCGCCGTCACCGCCGCAACCCAGCATCAGCATGGATGCCATTGCTACAGACAGAATACCGTAAATAAATTTTTTCATGTTTCCCACTCCTTCACAAAATAAATCTGTCGTATGTGGTTCAGGGAAGCGCCTGTAAAAACGTCACCGGGACAAGCTTTTCAGCACTTTCCTAAATTATACCCATCCGATAGGAATATATTAAAATCCTTTTCATTTTTTGTCAAGTTAGAGAGATGACGATGCTAAGGTCAGGTGGATCTGGACCGGTCAGAACCGATACAGCCGTCATTTCCAGTCCAGAATAGTACGGACCTTTTCCAGAAGAAACCGGGCCATCTTTTCATGCCCGCTGCCCAGGGGATGCACCCCGTCCAGGAAGTCTGACTGGTCCAGCAACTGCCCCTGTTCGTTCAGGTCAATGAAATACACTTTTGTGTCTCCCTCAGCACGCAGTTCAGACACAGCGCCGCTCATCCCCGGAACCGCCTGACGACTGGTAACAATGTTGGCAGGTGTCATACAGAAGATGACGGAATCAGGCCTGAACTTCCGCAATTTCAGAATCAGTTTTTTATACTGCTCTTTGAAATAGCTGTCAGACGGGCGGTGCGCGGTATCATTGAAATCATTTTCCCCATATGCCAGGATCACAAGGTCCGGATCGTCCATCCCGCTGTTCCAGCGCGGTTCTTTCTGTGTGTAGAAAGCCCGTTCGATCTGCTCATCCGCGTGTTTTGCGTTATAGGGGGCTTTCTCTTCGTTATTGCGCACGGCGCCTTCCCCGGAAGATGCCACACAGCTCCAGTCCGCGTTCAGCATCCGCGCCAGGCGGGGACCGAAGGCCATATAACCGCTTTCCCTCTGGAAATAGTCTCCTTCAGGATAGATGAACGCTCCGGCCGCTACGGAATCCCCGATGATTTCAATACACCTCCGGCGGGGAACCTGCAGGACCGGGGAATCTTCCGGTCCGTCTTTTACTTTTTTGCTGACGATCGCGTTCTTATTTTCAGAATTACGTTTTTTGATTTGCTTCTTTTCGGCTTTGCCTGTTCCATTACTGCCCTTTTCAACGTTACTTTTACCAGCGTTGCTTATTTCCGCGCAGTCCTTTTCAACGTTCGTCTTTTCGGCATCAACCGTTACGGCAGCCTGGTCACCGGCAGCCCCCTCACCGCTGTCCGCGGTTTCTTTTTCATCCGTAAAATAAAAACCGCGCAGTATGGTGACGCCGCGCATGCCTTCCGTTTCCCGGATGATGGTCAGCGTATGCTTCCCATACGGAAGATCCGCGTACAGATCATTGATGCCCATTTGGGATTTGAAACGGAGCAGCGGCCCGTCATCCAGTTTCTTAAGCCACCATACATCACCCCGTGAATCGCTGAACATCTGCGCCTGAACGCCGGTTCCTTCAAATTCCACAGAAGCAATTACCGCGCCCCTGCCTGCATGCAGGCATCCGTTATCAGCCGGGATCCAGCGGCCCATGGTCTTTACCCTGGGACTGGTGGCCCGCACCAGGTTCGCCGCGACGGCAGTACCACAAAAAACCAGCCCTGCAGCAAGCAGGGCCAGCAGCATATACATTGCGATTCTGTTCTTCATACTTCCCATTAATTATATGTTTCAAAAACGTGCAACAGCCCGTCAGGCAATTGTTCCCATATAAAAACAGTTTATGCAGGCAGCATCAGTCCAGCTGGCTGGTGCAGTGCGGGCAGCGGGTAGCGTCGTCCGCGATCTCGCTCTTGCAGTACGGGCAGGTACGGGCCGGAGCCGGTTCTTCCGCCGGTTTGCGCATCCGGTTGATCTGTTTGATGACGATGAAAACCGCCAGCGCAACCAACAGGAAATCGATGACCGTATTAATGAAGGAACCGTAGGCGATAACAGCCGCGCCAGCCTTTTTGGCTTCTGCCAGGTTCGCAAACTGTTTGTCTGTCAGGTTGATGTACAGGTTGGAGAAATCCACATCACCGACCAGCTTGCCTAACGGGGGCATCACGATGTCGTTCACAAAAGAAGTAACGATTTTGCCGAAGGCGCCGCCGATAACAACGCCAACTGCCATATCCACTACATTACCGCGTACCGCAAATTCCTTAAATTCACTGCAAAAACCCATTTTAATTCCTCCTTGAATTACAAATAACCAGTTTTAAAAAACACTGTTTATTTCTTCTGCCGTCCCCATGAAGCTAGAAATCATCACAAAAACGCAGAAATTTATCTATAGATAATTAAACCACAACAATGTGCATTAGTCAATTCAAGATAGTATTTACTTTTTTCCCTGCAACTTGCTATAATTATAAAAAATAGTATAATACGGATAACACAGTAACAGCGTCACAGTTACGGAGTCTCGGGAGGTATCATCATGGAACGCGGAACTTTTTCAACCCGTCTTGGTTTTATACTTGTATCGGCAGGCTGCGCCATCGGTTTGGGCAACGTCTGGCGGTTTCCTTTCATCACCGGCAAATACGGAGGCGCGTCCTTCGTACTGATATACTTATTCTTCCTGGCGATCCTGGGCCTTCCCATCATGGTGGCAGAGTTCGCCGTGGGCCGGGCCAGCAAGCGCAGCGCCTCGCTGTCTTTTGACATACTGGAACCCAAAGGCACGAAATGGCATCTGTACAAGTACGGATGCATCCTTGGCAACGCCATGCTGATGATGTTCTACACCACCATCACCGGCTGGATGTTCTATTATCTGTATAAAATGGCCACCGGAGGCTTCGCGGGTCTGGCCGCCAAAGATATCGGCGGAGTATTGGGCGGTCTTGTGACAGATCCCGTTACCATGACCGGTTACATGATCCTGACAGTCGTCCTCGGTTTCGGCGTCTGCTATCTGGGCGTGGAAGCCGGCGTGGAACGGATTACCAAATTCATGATGACCTGCCTGCTCTTCTTAATGATCGCCCTGGCAGTCCATTCCGTGACGCTGCCCGGTGGGAAAAGCGGTCTTGCCTACTTCCTGCAGCCTGACTTCAGCCGCCTGGCCAAATACGGCGCCAACGAAGTCATCTTCGCCGCTATGGGGCAGGCGTTCTTTACCCTGAGCCTGGGCATCGGCGCCCTGGCTATCTTCGGCAGCTACATCGGCAAGGAAAAACGCCTCACCGGCGAAGCCATATACGTCATCCTGCTGGATACTTTTGTGGCCATCATGAGCGGCCTGATCATCTTCCCGGCCTGCTCCGCGTTTAATGTGGATCCGGGTGCAGGTCCTAACCTGCTGTTCATCACCCTGCCCAACGTATTCAACCACATGGCGGGCGGGCAATTCTGGGGCACCCTGTTTTTCCTGTTCATGACTTTCGCCGCCATGTCCACTGTCATCGCTGTGTTTGAAAACCTGGTAGCCTGCATTTGCGACCTGACCGGCTGGGAGCGTAAGAGCGTCATCAAGCTGGGAACAGTCGCCATCATCGTATTGTCCCTGCCCTGCATTTTCGGTTTCAATATCTGGAGCAGCTTCCAGCCTCTGGGCAAAGGCACCGGCGTGCTGGATCTGGAAGATTTCATTGTCAGCAACAACCTGCTGCCTCTGGGCAGTCTGATTTACCTCGCTTTTTGCACCAGCCGCTACGGCTGGGGCTGGGACAACTTCATCAAAGAAGCGGATACCGGCAAAGGCGTAGCCTTCCCCAAATGGCTGCGGTTCTATCTGACCTATCTGCTGCCCCTGATCGTATTGTACATTTTCGTACAGGGCTATATCGCGATTTTCGGGCATTGATTATTGATTAAAAAGAAATAAAAACTGGAAGAAAACACGGTTTTGCGCTGTCTGTTTTCTTCCAATTTTTCTTTATTTCAGATTGTTGAAAAAGTGCGGTGAATCGCCCCACTGCCCCCAGCCTACCGTGTCGCCTACGGAAGCGACCCTCGCGCTGAGGCAGTTACGGCACTGCTCCTGTCCGTCTTCCAGACAGGGTTTGTTATCGTACAGCTGGTACTGATTGCGGAATTGCGGCAGTGTCACCAGAGGCATTAAAATATTGGCTCCGGCTTTCAGCGCCATCTCCCTTCCCAGGGGATGCAATGTCTGCATCGCAGTTGTAGCCGCGATATTTACATCCTTTAAGAACAGGCGCGTTACCGCCACCATGTTAATGCTCAGGCGCAAACGGCGCGCCCTTTCTTCCGGCGAGTCCAGCCCGGCTTCGCTGACTTTTTTCCCCAGCGGCGTGTTGTGATGCACCACATAAGGCCCCATGCCGATCATGGCAATATTCTGGTTTCTATAGAACAAAATATCGTCCGCCAGATCTTCCAGCGTCTGCCCGGGGAGACCGATCATGACGCCGGTACCTACCTGGTAACCGATTGCCGCCAATGCGTCCAGACAGGCTTTCCGTACTTCCCACTTGTGATGGCCGTCCTGCGGATGCAGCGTTTTGTACAGTTTCGGATTGCTGCTTTCGATCCGCAGCAGGTAACGGTGTGCCCCTGCGTCGTACCAGCGCTGATAGGTTTCTTTGGTCTGTTCCCCCACGCAAAGGGTGATGCCCAGCGCTCCGTTTCCAATCGATTTTATCTCCCGCAACAGGTCCTCTACGTAGTCGATGAAGGCCTCGTCCTGCCGTTCCCCGGATTGCAGCGTAATGGAACCGTACTGCTGCTCATAGCACCAAAGGGCCATGGCCAGGATATCTTCCTTCGGCGTGTCAAACCGTCCCACCTGCCGGTTGCCTCTGCGGATACCGCAATAGCAGCAATTCTTGATGCAGCGGTTGGAAAACTCCAGCAGGCCCCGGTAGTAATCGACATTGCCGACCCATTCCTTTTTCATTTCACGGGCCGCGCAGTAAAGCTGATCAAGTTCCTCCGGTTCTGTACGGCCGAGAAGGAAAACAAGGTCATCCCTGTTCAATTCTTTTTTATGTAAATAATAAGAAATGTTCATTTTGGTTCATTGTAAATAAACTTTACCGGAAAAGCGAAGGCGCGCAAAGATTAAGCCCAACACGTACGGTTTTGCGAAATCTTGCACGCCTGAATCTTTTACGGAATAAATTTTATTTTCCTGTAAACTTCGCTTTGCGTTTCTCCAGGAATGCAGTAATGCCTTCACGGAAATCGGCGCTGTTGGCGCATTCGTTCTGCAGGGCTACTTCCGCTTTGATAAATTCTTCAAAGCCCTGGTACATGCTGACAAACATCATCTTCTTCATATTGGCATAGGCCAAAGTGGGTTCGGCCGCCAGTTTTTTAGCGAAAGCCATGGCTTTCGGCATCAGTTCTTCCACCGTGGTCACTTCTTTTACCAGGCCCAGTTCGAAGCATTCCTGCGCGGAAACCGGACGGCCTGTTACAAACATGTCCATGGCGCGATGGGTTCCGATCGCTCTCGGTAACATATAACCGCCGCTGGTATCCGGAATCAGGGCGATGCCTACAAAAGCCTGCAGGAACTTGGCATTGTCCGCCGCAAATACAAAATCACAGCCCAGGGCCAGATTGCAGCCGCCGCCTGCAGCCGCACCTGCTACGGCACAGATGACCAGTTTCTTCATCTTTTTGATGTACAACACGATCTCCGACAGCTTGCCGGCCAGCGGTCCCATGGAAGTATCCGCGAAATCCGGCTCTTCGCAATGGGCTTTCATGAAGCGGATATCCCCGCCGCCGCAGAACGCCCGGCCTGCACCCGTCAGTACCACAACTTTGACAGCGTCATCTTCTTCTGCCTGTTTCAGTGCAGCTTCCAGTTCCAGCGCCAGGTTCATGTCCAGTGCATTCAGGGTCGGCGCATAATCCAGCGTGATAACCGCTACCGCATCTTCCACAACAAAACGCAACATTTTAAATTCCATGGCAATGCCTCCTGTAATATAATTGTGAGAGTTAATTGCATCAGATTAATTATAACATATATTTGTTCAAAAGCAGAAATGCTTGACAGAAGTTCATGCAGGGATTATGGCCTTTCCCCCAGTACTCTTAACACCAGCTCATGCAAGACCTTCACCGCACCCTCCAGAGCGTAACGGTCATAGGTCATGGCAGGATCATGCAGGCATGGGGTTAAGCCGCAGCCTACACCCATGTCCACGGTTTTCATGTGGGGGCGTTCCTGTTTGAAGAAATTGAAGTCTTCCCCAACCGTGATGGACTTCACCGGCAGCAGAGCTTTATGCCCCAGAACACTGACAATAACTTCCTGTGTCAGGGGCAGAAGGGCTGCATCTGCTTCCGCGGCGGGACAGGTACCAACGATATGGCTGTCGGCTTCCGCACCGTAAACCTTTGCGGTGTTGGCGATGAGGTCCCTCACCTTCTGCCGCAGTTCCAGCATCTCGGTGTTAGAGGTACTGCGCAGGTCAAAGCCCAGGTTCACTTTGTCACATATGGCGTTTAACGAACCGCTGCCTCCCTGGAAGCGAGTCGTTTTTACATTGCCGCCCAGCAGCGGGTTGGAATGCAGCGCGTTCACTGCGTTAACGATGGCCGCACCAGCATCAATGGCGTTTACGCCCAGATGAGGCTGGGAACCGTGGGCCGCTTTGCCCCGGACTTCCGCTTCAATTAAAGTGCAGGCAGTCCAACTGATCTGGGGAATGATCTCCCCGCTCCGGGCCATATCGTCCGGCATCACATGGAGGCCGAACAGGTAATCCACATCATCTACGGCCCCGGCGTCTATCATTGCCAGGGCGCCTTTGCCAATTTCTTCCGCTGGCTGGAAGATGATTTTCACCTTACCACAGGGCAGGTCTTCCAACGCCAGCCATTCCGCCACCGCGAGGACCGTTGTCATATGCCCGTCATGACCACAGGCGTGCACAGCCTTTTCCGTTCCGTCTTCCTGCTTGAAAAGCAGGCAGTCCATATCGCTGCGCACTGCCGCCACCGGTCCGGGCCTGCCGCTGTCCAACAGGCCCACAACTCCGGTGGTACCTCCTACCTTTTCCTGCACCTCATACCCTGCTTTACGCAAAACCTCCGCAACAAAGGCGGAGGTTTTGATTTCGCGGAAGGCAGGTTCGGGAATTGCGTGCAGGTACGACCAGAACACATCAATTCGTTTCCTGATATCCATTGTATTCGTTTATCCTTTCAATACCGGACACTTCACTGTAAACCCTGTTGCCACTGGGATAAAAACAGTAACCGCATTTTTATTCCTTCCATCCCAGATATACGGATCCCGGGAACTTTGTTTTGATGAAGTCACCGTTTTCTTTGGACTGGTAGGCTTCCTGGAATACTTTCAGCCGCGGGTCTTTCAGGTCTTTCTCCTGTACTGCCACGATGTTAACGTACAGGGAGTCAGCCGTTTCTTTTACGATAGGATCCTTGGCCGGGTTCAGGCCGGCATTCAGGGCGTAGGTCGTATTAATAGCCGCGCAGGTCAGGTCATCCAGACTGCGGGGGATTGCCGCCGCTTCCAGTTCCACAATCTGGAATTTATGAGGATTATCCGTAATATCCTGTACCGTCGTAGTGATATCCTTCGGATTCTTAACCTTGATCAGGTTGTTGGCCGCCAGCAGCAGCAGGCTGCGACCGCCGTTAGTAGGATCATTGGGGATGCCGATCTTGGCGCCGTCGGGAATCTTGTCGCCGGGTTTCAGCTTTTTGGAGTAAATATTGATGGGGAACAGCGCAGTGTTGAAAGCTTTCGCCAGTTTGAATTTCGGTTCTTTCTTCATGGTGGCTTTCAGGAAAGGTTCATGCTGATAGCTGTTAGCCCAAATCTCGCCGGCAGCCAGCGCCGCATTAGGGGTCACGAAATCACTGAACTCTTTGATTTCAATCTTCAGCCCTTTCTTTTCCGCGATTTTCTTTACATTTTCCATGATGATAGCATGGGGTCCCGGGTTTACACCTACGATGACCGGCTTGGATGTATCCGGTTTCGCGTTCTCTGCCTTTTTATCTCCGCCGCCGCAACCGGCTAATGCCAATGTCAGTACACCTAAAGCGCCTGCGATGACTAATTTTTTTAACTGTTTCATAACAAATGCTCCCTTCGAATTCTGCCGCAGGATTATCCGTTCCTGCAAATGTTACACTCCTGAAAGAATCATTCAACCGTTCCTTCTATACGGGCATAAGCGCCGAACACCCAGCCTACCGAACCGTCTTCCATGATGATGTAAATCCAGGAATCCGTTCCATTCTTATCTTCTACTTTGTTCATAAATTTGCAGACAGTGCCTTTATTAAGCTTTTTAATAATATAGCCATCCAAATCGGGATGTGTCCGCACCCGCAACTGGTCACCGGTAATCACAACATCGGCAATCGTCGGATCCGCAAAAATGTCTTTCGTTGAACGTTCTTCCGCGGCAAAGCAGGATGCAGCAACGCACAGCAGCATTGCCAGCATAACCAGTATCTTTTTCATAAAACGTCTCCTTCCTTCCAAAACGGGCTATTCTTATCTGACAGTTTTCTGTCATAAAGTCCCATGGAAACAGGACTTCGCGTTTCTGTACAAAACGGCAGATCAACGCGTATTCCAATTATTACTTTACAGTTTATTATAGCACAGATATGCACGAAAAAAAAGATAATCCACTATATATAGTGGATTAATTTACAAGATCTTTCACTACTTCACCCGCAATAATCAGCCCCACGACAGAAGGAACAAAGGCGATGCTGCCGGGAATGATGCGGCGCGGAGATGACTGCAGGCTTTCTTCTCCGTTCTGCACCGCCACCGGCTGTTCTTTGGAATACACGACCTTTAGCTTTTTCACGCCCCGTTTCTTCAGTTCCCTGCGCATCACTTTCGCCAGGGGGCAGACGCTTGTCTGATAGATATCCGCCACATGGAAGGCAGTGGGATCCAGTTTGTTTCCCGCTCCCATGCTGCTGATGACGGGTGTCCCGCTTTCCTCCGCCTGCAACACCAGCGCGATTTTCCCGGCAACCGTATCGATGGCATCCACCACATAATCAAAGTATGTGAAATCAAACTGCGCCCGGGTTTCAGGCAGGTAGAAGCACTTATGCACGGTCACTTCCGCATCCGGATTAATGGACAGGATCCGTTCCTTCATCACGTCCACTTTATACCGCCCCAGCGTCTCGTGGGTGGCAATAATCTGCCGGTTAAGGTTTGAAAGGCAGACCACGTCGTCATCCACCAGTTCCAGATGCCCGACGCCGCTGCGGGCCAGGGCTTCCGCAACATAGCCCCCCACGCCTCCGATACCGAATATGCATACGCGGGCAACTGCCAGTTTTTCCATATTCTCTTTTCCCAATAACCGTTCCGTACGGGAGAATTGGTTTTTCATAATAAAACCGCCTTCTTTTAATTTGTTTTACTCATGATAATTGTAAAAAATGCAGCCGACTTTTTCAATAGATTTTATAACAAAAACCTTCACAACAAACAAATTTATGATATAATTAGTTTATTATCCAATTCAACTATTCAGCCTGTTCCGCGTAAATACATATTGCGCCATATCTTTTAGACCCGGAGACCTTTTATGAAAAACCAGTCCATTAAAATTATCTGTTTTGCAATAACCTTATTCTCTTTCCTTATGATTACGATCTTTCCCAATACTGTCTGCCTGGCAAAGGCAAGTAATGTGGAGATTCAGGCAGAATACCTGAGACATCATCAATTTGGCCGGCGGTTTATCGATGACTACAATGTTCATGTTTTCCAGAAAGCCCATGAACACGCAGGTCTGACCTTTCACCGGGGCCTTACCTTTACCCGCGCCCACGGCTACACGACAGATGATGATATTCGGCGGAAAAGTAATGCAGTGGGACTGGGACCTGCCGTCATGATACGCTGGGAGCGCCCGATAAGCGGTAAGCTTTACGGCGATTTGGAATTTTCCGGTTCTTTCCTGATTTACAACAAATCCTTTCCCGCCCAGGGGCGTCCATGGGGATTTTTGTGGCGTATTGGGCCACGGTTTACGTGGAAATACACAAAAAGTAATTCTATCAGCCTGGGCTATATGTTCAGCCACAGTTCCAACGGTATGCAGACAAAGAATCCGGGGCACAACTCTTTCGGGTTCTCGTTAGGCTTTAACCACAGTTTTTAATTTATCTGGATGCCTTGGAAACGCACAAACATCTTTAATCAGCCTTTCACAAAAAACAGGGAAACGTTTTAATAACGTCTCCCTGTTTTTTTACTGAAAATCCAAACTTTTTTCACGTCCGGGCATGTCGCTCCCTTATCCCGGAAAGCCAAGATCCAGCCGTGCGCTGACGCCTACACCCTGAACACGGTGCACGTTTTCCAAGCTGGTGGGTCTGGCCGTATCAATCGGCACCAAGTACTGAACCCGAACCGTTCCGGATGCCAGCTGCCCTTCCACCGTCAGCGCTGCCTTGCATTTGTCCAGCTGCTCTTTCGGGCCGCAGATCTGGGCTGCCCCGATATATCCTTTACTGCCGACGGTAACAACGGGAACGATTTTCGTTTCGTATCCCTCTTCGATTTTGAAAGGCGCGTTTTCGTTCACATAGTCATTTATCTTTCCGGAAAAATGGTCCAACGCCAGGGTCATGCCCTTTTCCTTCAGCATGTCGCTCAGTTCATTCAGTTTTTCGATACCCCTGTCTACATATTCCTGCCAGTTTTCCAGATACTGCAGGCTTTCCCGTAGGGAGTCTTTGTTTCCCAGTTTTTCCTGCAGGGCAGAAATTGAAGGAAATCTTTCCGCCACCATGTCTCCCAGTGTTCCTGCCGATGCGGCGGGCATTGCCAGTGTATTCATCAGAAGGCAGAGAGAAAGAACCGCCCCCGTCAGCCATTTCTTTATTTTCATACCACACCTCCCGTTTACCTAGCTTTCATTACGTCCATTTATTCTGTCATGACGATCCGCTTTTGAAATAACCAGATTCCTGCTTTCGATGTCTGTTACATTTTCCATTCATATTTTTATTTTCCATCCCGGTTTCCCATTCTCATTTTCTGTTTATGAAAAGTATGGCAGGCAAAGACGTTTTTTTTGCGTCAAACCTTTGACAAAACTATGGCATAAGAATACCCCCAGTGAAATACAGTCTTCTTTTGCGCTGTCTCTCGCAGGGGGATTTTCACTGTTGACAATGCCTGACTGACAGGATAGTGTTTTTCAAAATAACGAATTATGATATATCAACACAAACAGAACCCTGTTTTATCAGAACTCACTGAACACCAGGGAACCATCCATACCGCTTTCGCTGATGGAATAGTACCGGGTTTTGCCGTTGCCATCGGTATAAGAGATGCCGTTGTTGGGAATGCTGCCGATGAACGAGAATCTCACCAGCAGCTGGCGGTCTGGACGAAAGACGTCTTTTGTGTACAGTTCTTTCACCAGAAAGACCGGTTTGCCGTCGCTGAAATCCTTTAAGTGCAGGGACAGCACTTTGAAATTTTTAATGGGGTTATTGACAGAAAATACTATGCCCGCCAGGGGTTCTGTCTGCCCGGCCGTAAACACATCATGGGGTCCCAGCTGCTTTACGTCTCTGGCCCACTCTCCTTCAATATCCGGCACAGCGTTGTTGTAAGGATTAATGGCTGCAAACGCCGTCCTTTCGCCGCCGGCAGCTCCGGGGACAAATTCACATACGCCGTCCTTGCAGTTGATCCCGGAATTTTCTGCCGCCAGCCCGTTATTCTGCGCGCTGCACACAGAAACGCCCAATGCAAGCGCCAACGCCGCAACCATTACTGTCATTTTTTTCATAGCTGTACCTCCATTCTTTCGTAAAAAAACTGTGTATATAATGTTACGCTGTCAATATAATTCTGATTCATTCGTATGTATGCTGATTTTACGAAACACTGTCCTGCAACAGTACCAGTCCCCCCTTACGGTTATAACCCGTGTTCCAGAGTTTGGCAAAATCCAGCCATTCAAACGAACCGTAGGTCACGGCTTTCACCATAAAACGCCCATCCGGTTTTTCCTCGTAGCCGGTAAGCAGGAACCAGTGCCATTCGTAGTTTTCAAAGGCGGGGTTCTGGTGATGCAGCAGCAGGTATGGGATCAGGAAGCCCCGGTCTATCTGCCGCTTGATGGTGTCGACTGTGTTCTTCTCCGTATTGTTGCCGGACCAGGGAAGCACTTCCAGAGCCGTCTGTCCATGCTCCTTCAGGAACCTTTTGAACCCATCCACAAAGATTTCCAGCCTGTTTACCCCTCCGAAACGGGGACGGAGGTAGGGCTTTACCGTTTTGAAGAAGTTCACATAGTCCCTGCCCCGCAGCTCGTCTGTAGAAAAGGGGCAAAGATCTTTTTTGTTTTTATACAGCGTCATATAGATCAGGCTGTCGCAGGCCGTAACGGCGGCGCACCCCGCAAATCGCATGATAAAATCCGGCAGCAGGCTCTGCCTTCCTCCGTATTCTTTGCCTACCCAGAAATAATCCAGTTCTTTACGCATAATTGTTTCCATCCTGCTTACAGGATTCATTCTTTATTTTTGCATATCCGTGTGATAATATTATGTAAAAAGAAATCACCGGCTGATACATATGTACGTGTCCGGCGCTCCGGCAGCCGGTTCGTCAATGTTTTTCATCATTAAGGAAATACTGATCAAAATTCTTAGAGAAATCAGGTGTCTGTTATGATATTTGTTGCCCTGCTGATCCTCGGCGCGCTGCTGGGATGCGTAGGAGCAGGCGGCGCAGGCCTTACCATCACAATGCTGACCGTCGGATTCGCGGTACCGATCCATACCGCTATCGCTGTTTCCCTGTCCTGCATGACCTTTACCGTATTATCCGGAGCCATCAGCCATTACCGCGAAGGAGAAGTTCTTTTAAAACTGGGAGCGGCAACCGGCGCGGCCGGAATCGCAGGCGCGCTGGCCGGAACCCGTTTTGCTTTTCTGATCCCTGCCAAATGGCTGTCTCCTGCTACTGCCATCATGCTTTTACTGACGACAGTCTTACTGTATCTGCAGCTTTTCCGTTCCCATCTGATCGCCGACTACGTAGCCAGAAACAAACGCACGGCTGCCGGCAGCGTGTTTTATATCCGCAGCTGCGCGATCGGACTGTTCACCGGGTTCCTTTCCGGCGCTTTCGGTATAGGAGCCACTGCGTTCATCCAAATCTGCCTGATGCTGTTTTTCGGCATCTCCCTGTATCACGCCATCGGCACGACCATGATGATCATTGTCCCCATCGCCGCGGCAGGCGGCCTGAGTTATCTCGCCGGCGGTATGATGGATACAGGCGTCTTTGTCCAGACCCTGGCGGGCCTGACCCTTGGCTCTTTCATCGGCGCCAAGTTCACCCATCTGATACCGAAGCATATTCTGCGTTATCTGATGATTTCCATGCCTCTGATTGGCGGGCTCCTCCTGCTGACGCACTGATTACTTTTTGGCAGCCTCTTTAAACTGCACCGTCAGCGCCGGGTTTTCCTCTGCCGCGTCCCGGAAGACCCGCAGCATGGTCTGCCCGTATTCGCCCAGATATTCCTTGTTTTGGATAATCTTAGGCACCACGATAACCGTTTCTTCCATGATTTCCCCCAGACAATCGTACAAAGCGTCCAGGTTTCTTCCGTAATAGTCCGGTAAATTCAGTTTTTCTTTTAAATAGGCATGGGCTCTTGACCGGCCCTTAAATCTTTTTTCATCCAATACGATTTCCATATGCTGAACCTCCTTGGCTGACATCAGTACAATCTGACGAAATCACGGTAATGGGACGCTGAGTAATAGATCAGTCCGTCGTTGGAGAAGCAGATCCGTTTCGCGTTCCGGTTCCCCTTTACGTAATCGATGTCGCATTCTTTCCAGGTCCGTCCCTGTTTATCCGGCAGTTTCTTTTCATAGTTGTTGTAACGGTCTCCGCCGATGCTTTTGCCGGGAGCGACTTTATCCAGCGTGCCTTCGTTCTTCCAGCCCAGTTTGGCGGCCTGCCCTTTGGTAATGTAGTTGGGAGGCAGGGTCTTGTAAACATGGATATAAGCGGCTACATGGTCCTTATCGGTATAGGCTTTGCCCTCCTCAACTTTTACTTTGGCCCCGGATGCAGCTGCGCTGTCAGCCGGGTCATTTGTTTTTGAAGAGGTTTGTTTCTGCTGTTTGTCGTCTTTTTGTTTTGTTTTTTCCGAAGCAGCATAATTTTTCTCTTTGTTCTGGCTCTCCGTGATCTTCGTCTGGGACGGTGAAGGCTGTGCCGCTTTTTTGCCGCCGCAGCCCAGGACCACGCTCAGCATCATGATAACCGCTAACGCAATCGCAAATACTTTTTTCATTGATACAGAGTCCTCCTTTGCTTTAGCCTATATCTTCAGGTTTTCCAGCACATGTGTGATCACCGGCCGGATGGCTTTTTCCTGTTCCGGTTTGAATACAAAGCCCAGTTCATATACCCTTCCGTCTTTGACGAAGGTGTAACTCTCATTGTTACTGCCGCTGACTTCATAGGTCGCTTTCACACAACTGTGTCCGCTGACCGTAACGAACTCGCCCTTATAGCCCGCTGCCGTGCCTTTCGTGTCGGCAGCGAGTTTTTGTTTCAGTCCTTCCAGCACCGCAGCTTTTTCAGTCTGCTGCAGGTTGCCAAGCGCCGGTGGCATGAACGTAAACTGCCCGGCGGGATAAGACACCAGTCCCACCATGATGCTTTCGTTTCCGTAAACTTCCATGGTCATGCTGACTTCCGAAGGATCCTTCAGACTGATACAGGAGGCAGGCACCTCCGTTGCAAGGGACGTCCCTTCCACATTGATCTTCTTCCAGACCTGGGATATCTCCACGCTCTCCATCCATTCCGGGATCCGTTCCTGATATTCCGGATAGCGTTTCTCGTCCATTATGTACATCACCACGAACATGCGGTTCTGGGTGACAAAGACATATTCGTCACGCAGCAGCCTGCGCTTTCCGTCTGTAGTCAGATTCGTGGATACCACATGGACCGCTTTCTGTCCTGCCAGTTCCACTTCCCCGCTGCTCAGTATCTTTTTGCCGTTAGCACTGTCTTTCACACTGTTTTTTACAAGGCGGAGGAAATCCTCCCGGAACGCCTCTACCTGGAACGGCATCAGCGGGCCTTTGCTGTCGACGGCTGAAACATCGATGGCCAGGCGCAGGCCTTTTTCCTTGTTCTCCCCCCGCAGCACTGCAACCGGGTTGACCCCTAAAGGATACAGTTCCAGCTCTGCCGGGATATTCACGCGGAAGCCGTTGCCGGCATCGATAAAGGCCACTACGTCATTCCTGCCTGCTACAGGTTCCGTCACGGGATACTTCTTTTCTGCTTCCGCCGTTTGGGTTTCTTCAGCCTGCGTATCGGCGGTTTTATTCTCTGACTGCACAGTAGCCGCAGTCTGCGTATCGTCAGCTTTACTGTCTGACTGCACAGCTGCCGCCCCCTGCTGTGCCTGTACTGTATTTCCCGAAACCACAGCCGGGACCAGCATAAGCCAGAACGAAGCTATGATTGTCATTACGGTTTTCAGCAACGTGTCACCTGCTTTCCTGATAATCATCTTCTCCGATGATCTATAAACATATATAAAACAAATCTGTTATAAAAGTGTGTCTTTTTGCAAAAATTATTCTTTGGCAGCGGCTTTCTCCGTTTCTTCCAGCGTGAACAAAATACTCTGGCCGTGCTGCTTCCAGTATGGAGCCAGCACGTTTGACATAACAGATGTGACCGTGCTCTGGTCCATGGGTTCAAACACGCCTTCAAAGATCAGGTTGAAGCGGTCCAGCAACAACTGCACGGTCAGCGTGTTATATACGATGCCCATGACCTTTTCATCCACATACAGCGGCAGATATCCGTTCTGCTGAAACGCTTCCCGGGCCGCATTTTCATCGGTACGCTGTTCGATCTGGTCGGCAATGTGCTGGGGCAGCAGCGTTTCCGTAATCTCCAGCTGCCTGTGCTGAACGATACCGACCCTCGTCCGCATCTCTTCTTTCTGTTCAGGGGTCATGGGGTCGTCCCCTTTCCGGTCCTCCATATCTTCCTTCAGCATGGCTTCCATGGCGTCCAGTTCTTCTTTCAGATACTGGTACAGCATGAGGGAGCCGGAAGGTACCATGAAGCCTTTGATAGCGATGGGCTGCAGCAGCGACATGTTTTCCGTAAACTGTTTCAGCATTTTCGCCACGTCTTTGATGGCCTGTCTGTCCTTACCCTGCTTTAAAAAATCCTGCATATAGGAAGGCTGTACGATCTGTTCTACGATTCGCTTTACATACTTTTCCGCCTGATGCAAGCAGCACACCCCCAACTGTTCTGTCAAGGACCGTTCAGAAGCAGTCAGCCTGCGCCTGTTCTTTTTTCCGGTCCCTGCATTGATTTATACAGTTATTGTAACATAAAAGAATGCCTCTGTCATTGCGAAAAACGCAGGACAGAGGCAGATTGATTTTATTGGATTTTCATATTCAGACGAATACTATACGCAGGCTTTTATTTCAGCAATTCCGCGTACCTGGCAATTTCCAGCTTGTACACGTCGTTGCCTTCAATGTCGATACCCACGATGGCGGGGAAATCCACCACCTCGTAATGACGGATAGCTTCCGGCCCCAGATCTTCAAAGGCAACCATTTCTTCGCTGCGGATAGACTGGGAAATGACCGCCGCCGCTCCGCCGATGGCTACAAAATAAACTGCATGATGCTTTTTGCAGGCTTCTACCACCGCATCATTGCGGAAGCCTTTGCCGATCATGCCTTTCATGCCCTGCTCGATCATGGCAGGAGTGTATTTGTCCATGCGGCCGCTGGTGGTCGGGCCGGCGCTTCCCACCACTTCACCCGGTTTGGTGGGCGAAGGGCCTACATAATAAATCACGTTGCCTTTTACATCGAAAGGCAGCGCTTCGCCCCGGCCCAGCGCTTCGTACATACGCTTGTGGGCTGCGTCCCGGGCGGTATAGATAGGACCTGTGATCCGGACAAAATCACCGGCGTGCAGATCCTTTACGGTTTCTTCCGTCAACGGCGTGGTAATGTATTTGATTTCACTCATGATGGTACCTCCTCAAATGGTCGCTTCGGAACGGCGGGCCGCATGGCAGTTAAAAATTACTGCGCAGGGCATGCCTCCGATATGAGTGGGAGCGTATTCCACGTTCACAGCCAGCGCCGTAGTCTTGCCGCCCAAGCCGGCAGGGCCTACGCCGGTCTTGTTCACCAGCGCCAGCAGGTCGTCTTCCAGTTTCGCATACTCGGGGTTGGCGTTATGTTCGCCAATCTTGCGGGCCAGCGCGAATTTTGCCAGTTCCGTGGCTTTTTCCGCGTTGCCGCCCACACCTACGCCAACCGTTACCGGCGGACAGGGGTTGGGTCCTGCGGTCCGGACTGCTTCAAGCACAAAGTTGATGATGCCTTCCAGTCCGTCAGCAGGCTTCAGCATGCGCAGCTGGGACATGTTCTCGCTGCCGCAGCCTTTGGGCAAAATAATGAGATGCACTTTATCTCCCGGCACAATTCGGCAGTGGATAATGGCAGGGGTATTGTCCTGCGTGTTTTTGCGCAGGAAAACGGGATCGTCTACGGAAGACTTACGCAGATAGCCTTCGGTGTAGCCTTTGGCCACGCCGGCATGAATGGCTTCCCACAGGTCGCCGCCGGTAAAATGCACTTCCTGCCCGATATCGATGTAGACAACGGTCAGACCCGTGTCCTGGCACAGGGGCACTTGTTTTTTGTTAGCCAGTTTCGCGTTTTCGATGATGGTGTCAAGGACCTGGCAGCCTAACGGGGAAATCTCTTCTTTCCGGGCAGCTTCCAGTTTTTTCAGCACACCTTCCGGCAGATTGTTGCAGGAATCGATGCAGCATTCCGCTACGGCCCGGGTCACTTCTTTCACGTCGATGTCTCTCATGTGGATGATCCCTCCTTATACAATTATTACACTTCTATAAACTCTACCGCGGGCATCTGCCCTCTGTTTACCGTTAAGACGGCAAAGCTTCCCCGGTTCTTCCCTCTGGGACGGGACGGGCTGCCTGGATTCAGCAGCCAGATGCCGTTCACCTGTTTAAATACGGAAACATGGGTATGCCCGAAGATCACGATGTCCTGTTCCAGGTTCTGTCCCCACCAGGCCAGTTCGTTGATTTCCCTGGTTTCCCCCATGTAGAGATGGCCGTGGGTGACCCAGATTTTGTATCCTTCCATATTCAGAAAGCAATCCGGGTTCACTTCTACCGGACCCCGCATCACATCGCAGTTCCCGGATACCGCATATACTTTCTGGTTTATCATATTGTGCAGCGCGTTGGCATCCATGGAATAATCGCCGCAATGGATCCAGCATTCCACCGGCGGCGCTGTGGCCAGCACTTTCCGTATGGATGCCATGCTGCCATGAGTATCGCTTAAGATTCCTATTTTCATATTTTTATATAAAACCCTTTGTCGTATCCTGTCGTCTATTACTTGATTTACGTTCCAAAACGCATCCTCTTTTACAGGCTTGCGTTTCCATGTTACTGGTTTGCTTTCGCTTCCGGCATTGGTTCCACCGGTACTTTCGCTTCAGACTTTGGTTCCGGCTGCTGTTTCGTTTCCGGTTTAGGCTTCCCGTTTTGCTGTTCAGCTTTGCCGTTCGCCTGCTGCTCCTGCTGTGCCTTCCGTCCCTGTCTGTCCGGACGTTTGCCACCGTTCTTGTTATTGGCCGTCTTCTTCCACATGGCAATCAGCTTACTCACAGCCTTGCCCCTGTGGCTGATCTTGTTTTTCTCTTCCGGTGTGGCTTCCCCCATACCTTTATGCAGTTCCGTAGACCAGAAGAGCGGATCGTAACCGAAACCGTTCTCTCCCAGCGGTTCGTGCAGCAACATGCCTTCGCAGCTTCCATCCGTCTCCGCCACGATCCGGCCGGTGGGATTAGCTACTGCCAGCGCGCAACGGAACCGGCAGGTACGGGTGATCTGGAATTTCATCTGCTGCAAAAGCAGGTCATTGTTCTGCTTGTCCGTCGCGTCGTCGCCGGCAAAACGCGCGCTGCGCACACCGGGGGCGCCTTCCAGGGCCTTCACTTCCAGACCGCTGTCATCCGCCAGGCAGAATTCTTTTAAATTCTTCGCATAGTAGGCAGCCTTGATTTTGGCATTTGCCGCAAAGGTCCTGCCGTTTTCGTTAGGCGGCGGCAGCGGCGGATAATCAGCCAGACATTTCAGTTCAACAGGCAGTTCTTTAAACATTTCTTTAAATTCATCCAGCTTCCCCAGATTGGAAGTGGCGATTACCAGTGTTCCCATGCGTTCCTCCTGCATGTGCGTTATTTCAGAAGTTTCTGTAATTCTTCTCTCGTCAATAAGATATTCTCTTTGTTATGGAACAGTTCCATCCTTCCTCGGCGTTCTACATACAGGGCGAATTCCACATCCGGTATCCCCAGCAGCGCTTCTTCGGCAGTCTTTTTGCTGTTGCGCGGCGTCACCTCAAAGGTCACGGTGAGATTGCCTTTTTCTCCCGGCGGCACCAGGCGCGCTTCAAAGTAATCGTCGGTACGGGGCGCGGCCGGGTGGTTCACCCTGCCCCGCATCAAGGCGCCGTTGTATTGCTCGTCAGGCAGATAGATGCGGACAAATGCGTCCAGAAAGATCCCTTCATCGCGGCTTTTGTTATCATACGGTACATCTATGCTGAATTCGATTTTATCTTCTGTTTTGGAAATCAGCTTTGCCTGCGTGCGTTTTTCTTTATAAAACACCAGCAGTTTATCGGCCGCGGCATGTTTGGAGATCAGCTGCAGCGTAAACAGGATCACCAGTATGATCAGTACCAGAATAATGCCTACTACTATCATGTTCTGTCCCCCTTACGCCCTGCGGTAATTTTTGATGATACAGATCGGCGTTTTCTGGCTGGCGTTGCCAAAGGGATTGTCAATCAGGATTTTGGATACCTTGTCCGGATTCACCCCATCAGTCCAGCCGATGATGGCCGCCCGCTTCAGATCGTTCACGTCGGCGATGACCGCGCCGTAGACACCACAGGCCTCTTTCATTTCCTTCACAACTTTGAAAGGTTCCTTCGGACCGTACACGATATGCTTGTCATACGGCGGCATGGTTCCCGTCACGTCGTCGATAAGCCGTGCCTGATAGCCTGCCATCTGGTAGAACACGCCTTTTTTTCCCAGCAGCTTGGTTACCGCACCCACAATAAAGGCCCACAGCACCTTTGCGTTGCTTTCCGTATCGATGAGCGCCTGCATACAGTACCAGCCGCTGATGCTCCCGTAAGATGGAAAGAAATGGCACAGAGTCTTGGCCAGAAAGCCCGGTTTGAATTCCTCGCAGCGCATGGCCATCCCCTGGGTGATCGCCACCACGCTTTCCGCCGCGCAGATTACGTCGTCCGGTCCGTATTTGCCTTTGCCGTATTCCTTCACCGCTTCCACGATATCATCCCTGGAAGTCAGGATACGTGTGGGCACCGGTATAATTTCATATTCCATGAATACACACACCTCTTGCATTAATTGATTATTATCAGATTTCTCCGGCTTTTTCCTTCAGATAGAGCGCGTTGATCCTGTCAAACCATTCTGCCGGCAGGCGGACTATTTTCCCCTTTTTGTCTGTAAAGACATTGGTTGTCGTGCCTTCCACAAAAACCGTGCCGTTGTTCGCGTCAATCACTTTATAAGCAAACACCATCTTGGCCCGGTTAAATTCCAGCATGGTCGTCTGCACTTCGTATTCGTCGTCAAAGCGGGAAGAATGCTTGTACTTCACATTGAGCTCCCGGATGGGAAACACAATGCCGTCATCCATCATCCGGTTCAGGTCCACGCCGCAGGCACGCAGCCAGGCCACTCTTCCCATCTCCATCCAGGGAAGGTAATTGGCGTGGTAAACCACCGCCATCAGGTCCGTTTCCCCAAACCGGACCCGGTCACGAATCGCAATCATAAAAGCCTCCGGAAACTGTCAGGGAATCACACAAACTCATTTAATCCGTGTTTCTTAACGTTGTGCTTCCCTGAAAAATCACCATTATTATTCTTCAAAATTACCATAATATTATATCAAAGATTCCTGTGTTTGTACACATATTCTGTTATTCTATGCGCACCACTGTCAATATGCCGTCCTGTATTCTGAATTTGATTTCCTTGCCCGCAAAACCGAAACCGTATATCCTTTCCGGGTCATTCTGATAATGCGGCGCCGGGTTTTCTTCCAACACGCCCAGCAGTGCTTCTCTTTTTTCCACCGGAATCATCGCCAGTAATTCTTTCGGAAAAACCACTTGAACCTTTTGGTAAACTACCTGGCCGGCAAAACCGTCCACCGCATCCGGGTGCGAATCCGCAAAGGCCAGATAGGGTTTGATATCCAGAATCGGTGTGCCGTCCATCAGATCCGCGCCTGATACATAAATCACCGGACCCTTCGGCGTATCCAGTTTAATCTTTTTTATTCTTACAGAAGAAAGACCTATGGCGTTGGGACGGAAGGGGGAACGGGTCGCGAACACCCCCACCCGCTTATTGCCTCCCAGCCGGGGTGGCCGTACTGTCGCAGACCAGTTGCTCCGCACCGCCTCGGAGAACTGCCAGATGATCCATAAATGGGAAAACCCTTCCAGACCGCGAAACGCTTCCGGCTGGGCAAATTCCTTTTCAAACTCAATGCAGGCTTCCAGCGTGTCCACGATGCCGCTCTGCCGCGGCACACCGAACTTGCTGGTAAAATCCGTGCGGATGTGTCCTATGATTTTTACCGGGAATAACTCTGCTGCCATGTTTCTGTCCTTTCAAAATATGCCGGGGTATGCAGGGATTGAGCAAAAAATTGTACTTAAGTAAAAGCAGCCTGCCGTTTGGCAAGCTGCTCATACATTCCTTATTCAACTTATGCGAAAGACAGCAAACCCGGTATCGCGCTCACTGCGCTTTTCACCTTGTCAACCAGACCGTTCCAGCCTCTGCCGATGCTTTGTCCGGCATTGCCAAAGAAGTCCGAAATGCTGCTGCCCCAGGATTTGATCGTGCTGCCGGCGCTGCTGCCCCAGTCTTTCACAGAGCTTTTGGCACTGCTGCCCCAGGACTTCATGGTGCTTCCGGCACTGTTGCCCCAGTCTTTCACGGTCTCACCGACACTGGTCCCGAAGGAAACAGCTCCGTCTTTTGCCCTGGTCACGGCTTTGGCCGCTTCTTCCGTCAGTTTAATATCACTTTCTTTTTCCATGCTGTCCAGGGCTTTCTGTACATCATGGATGTTCAGCACGGTAGCCACCGTTCCGCCCAGGAAGCTTTCAAATTCCGTAATGATCCGGACTTTCAGTTTTTCGTCCATGGTGGCATTGATGGATTCGCCGATGCGGCTTCCGATCTTCTCACCGAAATAGGCCCCCAGCAAAGCGCCGTTGATGGTGATAGATCCCAGGCTGATGCCACCGGTGGCGCCTTCCAGTGCGCCGCCTGCCGCGGTTCCTGCAGCCGTTCCGGCCAGGAAACCGATCTGTTTGTAGTCAAAACCGGCCAGCATGCCGATCAGGGAGGTCATGGCCGTATCCGTCAGCTTGTCCACGCCTTCCTTGCCGGTAATGATACCCTTTTTCACTTTTAAAACCGTCTTGGCTTCTTCCACTGCATTGATGGCGATCATGGTGAGCTGCCGGGGCGCCGCCTGGTTCATGATGGATACCCGGCCGCTGTCCGCAGCCAGCACCAATCCCACCGCCACAGCGGTTTTAATGCCGCTGTCCCGGTCCTGTTCCAGATCGTCGCGCATGAGGCGGGCTTCCCTGTCGCTCAGCGCCTGGCCTTTCCAGTTTTTGCCCGCAATGGTAAAACCGTTGTTGCGGCCGTTACTGGTCACTTTCGGCGCGTCGCCGGTCAGTTCAACTGCTTTGGTAATATATTTCTTCAACTGTCCGTCCATCCAGCTCTTCTTGCTTTCACCGTTTTTCACGGCCTCAGCCAGCGAACGGTTCTGTTCTTCCGTTTCCCGGATAGCGTCCTGGATCTCCAGGGAAATTTCCGTCACACGGCTCTTGGAAGCGTTCTCCATTTTTTCCTGCAGAACCTTTTCTGACCATGCTTCCACGGACAGAGCCGCATCCTTTTCCGCAAAGCTCACCAATGCATCGGAAACCGCTTTCTGGATCCGGTCAGCATCCTGGGGTGTCAGTACATCCTCCAGGGAACTCATGGTCTTCCTTTCCGGCAAAGAACCCAGATTCAGTGAACCCTGCTTGTTTTCACCTGTATTCGTATTATCAGCAGGAGTTTCTCCCTCGGCAAAGGCGATGCCGCAGAACAGGCAGAACGAAAGAATCAACGCAAATAACTTTTTCATCGGCGTCCTCCTTTCTGTCAAATGAACTGTACTTATTATGAACTGTACTTATTATATCATATTTTAAAAACAATTAGCATTATTTCTGTTTTTCCGCCTGCATACTAAAATAAAAATATGTTTTTTACATGGCAGAATGAATCATAAAAAAACTTGAAAAAGATTTTATCTCGCAGAATCGTTTCAGAATAAAAAACCTGCAGCCGGTCAAAGTTGCCTTTGCCTTCTGCAGGTTCTGTTTTCAGTCGTCTCTGTCAACTTTATATCTCCGTTCCAGTTCTTTGTAATGGTCCAGACCTACAAAGTGATTGAAACGGCCAAACTCTACCATATTGGCAGCTGCCGCTTCGGTCGTGCCATTTTGCTGCAGGCCGCTGAACAAATCGTACAGCGCTTTGGAAACCGTATACACCGCGCTGCAAGCCCAGAACACAACGGAATAGCCCATCTGCTCCAGTTCTTTGGCCGGAATGATCGGCGTTTTGCCCCCTTCGATCATATTGGCGTCCAGATACGCGCCTGAGCCTTTCAGTTCTTTCGCAAACCGTTCGATTTCTTCCCTGGTGCAGAGGCCGTCGGCAAACAGCATTTCCGCCCCGGCGTCCGCATACCGTTTGCAGCGTTCAATAGCATCCTCAATGCCATACACCGCCCGGCTGTCCGTACGCGCCATAATCATAGTCTCTTTATCTACCCGGGCCTCCACTGCGGCGCGGATCTTCTGTACATGCTCGTCCGCCGTGATCACCTGTTTCCCGTCCATGTGTCCGCAGCGTTTCGGCCAGACCTGGTCTTCAAAAAAGATGCAGGCTGCCCCGGCTTTTTCAAATTCAGATTCCGTGCGGATCACGTTCAGGGCATTGCCATAGCCGTTATCACCGTCCGCAATGACAGGGATATCCGTCGCGTCACAGATTTCTTTTAAGGCGGTTGCCATTTCCGACATGGAAAGGAGTCCTACGTCCGGCTGGGCCAGATGAACGGCCGTCACGCTGTAGCCACCCATAGCCAGGCACTGAATTCCCGCCATCTGGGCGATTTTAGCCGTCAGCGCATCGCCCACCCCCGGTACACAGAGTATGTTGCCGGCTGAAAGCATTGCGCGTAAATCTTTCCGTTTTTGTGTTGCCGTTTTCATAAGAGCCCCTCCTCTTCACACATATTAAAAAAGCGTCCCCCGGGCGAGAGACGCGAATTATCTGGCGGAGCGGGTGGGATTCGAACCCACGTGCCGCGGACGGCTAACGGATTTCGAGTCCGCCTCGTTATGACCACTTCGATACCGCTCCAAAAATGCTCGCTATATATTTTACCACAATAATGCAAATCTTGCACGCACTTTATTTTTCTTCTGCCCTGCAGGAAGCAAAAAACTTCTTCACCACAGCGGCGCATTTGTCTTCCAGGATCCCGCCGATGACCTGGGGCTGATGGTTCAGCAACGGATGGGACAGCACGTTAAATAACGATTCAACGGCTCCCGCCCGGTTATCCCTGCAGCCAAAGATCACCGTGTCCAAGCGGCTGTTATAAATGGCGCCGGCGCACATGGGACAGGGTTCCACCGTAACATACAGGGTGCAGCCGGACAGCCGCCAGTTCCGCAGCTTTTCGCAGGCTTCCCGTATGGCTATGACTTCCGCATGGGCCGTGGCGTCCAGCCACTGTTCCCGCATATTGTGGGCTTTGGCTATTACCTGACCGTCTTTTACAATCACAGCCCCGATGGGAACCTCTCCCAGCCCTGCCGCTTTTTCCGCTTCCTTCAGGGCCAGTTCCATATATTGCTCGTGTGTCATTTCCATGTTACTGCTCTTCCTGCTCCAGCATATCCTGTTCTTCCAACAGTTCTTCCCATTTCTGTACCAGTTCGTCTATGGTTTTTACATATTCTTCCCGCTCGGCGGCCATGGCTTTGCTCTTCTCCAGATCCAGATGATTCTCCGGAATGGAGATCTGTTTGTCCAGCCAGCCTAACATGGCTTCCTGTTCCCGCAGCCGCAGTTCCACTTTGGCTATCAGTTCCTCCAGCTGGGCGGGGCTGTGCCTGCGGGCTTTTTTGTTTTCCTTATTTTTAACTTTTCCGTCCCAGGGTTTACCAGTATCACGGACGATTACAGCAGCATCCCCGGCCTCTTCCGTCGCCGCAATGGTTGTTCCTGCCTGTTGCTCAACCGCCGCGGCAGCGTCTTCCCGTTTCTCCGATGTGTTCTTTTCTTCTGCCTTCTGCGTCTTCCCACCGCCGGATACGGATACAGCTTCTTTTATCTTACTGTTCTTAGCTTTTTCTTCCAGATAGAACCCGTAATTCCCTTTATAATCCAGAACCGTATGATCCTCAATCTCCCAGATTCGGTCACATACTTCATTGATTAGGTAGCGGTCATGACTGACCACCAGTACGGTTCCGTCAAAGACTTCCAGCGCCGCTTCCACCGTTTCTTTTGCCAGGATATCCAGATGGTTGGTCGGCTCGTCCAGTATTAACAGATTGGCGCCGTCCAGCACCAGTTTCAGTAAAACCAGCCGGGCTTTCTGCCCGCCTGACAGGGTACCGATTTCCTTGAACACGTCATCGCCGTGGAACAGCATGCCGCCCAGCAGGGAGCGTGTCTGTTCTTCGGTCATGCCATACTCTGTCAGGAAATTGTCCAATAAAGTTTGATTTGGATTCAGCCGTTCATAACTCTGGGAGAAATAACCGATTTTAACCCGATTGCCGATCTTCGCTTCGCCGCCCAGAGCCGGCACTTCCCCCAAAAGCGTGCGCAGCAGCGTCGTCTTGCCACAGCCGTTGGGCCCGATCAGTCCCGTCTTTTCGCCCCGGCGCAGGATCAGGTCCGCATCCCGCACCAGCACATTGTCACCGTAACCGGCGTTTAAATGTTCCAGAATCAGCACCCGTTCCGCGGATTCCGGCGCTTTGGGCAGGCGAAGGGAAAAGGTTTCATTTTCCACAGGAGCCTCCAGGCGTTCCAGCCTGTCCAGCCGCGACTGCCGCCCCCGGGCCATCTTGCTCTTGATCCCGGCTTTGAAACGGCGTATATAGGCTTCCTGTTCCGCAATATAATCCTGCTGGGCCTCGTAGGCAGCTTTTTCCGTTCGCGTCAGGATGTCCTTCTGAGCCAGATACTTTGAATAATTGCCCGTAAAGGAACGCAGCCGTCCCCCCTCCATTTCCAGGATCCGGGTGGCGACATGGTCCAGAAAGGCCCGGTCGTGGCTGACTACCAGTACGCCGCCTTTAAAATCACGCAGGTACCCTTCCAGCCACTCCATCATGCGGATGTCCAGATGGTTCGTGGGTTCGTCCAACAACATAAAATCCGGTGAGGAAACCAGCGCCGCAGCCAGCAGAAGCCGTGTCTTCTGTCCCCCGGAAAGAGAAGCTGCCTGCATCCCCCACATCCATTCAGGAAATGCAAGCCCGAATAAAACCATTTTTAATTTTGCTTCATAATTGTAACCGTCCAGAAATTCATAGCGCTGGGTGGCGCGGCCGTAGCTGTCCAGTACCTCCCGGTCACCGGACGCGGAAGCCTGCTCCAGTTCTGCCAGTTTCCGCCGCAAAGACAGGATTTCAGGATTGGCTTTCAGCATAAAATCCCAGACGGATTCGTTGCCGATACTGCCAAAGCCCTGCTCCACATAGCCAACGTTAATGCCCGGCTCAAAACTGACCGTGCCCCGGTCCGCGTATTCCGGCTGCAAAAGACATTTCACCAGCGTGGACTTGCCGCTGCCGTTAACGCCGACCAGGCCGATCTTCTCGCCTTTGGCGATCATAAAACTGACATCTTTGAATATTTCATGGACGCCAAAAGACTTTTCCAGTTTATCGACTGTTAATTGCATAGATGTTTCCCATTATGTTTTAACGCAATGACTGTAATTCAACGTATAAAATTTCTTTAAATCCCAAATCCGTAAGGGTGTTCTTTATGCCAGTTCCAGGCAGTCTTGATGATTTCTTCCGTATTGCTATGCTGCGGTTTCCATCCCAGTACCTTTTTACATTTGGTGCTGGAAGCAATCAGCACCGCCGGATCCCCTGCCCGCCGGGCTTCTTCCTCAACCTTAAAATCAATTCCCGTAATCTTTTTGGCTTTTTCAATAATCTCCCGTACACTGAAACCGGCTTCGCTGCCCAGATTGAACACGATGCTTTCCCCGCCGTCCACCAGATACTGCATGGCCAGCACATGGGCGTCCGCCAGGTCCAGTACATGAATGTAGTCCCGCAGGCAGGTGCCGTCCGGTGTCGGATAATCGGTGCCAAAAATCGAAATATGGTCCCGCACTCCCTGGGCGGTTTTTAAAATCAGCGGGATCAGGTGGGTTTCCGGGTTATGATCTTCCCCTATGGAGCCGTCCTGTATGGCCCCGGCCGCATTAAAATACCGCAGTGCCACGTAGTCCATGCCGTATGCCATGGTAAAATCCTTCATCATGTTTTCAATCATCAGCTTGGTCCGACCATACACATTAGTAGGAACGGTCGGGAAATCTTCCTCGATCGGTGTTTTTTGCGGTTCGCCGTATACAGCCGCAGTGGAAGAGAAAACAATATGATCCACGCCCGTTTCATGCATGGCAATCAGCAGATGGAGCGTGCCCTCGACGTTATTAAAATAATACTTTGCCGGATCCGTCATGGATTCGCCTACCAGGGACGACGCCGCGAAGTGGATTACTCCGTCAATCTCGTGCTCCGCCAGAATGTGTTTTAAGAACGGCACATCGTGGATGTCACCGGTAATCAGCTGAACATTATCCGGTACAGAAGCCTCATGGCCGGTGGACAGATTGTCATATACCACCGGAGTAAAATCTTTAGACGCCGCCAGCGCCCGAACGGTGTGGGAACCGATGTAACCGGCTCCGCCTGTAACTAAAATATTCATTCCTTAATCCTCATTTCCTTCCGTTAACGATTCCCATCAAATATTTCAAAAATCCGTCATGGAGTTCCGGACGGCGCAGGGCATATTCAACTGTCGCTTCCAGAAAGCCCAGTTTATCGCCCACATCATAACGGCGCCCCTCAAAATTATAGGCATAGACGGGCTGTATCTTCAGCAGGGAACGCAGACCGTCCGTAAGCTGGATCTCCCCGCCCGCGCCCGGGTCGGTATGTTCGAGAAGTTCAAAAATCTCAGGCGTAATGACATAGCGTCCCAGCACCGCCATGTTGGAAGGAGCCTCGTCCACGGGCGGCTTCTCTACCATGTCCGCTACCGCAAAAGTCCGGGGATCGCTGGTTCCCCTCGCCGCCACAATGCCGTATGAAGAAACCTTTTCATGAGGTACTTCCTGTACGCCTAATACGGAAGCCCCTGTTTTTTCATACACGTCGATGAGCTGCCGCAAGGCAGGCTTTTTATCGTTATAAACCACATCGTCGCCTAACAGCACCGCAAAAGGCTCGTTTCCGATAAACTGTTTGGCGCATAAAATCGCATGCCCCAGTCCCCGGGGTTCCTTCTGCCGTATATAATGGATACGGATATCAGAAATGCTCCGCACCATTTCCAACCATTCATTCTTACCTTTTTCCGCAAGGTTCAACTCCAGTTCGATGCTCCGGTCGAAATGGTCTTCAATGGCCCGTTTGCTGCGTCCGGTTATAATCAGGATATCTTCAATACCGCTGGCCAGCGCTTCCTCCACAATGTACTGGATCGTAGGTTTGTCTACGATGGGAAGCATCTCCTTAGGTGTCGCCTTGGTCGCCGGCAGAAAACGGGTGCCTAACCCCGCCGCCGGAATTACTGCTCTTGTAATAGTTTTAAAACGTGCGCTCATGCCGGTTCACCGCCAATTTCTTCCAATAATTCCTGCACTTTGTTTTGTAATAATCGTTTATCCCCTCTGGTTTCCACATTCAGCCGGATCACCGGTTCCGTATTGGACGCCCGCAGGTTAAAGCGCCAGTCCGGATATTCGATGCTCAGTCCATCCAATGTATCCGCTTTTCCGTCTTTATATTTCTTCTTTAGTCTTGCCAGCACGGCCTTGCTGTCCGTAACTTTCCGGTTGATTTCCCCGCTGCAGGGGAACGCCTCTTCCATTCCCCCGATCAGTTCCGAAAGCGTTTTGCCGCAGGTACACAACATTTCGGAAACGATCAGCGCCGTGATCATGCCGCTGTCGCAATACGCGAAATCCCGGAAGTAGTGATGACTGGACATTTCCCCGCCGTAAATCACGCCGTTCTCCCGCATGCATTGCTTCATAAAAGCATGCCCGCTCTTACTCGGCACCGGTATGCCTCCGTGGTTTTTAATGATCGCTTCCGTATTCCAGGTCAGGCGCGCATCATACATAATCTTGCAGCCCGGATACTTATGCAGGAAGTTTTCCGCCAACAGGCCTACCAGATAATAGCCTTCCACGAACTTTCCTTTTTCATCGCAGAAGAAACAACGGTCAAAGTCGCCGTCCCAGGCAATGCCGAAGTCCGCATGATGCTGCAGCACCGCGTCAACCGTGTATTTACGGTTTTCCTCCAGCATGGGGTTGGGCACGCCATTGGGGAAGGTTCCGTCCGGATCGTAGTTTATCTTTATGAAACGGAACGGCAGATAGTTTTCCAGTTCGTCCAGCACTGTGCCGGCCCCGCCGTTACCGGGGTTCACTACAACTTTAACCGGTTTCAGTTTCGATCTGTCGATGTATTTCAGAATATGCTCCACATAAGGCTTCAGAACATTCTGCCTGGTCAGAAAGCCTCTGGCTTTGCCGGCCATGAGATGATGCGGGAATTCATCCCCCCTTACCATCTCTTCGATCTCCTTCAGGCCCGAATCCACGCCCACCGGTCTCGCGTCCCGCCGTACCAGCTTCAACCCGTTATACTCCGCCGGATTATGACTGGCCGTGACCATGATGCCTCCGTCCGCATTCAGGTATGCGGTGGCAAAATATATCATTTCTGTGCCGCACTGACCGATATCGATTACGTTGGCACCGCCATCACGCAGCCCGTCACACAGGGCCTGAAGCAGCTTCGGGCCGGTCAGGCGGATATCACAGCCCACAACCACCGTTTCTGCCCCGAATAAAGCGCAAAAGACTTTTCCCACCCGGTACGCCAGTTCTTCGTTGACCTCCTTCGGGTAGATTCCGCGTATGTCGTATGCCTTGAACGCCTTTGTATTAATCACTGTGCTCCCTCGTTCCACTGTTCTTCTGTTAGCAGTACAAACATATCCTTAAACGCTCATCAGCTTGCCTGCTTCCTTTTACCACATACTTTTTCCTTTCTCATCGTTAAAATAATATATTCTACTAAAATTAAAAAATTCCTGCAAAAAATCAGGGGCGCAGTTAATTCGTATACAGTTAAAAAGCTGCAACAAAATGGCAACCCGCCCATTTTTGTTACAGCTTTTAATCAAATTATATACTCCCGTTCCCGCAGCAGATTTTCCGCCGCTTCACCCAGGAACCAACGCATGGTAGTAAAAAAAGCAAGATAATTATTATCTGAATTCGGTATCAGTAACTCCCGGGCCAGCTGGTCCATCGCCTCTTCAATAGGAACGCCCTGCCCCGTCAGTTCCGTCACCTGTTCCTGCATTACTTCGATCACTGCCTTTCGCAGCCGTTTCAGGCGGGGCGCGTTCAGGTTCAGTTCAACAATCGTATTGCAGGCCTTTTTACGCAGCATCTCCGGACAACGCTCTTCGTCTACAGACATGGCTCCGGAAAAAGAATCAAAGCAAAACAGCATTTCCTTCGCAGGTATCTGCAACGGGTTCAGGATTTCCGCATTAATGGATTTCCCGCCCTTGGGCACATCGCAGCTCCGGTCCTCCTTGGCTTTGGAAAAGCGGTACCCCGCTTCCGCTACCCGGGGCTGGCTGCCTCCGTGGCAGACGCCCAGCATATTCTTCCATTCCAGATGGTAATTGCGTTCTTCGTTTTCCGTTCCCACTTTGGGATGGAAGTGTTCCACCCGGAAATCATCTACCTGCTCCTCTTCGTCAGTCAGCTTGATATTGATCTCACAATAGGCACACAGTCCGTGCTGATCTTGAAGTATCTGCCGTTTGACCTGCCGGTAACCGTCCCTGCTCCGGTGGTGGAATTTGTCCCAGGTGTCGCGGGGATAACGCTGCCTGTAGCGAGTCAGTAATTCCGGTTCTTCCGGACTTTTTTGCACCCGTTTCATACGTTGCGCCGCCCTTTCCCTGAAAATACAAAATCTCATTTCTTCCTGCGGTAATTGCGCACCCGGATATCCATATCCGCCCGCAGGAGCGCAGGTTCTCTCCCCTGGGACCACTCGTCCAGCGTCTTGCGTAATTCCAGCGCTTCTTCGCTGTCCCACTTATCCTCGCTGACCAGCTGCAGATAGCGCTGGAGCGTCTTTACAATCGGCAGAGATCCCGGACGGGTTTCCACATGCTGGATATCCCGCAGCAGCTGGCTGCTTTCCGCGCCAAGGGAGAATGACGGCTCTTCAATATCCACCATGTCGTCATCCCAATGCAGGATACGGATGCTTTCCGCAGGCACACTGGTCAGTACCTGGGGGCTGTGGGTCGTCATAATGAACTGTACTTTCGGAAAGGCCCTGACCATGTCGTTGACCACGGTCTGCTGCCAGGAAGGATGCAGGTGCATATCCACCTCGTCGATCAGAATCACGCCGGACGTTTTCAATGTGACGTCTTCCCCCATGTCCGGATTGAGACGGGCCATACGGTAGGCAATATCCGCTGCCATGCTGATGACACTGCGGGCCCCGTCGCTCATGGCTTCCAGAGGCAGTTCCCCCATCTTGGGGTGACAGATCAGCAGATTCTGTGCCGCAAAGCTGTATTTCAGATCCGTCCAGCCCATACTGCTGATACAGGTGACAATCGCCTTTTTGATGGCATTTAAAAGTTGCTGATAAGGATTTTTGGTTTTTAAATTCTTTTCCGCAATAATGCGGTCATATTCCAGTGCGCTTTCCGTAGCATAACGGAACCATTGGGCAAAGGTGTTGTAGGAACCGCTGGGTTCCAGGCATTCCGTATAACCGCTGCTGCGGGACAGATCCACGTTCTTGCGTTTCAGCAGAGAACTGTCATTCCACATGCGGCTGGTTCCGTAATACCCTATTACCGGGAGGATAATCTCCTGGTCTCCAGGCTGGTTCAGGGCGTCCGCGATCCTTTTCCCGTAATCAGAAACAAATTTGGCTGAAGCGGAAGAGGTTTTCCCTTTTACGGTTTTTAATTCCCGTTTCCAGGAATACGCTTTCCCATCGTCTGCCTTCACTTCCGTTTCCAATACAACAGGAAGCAGGTATTTCATCCGTTGGATTTTCAACTCTTCCTTTCCTGACGGGATATCCATTACCATACGGACATCGTTGGGCTGGAAATTGCGCCCCTTGATTCCCGGAAAAGCGGCCAGATAGGGTGCCATGTTGATTGCCAGACCGTCCAGGATTGCCGTCTTACCTTTTCCGTTTTCCGCTACGATTACCGTCACCCCGGGACTGAAGTGCATGGTGAAGTCCGTATAGCAGCGGAAGTTCTGCATTCTGATCTTAGATACGTACATAGGATGCCGGTGCCTCCTTTATCAAGTAACCGCTGAATACTACGTCTGTGCGCTTTCCGTTGGCAATCGCGCGAACTCTTTTATCAGCGTTTCCTAAAAAAACCGGACAGGCTGCCCTGTCCGGTTACGTGTTATGTTATTTCTTTTCTGCCTGGTTGGCTGCCGGAGCCTGGGCATTCGGGTCGAGAACGCGGAAATCCATCATGAGCAGTTTGCCGCCGACATTTTTAAATACGGCATCAATTTCCATCTGGGATGCTTTTTCGAATTTAGCCGCATAACGGAGGATATGTCCGTCGGGGAACACCTGATAAACACGCAGATCTTTCTGCACCAGTTTTCCCAGATCTTTCTCCATGGAGGCAAACATTTCCTTATATTTGTCTGCCGTAAGATTCTTGGCCAGATCCGCATCCATAACCGCTGCCGCTTTTTTATAATCGGTACCGGCAAAGAACTGGTCTACCGCCTTTGCTTCCGCGTCCAGGTCCGTGCCATAGCTGGCAAAACATACCGCGGAAAAGCTCAGCATAACCGTCATCAAAAACATAACAAATTTCTTTTTCATCTTTTTCCCTCCTGAATAATTAAAAACCAAATTATTTTTTTATTCAATAAGGCGCTTACTTAAAACACTTCATAACAGTACCTTATTCATAACCAGATTATACACCTTTTATCCAAGGCTTTTGTGACAAAGTTGCGACATTTTGGAAAAATCACAATTCACAATCCGGAATCTCAATTTCTCCCGTAAACACTTCTACCGCCGGCCCCTGCAGGTAAATGTGATCGTTTTCACTGCAGTAGGTAACTTTCAGCAAACCGCCCCGGGCATGAACATTTAGCGGTTTATTCATGGAGCCGGCCTTCTTCAGCTTCATGCAGGCATAAGTTACAGCGCAGGCGCCGGTACCGCAGGCCAGGGTCTCGCCGCTACCCCGTTCCCAGACCCTGAACTTCACGGTATTCTCATCAAGCACCTGGGCAAACTCGGTGTTTACGCCTTCCGGGAATAATTTATGATGCTCAAACTGCGGTCCCAGGTCTTCCAGGTCCAGCGCATCCACATCCGGGACAAACACGATAAAATGCGGGTTGCCCATGGAAACTGCCGTGCCGTTAAAGAAAAACTTTTCCTTATAGGTCTTATTGTCCGTGCCAACTATTGAAGTTTCCCTGAGGACCAGAGACTGGTCCACAAAGATATAATGGTCGGTGATCATGGGAATCATGCGGGGACGTGTTTCCGGCTTACCCATATCCACCCGGGCCTCCGTAACCTTTCCGTTTTCGACCGTCAGCTCAATTTCCTTAGTGCCGGCCAGGGTTTCAATGGAAACCGGGTTCTTATCTGTCAGGCCATGGTCGTACACATATTTCGCCACGCAGCGGATCCCGTTACCGCACATCTTGCCTTCCGAGCCGTCCGCATTGAACATGCGCATTTTAAAATCCGCTGTTTCAGAGGGACAAATCAGAATCAGCCCGTCGCTTCCGATACCGTAATGATACCTGCTAACATATTTAGCCACCGCCTCAGGATTGGACATTTCCTGCTGCGTGCAGTCTGCGTAAACATAATCGTTTCCGCAGCCGTGCATTTTGGAAAACTTGAATTTCATTGTTTTCTCCTCTTGCTCCTGTTTCCTTGTTTCCGTCTATTTGCGTATTATTCTATACTTGTGAGTTATTGTATCATTATATCTCAACCGGCAATAAAAAACAATATGGTATTTCTTTCTGCTTTAAACGATTCCTGTTCTTTCCAAACATATACCAAAACAAACGCTCATATTCGGTTTTCTTTTTTCTGCCTATATCAGTATCGGTTCTTCCGTTGTTTAATAGATCCCAAGAGTTTTTAATACCGGCAACATCTTTTCTATAAACACTTTGCCCTGTTCCTTAAGTTCCGCCAGATTATCCTTATCCGTTTCCAGCCTCTTCCCGTCCCTGATAAGGCTCCGGTTCTGGGACTTCAGTATGTTCCACACCTCCTTGTACAAAGTGCTTTCTTTTTTACCTTCCCACAAAAAATGCAGAAACATCTGTGGAACCCGTCCTATGTTAAAACCGTAACCGGTCAACGGAGAGGCCAGCACTGAAACATCTTCGGAATAAAGCGCCCGACGGCATAAATAGCTGTTCAGCCGGCGGCAGTATGGAGCAACCGCAAGAACTGCTTCCTCGGGTTGGCAGGGCGCAATAATATTCTGTTCCGCCATGACCAGCAAAAGACTGTAAAGAACGATGGGGGTAATCTCCGGATGAACACTGGTGAAGGCAGTAAAGCTTCTTGGTTTGGAACGGCTTGCCTTCAGCCAGCTGAAAATGGGCGAGATCAGTTCTGACTTAAAATCAACCGTGCGGTAATAGCCGCTGCATTGCAGTTTTTCTGCGTCCGATGCAACAATAACATATTTTGTTTCCAACAGGGAATCAATCCTCTGCTGAGGAGTCAGTTTTATTCCGCCTTTCACATACAAGTCTTCGCGGAACTGGCGGTTGATGTAATAGTCGCGCATTTCCTCTCGCAGCAATGGATGGCTTATACCGGCCAGAAACGCCAGCGCCTCTTCCGGCATATTCATGCTTTCCAGATTGTCCAGCGAATCTAAAAGCCTTGCGGTGCAGGCGTATTCCAGTTTTGCTTCCTTCAACATTTCCGCTACTTCAGTAAAATACATAACATTCCAGTCCCGGTTCAGGTATTCATGGGCCAGATAACTGGGATTCTGTTTTTTCAATTCCTGAAGACTATTGATCAACAGTTTATGTTGTTCCGCATACTGGGAATTTGCTTTGACGGCTTTTTCCGCAAACGCCAGCGCGTTGGTGATTCGTTCCGCAGCATTGTTTCCGCTGCGGGCGTAGATATCCGGCATGGTCAGTAATTCCCTGATTGGATGATTCTGCGCCCAGCCCGGAAAGCAATTGTAACTGTTGTAGAACACGCCGCCCGGTTTCAGATAGCGGCGTACAAATTCCACTATTTTCTTCTGATTATCCTGACTGATCCAGGTCCAGACGCCGTGCATACCGATACTGTCAAATTGAGGCATATCCTTACTTTCCAGCATTTCCGCAAAGCTGAGGTCTCTGAGGTCTGCTTTTGCGCCTGACGCATTATTCAGCAGGTTTGCATGCCGTGCGTGGGAGGGATTGAAATCGGTACCTGTATACCTTCCCGGTACTGCTGCGGCGTGGACGTTGATGGATACGCCCTGACCGAAGCCCAACTCGCAGTGTACGGAGTCCGGTCCCGGTTCCGAAATTTCATAACCGTTGGCCAGCAGGCAGAAACGTTGCCAGGCAGGGCTCAGTTCGCGGTAATAGCCATAAGTATACGTACCTTCAGTAAAATATCCTTCGTTCCACATATTTATACCTCTTTTCAATAACAGCCTTCGGCCTTTTCAAAGATGTAAGAAGAGATTCCCTGTTTAATGAGGGAATCTCTCTTTTCTTAATCATTTCTCTTAATTTTATACAGTTTTTACTTGGCAACTGCCTTTTCCGGAACCGCCGTCACGATCTTGCTGCCGTAGACGTCCCGGGTCTTCCCTTCCGGATACTTCGAATCCGAATTGTTCACGCGTACCCGCTCAACCTTCTTGCGGTCGTTGTCCTGGCCGGAGATGCGTTCTACATAGATACGTCCCAGCTCCGGCTCGAACTCCTTGGCAACCCTGGAATCCAGCGTTACGCCGCTGCGGACCAGACGGTCCAGCATCGCAGCGAACTCATAACGGGTCATCGCGCGGTCGCCCTTGAACAGACCGTCCGGATATCCCTTCAGAGCTCCGCGTTTCTGCAGGTCTTCCACATATTCATACGCCCAATGGTTTTCCGGCACATCCGGGAACATAGCCGTTTCGATATTGGCGCCTTCCAGACGGTCCATCCGGGCCGCCATCTGGGTCACCAGGCTGCGCAGGTCCTGGATCTCGCGGGCCATGGCGGTGCGGCTCCGGGTAATCCGGTTCCGGGTGCCGTCCAGGCCGAAGGTGATGCCGGCGTTGATCATGTTGTCACCGTTGCCGATGACGCCGCCGATGCTGAACATCACGCTTTCATCCGGCCGGTAGAATGCGCCGATAGCCGCCGCGTTCTCTCCGCGATAATGACCGATACCTGCAGAGAACTGCATCTTGTCGTCCGGATTAAAGTCCATCGGATGCAGGGCCGCCAGGGCTGCTGCACCGGCCAGACCTTTCCTTGTACGGTCGTCCAAGCGATTCAGCTCATTGTAAATATTACCGGATGCTTCTTTCAACTGACTATAGTTCACTGCATCAGTATCTGCCGTACCACGCTCTACGTTCGTAATTTTCTTCTTCCCGGCATCGATCCCGTCTTTCGTTACGGACGGCCCGTTGCCGTCGTCAGTAGTCAGTCCATTGTCATCAACGGTCGTGCCACCGGCCTTAACTGTATCGGCGTTAACGGTCTTTGTAGTAATCGTATCGCCTTCAATGGTGGTGTTGTCACCCACCTTAATGTTCTTGTTGACCGTTATGCTGTCCACATCCTTGATGTCTTTGGCCAGTTTGATTTCCAGCTTCGCATTCTCACCATCCCGCGATGCTGCAACACCGATGTTTCCGTCAGTCAGTTCCGTTGCGCCGCCAGTTACACTAACTGTATTGTTTAATTTAACAGTTGCGCTGCCGGTGTCTCCTTCATAGGTCATCCCGTCGTCCAACGTAGCAAGATCATTTACAACAAATTCTGTTCCATCGTTTCGACCAAGGGTCAGCGTATGATCCTTCATTTCAGCGTTTGCCAGATATGTATTCTTTGTTGCCAGCTCGAAACTCTTGCCGTCGTTCCGGGACAACTCGATGGTAACATCATCGCTTGTATCGGTCGCCTGCTGGGTTACCTCTGCTTTGGCTACGTAGGTGTTGTTTAAATCCAGGTCAAAGGACTTCCCGTCATTTCTTGTCAGCTGAACTTTAACTTTATCGCTTTCGTCAGTTGCAGCCTGGGTCACTTCCGCTTTGGCTACGTAGGTGTTGTTCATTGCAAGATCAAAGGATTCCCCGTCATTTCTCGTCAACTGAACCTTAACTTCATCGCTTTCGTCGGTTGCCTTCTGTGTAACCTCTGCCTTGGATACATATCTGTCTTTCAAGTCCAGATTAAAGGATTCACCGTCATTTCTCGTCAATTTAACCTTTACGTCGGCGTTGTCATCCGTGGCTTCCTGGGTCACTTCTGCTTTGGACACATATCTGTCTTTCAAGTCCAAATCAAAGGATTTCCCATCGTTTCTTGTCAATTTAACCTTTACGTCGGCGTTGTCATCCGTGGCTTCCTGGGTTACTTCTGCTTTGGACACATACGTGTTGTTGCTATCTACATCGAACGTGGTTCCGTAATTATGGGTAAATGTTGTTACCACCTTATCGCTATCGTCCGTAGCAGCTTGCGTTACTTCGCCCTTTTCTACATATGTATCTTTCGCATCCACAGTATAAACCGTTGTATGTTCATTGGGTTTATCCTCACCCGGAGCCAGGGGACCAATCGGTTTTTCTGACGGCGTCGGTTCCGGCATTGTTGCTGTAGTGCCTCCGGTTGTTCCGTCTCCCGCTCCGTTGCCGGCGGTTGTACCAGCACCGTCGGAAGTCAGGTCAGTCGTTACGCCATTGGTTTTTCCATCACCAACCTCGTCAGTAACTGTAACATTCCCGCTCGGGCCGGCCTGGACCATCGCGTTCAGCGAATGAATCGTATACACCGTGTGTCCAGTATCATCGGTATTTTTGATCACCTCCACATTGTCCCCTGCCACAATGTCGAACTGCATGGCATCAAGTGCATAATACAACTGACTGCCGTTGATGGCATCTGTTGATGTGGCGCTGATTTCACCGGCGCCTACATAGGTCAGCGTACGGGTCTTAACATTCTCTTCTGCATTATCAGTTGCTGCGCGGGATTTCTGCTTCTGTTCCGGAACATACCCGATACTGACCGTTCCGACCACATTATCGCCCGTTCCCGCAAACTTACTTGAACTGAGTTTCAGGGTTCCAATCTCAACATCATCGTCGCCGGTAGTCTCATAACCTCCCAGCTTATCTGCTTTGGAATAACTGCCCAGAGCTACGGATTCCTTGTCCTCTAATGTAACATTTGCCTCTGTACCGATTACAACAGAGTTATCCACCGATGTAGCCAGTTCACTGGCAGCAGAACCAATCACAATAACTCCATCCACATCGGAAATAGTGCGGTTCGTTCCGATGATACTGTTGTTACTGCCGTTTGCAATTGTATTGCCATAACCGATTGTACTGTTAAATTCTGCTTCCGCTCCTTCGCTCCCGGTAATACTGTTCTTGACGCCAATCATTGAGGATTTTAACGCATAGTCTGCCGTATTGGCGCCGCCAATCGCTAATACATCACCGCCGTCTTCCGGAGCAGATTTTGCAAAGGTCTTCATTGCATCCTGCAAATCAGAATATGCGCCGTTTACAGCCTCCAGATTTTCATCCGAAGGATCCGCATTATACATAGCCTGTGCTGCTGAATAAGCGGCATAGGCTTCCGATACGGCATCATAACCTGTCAGATTACCGACCGAATTGGTAATTTCGTTGCCGGTGCCAATAATCACAGTACCATTAGCATTGCTGGTCGAATTAGCCAGACCGACAAGACTGTTGCCAATTCCATCATGGGCGTCTGTTTCCTCGCTTGCGTCAATAGTATTGAAGATGCCAAAAGCAGAAGCGCCGGTTCCCTGAAGACCAGATGCATTTGCCATGGATGAATAAGACCCCGTTACTGCCGAGAAATTCGCCGCCGTTCCGACTGCTATGCCTGCGGCTACAGAGTCAATCCCTGTTGCCCCGCTGTTGTCATAATTCTCTTTTGGTATCCCAGTGTCGTTTACGCCATAATAATGTGTTTCAGCGCTTTTCAGCTGCGCTACGTTAACAGCGTCAGTATCTGCAGAACCTGCTGCTACATATTTCATCTGGCGTGTTACAGAACTGCTTCCGACTGATACCGGTCCTGTAGTTGCAGTCCATGTTTGGGTTCCGTCCGTATAAGCAGTTTCTCCTGTAAGCGGATTATAACCGCCGACAGTAGGCGCATCCACTTTAAGAACCTTGGAATTTTGCCCTAATGCTACACTTCCGCTAGTGTCCTCAATTATTGCATTTTTACCCAGTGCCACACCACCTACTACTACCGATTTATTGTCTGTTGACGTAATCGACGCGTTGCTGCCAAGGATAAACGAATCATTTGCTTTCACAATTGTACTGGTATCATTTTCTTTAATCTCTTTCCCTATAGAATTATTATTACCTATAGCGTAAGAGCCGTCACCTAAAATGGTACTTGGATCGCCAAACGCGCCGGAATTATTTCCGGATACCGTATGACCTTTACCAATCGCAATACTGTTCGTACCGGTTACTGTATTACCCGCGCCTATCCCTATACTGTTTGCTGCGGTCAGTTTTGTATTGTAGCCAACAGATACAATGTTTCCTGCTCCTGATGCGCCAACTGCATCAGTCACCGTACCAATTACAATATCGTTGTTACTGCCGGCCGTAATCGTGTTACTGTCACCGAGGACGATGGCTTTGCTTGTTGCTCTGCTTGTTGTACCAATTGTGTTACTATTGCCTACAATAGCAGCATAATCGGTTCTATAAGCCTTATTACCATAACCGTTTAAAATAGTGTACGTTGCAGGCGTTACCGTTGCACTGAAAAGACCACTGCTACTATACCCGTATAATTCGTTATTCGTACCAATGAGTGTAGAATAACTAGCTCCAGTAGCTTCATTGCCATAACCATTTAGTATCGTGTAAGTAGCGGGCTTTACCGTTGTACTTAATAAGGAACTGGCACTGAGTCCATGTAGTTGATTATTCGTACCGATAAGCTGTGACAGCACGGCATTTTCAATCTCATTACTCGTACCAATGGCTATAATCCGCCCACCTTTGCCTTCATAATTACTATCTTTATCATTATTTATATAACCCTGAAGGAGGGACTTAATTTGATCAACATTTCCTGTCTTAATGGCGTCCTTTAACGAATCAATATTACTAAAGTCTAATTCTTCAAGTAGTGCTTGTAGGTCAGCAACGCTAGCAGATGAGTTTTGGACTTTCGAAGCTAATAACTCTCCGTCAAAAGCCGGATCCAAAACCTCATAAGCGTTTTTAACTGTATTGCCCGTTCCATAAATGACTGCAGCATTTGCTTTCGCTGTTTCATTCATAGTTCCTACAACCGTATTAGCAATGCCATCAAATAAATCAGCATTATTTAAAAAATCTTTTAAAGCAGGTAACGTGTAACGGGCAGCAGAGTATGCGTATAATGTATCATGCAAATTATTGATAGAAGCAACTACCTCGTCCCTGTTTTTTACAGAGTTCATGCTTCCTATAACGGTTGATCCGACCCCCATAACACTGGGTACATCTTCGATATAAGGCCCTATCGTCCTAAAAACCTGATTTCCGATACCGCTACCAGCGCCTTCAGCATGAACTATTGTTTCTTTGATTGTACCGAGGTAATCAACTATCGTATCCTGAGAATAGTTCCCCGCTCCCACTACCGTAGAAAGCAGACCTTCCGCTTTGGCATCCGGTCCGGCAGCCAGGCTGAACTTGCCTTTCGCCCCTTCATTATTATAGTTGCCCATCGGCGTCCCGTTGTCATTCACGCTGTAATAATGCGTCTGACTTGCTTTCAGCTGGGCAACGTTCACTGCATCGGTATCATTAAAACCTGCGGCCACGTTGGTAATCTGGCGGGTAATTCCGCTGCCAGGTTTGGCAACGTAAAGGGTTTCAGCTTGTACCGGTTTAGTTTCCGACTCTTGTGTTTGATGAGCTACATTATCAACTAAAAGTTGCATCTGTTCCTCATTTAAACTGTCCAGCAAATCAGCGGGAGCAAGTGTTGTGTCTACGCCTAAGGCTTCCAGCTGGGATTTGTATTTATTGATATTAGCCTGTATCGTATTTTCATCAAACCCATACCAGGTTTTCTTTAAATCATTACCTACAGAAACAGCAGCAGCAGTTGCTTTCCATGTTTTAGAAGTCAGTTCAGAAGCCGTTCCCGTTGCAGGATCAAACCCCTGAACACCTTTATCAGTATTTGCAAGGGAACTGTATCCCAAGGCAACACCTTCACTGATTTTTGCATTGGCTAAATGACCAACCATGACTGTATTAGATATATTTTCTTCATGTTTTGTTTCTTCTGAAGCTTCGAATGATAATATCATTTTCCCTGTTTCAGAATCTACATATTTAAAACTACCAGCAGCAGAACCAATAATTACGTTGTTACCGCCTACTTTATTTCCATTCTCATCTTCAGCTCCACCTTTTAACTGATGATAATCACCAAAAATTATATTGCCATTACTCTTTTCAACCGTGTTTCCCGTACCAATAATACTGACGTGTTCGCTTTCCGTTACTTTATTTTCAAAGCCGTCAAGCAAATCATACTGTGTTTTATATTCATAATACGTTTGGCCAGCAACAGTGATAGAAGTTGGTCCATCTTCGCCGCCTTCTAGAACGTTACCCACGCCAACTAACTGTGATCTATAGGCATTGGTTGCCGTATTAGAACCGCCCATAGTCATAACCTGCCCGCCACTGACTTTGACCATTTTTTGAAGTTTTGCGGTTATTTCTGCCATAGCGGAACGGTCTCCGTTTTTGACGGCAGCCTTATATTGAGTACGCAAGTCATCAATTGACGTCTCTGCTTCATCAAATATGACACTCTGATAGGAATCAGTAATACTGTTTCCGGCACCAAAAATCAACGCTCCGTTGGAATCCGTAGCGGTATTCACCGTGCCGATAATACTGCTGGCAACACTTATAAACGCTTTATCTTTGTTCTTGTCCGTCGCTGTTTCGTCAACAATAGTAGTTCGCGATGAATTCAGCGAGCCAAGCACCGTTGTTCCAAAACCCTGCAAAAGATCTTTATCATTATCGGATACATTTGGATCCAGGGGATATTTCACAGCAGGATTTATCGAAACATCCGAATAAGCGCCCATCACAGTTGAATACATGCCTTCTGCTCGTGAACCTGCACCAACTCCGATTGCATGGCTAGCGGTCATGGTTGCATCTTTACCCAAAGCCAAGCCGTTTATTCCTGTAGCTGTAGCCCCAAAACCGACACCTACCGAAAAATCAGCTACATCATTTGCATCTCCGCTAACATTTGTATTTACGCCTATAGCAATGGCAAAATTTCCCCCTGTAATACTGGCCGGATTTACTGTAATACCGTCAGGCAGTTCGCCAGTCATACCAATTTTGATATATGTATCATCAACCTGTGCTGCCAAAGCACTACCCGCAAACCCAAAGCTCATAGCACCGACAAGCGCCAGGGCTGCTATCTTATTGACAACCCCACTCTGCGGCGCTTTCGTATGGCGTTTGGCAAGCTCCGAAGCAACCACATAGCAATTTTTAGTTTTACTCCAAATAACTCTGTAAATTTTATTCATGTAGACGACTCTCCTTTCGCTCCACAATTTAAAACTTAATAAACAACAAAAAAGTCAGAACATGAAAAATACAAACACTTATCAAATTTTAACACAAATAATTATAACTTTTTTTCAACTTTTCGTCAACTCTAATCTAATATATCCTTATAGAGAATCTCCAAAAACGATTCCCAGTCTTTGAATAGATATTCCGAGCAAAAAAATGCTTATCTATATAATTATTTACGTTTTGACTAAGCATATCCCCTCCGCTAAACTCCGATTTTAGGCAGTTTCACACTGCATATCTTTTACAATCATTTCTTTTGAGAGTTCTTTTTTGTTAATCGGCACGGCAGAATCCTCCTTAATAACATAGTTTATTTAAATTCCTTTTATTTATATATACAAAACAGGTTCGTCGAAGTTGACGCTGATAGAAATATTTTTTTCATACCCATCTTTGCTGAGCAAAACTGCAATTTGTATCACTGCAATCATTATAATAAATATCCACCGGCATAGCCGGTAGTTTTTCCTTTTCTGGCATAGCCCTAATGCTACCGGCAATACACAAGTGTATCATTAATTGGCCTGTCAGCCATGCACGGGATTACTTGCTCCCCGTAAACGGATCGCGAGGATCAAACAAACTTAATTGGTCGTCTTTCTTATCTCGTTCTAACTGTTTGCTATGTACTGCTGTATCGTTTTCGTATTTTTACCTACCGTATTTACATAGTATCCCCTACACCAAAATTCGCGGTTTCGGTACACAAACTTTATATTCCCAAATCTCAGGAATATTATCATGCTGCTCTTTTCTTTCAGAAATCCCATGAAACGCGAAAGGTTCATTTTGGGTGGGATACTTACCAACAAATGGATATGATCCGGACAAATTTCTTCTTCGATTATTTCTACACCTTTCCATTGACACAACATGCGCAATATTTCTCGAATAGTCTCACGTTTTTCAAGATAAAATACTTTTCTCCGATATTTGGGCGCAAATACAATATGGTACTTACAATTCCACTTCGTATGTGCTAAACTATGTGTGGCCTTATCTTGTTCTTTCGACATCTTAATGTCCTCCTAACGTGTTCGTCATGACTGGCAGATCATCGACATACTAACACGTTAGGATCTTTTTTTATTATTTCATACTATACTCACCGCTAAAGCTCCACGAACCCTCGCCACTATGGCGAGGGTTTCATATATACAAGAAAAAGCCCCCGCACGCAATGTGCGGGGGCTTCTGTCTAACCGGCAACAATCTATCCTCCCGGGCCGCTTCCAGCCAAGTACTTTCGACGCGTGAGAGCTTAACTGCTGTGT
>NZ_FONL01000013.1 GCF_900112895.1 Succiniclasticum ruminis DSM 9236 | reverse complement strand
AAGGCAGAACAGGCCAAGGCAGAAGTCGCAAGGAAGCTGACAGAAACGGAAACAACATTAAAAAAAGAACTTGAAATTACATATAAACAACATGCGGAAATATCAGGAAAACTCATTAAATGTGAACAGGCATTATCACAGGAACGTAAAATATACCTAATGAAATTACTGGAATTGCAAAAAAAAAAGTAACTACTTAAGAGCCTGTACTCATGAACGTTCTGAAGTATTTATTTCTATTATATTGCCATGCTATAATGTTTCACAATTTCTTGGCGAGTGTTTGCAGAGTATTTTGAAACAAAGTTTTAGCAATTTCGAAATTATTGCGGTGGATGATGGCTCAACTGATGATACGGGACAACTTTTGGAACAATTTCATAAAAAAGATCAAAGAATCAAGGTCATCCGCCAAGATAATTCAGGATTAGGTGCGGCTCGTAATAAAGGTTTCGAATTTGCTTCAGGGAAATACACTTTATTTATTGACTCAGATGATTTTATTGAAGATGGTCTTCTTGAAAATGTTGTTCATACAGCTGAGAATACAGATGCCGATATTGTTTTATTTGGTGCAAGAACTTATAACAACATAACGAAAGTGTATGGTCAATTCAAATTTCTGCCAGACAAACGAATTTTTGGAAATAGCAAGGTAGTTAATAGGAAAAATTGTCCTGATAAAATTATGCAAATTGCAAATGTTCCAGTTTGGAATAAATTGTATCGTACGGAATTTCTACGTAACGAAAACTTATCGTTTCAAACTTTGCACAATAATGAAGATGTAATGTTTGTGCTTTCATCTTTTTGTTTGGCGGCGCGAATAGCCTATTTAGATCAGATTTTTTATAATTATCGAAGAGGATTACCAAATGCTTTAACAAGTAAAAAAACGCTTCACCCGCTGTGTTTTATTACCGCGATAGAATCTTTATATGATAAACTGCATGAAAAAGGTGTTTTTTGTGAAGTAGAAAAAAGCTTTGTTAATATTGCTGTAAGTTTATGCTTTTATCAAATTAATTCCATGCAAGAGAAAGAAGTGCAAAAACTTATTAAAGAAGAATTGAGCCAGAAGCATTGGAAACGAATGAAGGTGACAGAATATCCAGATTCATATTATGACGAAATTGGAAAAAGAAATTTTATACGAAGTTTCATTTTGGAACCTTAACAAATAATCAAAATAATGAATTAATAACTATTAGGAGATTTGAAGAATTAAATGCTTGACAGGGAAAAAACAAATAGTAATTTAGTGGAAAACAAACGGTTAAAATCCGCATTGGCAAAATTGCAGTTTATGGATGAAAATTTTGCGGACTCAATTCAGCTAACATCAGGCTGGCTGCATGATTTTGTATGTCCTAAATGTACGACGCTGATGAGTTTTGATGTAATAACAAAAAATGTTTCTGGAGATACAAAATTCTGCTGTCCAAATTGCAAAACAGAAGCGTCGGGGCAAAAGTATTATGAAGCATGGGTTTATCAATACCGCCGATACTTTGCGGAAAACATGGATAACGTAATCGTGTGCGCCCTTGCCGGAGAAGATAAGGCGTTGCAATTTCTGAATAGGTATATTGATTTTTATGCTGACTTTTACAATTCTTTCCCAATTCATGGACAGCATGCCGGGAAAGGAAAAATAATGGCCCAGTCGCTGGATGAAGCGGTTTGGGGTATTTACGTATTAAAAGCTGTTTATTATTGTCGTGGTTTTTTAGACGCGCAAAAGCTTGAAGAATGGTATGTGAAACTGTTTGGGCCAATGGCGGAGTTTCTTATTCCCCAGGTTACGAGTTATAACAATATTTCTGTCTGGCTTCTGTCCTGCATAGGAATGGCAGGTCTTGTTTTTGATAAAAAAGATTTAGTTAATTTTGCATTAGACAGTAAATTTGGCTTATATGAACAGTTGGAAAAGGGTCTGACAAAGGACTTCCTGTGGTATGAGGGTTCCCTGCACTACCATTATTATATGTTAGAGGGCCTGACTTATTTTTGTGAGCTTTATGTTGATTGTGAGCCTAAAAGTAAAATGCTGCTGATGCTGGATAAAATGTATCAGGCGCCAATGGGACTGACCTATGATACCTGTCGTATTTTATCCTTAAATGACGGTTGGTATCCTCTGACTTTGAAAGATTATGCGAAGCAGATTATGCAGGCAGCTGCAATCTGTCAAAGCAAGCCGTTGTTAGATCAGGTGGCGGTAATCAGAGATAAATTCCCGGAAGTTTTTGACGAACCGACTTCCTTATTGTATGAAAACAAAATCTTTAATAATATCCGTTTATTTTTTGACGATCATATAGTAATGTTGCAGAAACCGTTCCCCGTGCTGCTGAAAAGCGGTTCCTGCGTTGCAAACCATATGCACAGGGATTTCCTGTCTGTTATTATTCCTCCGTTTTCGGCAGATTTGGGATCGCCGGGCTATGGCTCTTTAATCAACGATTCATGGTACAGGGCGTCCCTGTCCCATAATACCATAAGCGTTGACGGGGGACAGCCGAAAAAGTTAATGAAGACAAAGATTACCAAAATTGCCGGCGGAATTGAAGCAAGTGTCGAAGATTGGCCCGGAATCAGGAATATAAAACGTAGCCTGACGGAAGAAAGTAATGCCGTGAAAGACTGTTTAGAAATACAATCTGATACAGAACATCTATATGATTGGCTTTTCCACTGCGAAGGAGAGGCGGAATACAGTTTAGAAAATGTGGCTGTTGAGTCATTGGGAAAAAGTTATGAATTGTTTTATCAAGTACGAAAAGTGGTTTCAGAAAAAGCTTTTTGTGCTGTTTTTAAAGACCATGATGGAAGAAAACTTACCATTAATATTCCATATGTGCCGGGTATCGAAATCTATACTGCAATGACGCCTGGCAATCCGGCGGATCATTTAAGGAACACCTTGCTGTTACGTACGAAAGGGAAAGAAGTTAAGTTTACCGTAATGTATTCTCTGGATATTTCTGAAAAAGAAAAGTCAAAAGAGAGCTTTGACTTGGAGACATTGAAGAAAAAGGTCAGAAATCTGGAACGGGAACTACATGGTAAAAAAAGAGGAAAGGTGTGTAGAGTGCGTAGAAGTTTGTGGAATTAAAAAATTATTGAAAAAACAGATTATAAAAAAGTTCGCGCTTTGGCCGTAACGGACATGGTGGAAAATGCCTACAATTTTGAAGGCCGCCGGTATGATGTGGGTGACAAGCAGTTTTTTTTGGAAGCCACGGTGGAATATGCCCTGCGCAGACTGGAATTGCGGGAAAAGTTTGTGGCATATTTAAAAGATGTGGTAAGATGTTTTTGATAAGGGGTTGCTTTTTTGCAGTCCCTTTTTGTCAAACTGTTTAAATTTAGCAACCATAAGATGAACGTGCTGGCGGAAGTTAAGAACAAAAGGTCAATGAAAAATGAAGATAAAAAAGTTGCATTTAAAAGGGTATAAAAGATTTCACGATTTAACAATTGACTTAGGTGCAAATCCTGCGCGTATTATTGCTCTTGTCGGACCGAATGGTTGTGGAAAGAGTAGTGTTTTTGACAGCATGTTATTTGTGAATAACAATTTTTCCCCTATTGGCAACCAAGGGAATTCCAAAAGTTATACTTACCATTCACTAACTAACAATCCTGGCTATAACTATCAAAATATTGAGATTGTTTTTGACGAAGGAACATTTGAGGATGTTTTTTATAGAAAACAGGAGACTGGTGAACAAAATATAGTTTTTTCTTTTAGGAGTTCGTTTCGCTATAATGGCACACTTGATGTTAGAAACTCAGAAGCAGTAAGTGATTTACGGACAAATAATTATGGAGCATCTTCAGCTTCTGATTTGGATCAGCGCATTGAACAAAATTACCGGCGTTTAAAAATTAAATATGAAAAATATAGAGATGAAAATGATGTGCGTCCTTCAGAGGCAAAAAGGCATGTAATTGATGAATTAAATGTAGCTATACAAAATTGTATTTCATTAACAATTGACAATCTTGGAAGTATTGATTCGGGACAAGGCGCAATTTTCTTTTCTAAAGATGACACACCGAAAGCGTTTAGTTATAATGTTCTGTCTTCGGGTGAGAAGGAAGTAGTTGATATTTTACTGGATTTATATCTTCGGAAAGATGTCTATACTGACTCAATATATATTATTGATGAACCTGAACTACATTTGAATACGGCAATTCAGAGGAAACTATTGTTTGAAATTAACAAAATGGTACCTAAAAACTGCCAGATTTGGATTGCGACCCATAGTATTGGTTTTTTGCGTGCCTTGCAGGAAGAACTGAATGCAGAATCGCAAATTATTAAATTTAGTGAAGAAAACAAATGGGCATCACAGACATATGAATTACGACCTTTGGTTAAATGTCGGTCTACTTGGAAAGAGTTATTTCAAACGGCGTTAGATGATCTTACGAACTTGGTTGCACCTAAAAGAATAATCTATTGCGAAGGACGGGACAGACCATCGTCTATGGGGTGCGAACAAGGGCTTGACGCCAATGTTTTCAATACAATTTTTGGTGAAAAATATCCAGAGACCTTATTTGTTTCTAGTGGTGGAAATACTGAACTTGATCAGCGAAGCGAATTTGCAATAGTAATTCTTTCAAAAGTGTTTTCAAATATTGAAATATTAGTTTTAAAAGACAGAGATATGGCTTCGGGTAGAATTGTTGAGGAAGGCCAACGACAGTGTTATTTACAGAATAATTCTTCTAATCACCGAGTACTTAAACGATTTGAATTAGAAAATTATTTGTATGATAAAGAAGTTCTTATAAAATACTGCTCTCTAAATAAATTGGTTTTTAATGAAACCGAATATGATAATTTTGTGACGGATATCGTCAACCAGAACGTTAAAGATGCGACTGGGCGTATTAAAAATATTTGCGGTATTAGAACCAGTATTAACCCAGAAGTTTTTAAAAGAAATTTGGCTAAGTGTGTTGATAATTCTATGAAGGTATATGAAGAACTTGAACGGGTAATTTTCCACCGAGAATAGTTATACGTAAGCACCTAATAACATACTGCCTTGACGCATGAAAAAAGACCGGCGTTGGCCGGTCGGCAAAACATGTCTTTAATTTTATTTTTTCACTCCAGGGCAACAATTTTTCTAACGATAACGTATAATATATTTCGCGCTAACACTGCAAGTCAACTCCAAACTAAGCAAAGACGTGAGCTGCATTGAGGACAATTATCGAAACTACAGCTCTTAAAAAAGTTCGTGCTTTAGGTGTGCGCACTTTTTTATTCCAAAAGTGATATGAAAATATCAGTAAGTATGACCTGCTCCCCAAAAACTGAACCACTCTGAACTTTAGTCTGGCTGTGGTATAATTACCACAAAGGGGGATTAAAGGCCATGAAAAATCGTTTCACAGAAGAGCAGATCATCAAGGCACTTAAAGAGCATGAGGGAGGCAGGCCAGCTACCGACATTGTCCGGGAGCTGGGAATCGCTGAACAGACTTTTTACAACTGGAAACGAAAATACGGTGATATGAACGTTTCAGAAATCAAAAGGCTGAAGCAGCTCGAAGCCGAAAACGCAAAGCTCAAAGAACTTGTTGCCGATCTTTCGCTGGATAACAAGATCCTGAAGGACGTTATCTCAAAAAACTCGTAACGCCTGCAGCGAAACGTGCAACATGTGAAAGAATCCAAAAGGACTTTCACATCAGCGAACGCAGAGCTTGCAGGCTGATAGGAATATCTCGCAGCACGAAGCGTTACGAGCCCAGGGACAATTCCGAAGAGGAAAAGATTACGGAGTCCATGCAAGCGATAGCATCTTGCTGGAAACGGTTTGGATACCGTCGTATCAATATGATGCTTCAAAGAGAAGGCATCCATATTAATCATAAAAAGGTTTATCGCCTCTACAAAAAGGCCGGCCTTGCTCTTAAGCGAAAACTTAAGCGAAAGATTTATGCAAAACGTGGAACGCCGGACAGAAGCCATCTTCTGGGTCCTAATGACCGCTGGTCCATGGACTTTGTCAGTGATATTACCGTTATGAATATTCCGGCCTCCGTGTCCACGTAGTCCGGCATTAGGAAACCGCCATTCCGGAAGAACGGAAACCGCTGTTCCGGTAGTGGAAACCATGAATTATTTTCCTTAGAATAATATTATGCGCTAACCGCGTAAATATTTTCTAAGGAGGGTCAGAAATATGACCAAGTACCGTGAGATTCTCAGGCTTGCCAGCCTGGGTCTCAGCCAACAAAGCATTGCAGACAGCTGCGGTGCCTCTAAGAAAACTGTTAACCGTATTCTCAAACATGCCAAAGAAATCAATCTGTATTGGCCGTTAGATGAAAACGAAACAGATGCTGTCATTGCAGAGAAATTATTTCCCTCTGCTCCGGTTAAAATATCCTCTGGTAAGAAGATGCCGGACTTCGACTACATCCAGAAGGAGTTGCTCCGGAACGGAGTCAACAAAAAACTTCTCTGGACAGAATACTTAGAGGAGTGCCGGCTGTCCGGTGAAACGCCCCTCATGTATTCACAGTTCTGCTATCATATCCAACAAGATGAGCAGAAACGCCGTGCTACCATGCACATCAGCCGCAAACCGGGCGAGCAGATTGAAGTGGACTGGGCCGGAGACCCGGCGCAAATCATCGACCCGGACACCGGCGAGATTACGAAAGCCTGGCAGTTTGTAGGCGTTATGACCTACAGCCAGTATCCCTACGTGGAAGCTTTTCTTAACGAGAAGCAACAGGCCTGGATTACCGCCCATGTTCATATGTATGAATATTTTGGCGGCGTAACCCGCATTCTTGTACCGGACAACTGCAAAACCGCAGTCATCCATACCAACGACTGGTATAACCAGCAGGTCAACGCGGTGTACCATGAGATGGCAGTACTGTAGATAAATTACTGGAAATGCGCCTGACCTCTATGTCAGATGCATATATTACACAGACCAGCGATCCGAAAATGAAAGAGGTTTCTTTCGAAGACCGGTTCGCTCTTCTGGTAGATATTGAATATAATAACCGGAAAAGCAACGGGCTGAAAAGCCTTAACCGCAATGTCGGGTTCGACCAGCCGGAAGCTTATATTTCGGATATCAACTATATGTCCGGTCGCAAGCTGAACCGCAACTTAATTGAACGGTTGGCAACCTGCGAGTATATTACAGAGTACCAGAATATTTTCATTATCGGCGCTACCGGAAGCGGAAAAACCTATATGGCCTGTGCTTTTGGCATGGAAGCCTGCAAGCAGCGGTACAAGACCAAATATGTCCGCCTTCCGGATATGTTGCTGGAACTGGATATGGCTCGTTCCGAAGGGAACTATAAGAAAGTGTTGGCAAAATATGCCAAATCCGTATTGCTGATTCTTGACGAATGGCTTCTATTGAAACCTACTGAAACAGAACAGCACGATATTCTGGAACTGCTTCATCAAAGAAGGAAAAGATCTTCAACAATTTTCTGCTCACAATACGACCCTGCCGGTTGGTACGATCAGCTTGGTGGAGACGAAAGCCCATTGGCAGAAGCAATTTTGGACAGGATTAAACACGATGCTTATAAGATCAATATTGTTCCTGCCGATGCAACCCAGTACCGCTCTATGAGAGAAGTGTACGGGATGGATCCGGCAAAGAGCGAATAAAACTGTTTACCAATTTTGGCGACCGTCTGTCTCAGAGATAATTATTCTGGGACAGCGGCTCCGCCGCATTAATACAATACCGGTTTCCTGACGCCGGACTGTTGGTTTCCAATTTACCGGACAGGCGGTTTCACCGCACCGGAATATTCACACTTTAGGATAATTCTTTTCTTCCCGTGCTGTTTCCAAGGTGATTCATAATTTTTTGATGATCCTTTTTTGACTGGGCAACGTTATTTATTGACTACATAAATAATGCAATGTTTGGCAGTTTACTAATGAGACAGACATCACTGTCGTATCTTCTTGAAGAAAAAGAATTAAAACAGCTGCCCCGAATTTTAAAAAACTATTCAAAAAGTCATAGTTCTATTTTGGTTGAATTTAGAAAAGAGGCCCCTCGTTGATTAGCAATCTTGGAAAATCCATTTTGTTACATTTAAAAGGTCATTTTGAAAATGTAGGTGTTTGGAAAGAGAGTTTTTTTGTTTTACTGTTTTTGTTTATTCCTATGTTTGTAACTTTTTATGTTACAGATATTAATTTTATTTCGATTAATCGAAAATTGCTTTTGAGTTTTGGTAAAAACAGCATATTTACATATTTTCTAATAGTATTATTAAGGCGGGGGTACCCTTTTAAAAATTCAAAAAATGCATTCTTGACGTCATTGTTAGTTCCTTTGCTTTGGACTATCATCTATTCTTATCTGTTTGGCTATTATAAGAATTACACGAGTTATTTTTATAATTATTTTGGCGCTAACATGTTGTTCGTTTTTTGTTATTCTCTCAGTTACATTTATAGAAGCATTAGTGTTAAAATGTTTATTAAACGAATTATTTCTTTTTGTTATACGATTTTTCTGTTTGTCTGTGCGCTTCCACCTGTTACATGTTTTGTTTATTTTAGAAAATATCATCGCCCTATAGATGATTTTTCTTTTATGTCGATTTTAGGTACTAATTTCACGGAAGCAAAAGAATATTTGTTAACCATATTTTCACAAAATGAAATAATGATGTTTGCAGTGTCGTTATGCGGAATCTTTGCTATATTATATTATGTGGTTAGTAATTTTAGCAAAATAAAAGTTACAGATTCTGAAATTGCTTTAGGCACTTTTTTAGTGTGTGTATTAGCCTCAACAGGCATTTTTTACCATTATCATTTGAAAATTTTCCCGTTCGACCGATATAAGTCGCTGTACAGATTAGACGGAGGACCATTATATGTTTTTTCTGAGTTTAAAAAAAATGTGCATCGGAATGCGGGTACAGTTCAAATTTTGAAAAATGATAGTCAGAAACCACAAACGGTTATTTTGGTTATTGGAGAAAGCGCAAATCGGGATTTTATGTCATCTTTTAACAGCGAATTAAAAGAAAATACGACTCCCTGGGAACGAAGCATGCGCCGTTCCAAAAGCTTTATTTTTTTTGATAAGGCGTATTCGAACTTTTCAAATACGGTTATGGCCTTATCGCATGCCCTGACAAACGTGAATCAGTACAATGGCATAGAATTAAAACAGGCAGTTACAATATTGGATATAGCTAAAAAAAACGGGTATGATACTTACTGGATTTCCACTCAGGGGAAGGGTTCGATTTGGGATGCTGGCATTACCGTAATAGCAAATCAGGCTGACAACGTAAAATGGCTTAGAGGATATGACATTGCTGTTGTAAAAGCATTAAACAGTGTCGATAAAAGTAGGAATAATTTTATCGTAATCCATATTAGTGGAAGTCATCATAACTATGCTAAACGTTTTCCCGCAGCGTTTAGCCAAAAAGGTGTTATAGCAGATTCGTCAGATAACAGGGATTACAAATACAGCTTATTATATACAGACGAAGTGTTAAAAAAAATCTTTCAATATGCGAATAGAAAATTATCGTTGAAAGCAATGGTATATTGTTCGGATCATGGGGAGGACATGGAATATTGTCATGTTTCTGATCCTTTCTTTTATTCAATGGTTCGTATTCCGTTATGGATATATTTGTCACCGGATTATGTAAACAAATATCCGGAAACTTTTGACCGGTTAAACAATAATCGAAATAAAGTTTTTACTAATGATTTGCTTTTTGATATGATGCATGGTATATTGCAATGTAAATCTAATTATTATGAACAAAAATACGATTTGACTCAGGCCGAATATTTTCTGACAAAAGAAAATGCAAGAACAATGCATGGGGAAAGAAGGATTTCAGATGATCCGGAATAATAATAAAACATATTTTAATTGATTTTTAGTATTTATAGAAACTGAAATTAAGGTGCGCACATATGAACATTTTGCTTGCCGGCGGAGCCGGATACATCGGTTCCCATACTGCGGTGTCGTTATTGGATTCAGGCCACGAAGTAGTTATTGTTGATAACTATTGTAACAGCAGTCCGGTAGCGGTAAAACGTATCGAAGAAATTACCGGGAAAAAGGTAATTTCGTATGATGCCGATGTAAAGGACAATGTGGCAATCAATATAATTATGCAGCAAAATAAAATCGACTGCGTGATTCATTTTGCCGGATTGAAAGCGGTAGGGGAATCGGTACAGAAACCTATTGAGTATTACCGGAACAATATAGATACCACATTGACTTTGCTGGAATGCATGCGGGAAAACGGAGTCCATAATTTTGTTTTTTCTTCTTCCGCTACCGTATATGGGGAAAAGAATCCCATTCCTTATATTGAAACCATGGAGCGGGGGCGTTGCTCTAACCCCTATGGCTGGACGAAGTCCATGATGGAACAGATTCTGGAGGATGCGGCAAAAGCGGATAAAAATCTTTCCGTTGTGTTACTCCGTTATTTTAATCCCATTGGCGCCCATGAATCGGGGCGTATTGGTGAAGATCCACAGGGTATTCCCAATAACCTAATGCCGTATATCGCCCAGGTAGCCGTTGGACGCCGTGACCATTTAACGATTTTTGGGCAGGATTATGCTACCCCCGACGGCACTTGCCGTCGCGATTATATCCATGTTATGGATCTGGCGGACGGGCACGGCAAAGCGGTGGAATACGCTGCGAGCCATAAAGGTTGTGAGGTGTTTAACCTGGGAACCGGCACTCCCTACAGTGTGCTGGAAATTGTCCGTGCCTTTGAAGAAGGCAACGGCGTCAGAATACCCTATGAATTTGGCCCCAGGCGGGAAGGGGACCTGCCGGAGTTCTGGGCCAATTCGGATAAAGCGCAGCAAGTTTTGAAATGGAAACCGGTTCATACCCTGGAAGACATGTGCAGGGATACCTGGAACTGGCAGAAAAACAATCCGAACGGGTATAATAGTTAAGTCGTTAGGTTAGCTAATAAAAATATAAAATTTGTAAAGGAGACACTATCTGTGAACAAAACGTTGGTAATTTTAGCTGCGGGCATTGGTTCCCGCTTTGGCGGCGGTATTAAACAATTGGAGCCGGTGGATGACTGCGGCCACATTATTATTGATTATTCTATTCACGATGCCATCGAGGCCGGGTTTAATAAAATTGTTTTTATTATCCGTCATGATATTGAAAAGGATTTCCGTGAAGTGATTGGCAGCCGGATTGAAAAAATATGTGGCGCCCATAATGTGAAAGTGGCATACGCCTTTCAGGAATTGTCGGATATTCCTGATTTCGCCGGCAGGGAAAAAGCGGCAGGCCGGACCAAGCCCTGGGGTACCGGGCATGCAGTGCTTGCCTGTGACGGCCTTCTGGATTCCCCCTTTTGCGTAATCAATGCCGATGATTATTATGGCAAAGAGGGGTTTGTAAAAGCCGCGCAATTCTTGGACAAGGGACAGTACGGGCTGGTTGGTTATGTGTTAAAGAACACCTTATCCGATAACGGCGGCGTGACCCGGGGCATTTGCGCTGTGCAGGACGGGAAACTCACCGGCATTACGGAAACGAAAAATATCATAAAAACAGCCGACGGCGCAGAGGCGAACGGCTTTGCGGTTGATACGGAATCGCTGGTGTCTATGAATTTCTGGTGCTATCCCCAGGCGTTTATGGAGGTCTTGAAAAAAGGCTTCCCTGTATTTTTGGAAAACCTGTCTGATCCAATGAAAGACGAATATTTGCTTCCCATTATTGCGGATGGCATGTTAAAAGAAGGGGTAGCGTTTACCGTTCTGTCCTCCCATGACCGTTGGTTTGGCGTCACATACAAAGAAGATAAGCCGGCTGTGGTAAACAGTTTCAGAAAACTGATTGCTGAAGGGGTTTATAAGGAAGATTTGTATGGGGATTTAGACTGATAGTTCATTTCCTTCCGGCAGGAGTCCTGAAGCGTGCGCTGGAATGCGCTGCAATACATGTTAAGAAGGTCAGATCAGCAATAACCCTTTGAAAATGTTGCCGGTTTTATTGATAAGACCAATTTTTTCATTGCCGGCTATTGACATATCTCCCATTAGATATAAAATATAGAATTGTAGTTAATTTTACTACAATTCTATATTTTTGGGGCTTTAGCGCCAATAAACCCCCGGTTCAACCGGGGGTCGGTAAAGAATACTTTAGTAAACGGAAGAGAAAACCTCCTGTGATAAGATTGGTGTGGCCTGACAACCACACTATCAAACACAGGAGGTTTTATCATGCAAGATGATGTAAAAAGTTTATCACATAGCAAGTGGAGATGCAAGTATCATATCGTGTTTGCACCGAAATATCGGAGACAAGTAATCTATGGAAAAATCAAAGCAGACGTTGGGAAAATACTGCGCGACTTATGTCAACGAAAAGGAGTAGAAATATTGGAAGCAGAATGTTGCCCTGATCATATCCATATGCTTGTAACCATCCCTCCCCATATAAGCGTGTCAGAGTTCATGGGCTATTTAAAAAGTAAGAGCAGCCTGATGATATTTGACAAATATGCAAATTTAAAATACAAATACGGGAACAGGCATTTCTGGTGCAGAGGGTATTATGTCGATACCGTAGGAAAATATGAGACGGCGATCCGGCAGTACATACGCAATCAGTTGCAAGAAGATATAAGCAACGATCAGATTAGTATGAAAGAATTGTTTGACCCGTTTACGGGTGAGCCGGAGAAATAAGGCATAAAATGAGCCCCCGGGTAGGGGGCTGCCAGTAATAAAAGTGTGATTGTCGGGCCGTTTCGGTGCCCCCTTAAGGGGGCGACCACTGGAGTTAGGCCCTTATAGGGCCTGAGCAAACCACCCGTTCAACGGGTGGTTTTGATTTATACTTAAAATAAAGAAAATAAAAATTTTTAACAATTGTTTGACTATGGTGCATATTCCGGACGGCCGGCATGCGCCTTCCGGTCAGTTCGGCATAAAATTCCGCTGAAAGCGTAAAGGTACAGGGATGATGCGACCATTATGGTGTTGCTGCCCCATGAGCATTTTGAACATTATGTGCGCTATGCTATCGGCCTCGACAATGAGCTGGTACAAATTAAAACGGGTATTATAAACTATCAAGGTCATAATACCCGACCAAGTTAGTAATTGATAGAAACGTAGTTTATTTTGGTGCGCTATCAATCAATTCTTTAATAAGAGTGGACTTGAAAACTATTCCTAATCCAAGCACCTCTTCAGAACATACTTCAAAATGGGACGTTTGAATTGCCTTTAAGCGATTATTTCGAATCATAGTAGAAGATACAATTCCCAGAAGTTTTATCTCTTTAATTCCGAGAGTTATCTTGCCATTTTTAATATTTTCATACGTTAAATCGATATAGACGGGGCTGCCGCTTGACCCGGGAAATACTTGCGCATCAATGATAAAAATAGGTTCTCCGTTGTAGTTGAATTTAGGGTGACTGGCAATCATGCCGGAACGGATTAAAGGCAGATTATTCTTTATATCATATCAATCATTTGGATATCCAACAAAAAATATATTTTCTGCAACGTTTAATTCCGGTTCTTCAAATGTGGCAAACAATGGAAGTTTACACAAGCGATATCAAAGATGACAGTACGGTTCTTTTTTTGACTGTCATGAATCGAAACAAAAAGAATTTTTATCTTAAATTTGAAAAAGCTCATATTTTAAAGGATGTATTTGATTGGATAAAACAAGCATTAGACATTAATTTTCCAGATGTGCCTATTTCAGATTACTACTATCTTTCGAGAGCAGATAATGTCAAGGAAGTATGCAAAGTAATTTCTGCATTCGGTACAGGCATAACTGATTATAAAATGATTGATGTGCAGTTGGAACAAGTACTGGAAACACTGCCCAAAAATCTTCGTGATCGTATTACAGGAGACATTGAGCGGAAACAGGTAGAACACAGGCAAAATAATGACAATGAAAAAAGCATTATGGTAATGAGAAGTAAGTTTGATTTTTTTGCTATAACGGTAAGTAAGGATGAAAAAGTTGAATGTCAGACAATCGAATTTTCACATGGTAAGGATGGTATACTGTTTGAATTATCAGAGGAGTCTGATGGTACGCTAAGAATACTGGACTTATTAGAAGTTTTACTATCAAAGGAGGGTAAAACGTATGTAATTGACGAGTTACAATGCTATAGAGCTTGTTGGAAGAATTGACATTGCAATTGCAAATGAAAAGTCTTACTGTGAAGATATAGTAAAACTTAAAAATGAGGTTGGCAGTAATGTTGGATTGTTAGTCACTGAATTGCGAAGGTGATTTATTAAAGAGAGTGTGAAACTATTTCTGTAAATCAGAGGACGGATGATAGATGAAAACGTATGAGAATGCAATCTTTTGTTAACCCTCTTGTCATCCTACGTAATATCGTATACAATAATATTGCATGGATGGCATGAGGCGTTTTGCCGTATGTATATCATCCTGGTTGCCGGTTTTGGAAAGGGGGCCGGCAGGCAGAGAGATAGCTTACGATAAATCGTTGCAATGGTTTCGATGGATCAGCGCGGGGAACAGGCGTACTGTAACTTCCTCCCGGTGGCAGTATGCGTGTTTTGCGCAAAACAAAGAATCAGATCATGTCCTCCATGTTTATTAACGGCAAATGTCGGAATGCATGGAGGTATTTTTATGTTAGAAAACAAGTTGAAGGGAAGCAATAATGTGAAACATAAGCCCTGGCCGGAAAATTGTGCATGGCCCGAACCACTCAGAGACGGAGCAGGTATGGCCTGGGAAGAAGACTTTATTCCGGATTCTCTGGACGAAATAGCGCAGGACCTGGTGGACATCAAGGACTATTTTGATTCTCTGGTGGAAATCGGGCGTTTGAACGACGATTACACGCTGAATGAAGACTATGATGAGGAAGAGGAACTTGATGAAGACGAAGCGGATGACTGGGAGGAAGAAGCGTTCACTCCGGAGATGGGCGAAGAGTATTGGGATAAAGAGGAACAGTGTTTTGATTATGATATTTGGTTGGATGATCTTTCGGACCACCTGAATCTGTTGAAGATAGATTGTGTGCCGGTTACGGAGAATCCGGTTGTTACGGTGCGTGAGGCCATCGGGTATGAGTTTGTCAATGAAAACCTGCTGCGGCAGGCTTTTACCCGCCGTGCGTTTGCAGTGGAGTACGGGCTCTCCGGCTGTAACGAGGAACTGGAGTTTCTGGGTGACACGGTGCTGAACACGGTGGTAACCCGGGACATGTTGCAGCAGCTTTCCTCGATACAGGAGGAAAAGACCGAGGCGCCGTTTATGGTGCGTTTTCAGGAAGGCGATCTTACGAAGATACGCAGCCGTTTTGTTTCCAAAGAGTTTTTATCGGCTCGTGCTGCAGAACTTGGTTTGGACAGGCTGATTCTGTATGGAACCGGGGAAGAGGCAACGGAAAGCAGCCGGGAAGATATGATGGAGGCTCTTATTGGTGCGGTGACAATAGATTGTGACTGGGATTGGGATATCATTACCGGTGTGGTGGACAAACTGATCTGCGTGCAACTGGAGAAGCCGGATGAGTTTTTGAAAGCCAGTTATTACGACATTTTTAATGCCTGGCATCAGCGGAATTTTGGCACGATGCCGGAGTATGAGGTGCATGGGTATAAGGATTGGTATGATTGCACGTTACGTTACCGCGTGCCTGCCAATGACAAAGAAATTCATCAGTACCAGCGCGTGGATGTGTTCAGGGCACAGAACCGCAGCAAGGCCCGGGAGGAAGCGGCCTGGGATGCGTATCGGTTTGTGATGAACCACGGCCTGTGGGTCAATTTAAAGGAGTCGGGTATTATGCCGGAGCTGGAGAACAGCATTAACCAGCTACAGGAGCTGTATCAGAAAAAATATCTGGCACAGGCTCCGGTCTACGAGTTTGAAGAGCGGGATCTGGATCACTGGTACTGCCGTTGTCGCTGCGACGGTATAAGCGGCGTGGGTCTGGCCCCGGGCAAGACCAAAGCCAAAAAGCAGGCGGCTTTTGAAGTGTTGAAGCAATTGTTTGCCGCGGCTGCAAATTCCGCAAGAAAGGCATGACCATTCTGGAGGAACGGCACGGCATTTAGACGTAGTCTGACAACGAAAGTACTTATAACACGTATTAAATTATTATGCCGTTTTAAGCGGAATTTTATGCCGAAGGGACCGGAATATGCAGTTTTATACGCAGATGGTCGTTTTCATAAAAAAGTTAAGTTTGGGGACTTGTTATCAAACTTTATAGGGAGTATAATAACAAATAAGAAAATGAACTTTCTTAAATGTTTTGAAAGGAGGTGCGGAGATGGCTCAGATTGATAAAGTTTATAGTTATCTGACAGAGAACTACGATTTGAATGAACCCATTTTTTTGTCAGAGCTGAAGATTCCTGATATGAAGTCTGTTTCACTACGCCAGCAGATCAAGAAGCTAACGGAAGATGGAAGACTGAAACGTTTTGATACGGGCATCTATTACCTTCCCAGAAAATCTATGTTCCGTTTCGGGTCTATGCTATCGCCAGATGATGTGATTCGAAAAAAATATCTGGTTGACGATGGCTGTCGTTGCGGTTATCTAAGCGGGATGATGTTTGCCAATCAGCTGGGGATCACGACGCAGGTACCCGTGGTTTACGAGGTGTACACTAATAAAGCGACCACAGATTATCGCGACACTACCATTGGCAGCCAGCGTGTTATTATCAGGCGTCCTTATGTCGAAATTAATGACGGTAACGCGAGCATCCTGCAGTTCCTTGATCTCATGAAGGAGGTCAGAGACATTGCTGAGATTGATGGTACGGAATTGACAGACAGGCTTGTCGGGTACATGAAGGCAAATGACTTGAGTTTTGACATCTTAAAACAGTACTTCCCATATTATCCGGATAGGCTATATAGAAATATGTACGAGGTGGGATTGTTAAATGGCGTGGTTGCATGAGGACAGAGAAGAGTTCAAAAATGCGGTTCTGTTTACTGCCGATCAGAACAGGATTACCCCGGCTGCCGTTGAGAAGGATTATTATGTTATTCATTTATCTAGTTATATAGTCGATGCCAAAAACAGGAATGAGTTGAATGATATAACCTATATGGCATTAACTTCACCAAAAACTATTGAAATCATGCAAGATTTAATTAATGCAACTTTGATAAAAAAAGCAAATGCAACAACAGAGGAAGAAAACGAAGAGAATAAAGAGTCGCAAACGTGAAAATATTGAACTTGCGTTTGATAAGAACCGGCCATTAAATTCAAAATGAATTAAATTATGGAAATGTTATCTTATGAAATCGTTGTCAATTTAACTAAAGATATCTTTGTATTTGCAGCTATGCCGGCTATTTTGGTTTATGTATTTGGCAAATATAAAGAGTTTAAAAAAAAGAATGAGGAAAGAATTTCTGTGTTAAGTGCTTTACATGCCGAACTTTCTTCTCTTGATATGTTAATTTGCAGTAGAGAGGAGCAGTATTTGGAATTTGCTTCCGAGGGTAATAAACATATTTTTTTCCCTTATATCTCTATAACGCTTAACTATTTTTCTGTTTTTGATAATATATCATCCAAATTTGGCTTAATAAATAATCAGGATGCTATTGAACAAATTATCAAATGTTACATTGAAGTTAAAGGCTTGTTCGATGATGTTAAGGATTTAGAATATTATGCAAAACGCATCTTAACCTTTCCGTTTGAAGTTGATGCTACGCAAAGATACAGAGAAGTATTAATTAATAATTATACACAAAATTTGAAGAATATTGTCGATTTTCAACTGCCAATGGTCAAAGGTTTAATTAAACAGAGCTTACAATGTATTGAAGAAGAAAAAAATAAAATAAAATCAAAGAATACACTTAGAGGCTTTTTGTTTGGTTAATGTTATGCGGTTGATAGAGTAGATATGTGCCGCGACAGCTGGAACTGGCAGATGCCGGATTTTGTTTTTCCTCTTTAGATTTTGGGGAGAATACACTAAATATGCAGAACTGGCGAAAAAAGAGAAGGACGTTATTTTTGGTGGCCGGCTGGCGGAGTATAAATATTATGATATGGACGATGTACTAAGAAGCGCGCTTGATTGCGCGAAAAGGGTGTTAGATTAGTATGTATAACGGAAAGGCCATAAACCCTTTGGCAAAGCCAAAGGGTTTTGTTATAATTAAGGAAATACAGGGATACGTCATTAATACGGGAGGCGTGCTGGTGACGCAGTCAGCTATGAACATCAAAATATTAATTGCCATTCATAAACCATACTGGATTCCCGAGGATCCGGTTTACCTTCCTTTGCATGTAGGGCGGGAAGGGAAGCCGGATATTGGCTTTTTGGGAGATAACAGTGGTGACAATATAAGCGGTAAAAATGCTTCGTTCTGTGAACTGACCGGTCTGTACTGGGCGTGGAAAAATCTGGAATCAGATTATGTCGGGCTGGTGCATTACCGTCGCTATTTTACCCGTAAGGAAGTGCGGAATAATGATAAAAAGAAAGCACAGATTCTGGGTAAAGATGAATGGGAAGAACTGTTATCTGCCTTTCCGGTAGTGGTGGCGGATAAGCGGAACTATTACATTGAAACAAACCGCAGTCACTATAATCATGCCCACCCTGCCATCGGGCTGGACGAAACGGAACGGATTATTCAGGAAAGATATCCGGAATACAGCGCCGCGTTTACCAAGGTGATGAACCGGACCTGGGCGCATATGTTCAATATGTTCGTCATGCGGCGGGATCTGTTTGATGCCTATTGTCAGTGGCTGTTTTCTGTTTTATTTGAGTTGGAAAAACGGTTGGATGTTTCTTCCTTTGACCCATATAATCAACGCGTCTTCGGGTTTGTGGGCGAGCGGCTGCTGGATGTATGGCTGGAGAAGAACCGGATTCTATATAAAGAACAGAATGTTTCGTTTATGGAAAAGCAGAACTGGCTGAAAAAGGGCGGTTTGTTTTTAAAACGCAAATTTTTTGGATGACAAAGAATAGTATAGAAAACACTATACATGAACAAAACAATGGATAGTTTTAGAACCCGGTTACTGGGGGTCTGAATGAAAAGCATTATTATAGCCGGCGGCGCCGGCTTTATCGGCTCAAATTTTATTTTTCATATGCGGAAGGCTCACCCGGAATACCGGATCATCTGCCTGGACAAGCTGACCTATGCGGGTAATTTATCCACGTTGCGACCGGTGTTGGAACAACCAAAATTCCGTTTTGTGAAAGGGGATATCTGTGACCGTTCGGGTGTGTACCGGCTGTTTGAAGAAGAGCGCCCGGACATTGTGGTGAATTTTGCTGCGGAAAGCCATGTGGACCGGTCTATTGAGAACCCGCGGATTTTTTTGGAAACCAATATCATTGGCGCCGGTGTCCTGATGGATGCCTGCAGGAAGTATGGAATTGAACGGTACCACCAGGTGTCCACGGACGAGGTGTACGGGGAACTGCCTTTGGATCAGCCGGAGTTGTATTTTACGGAAGAATCACCTTTGCATGCTTCTTCCCCTTACAGCGCATCCAAGGCCGGGGCGGATTTGTTGGTAATGGCTTATTATCGTACATACGGACTTCCCGTGACTATTTCCCGATGCGGAAATAATTATGGGCCGTATCAGTTCCCGGAAAAGCTGATTCCGCTAATGGTCACAAATTGTTTAAACGGTAAACCGCTTCCTGTTTATGGGGACGGGTTAAATGTCCGGGACTGGCTTTATGTTGAAGATCATTGTAAGGCAATTGACCTTATTATCCGCAAAGGCCGTGCGGGTGAAATTTACAACGTCAGTGGTCACAATGAGATGCATAATATTGATATTGTAAAACAGATCTGCAAAGAGCTTGGCAAACCTGAGTCGTTGATTACCTATGTTCCTGATCGGAAAGGGCATGACCGGCGCTATGCCATTGACACATCGAAGATCCGCAATGAACTTGGATGGCAGCCGGAAACGGAATTCACGGACGGAATAAAAAAGACTATTCGCTGGTATGTGGAAAACCGTGATTGGTGGGATGATGCAATCAAACGCGCGCCGGAAAGCGCTGCAATAATATTATAAAGAAGGTTTAATCAGTGTCCCTGAAAGAGTTCAAGTCAGAAATCGTTGTTACAGGTATTATCTGTTTATGTGCGGGGTTGTTTTCCATGGCCCATTATATGGGCTGGCTGGAACAGGATTATTCCCTGTTGGGGAATCTGGCGCGGAATCTGTACGGGCCCAGCGTGCGACAGGAAATGAACCGGTTGCAGGCGGTAAAGGAAATTTCACCGGATATTCCCCGGATTACGGCCCTTTGTTATCATGAAGTACGGCCGGACCGGAAGCGCGATCCCCTGAATGTGTCACCGGAACTGTTTCGCCGGCATATCCGGGAGTTTAAGAAAGCAGGGTATACTTTTATTGATGTGGATGACTTGCGGCAGTGCCTGGCCGGCAAAGCTTCTCTTCCGGAGAAGGCGCTGCTCATTTCCTTTGATGACGGGTATGCGGATAATTATAACTACGCCTATCCCATTTTATTGGATGAAAAGGTGTCCGGCACCTTTTTTGTGGTAAGCAGTACCGTCGGTAACGTAAACCGTATGACTGCGGACGAGCTGCGGGAGATGCAGGCGAACGGTATGGCGATCGGTTCCCATACGGTGAATCATGAAAGCCTGGCAGGCATGGCCGATACGGAAATCGAATTTGAAATGCGCCGGTCCAGGGAAGCTCTGGAAAAGCTGCTGGGCAGACCCGTCTATGCCCTGGCCTATCCGGAAGGGAAAGTGGACAAGGCAGTTCTGGACAAGGTCGGAAAATACTATGAAATGGCCTTCCTGGCCTCCGTTGCACCGGAAAAGAAACAGACGCTGTACACCCTCCAGCGGTATGGGGTGTTCAGCTGGAACGACCGTATCGAGTCAATTTTCAGGAACAGGTGAAGCAGAGGAACGGTTAGCTTTCCGAGATATTAATATTAAAAGCTATTTTGAAACGCAGTTTTTGGTTAATATAATGTAAATATGAAAAGGAGACGCTAACGATGAATAAAACGCTGGCAATTTTGGCAGCGGGCATCGGTTCCCGCTTTGGCGGCGGCATCAAACAGTTGGAACCGGTAGATGACCACGGTCACATTATTATTGATTATTCCATCCACGATGCGATTGCGGCCGGGTTTACTAAAATTGTGTTTATCATCCGTCATGACATTGAAAAGGATTTCCGTGAGGTGATTGGCAACCGGATTGAAAAAGTGTGCGCTGCCCACAAGGTGGAAGTGGCTTACGCGTTTCAGGAACTGTCGGATATCCCTGATTTCGCCGGAAAAGAAAAAACGGCAGGCCGTACCAAGCCCTGGGGTACCGGGCATGCGGTGCTGGCCTGTGACGGTCTGCTGGATTCCCCGTTTTGCGTAATCAACGCCGATGATTATTACGGCAAAGAAGGCTTTGTAAAGGCCGCACAGTTCCTGGATCAGGAAGAGTACGGCCTGGTCGGTTACGTGTTAAAGAACACCTTATCCGATAACGGTGGCGTGACCCGTGGTATTTGTTCCGTGCAGGACGGGAAGCTGGTTGGTATTAAGGAAACGAAAAACATCATAAAAACAGCCGATGGCGCAGAGGCGGACGGATGTGCGATTGATACGGAATCCCTGGTATCCATGAATTTCTGGTGCTATCCGCAGGGGTTCATGGAAGTACTGAAAAAAGGCTTCCCTGTATTTTTGGAAAACCTGTCTGATCCCATGAAAGATGAGTACCTGCTTCCCATTATTGCGGACGGCATGTTAAAAGAGGGTGTGGCGTTTACCGTTCTGTCTTCTCATGACCGGTGGTTTGGTGTCACGTACAAGGAAGACAAGCCGGCTGTGGCAAACAGTTTCCGGAAACTGATTGCAGACGAAATTTATAAAGAAGATTTGTACGGGGATTTAGGTTGTTAATAAGTTGAAAAAGATAAAAGCCCGGCTATGCCGGGCTTTTGTTTTTCGTAAATTTAATTCTTTGAAGAAAATGTACTCAATTTTCATACAATTTATTTTTATATTGACTTTGAAGCTGTAAGTTTTTACAATAGACATAAGGACATCAGACATCATACCACTTAAGGAGAAGTAATTTATGACTTTAAAACCAATTTCTCAAAAGAAAAGTATTGTAAATGATGTAATCCAGGAATTATGTAATTATATACTGGGCGGTGTAATGGACGGAACCATACACAAGGGAGATAAAATCCCATCGGAGAGGGAACTTTCTGAACAGTTAGGGATTGGCCGATCCACCCTGAGGGAAGCGATTAAAGTTCTAGTAATGCTTGGTCTTCTGGAGATACGGCAGGGACAGGGTACGTATATTTCTGAAGGCAATGATGGGTTTTATACGGCTCCTCTGAGTTGGGGGCTTATAATAGGTTTTAAATCTGTTTCTGAAATTGCTGAAATCCGGGTCATTCTGGAAAGCGAAGCTGCAAGACTGGCTACCCAGCGTGGTGGAAATCAGGATATGAAGCAGCTCGATAAGATTATCGCCAATATGCACGACGCTGTAGAAGGTAATGATGTTAAAGCGTTTACGGTTGCCGATGTTGAATTCCACATGACCATTGTTCAGGCAACCGGAAATGCTGCGATTGTGCAGATGCTTAAAACGATTCGGAGATTGTTAGAAATCTGGATTGAGAAAGTTCTTGTTGATAAATCTTCTATGCTGATTACATTAAAAGAACATGAAGCTGTATATGAACACATGCGTCTTGGTGATGCGGAAGGCGCCTGTGAAGCTATGAGAAAACATATTTCTGCTGCCGGCATGCGATTGAAAAAGGTTTCGGTCGTAGAATAAATGTGCAGATTTTAAAGTATTAATGTGCATGGAGGTAAGGTATTATGGGCAATGCGGATTATCATTTTAACAAAACAATGACACTGCCAATTGAAAGAGTATTAGAATGTGAAGAAGCTTTGTATCGGGCTGCCGGCATGAGTAAGGAAGATGCGTACTGCGTTTCTCAGCATCTTGTGGAAGCGGATGCGCGGGGCGTATATTCTCACGGAATCCAGAGAAGTTCATTGTATTTTAAACGTTTTGAACAGGGAGGGACCAGTGTATCGGCTCAACCGGAAATTGTGAAACAGTTTGGCGCGACGGCATTAGTGGATGGTCATAATTCCATGGGCATGGTTGCTGCTTCCTACGGTATGAACGTTGCGATTGATTTGGCAAAAAAGTTCGGTACTTCCGCAGTCTCCATAACCGGCAGTAATCATTTCGGTACTTGCGCCCACTACGCAGAAATGGCGGCTAATTCTGGCATGATAGGCTTTTGCTGGACTATAAATGCCGTAAATATCATGGCTCCTACCGGTGGTACTGAACGGATGCTGGGCAATAATCCTTATGCAATCAGCGTGCCTTGCGCTACCAAACCGAATGTTGTAATGGATATGGCAACCAGTGTTGTTGCGCGCGGTAAAATTGTCATGGCGAAAAAAACACATTCTCCCATTCCCGACACATGGGCCAAAGATGTGAACGGCAATCCCACTACAGACCCGGAAGCAGGTTACTTAGGTACAGTTCAGCCTTTTGCCGGATATAAAGGATACTGCCAGACTTTTATGAACATGGTTTTGGCGGCAGTTTTGAACGGTTCCTATTTCGGCCCGCAGGTGATCGATCTTTATGAAGAACCGGAAAAAATCCAAAACTCCGGACACCTGATGCAGTGTATCAATATTGAGGCTATCGATAATCTGGAAGCGTTCAAGAAGCGCATGGACGAAGTGGTTGATTATATAAAGAATGGCCGGAAGGCAGATGGCGTGAAAGAGATTTTTGTCCCGGGTGAAATCGAAGCCAATAATCTGAAGAAAGCTAAGGCGGAAGGCATTGTCTATCCGATGGAAGTAATTATGGAAAACCGGGCTCTGGCAGAAAAATATAATGTACCGGAAGCATTAAGATTATAACCGGATTATTGCTACGACGACGCGTATTTAGGTGCAAATGGAGGTTTTAAGTATGGAAAACAAGATTCGTATCGGTGGAATGCCATTATCGGTCTTTTTGGCGGTTGCGCTTTGTACAATTGCGGCGATGCAGTTAAATTTGGTGCCCAATAAAATGGGTGGCGGTTTTGCAATCTGTCTGGTATTAGGGGTTGCGTTGATGTGGATAGGCGACCGTGTCCCTGTATTGAATGATTACGGGTTAGGTACAATACTGACGGTTTTGGTGCCTTCCTATCTGGTTTATATTGGGCTTATTCCCGAGTCTGCTGCAAAAATAGCGAAGAATTTTTTCAGCGGCTATGATTTTACTTCATTTTTGGTTCCCGGCCTTTTAGTAGGCAGTATTCTGGCAATGAATCGCAAAACCCTGATAAAGGCAGGGATGCGCTTCATCATTCCGATGATTCTGACGATTATTGTTGCAACGGCGGCTTCCGGCGCGGTCGGCGCGGTCATGGGTTATGGGTTTGTCAACACAATGCTGAATGTGGCAGGCCCGATTCTCGGCTCCGGTGTCAGTGCTTCTGCCGTACCGCTGTCTGAAATTTACGCAGGATACGGGGGCGGAAATAAAGAAGCAATTTTGACAACACTGACATCTTCTGTTATGGTAGCTAACGTGTGTACGATCCTGATTGCCTGTGTTCTGGCTGCCTGGGGGAAGAAGCATCCAAATTTCCTGATGAAAGGTTTTGCCGGTTCCAACGGCAGATTGCTCCGTAACGAAGAAACGGTCGATATTTCGGAAAAGGAAAAAGAACAGTTGGCAAAAGATCCCAACGCAACAACCTTTAGCGCTTTAAAAACCGGCTTTTTGATGACCTGCGGTATTTACATGGCGGCGAGGATTCTGGAAAAATATATCCCCGGCGGACTGCATTTTTATCTGTACATGATCGTTATTGCGGTTGGTCTGAAGATTGCAGACGTTCTGGAAGAAGATGTTTGCCAGGCTTCGGGCGCCTGGACGAGTTTCATGGCTAAAATCATGACACCCTGCACGTTATGCGCCATTTCTTTGGGTGTATTGCAGTTAAAGAATGTAATTAAACTTTTTGGCGATCCGGTTTTCCTGATTCTTTGCATACTCTGTGTTGTGGTAACAACACTTGTCTCGGGTACCTTGTGTTACATATTTGGATTTTACTTTATTGAAGGTGCTATTATGGCAGGCCTGGGTTTGGCGGATATGGGCGGAACCGGCGACGTTGCCGTTCTTTCGGCGGCAAACCGCATGGAGTTATTGCCGTTCCTGACGATTTGTTCCCGTATCGGCGGTGCCATCAATATGGCGTGGCTGACTTTCGTTGCCGCAAACTTCCTGGCAAAGTGATGTTAGAATTAATTTGAAACGGATATAAGCGGCATTTGTGTTATAAATGCCGCTTATTATGTACTAGGGGTAACGAAGGAGAATCTTGTATGCTGAGGAAAGCAAAGGAAAAGAAGAAAACTGTTTTGCAGGAAATGTTCAACGGTAAAGGGAATTTTATACAACAACACATTATTACGCAGGATGAGATGAGCGGTGTCGGGCGGTTATTTGCGGATTGTTCCCTTGATGTCGGCGGAGTAGTCGGATCTCATGTTCATCATGGTGACAGTGAAGTTTGTTATTTTATCAGTGGCAAAGGAAGGGTTACAGATGATGCAGAGATAATAGAGGTTGGCCCTGGCGATGTAAACTATTGTCCTGACGGTCACTTGCACAAAATTGAAAACATTGGGGAAGAGCCGCTGCGATATTTAGCAGTTATTTTCTACACAAAATGAACGATCTGGAATAGCAAGGAACCAAGCGAGGTGGGAACGTGATTTTAGGATGTATTGCTGATGATTTTACCGGAGCCAGTGATGCGGCTTCATTTCTTGTCAAAGGCGGTATGCGGACTGTTTTATGCACGGGAATACCGGCGGATGATGCGGTTCTGTTTTGTGAAAAAGCGGACGCCGTTGTGATTGCGTTGAAAACGCGGACAGAGGAACCTGGCAAGGCTGTAGCCGAATCGTTGCATGCTGTGCAGTGGCTTAAGGAACATGGGGCTGGGTATTTTTACATCAAATACTGTTCCACATTTGATTCAACGGAAAAAGGAAATATCGGGCCGGTCTGTGATGCAGTGTTAGATTACCTGAAAGAGCCTTTTTCCCTTCTGTGTCCCTCGCTTCCCGTAAACGGCCGGACCGTGAGGGGGGGTACTTTGTACGTCAACGGAACCCCGCTGGCAGAAAGTCATATGCGTTTTCATCCTCTGAACCCTATGTTGCAAAGTGATATATCACAGTTGATGAAACCGCAAAGCCGGTACAACTGCATCAATCTTTCCAGAGAGCAACTCAACAAAATGCAGGCAAACTGGGACCGCGAAATTGAGACATACACAGCAGGTCAGAAATGCTTCTATTTTGTGCCGGACTATGAAACAGATGAAGATGGCGAAGAAATAATCAGGTGTTTCGGTCATATCCAATGTCTTACCGGAGGATCTGGTATTCTTGAAATATGGGCAAAACATCTTTTAAAAGGAAAAGTTAAGCCTGATGAAGCTTTGACAGCTGAAACAGCGGGAGAAGCGCTTCTTATTGCCGGCAGCTGTTCCCAGGCGACACTCCGGCAGATTGCGCGGTTTAAGGAAACTGGCGGTGTTTCGTTAAAAATCGATCCGGGTGCGGTCAGGTGTGGACAACAGACGCTGGAAGGGATAAAAGAGTTTTTAGAACTTCATAAAGGTACACCGGTTCTGTTTTACAGTTCGGAAACACCGGAATATCTGGAGTCGATTCGCAAAACCCATTTGCAGGAGTATTCGTCCATAGTGGAAAAAACAATGTCGGATATTGCTGTCATTGCGACGCAAAAACAATATACGCGTTTTGTGGTGGCAGGCGGGGAAACATCCGGCGCAGTGATAAAAGCTTTAGGATATGATGTATTTTGGATTGGTCCAAGTATATCGCCCGGTGTTCCGGTCATGATTCCCTGTAAAAATCCTTCTGTAAGGATTATCCTTAAATCCGGGAATTTTGGTGAGGAGGATTTTTTTGAAAAGGCGTTATTTTTGACGGACGGGAGTGAAAGAAAGTGAATACGCTGTTGGAAAAACTGGAGACGGCTTGTTGGATCGCCCGGACGCTTTTCATGAAAAACAGAGCTTCCGGCTCTTCGGCCAATATGAGTTTTTTGCACAATGGACGTATTGTTATAACCAAATCCGGCTCATGTTTTGGCTGTCTGAAACCTGAAGATTTTTCAGAAGTTTCGTTTGACGGAAAGCTTTTAAAAGGGGAAAAACCCAGTAAAGAGTTCCCGTTGCATCAAATGCTTTATAAAAAGTCACCGGATATCGGGGCGGTTATTCATACGCATTGTACATACAGTGTGTTATGGTCATGCTTACACCATGAAAATGAAGAGGATGTCATGCCAGGCCATACGCCGTATTTAAAGATGAAGGTCGGAACAGTCGGATTGATCCCTTTTGCAGCACCGGGTAGTCAGGAGTTGTTTCGCCTTTTTGCTGAACGAATCGAAAAAAGCGATGCTTTTCTGTTAGCGCATCATGGCCCTGTTGTGGGAGGAAAAGACCTGATGAATGCTTTTTATGGGTTGGAAGAATTGGAAGACAGCGCCACGATTGCATGGAATTTATATTTATTACATAAATAGAGATTATAGTTTCTTCCCAATCCCCAGCAGCTTTTCCATTTTCTCCTTCCGTTCTTTTGTCAGCTGTTTGTTCCGGCTGGTATTGAGTAGGGTGAGGCAGTAGCAGCGTTCCTTCAGGCGGTCCACCGCTTTCTGGCGGGTGGCGTTCAGGCCCTGTTCCAGTGCGTCCTGGGCCAGGGGCGTGATGACGATCATGGGAATGAATTTCCGGTAGCAGGTCTTTACGATCTCTTCCATGTTGATGTCGAAGAAGTTGCTGTTGGTCTCCCCGCCGAAGTCATCGAAGACCAGCAGGTCGTGGTTGCATATATCATCCAGATACTGTTGCCTGTTCTCCCGGTTCAGGGAGAGCAGGTTTTTTACGATTTCCATGAAGCTGGTCACCAGGCAGTGATAGCCTTTGTCGCACAGGGCGTTGACGATCTGGACGGCGGCGTAGGTCTTTCCGGCTCCTTTGGGGCCGAACAGGAGGATTCCGCTGCCGTCTTTTTTCATTTCTTCGAAGTTGTCCGCGTACTGGCGGAAGTAACGGGTGGCCCGGGGGCTGCCGCCGTCATCGTTGGCAAAGGTCCACCGGTGCATATAGGCGTAGGGCAGGGCATGCTGGCGGCAGAGTTCCGCCTTTTCCCACCGGGCCCGTTCTTCCTGTTCTTCCGCGATCCGCGCCAGGCATTCGCGCTGGCACCGGCAGTGGATGGGGAAGGGTCGCATCTCCCCCCGCCACATATGCAGAATCTGCTTGGGCGTGTGGCAGTAGCCGCAGTACATGACGCCGTCCTTTTCGTAGTCCCCTTCGTGGTAGCCGCCTTCAAAGGTTTCTTCGGTGATGAGGCTGTAGCCGTATTTGGCCCAGTCGTAGCCGGTAGTACCGGAGAGGATCTCCCCGACCGGCGTCAGATCGTTGTCCATGTCAGTTCACCACCGTTCCGTAGAATCCGTTGCTGTAGGGGGACGCTTCGTCCCCCGGCTGGAACAGCAGGCTGTCGCCCCGGGGCTTTTTGTCCTGATACTTTCCCTGCAGGATATTTTCCAGATGCTCCGGCGCCAGCATCCACCCCAGTGTAATGGACCAGCCCCGGTTGTTCCGGGAGTGACCCAGCAGGAACTGGCTGCCGGCCACGTTGCGGATGGCTTTGTGGAGGGCTTCTTCCCCGTACTGTTCCAGCAGGGCTTCCAGTCGTTTCAGCATGGCGGGGTAGAGGCCCTGGAACTTGTTGTCCAGGGGCAGGCTGTTCCAGGCCTCCAGAATCTTCTGTACCGCCTCCGGCAGCTGCCCGGCGGGGATCAGGCGGGTGCCTTTTGGCTGGGGCGGTGCTGCCTGTTTTGCCGCCCGGACCGGTGTATCCGGGGTTTTGGCCTGATTTTTTATTTCCGGTTCCGTCTGCCGCCGCGCGTCAGATATCGCGGCAGCGATATCCGCCTTTTTATTATTCTCTTTACTCTTTTCTTTTGCTTCTTTTCGTTTCTCTTTCTCTGTTTCTTTTTCCCCGGAAAACAGATTGGAGTCAGAGGCTTTTTTTGTTTTGCGGCCGCGGTTCGTTCCGCCGCAGGCGGGTATCCGCAGGTTGCCGGTTTCGTCTCTGGCGAGGAGCTGCAGCTGTTCCATGACCTGGACCGTTGCTTCTACGGCCTCCGCGGTACAGTGGAAATACCCCGCCAGTGCTTCGGTATCCATCTGCAGGCCCGGGGTCAGCCGCACGCTGCCTTCCGGATCGTGGACGGCCAGGGCCAGCATCCGGAACCAGACGGCCAGCACGGCGTCCGCGTCTTCTGCTGCCAGATAGTCTACGGCGGCGATGGTTTTGGCGTCAAAGGTGTTTGCTAAGAGTTGTCTGGTCATGATAAGTGTCTCATTCCTTTTCTTATAGCATAGTGGGTATTGCGGATTCCGTTACTTCAGTATGTCCTGCTCAGGATACTTTATCTTTAGCAGTTTCTTCATACGGGACAACCCTTTCCGTTTCAGCAAGGATACATACTGTGGCGTAATATTCATGTCATTTGCCAGCGCTTTGTTGTTTTTGCCTTCATAATACAGGCCGCGGATAACTTTCTGTTCCAGGGGTTTCAGTTGTTTCAGGGCTTCTTTTACATCCTGTGTCAGTTCGTTTCGAAGGAGAAGGGCCTCCGGTTCAAGGGAACTGTCTGCCGGCAGTAACTCGGTGATTGTGTTGGCAGCCTCTTTTTGCCAGGTGTCTGTAATACATGGCTGCTGCATCTTACAGTGGGTCTTGTGCTGTTTCACACTCCGTAACAGTGTGTTGCGGAGAACGGTCTTTAACACGCAGGGCACTTCTTCGTCCGTCCGGATGTAGGGCGCGCGTTTAAGAAACTCCGTCAGCTTATGGTTGGAGATGCCGCAGATTTCATTTATACCCAGGTTGTCACGGAAATAGGGAATACGGCAAAATTCCCGGACGATAGGTTCAACGCTGGCAAAAAAGTTCAGGGCCGCTCTCTCATCGCCCCGGTTTGCCCGGGCGATCCATTGTTTCCAGGGGTTGGCATGCTTACCGGCAGTGTGTGACGGTTTTGTTTTCGTAAGATCTGATTCCATAAAGCAGTTTTCTCTCCTTTGTCAGTTTGATTTAAACGCATGGAAAACATGGATGATTGTATCAAAATGCGCCGTTAGCTGTAAAGCAGACGTCCCGGGGCCGGAAACGTCAAAAAAATCGTAAAACAGACGCGGTTACGTCAGGTTTATCCCGCTTTTGACGTTCTGTTCCGGTGATTAAAAAAAACCGGACGGAAGCTTGACGTGTATACGTCAGAAATATTTTCCGCCACGTCAAGTTTTTTTTTCAAAACGTCAAGTATTTATGTGGGAAATGGACGTCTGGTATCTTGACAATTTTGGTTAAGTCTCTAAAATATAAAACGTGATTGTCAAAACCATATGATGGGAGGTGAGTCAGATGAGGGGAACTTTTGCAGTATATGTTGAGCCGGGGATTGTCCTTACGCCTGAATTGATACGAAACAGGCGGAAAGAATTAAACCTGACCCAGGCCAAGTTTTCTGCAAGGGTCGGTGTATCGGTGGAAACGGATTCCCGTTGGGAACGGGGCCGTCTGGTCCCAAAGAAAAAGAACCGGCTCAAGATTGTAGAAGTATTGAAGTTAACGGAACTGGCCGGCAGTACTACGCAGGCAGGGGAAGCGCAAAAGGGCGGGCAGCTGACGGAACAGGGGACTGGTCCGGCAGAGGATGCCGGAGCTGATAACTCCGGGAAGGCCGAAGATCATCGAACCGTCCCGGACTGCCGTTCGTTATTCTATCCGCCCTTCAGTGAAGCGTTCAAACTGGTGGTTGACGCTATCATTGAAGATAAGGTAGAACGGTACCTGGCTGTCCGGGAGAAAGAAAAGAACATATAGCTGCCTTGTCTTATGTGTACGTGTAGCAGGCTGTATGTATCCTGACAACGTGACAAATGCATCGAAGGAATTCTGTAACAGGATCCTCTTCGATGCATTTTTTATTTTTTTAAAAAAGTATTTGTTTTTTCAGGGGGTCGTGAGTTTATTAAAGTGCAAGGGAAATTTACGGAAAGGAAAGGAGGTGGTGAATTATGCTGATACAAAACCCTGAAGTCATTCTGGAAGGCGGGCTGCGGCAAATGGCCCGCGAAGCAGGGTGCGGCATCCGGACCATTTACCTGCACTGGACTGCCGGCCGCTACGGGCAGGTGTACGACGATTACCATCTGTGTATCGGCCGGGACGGCACGGTGTATGTGAACTGCGGGCATCTGACGGATATCAAGATACACACCTGGATGCGCAACCACAGCGCCATCGGCATCGCCCTGTGCTGCGGCGCGGACGCCCGCTGCTGGCTGCCTGTGGGCTGCGACGGGTATGAGACGAAAGAAGCCTGTGAGATTGCGGATGGGCAGAAGCAGGACTGCGCCCTGATCGATTACGGTACGCAGCCGCCTACGGATATCCAGATTGAAGTCATGGCCGATGTGGTGGCGATCCTCTGTGAGGAACTGCATCTTCCCATTACACCGGAAACGGTCATGACCCACTGTGAAGCCGCGTTTGAAGACGGCTACGGCCCCGGTGACGGGGATCCGGACATGCGCTGGGATCTCTGGTTCCTGCCGGACAGCGCCTGTTACGGCAAACTGCAGCCCGGCGGTGAGGTACTGCGGGGAAAGGCGGCGTTCTACCGGGATCTGCGGGAGCAGGGCCTGGTAGACAGGCACTATGAGGAGAATGCCGGCCTGACGGCGGCGGGAAAAGTTCTTTTGGCCGCCTGACGGTAACTCTGTGGGCGGTGTAAAGGATACATATGGAAGAAGCAGATTCCTGATGCTTCTGACCGGAAAGGAGGTGATACTATGGCAGCAGTTATGAATGTATTAAAACGTTCTCTTAACGTTTCCATTGCCCGTGGTGAAGACGCGGACGGGAATCCGGTAAGCAAGACTTACACCTATTCCAATGTGAAGCCGGATGCCGAACCGGCTAAAATGCTGGCGGCAGGCAAGGCCCTGGGCAGCCTGTTCGATAACGAAGTCACCGGCTTTGTAGTGGTAGAACGTTCTTCCCTGACGGAAGAATAAGATTAAGATAAGGAAAAAGGAGGTAAATTATTGTGGCTTCTGATACTGATTTGGATCTGGTCTTCAAAAATGCTGCAGGTAAAAAGTTTAACCTCAAGATTGAGGAACCGAAGAACGGCATTAAAAAAGCAGAGATTGACGCCGCCATGCAGGTGGTGGTGGAAAACAACATTTTCAACACCAGCGGCGGCGATATCGTGGAAGCGGTGGAAGGCCGCCTGCGTACCGTCACCACAGACGTGGTGGCTGAGTAATCCTTCAGCCGGTCATGGAAAGTGTGGCTGAAGATGGACGTTTCCGAAGTATTCGGCTTTATTAAGGATTTCGGTTTCCCTATGGTGCTGAGCTGGTTTCTGCTGGTGCGCATGGAAAACAAGCTGGCGGGCCTGACGGCAGTCATCGGGGAACTGAGCTGCAACATCGCCGCCCTGCGGGGGGATGTGCCGAAGAAGCAGGCGTAAATAGTATGCTGCGAAACTAAAACTGAATATGCGGACCAGACAATATGTCGGCTAAACAGTGGGGTCTTCGCGATAATTCGAATGTAGCAATCGCTTCTGCCTATAAAAGGGTGGAAGCGATTTGTTTATCTATTGACTTATACAAGTATAACCTTTATAATAAAATTACCTGACAGGTAATTTTATTGATGGGTGAAAATATGGAAATAATCTATGCAACCTCCAAAGTTTACAAACAATGTACCAGTTTGGAGGTTGCCAGAAAATTGTTTGGTGGGAATAATTGAAATAGCTGATATTGTGGAAATAAGGGAGGTCAGCAAACATTATGAGTAATTATATTAAATATAATGACAAAATAGCATTTCATCCCGGATACTATATCAGTGAGGCAATTGAAGAAAGCGGGCTGACTCAATACGATTTTGCGAGACGGCTGGATACAACGCCGAAGAATATCAGTTGCCTGGTTAATGGAGAACAAAACCTGTCTACAGATATCGCCATGAAGTTAGCGAGGATGTTGGATACAAGTGTTGAATATTGGCTGAACCTTCAAAGCGCTTATGATACGGTAAGTGCCGAAATCAAATCTGAAGAAGCTTTAGAGGAAGAAAGACGGGTGTTCGCTTATTTGGATTACAAATATTTTCAAAGCTATTATGGTTTGCCTTCTCTTCCCAGAAAGATAGATTGTCAGATTAAGCAGGTAAGAAAATTCCTCAAGGTTGCCACTCTTTCTGTTTTTAAAGAAAGAAACATGGCTGTCAACTTTAGAAGTAGTACGGATAAGTTGTCTGAGGCCAATATCGTGAAAGCCAATATAATGGTACAGATAGCTACAAACCAGGCACTAAATAACCCTGCGCCTAAATTTGACAGATCCCGGTTTAATAAAACTGTGGATTATGCTCTTACGTTGACAGGCAAGCATCAGGAATTCTACAGGCTTCTTAAGAAAGCATTTTATGATGCGGGTGTGAATTTTGTGATACTTCCCAATATGCCTGGGTCAAAAATCAATGGAGCAACTAAAAAGATTAAAAACAATGTCATGCTGATGGTCAATGACCGCAGACTAAATGCTGATACTTTCTGGTTTACATTATTCCATGAGATAGGTCATATAATTAATGGGGATATGGGTATTACGTTTGAGGGTAAGGAGTATCATGCTGAAGATGAAGCTGATATATTTGCGGAAAACAAATTGATTCCGGAAGATGCTTATCATCAGTTTTTAAGTGAAAACGATCATCATTTTACGTTGCAAAATGTTTTGCATTTCGCCAGGTTGATAGATCGGGATCCTGGAATCGTGCTCGGTCGTTTACAAAATGACGGCAAAATTAAATATGGGGATTATCGCTTTGCTTCCTTGCAGAAAAAGTACAAAATAATGTAAACTGTTAGTTACAGCTAGTTGTCAGTTGGAGGAAAAAATGCCCAGGACAGATAACCGTTCCCGAATGATGACCGTAATACATGTAGTATTAAGCGTGATTGCATTTGTTTTTATATCCTTCCTTATTCGCTTTTTTGCTAATTCTTCCAGGCTTTTGTTTTCTCATTATGGCGATGTTTTCAAAACGGCTCTTTGCGTCAGCCTCGTTTTACAAATTTGGGATTTTGACAGAAAAGCAGTAAAATCTTTTGCGATTTTTTCTTTTTTGTATGTTTTTGCAGCTTGTATAAAACTTTTTGTTAACATGCCCTTAAGCGGCAGGGAAATTGTCGATGCTTTTTGCTTTGCCAATCTGATCTGTGCTGTCCTTATGTGTGTGTTGCGGTTTCTTCATTCGATCAGGAATATTTTTATAAAAAGATTCTGCTGTCTTTTATTCGATATTCTCCTCGTTGCGGCTTTGCTGCCGCCGGTTGCCTGCATCGGGTATTATTTTTTAAGCGGACAGTTGTTATCGGCAACGATTGTTTTAACATTATTCCAGACTAATTTTTCTGAAGCGGCTGCTTATATCAGAGACAGAGGCGTACTGTTGTGGGGCGGGGGCATTTTACTCGCGCTGCTTTCAGTCGGGGGAATCGTATATTATATAAACCGGACCCGTTTTAACCCGGATAAAGAGAGCAAAAACATCGTTTTATGTATTCTTTCCGTTATCGTTATGGTGTTGGGCTGTAGAGTCGGCTCAGACATGGTGGACAACGTCCACTCTGTTGCAGTATATAAACAGACTGGCGGTGTTTTAAAGCAATATAAAGAATACGGAAAAGCGAAAGAAAAGCGCATGAAGGCATTAAAACAGCTTACGGGACTTGCTGTTAAACCCGGGCAGGGCGGAGTGTATGTGCTTGTAATCGGCGAATCGGAAACAAGAGACCATATGGAGGCGTATGGCTATAATAGAGAGAATACCCCCTGGCTTTCTGCTGCAATACAAGACAGGGGAACCATTCTTTTCAGGAATGCCTATTCAAATCATACGCATACAGTTCCCGTATTAACGTATGCGCTTTCTGAAAAAAACCAGTATAATGACATGCAGTTATCTAAGGCATATTCTGTGATGGAAGTTGCGAAAGCAGCCGGATATAAAACATACTGGATCAGCAATCAGATAAAATACAGCGCCTGGGATACGCCTACGGCGGAAATGGCTAGTACGGCCAACCGGGAGATTTGGCTGAATGGCAATGTCGGGAAATCGAATCTGACCCAGTATTACGACGAAGAGATAGCAAAGAGAATTGAAGAAATTGATTTTGAAAAAGACGGGAACATATTTATAGTTTGTCATTTAATGGGATGCCACGGTTTGTATTCTGACAGGTACCCTGGAAAATTTGAGAAGTTTAAAGGCGAAAAGTCCCGGGATGCAGTTATAAAGTATGATAACAGTGTCTATTATAACGATTATGTATTGAAAAAAATATACGAAACAGTTTCCGGACACAAGAATTTTAAAGCCATGATTTATTTGTCGGACCATGGTGAAAATCCTGATGAGGGAACAGGCCATGAGGCGAGCAAGTTTACCTGGCAGATGGCGCGGATTCCGTTGGTAATGTTTTTGTCAGACTCATTTGTCCGGGATTCCGGCCCTGTTTTTCAAGCATTATCTGCAAATAAAGAAAAATACTGGACAAACGATTTGTTGTATAATGCCCTTGTGGTAATTATGGGTATACAAAACGCGCCCAATGGTGCTGACAATCTGAATCTGGCTTCAGATAAGTACAATATGGACCGGAAGCAACTGAAGACGTTGCACCGTAAAAAAAGTTTAGTTGAGGATAGAAGATAACAACCATCATGAAACGGGATCAGCTTTTTGAGATAGTGCGCTTTGCCATCGTGGGCGGGGCCTCCTTTATAGTAGACTACGCGCTGCTTTATATCTGTACGGAATGGCTGGGAATCCATTACCTGTATTCCGCAGCGATTTCCTTCACCGTGTCGGTGATCGTCAACTACTGGCTGTGTGTAATCTTCGTGTTTACAGGCGCGGGGAAGCAGACCGGCAGGCAGGCGGCGCTGTTCATCGGTTCCAGTATCGTGGGGCTGGGGATCAACCAGGTCTGCATGTGGCTGTTCGTGGAAAAATTCGGACTGCATTACATGCTGGCGAAAATCGGCGCCACCTTCATCGTCATGTTCTGGAACTATGTGATGAAACGCAAAGCGGTGCGGGGATAATTTTTGCGTAAATCAGTTGCCGGAATATTGCTTATTCTGCTTAAATATAGTATGATAGTAATATAACATAATATAGAAATTAGTGTATACTGTTCTGTATTATAAAGTATAAGAACGTGCAAAAGGTTATAATTTAATTTAGGAGGGATGGTACATGGATTTACAGCAAGAGTCCTTGAAAATGCATCTGGAGAATCACGGCAAGATGGAGATCCGCTGCAAAGCGCCTCTGAATGACCGGCATGACCTGGCGGTTGCCTATACCCCCGGCGTGGCGGAACCCTGCAAAGAGATTAAAAAACAGCCGGATATGGCTTTTGAGTACACCTGCCGCGGCAACATGGCCGGCATCTGCACCGACGGCACCCGCGTGCTGGGTCTGGGCGACATCGGCGCTGCCGCTGCCATGCCGGTAATGGAAGGCAAGGCTGTCCTGTTCAAACGCTTCGGCGGTGTGGACGCGATCCCGGTCTGCATCAACGAAAAAGATCCCGATAAGTTTGTGGCGATCGTAAAAGCGCTGGAAACCTCTTTTGCGGCGATCAACCTGGAAGATATTTCTTCCCCGAAATGCTACGACATTGAAGACAAACTGAAAGAAATCATGGATATCCCCGTATTCCACGATGACCAGCATGGCACGGCCATTGCGGCGGTCAGCGCGGTACTGGGCGCTCTCCGTTTCGTAAAGAAAGACCTCAAGACTGCCAAGATCATCATGAACGGCTGCGGCGCCGCAGGCACGGCCATCGGCCGTCTGCTGGCGGAAATGGGCGCGGAAAACCTCATCATGGCAGGCCGCAACGATACCCTGTACGAAGGCTGCAACTGGGGCAAACCCCTGGACCGCATCCAGGAAATGCTGGCTAAGACTACCAATAAGAATAAGATCAGCGGTAAACTGAAAGACGTGGCAGTAGGCGCAGATGTTCTGATCGGCGCTTCTTCCCCCGGCGTATTCACGGAAGAGATCATTAAATCCATGGCGCCGGATTCCATCGTATTCTCGCTGGCCAATCCGGTTCCGGAAGCCATGTACGACTTTGCCAAAGCGGCAGGCGCGCGGGTGGCCGGCACGGGCCGCAGCGATGCTCCCAACCAGGTTAACAACGTAAACGTATTCCCGGGCGTATTCCGTGGCGCTATCGACGTGCGGGCAAGGGAAATCAACGAGCAGATGAAGATTGCGGCAACCTATGCCATCGCCAACCTGATCGACGACAAGGATCTGCGGGAAGATTACGTAGTAGCCGATGCCTTTGACAAACGCGTGGCCCCGGCTGTTGCGGCAGCGGTTGCCAAAGCGGCTATCGAGACCGGCGTTGCCCGGAAGATCATGGATCCGGCAGATGTTTACAAACATACGGAAGAGCTGCTGGCAGGCTATTAATGCGTTGAAAGTATTTAAGCGGTTTACAGCATATTGAAACAGAGTGAGGGGCTGTGACTTTTGTCACAGCTCCTTTTATTTCGCGCGGTTATTTGTTATAATTAATTATTATAGTATGTTAGTAACCTGTTGTTTAGATTTTTAAATATGTTTTGGCGAGGTGCGACATGGACAGTGCATTAAAAGCAAAGTATGAAATCTGGCTGGAGAAGGCGGTGGCGGATCCGGATCTGAAACCGGAGCTGGAGGCCATGGCCGGTGACGAAGCGAAAATCGAGGATGCGTTCTACAAGGATCTGGAGTTCGGAACGGCAGGCCTCCGGGGTGTCATCGGAGCCGGTACCAACCGCATGAATGTGTATATCGTGGCCCGGGCTTCCCAGGGTCTGAGCAATTATGTGATCAATCATTTCCCTGCGGAAGAACGCAGCATCGCCATCAGCTACGACAGCCGTATCAAGAGCGATGTGTTCGCGAAGATTGCGGCGGAGGTGTTTGCGGCCAACGGGATCAGGGCGTACATTTTTAAAGAACTGATGCCGGTTCCCTGTGTTTCCTATGCCACAAGGACATTGAAATGCGCGGCGGGCATCATGGTGACCGCGTCCCACAATCCGTCCAAATATAACGGCTATAAAGTGTACGGGGCCGACGGGTGCCAGATGACTACCGCGGCAGCCAACGAAGTGCTTGGTGAAATCGAGAAGCTGGATCTGTTCGCGGACAGCAAACGGATCGCCTTTGAAGAGGGCCTGAAAGCCGGCAGCATTGCCTGGATCCCGGACGAAGTATATACTGCGTTCGTGGAAGAGGTGAAGAAGCAGTCGGTAGTGGGCGATGCGGAAATCAATAAAGACGTAGCCATTGTGTACTCACCCCTGAACGGGGCGGGCCTGAAACCGGTGCTGCGTACCTTAAAGGAAACAGGCTACACCAATATTACGGTAGTAAAAGAGCAGGAACAGCCGGACGGCAACTTCCCCACCTGCCCTTATCCCAACCCCGAAATCCATGAAGCCATGGCCCTGGGCATGGAATACGCAGCGAAATACAACGCGGACCTGTTGCTGGCCACGGATCCGGACTCGGACCGGGTGGGCATTGCAGTCAAAGACAAAGAAGGCAACTACCAGCTGCTTTCCGGCAACCAGACGGGCATGCTGCTGACGGATTACGTCTGCGCCCGCCGCACGGAAAACGGGACCATGCCCAAAGACCCGGTGGTGATCAAGACCATTGTGACCACGGACATGGTGGAACAGATTGCCGGCCATTACGGTGTGCGCACGGTGAACGTGCTCACCGGCTTCAAATACATCGGCGAGCAGATCGGCCTGCTGGAAAAACAGGGGAAAGCCGACTCCTATATTTTCGGTTTTGAAGAAAGTTACGGATACCTGAGCGGTTCCTATGTGCGGGACAAGGACGCGGTGGACGCCGCTTTCCTGATCTGCGAGATGTTCTGTTATTATAAGACGCGGGGCATCAGCCTGCTGGACAAGCTGGACGAACTGTACAAGCGCCACGGTTATTGCCTGAACACGCTGTACTCCTATCAGTTTGAGGGTGCGGCCGGTTTTGTGAAGATGAAGGAGATTATGACAGATTTCCAGACCGCGGGAATTACGGAATTCGGCGGACGGAAAGTGGAAACGCTGCTGGACTACAACACCGGCATCGACGGGCTGCCGAAAGAAAACGTGCTGAAGTTCCTGCTGGAAGGCCATGGATCTGTCGTTGTGCGTCCGTCCGGCACCGAGCCGAAGCTGAAGACCTATGTGACCGTAAGCGCGCCGGATAAAGCGGCGGCAGAAGTCATTGAAAAGAAGATTGTGGAAGATCTGAAGAAACGGATTAACGGATAAATATAAACATACCTGATAAGAAAGCAGTCGCTCCGGATGGTTGCGGCTGCTTTTTCATTTATGATATAATAGTTTCAAAGAGATATGTTGTTTTGAACTGGTTTTTTCATTATAGAAGAGGGGATAATTATGGAGAACTTTAAGCAGACAACCTGTCTTCCGTTATTGCGCAGCAGCTATAACGGACTGACCAAATCGGAACAGAAACTGGCTGATTATATCTTAAAAAATCCGTCTGATGTGATGCACATGACCATGAGCGAACTGGCGGACGCGACTTCCAGCGCGGACGCAACGGTGTTCCGTTTCTGCCATAAACTGGGTTTCAGCGGTTTCCAGGGCATGAAGCAGGCGCTGGCGGGGGATCTGTTTTCCCCGGCGGAATCTCTGTCCCAGGAAGTGAACGCGGACGACACCCCCCGGGATATTACCCGGAAGGTCTTTCAGGATATGATCGACGCCCTGCAGGAGACTCAGAAGATGCTGGATTACAAGGCGTTGGAGCAGGCGATTGACCTTGTGTCGAAAACGGAGCGGGTCGATGCCTATGGGTATGGGGGCAGCGGCAATATCGCCCAGGATATCGCCCACCGGTTTATGCGGTTCGGGCTGGACGTGCATGCTTACAGTGATCCCCACTTGCAGATTGCGTCGGCATCCCTCTTAAAACCGGAGGATGTGGTGATCGCCATTTCCCACACGGGTGCCAGCATTGACCTGCTGAAGGTGCTGGAGATGGCCCGGTCCCGGGGCAGCAAGATCATCCTGATCACCAGTTATGTGAAATCCCCGGCCACCAAGCTGGCGGACGTGGTGTTGACGGGGCTGGCCCGGGAGACAAGCTACCGCAGTGAAGCCATGGCGTCCCGTCTGGTGCATCTGGCCATTCTGGACTGTCTGTATACGGGTGTGATGCAGCGCCGCATGGATGATTATATTGATAATATGAAGCAGGTGCGGAAAGCGATCGCAAGCCAGAAGATGTAAGGAAATGGAAAATGGCGCTGTATTGTACGTACAGTGCCATTTTTGTTGCATTTTTATCTGTTAAAACGATTATTAGTTTCGTTGTCAGAACCGTTTTCCGTCTTTCATAAAATCGATAAGGTTAATATGCCTGATACCGTTTCGCTGCTGCAGAAGCGGATCTAACGTGGCAACATACTTTGTATAGTTGTCTCTGATGGCTTCCAACGGTCTGTATTCACGATCCTCTGTTTCTTTGGACAGTGCGATAGTATATGCCACCTGCACATACGAGTATTGCATAGCGCTGTCCCTGAGAATGAAATCACATTCCAGCTTTCCAATTCTGCCCACACTGACAGCATAGTCGTGTGCCCGGGCGTAAATATAAGTCAGATTCTCAAGTACCGGTCCATAATTGATCCGGTTATCCGTATTCTGGGTAAAATAAAAGCTGAGGTCGGCCAGATAGTATTTCTTTTCGCCGTTCAGCAATCTTTTGGATTTCAGATCAAAACGGGGACATTCATATAAGATTTTGGCATCTGTCAGGGCCTTTATGTATCTGGATACAGTAGCTTCAGTGACAGGGGTGCCATTTTTCACCAGCGCGTTGCGAAGCCCGTTCAGGCTGGTTGTTGCCCCGAAATTGTTGACGATATAGGTCCGGACGGTTTCAAAGGTGGATTTGTTGCGGATTTTCAAGCGTCTGCGAATATCTTTTTCAAATATTTCTGCGATGAGTCCGCGGACATAAGTACGTTTGTCAGCCACGTCGTCTAAAAAAACCGCTCTGGGAAAACCGCCCTCCAGTATATAATCCTGCAATTCCTTTGCCGGGTTGCTGCCGGTCTTTTTGCCGTAAAACTCTTTCATATTTTCGTATTCATCAAAACTCAGGGGAAACATTTCAAACTCCAAATAGCGCCCTGTCAGTTTGGTGACTATTTCTCCGCTCAGGAGATAGGAATTGGAACCGGTTATAAAAATGGACCACTCGCCGGTCGTCCGAAGCCCGTTCAACATTATTTCAAATCCGGCCACATTCTGCACTTCATCAATGAACAGATATTTCAGGTTCTTTGTTTTAGAGGATTTATTAATGAGTTCTTCCAATTGAGCGGCTTCTGTTATTTTATTGTATTCTTTCCTGTCTAAATCCAGATAAATGATTCGGTCATGCGGAACTCCGCTTTCACGCAGTTCCCCGGCAATGGTTTCCATCAGGCAGGATTTTCCGCATCTGCGAACACCTGTAATCACTTTTATCAAATCTGCTGCGTGATAAAACCCGCGTATTTTACGGAGATAATGTTCTCTCGGATACAGTTTCATTTCCGGCACCTCCCATACATGCCTATCTTATCATAGAATCACACCGTTTTTCAAGTTAACGAAGGTGATTTTGAAAAAAAGTAAAAAACACCTTCGCTAACGGAGTTTGTTTTCAAAAATTCATAAATGCGTTACAATAAATTTAGTCAAAAAGAATAGTTAATGGAGGCAAATATTTGAAAAACTGTTTGGATTCAGACTGGACTCCTTTACTGATGAAATGGTTCGATGCCCATAAACGTGACTTGCCCTGGCGGACCGAATCGCCCCGAGACCCCTACAAGGTATGGGTCTCGGAGATCATGCTGCAGCAGACCCGGGTGGAAGCGGTAAAGGCTTATTATACAAACTGGATGGAACATTTCCCGGATATTCCCACGCTGGCATCTGCGGAAGAAGAGGATGTAGTGCGCCAGTGGCAGGGTCTGGGGTATTACAGCCGCGCCCGGAATCTGCATACGGCAGTGCGGGAAGTTATGGCGACTTACGGCGGCAGGGTACCGGAGGCACGGGAGGAAATCCGCAAACTGAAAGGCATCGGTGACTATACGGCTGGCGCTATCCTCAGCATGGCCTACGGGAAACGGGAAACGGCGGTGGACGGGAATGTGCTGCGGGTGTTTGCGCGTATTTATAATATTGAAGAAAACATTCTTTCCGCCAAAGTGAAAAAGGAAATAACAGCGTTGGTTCGCGTGAGGCAGGACGCCGCGCGACCCGGCGATTTCAATGAGGCGCTGATGGATCTGGGGGCCACGGTCTGCATTCCGGGGCAGCCCCGCTGTGAGGTTTGCCCTTTGTCCTCTGTGTGCGAAGCAAAGGCCGCTGGGAAGGAAGCAGAGATTCCGCTGCGGGTCACGAAGAAAGAAGTACCGGTAGAACCGGTCACAGTGTTTGTGGTGAAACTGAGACAGGAAGAACCTGTACAACGTTGCTGCGATAAACGCGGGGGTAAGGCAGACGTTCCGGCAGATGCTGCAGCTCTTTATCTCCTTCACCGCCGCCCGTCTAAAGGCCTGCTGGCCGGTATGTGGGAATTTCCCAACTGTACAGGGGAAGGCAGGCAGGGGAAAGAAGCGCTGACAGCGGAACTGGCGGCCCTTGGTGTAGGGGTGAAGAAGGTTTCCGGTCCCGTAAAACAGATCCGGCATGTGTTTTCCCATAAAATATGGAACATGTATATATATGAAGCAGAAGTTGCAGGAATCCATGTTAAAGAGAATGGTCCTGAAGCAGAGTGCGCTTTGACGAAAAGCAAGGCTGAACTGAAGACGGTGCTTCCTTCCGGCTGGCGCTGGGTTCCGGGGACGGAACTGGCGGATTATAACCTGGCCGGGCCCCATAACCGTATCCTTCGTGAAGAGGATGAACTAACAACAAAATAGTTTTATAAAAAGCGTCACCCTTGTTAATTATCAAGTGGTGGCGCTATATTTTATGGTTACTTAGCAAGAATTCTATTAAAAAAGGGAACGCAAACGCCGGCCTTTACTTTTATTACGGATAACCCTCAAAAACCTTTACTTTTTATGGTAAAAAAGGTAAAATAAGTAAAGGTTTTGAAAGGGAGATGGTTTGATGGTTTCCTATGAAGGTTTGCTTGTCCGGCTCCGGGAAAAAGGGATCACAAAGACTGACTTAACAAAAGAACTGGGGATTTCTTCCCGGACGATAGCAAAAATTGCAAAGGGAGAAAAGATTGGAGCCGTAACGCTTCGGAAGATGGCGGAGTATCTCGGTTGTGATCCGTCGCTGCTGTGCAGAGAAATTGCAGCCAACGCGGTTTTACAGATTTTGCGGGATGAAAAGAGCGCGAAGATCTCCGGCGGGCTTTACCATGAGCTTCAGGTTCGGATGACCTACAACTCCAATCATATGGAAGGCAGCAGGCTTACGGAGGCTGAGACAAGGCTGATTTTTGAGACAAATACTGTTGATGTGGGAGACGGGATCCCTGTGGATGATATTTTGGAAACGGTTCACCATTTCCGGGCCATCGACTATGTGATTGATATGGCGGAGACAGAATTGACCGGGGAATTCATCAAACATCTGCATTACATTCTGGAACACGATACGGCGGATTCCCGGCTTCCCTGGTTTGCGGTCGGCGAATACAAGAAACGCGCCAATATGATAGGTGGGCGGGAAACCGTCCGGCCGAAAGACGTGCCCGGGAAAATGCAGGAACTGCTGGATGCCTATAATGCGAAAACAAACGTCACGGTGAATGATGTAATCGCGTTTCACGCTGATTTTGAATCCATCCATCCGTTCCAGGACGGAAATGGCAGAGTGGGGCGTCTGGTTGCGTTGAAAGAGTGCCTGCGTCACGGAATCATTCCGTTCATCATTGAAGATTCCAAAAAGCTGTTTTATTACAGGGGTCTGTCTGAATGGGGCAGGGAAAAAGGCTGGCTGACGGATACCTGCCTTGACGGACAGGATACGTTTATCCGGTTGCTGGATACGTTGGAAATACCGCATTCATAAAGAAAGAAGGCCCGATATACATGCCTTATTTAAATAAGGTAGAAATATTCATAATTACACGTCAATAGCGACAATAAAACAGTTCCGAAGAAATTTTCACACAATTTTGCAAAATGTGTTATAAGTGTAAAAATCCCCTCGTTTATCGCTTGACAGAATAGTCCTTCATAGTTAGAATGAAGAAAAGAAATAAATTAGTCAAAATAAAATTAAAAAAAGAAATAAACTATTCAATGTGTATGAGCAGGGAGGGCTCCTAAATGGGAAAGCTGGGTACTTACATATCGAATCAGATTAAGACAACCAGGAACACGTTCCGGGATCCGATCATTGCGACGGTCGCGGTGGGTATGGTCCTGGCTCTTTTTGTCTTTGTGGTGTGGCCGCTGCTGATGGTGGTGAAGCAGAGCTTCACGGATCTGGACGGCAACTTCAGCCTGCAGGCCTACGTCAACATCGTGACCATGAGCGAGACGTATCAGGCGCTGGTGAACACCCTGATGCTGGCGATCATCGTAGGAGTGCTGGCCACTTCGGTCGGTTTCCTCTTCGCCTACTGTTCTTCTCACCTTGCCATCAAGGGTAAAAAGCTGTTCAACCTGATGGCGCTGCTGCCGATGGTGTCGCCGCCTTTCTCGGTGGCCCTGTCCATCATCATGCTGTTCGGCAGCCGCGGTCTCGTGACCTACAGCCTCCTGGGCTGGAGCAACACCAACATCTACGGGCTGAAAGGCCTGATCTTCGTACAGACAATCTCCTATTTCCCCATCGCGTTCCTGCTGCTGGCGGGCATGCTGCAGTCCATCGACCCCAGCATTGAAGACGCGGCCCGTGACCTGGGATCCTCCAAGTGGCGCACCTTCAGTTCGGTGACGGTTCCCCTGGTACGGCCCGGCATCGCCAACGCCTTCCTGCTGGTGTTCATCAAATCGGTTGCCGACTTCGCCAACCCCATGGCCATCGGCGGTAACTTCTCCACCCTGGCCACCCAGGTATACCTGCAGGCCATCGGCAGCTACGACGTACAGGGCGGCGCTGCGGTAGCGGTGGTGCTGCTGGATATCGCCATCATCCTCTTCATCCTGTCCAAATACTGGATTGAAAAGAAGACCTACATTACCGTAACCGGCAAGGCTTCCCGGGAACGCACCATGATCGACGATCCCCAGATTGTGGGTCTGGTGGGCGGCTTCTGCTTCCTGGTGACCGCCATCGTGCTGGCCATCTACATCCTGATTCCTATCGCTTCCTTCATTAAGATGTGGGGCGTTGACTACAGTTTCACCACGGCCCATTACAAATATGCGCTGGAAGTCGGCATGGACGCCATCAAGGACACCACCCTGCTGAGCATTATCGCAACTCCGATTGCCGGTATCCTGGGCATGATCATCGCCTACCTGGTGGTACGGAAAAAATTCATCGGCCGGGGCTTCATCAACTTCTCGTCCCTGCTGAGTATCGCGGTACCGGGCACCGTAATCGGTATCGGCTACATCCTGACCTTCAACGAGCCGCCCTTACAGCTGACCGGCACGGCGGCCATCCTCATCGCGGCCTTCGTCATCCGGGCCCTGCCCATCGGCATCCGGGCCGGTGAAAGCAGCCTGCAGCAGATCGATCCCAGTATCGAGGAAGCGGCGGCGGACCTGGGCTCCAACGCCAGCCGGGTGTTCACCACGGTGACCCTGCCCCTGATCAAGAGCGCCTTCTTCGGCGGCCTGATCTACTCCTTCATCCGCAGCATGACCAGTATCAGCGCGGTCATCTTCCTGGTGTCCGCCAACTACAGCCTGCTGACGGTCCTGATTCTGGACCAGGTGGAAGACAACCAGTTCGGTGTGGCTTCGGCCTTCTCCACCATCCTGATCCTTATCGTATATGTGGCAATTGTAATCATTAAGCTGATGCTGAACCGTCTGGGCAGCAACCCGCAGAAAAGTCAGGCATAAATAAAGGAGAGTACAAAATGGCAAAACAGGCAAGCATCCAGTTAAAAAATCTGACCAAGGAATATGTGACCCATGAAGGGACCGGCACGTTTTTAGCGGTGGACCACATCAACGTGGATATCGCCAGCGGCCAGTTCGTGACCCTGCTGGGACCTTCCGGCTGCGGAAAGACCACGACCCTGCGCATGATCGCGGGTTTTGAAGGCATCAGCGACGGGGAGATTCTCCTGGACGGTGTGCGCATCAACGAGCTGACCCCGGACAAGCGGGATTCCAGCATGGTGTTCCAGAGCTACGCGCTTTTCCCCCATTACGATGTGTTTGATAACGTAGGCTACGGCCTGGTAAATAAGAAGATGGACAAGAAGACCATCGAAACAAAGGTTATGAACATGCTGGACCTGGTCGGTCTGAAAGGCATGGAACACCGGATGCCCAACCAGCTGTCCGGCGGCCAGCAGCAGCGTGTGGCGTTAGCCCGGGCCCTGGTTATGGAACCGGCGGTGCTGCTCTTCGACGAACCCCTGTCCAACCTGGACGCCAAGCTGCGTGTGTACATGCGTACGGAGATCCGCAAAATCCAGCAGCGCATCGGCATCACCAGCGTATACGTAACCCATGACCAGAGCGAGGCCATGGCCCTGTCCGACAAGGTCATCATCATGAACGGCGGCAAAATCGAACAGGTGGGCAGCCCCACGGAAATTTACCAGTATCCGGCCAGCCACTTTGTGGCGGACTTCATTGGCAGCGCAAACTTTGTGCCGGCGAAGGTGAAGAGCGTCAGCAGCAAGGGCACGAAGCTGGAAAGCAAGGCGGGCCCCGGCATGGAGATCGGTACGGCGGTAGTGGAAATGTTCGGCCAGGAATTCACTTCAAAATGCATCCAGGGCGAGCTGGCTGCCGGCGATGAAGTGGAAGTGGTAATCCGTCCGGAAGCCATCGAGCTGGCGGATGACGGCGACGTAAAAGCGGAAGTTACAAGTTCCACCTACATGGGCCAGATGCAGGACTATGTGGTGCAGGTGGACGGCCATGAACTGGTGACCCAGACCTACAACCCCAGCAGCAAGAAGGTCTACAACCCAGGCGATACGGTGTATCTGCGCATCCAGCGTGACAGCCTGCATGCGATTAAGAAATAAAAACGGTTTTGCTTTTCTGTCCGGGGCGCGTTTCCTGCATTGCAGTAACAGGGAAGGACGCGTCCGGTGGCAGAAGTGCGGATAGAAAAACGGATTTACTACTTTTAATTAATTTAATCTAAGGAGGAAAAAAGGATGAAATTTACCTGGAAAAAAGCAGCTGCGTTTGCAGCAATGGCAGCACTGACCGTTTCTTTTGCAGGCTGCGGCGGCGGAGACAAAAAAGCTGACGACAAGAAAGCGGCTCCCAAAGGCAACGACAAAGAACTGGTTATGTACATGGGTATCGTAGAACAGGCGGCTAAGGTTGTGGCTTCCGAGTTCGAAAAAGATACCGGCATCAAAGTAAAATTCGTGCGTATGTCCGGCGGCGAGACCCTGAGCCGTATCCGCGCGGAGAAGAACAATCCCCAGGCCAGCCTGTGGTACGGCGGCAGCGCCGACAGCTTCATCATGGCTAAAAAAGAAGGCCTGCTGGAAGCTTACAAATCCCCCAATGCGGAAAAGATCAAAGCAGAATTCAAGGATCCGGAAGGATTCTGGACCGGCATTTATCAGGGCTATCTGGGCTTTATCCTGGACAAACGCTGGTTTGAGGAACACAAAGCGCAGCCCCCGAAATCCTGGGATGACCTGCTGAAACCGGAATTCAAGGGCCAGATCGTTATGGGCAACCCGGGTTCCGCTTCCACCGGTTATGTGCTGGTTTCCGCGACCGTACAGCGCCTGGGCGAAGAAAAAGGCATGGACTACCTGGCCAAACTGGACAAACAGGTTAAACAGTACACCAAAGCCGGCGCGGCTCCTGCACGTTCCGCTGCCCTGGGCGAATGCGCCATCGGCATCACCTACCTGCATAACGGCATCCGCCTGATGAAGGAAGGCAACAAGAACGTGGCTCTGTCCCTGCCGGAAGAAGGCACTGCGTACGAACTGGGCGCCGTTGCCATGATCAAAAATGCTCCCCAGAAGGAAGCTGCCAAGAAGTTCATCGACTGGTGCTTAACGAAGAAAGCCCAGGAAATCGGCCAGAACAACAACTCTTATCAGTTCCTGACTAATCCGGAAGCCAATCCGCCGAAAGAAGCCCTGGCTTTCAAAGATTCCAAATTGTTGAAATATGATTTCCAGTGGTCCGGCGACAACCGCGCCCGCCTGCTGGAAGCATGGAACAAGGCTGTTAAGAAATAATATAAGTGTTGAGACGTGTTGCGCCGCCTCGTGAACCGCAATACGTAAAAATGCTGGAACATCAAAAGGCGCATGCGTGTTGCGTGCGCCTTTTTTAAAAATGTATAAGGCACCGGGCATAGCCCGGAAGGGCTCGCCCCGTCGCGGAGCACAGGCAGCGACCGCAGGTTTGCGGGATGCTGCCGAAGCGTAGCGGGGGAGGGAGGGCTATGCCCGATGCTTTAACAGATATTATAAAAGGAGTACGAGTATGCAGAAAGCGAAAATCGGTTTAATCGGACTGGCGGTTATGGGCGCCAACCTGGCCCGTAATCTGGCAAACAACAACATTCAGACGCTGGTGTTCAACCGTACGGCTGCCAAAACAGAGCAGTTCATGCGTGATTTCGGTTCCAATCCCTGCCTGCAGGCGGCATACAGTATGGAAGAACTGGTGCAGAATCTGGAACGGCCCCGGAAGATCATCATGATGATCCAGGCAGGGCCGGCTGTGGATGCCATGCTGGATACACTTACTCCGCTGCTGGAGTCAGGGGATATCGTCATTGACGGCGGCAATTCCTATTTTGAAGATACCCGGCGGCGCAGCGCGAAGCTGGCGGAACTGGGGATGGAATTTGTCGGCATGGGCGTCAGCGGCGGCGAAGAAGGGGCCCTGAACGGACCCAGCCTGATGCCGGGCTGCAGCCGGAAGGCCTATGTGCAGCTGGAACCCATGCTGCAGGCGATCTCCGCCAAAGCCGGGGAGAGCGGCAAGGAACCCTGCGTTACTTATATCGGAACGGACGGCGCCGGCCATTATGTGAAGATGGTCCATAACGGCATCGAGTACGCGGACATGCAGCTCATCGCCGATGTGTACACCATCATGCGCCAGGTGCTGGGCCTGGAGCCGGAAGAAATGGCGAAGGTCTGGGACGAGTGGAACAAGGGGGAACTTTCTTCCTATCTGGTCGAGATTACTGCCAACATTTTAAAGAAGAAAGACGCGGAAACCGGCAAGGCCATGGTGGATGTGATCCTTGACGTGGCGAAACAGAAAGGCACCGGCCGCTGGACCAGCATGAGCGCCCTGGAACTGGGCGTGGCTACCCCCACCATTACGGAGGCGGTGTTTGCCCGCAACATGAGCGTTTATAAAGAAGAACGGATCGCGCTGGAAAAGGTGTACGCGGACCTGCCGGAGGCGTTGGAAGCCGCGGCCTGCTGCCGGAAAGCAGCTTTTACGGAAGAAGAAAAAGCGCAGATGCTGGAAGACCTGCGTAATACCTTATATGCGGCCAAGATCTGCGCCTATGCCCAGGGTTTCAACCTGCTGGGGACCGCCAGCGAGACCTACGGCTGGGATCTGCAGATGGATAAGATCTCCAAGATCTGGCGGAACGGCTGCATCATCCGGGCCCGTTTCCTGGACGATGTCAGCGACAGCTTCGCGAAGCAGGCAGGCATGAAGAACCTGCTGTTCAGCGACTTTTTCGCGGAAGCCCTGAAAAAAGCCCGGGCCGGCTGGGGCCGTGTGGTGGCCCTGGCAGCGGAACGGGGTGTATCGGTAGTAGCGCTGAGCAGCGCTTTGTCCTACTTCGACGCCTACCGTACTGCCAACGGCAATGCCAATATGCTGCAGGCCCAGCGGGACTACTTCGGCGCCCACACCTACCAGCGTGTGGACAAAGAGGGCAGCTTCCACAGGGAGTGGACGGAATAATAACTGTAAAACAACCCGGAGTGTGCCTTTGGAATAACTCCGGGTTTTTCTTTTAAAACAGTAATAAAAAAGTATATGTTGCATAAAACAGAAAATAAGGTAAAATAATAGGTAGCGTTATTTGTGTTATGACAACAATCATACGAAAAAAGTATTATAAACGGGAGGTAGTTTTCATTGAACATCAACAAACAACGTGTACTCGATGAATTTTTTGAACTGATCAGCATTCCCTGTCCTTCTCTGGGCGAGCGGGAAGTGGCCGATCTGCTGAAAAAACGGCTGGAAGAATTAGGCGGTAAGGTGACGGAAGACATGCAGGCTGCCAAAGCCCTGAACGGCACGGCCGGCAACCTTGTGGCGGATTTTAAGGGCACCGTGGCAGGCGCTCCCCGCATCCTGCTGAATGCCCACATGGACTGCGTCAATCCCTGCGCCGGCATTAAGCCCCACATCGAAGACGGCGTCATCAAATCCGACGGCACCACCATTCTGGGCGGCGACGACAAGGGCGGCGTGGTTGCTATTCTGGAAGCCCTGCGCTGCCTGAAAGAGCAGAATCTGCCCCACGGTGACATCCAGGTTGTTTTCTCTGTCAGCGAGGAACAGGGCTGCGCCGGCGCGAAGAATCTGGACACCGGTCTGCTGCATTCCGATATCGGTTACGCGCTGGACTCCAGCGGACGTCCCGGCAAGATTATTTTCGCGGCACCCGGGCAGAATAAGATCTTCGCCAAAGTCCACGGCAAAACCGCCCACGGCGGCGTAGCGCCGGAAAAAGGCATCAACGCCATCAAAAAAGCGGCGGAGATTTTAATGGACGTGCCCACCAGCCGCATCGATGAAGAGACCACCTGCAACATCGGCATCATCCACGGCGGTTCTGCCACCAACATCGTGCCGGATCTGGTGGAGATTGCCATGGACTGCCGCAGCCGCAATCCGGAAAAGCTGGAAAAACTGACGGCCGACATTGTGGCAGCCTACAAAAAGGGTGGCGAAAAAGCCGGCGTTCCCGTTGACGTGGAAGTGAAACCTTCCTACAAACCGTACTGCCTGGACAAAGACAGCAAGGTGATCCAACTGGCTGCCAAAGCAGCGGAAAATCTGGGACTGAAGGTTGACATCACCGCTACCGGCGGCGGCAGCGACAGCAGCCACTTCAACGGTTTCGGCATCCCCTGCACCGTGCTGGGCACCGGCATGACCAACGTGCATACGGTAGACGAGGTTTTGCTGGAAGAAGATCTGTACATGACCTGCCAGTGGGCGCTGGACATCCTCTGCCTGGCAGCAAAAGAGTAAGAATCAGGAGGTATTTGTTTTATGGCGTTAGTTATTTCATTTCTTATTACATTCTGGGTTGCGTACCTGATTTACAAAAAGTACAAACCCCAGCCGGTTTTGGTAGTCGGCGGCTTCATCCTCATGTACACCGCCGTCATCCTGGGTTACGGACAGATCCTGGCTCCCAAAGCCAGCACCGGTTCCATCCTCTTTGATACGTTCCAGTTCATGAGCCAGACCCTGTCTTCCCGCGCGGCTAAACTGGGCCTGAACATCATGTGCGTCGGCGCGTTTGCCAGGTACATGGACCGGATCGGCGCCTCCCGGGCTCTGGTCCGCATGACTATTAAACCGTTATTGAAACTGAAATCGCCTTATCTGGTATTATCCCTGAGCTGGGTGCTGGGCCTGTGCATCGGCCTCTGCATCAACTCCGCTTCCGGTCTGGCCATGCTGCTGATGGTTACGGTATTCCCCATCCTGGTTGGTCTGGGCGTAAGCCGTCTGGCTGCCACCGCTGCGGTAGCTTCCACCCTCTGCTTTGACTGGAGCCCCAGTGACACCGGTACCATCCTGTCCGCGGAAACCGCAGGGCTGGATCCCGTTATCTACTGGACCAACTATCAGGTTCCCATTGTTATCGTAGCCTTCTTTGTAGTAGGCACTTTGTTCTTCTTCTCTCAGAAATATCTGGATAAAAAAGACGGGCACGTTGTGGTTCCCATGGACGTGGATCATGCCAAGTCCGACGACCCGGCGGATAATGCGCCGGCTATTTACGCCCTGCTGCCTATCGTTCCCCTGGCTCTGATTTTAAGCTTCAGCCCCCTGTGGATTACCTGGATCAAAGTCAACATCATCAACGCCATGATGATCGGTCTGTCCGTGGGCATGATTGCGGAATTCATCCGCACCCGCAACCTGAAGACTGTATTTGAAGGCGTACAGGCTTTCTTCGACGGCATGGGCATGCAGATGGCCAACGTGGTAACCCTGATCGTAGCCGGTCAGGTATTTGCCCAGGGCTTAATGAGCATGGGCGTCATCAACACCCTGATCAAAGGCAGCCAGAGCGCCGGTTTCTCCCCCATGATGATGATGGTGGTCATGGTTGCCATTATCGCCATATCTTCTATCGTAATGGGTTCCGGCAACGCGCCGTTCTTCGCTTTCGCGGCCCTGACCCCGGCCGTTGCCAAAGCCAGCGGTATCGCGCCGGTGCTGTTCCTGCTGCCGATGCATTTCGCGGCCTCCATCGCCCGTACCTGTTCCCCCATTACGGCAGTTATCGTAGTAGCCTCCGGTATGGGTAACGTTTCTCCGTTTGACCTGATTAAGCGCACTTTCATCCCCATGTGCGGCGCCATGATCGTCAACGTAGCTATGACCTTCTTCTATTACTATCGCGGATAAAAATGAACGAAACACTGATTCCGTGCGTTTGCGCAAGTACTGCGCAGGCGCGGGAATCAGTGTTTTCTGATATGAGGAAGACGAGGTAACCACCTATGTTTATTGCAGATTGTCATTGCGACACACTGAGCGAACTGTACAAGCAGAATAAAAGTTTATACGCCAACGACCTAATGCTGGACGCGGAACGGATCATTAAAAATGGCGGCGGTCTCCAGTTCATGGCCATGTTCATCCCGACAGATGTTTTCCGTGCCGGGGCAGGGGCGACCTATACGCTGAAGCTTATCGACACCTACCTGCGGGGTCTCAGGGAACTGGAGCAGAAAGGGCTGCACGTTACCCGCATTCTGTCCAGAGAAGACCTGAAGAAGCTTCCCAACGGGGAATTCAATACGCTGCTGGCCATTGAAGAAGGCGGCGCGCTGGACGGCAGCCTGGAAGTGCTGCGCGTCTATTACGAACTGGGCGTGCGCTGCATGACCCTGGTGTGGAGCAACCGCAACGATATTGCCGACGGCGTCAACGAAGAATGCAGCAAAAGCGGGCTGACCATGTTCGGCCGGCAGGTAGTGGCGGAGATGAACCGGCTGGGCATCGCGGTGGACGTATCCCACATTTCCACCTACGGGTTCTGGGATGTGCTGGAGCACAGCACAAAACCCATCATCGCCACCCATTCCTGCGCCTACAGCCTGTGCGACCATCCCCGCAATCTGCGGGACGACCAGTTAAAGGCGCTGGTGAAAACAGGAGGCTTTGTGGGTATTAACTTTGCCGGCCAGTTCCTGGAAAAGGACTATAACGACGCCTGCATTGAAAGCGTGTACCGGCATCTGGCCTATATGATGGACGTTATGGGAAATGACGACCAGCTGGGCTTCGGCAGCGACTTTGACGGCATCAGCCATCCGCCGTATAATCTGCAGGGCGTGCAGGATTTTGTGCCCCTGTTTGACTATCTGGGCAAAAAGTTCAGCGACGAAACCATCGAAAAGCTGGCGTATAAAAACTGTATCGCGTACTTGGAGAAAGTGTTGTAAAGCGCAAGTGAACGATAAATATTAAAATTATAAATCAAACTTAAAACGCTGCAAAAGAACGGCAACGTAAAACCTATTCTAAGGAGATTCGTTCCTATGAACACGCACAGAAAACAAAAAAAGCAGCTGACAGCAGCCATTCTGGCTGCACTGCTGGCCATGCCCGCCTACGGCCATGCGTTTGTAAAAGCACCGGAATATGTGTATTACAATGGAAAACCGATGGTGGAAATACAGTTTCTGGTCAAAAGCGAAGGGGTTAAAGACATGCCGGGCAAATCCGATTTTCCGCTGGATCCCTCTCTGATTGAACCGGCAAAATCCGGAACGGCCTATTGGACGGGGTTGCTTGGACCGAAAGCGAAAAACGGGCAGCCCTGGCAGATTTTTGTGGCCACGCAGGAAAAAGTGCAGAATGCCTACGCGAACACTTTTTCGTTTAAGCCGGAAAAGGGAAAACTCAAGGGAACCGAAGTTAATTTTGTGGCGCGGCAGCTGCAGGACGGAAAATCGCTGCTGCGGATGCAGGAAGACGAAGGTAAACTGACTCCGGGTGATTATGGGTATAGCGTCATCTACATAGGCCAATATGTGGGGGCGGCCCGCCAGGGAACGGTGGACGGCTGGTGGGTGGACACGGATACGGTGCTGCCGTCCAACGAGCAGGCGGCGGATTTTACAGGCACCTTCCGCCATGAACTGGGCCATGCCCTGGGCATCGGTAAAGCCGTGGACTACCTGGACGAAGCAGGAAATGTTTATGAACCCAGGAATCCTTCAGAGGTAAAGAATTCCAAAGCAACCGGGGAAGCGATGATGCGGTTCAGTACCGAAGTAACCGATACGAAGTCCTGGAACCTGCACCTGGTGGACCAGAACCTGAACCCAGCGAAACCGGGGATGGAAATCCTGTCGGCGAAGGGGTTTGCAGAAAAAAAGAAAGCGAATCCCGCCGTGAAAGAAAGCGATTTCTTTATTGTGAACAATAAATTTAAAAAGGAAGACGATACGGGGAGAAAAGGGGAAGCATTTTTTGTCGGGGAACATGTAACGGACGCCCTGGCGGGGGCTACGTTCTTCGGTGTTAACGGCGTTCCCGTCAATGGCTGGGAAAGTGAAATGTTTGAAGGCTCCCATCTGCAGACGGCCGGCATGATGAGCCACCGCGCTTACAGCAACTACACGTCCTTTATGGAAGTGGAACTGGCCGTGATGCAGGACATGGGATACGATATCGACCGGGAGGCGTATTTCGGTCATTCCGTTTACGGGGACGATAAAACCATTACCAATACCCAGGGCTTTTTTGCCCGGAATGAAGCCGGTACGGCGTATATTGAAGGCAAACCCGGCACGGTTCCGCTGGGCATCGGCCTGCACATCTACGGGTCCCGCAATACGGTGACCCAGGCAGCGGATATACTGACCAACGGTACGGGCGCCACCGGCATCCGGGTAGACGGCATGCAGAACAAGGTGATGATTCCGGCTGCCACGAACATCCATGCGGACGGTCTCCGGGGCAACGGCGTCCTGATTGCCTACGGCCGGGACCAGGTGGTGGACCAGGCGGGGACGGTGACCGCCAACGGCCGGGGCGGCACGGGCATCCGGTTTGATTTCGGCTCCAGCACGAACGGCGCCTTTGATGAATACCGCGGCTCCTATATCCGTTACAAACGGGGCGCGGATGAGGACACCGGCCGGATTATCATGCCACAAAATCTGGACCTGACGGATATGGGTGAAGATGTGTACAATGCGGGGAAGGATGAACTGAACGGGCCGCAGGTAAAAGAATTCAATCTGTCCGGTTCCCTGTCCGGCTCGGAGAACGCAATCTATATCGGCAAAAACGCCTTCGTGCAGAACATTAACGTCTCAGAAGGCGCTTCCATCCGCGGGGATATCACCAGCGACTGGAAACATTTCAATACGGACGGCAGTTATGACGGGCTGACCCAGTCGCGAAAAGTTCCGGAGTTTGCTGACTGGCTGAAAGAGCACTATCCGCAGGTCAAGCTGAGTGAATTTATAGACTGGCCTGCGGAAAAGCAACAGGAAATTACGTCTGCCTATCAAAGCGACCCGAATGTAAAGATCGTTACCCGGAAAAAATCCCCGCTGCGTATCCAGTACAACGGGAAAACCGGGGAGAACGGCTACGCCTATGATGCCTACATTCCCGACCTGGTGACGAACCTGAATTTTGCGGCGGACATGGCATACAACGGGAAAATCACCGGTCCGGACAATATGAAACTGTATATAACAGGCGGCACGCTGGCCTACGGCGGCAAGGCCGATGTGGTGGGCGTATATGTGGCCCGGGGCGCTGCGCTGTTGGGCGGCAGCTATACAGTCCATGATATGAGCAGTATGGCGGCGCCGGATTTTGCATCCGGGTTGAACGAGACGGATAAAGGCTTTTTCATTAACTGCGGCACGGCAGGGGCGCTCAACAGTGAAAGTGCCATGACCATTAACGGCAATCTGCTCTCGGACGGCATCCTGAAGGGTGTGGCAGGCGGCAGCGCAGGTACAATCCGGGTAAGCGGGCTGGCGATGCTCGATAATGCCCAGATCGTTGCTGAGAATTTGCTGCCGGATGAAAAATTTGCCGTAGTGCAGGCAGATGGGGTTTATGGTCCTGTAAAGAATACGGAAAACGCGCCCTATAAGTTTGGCATGCTGGATGAAATCGGCGCGGTGGAAGGGAACACGGTGGTCGTGACCGGTAAAGAGGCCAACAATCTGGGAGCCGTCGATGCGGTGCAGGGAGAAACCTACGAAGCCATGATGGAGATGTTTGATACCCTGACGGCCAAAGGTGACGCCCGCCGGAATGAGATGCGGCCCCTGTTCACCCTGACGCCTGAAGAAACAAAGAAAACCCTGTCTTCCATTGCTTCCAATGCGTCGGCGAAAAGCATGGCGCTGGCCCAGCGCAGCACGGTGATCCGGCATCTTCTGTCTTCCCGGCTGACAGAGGCGTTTACGGCGAAGGAGGCGCAAGCTAACATTCCCGTGCAGCATCTGGATGACAGCAGCGATGAGGGCGTGCCGGTGCCCCTGCGAACCCTGGAACCGGCGGATAACGACATCTGGCTGAAGTTCGGCAAGAACTGGGGCGATATGCGGGACGATATGGATTACCACAGCACCGCGACCCTGTTAGGCTGGGACAAGGCTTATGGCAAAAACTGGCGGGCCGGAGTGTTCGCCGGTTACGGAAAAACCGGTTTTTCCGACAACACTGCCAGCAATGAACTGCGGGATGTGCGGTTCGGTTTGTACGGCGGATACAGCAAAGGCAGGAGTGAAGGTTTAGTCTATCTGGACTACGGCTGGCTGCGGAACAAGCTGCGCCGTGGCGTAGCGGGCAGGACGGCCGCTGCGGATTACCACAGCCGCATCCTGGAATTAGGCGGGGAGTATTTATACGATCTGCAGGCGGAGAAAAATGTGCCCTGGCATGTGCGGCCCTATGTGAATGCACAGCTGTCAAGATTATGGCAGAACAGTTACCGCGAAGATGGGGCCGGCATATATAATCAGGTTGTAGACAGCAAGCACAGCGACTACTTCGGCATGGGCGCCGGGGTAGAGCTCAAACGGTATCTGGCGGGGGGCAGCTATGCAATCCGGGCCGGGGTGAAGCACGCCTTTGCGGGAGCGGAGCCGAAACTGCGGTACAGTTACATGGGCAATGCGGCTAACACCTACGACATGCGGAACGTGCAGGACAAAACCCATTTTGTGCTGTCTATCGGCGGGGAGGCCGAAGTAGCCAAAGGCTGGACGGTAGGCGGCGACGCAACCTTCCAGCGTGGTTCCCACGATAAAGACTGGTCGTGCAGTATTACCGTAAAGAGAATGTGGTAAGAAAGGTAAATGAGTTGGTTATGAATTATAACCGACTGAAAAAAAGTGCAGTAAAAAATAAAGCGTGCAGGGTTTTACAAACCCGTGCACGCTTTTAGTTTTTATTACAGTTCAAAAATATCCCGCCAACGCGACTTTCTTACAAATCCCCGAAATCAAAATCCACCGGCGCGGGAATCCGTTCGTCGATGATCGACTTCAGCACCAGGTCGATAAAAGGGTTGTGGTTCAGCTTCATTGCCTGGATCACAGCCTTTTTTAATGTCACGGGCACCTTGTCCCGGGGCCAGGCGGACACGGACAGGGCGGCCATGCCGATGGCATGCTCGTAAATGGAGGTCAGGCAGGCCTGCAGCAGCGGTTCCCCTTCCCCCGGATAATCTTTCAGGTAATGGGCGAAATTGATCAGCAGGTCTTCATTGTCCATGTACTGTTTCAAATGGGCTTCGGCGCAGTCCAGGAACAGATGGCGCCGGGTATCGATTCGTTTTTCGTCCCCTCCCGCGTCCGCGAACATCAGGTAGCGCAGCGCCGCGTGATCTTTCGGGCGTTCGTTGTAGAAACGGATTACGTCCGGCCAGATGTCGATGTTCAGGTCGGCGGCGAAATCCACGATCTCCGAATTCAGGTTTCCGTTTTTATCGAACAGGGACGCGCGGATCTCCGGCTCCCAGTCTTTGTAATAGATCAGGGCGTCGCACCCGGCGATGAGCAGCTGGGCCGCGTTGGCCGAGAGGGCGGCGCCTTTCTTTTCCGTCGCCAGCACTTCCAGCCGGTCTTTGATGGCAAAGATGGTCAGCAGCTGTTTCGGCGTTTTGGCATAGGTTTCCGCGTGGCGCAGGAAGTCCCGCAGCAGCGGCTCCAGCGCGATATGTACCGGCACCATCAGGGAATTCTCAAAGGGATTTTCCGCCGGTGTCTGGTTGGGCATCAGGAAGATCATATAGTTGATGATGACGTTGGACGCGGCGAGATAGATATCTTCCGGTATTTCCGCCTGCTGCAGCGTCCGGGGCAGGTCGCTTTCCTTGATGATGACCGGCGCCAGGGGCGGCCAGAAGATGCGCAGTTCCAGCCCTTTCTTCAGGAGCCAGCGTTTCTGGGCCGGGGTGCGGTACTGCAGCATCAGCAGGGTGATGGCCTTGCCCCAGCCTTCCGTGTGCCGGGCCAGGAACCATAACTCTTTCTGGGGCCGCGTTTCGCTTAACTGGCAGGCCATACACAGGAAAATGGTAAATTCTTCGCAGCGGGCCATGGTGAACAGATCGTTGTACAGATGTTCCGAAAAAGACTTGCGGACCTGATCCAGCCCGATGAGGCCGCAGATCAGATAGGCGAACTTGACCGCTTCCCGGTCCTTGGCGGTGTAGAACCATTCCTGGGCTAAATTCAGCAGGTCGTAGCTGAGCTTTTCGCCACGCAGCTGGCCGGCCAGGGCAAAGAATACGGTGATCTGGGGCGTTGTATAGATTTTCTCGTACAGATTGTTTTTATTAATCTGGGTAGGATGTTTCAGCCACTTTTTCAGAAGCAGATAGATATCTTTGGCTTCTTCCATGGTGCTCTCGTTGACTTTGGGCTGGAACATGGCGGCGTCTTCTGCGCCGTAGGTATATTCCCGCATCAGGTTGTCAGGCAGGGGAGAACCGTCGTAGTTTCCCTTGCCGTCCAGGTGGTCGACGACGAACAGGAAGAGGCTGTTGTAGTTTGCAGTTGTATTGGTAACTTTGTTTTCAGAAGACATGGTAACCTCATATGTTTTATGGAAGCAGATAGTATTGCGGAGTTTTTATGTGTGGTACATTATAGCACATTACAAGAATAATGTATACATAGCTTTGAACGGTTGAATTTGTAAACTTCTTATAATACAATAGAGCCACATATCCGGGGGACGACCGGTTTTATACTTTTGCGTAATCGGACGCGCGTTTCCTGTTCCGCCGGTTTTACCCGAAAGCCTGATCATTCCAAGGAGGAGTCACGAGATGAGAAAAATTAAGACGGTTTTAGTTGCGAACCGGGGCGAGATCGCCATCCGCGTTTTCCGCGCCTGTAACGAGCTGGGGATCCACACCATTGCGATTTTTTCCAAAGAGGATACCTTATCCCTGCATCGCAATAAAGCCGATGAAGCCTATCTGGTAGGCCGGGGCAAGGGCCCGGTGGAAGCCTATCTGGATATTGAGGATATTATGCGGATCGCCCATGAACATGACGTGGACGCCATCCATCCCGGTTACGGCTTCCTGTCGGAAAACGCCGAGCTGGCCAAGCGCTGCGCCGAAGAAGGGTTCATCTTCATCGGTCCCCGGGTGGAACATCTGATTATGTTCGGTGACAAGGTCAATGCCCGCGCCCAGGCGAAACTGGCGGAAATTCCCATGATTCCCGGCAGCGACGGTCCCATTTCTTCCGTGGAAGACGTGCGGGCGTTCGGCGAAAAGTACGGCTATCCGCTTTTGATCAAGGCAGTCAACGGTGGCGGCGGCCGCGGCATGCGCGCGGTCAACTCCCCGGAGGAAGTGGAAACCGCGTATGCCCTGGCCAAGTCCGAAGCGCTGAAGGCCTTTGGCAACGATGAGATTTATCTGGAAAAATATTTAAAAGACCCGAAACATATTGAAGTACAGATCCTGGGCGACGAGCAGGGTGAAATCGTGCACCTGTACGAGCGCGACTGCTCCGTGCAGCGCCGTCACCAGAAGGTAGTGGAGATGGCTCCGGCCACCTTCGTGAAGCCGGAACTGCGGCAGCGCATCTGCGACGCGGCGGTGAAGCTGATGAAAAACGTGGATTACATCAGCGCCGGCACCGTGGAATTTTTGGTTACCGCCGACGACGAGTTCTATTTTATTGAAGTAAACCCCCGTATCCAGGTGGAACATACCGTTACGGAAGCCATCACGGGGATCGATATCGTCCAGAGCCAGATCCGCATTGCGGAGGGCTACGGCATCCACAGCCCGGAAGTGGGCATTCCGGAACAGGACAAGATCGGCATCCGGGGCGAAGCCATCCAGTGCCGTATCACTACGGAAGACCCGCTGAACAATTTCATGCCGGATACGGGCAAGCTCATCGCCTACCGCAGCGGCGGCGGCATGGGCATCCGTCTGGACGCGGGCAATGCCTTCACGGGTTCCGTCATCACCCCGTACTACGATTCCCTGCTGGTTAAGGCCACCACCTGGGGCCTGAACCATACCATCGCGGTGACCAAGATGCTGCGCTGCCTGAAAGAGTTCCGTATCCGCGGCGTGAAGACCAATATCGCATTTTTGGAAAACCTGCTGCAGCATCCGCATTTTATCAACGGCACCTATACCACCAATTTCCTGGATGAGACGCCGGAACTGTTCCATTTCCCGGAAGGCCGGGACCGCGGTACAAAGTTGCTGCATTATATTGGCGACATTACGGTAAACGGCTATGCCAATGTGGGCGTGGTGCCCAAACCGGAATTCGCGCCCATGAATCTGCCGAAACCCTTTACCGGCGAACTGCCTTCCGGCACGAAGCAGATCCTGGACGCCAAAGGACCGGAAGGGCTGGCGAAGTGGGTACAGGAGCAGAAGGAAGTGCTGCTGACGGATACCACCTTCCGCGACGCCCACCAGTCCCTGTTCGCCACCCGCCTGCGTACGGCAGATATGCTGCGGGTCATCCGGGATACCGCCGGCAAGCTGCCGGAACTGTTCTCCTTTGAATGCTGGGGCGGCGCGACCTTCGACGTAGCTTACCGGTTCCTGGACGAAAGTCCCTGGCAGCGCCTGCAGGCATTTAAGGAAGCGGCGCCCAACGTGCTGTTCCAGATGTTGCTGCGCGGCGCCAACGCGGTTGGCTATACCAGCTATCCGGACAACGTGGTAAAAGAGTTTATCCGCCTGTCTGCCAAAAACGGCGTGGACGTGTTCCGTATCTTCGATTCCCTGAACAGTCTTGACAACATGCGCCTGTCCATTGAAGCGGTGCGGGAATGCAACAAAGTGGCGGAACCGGCCCTGTGTTACACCGGGGACATTCTGGATCCGGAACGGGATAAATATAATCTGAAGTATTTTGTGGATATGGCGAAGGAACTGGAACGGGCCGGCGCCAACATCATCGCCATTAAGGATATGGCAGGCCTCCTGAAACCCCAGGCTGCCTACGAACTGATCAGCGCCATGAAGGACGCGGTGACGGTGCCTATCCACCTGCACAGCCACGAAGGCAGCGGCAACACCATCTACACCTATGCCCGGGCCATCGACGCCGGGGTGGATATCGTAGACGTGGCCATGAGCGCCATGAGTAACGGGACAAGCCAGCCTTCCGCCGCCAGCCTGTATTATGCGCTGGAGGGACATCCCCGTCAGCCCAAGCTGAGCGTGGACGCCCTGAATGAATTCTCCCGGTATTGGGAGACCATCCGTCCGTATTACAAAGCGGCGGACAAGACCGAGAACTTCCCCAATCCGGAAACCTATATTCACGAAATGCCCGGCGGGCAATATACCAACCTGAAGCAGCAGGCCGCTGCCCTGGGACTGCTGGACCGCTGGGAAGATATTAAGGATATGTACCACCGCGTCAGCATGATGTTCGGCGATCTGATTAAGGTTACGCCGTCTTCCAAAGTCGTCGGCGACATGACCCTGTACATGGTGCAGAACGAAATTACGGAAGAAGATGTGTATGCAAACGGGGATACCATGGACTTCCCGAAATCCGTCATCGAGTTCTTTGAAGGCCGCATCGGCACGCCCTACGGCGGCTTCCCGAAACGCCTGCAGAAGATTGTGCTAAAAGGGAAAGAACCCATTACCCAGCGTCCGGGCGCCGTACTGCCCCCGGTTGACTTTGAAGAAGTGCGGAAAAAGCTGGAAAACATGAACGCGCCTACTACGGACGAAGCGGTTTCCTCGTACTGCCTCTATCCCGATGTGTTCAAGCAGTGGGTGACCCGCTGTGAGGAATACGGTGATGTAAGCGTACTGGATACCCCGACCTTCTTCTTCGGCATGACTATCGGCGAAGAAGTGGACGTGGAAATTGAAAAGGGCAAAGTGGTCATCATCAAGCTGATCCATATCAGCGAACCCAACGAAAACGGCAAGCGCACCGTGTCCTTCGAATTCAACGGCATGCCCCGTGAACTGGAAATCTTCGATAAAAACGTGAAGACGGAAAACGTGGCCCGCAAGAAAGCGGATAAGAGCAATCCGGGCGAAGTAGGGGCTACCCTGTCCGGTTCCGTGGTAAAACTGATGGTGGAAAAAGGGCAGAGCGTAACCAAGGGAACGCCGCTTCTGGTCACCGAGGCCATGAAGATGGAGACCACCATCGCGGCGCCCATCGGCGGCATCATCGGTCAGATCCATGTGCAGGCCGGCAGCCGTATTGAGAGCGGGGACTGCCTGCTGGAGATTGATTCGAAGAATTAAAGTATAAATAATTTAAAAACAATTACGTGCAAGGCTTCAAGTCCTTGCACGATTTGTTTTTAATTATAAACTTTAAATAATGATTGTCATACAAAAGATTGACTTTTTGATTTTTCAATTATTTCACTTGTCATAGATATCGTTTCGCGATAGAATGAGATATCATATTATTATAGTTATAATTCCGTATTAAACAGATGGATGGTATTGCCGGTTAATACGGCCGGCATTTTCTGATAACATTCTTTTGCGAGGTGAATGAGTTTATGAATAACAACAACGATAACGGCAGGAGGCCGCTTTATTATTACTACATACTGGCTCTGGTAGTGCTGATGTTCCTGAACACGTCGGTGTTCCCGTCCATGTTCAAGACCAAGGTCACGGACCTGTCGTACGATTCCTTTATCCAGATGGTGGACGAAGGCAAGTTCGCCAAGGTGGAGATCAGTGACAAGCGGATCGCGGCCACGGCCAAGGACCCGGAGGATAAGAAGATTTACGTGACCGGCCGGGTGGAGGACAATCAGCTGGTAGAGAAGCTGATGAAGAGCAAGGTGACGTTTTCCCAGGTCATCCCCAAAGAGAGCGGTCCGCTGGAAAGCCTGATCTATAACTGGGTTCTTCCTATCATATTCTTTATCGTGATCGGCCAGCTCATTATGCGTTATATGGGCGGCAAGGGCTTTGGCGGCATGGGCAATTTCGGCAAGAGCAATGCCAAGGTTTACATGCAGGCCCAGACCGGCGTCACCTTTGCGGATGTAGCCGGTCAGGATGAAGCTAAGGAAGCGCTGGTGGAACTGGTAGACTTCCTGCATAACCCCGGCAAGTATTCCTCAATCGGCGCCACCATGCCGAAGGGCGCGCTGCTGGTAGGGCCTCCCGGTACCGGCAAGACCCTGCTGGCCAAGGCCATCGCCGGGGAAGCGAAGGTTCCTTTCTTCAGCATTTCCGGTTCCGAATTTATTGAAATGTTCGTCGGCATGGGCGCGGCCCGTGTCCGTGATTTATTTAAGGAAGCCCAGAAAAAGGCTCCCTGTATCGTGTTTATCGACGAAATCGATGCCATCGGTAAAAAGCGTGACAGCGGCGCCTTCGGCAGCAACGATGAACGGGAGCAGACCCTGAACCAGCTGCTGTCCGAAATGGACGGTTTTGACGGCAGCAAGGGCGTCATCATCCTGGCGGCTACCAACCGTCCGGAATCCCTGGATGCCGCGTTACTGCGCCCGGGCCGTTTTGACCGCCGGATCCCGGTGGAACTGCCGGATGTGAACGGCCGTGAGGCGATTCTGAAAGTCCATGCCAAAGACGTGAAGATGCGTGACGATGTGGACCTGAAGAAGATTGCCCGTTCCACTCCCGGCGCCAGCGGCGCGGAACTGGCCAATATTATTAATGAAGCGGCCCTGTGCGCCGTGCGCAATAAGCGGGATAAGGTGACCAACGCCGACCTGGAGCAGGCGGTGGATATCATCATCGCCGGATACCAGCGCAAGAACATGGTCATTTCCGAAGAGGAAAAGAAAAATACGGCGTATCATGAAATCGGGCACGCGCTGGTGGCTGCCAGCCAGACCCACAGCGCCCCGGTGGAAAAGATTACGATCATTCCCCATACCAACGGTTCCCTGGGGTACACCATGCAGGTGGATGAACAGGAAAAACTGAATTACACGAAGGAAGACCTGTTTACCAAGATTGTGACCTTTACCGGCGGCCGGGCTGCGGAAGAAGTGGTGTTCAACCACATGACTGCGGGGGCGTCCAACGATATTGAACAGGCGACCCGTCTGGCCCGGGCCATGGTGACCCGGTTCGGCATGACGGAAGAGTTCGGCATGATGGGGATGGAGACCATCCACAACGCGTATCTGGGTGGCGACGCCACCCTGACCTGCAGTGAAGCCACCCTGGAGAAGGTGGACGTAAAGGTCATGGAGATTATTAAAGAAGCGCACCAGAAGGCGCTGGCTATTCTGCAGGAACACCGGGAGGAACTGGACCGTCTGGCCAGTTACCTGCTGGAAAAGGAAACCATTACCGGCGTGGAATTCATGGCGGTCCTGAATAACGAAGATCCGGTGGAAGCCGTGCGCAGAGCGGCGGAAGAGGCCGAATCCCGCAATGCGGAACAGCGGGTGAAGGATGAGGAAAAAGCCCGCAGGGAAGCGGAAGAACTGGCGGCCAAACAGGCCCAGTGGACGGCGGCTTCGGCTGCGGCCGGCATGGAAAGCGGCGCTCTGGGCAAAGAAGTGAAAGACGGGGCGACAGATGCCGAATTCCGCCCGGCGGAAGAAGAGAAAAAAGAAGAATAGGATTGCCGTTACGGTGAATCGTATACGGCGTAAAGTGAAAATACAAAACTCCCTGACGTACCGTTCAGGGAGTTTTTATTATGGCTTTAGCTTGGGAGCCGAATCCCTCAAGGGGATTTGGCTCAAAAACCACCTGCTACGCAGGTGGGATTAATGCTTAAGCAAAAGGGCAACATCCTTCTTGTATAATGATAGTGTTCAAGCCGTCACTAAAACAAGAAAGGATGTTGCCCTATGGCAAATAGTTTAGCACATACCAAGTGGGTATGCAAATATCACATTGTATTTACACCAAAATACAGAAGAAAAATCATTTATAACCAATTGCGTTT
>NZ_FONL01000003.1 GCF_900112895.1 Succiniclasticum ruminis DSM 9236 | reverse complement strand
GTATCTGTTTTGGCAGAAACAGAACCGCCTGAGGTTACGCTGCCCAAAAATAAGATGTCTCCGTCCGAGTTCACGGCCTTCACATCAGAACTTGCATTCACATTGCCGTCAACAGTGATTTCTCCCTCCTGCTCCAGAGTAACTGTACCGGCTTCGCCATTCTTTCCTTTTTTGGTCACAAGATCCGATTCGACAGTTAAGGCGCCTGCATCCAGATTAGTGAGCGCAATATTGCCATGCACCTCGTCAGGAATAGCCGCCCGCAAGTTTTTGCCCGCATGGGTCCGTACCGTTACACTGCCGTCAATGACCTTAACCGGGTTGCCGTCTGCATCTGTTTTATCCGTAGGCAGGCCGTTGGCTGTAAAGTACCGGAACTCGTTCCGGTCGTTTGTCAGTTTTACTTCCCCCTTGCTGACCGTATCAACCCTGGCGGCTCTCAGCGCGCCGTCTTCCGTTTCGGTAATGCTCCCCTGCTCCGAGGTCAGCGTAACCGGCCCACCGCCTGTGTAATAGACATCCTGGCCATCCGCGACCCTGTTCAGGTTTCCTGCTGTCACAGTACTGTTCAACAAAACATCCGACTTTGCGGAAAGTTCAACCACAGTGCCTGCGGTGACAGTTTCTGTGGTCTCCAGCTTTCCTTCGCTTTCCGCACGCAGGTCGCCTGCAATCCGGATTTCTCCCAGCTTCATGGTGGTATCGTCACCCAGCTGGCCCTTCACGCCTTTCAGGCTGGCGCTGCCGGCCTCCAGGCCGATTACGATTCCGTTGTTCAGGATGCGCAGCGGTGCTTTTTCGCTGCCCACAATACCTTTGTCCGCGTCTACAGTAAACTGCAGCTGTTTGCCCGCGTTCAGGTAAGCCTGTGCATAACCGGCCTCCTGTGTCATTTCCACACCTTCGGATGAATCAAGGGCAATCGTATCCCCGGCGTACAGGGAGCCCACCCGCAGTACGCTGTTCTCGCCAGTAGTAATCATATTCTTTATGTAGATACTGCCGTCGGCGGCCGCCGTCAGCAGGTCTCCGGACAGATTCACGCCCAGATACTTGTCCGCTGCGCCGATATCTTTCGTGCCGCCGTAAGCAACAAGATTTCTGGCATGAATGTTGCCCTGGTTCAATTCACCTGCCGTCACTGCCGCATTGTAAATACCCTCCTGGGTATACAGGCGCACGTCCTGGTCCACAGCGGTAATAATACCGGTATTCACCGGCGAGAAGACGCCCTTTTCATCACTGCGACCCGCAATAAACGCATTATCGCCGTGAGCAATGATATCCACCTTGCCGGTAGCCTTCACGCCCAGGGGGCTCATATTGCCGATAACAAATTTGAAAATTACTCCGTCTGTGCGAACTACATCGCCGTCAGCATCCAGGGCAACAGGCACTTCCCTGCCCTCGGCATTCTTTTCAAAATACAGAATATGACCTTCGCTGTCATACATGGTCACGTCTTCCGCATCTGCGTTGGCCAGCAGCTTTAGATTGGCAATAGCTTTCTCAGAACTGCCGATAATGTCTTTAAAAAGAATTGTGGTGGTCGTATCGCTGCTCATACCGACACCCTGTGCATGCAAGGTAACATTCCTGCCTTGTACGTTAGCGATTTTCTTCTGGGTCTCCGTAGTTACGCCGCTTTCCTTGTTGATGACTGCATAGCGGATGGCATAGAGCATCTGTTCCTTTGTCCAGATATACTGGGGATGTTCATATTTGTCTACGATTGCTTTATAGTTTTCGTCCTGGGCCAGATACGCGTCCGCATCCGCGTACTTCAGCGAACCGTCCGGGTTAGTATACTCGGCTTTCAAATCGTCGTTGGCTTCACCGCTGACGCAGAGAGCCATCTGTTCTTCCACCCGGGCCTTATAATTGGCCGCGTCCTTTTTCAGTTCTTTGATATACGCTCCTTCGTAATCCTCCGTCCCGGCGATGAGGCCCATGTCGATCCAGCGGCGTACCAGATCGGCTTCATCCATATTATTGGTTGTCTCTGTTTCGGGAAGGGCATCCAGCAGACGGCCATTATTCGCTGTCAGTGTTACATCCCCCTCCCGGGAAACGATTTTGCCCAACCGCATATCGCCTTCTTCTTCTTTCAGGAAAATGTCACTACGGGCACTGGCATTTACCGCAGCAGAATCCGGATTCGCGCCGTAAGCCTCCGCCACGGTATCCATGACAATATCCTGCTCAAACGTGCCGATACCCCCGTTCTTACTGGTCAGGGTTACTTCCAGGCCCCGCACCGTTGCCGAGGTGCCCTGCTGGGTAATATTTCCGTCTGCCGTCAGCATCACGTCGCCGGGTTTTCCGGCCGCATTAAGACCGCCGCTGACCAGTTTCTCGATAATCACATTGCCGGGCAGGGCCTGGCCGGCCTCTGTGCCTCCCTCTACGGTAATATCAATGTTGCCGCCGTTCGTGCTTTCCGCGCTTAAACGCAGGCCGTCATCGGTGGTAAAAATACCGTCGGCACCGGTATTACGGGTGCCCAGAGTAGTAATGTGAATATTTTCAATACTGTCTTTCGCGTACAGGTGTACTGTGCCTGTATTCAGGGCTGTCCCGCCTTTCTGGACAATGCTTCCGCCTGAAGACTGGATATCCAGCATAGCATCCGCCGTATTATTTTTAATATTGCCCGAGAGCATGATATCGCCCGCTGTTCTATTGGTATTAATCAGAGCGATACTGCCTGTTTCCTGGCCCAGGAACCCGATGCTGATATCCTTATCCGCAGCCAGAGAGAAAGTATAGGTCTGGGTGCTGCCGGTCTTGGTAGTCCATTCCAGATGGTATTTGGGATTGGATCCGAGAAGCCACCAGTCGCCGCCTTCCTTCCATTGGTTGGTTACGGTACGGGTATAGCTGGTCACCTTGTTTTCATAGATGGAACCGAATTCACTGTCTTTCAGTTTTTTATTTTTCAGCATACCGCCGCTATAATAAGATGGCTTATAATAATCGTCGGAAATCTGATCAATGAATTCACCGCTGCCAAGCTGACGGGTTCCGTTGTTCCTGATTTCGTACGGTGTGGATGTTTCATACTTTGCCAGACTGCTGTCGGTGTCGCTGCCAATGTCCAATGCGCCCCAGAACAGGGTGGAGTCCACTTTGTGATAATATTTTGTCTGGCCGGTTTCCGTACCCAGGGACCAATTGTAACGGAGCCCCGGTTTCACGGCATAGGATCCAACTTCATACCCGATTCCCTCAGTTGTAACCGCATGCTGTTCCGCCGCCGCCAGATCCTTTCCGTACTTGCTGTAATCGGTAATGGTCCGGATCGTGTCATGGGTATATTCCGTCCAGGTATCTCTGGCCAGGTCGGTAATGGTGATCTTGCCTTCCGTATCGTTGTTCAGTATCTTGCCTGCCTGCAGATCCAGCTTGCTGTTGTTGACGACATTGATGTCCGCGCCGCCATTCATAGCCAGGATCCGGCCGTCACCGGTGCTGGAGATACGCCCCGACAGGTAAATCTGGCCACCCCTGGTATCGATATCCTCCATTACCAGACTGTTCGCTATCGGATCATAGTATACCTGCACAATGTACTTGAAAGCGCCGATGCTTTTATCATATACTGTCCTGCCGCCATCATTTACTTTGTACAGGGCACGTCCTCCCACGTAAACAGGAGTTTTTACTACACTAAAATTCTCCCATGGGTTAGGTTTTATTTTGTACATTATATCCGAAGCATCCGTATTTGCCGGAATCTCTGCCTCGTATTTGCTGAAACCGCTCTGGATGAGTCCATTCACGTTAATATCCGAGGCTGCGATATAAATGGAGCCCCCGGCGATGCGTCCCGCCTCCGCACGGGTAGTATCCGTTCCCGTGCTCTTCAAATCTAAATCAATTCCGGAACCCATAATAGGATTATAGGAAGAACCCTTCCGCAGATCCTCCAGGGACTTCTGGACTTCTTCGCTGTTCAACTCCGGAGGCCGCCCGCCGATATTTACAATGCCGTCCACAAAATCCTGGGAGATGCTGCCTTTGGGAGCGGTCAGCTGGATCGTCTTGCCTATGATGTTGACACCTCCGGTATCGCCGGAACCGATAGAAATATCCCCGCTGGCATTATGGACGCGGACATCACCGAAATCATTTGTAATGTTTCCCATCACGGCCACATTGGTGACAGGATGGTACACGCCCTCATTACCGTTGGCATCTTTGACACGTATCTCGTTGCCAGCCCGGTTTTCATTGTCTACAAGGACGGTACTGACCCTGCCCGTCGCCGTATCGTTCTGAAACTCCGCAAAGGCGGCATTTCTGTCTTTATTCTTATTCAGGGCATTAACATCTTCATTTTTCGCCACACTGACGCCCTGGAACCGGATCTCACCGCCGTTGTCACCCACGCGGACACCGTCTAATTTCAGGAACGCATTGGAATAATTGCTCACACTGGCCTGAGGAACGCCGCCGGCATTCAGCCTGCCGCTGCCATACAGGTTGTCCGAACTGATCAGGATGCTGCCACCGCTGACCAGTATTTCCGGTACTTCCACATACCGCACGGTGATACCGCCGGCCTTGTAGACCCGAACTGTTTTGCCGTCCTTAACCACGTCTTCATACAGGCCGTGCTTTTCCATTTCCTCCAAAATACGCTGGCGCTGCTGTACATACCCGTAGTAGGCAGCCGTTTCCTTCGCATTGCTGCCGACGCCATAATCCTCCAACAGCTTTTCAACAGCTTGCAGCTGGCTCCCAAGCTGGGAGGCAAAATCCATGGTCCCGGTTTTGATGTCTTCCTCGCTGATTTCTATATTAGAGCCTTCCGTACTGATAACCAGCTCATTCCCTGATCTGTCCGCAGGCGTCAGTCCCTCCGGCAGAACGCTGCCGCTGATTTCAATAATTGCCTTGTTATGGATACCCGTCTTTAAGGCGCCGTCTACCTTCACATAATTGTTGTTGGTCTCTTTGATATTGGATTTCCCTGTATCGTTGGTCAGAATCTGGTAATCCTCATTCTCGTTTGCAAAAAAATTAATCTTGCGAACATCCTTAAATATGGTTTCCGTTCCGTTCTCCGCAGCAACATTAATATTGTGTACCGAAGTAGCCCTGCCGTCGGCGCCCACTTCTACCTGCTGATTGTTTTTCAGGTTATACTTTACTACCGGATCCGTATATAAGGATATCAAGGTGTAGTTATAAGCAGTAGCCCCCGTGGATACTGTCAGGCTGGCATCCGTCCCCTCCGGAGTCTTCCCCGCAAACAGGTTGATATCGTGACCGCTGTACAGGTCTCCGTTTATCTGAATCTTGTTGTTCCTGGTCACATTGTTTTCGGCGTCGGCAGAAGCAACGCCTCCCGCGCCGCCCACCTTGGCCTCCGCAACTGTACTCAGTTTTACATCATCGCTGGCGCTTAAGGTCAGATCCCCGTCGTCATAGCCGCCCTCCTGTCGCAGGCTTGCGTTTTTACCCACAGTAATCCCGTTGGCGGCGGTTACGTTATTAACGCTGTACGCCCAGATATTTTCTCCTACCCCGCCGCCTTTTCCTTCTACCTTGTTGGTGTGGTCCAGTTCTGTATGGGCGTCGTAAACCTGGCCGGTGCGGGTGGTCACTTTGCTGTTGTCCCCCACCTCCACATTGGCTTTGGTATTCGCAGCCGCATCGGATTTCACGTCGGGACTAATCTGGATTACGCCGCCGATGTTCATATGGTTGCTGTAGGTCTCGCCGTCATCGGGGCCTACTTTGGCACGATTCACCGCCTGCACATAGGCCTGGTCCGCATTCAGCACGGTCCCTTCTGCCAGCACGGTTTTCGTATCCATGGCCAGTTTATTGTCGGAATTGGCCCAGGTAACACTTAGAATGCCGCCCGCCCCGGTCCTGGATGTAGCTTTGGAAACAGTTTCCTGGTCCGCGGCAATGTTAGCCGTGTCCTTTACGTTCCAGACACCGGACAGGGTAGCAGTATTCGTAGTCCTGGTATCCACGGTAACGGTAGCATGGGCGCCAAAATCCGTAATGCCGCCGCCGTCTCCGTCAGCAAAGGCCCGGGTTTCGCTGCTGCCTCCCGCCAAAACCTTCAGTTTGTTCACATCGCCGCCACCGGCTTCCACAAAGCTCTTGTCGTTTCCTTCCGCAATGGCGTCGCCGGCGCCGATGGAGGATACAAGACCAATCGTGAAATTGCCGAGAAGACTCCTGCGTCTGGCATTGTTTTCCGTAACCAGATTCAGGTCGGTAACGGCTTCTGTTACTTTCAAGGTTTCGCCTTCATGATCCCCTTCGGTAACGGTTTCTTCTTTTTCTTCTGTTTTATATACTTCTTTGCCCACAGCCACTTTAGCCGTGGTTTCCGTAATGGCCCTGCTGGCGTTGGCATTCACGTTTACCCCGACGGAAACGCCGGTGCTGTGGCTCTCCCCCTGAGCCATGACCGTATCATTTTTGCCGATAACAGCCTTCGCTTCCACATTATCCGCCAGAAGTTTATTGTTGTCTTCCACATTGACCAGAGCCTGAGACTTGGCCGTAGCGTTGCTGTGCATCACGGAAACGCCGGCGATTATGCCTACGTCTGTGCCACCGGCCTCCGCCTTCAGCACGGGAGCGTTATCCGCTTCCAGCCGCAGCCGGTCTGCGGTAAAGGTATTATTGCTTCCGTTTACGTTGATAGCCGCTTTACCTGTATCCGTAGCCCAGGCGTTGTTTACCAGCACCTCCAGACCGCCTACGGAAACGCCCAGGGCTTTGGCAGCCGTCCGCCCGGCCCGGTCCGCCTGCAGGGTCAGTATCGCCGGCAGGTTGACGGTCACTTCCTGTTCCTTGCCGTTTTCATCGGCAATTTTTACAGTCTCCGTTTTGACAATGCGTTCCGCTGTCAGGGAACTGCCGCCTTTTACGCTGACATAATTGTCCGCCCGGTCTTCGTTATTGGCGACGCTTACTTGCACCCCAATGCTGCTCATAGGCTGGATGCCCATCATGTAAGCCTTGCTTCTGGCAGTATCCGAGGACTTCAGGGTCAGATCCCCGTCTGTCGTCCGGATGATGCTTTTATTCACCGAAACGCCGGTGGAACCTTTCGTCACGATGCCCGCATAGCCAACGCCCACGCCGGCCACACCCGCCGACGCCTGGGTAGTGCGCACACTGATGGCCTCGTCCTTGTCCCGTTTGTTGGCCTGCTGCGCTACCAGGGCCACGCCCTTTCCGGTAATAGAAGAGTTGTCCACGGCAATGTCGTTCTGCTGGTTCAGGTGGTACAGGGTATCCGTCACATTCACTGCAAGGACCCCAAGCCCGCCTGTGCCTCCGTTCAGGTTCCCGTCGTTATATTCGTCGTTAAAGACTGTCACATCGCCGGCAACGGCTTCCAGACTGGAATTTCCCCGCACATAGGTATGAACCCCGGCACCGGTGATCCCGTCGCCGTTTTTGGCATTCACGTCAGTCTGCTCCTGCATATCTTTCTTTTCGTCATCGGTCAGGCCGGAAAGGTACCCGGACAAGTCGTAGTTTGCATTGTCGTTCACCATTTCCAGGGTCTTGTTTACTTCTCCTTTATGGCTGAAGGTACCGCTGTTCTTTTCCTCGTCCTTTACATCATCCGTGTCGCCAAGACCGCTGTTTACGGTTACGACCAGCACGTTTACCCCTATTTCCGCGGCGCCGACCGCCACGCCGGCTGTGGTGGCATCAATATCTCGCCGGGTCCCGGTGGTCACGGCCAGTTTGTCTTCCGCTTTCAGGGTACTGTTTTCAATCACAGTGCTGACGGAATCATTCAGCGTGTTCACGTCCACGCCTACACCGATTCCGGCCAGCAGACCGCCGGCTCCGTCGCCGGTCCGGTCTTTGATGGTGAGATCGTTGCCTGTCTGAACGGTAAGGGTATCGGCGGTCAGTTCGCTGCCTGTGATGCGGCTGGCCACCCTGCTTTCAATATTGTTCACCGCAACACTGGCGGCTATCCCGCCGCTGAACAGCCCCGCCGCAACGCCTGCGGAAACCAGGGTGGTTTCCAGCGTGGTCTTGTTTCCCGCGTCAATGGCCAGGGAAGCTGTATCCGTACCGCCTTTCTTAATATCGCTGTTAACCACGTCGGCGGTCACTACCGACTCCTCATTCACCACGCCAACGCCTACGTTCAGGGAAGCAGCTATCCCTGCCTCGCTTGCAGCAATGGCAAGACCCGCGTCTATATTCATATTATAAACTGCGTCTTCGTGGCTGGCTTCCACCTTTGCATCTTTGGTAAAGTCCACGGTAGCGTTGGTCACTGTGGCAACAGTAGCGCTTTCCATCTTGCTGGTACTTACGTTGTCACCGGTTTCCAGGGCGAACTCGGTAGTGCCGGCAACGGCTCCGGCCACGTTAAAGGTAGACATGGCCTGCTTAGCGTTGGCAGTCACGGCAAAGGTATCGGCAAAGACGGTATTCTTTGTTTTACTGTTCCCGTTGGTTTCGTACTGCTTCTTCTGGCTGTTCCATTTGGTATCCTGAGAAGAAACTGCCGATGCGGTAACCCGGTCCACCTTGTTGGTGCTTCCGGTAAAACCTGCCGCCCCGGTTCCGGTCTGGGTAATGCCCACGGAAGCCGCACCGCTGAATTCCGCTACGTTGGTGAAATCCGCCGCATGTATGGTCACACCGCTGCGTTTATCTTTATTGTTTATTTGGGAATCTAATACCCTGGCTGTAGTAGAGCCGCTTACGTGGTTCAGATTCACGACACCGGCCACGGAACCGGCAATGCCGCCGTCGCCCATGGCCACCGCCACACCGCCGTTGGCCAGGACAGACGCAATGGAATGGGTAGCGGAAGCATCCACCACCACACCTTCCTTTTCTTCTTCCTCACGGCCTGTCTGCAGTTTGCTGCTCTTCCAGGTGTTGGACGTCACGGCCCCGTCAATCAGATAGCCGCCGTCGGTTTTCAGTTTGCTGTTTGTTTTAATCTTTGCAGAATTACTGTTTTCAGCCACTACGTTGCTGTTTTGGATCAGCGCCTCGGTTTTGCCGCTGATCGTGTTGTTGGAACCGGCCACACCGATAGCCGCGGCTATCCCCTGGCCGCCCACATCCACTTCCAGCACGCCGGCATAGTTGGAGACAGCATCATCGCTTTGGGCGATCACGCCTGCGCTGCCCTTACTGTAAATATCCCCGTTCTCTATTTTTGCTGTCGCATTGTTTTCAATATAATTATAACTGCCGGAACCGCCCAGGGCCGCCGTGCCTTTCCATGTCCCGGAAGCGCCTGCGGCCGCACTGGTAATGCCGGCGGCGGACGCAGCCCGGATATCCAGGTTCCCCACATTCATGGAACGGGCTGTCTGTTTTTCCGAATAAACGACGTCTGCCGATGTGGTGTCTTTCAGACGGTTAATTCCCACTGCCGCCACACCGGCCAGGAACGACTGCTGCCCGCTGAGCTGCAGGGCTGCCGCCCCGGTCTTAATGGTAGAGTCGCTATCGGCCCGCACCGTTACGGAAGGCAGTACTGAAGAATCCCCACTCTCATTCTTATTAACCGTTGTGTCTTTCAGTAACGCCGATACATCCTTGTTAATTTCCGCATCCGCCAGTACCAGCTGGGCGCCTGCGGCAGACTTCTTCGTAATTCCGACCCCTGCGGCTACGGTTGTAGCCGTAGAGGTATCAGCCGCAGTCACATTTACTGAAGAAGATTTACTCAATCCGTCAGAAGGGGTTTTGATGTCCGTGTTGCGGATTTCCGCCCGGACGGTTTCCTTCCCGTTCCCTTCTTCTGTTCCTTCGTCACTTTCCGTCAACGCTACGCCTACCCCTAAGGCAACGGTACTGCCTTTCAGGGATACATCGGCATCGCCGGCTATCGTGGTTTTTGTGGTTTTGTCCCGGACATTTACCTTCAGGGTTGCAACATTATTAAGGGAATCCCTGTCTGCTGCCGTTTTCGCTGTTTTACCGTCCTTGTCTTCTCCCATGACCGCAATGGTGTCATTATGGCCCCGGTTCACGGCAAAATTGCCATGGGCAGCCACGGTACTGCTGTCCTTATAACTGGCAGCCGCGCCTACGGACAAAGCCAGGGCATAGGCATCATTTTGGGCATCCAGGTCTATGAGGGAACCGGCTGACGCATCTCTCCTGTTAATCCGGTTCCGGCTGAAATAAACACCGGTGGTGTCGTCCATGCTGTTGTAGGCAAGTCCCAGCCCTACCGCATTCTTGCCGCCGGCAAAATCTCCGGTCACATTCACGATGTGACTGGTGTTCCGGGCCGTTCCACTCACAGTGTCGGCTTTGATTCCGCCGTCTTCCCTGCTGCCGTCCCGGTTGCCGGTAACGGACACAATATTGTCCTGATCCAGGTCATTGAAAGATAAAGACCCCGCGCCGCCGAAATTCTTGGTGCTGATGCTGACGCCGGCGGCTACGGAAACGATATTGGTATGTACATCTGCCGCGGCCTTCACACTGCCGGCTTCCAGTTCTTTGTTAGCGGCAATATCGGCGCTGAACTTATTGGTTATCCTGCCCACCGTAATCGCTGCGCCTGCGGAACTTGTTTTTCCTCCCGATGCTTCTACTGCCACATTGACGATGGCACTGCCGGCCTCTATCCCCAGTTTTTCCTTTGTCTCATCGTTCAGATAGCTTTCGCCGGTGGCGTCAACCTTGCGGTTTTTCAGGTAACTTACATAGGCATTGTTGCCTTCCTTGCCGGAAATATCCCGGTCCGTCACGGATACTTCACCCTTGGCTTTAAGCGTCTTTGTTCCGCTGATATAACCACGGTTTGTGTTATTCAGTTCGGCATAGGCCAGGGAACCCGTACCGTTAAAACCATGGGCAGATGTGCTGACGCCCAGCGCCACCGCCGCGTTCACCTGGGTAAGGGCATTCTCGCCTGCCGCTTTCAAATCGGCTATACCGGTATAAGATCCGCCACTGATACCGCTCCGGATATCATTATTAATTTCACTGACCGCGGCAGTAATACCCGCAGCAATTGCCTTGCCGCCGTCCGCTGCGTTGGCAAAGGCAAAATCCACGCCTCCTGCCACCTGGATATCGCCGTCATAAGCCCGGTTATCCACATACGTGCCGGTACTGTCGGTATTCATTGATGTATCATAAACCATCAGCGAGTGCACATCGCTGTCAATCTTATTCATGGAAAGGCCGAAAGTCGCGCCGATATTGGTACCGGTTCCCTGGCTGTCATTGGTAACGGCAAGGCCTAAGGCAGCGGCTGCCTCTGTCCCTTTCATGATGGCTGTATTTTCAATCTGACGGGCCTGGGAAATTTTAGCATTACTGATCTGTGCCTTCACGTCCCGCTCCAGATTGTTCACACTGACCGCCGCGCCCAGAGCGCCTTTATGGGCCGCATTGTTGGACGCAACCCCTGCGCCTCCGCTGAACCAGTTCAGCGCCGCAGCCCCAGCCCAGGCTCCGGTAAAGAGATCGTCCAGCGCTTCATTCTTCAGTGTCCCGGTTGTACCGGCTTCCTTTCCGCGCAGGATCAACGCTGTATTGTCAATCACCGCCGCCGTCGTACTGTCATTCCAGTTCACGCTAACACTGCCGGCCAGGGCAGCGTTAAAACTGTTGTCCGCCGCATCGTTATTCTGGGGGATTGGATCATACCCACGCAAATTCATTCTTTTCTTGGTCTCACTATTGCCAAAGAACTTATTTACCTTGTTAACTGGCCAGCCGATTACGTTCTGCAGGGATTCGGTAATATCGCTTTTTGCCTGTGAAGCAGTTTTATTCCATTTATTCACTGTGTCAAATCCGGCGTGGTTTTCCGAATTGGAAACGCCTTCCACCGCCACGGCATTAATAGTGCCCTTATTCTGCGCACTTACGGTAATATTCTGGCCGGTCACACTGCCCTTACCACCGTTTTCCCCGGTCTTTGAGCCCAATATACCCTGAACATCCTTCTCCGCATCCTCAAATTCCCTGTCCATGCTGCGAATCTTCGCCTTGTCCGCTGCTAAGGCACGGGCAGCGGCTAACGTATTCTGCGCTCTTAGCTGATCCTTTTCCTCATCACTCTTATCTTTATACCCATCAGACTCCGTATCTTTACTTTCAGTGGAAGCTCCTGTTCCATTATCGCCAACCACTGCCATGCTGTTTACATCCAGCCTGTTCAGGGCAAAACCGGCCCCGACCGTTGCTTTCGATTTGGCGCTGCCCAGAGCCAGGCCGCCCACGATATTGGCGGCGGTCATCGAATTGGCTGCCCGCAGCGAAACCGCGCCCGCAGCATCTAACGTCGCTTCATCATCCACCAGGATAAGGCTGTTGCTGCCGCCGTCCTGTATGTTAAAGGAGCCTGCCAGACCGCTGCGGTCTGCTTTGCCGCCACTGTATATAATCGCGATATCTTCTGCGGCAGCATTAGCACTTACCGCTATATCCCCTTTGGCCCGCTCCGATGCCGACCCGGTCTGCATCTTTACATTTTTGCCTGCCAGCACCAGGCTGTCCGCGGAAATATCCTGCCAGGCAAAGCTCGCGCCGATGCCTGTACCATTGGTTTCGGAATAAGCCAGGAATTCCCCGCCATTACCCGTAGCGCTGATAGCTTCCGTAGCCGCTTCAGAGTGAATATTAATATCCCCGCCCGTTTTTAAGGCAGACTGCTCCCCGATCGCTACGATCCCCTTGTTTTCCATGGTGGCAATATTAACGGAAGCCGCAATATCATAATTGGAACCATGGCTGTCCTGTCCGTCTATGGAATAACTGCGCACATAATAGTTTGTATAAGATGCCGGACTTAACATATCAGAAACTGCTCCTACCAGTTTCTTTGCGTCATTGCTTGCTTTCAGGTAATTTTTTCCCTCGTCGGACATAAAATCCACAAAGGCCGACAACAAATTGGTCCATTTGGCAGCAGCCTCTGATTTGCTGATAGAGCCATCCTCCAGCTGAGTCTGCACGTCAACCGTTTCGTCTTTCCATTTAGTCAGCTTGCTGGCATCTTTTCCAAACTTTTTAAAATCTTTGATCAGGTTTTCCCAGGCTTCCTTGATGCTGGTACCCCGGAGCGTACTCATGGAATTGTTGTCATCACTGTCCACGTCTGCATTCAAGTTGATATTCCCTTTTTCAGCATGTAGTGAAACGCCTTTATTGTTTCCTGACTGCAGTTCCACCGTGGCGTTATTATCTATATTGCTGTACAGGAAAGCGACAGCCACACCTACCTTGGAATCGTTTGCAGCATTCGCCTGCTGTTTGTTCAACTGCCCTGTCACGGCATGGGAAAAGGATGTCATGTCCGTCCTGGCATTTAGAGAGATATCTCCTCCCGGTACAGGATTACCGTCCGCATCGTTAACCGTATTTCCCTGTCCGTCTTTTTTCACGGCATCCCCCAGGGCTTTCAGCTCAACCCCCGGGGCTACAGTAACATTGGCGGTATTCGTGCTGTCCACCACCGCAACAGCAGCGCCTGCGGTAACATATTCCAGAGCGTTGCTGAACACGTTTTCCATGCCCTGAAGCTTGCCGCCCTGCCGGAACCCATCCCATCCCAGCTTCGTTTTAATTTTGTTGGCCAGGGAGCCTGCGTTGGTATCTCCGGTTACCTTGAATTCAACTAAGGAATCAATGCCTTCCCCGCTACTGTTGTCCGCTGAAATCCCCAGAGAGTCCACCGTGTTCGTCGCATCTACCGTAACGCTTTCCGCTTCCACAGACCGTTTCAGGTTCACATTGGCTGCAGAATCGTAATCCAGCCAGGCTACCGCGGTAGAAGCAAAGGTATCATCCATCCCGGCAGACGCGGCTTCCACCGCGATACTGCTGCCAGCCTTAGCCTTTGCGGAAAATGCGCCGCCGGCACTCAGTTTCTGTGCCGCGCTGTTATTCTGTGCTTCTTCCACATTTATTTCCGCAACGCTGTTGCCAAACAAAAGGGAAGCCCCCAGATATATCGCGTTTCCATTGTCGTTGTCCGCCTTCAGTGTAAGTGCCTTAGCCGTCGAATCAAGGGTAGTACCTGCCTTTGCAGCCAGCGCAATATCTCCGCCGGCAGACATCTCTCCCTTTATATCCACCAGCGCTTTATTGGAAGCATTCACCACTGCTACCGCCGCAACCGGCAGGGCCGAAGTAGCGCCCTCTTCTTTCTTGCCAACGGTTTTAGCCTGTATTTTAATGGTTAAGCTGGAATCCGCCTGCAGGGCCGCATTACCGCCGGCGTTTATTTTTCCGGTATCGTCCAGCGTGACAGAAGCTGCGATAACCTTATGGGCCCAGTCCGCTGTCATGTTAATTCCCAGGTCATTCAGGAATTCAGCGCCTACATTGGACAGTCCGTCTAAACCAGTCCACTCCTTATTGTTAAATGTCGTACTGGAAGCCGCGGAAATATCCACATTGCCGTCACCGCTGATTTCACCCCTGACAGCAACGGAAGCGTCATTATGCACGTTTGCTATGGAATCATAAGTCTCCACACCCGGAAGAAGCGGATTATTGATAAATTCATGGGATGTTTGCGACCGCAGGATGATGTCGCCACTTTTATCCTCCGCCACAGCGGTCATGCCGATGTTACTGAAAGCAGCACCGGCGGCGTCCTGTGTGTTGACAAGACTGGCGAAATTAAGGTCTTTTTGACTCTTCAGCACCGCGCCGTTCTCAATGGCAATATTACCCGCACCCATTACGATACCGCTGCGGGTATTGATTTTGCCCTGGACTTTTATGCCTTTGCCTGCATCAGTATTAAACTCCAGGCCCGTTGCATTAAATGCTCCTGCACCTTCCCCGCTGGTTACACGGGTACCAAACTTGTTAAAATCGTTCTTAAAGGCAGCAGCCACCTTGCTTTCATTTTCCCACAAATCGTCAAAATAGTCGGAAGAGGGAGCCAGCACCACGAACTTACCCGCGTTAATCACACCGGTCGGGCCGACAGCCATACCGTTCCCGCTGAGGAAATACAGGTTACCATCTATGCGATTCTTTTTAATAGCGTTCACCGTACCGTTGATGTTGATACGGTCCTGCACCAGGTTGACCAGATTGTCTACATACTCCGAACCGTTCCTCATTTTAAAGTGCATGTTGGCAACATGCCCGCTGTCTAAATTAAACTTTTTGAATTCATTTATGCCGAGGGAATGGCTGCTTACTATTTTCTGCGTGTACACATCGTACACGTTGCTAAACCTGTCTACGATACCGGCTCCGTTAGTTATAATCTCCGTGGCCCAGGCGTTGGCAGGAAACAGGATGCCCGCCAGCACCAGCGGTACAATCCACTGTGCCGCCATACGGGGACGGATCACCGGCTGTTCATCGGCAGTGTACGCCTGCTGCATGGCCGACGCCATCTGCAGCATACATCCCCCCATACGCGCCGCCAACCGGCTGACGATGTTCTTTGTATTATTTTTACCGTGGTTCTTCGCGATTTCCGATACCACTACATAACATTTCCTCGCATTGCTCCAGATAACCTTGTAAACCTTATTCATAACCCAACCCCCATTAAAATTACGCCGGAATAAAACACCAAATGCAGCACTGCGTTTAAACAACACTGTTCATTATATTTTACAGATGCATAATATATTAAAGATGCATACAAATTACCATAATAATTATAACAAAAAGAATATGTTAAATAAATGACAAAATCAACCCATTTATTAAAAACTTTTAAAATTCGCCGTAATTGCCCTTTATAATTATATACAAGGCAGGCCGTGCAAAATTGACACCAGCCTGAAACAGACGACCTGCCATGTCTGGCAAGCCGCAGAGGAAGCAAATGCCCGCTTTAACCCAGTTTGTTATTAGTAAGAAATTACAGCAATATGATAAATCTAAACATAAAAAGTCCCCATGCGGAAACCCGCATGGGGACTACGTTTGTCATGGCAGGGGCAGAAAGAATCGAACTCTCAACACACGGTTTTGGAGACCGTTGCTCTACCAATTGAGCTATACCCCTGTGGAGCGGAAAACGAGACTCGAACTCGCGACCCCAACCTTGGCAAGGTTGTGCTCTACCAACTGAGCTATTTCCGCGTGGCGACCCGGACGAGACTCGAACTCGTGACCTCCGCCGTGACAGGGCGGCATTCTAACCAACTGAACCACCGGGCCGTTTGTCAGTTCACCTGACGTTTAAGAATTATATCACAGGATAGTAAAATACGCAAGTTATTTTTTAACCGGATTGTTTTTCCCGGTACTGCCCCGTTTGGTCAGCTCTACTCCGTCATGGCACAGGGGGCAATCTTCCGCTTTAAATGTAGGTACGTCCAGATGCAGCAATGCTTCTGTCCGCACACCAAAATCTACCTTGCCGCCGCTGCGGTCTACCAACAGACCCACGCCGATTACATTGCCGCCGTGTTCCCTCACCACGTCCATCACTTCTTTTACGCTGCCGCCGGTGGTCACGATGTCTTCCACTACCAGCACCCGGCATCCTTCCGGAATCTGGAAGCCGCGTTTCAGGGTCATCTTGCCGTTTTCCCGTTCTGTGAAGATGGCGCGGGTCCCCAACGCCTTGCCGGTTTCATGGGCCAGCAAGATACCGCCGGTGGTGGGCCCTACCACTAGTTCAATATTGTCACTGGCATAGCGCGCGGCAATCTCCTTACACAGTTTTTCGGTATAGGAAGGATGCTGCAGTACGTTGAACTTCTCCACATACATGGGGCTATGCAGGCCGCTGGTCAGCAGGAAATGCCCATGCAGGACAGCCTGTGTTTCTTCCAGTAAATGCAGTACTTCTTTTTCACTTAACATGAAAGTGCCTCCTCTGTTATATATTCTTAATCTCTTCTACAATGGCTGCGGCCGCCTGTTTCCTGTCCGCCGCTTTCATGATGGGACGCCCTACCACGATATGGGAGGAACCGTTGGCAAAAGCCTGTGCCGGTGTGGTCACACGGCTCTGGTCGTCCAGGGCGCTGCCTGCCGGACGCACGCCGGGGGTTACAATCAGGAAGTCCGGTCCGCAGGCTTTACGGATTTCCTCCGCTTCTTTAGGCGACGCCACTACCCCGTCCAGTCCGGCTGCTTTGGCCAGCTTTGCCAAAGCCAATACCTGCTCCGCAATGGTATTTTTATAATTCAAATCAGCAAACTGTTCCTCGTCCATGCTGGTGAGGATGGTGACTGCCAGCAGCTTCGGGCGTTCAATTCCAAGTTCTGCCGATTTTTCTCTGATGGCAGCCGCTGCCGCTTCCATCATCTTTTTTCCGCCTACGGCATGGACGTTGATCATGTCCACGCCCAGTTTCGTTTCTACTTTCAGGGCACTGGCTACCGTATTAGGAATGTCCTGCAGTTTTAAGTCAAGAAACACTTTCTTGCCACGCTCTTTCAGGAAACGGATCATCTCGTTCCCTGCCGCGTAGTACAGCTCCATGCCGACTTTATAATAGATTACCGCGTCCCCGATTTCCTCCACGGCCTGCTTCGCTGCTTCTGCCGTTGGAAAGTCCAGGGCGGCGATGAGTCTCGGATCGCTCTGCATGTTGTCACCTCTTTTGTACTCAAAAACCTCACACTGCCATCAACGCGTTCCAGAAAACCGGAATATCAGCACCGGCCCGGAAGCGCCAGCCCGATCATATCCTGTACCTTTTTGATATTGTGTCTGTCCATGTATTCCAGAATGCCAGGGCTGATAGTCTCCGCAATGGCCGGGTTCACAAAGTTAGCTGTGCCCACGGCAATGGCGCTGGCTCCTGCCAGGAAGAATTCAATGGCGTCTTCCGCGCACATGATGCCGCCCATACCGATAATGGGAACCTTCACCGCCTGGGCCACTTCGTAACACATACGCACAGCAACCGGACGGATGCATGGACCGCTCAGTCCGCCAGTCACATTACCCAGCACGGGGCGCTGACGGTGAATGTCTATCTTCATGCCGATGAGGGTATTGATCAGGGAAAGAGCGTCTGTCCCCGCGTCTTCTGCCGCTTTCGCCATTTCCGTAATACTGGTCACATTGGGGGAAAGCTTGGTGATGACCACCTTGGATGTATTCTTTTTCACTTCTTTGACTACCTGGGCCATGCTTTTGGCGTTGGTGCCGAAAACCAGGCCGCCGTCTTTGATGTTGGGACAGCTTACGTTGATTTCCACGGCGTCCACGCCTTTTACGTCCAGTTTCGCCGCCAGTTCGCCGTATTCTTCCGGACTGGAGGCATCGATATTGACAATAATGGGTACTTTATATTTGCGCAGTTTAGGCAACGTTTCTTTCAAAAAGTACTCGCTGCCCGGATTTTCCAATCCCACGCAGTTCAGCATGCCGGAAGGAGTTTCCACCACACGCTGGCCTTTATTACCCGCCCGGGGCGCAAGGGTAGTGCCTTTCACCGTAACGGCCCCCACCTTTTCCAAATCCAGAAAGTCCGTAAATTCCAGACCGAAGCCGAAAGTCCCGGAAGCGGTGGTCACCGGTGTTTTCATTTTCAGGCCGGCAATATCCACAGCCAGACGGTTATGATACAGATATCTTACCATTCCGTCACCTCCTCTGCCCGGAACACAGGCCCGTCCTGGCAGACCTTGACGCGTTTGCCGATGCCCTGGCAGCTACAGGACAGGCAGGCGCCCAGCCCGCAAGCCATATATTTCTCCAGCGATACCTGGCATTTGATTCCTTTTTCCAATACGGCAGCGGAAACCGCTTTCATCATTGGTGCCGGGCCGCAGACATACACGCTGTCGTAACAACCCTTTTCCAGCATATCCGGCAGACAGGCCATTACGGTCCCTTTGGTTCCCAGCGTGCCGTCATCCGTCGTCAGACTGATTTGTCCTGCGATGCCGTCATACAGTTCTTTCCAGAACAGGTCGTCCGCTGTTCTGCCGCCCATGAGAACGTCAGGCCTGATTCCTTCCCCAACCATGCTTTCTGCCAGATACAGTAAGGGCGCGAGTCCGGTGCCGCCTCCCACCAGCAGCGGATGTTTCGCGCTGCGGTCAAAACCGTGCCCCAGAGGGCCCACTACACTGAGCCGGTCCCCGCTGCATACATCTGCCAGAATGTTAGTGGCATTGCCCACAATGCGATAGATCAGGCTGATGGAGCCGTAATTCCGGTCCACTCCGGCCACGCCAAGGGGACGGCGCAACAACGGAGCAGTTCCCTTGGAAACCTGCACGTTGACAAACTGGCCCGGAACTGCTTCTGCCGCAATCCGCGGCGCAATCAGGTCAATCTGTTTGGTCGTGGCATTCAGGACACGTTGCCCCACGACTTTTGTTTCTTCTATATACTTAGTCATTCAAATCCTCCGGTATATTTCCGGTTTCAGACAAACAAACCCTGCAAGCTATTTTGCAAAATCTTTGCCGGTTCAGGGTTTTACTTTTCGCACACTGCGCCGTCTTTCATGACAAATTTGCCGGCCACCACTGTCGCAACAGCTTTGCCCTTGCACTGTTTGCCTTCAAACGGCGTAACCTTGCCCACCGTGTAGAACTTTTTGGAGTCTACCGTCCACACTTTATCCAAATCCAGGATTGTAATATCTGCCGGGGAGCCTGCTTTTAAGGTGCCGCCTTTCAGGTTAAAGATCCGGGCCGGGCTGCAGCTCATCTTGTCAACAACCTGTTCCAACGTCAGCACGTTCTTGTGATACAAATCCGTCAGAACAACACCTACTGCTGTTTCCAATCCACAGAAACCATTGGGCGCCTTGCGGAATTCCACATCCTTTTCTTCCGGGGCGTGAGGGGCGTGGTCAGTGACGATCATGTCAATGGTCCCATCCAGCAGGGCAGCCCGCATGGCGTCAACGTGATCCTGACTCCGCAAGGGAGGGGAAACACGGGTAGCCGTGCTGTAACTCATGCAGGCTTCATCGGTCAGGGTCAGGTGGTGCACAGTCACCTCCGCCGTTACCGGATAGCCTTTGGCCTTGGCCTGGCGAATGATATCCGCCGCGCCTTTGCTGGCCACATGGGCAATGTGGATATGGGCTCCGGTATAACCGGCTACCAGTACGTCCCTTGCTACGGCAATGTCTTCCGCTACGGACGGCACGCCGGGCACACCAATCTTTGCGGAAACCGCACCTTCATGCATGTAACCGTCTGCGTTCAGTTCGCTTTCAATGCTGTGGGAAATCAGCGGCGCGTCAAAGCTTGTCATATATTTTGCCGCATTCATCAGAAGGCGGCTGCTGTACACATAATGGCCGTCGTCGGAAAAAGCCACCGCGCCCTTTTCCAGCATATCGCCCATCTCCGCCAGTTCCTTGCCTTCTTCGTCCTTGCTGATGGAACCAATCACTTCCACGTTCACATAGCCTTCCTTCGCGGCCCGTTCTTTGATACCGCTGACTACGATGGAAGTGGAGATGGCAGGTTTCGTGTTGGGCATGCAGGCGATGGTGGTGATGCCGCCGGCCGCTGCCGCCATGGTGCCGGTGCGGATGCTTTCCTTGGCTTCCAGGCCCGGCTCCCGCAGATGGGTATGCATGTCGATAAAACCGGGGGCTACTACTTTACCCGCAGCGTCATAAGTCTCATCGGCTTTGTCCGTTATGTTCTTTTCAACTTTTGCGATTTTCCCGTCTGCTACCAGCACGTCGCAGATTTCATCCAGTTTCTGAGAGGGGTCTACCACCCGTCCGTTTTTAATTAGCAGCTTCAATTTGTTTACCTCCAGTCAGTGTCAGGAATAACAGCGCCATACGAACGGCCACGCCGTTCTGTACTTCGTCGCGGATTGCCGCCTGGTCGCAGTAGCCTACGTCCCAGGAAATCTCCAGACCCCGGTTCATGGGGCCGGGATGCAGCACCACGCAATCCGGTTTTGCCAGTTTCAGCCGCGCTTCGTTCAGGCCGAAAATGCGGGCATATTCCCGGGGTGACGGGAACAGACCGCTCTTCTGGCGTTCCAGCTGGATTCGCAGCACGTCGATGACATCTGCGCCTTCGATGGCTTCTTCGATACGTTTGTGATAAGTCACGCCCAGGCTTTCAACGGCGTAGGGCATCAGGGGACGGGGTCCCGCTACATGCACGTCCGCGCCCATCTTGTTCCAGGCCGCAATATTGGTACGGGCCACCCGGCTGTACAAAATGTCGCCCAGGATGACCATTTTCTTTCCGTTTAAATCTTTCAGCCCCTTTTCCCGCAGGGTAAACATGTCCAGCAACCCCTGGGACGGATGGGCATGGGCGCCGTCGCCGGCGTTGATGATGACCGGCTTTGCCACGTCCGCCGCGTAAACGGCAGCCCCTTCAATGGGATGGCGCATGACGATGGCGTCGCAGCACATGGACTGCACGGTGAGGATAGTGTCCCGCAGGCACTCACCCTTTACCACGCTGGAAGTAGAAGTCGTAATGTTGACCACGTCCGCCCCCAGATATTTGCCCGCCAGTTCAAAAGAAGTACGGGTCCGGGTACTGGGCTCATAGAACAGGTTGATGATGGATTTGCCCCGCAGGGATGGTACTTTTTTGATATCACGCTTCATAATCTTTTTCATTTCCGCAGCGGTCTGCAGAACCAGGTTGATTTCCTCGACGCTGAAGCTCTCCAGGTCAAGGATGTCCCTGCCCGCCAGGGACACAGTCGCTTTTGCCATTGCAGTTCCTCCTGTCTGATGTTGGAAACTCCGCCCGCCTTTCGTTTTGTCAGCCGGTTCTGTCAACACGTAACCGGAACACGAACGGTTTCCTGAAAAATAAAAGCCTTCTCGTCCCGCAGGATGCAAGAAGGCTTAATATCTTCCATAATACTACTTTGCTAAGTCACCTTACAGCCTCACAGGACCGTTTTAAAGGTAATGCTTATTTAGTTTTGTTAATTATAACACGAACCGCCTGCCGCTTCAACTAAAAATTCTGTGTACACATTGAAGAAATTTGACAGTTTTCCCATAAGTATCTGTCTGGCACAGCACAGTGCTTTTCAAAAACTGCACCCGCCCGCAACATGAACTTACGAAACCAGTTTGATCAGATTCAGATGCTTATCCGACAAACAGGACGGATTCATGATGTCCGTCATGAACTCCCACTGTTTATTGCTTCTTGATGGCTGGGTACTATGCCAATATTCCGCCATCATCTGCATAAACTGCTGAACCTGTTTCCGGCGTTTTTCTTTGCCGGAAAACGCAGACAGCCATTCTCTCTGCCACGTCGCATAAATTTCCCATTCATCTTTCATCAGCAGCCGGGCGCAGGCAGCCGCCATATCCCGGCCGTTACGCAGGACAAAGCGGATCATGCCCAACGCTTTTTCTTTTTCTTCCAGCAATTCCATTTTCCGTTCCACCTGCCCCAGCATGCCGGAGTCCCGGGTCGCAGCTTCCACTTCCAGCACTTTCTCTGACAGCAGGACACGGTTGTAGCGGTTCATCCCCCAGCGCAGCAACACCAGAGAAAACAGCTGGCAGGGATAAAACAGCCTGAACGCAGTTTCAAAATTATCCCACTTGCTTTGAATCTGCATATGGAGAGATACATCCGCCATCACTTTTTTTATCAAAACGTCATCGCGCAGTGAACCTAAACACAGGCACAGATGCTTTAGCAGCATCTGACATTCTGCTGCCCAGCCGCGCTGGGCAATCTGCGCTGCCGTATTGCTCCACTCCATCGCAAATTGCTGCCGCATGACACGGTCGACCGAATCATGCCGCATTACGCTCCTGCTTAAACGACAAATAATCTTTAAGGCGTTAATCTGACGTCTGTCTGCCGCCACAAACAGCAAATCTGACAAAATTGAAACGAAACCCGTAGTAACCGCAGCCTTGGAAGTTTCCCAATACTTCTGCAGCGCTGTTACAATCTCCCGGAAATCCCATTCATTCCGCGTGCGTACAGCAGTATCTGTCACATTCTTAAACTGCAGGTAACCCTCTTCGGTCAGTTCCCTGTCTTCCGGTCCGAGCAGACGCAGGCCACTGAGAATCGCTTCCCCGCAGTACCGGCCAAGCCGGGGCATATCCCGTTTAAAAGCCATGCAGCCCAAAAAGCCGGCCTGTTTAATCAAATCCTCCCAGACTGTCGGATGTAGCTCCAGCGTTTTCCGGAAAATACTCATAAACCTTTCTGCGGACTCTTCTTCCCCGCTCCGCAGGTAGTACAGGCCCCCGTCCTTCAATTTGGACGCAAGATCCTGCGAATACTCTCCGCTTTCCAGCATCTGGTTCAGCAATTTAAAGTCCGGCGCCTGCAACAGCAGTTGCCGGCGCCGTTCTTCTTTTTCTTCTTCCAGTTCCTGATCAAGACGCTGATCGAACTCAGTATATCCTTTTTTAAAAATACTGTTTTCCGGTTTTTCCATAAACTTTTTACCGTATCTGCACTATGGGGAAAGCCGTTAAAATCCCCGGACAAGTCAAACTCTCAGCCGGTTACGGCCCGCTCATGCATGAAAGCCGTGCTCCGCCAGCACTTCATAGGCCTCTTCCGCTTCCGAAACAGGTACCGAGATTTCAACGGAAGCAGCTTTGCCGTTGCGGCGTGTTCCCACTGCTTTAAGCTGGCACAGAAAACCGTTATCCCCCAGCAGCTTCTTCATTTTCTCAGCCCTCTCCTGTGTCGGGGCAATATAAATCACTTTCCACACAGAACCGTACCTCAGGATTCCTTATAGGCTTTGATCTTCTCAATCAGCTTGGGAATGACAACGTGCACATCCCCTACCAGACCGTAATGAGCCACTTCAAAGATCGGTGCGTTCTCGTCTTTATTAATGGCCACGATCACTTCCGATTCTTTCATGCCGGATACATGCTGCAACGCGCCGGAAACGGCACAGGCAAAGTACAACTTCGGCGCGACGGTCTTGCCGGACTGCCCTACCTGGGAGGCATGGTCTACCCACTTTTCGTCCACAGCCGCGCGAGACCCTGCAATCGCCGATTTTTCAAACAAAGCGGCCAGGTCTTCCAACACCTTAAAGCGTTCTCCGTCGCCAAAACCGCGTCCTCCGGCACAGATGACTTCCGCATCTTCGATTTTCAGCTTGCCGCCGGTGGAAAGAGGTTCCTTCTTCAGGATTTCCACTTTGCTTTCCACTTTATTTTTGACAGTGTAATTGATTACTTCGCCCTGACGGCCGGAATCCGGTTCCATGGGCGCAAAAATCTTGGGACGTACAGAACCCATCTGGGGACGGATGTCGGAGCATACGATGGTGCCCATCAGGTTGCCGCCCAGCGCGGGACGGGTCCATTTCAGGAGGCCGTTCTCGCCCATTTCCACTTCCGTGCAGTCCGCGCACAGTCCGGTTTTCAGACGGGCTGCCACACGGGGTGCCAGATCCCGTCCGTCAATGGTAGCGCCGAACATGATGCCGTTTGGTTTGTACTCCTGCGCCAGTTCACAGATGGCATTGGTGTACAGTTCCACATTATAATCCGCGTATTCCTCACCCAGCACGGTGTACACCACATCCGCTCCCTGGGCAATCAGTTTTTCCGCATGCCCGTTGTTCTCTCTGGCGATCAGGACGACAGCGGTATTCTGCCCGACCGTGTCAGCCAGGCGGCGGGCCTGCCCCAGCAGTTCATAGGTCACGCCAAGGGTCTCGCCATTTTCCAGCTGGGCTACTACCCAGATTGCATTTTCAGTCTTTGCCATTATTGAAATCCTCCCTCGGAAGAGTAATTGCGTCCATAGGACAATCATATATACACGCGCCGCATTCCACACAGCTCTGTTCCCTGACAGAGGCTTTACCGTTTTTCACCTGTATGGCGCCCGTAGGACAGATTGCCGCGCAGTTCTCACAGCCTGTGCAGCGTGAAATTTCAACGTTAACTGCCACGATACACGGCTCAGCGTTTTACCACGCCGGCTTCGATCAGCTTTTCCACCAGTTTGTCCACGGCCACATCCACATCCTCTTCTTTGATGATCTGGGTGTCTACCTTATGCACTTCCGGCGTAAACACTTTGATAACACGTGTCGGGGAAGCCTTCAGACCTACGTTGGTGACATCCAGTCCCAGGTCGGCCGCAGTCTTGACAGGAATCTCTGTCTTGCGGGCTTTCATCTTGCCGCGGATGCTGGCAAAACGCAGTTCTTTTTCCGCACGGGTCATGGTCACCAGAAGCGGCGCGGGAACAGCCAGGGTCTCAGCCCAGTTTTCCGTTTCCCGTTCCACCACAAAACGACCGTCGGTAAATTCAACTTTCAAAGCGGAAGTAACCTGTGGGATACCCAGATGCTCCGCTATCTCCGGCCCTACCTGCGCCGTGCAGCCGTCCGCCGCTTCCCGTCCGCAGAGGATCAGGTCATATTCGCCCAGGTGTTTAACCAGGGCAGCCAATGCCATACTGGTAGCCAGTGTGTCAGAACCGGCCACCACCCGGTCTGTCAGAAGGTAGGCTTCATCCGCTCCCAGTGCGATAGCATCTTTCAGAATATCTTTGGCCTGAGGCGGTCCCATGGTAATGACCTTAACCTTAGCGCCGTATTTATCTTTTAAGATTAATGCGGTTTCCAACGCTTCCGCATCATAGGGATTCAAAATGTTCTCCACCCCATCCCGCACCAGGGTACGGGTTTCCGGATTCAGACGGATCTGCGTCGTATCCGGCACTTGTTTTACACAGACGATAATGTTCATGTGTGCCTCCTGCTTGTGTAGTCTTTTTATACCAACAATGGTACAGTATATTATACCATAGTTTTACAGGTTTTCCAAATGAAAAGAGACCGCTGCGCTGCAACGGCCTCCCTTTCTGCAACATATCAGTAATTTTCCGCATGAATCTCAAAATAGGCCTGGGGATGCGCGCATACCGGGCAGATTTCCGGCGCTTTCTCTCCAATCACAATATGTCCGCAGTTACGGCACTCCCAAACTTTTACGGAACTCTTTTTAAATACTTCCTGCGTCTCTACATTTTTCAGCAGTGCGCGATAGCGTTCTTCATGATGCTTTTCAATGGCTGCCACCATACGGAATTTTGCAGCCAGTTCCTTAAAACCCTCTGCCTCAGCCGTTTTGGCAAACCCCTCGTACATGTCGGTCCATTCGTAGTTCTCTCCCGCAGCCGCCGCGGCCAGGTTCTCTGCTGTGCTGCCGATTCCTTCCAGCTCCTTGAACCACATCTTGGCATGTTCTTTTTCATTGTCAGCTGTCTTCAGAAACAGCGCAGAAATCTGTTCAAAACCTTCTTTTTTCGCTTTGGACGCGAAGTAGGTGTATTTGTTTCTTGCCTGGGATTCCCCGGCAAATGCCGCTTCCAGGTTTTTCTCTGTCTGTGTACCCGCGTATTTGTTTGCCATGATGATTCCTCCTCAACTTTTTTTACAATAATTTATATGATTATTAGAGAAACCGGGGAAATGTAGTATAAAGGAATTATAAAACACTGCAAATCAGCAGCTTTCCTTTTATACAGATTAACGGTACGTGTAAAATTTAATGATGCGTGCCGTACACCACTTCTACACCTTTGCCCTCCAGATAGTCTTTCATCTTTTCCACCCAGGGACAGCGTTTTTTCAGTTCCGGATTTTCTTTGTCCTTTTTGTTGGTACAGCTGCTGAAATGCACCACGTCTACCGGCTCTTCCGCCAGACGGTCCAGTTTTTTCTTCAGCCCCTCGTCATTCTCCACCGTCTTACCGCAGCCGTTACAGGTCAGACCGGCAAACAGTTCCAGTTTTTCATCCCCATAGCGCTCAAATTTTACGGTACGGTTGTTAAAGGATTTCATACAGGACGCGCCCACGCAGCGCATGCTTACATCCAGACATCGGATGATGGCAACTTTTTTCATTCTGATCCCTCCCTGGCAGCATTCTCTTTTTCAGGAAAACGTTGGTTGTTTCGTACGACGCCGGCCAATACTTTCTGGTAGTAAATCAGCGGTTCCATATTGTGTTATTCTGCCAAAAATATTATACCATAGTTATAAATTGTAATTGTGAAAGGTTAATGAATAAAAAAGTGCAACGGCGTCACGCCGCTGCACTCTTTAGATTAACTGTGGATTTAAATTACGTTTTTCGGAAAGATTTCTTACAGATTATTATCTTTCTTAAACTTGGCCAGCAGATCCAGCACCTTTGTTTTCATGTCGCCGCCTTCAGCAAAACGTGCCGCATTGCCGTTCACGCCGTCGATCATAGCCTGGGCTCGGTCTTCCTGCATCTGCATGATGTTGGCAACCGGTTTCACCAGGTCTGCATATTTACCGTTCATGTCGCCGTTGGCTTTTTTGATTTCCGCCAGGGCGTTCTTGCCGAGGTCAAGCAGCGCTGCTTTGTCAATGGTGCCGGAGTTGATGGAATCCGCTAATTTCTTCAGGGTTGCTTCGTTTTTATCCGCGAAAGCCACAAAGTCTTTCACAAAACCGGCTTTGTCAGCCGCGCCGGCTTTCGCCGCGTCACCTGCAACAGCGCCTGCTACAGCACCGGCCAGCTTCTTCATATCCCAGCCCTGGGGTTTCAGTTTTTCAAAAATACCGTTCAGATCCAGGCCTTCCAGACCTTTCACACCGTCGCCCCATACCAGGGATTTGATAGCTTCTTTCGCTGCCGCAAAGCTGAATGCGCCGTCTTTGTTTTCCAGAATGGCCTCTTTGTTCAGGGCAACCTTGCCGTTGGCATAGTCAAAGGCTACGTTTTCAAAACCCAGAGCCTTTCCGCCTTCACCAATCTTCATGATCCAGGCATACGCTTTTTTGCCCAGGTCGTCCGTTACAACGTCTTTCGGATCATAGTAACCGGTGATTTTGCCGGCTGCATCTTTGATTGCTACCCAGCCGTTCTTTTCCATGTCTTCCAGCTTGAAAGTCTTAGGATCAATGTTCAGATTGCCTGCAGCCAGACCGCGGCTGATCTTTTCAGATAACCCGGTGGCCTTGCCCATCAGGTCGGCTACGTCTTTTTCCGCAGCTGCATTGCCTTTTGCTGCTTCTTTCAGCTTGGCAATCTTGTCCATAAGGCCTTTAAAACCTTCCGTCGCCTTCTTGGCAGCATCGCCCTTCAGCTCATCGGCAGCCAGCTTATCCACATTACCCAGCAAGGTGCCGATTTCCGTTTTGAGGCCTTTGATCAGCTCTGCCTTCTTGTCGCCTCCGCCGCAGCCCGCGACCATAGACAGGGACAGCAGCATGGCCATCACAACCATCAAAAATTTCTTCACAATACTTCCTCCTTTACAAATACGTATTACAGGAACTACGCTCAGGTTTCTGTGATAATATTTTACCACATTTTTTCTATTTCCGCATCCGCCAGTTCGCAGAAAAGTTCCTTCCCTTCCTTGTAGGAAGAAAACCGGCCGGTCACGATGATCGGCTCATCCAGTTTCGGATAATTCTCCGGATAGTTATGCCTGCCTTTCCTTGAAAATTCCATACCGGTAGAACAGCAGGCCGTCGCGTCCATCACTACACAGCCAAAATAATGCTTTCCGGTTTTTTCATCATAATAATGGCCGAATTTTCCCTGCATCCGCACGATTTTCCCTTTATACTTATCCGGTGTCTTCAGCATATTGTAAATCTGGGTATACATCATGGTTTTATCCATCCGGCTGAAATCGTAATCTGCTTTCGCATAAGTAGGATGCAAATCATACACATCGTGGCGGGGAGTCTTCTCTTCCAGTTCTTTCATCTTTTGTGAGCTGACGGGCGCTCCGACGCCCTGCCCGCTTTGTATGCCCGACGCCACTTCGCCTGTATTTTTGCCGGCATATTTTTGTTTATCCTCCGTCTCTTTTCCAGGATTTACAGTTCCATTATTGCGGTCTGCTTCCGCCTTCTTCTGTTGCAGTACCGCATCCACACTGCTTTGTTTAGGCGAAATGAAACTGCCTGCCTTTTTACTGCTGTTGCTTCCCCCGCAACCAATAACCAGGAGAGACAGCCAAAACCAGACAAGCAGCGCGGAAAAAATTCGAGCTGTTTTATCTTTCATACTTGTACCTCCTGAAATGCAGCGCAACTTCCGAAACCATCCGTATCATTTACTAACACGGTTTTTCACAGTCCGCCGTTTTTTAAAGAACCTATACCGCAAAGCACCGCAAACGCCAGTATATCAATCATAACGACGGTAGCGCCCACCGGCGTGCCTGCCAGTATAGACAAAACGATGCCCACAAAGGCGCAGACCACGGAAAAAACGGCCGAACAGAGGATAACCGATTTAAAGCTGCTGAATACGCGCATGGCTGACAGGGCGGGAAAGATGACCAGCGCCGAAATCAGCAGCGAGCCCACCAGGTTCATGGCCAGCACGATGATCACCGCAATCAGGACCGCCAGCAGCAGGTTATAGGTTCCCACTGGCGTGCCCACGGCCCTGGCAAAGTCTTCGTCAAAAGTCACCGCAAAAATCTTGTTATAGAACAGAACAAACACGCCGATTACCACCGCCGACAGCACACCGCACATCCCCACCTGCGTCTTCGTTAGTGTCAAAATCGAAGTGGAACCGAACAGGGTGGTACAGACGTCGCCTGAAACATTGGCAGAGGAAGAGAATACATTCATCAGAAGATAACCCACGGCCAGTGCTCCCACGGAAATCATGGCAATGGCAGCGTCCCCTTTGATCTTCGAATTCTGCCCCGTGCGTAGCAACAAGATAGCAAATGTCACCGTAATCAGCAGAATCACAGGCATGTCGTCAGTAAAACCCGCCACCGCCGCCACGGCCATGGCTCCGAAAGCCACGTGGGACAGGCCGTCTCCGATAAAAGAATAGCGTTTCAGCACCAGGGTCACGCCCAGCATGGAAGAACACAGGGCTATCAGCATCCCCACAATCAGGGCGTTGATTACAAAGGGATATTGAAAATACAGGAACAGTTTGTCTGCAATTGTACTCATAGATATAAACCTTTCTTACTCCGGCTGCAAAAACGCATTTCCAAAACGTGACCGGCGGTATTCCTCCGCCGTGCCAAAGAAGTAGTCCCTGCCCATATGCAGGATGTGAGTGGCATATGGGATGGCCTCCTGTACGTCATGGGAAATCATGATGACGGTAATCCCCTTCTCCTTGTTGATGCACTCCACCAGCCGGTACATCGTCTCCGCCATTTTGGGATCCAGTCCCGAAACCGGCTCGTCCAGTACCAGCATTTTATCTGAAGCGCACAGAGCGCGGGCCAGTAATACCCGCTGCTGCTGCCCGCCGGAAAGGTCCCGATAGCAGGTCTCTGCCAGCCCGGTGATTTCCATCTGCTCCATGGCATTTTTCGCAATCTGTTTTTCCTCACGGTTGTAAAAGGGCCTCAGGCCGCAGCGCCCCTGACAGCCGGAAAGAACAACCTCTCGTACCGAAGCGGGAAAGTCTCGCTGGACAAAGGTCTGCTGTGGCAGATAACCAATCTCGTTTTGTTGCAGGCCGCCGCCAAATGCAATCGTGCCGGCCAGCGGTTTCTGCAGCCCCAACAGCGTACGCAGAAGCGTACTTTTGCCTGCACCGTTCTCGCCAACGACACAAAAGTAATCCCCTTTTTCTACGGTAAACGACAAATCGTCCACCAGAACGCCGGCGCCATATCCTAATTTTAAATTTTCACAACTGATTTGAACTTCCATTGTAGTATTCCCTGTCCGTCTTTCATTGCGACTACAGTGCTTCCTGCAAAACTTTCAGATTCTGCTCCATAACCGTCAGATATGTGATTCCCTTTTTGATTTCTTCTTCGGTTGTTGCCTGCATGGAGTTCAGTGTCAGCACCTTTTGATTCTTTGCCTTCGTATTATCCACTATAGTCTGCGCCAGCTTATGCTGCCTGCCCTCAATGGTCAGGACTGCAGGCAGCTTCAGCTCGTCCATCTTCTTCGCCAGAAAGGCAACCGTTTCAAAGCTGGCTTCCGTTTCCGCCGAACAGCCGTTAAACGCCGCATAATACTTCAGGCCGTAATCGTCTGTGAGGTAACGGAACGGAAAACGGTCGCCGAAAAGTACCGCTTTCACCGGCGCCTTCGTTACTGCTTCTTTATATTTTGCATCCAAAGCCGCCAGCTTTTTACTGTAGGCTGCATAATTGGCCCGATAGGTTTCCGCGTTTTTCGAATCCAGCGCCGCCAACGCCTCCGTTATGGCTTTGCAGATGATATCCGCATTCTTCAGCGACAGCCACACATGCTCGTCAAATTCCGGCTGTTCATGGTCCTCTTTGCCGTCATGTTTATCCTTCTCATGTTCCTTTTCGTGTTCATGCTTCTCATCATGCTTGTCTTTGTCATGATGTTCCTTCCTACCGTTATCATGCTCGTGGTGTTCATGTTTCTCCATGCCTTCCACTTCTTCTTCTACTTTTGCCCGGTTACCCATCAGTTTCATCAGGCTGATAACCTTCCGTTTCGGACTGCCGCCTTCCTGTAATGCCTTGCCTACCCACTTGTCTGACTCTCCACCTACATAGATGAACAAATCACAATTCGCAATGTGCAGGATATCTTCTGCGCTGGGCTGGTAGCTGTGCATGTCCGCGCCTTTTTTTGTCAATAGCGTAAGTTCCGTATCTTTTTCCTGGCTTCCCAGCAGTTCTTTTGTCCAGCTGTACTCCGGGAAAATCGTGGTCACGATTTTCAGTTTCGGCACACCCGTTCCCGGCGCCTCTGATTTTTTCGCCGTATCGTTTTTAGAACTTCCGCAACCGGAAACACCAGTCACAAGCAACAGTACTAACAGAAAAAACATCAAAACGCGTTTCATTATTGCGGTCTCCCCCATACATTTGAATACATCAGCAAATAAAAAACTGTCCGTAAAACAGAAGAAACCGCCGAAAAATCCGGCGGTCCATGTCAATATACGGTTTTTTTAAAAATAACGCTGATTCTAACCTTACACAAAATATCAGAAAGCATACCTTACATCGTCATCTTTCTTCGTTTTCATTATAACACTCCTGTCAAGAGCGACTAAGTTACTACTGCTGTCAGAGATGCATAAGCCACACGTTAAACCGCGCTATGATTTAGAAGAACGCTTACGGCTTTATTGTCACCGGAATATAAACGAGACAGCGTACCAGACGTCCCTTGGAATCTCTTGCCGGCGTGAAACGCCAGGAGATGCAATGCTCTACAGCCGCTGCGTCCAAAAAACGGTTCCCGGAAGATTCCGCGGTAGAAGTATATTCAGGCGCACCGTTATAACCGACAAGGAAACATACCGTTACAGTGCCTGTCACACCGTTTGCTTCAGCAGGATACGGAACCGGACTGTGCTTAATCAGCTTCGGCTTTGTTGCCGGATTCTTGCTGATGGGAACATTTTTCCCTTCCTTTTTCAGCTTGTCATCCTGAATTTGGCTGGCAACCTTCTGTGTACCGGTATTCACTTTTTTAAATACGTCGCCTTCCAACAGGATCAACGTAACCTGGCTTACATATCTTTTTGTCTTCTGGCTGATCTGCCGTTCCTTCCTTTCCAGCGGGGTTTCTGCCAACCCTTCCACCACATCGCTCATCACATAAATCTCGTCCGATGTTTCCCCTAATGGATTCTGATTGGCATACAGCATACTGCCGGAAAGTACCGCCCCATGCAGAATAAACGAAACCAGAAAAGCCACCAGAAAGCGGTGTTCTGTCAGTCGCATCTTTATTCACCTGTATCTGAAGCAATCCCGATTTGTGAAACGCCGGCCTGCTTCAGGGTATCCAGCACCGTGGAAAAATTAGCGTAAGGGCTTCCCGCATCGGTCCGCAGGACAATCATTGCATTCGGGTTTTGGGCGACTTCATTTTCCGCATATTTTTTCAATGTTTTCATGTCAACCTGGGTATCCCCTACAAAAGCCTCCCCTTTTTCGTTCACCGTAACTGCAAAAGAAATCTCCTGTGTGATTTTACTTCCGGAAAGCTCTGCCAGCTTTACCTGAACGGTTTTCAGGTTAGTCATATACATGGTGCTCAGCATAAAGAAAACCAGCAGGAAAAACATAATATCTATCATGGGAATTACGATGACCGAAGGCATCTCTTCCGAATTCTTTTTGAGTCTCATCGTGTTTCACCGCCGTTTGCATGAAGCTCCAGCGCCGTGCAGCATTTCATGATTTTTTTGCCCAATACTGATGAGCGGTATTTCAGTGCCCCGTACAGTACCATAGCCAAAATCGCCACGATAAGACCGAAAGCCGTTGCGATCAGTGCTTCGCCGATGCCGGCCGTTATGGCAAAAGGCTGGCCTGCCCGCAAATCAAACACCTTAAAGGAGTTAATCATGCCGATGATCGTACCTAACAAACCAAGCAGCGGGGATATGGTTACGATCATGCTTAAAAACACAAGATGGTCGTTATAGGAATCCAGCATGATATTCGCCTGGGTTTCCACCCCGGTCATCCCGGCTTGTTTATGGGACAGGTAATACTCTGTCAGGCGCGCGCAGTCACCTTCCACATTTCCCGCCTTTTCAGCGGTTTCCTTTTCAGAGGTTTGCAACATTGCGCCGAGACGCGACACAAAAGAATCTTCCGTATCGCAGTGATTATAAAACAAAAACCGTTCTGCCGCTAACGCAACACTGAAGACGGAACAGGCCAGGATGGGGTACATCACATAGCCGCCTTTCTGGAATGTTACCCATAAATCCGCAAACATACTACAACACCTCGCCAGACAACTGAAAACTTACATTTTTATGATTAAAATGGTTGATACACTTTAGTACCATTGACCGCAAACAGCAGAGCCTCACGCATTCTGAAGAACAGAAACTATAAGTTTCAACAGCCTGTCGCCCTTAATCGGCTTCGGGATAAACGCATTCATTCCTGCAGACAGGCATTTCCCTTCATTGTCGTCCACCAGATTGCCGGACATGGCAATAATCGGAATCGTTTTGGCCTGCGGATGCTCACAGGCGCGTATCATCTGCGCCGCTTCATATCCGTCCACTTCCGGCAAATGCAGGTTCAGAATAATCAGATTGTAGAACCCTTCCTGCGAATCCCTGAATTTTTGGAAAGCCAGCTTTCCGTTCTTGACATAATCCGCTTTGATTCCTTTGCTTGCCAGCAGTTTTCTGGCCACCAGAATGCTGACCAGCTTATCTTCGGCAACCAGTATCTGTAACCCCTGCAGTTCCATATTATTTCTGGCATCCAACCCAACCGCTTTTTTCTTTGCCGCCTCTTTGTCCGCTAATTCAAAATGTACATCGGTTACAAATTCCAGACCGGTCTCTGGCAAACATTTCACCTCCAGGGATCCCTGATATCCGGCAGCCAGACCTTTGGCGATAGCCAGCCCCAGACCGGACTCATTGCGTATCGACCCATTACCGCGCTCCAGCCAGGCAAATGCTTTCATGCGGTTCCTTATCTCTGTTTCATTTACCGATGCCTGTTCGGACTGTAAAGAAAACCGGAAATGCACAAAATTTTTATTCAGGCTGGGCAATTCAAAAAGACGCGCCCTGATGATTCCTCTGGAAGGGGTCGCTTTCGACATAAAACCTATCAGGTTGGCCGTCATCTTCTGGAGAATCGCCCTGTCTGCATAATACGTAGTATGATATACCTGTTTTTCAACAACAAGTTTCTGATTCTTCGCCGCCAACAATGGTTTGATATGTTTCTGCAACAGTTCCAGCCCTATATTCGCGTCGCAGAATTCCTTTTTAAAAAGCATGGTCCCGTTTTCAATCCGGCTCAAATCCATCATGTCGTTAACGATATTAACAATATGCTCGGTAGATTTCCGGATGGACTGCAGGCTTTGCCGAACCATTTTATCGTTGCGAATATCTTCCTCCGCAATATCCGCCATACCGATCACTGTATTAAGGGAATTCTTCATTTCTTCGCTTACGCTTGAAAGGAAATGTGTCTTCCGCCGGCTCTCTTCATTTTTGGCAGCTAATTCCTGTACAAGATTCTGTCTTTGTTTTGCCTCATGCTCCAGCACATCCGTAATATCAACAACCGACAAAAAGACCATTCCGTATTTCTTGTCAAAGTTTGCAAAACGCACCTTTTTCTGCCGCACCTGACCACGTTCAATGATTTTTACAATAACCTCATAAATATCTTTATCCTGCAGTTCTTTGCTTATTACCGAAAGCTGCATCAATTGCAGGGTTTCCGCTCGTTCTTCTTTTAAAACGTACTTTCCTATGTATCGCTGAATCGTTTTTTCATACGGATACTCCTTATTCAAAAATCGGTTCAGCCTGCTTTTATTCTGCGCATAACACTTTATGGTTTCCGTAATCAGGTTGATATGGGCCAGAATATCATAATCATACCTCGCTGCCACCTGGATAGTCTCCTGGATCATACGCATTTCATTAATGTCATATGTATACAGGAATGCGGTAAGTTCTCCAGACTGAGGATCTTTCATCAGCTGGATGGTAGAACGGGCCCACATAATGATATTATCCTGCCGGCTGTAACGCCGGTAATCGATGGAAAGGAAGTTGTTTCCTTCCTCATAGGCCTTGCGCATGTTCTCCAGACTGAGCATTTCAGCAAATTCACGTCTCTTGTCAAAATCAATCACGGTAGGCAGGACATGCTCAATAAAATCACTGATCGGATGACCCGGAGCGATTGTTGGGACGGGAAAGCCGTGAGGGTCGTGCTCCAGGACAGTTCCTTTTGTCACGTTCATCAGCAGATAGGCCATAAAATCAAGATTAACACGGCTTCTCCGCTGTAATTCCTGCTGGTACCGTTTTTCCGCCAGTTCATACGCTTTTTTCTGTTCGGTTATGTCGTCCTCGTACAAAATATAGGAAGGGCGCCCCATCCACTCCATCATGCGCACAGTAACCTTTACTGTGCGGTCTGCTTTGGGAAGATATAATTCCGAAGTATTCTGTTTCGTATGCGCTATAGCAACTTTGCAGAATTCACAGGGAGCATTTTTGCCTAACAAATATTTAAAGCATTTTTTCCCGGAATAATTCTGCAAACTGCAGCCCATCAATTTCGATGCCGCATGATTTACATAATACAAATTATAGTTGATCGCATCCACAACATAAATTGCCGTATCCGTTTCATCCAGGATATTGCTCTGCAGACCGCTCCGGTTCTGCGTGGTCAGCAACAGTTCCCGGTTCGTAACAACGTTCCGAATCTTGGCCAGTAACAATTCGGGGTCGCAGGGGGTATGGATCACGTCATCCGCCCCTACGGTCAGATCCATAATTTCATCTGAGACTTTTCCCTTTTCCACAACCACAACAGCCATATGTTTAAAGCGGGAATCGGACCGAATCGTCTGCAGCGTTTCCATTCCGTTCAGGCCAATTAACGGGAATACCAGCACCGCAACGGAAATGGAAGGCATCGAATCCAGAATGGAAAGCCCCTCCGTTCCGTTTCGCGCCACGATCACATCAAATTCCACATCAAGGATACTTTTAATGATTTCTTTGTCCCGTTCCGAAGTATCAATCAGCAATAACTTTTTCAAAACGGCCTCCTTCTGACAACCGGAATAATCGTTATAACCACCGGGATCCTGATTCTTATTACAGGATATAACTGAAAAAACGACACAAATATACTGTATACAGATCTGATACTAATTATAAATCATTTTCCGGTTTTCGCATCAGGTATTTAACGAATATTACCTTTTCATTCCATAATACGGAAACAGGCAACCGGGATTGCTCCTGCCCCGATTGCCTTTTCCGTTGAGGAGGAGGTATCAAGAATGCCTCAAGATTTTTGTTTCAAAGCCGGCTTCTTCACGCTTCTGCCGTAGTTTTTTTCCCGCACGTCAGCTTTGCCACAACGATACCTATTTCATACAGGATAATCATCGGCAATGCCATCAGGACCTGGGACAATACGTCCGGCGGTGTCAGAAATGCCGCAAAGACAAAGATACACAGTATAATATATTTCCGCATTGCCGAGAGCTGGTCCGGCGTAACGATTCCTATCCTGCAAAGCACATACGTTACAATCGGCATTTCAAATACTATACCAAAGGACAGCACAAAAGTGAACATAAACCCTACGTACTGACTGATGGACAGCATGGGAGTCGCAATACCGGCACCGGTATAAACAAAGAACGTGATGGCCGAAAGGAATACGACCCCATATCCGAAGCAAATCCCCGTCAGGAACAGTAGTACGGAACAACCCATAAAGACCAGCAGCGCTTTCTTTTCGTTATCGTACAGCGCCGGTTCGATAAAACCCCAGATTTGATAAAAAATGAAGGGGGAAGATACCATCATCGCCGCGATGAACGAAACCTGCAACTGGGCTGTCAGGGCTTCTGCCAGACCCACATAAATAAACTCGATCCCTTTCGCCTTTACAGGAACGGATATCAGCTGTACCAGCGATTCCGCAAAACAGGTGGCTATAATAAAAAAGGCAACTGCTACAACAATAAAGCAGTACAAGAGCCGTTTACGAAGTTCCTGGAAATGTTCCTTTAACGTCCCCTGCCCTTCCTGTTCTGCCGCCTGCATGGCATCCCCGGACAACGCAAACTTATTTGCCTGCTGGTTTTCCGACATTGCCTTCACCACCTTCAGCATTACCGGTACTCTTAACTTCTTCCTTAAATTCCCGTATGCTGGTTCCAAGCGCCTTGCCTACGCCGCTTAAACGGCTGGATCCGAAAACAACCAGCGCAATTACTAAAATTAATAAAATCTCTGTAGTTCCTAATCTCATGATATGCCTTCTTTCTTCCTGACTATTACATGAAATCAACATTTATACTGACAGTCCTACCTCTGTCATACTGCCACACCCCAGGCAGTCAGTTGCAGTTTAATTTTTCACATTCATTGCGGCGTCTTCACGCCTAGCAGTATCCAGTACCTGTTGCTGGATCCGGGCTAATTCTGAATTTGCCTGTTTAAAATCCGTTTCAAAGGACTTTTTCGCCTTGATAAAATCTTCCTGCTCCAAATCCTCTTCAAACGAACCACTGATATCTTTCATCGTTTTTCTTGCCGCCTTGACCCAGCGCGCCAATGTTCTGGCGACTTTCGGGAGATCTTCAGGTCCGACGATGATAAAGGCTACCAGCAGTACGATTACGAACTCGCCTAAGCCGATTCCCATAATTACACCACCCTAACCAGGTTTCAATCCTACCGGTAATAATGCTGCTTGCCGGGGACGGGGTTATGCTTCCGGAGGCACAGCCCCGTCATTCCGGTTCGCAACTACAGATTAATATAGGAAAGCTTCTTGCGAAGCTCAGGGTGTCATATCAGATTACCTCATGACTCCGCTAAAACAATTCCCTTTTATTTGTTATTCAACGTGCTTATACATTGTGGCAGGTTTGCCATATCCCATCGAAGGCTGGGTCGTTTCACAATACGCGCCTGCCAGATTGCCGGGAGCAAAACCTGTTTCCGTCGTTTCATTTTCTTTGCCGATTTCATCGCCGTTTTCGTCCAGCATGGTTTCTACATGGCCTACACGTTTTTTGCCGGGCCAGAAATCCATGAACCAGTTATGGAAAAGCATGCAGCAGATGAACAGGATGCCGGGCGCCATGGGGAACTGCTGGGGATGCGAATAGCCGGCCTGCGTCCCTAATAAACCGGGGCTGAATTTGTAGTACAGGAAGTGGAATACGCCCATACCAACCAGGATAATAAGCATACGCAGCGCAATGTTGACCGGTTCACTGTATTTCTTGGGACCGTTATCAAAGTAGAAATTCAGGATCATAGCCGGGATCAGCATCATGATTGCCAATTCGCCACTGTGAAGGTAACGCCAGTCAGGAGCATAGATACGTTTTGCACCGTCAACTGCAGGGCCCCAGGACAAATCCTGGACAAAATTGAACGCATAGAATATCAGCAGGGCAAAAGCCAATACGCCAAAGAAACCCACAACACCACGAACTATCTTGTTCCTGATCAGGGCAAAAGGATACCGGTCGAATGTTACTTCGAGCAGCCAGATGGCCACGGTGCCGCACATTACCCAGCCAACGTTGAAGTTGCCATGCAGGGTATGGGCAAAGCTGAACCACCAGGGATATGCCGCTGCATATTCCTGCCAGGGCCAGAACAGTACATGATAATGGGGATGCATCAGACAGAAGAAGCACAGAACCGATGCGAACAGCGTAACCAGGAATACTGTAATGCCGCGGGCCGGCTGTTTCATGTTATGCCAGGGCTGGTTGCCGAAGCATACCGGCACGATCGGACTCAGCCAGGACGCGATTGCCGCAAACATCAGGATCGCCAGGGAGGAATATTCCCGTGCATAGAATGGGGTCATTCCCAGATTAACCAGTTTGTCAACACTCAGATACGGAATGGAGAACTTTCCTAAAAAATTATAGAAGAAGCCCCAGATTACAGCACCTACCAGAGCAAAGTTTACTGCAATCAGGCCAAGCCCCGAGATAATCGGATGGGCAGTTTCCCTGAATTTGGTAAAGGGCCAGAAGTTAAAAATATAGGCCTGCCAGATAACTACAATCAAAATCCAGCGGATATACATATAACCGTACTGCGGTGTATACCATCGCATAATACCCCGGACATCCATAAAGACCCACCAGAGGATGTAGAACATGATAAATGAAATCAGGACTCCCAAAATACCGCGGGCAGGCTGTTTCATCTTATTTTCCAGAATGCGGCTTTCCAGCCACATATGATCTTTTAAGCTGATCATTGCAATGCCCCCTTTCTAAATCAGCCGAATACTACCTGGTCGCCGTTGCCCAGATACAGTTTTTTCTTACTCTTGAAACGCGCAGTGCCTTCTACTACAGGAAGACCCGCTTTCAGCATTTTTTCAGCAGTCAGGTAACCGGTGCAGTGGTTGCAGGCCATAACTTCGATACCGTAAGCAGGAATAGCTTTAATCAGATCGTCATACTGCGGATCCCAGTCTTCGAACGGGGAAATATGAAGACCGCCCTGGATAGCATAAATCTTTTTGCCGCCTTTGATACGGTGGCGTACTTCCTGTAACAAAGAAATGATACCCATGTGGCAGCAACCGGTAATGACGACCAGACCTTTATCCTTAACATTAAGAATCATAGCCTGTTCCCCCTTGACACGGGTAATTATAGAAGAGTCAAAGGTAATGGATGCTACGCCCGGATAAAGATGATGTACTTTACCAGATTCCCGGACGGTAACCTTCCCTTTATGAGGATAATCGTTTTTAACTTTAGCTATGTCAAACTTTTTACCCTGAAGCAAATCAAAGCCTTCCTGATAAAACCCTTTCGGAACACCGATAGGAAGGTCAGGACAATATTTCAGTACAGTTTCAATACCCCAGTAATGATCAAAATGCTCATGGGTCTGGAACAGCATGTCTACTTCATGGTTGGCAAGCATCTTATCGACGCCTTCCCGCTTATAGCATTCATCCATCCACGCTGCGTTCCAGCCGCAGTCAAACAGAACTTTCTTCTTTGAACCATCCAGAAATTCAATATCCAGCAACGCGCTGTAGCCGCCGGAGTTATCTCCGTTATAGCCTTCTTTTACCCCTTCGTGGGTCCAGGGGATAATATACTGGTTTACCAACAACCCGCCGGCTTTCATCATATCATTTACCAGGATCGAATTATTAAACCAACTGGTTTCGGAAATCTGCGTAACCTTTACGCTTTTAATCTCCCCAATATCATCATCGCCAACCGGCTCTTTAGGCAGGAACATATCCTTCATAACTGTAGATGTAACCCCTGCCATTGCAAAATAACCTGCAGTGCCTCCTACTGCCAGGCCTTTCAAAAAGTTTCTGCGGGATACGCTCATTTACATTTCCTCCTTACAGTAATCATGCCGCCGTCAGTGAGAACATTAATGCCTTAACGATTTGGATCGTTAACAGGAACAATGCTCCACCTACTATCAGTCCTACAATAAATCCACTCCACGAGAATTTGTTTTCTTCATTCTCTTGTACAACTGTAGTATCGTTCATGTCTTACCCTCCTTTGCTGAAAATATATTGAATGGTTATATCTGCCGTCTCGTCTACATTCGGACAAGACCCTGATGCCGCCACCGGTCCCCCTTTCACACATACTGCCGCAGGTTTTCCCTTTGCCACCGTCTCCAGAACCCTGCCACAGAAGAACTCCATAAATCGCGCTGACAATTCATATCCCGGAACGTGCCGGTCTATTCCTCCTTTTTCTACAAGCACTGTCGTTTCCCCGGCCTGCTGTATCGTTATCGCTTCCTGAGCACGCTCTATTATGCTCTTGCTGGTTTTCAATGATGCAGTAAAAGAAGTTGCTTTTTCATTTATGGAAACGGTCAAATCTCCTATCATAAACAGTTTTTTATTCATGTCGAATTTTTTCAGGATACCGGGAATCCCTTTGGGGCGGCGTTTCAGAATCTGATGCCCGTGTTCATGGCCGCAATGACACCCGGAACCATGTTCGTGCCCGTGATTACCGTGTTTTTGCGGCACGGCGCAGCAAGGACAAATTTCATGTTCTTCCATATCCGTTGTTATTTCACTGTCGTCAAACACATTTTTATCAAACCGCGCCAATTGTTCCAATACAGAATAGCTTTCCAGTACGTCTTCATCCAGTGCCGGGTAATATCTTATATAAAAATCTTCCCTGCCGGCGCCCTGACTGTTCATTTCCGGATCGTATCCTTTCATCTCCATCTCATACACGCCCGGTACATTTTTCAGCCAGAAATACCAACCCAGTTGGGAACATTCGGACCGGCTTACATACTCAAGCTCCTGCTCCCTGCCTCCCTGCATATATAAAACTACAGCAGAAGATACAAGTTCGTTAACCGTCATGATAAGCGATACCCCTTTTTTCGTAGACTTCCCTTGCAAGTTCCAACTTTGTCTTTCCTGCCGGATCGATTCCAACCTGTGCGGCAGCCTGATACAGCATTTCCATGCTCACTTCGGAAAGAAACGGATACGCGGATTCAAAAGAATCAAAATAGTCTTTGTTCTCTTCACCTATCCCTGCCTCTTTCATGAAGCCAGACCCCATTTTGTAAATATAGGATGGCAGCCCTTTTCTGAAAAAATCCCTTCGTTTCATGTTATGATTTCCTTCCAATACATTTTTCAATTTTATTTAAGCAGGGTTCTAAGTAAATACAAGAGAGAAAAGCGGCCAAACTCCCACCTCGCAGGTATGAGTTTTCTTTTCATCTTTTCTGACAAAACAGATATTGTAATCCCTGTGCCTTTTTTTACTACAAAACAGCCACTTAGTCCAAAATTAAAATGCTTTTCAAACGTAAAAATATCCCACCTCTCAAGTAGGTAGGATATTTTGTTTCAAGCTAAATTGTTTGGAATTTGTATTCAATTTTGTTCACAAAAGATTCATTTTGTGATATAATTTTTTATAAAGAAAATCTTGATATTAAACGAATAAAACCGATTTGGGAAAACTCCTATCACAGAAGTGGACATTTTAGCCGAAAGCTGGGAAACTATGCAGATTTCAACAAAAGGGCGCTACGCGCTGCGTATCATGTTATATCTGGCAGACCGTTATACTTTGGAATGCGTATCTGCCAAACACATAGCTGAAGAAGAAAAACTGTCAGTAAAATATCTGGAACATATCATGAGCCAGCTGTCCAAGAATGGTTTTGTCGTTAGCGAAAAAGGCGCAGCCGGCGGTTATCGTCTGGCAGAAGCACCTGAGAATTTTTCCGTAGGACAGATAGTCCGGGCCATGGAAAGCGACTTTACTCTCGTCCCTTGTTTAAATCAACAGCAGAGCCCCTGTCCGCAATACGATACCTGTACAACAGTCGAAGTCTGGAAACTGCTTCAGGAAACAATTGACGAACTGATGGATAACCTTACGTTACTGGATCTCCTGCGAATGCAGCAGGAAAAATTGGATAAGCCCAGTTTATATCTGACGTACCTGCTCCATCAAAACAACCGTAATGAATGACTATACTTCACACAGTTTGCATAATACAATTAACGGGTGAAGCAAAGTTGCAATATGAAGACAAGCCCCTGCAGAGAATGTCTCTGCAGGGGCTTGTCTTATCTGATTGTTAATCTCTTTAAAGGCCTTTTAAAACCCGGATAGTCCTGTTTTTCCTTTCCGGATATCTGAAATCCGCTTCGCCGCTATCCTTTTATTTTTCTCCCCAAGCATTCCGCGTCGCCGTTTTCTGCCAGAGAGCACGGTTTTCTTCTGTATCTTCCGGTTCGGACTGTCCGAAGATTGCGGCAATCCAATGACCGTCGGTAGGATTCGGCATAATGATATATTTAGTACCAAACAAATCCTTATCCATTGCTGTCATAAGATTCCGTTCTTCGAAATCCTTTTTGATGTAATACTTTCGCTGGAAATCGTTCAGGCTGTCGCCCAGTTTCACAATCACATTATATTTTTCCGCAATTTCTTTCTGGCGCGGTTCTTTGTTGGACGTGTCTACCAATACCGTCAGATGCTCTTTGTCTGCATACGGAAACCCAAGAGCCTGCAGATTACCCAACGCCATTTCATAGGTGCCCTCGCCCTGATCGCGGCTGGTCACATAAAAGACTTCCACGCCTTTTTCCTTGCAGTGGTTCAGAAAATCCAGCGCGCCGGGAGCCGGGAGCAGGCTGTTGGTGGGAATATATTTATCCCACACAGGGTCATCGAAGAACTCTTCTCCGTTAGCAATCAGGTGCGCCCAATACCGGTCATGGATCACAACGGTATCATCCATATCCGTGATAACCGCCAGCGGTTTGTCTTTCTTCTTTTTCTTTGCCACAGCTTCATCCACATATTTCTGAGCGATATTGAAGCCCTGATAATACAGCGCGCGGTATTCTGCTGCAGTCTGCTTCCATACTGCAGCCATAGTCAGTATGTTGCTCTTCGTTACAGACTGCGGCTCTGCTGCGGAAGCCACGGTTACTTCACTGCCAATGCCAAAGCTTAAAACTGTTGCTGCCAATGCGGATACTAATAACTTTTTCATAAAATGCCCCTTTCCGTAAAATCCAACCGCTTCCTGCATCAATCAACAAGCACCGTGAACTGTAACAACTTCTTACAGACCGGACCGCTTACCTGCTTAATTTTATCATATTCGAAAGAAAGGCTGCAAACCCTTATTTAAAAGCCTCATCGAATCCCCCGCCCCGCATGGGGGATGCCCGTAAAATCTTCGATATCCTTATCTAATGTAATCAAGTCAGCAAGACTTAAATCATGCACAGAGGAATGTCCTGTAATCCGGGCGAATGTCTTCAGTTCCGACAGGGACACTTTCAGGAAGTTGGCCACCCGCTGCGCCGCGGCTTCCATGTTCAGGCGGGTGCGCAGTTCCGGATTTTGTGTGGCAATACCCACGGGACAGTTGCCCGAGCCGCAGATACGGTACTGCTGGCATGCCGCCGCAATCAGCGCCGCGCTGGCAATGGCAATCGCGTCAGCCCCCATGGCCAGCGCTTTGGCAAAGTCAGGCGACACCCGCAGCCCGCCGGTAATCACCAGCGCAATATCGGAGTGAACCGAATCCAGATATTTCCGAGCGCGGCTTAAGGCGTAAATGGTTGGAACCGTTGTGGCTTCCCGGAGGAAGAACGGGCTGGACCCGGTAGCCCCGCCCCGGCCGTCAATGGTAATGAAGTCCGGCTGCGCAAACACGCAGTGTTCCAGGTCCTGTTCAATTCGACCCGCCGCAATCTTTATCCCGATGGGTCTGCCATCCGAAAGCTCCCGCAGTATATCAACCATGGATTTTAAATCTTCTTTGGAATTGATTTCCGGGAACTTGCTGGGACTCTGCACATCCTCGCCCGGCTTCTTGCCCCGCAGCGCGGCAATTTCCGGCGTCACCTTTTCACCGGGCAGATGACCGCCCATGCCGGGCTTTGTCCCCTGCCCGATCTTGATTTCAATAGCGTCAGACGTCTTCAGATTTTCTTCCGTCACGCTGTATTTGTTGGGGATATACTCAAAAATATATTTGTAAGACGCAGCTTTTTCTTCCGGAAGGATGCCGCCTTCCCCGCTGCACATGGCGGTTTTGGCCAAGGCGGAACCTTTTGCCAGCGCTATCTTGGTTTCTTTGGAAAGGGCGCCGAAAGACATGTGGGAAATATACACCGGACTATCCAGTACCATGGGTTTCTTCGCATGCTTACCGATAACAGTCCTGGTTTCCACCGGCGCGTTGTCTTCCAGCGGCGGCGGGTTCAGCTGCGCGCCCAGCAGCAGAATGTCATCCCAGCCGGGCATTGGCATCTGCGTTCCCATAGCGCCGCCGATTGTACGTCCGGTCACCGCCATTTCATGAATCTCCTTCATATAGCGGCAGCGTTCATCCACTCTGGCAAAGGCTTCATCGTAAGCCAGCGGTGCAGAAGACGGCCTTGCGGCTCCGTCCGGTTCTACATTCACAGCAGCGCCAGTTGCCGATATCGAACCGGCAGCTGCATCCGGTTTTGTTTCTTCCGCATCCGCAATCTTTTCAAAATTGGAAATCGGCTGCTTGCAGACTGGGCAGCAGGAAATCTCACTTAACTTTTTTCCTTCTTTTGCTTCGTCAAAAATGGCGCCGCAGATACGGCAGCGGTATACGGCCATGGCAATCCCTCCTTCAGCTTACAATAATCCTGTTTTTATAATGTTGGATATTTTTATATGATTATTTAATATATTTAAATGACTTTTAGAGTTTTAAATTAACCGCTCCCTGTTCCACCGCAACATTCCAGTATTCGCAATTCCCCTTTTCGTCTTCTGCCACAACCAGCGTATTCCCGGCGGAAACAGGCTTCATATTCCCCTCTTCCGCTTTCACAACTTCTTTATCCTGGCTTTTCCAGATAACTTTCCCCTGCAACGCGGTGTGTAAGGCGACGTGCGAAGTGTCTGCTTTCATCTTCACACTGTCAAAATGTATAATCCTGTCAAAACCGGCTCCGTAACAAAACACATTTATGACACTCTTTTTCAGGTCGATAACGATTACACTGAAAGCAGTCGACTTTTCGGTACCCTCCGTTTTATTGTATGTATTTCCCTTCGCATTGCGAAGCGGGCAGGCGTTGGGAAGACCGACGGTAACCATTTCATTACGGACTACATCTTTGGATATATTACTTACATTCATGTTTTTTACCGGGAAATCATGATTGTGCCCATGAATATACGGTAATACCCGCGCCGGGGTTATCCCTGAATAGTCATAAGGTAATTCTCTTCCTTTAAAGTTAAACGTTCCCTTATGTTTTTTCACATATTCGGACAGGAGAAATGCCGCATTGGCTTCCGTGTTTTTCCATAGGCCGCCCTTTGTCTGGGACAGGACCAGATGGGACACCGGCAGGATGTTCCATGCTTCCGGGTCTTCAATCCCCTTTAACTTTAACGTTTCAATCAGCCACTCCGCCTGCCGTTTACTCATATTATGGGTTGTCGTCGTGTTTTTATTATAGTCCTTTTTGTCCGGCGCTACAGTTGGCTTTCCCTCATCCGTAAAGTCTGAGGTGTTCAAACATACTATCCTGATTCTCTTTTCCGGAATATCGATATAGCCATAGTTCCCTTCCGGGTTCAGGCTGTCTGTGATCATGTTTCCATTATATTTTCCAACAAGCCCGTACAAGTCATGCATGGCGAAAAACTGTTTCAGTTCACCCTTGTCAAGTTCCATTGCGTTGGCATCATGGTTTCCGGTTAAGCGGATCTGATTTCCGCTTTGCCCGAACGCTTTATTCAGTATACCGGCTGCAGCCTGCATTTCCTCCACGCCGTCCAGGTAATTCTCACAACCTTTACCACGGTAAATGTAATCTCCAAAAGCGATTTTATAATCCACGGGTACCTGTGACGAAATTTCCTTTACCCCGAGCGCCATCTCGTTCAGAGCCCTGCCAATCTGTGCATTGCCTTTCAGGTAATGCAGATCGCTGACGCCTATAATCGTGAAAGTATGCAGATTCTGTACAGCACGGACTAAACCGGAAACCCGTTTCGCTTCCGCTTTTACATAAGCTGGAACGGTATCGTCAGAAGCCGCTGCCGGCTTCGGGCCAGGTTTGCCCTGAACTGTATTGACACTGCAGCCAAACAGGGCAACTAACAGTAACACCAGACAAAAATAAACAATTTTTCTCATTTCCCAAGTCCCCGGCACCCTATATCTCTTTTACCCGGAACGCATTGTCCCCTAACAGTTCCCTCAGTTCATCCTGCAGCGCCATATCCTGCCCGTTAACATAGTAGCGTGGGTCTAACCGGATACGCCGCCGGGATCCCATCAGTTTCAAAAAGACCATGGTGCTGCCGTGATGCTTTTGCAGGATGGCGGTCAGCGCCCTGGTCACGATGTCCGATTCCCGTTCCGGCGTTATCACCAGCTCGATAATAGCGCTGACAGGAACTTTTATGTGGCCTTGTTCGTCCTGATTTGGAGATGTTCCGGCAATGTTTTCTGCAGCATCCCTTACAGTATGTTGTGAGAATGAATTTACAGTTTGCTGTACAGCTGCGTCATACATTTCCGGATTTTCATTGGCAAAGTTATAAGCGGTCGCGTCCGTGTTCGCACTGTAATACGTATTCCCGCAGTAATCATCATTTCCGCTACGGCCGGCAAAATTATTGCCGTTTCCGCGCCGCGTATTCCGCGCCTGTGCGGCCAGCACCGGCGGTTTGCCTTCCTCCAGCAGCACCATTCGCGAAGCAATGATCTTACTGCCCCGCTCGTCCACATTGAACCGGCCTTCCACTTCCACCACAGCGTCTTCACGCAGCAACGTATGATATTCGTTGTAGGCCTGGGGGAACACCACCACTTCAATACGGGAGCTGAAGTCCTCCAGCGCCAGCACCGCCATGGAGTCGCCTTTTTTCGTCACTTTAATATCGGTGCTGCTGATGATACCGCCCACGTTGACAAACTGTCCGTCACGCACCGCCGGCGTGTCGCCCGTCAGCGTATAGAGTGGTGTCAGTTTGTCCAGCGCCTCCCGGTAGCCGTCCAAAGGATGGCCTGTCACATAAAAGCCGATGAGTTCCTTTTCATTTTTCAGCCTTACGGAACGGCTCATCTCGTCCATCTTCGGCAACGGCACAGAATTCACTTCCGCAAAATCGTCGCCGCCAAACAGGCCTATCTGCCCGCTGTTGTAATCCCGTTGCTGCTGAATGCCCAAATCCAATGTTTTTTCATACACCGCCAGCAGTTGGGACCGGTAGGCTCCCAGGGAATCCATAGCGCCGCACTTGATCAGGTTTTCCAAAAGCCGGCGGTTCAGCGTCCGGTAATTCACCCGCTTGCAGAAATCCAGAATATCCCGGAAGGGACCGCCTTCCTGCCGGGCCCGCACGATTTCCCGCACTGCGCCCTCGCCCACGCTTTTGATACCCACCAGTCCGAAACGGATGGCGCCCTTTTCCACAGAGAAACCTTCCTGGCTGGCGTTCACGTCCGGGGGCAGCATAGGGATGCCCCGATCCTTGCAGACAGTGATATACCAGCTCACTTTATCGGTGTCGCCCATGATGCTGGTAAGCAAGGCCGCAAAATATTCCGCAGGCCAGTGAGCTTTCAGGTACGCCGTCTGGTAAGCCACCATGCCGTAGGCCACCGAATGGGACTTATTAAAACCGTAACCGGCAAATTTCAGCAGAATGTCGAAAATCTCTTCACTTTTTTGCGGAGGAACGCTGTGCAGTTTCTGCGCCCCTTCCACAAAGCGGTTCTTCATGGCAATCAGGTCTTTCACCTTTTTCTTGCCCATGGCCCGGCGCAGAATGTCGGCTTCGCCCAAGGAGAAGCCTGCCAGAATGGAAGCCGTCTGCATGACCTGTTCCTGATACAGCACAACCCCGTAGGTATCTGCCAGGATTCCATCCAGCAACGGATGGATGCTTTCCACCGCGTGATGACGCTTCCGGCCTTCGATAAACTTGTCCGCCATGCCCGCGTCCAAGGGTCCCGGGCGGTACAATGCCACCAGCGGTACCAAATCCCTCATGGACCTGGGCACCAGTCGTTCCACTAGTCGGGTCATGCCCGCGCTTTCCAGCTGGAACACGCCCTGGGTGTCCCCTGCGCAGAGCATCCTGCTGACCGCCTCATCTTCCAGGGGGATGTTGTCCAGGTCAACCGTTTCCCCGGTACTCTCTTTTATGAAATGCACCGCATCGTCCATGACGGTCAGGGTACGCAGGCCCAGGAAGTCCATCTTCAGAAGGCCCAGCTCTTCCACCTGGTTCTTATCAAACTGGGTGGTGATCATCCGCTCCTGGCTGATGCCCGCTTCAATGTCTGCGGCTTCGTCCAGCTGCAGGGGCACCAGTTCAATCAGGGGTTTCGGCGCAATCACCACGCCGGCCGCATGGGTGCCACTGTTACGGGGCAGGCCTTCCACGCTTTTGGCGATGTCAATCATGCGTTTTACTTCCGGGTCGCTGTCGTACATGGCCCGCAGGTCTTTCGTCTGCAGCGCCCTGTCCAGGGTAATCCCAAGTTCCCGGGGTACCGCCTTGGCCACCCGGTCCGTCTTCGGCAGACTGATGCCCAGGGCCCGTCCTACGTCCCGGACCGCCGCACGCGCCTGTAATGTTCCGAACGTGATGATCAGCGACACATGGTCTGCTCCATACTTGCGGATCACATAGTCCAGCACTTCGCCCCGCCTGCGGTAGCAGAAATCCGTATCAATATCGGGCATGCTGACCCGTTGCGGATTCAGGAACCGTTCAAACAGTAAATCAAAATCCAGCGGATCAATGTTGGTAATATGCAGCAGATAAGCCACAATAGATCCCGCCGCGCTGCCACGGCCCGGTCCCACCGGAATGGGGTCAGGATTTCCCGCCGCGTCTTTGTGACTGCGGCAGTAATGGATAAAATCCCAAACGATCAGGAAATAGGCCGCATAGCCCATCTGTTTGATCACACCCAGCTCATACTGCAGCCGGTCCTGAATCTCTTTTTCTTTTTTCTTTCTGTTATCCTCCGACAGCTTCGTCAGCAACGTGCCATACCGTTTGGGTATTTCTTCTTCGCAAAGGGCGCGCACATATTCATTCGCGTCGTTATGGTACTCTTGCGGAATGGGAAACTCCGGCAGCAATAACTGGCCAAAGGTTAAATCTACGTTGCAGCGTTCCGCAATGGCATGGGTATTGTGCAGCGCCTCCTCATCGTCAGGGAACAGCGCCCGCATTTCCTCATAGCTCTTGCAGTAATACCAGTCGTTGTTGAAACGCATCCGGTCCGGGTCGTCCACGTTTTTATTGGTCTGAATGCAGAGCAGCACATCCTGGGCGGAAGCATCCTCCCGTTTCACGTAATGGATATCGTTGGTGACAACCAGCTTCACACCGTATTTTTCCGCAAAGATATGCAGTTGCCGGTTGACGGTCCGTTCTTCTTCCAGATCGTGGTTCTGCATTTCCAAAAAGAAATTGTCTTTGCCGAAAATATCAATATACTCCTGCAGCGCTCGTTCCGCCCCGTCCAGATTCCGCTGCAGGATCATTTGAGGAACTTCTCCCTGTATGCAGGCAGACAGACAGATGATACCCTTGCTGTATTTGCGCAGGATATCCTTATCGATGCGGGGTTTGCGGTAAAAGCCGTCAATAAAACCGAGAGACACCAGCTTCACCAGATTGTGATAGCCTTCCTGATTTTCCGCCAGCAGGATCAGATGATAACGGGGCTGCTTGTCGATGCGGTCAAAGCGGCTCCCCGGGGTAATATAACATTCACAGCCGAAGATGACCTTTATGCCGGACTTTCCCTCTTTTTCTGCTTCCTTATTCAATTTCTGCGCCGTCTGGTAGACGTCCACCGCGCCGTACATATTGCCGTGGTCGGTGATGGCAATGCTGTCCATCCCCAGTTCCATGGCGCGCTGCAGCAACTCCTTCGGTCTGGAGGCGCCGTCTAACAAACTGTATTGGGTATGCACATGCAAGTGCGTAAAAGGTACGTTCATGATTGGTTCCGTTCCGCCGCTTTCACTACAGCATTTAATTGCTTTTCAAACGTTACTTTTAATTCTTTGCCGTTTATATTTTTATTATATCATACCCTTACGATAACCTCTCCCCCGCAGCTTCCCTGACAATGCCCAGCACCCAGCGGGCTGCGTTGTTCAGATCTTCCAGGGCCAGGCATTCCTCCGTGGTATGGATCTTGTCCATTCCGGTAGCCAATAATACGGTGGGCAGACCCATACCGCACAAAAAGTTAGCGTCGCTGCAACCTCCGGTGAAACCCATGCTAACCGGGAAGCCTGATTTTTCCGCCGCAGTTGCCGCCAGTTTCACGGTCGCATGGTCTGTGTCAAGGTTGACGCCCGGCGCCACCTCTTTCACCGCAACTTCCACAGTACCGCCTTTCGCCTCAACAGCGTTTCGGAATATCTCCACTGTTTCGTTCTTTAACCGTTCCAGCTTCGTTTCATCGGGGCAGCGCATGTCAATGACGATCTCGCAGGCCTCCGGCACAATATTGCTAGCAAGTCCGCCGTCAATCATGTCCACACTTAATGTTGTCTCTGCGTCGATTCGTCCGTATGCAGGCAAAGCGTGCAAAGCGTCTGCAGTCAGCATGATGGCGTTGATACCTTTCTCCGGCTCCAGACCGGCATGGGCGCTTTTGCCTTTCACCGTCAGCTTCAGGTTGATTGCTTTGGGTGACGCGTTAAAGATAGCCCCCGGATGGCCGCCGCAGTCCATGCAGTAACCTGCGTCAGCCTGGATCATAGTTTTGTCCATGTAACGCACGCCGTAACTTCCGGTCTCTTCCCCGATTGTGAAGCAGACCTGGATATCCCCGTGGGGCAAATCGTTTTCGATGATGCATTGCATGGCTTCCAGCACGGCAGCCACACCGCTTTTATCGTCGCCGCCTAACGTGGTCGTACCGTCAGAATACAACACGCCGTCTTTTTCCATGACATGCGTTCCTGTCGTAGGCGCCACGCTGTCCATGTGCGCTTCAAAAAACAGACGCAACGCGCCGGGCACATTTCCTTTTAAAAAACCCCAGACATTTCCCGTGGTGCCGCCGCATTGTTCACCGGCCCGGTCCACCTGCGGCTCCATACCCAGTTCCTTCAATTTTTTCACTAAAAGCTCCGCTTCCTGTTTTTCATCACAGCTGGGACAGGGCACACCGACCAACTCAATAAACGTATTCTTCAGACGTTCTTCATTTATAGTAATACTCGTATTCATAGCTTGTTTCAATCCTTTCTCCTTTCAGCAAAACAAAATACTATCAGCAATATTAAACTGTTAATTCTTTTAATAATTCCGGCGTCAGCATTTCTTCCGAATACACCTTGACGCCGTGTTCCACTAGCAACTCCGCCGTAATCCCCCGCCCTGTGATTTTAGTTCCGGAAAACGTGCCGTCGTATATGTAAAACCCTGAGCAGGAAGGGCTGTTTGCTTTCATAACAGCAGAAGTGATATGATGCTGTTTCACTAACTCCAGCACCTTTTCCGCTCCCCGCCGGAAATGCTCCGTCACATCTTCACCGGCTTTATTGACAACCCGCCGCTTTTCAGGGCTGGTTCCGGAATCTGCTTCCCCGGACTGAATCTCTGCCGGAAGACGCGGTGTCGCCAATCCGCCCATCACCTCCGGGCAAACAAGCAGTACCTGCTCCTTATGCCGTTCAATCCATTCACAAAGCCAGGGCACTGCATTATTTCTTCCATTATATTTTACATTCCTGCCTGCCAGACAGGCGCTGATCAGAATCATACTTTTCTTATTCTCCTGAACTTATTACACGTCAATATGTTTCCTCTTTTATCTATTTTACCACAAATGGTAAGCTTACAATATAATTTCAAAAAACATAAACGTTGCAAAGAAAAAACATATAAATGTCCTTCTTTTGACACAAACCCATGTTACATTGTAGAAAACTGAAAAAGCACCGCTAATCAAACAATGTAAAAAATACTGCTTGCAAGGTTGCATTCTCAGCAGATGTATGCTATCATACATGTGAATTTTAAGAGGAACGGAAGGCACCGCAGAGTTTTACCGTAAAACCTCTTAGAGAATGAAGCAACAGAGTCTGATATCGCTTGGATCCGCAAAGACCGGGACGGGACGCAACAGTAAAATGTATCGCGCATCCGTTTCCGGATGGGCGATTTTTAATTAGTTGCAAACCCCACGTTATAAAAAGGGAGGTACTTGTCATTATGAAACGCAGTGAACAATTCCGGCAGGCAAACCGGGAAGCCAAGACCACCGTGCTGGCCACGATTGTCGTCATCCTCTTCTGGATCGCGGCAGGTTTCGGTCTGGCTGATTCGGATATCGTCATTTTCGACACCCCCATCTGGGTCATCGGCGGCTGCATCGTATCCTGGCTCTTTGCCGTTGTCGTAGCCTGGTGGCTGGCGGAATACGTCATTAAAGACGTTGACATGAAAGAAGACGCTACGGCGAAAGGAGGCGGCAAGTAATGGAAAATTTACTGAATCTGGCTCCCGCTCTTTTATTCCTGGCCGCGTTGCTTTACATCAGCTACTGGGTACAGCAGCAGTCCAGTGAAGCCCGTTCTTCCAACTTTGTGAAAGACTACTTCATCGGTGGACGTTCCTTAGGCGGCTTTGTCCTGGCTATGACCACGGTTGCCACCTACTCCAGCGTTTCCACTTTCGTCGGCGGGCCCGGCGTGGCCTGGCAGATCGGTTACGGCTGGCTGTACATGGCCATCGTACAGATGGTAGTCATCTTCCTTGTCATGGGTGTTTTCGGCAAGAAAATATCCCTGATTGCCCGTGAAATTGATGCGGTCACCGTCATTGATATCATCCGCGCCCGGTACAAATCCGACGCACTGGCCAATATGGCAGCTATCTTCATCGTCGCTTTCTTCTGCGCCACCATGGTCGCCCAGTTCGTTGGCGCGGCCAAACTGTTTGAAGCAGTTACCGGCTATTCCTACATGACCGGCCTCACCATGTTCGGCATCATCGTGGTCATCTACACCACCATCGGCGGGTTCAAAGGCGTAGCCATCACCGACGCCATCTGCGCCATCGCCATGATGATCGGCATGGGCATCCTGTTCTACTGCCTGCTGGACAAAGCCGGAGGTTACAGTGCCATCATGGCCCACTTCCGGGCAAACGACCCGGCCATGCTGGAACCTCTCTCCCGTGGCAAGATGCCGGTTTCCCTGTACATCAGCCAGTGGCTGCTGGTAGGCGTCTGCACCCTGGCGCTCCCCCAGTCTGTAGTCCGCAGCATCAGCTATAAAGACACCAAAGCCCTGCGTAATGCCATCATCATCGGTACCATCGTAATCGGTGTGGTAACCATCATCGCTACCTGGGTCGGCGTACTGTGCAAAGGCGTACTCACCAATCCTGATTTGGCCGCTTACGGAAACAGCGTGGACAACATCATGCCCCGCACCATCATCAGCGTCATGAGCCCCTTCTGGGCCGGCGTTGTCATCATTGGACCTATCGCGGCCACCATTTCCACTGTTTCCTCCCTGCTGCTCACCTCTTCTTCCTCCATCATCAAAGACGTGTACATGCGCCATTTGGAAAAGAGCGGGAATTCCCTGAGCAACGACGGCGTCAAACGGTTAAGCATGATCTTCACCATCCTGCTGGGCTTTGGAATCTACCTGATTTCCATCGCGCCCCCGTCTGTAATCTGGAAGATCAACATGTTCGCCTTCGGCGGACTGGAAACCGCGTTCTTCTGGGTGATGATCTTCGGCCTGTTCTGGCACAAAGCCAACAGCACCGGCGCCATATTCGCCATGGCCGGCGGCGTGGCAGCCTACTGCATCACCATGGCCCTGGGCTTCAAAGTAATGTCCCTGCACCAGATCACCATCGGTATCACCACTTCGCTGGTCTTCTTCTTTATCGGCAACGCCTTAGGCAAGATGCCCGACATGGACACCCTGAAGTTGTTCTTCCCGGATAAGTACGAAGACTAGAAACCAATGAGCCTGCAATAAAAAAGACTCGCACAATAGTAAAACCGGTATCACATTTCACTGTGATACCGGTTATTTTTTACAAGTTGCGACGGAGAAGCGCTGAAGCAAAAACACCGGGAGTGCCTGCTATGCACTTTCCTGTCATAATTAAACAACAGCGGACGTGTAAACGGCGTTATTTGTCCTCACCCAATACTTTCATAGAAGGAACGCCGCCGACAATACCGTTCTTGTCTTTGAATTCCCCAACCTTCTGCATCAGGTCGAAATAGCAGTCCCAATAGTTAGCGGATTTGGTCCATACACGGATCGTGTACACTACCGCATAGTCAGTGTAACCGGAAACCCGCACGAAAGGCGCCGGATCCTGTAACGCGGTGGGCGTATCTTTCACGGCTTGCAGCACTGCAGCATAAACATCTTCAAACTTATTGGCATAGCCGGCTTTCGTTTCAATGTCTACCCGGCGCAGATCCTCGGAAGAAAAGTTGGTGATTTTGCCGCCCATGGCTTCCGAGTTGGGAACAATGATCAGCTTGTTGTCAATGGTAAGCACTTTGGTGCAGAGCATGCTGACGTCTTTTACAAAACCTTCAATGCCTGCGATGCCAACATAATCGCCAACCTTAAAGGGTTTCGTAACTAAAATGAGGAAACCGTTGGCAACGTTGGACAAAGCTCCCTGTACGGACAGGGAAATTGCCAGACCTAACATGCCTACAACAGCCAGGACGGATGCAATCGGAATACCGATGCTGTCTGCAACCACACAAAGGGCCACAAAGTTCAGGATCACCTTGATAAAGCCTTTGACAAATCCCTGTACCGTGGTTTCCAGTTTAAAGCGGCCCAGAACCTTGTCAATAATCGGGCCCATGATCATGCTGATGATCCGGTTGAAGATGATCAGCAGGACCAGCCCCTGGATGACGGAGCCTACACTGATGTTTCCAACTTTAAAATCGAGTATTTGTTGCGCTGTGGCAATGATCTGATTCATAATTGTTTACCTCCTAAAACAAAAAATAAAGTTTCAGTCTCCTGATATTTTATTATAGCACATTCAACGTGCACCGTTAACATAAATCCATTATTTTATTTTATGCTTTCCAGTATCTGTTCTGCCCGCAGTATCTCTTCCAGTTGTTTCAGTACTTCTTTATTATAATGGTTCACCGCGGATTCCCGTTTCAAGATGGAAAATGTCAGTTCCCTGTCCTGCTTTTCCTTAAGCAGTGCAGTATAGCGGTTCACAATCAGCGCCAGTTCCGCCGCTTTCAGGCAGTTCTGCCGCTCCAGTTCCGGACGGAACGCTTCATTATCGTCTACCGGCGCGTTTAAAAACCGAAGCACCGGCTGCAGCCAGCGGCCCAGATAAAGCCCGTCTGTCAGGGAAATGACCTGGTCCACTGTCAGGTTTGTCTTTTCAGACAGTTCGACAGGGGAAGGAAACATGACGGCGATGCGGGCCTTTTTTGCCGTGGCCCAGTCCCAGTTCAGGGATTCCAGCAGTTTATTGCAATAAACCATATTCGGCGCATTGATATTCACAGGCTGTCCCAGGAGAAGCTGTCCGAATTTCCGGAACGCTTTCGCTACGTTGCAGCTTTCTTCCAGCGTATCCTCATAGAGTTTTTCTTTTAACAGTTTCTGGATGATTGCTTTTACTTCATTATAATTAATAGGCTTTACCAGAAAATTATCGGCTCCTACTTTGTAACCGTGGATACGGCTTTCCATATCCTCCAGCGCCGTCATCATGATCACCGCGATGGAATGGGTGCGCCCATCCCGTTTCAGCTCGCTGCACACCTCATAGCCGGACAGACCGGGCAGCATGATGTCCAATAAAATGATATCCGGCTGCTCCTGCCGGGCGATTTCCAGACAGGAACGGCCTTCGGTGGCAGTCAGCGCCGTGTAGCCCCAGCTTTCCAGGACATCTTTCAGCATACTGCTTAACTGTTCGTTATCATCTACCACTAAAATCTTCGGCATGGCTTTTGCTCCTTATAAAAACAACAAAACTGCTTCCATGACTTATCCGGCCTTCACTACAGCAACGCCCGGCCTGTTTATATATCCTTCCTGCTCCAGCGGCAGCAGCAAAATGGCTTCTGTACCTTTTCCCAATTCGCTTTGGAGGGAAATTGTCCCGTGGTGCAGTTCCGTCAGTTTCTTGACAATAGGCAGCCCCAGCCCTGTACCGGACTGCTTTTTGGTCATTGGGTTCTCAATCTGTTCAAATTCTTTAAAAACGCGTTCCAGATTTTCCGGCGCGATGCCGATTCCCTGATCCGCTATGCTGAGCCGCATCTGACGGGATTCTTCCATCTTTTGCACGCGGACGGAAATCCGGCTGTCAGGCGTTGAAAACTTCAGGGCATTGGACAGGAGGTTATAGATAATCTGCCGCAGCATCCGGTGGTCTGCCGTAATCTCAAAATCGTCAGGTTCAAAGACCAGCTGCATTGAAATATTGGCGTCCGGACGGAAATTGCGCATTTCGTTGACAATCGTTTCCACAAAACCGCGAATGGAAAAACAGGTGAAATCAGCTTTTGTCTTTCCCGAACGCAGGCGGGTCAGATCCAGCAGATTGTTGATCAGCGTCAGCAGGTGAGAGCCGCATTCGGAAGCGTTGTCCACATAGCGGAACTGTTTTTCATTCAGCGTGCCGCCGTAACCGCCTTTCAGGAAATCGCAGGCGTTGATGATGACGCACAGGGGCGTACGCAGCTCATGGGTAATGTTGGAAAGGAAACGGTTCTTCGTTTCGTTCAGCTGTTTCAGCTCTTCTACCGCAGATTCCAGATCCTTGGTACGGCGCCGCACCAGCAGTTCCAGGTGCTTCTGGTTCTGCCGTACCTGGGCAGCCATCAGCCAGATCAGCGGCGCGAAAAGCACAAAACAAAGCAGACCGATGACCATGGTCTGCTTCCGGTTATCCTCCACGATACCGGAAAACTGATCTTCCTGCAGACCAAAGCTGATATACCCCACCAAATCGCCGGAATAGTTCTTTAAAGGATGGTCAATAAACAAATGCGGTATGCCCCGCAGATATACCTTACCGGAATAGGTTCCGTCAGCAGCTTTGGAACTGGTAATGGAACCGGCTTTCTGCCCGACGATCCAGCTCCGGTCCTCCCCTTCGGTGGACTTGGTGGAAACATGAATGCCGTCCACCGTCAGCACCAGGAAGCCGTTGGTCGCTTTCGAACTGATATAGGAAGGAAAGTAATAATCACTGTTGCAGATACCAATCAGCACCATGCAGGCAATGACCTTGCCGGGTTTCCCCGTATCCATAACCGGCACCATGGTCACTTCGCAGAGAGCCTGCTGCATGTACTCCCCTTCACCGGCGATGCCCTGCTTCAGCTCTACCGTAAACTTTTTAAACTCTTCGCTTCCTTCTTCGAACAAATCGCTGAGGGGCATCTTTTCGTTGACATTAATGGGTCTGCCTGTCCGGCAGACTTCCCGGTTCAGACTGCCCAGCCTGCTTTCGGGGTTGAAACGGATATCGGATGCTGACCGGGCAATAATTTGGCTGTCCGGATTCAGCATAACGGCATAATCAACCCTGTTAAAGTTGTTGCGTAAAAGCGCCAGCTTTTCTTCCAGAACCCTGGTGTCCTGCTGTTCGACTGCCTGGGGCGTACTCACTTCCTGCGCTATACAGGTAGCTGCTTTACGGATACTGCCCTGCCGCTGCTGCATCTCGCTGATGACAATCGCCAGCGTAGAGCGCAGGTACCGGTCCTGGTTCCGGCTGAACTGTTCCTCCAGATAGCGGGTGGAAAAGAATGTAATCAGCGCAATCGGCAATAGAACAAACAGGGAAATGGTAAAAATCAGCCGGACCGTTAAATCATGATACCATTCATTCAGCAGCCCGGATATCCGTTCAATCAGTTTCTTCATTATTATTCGTATCTGACGCTTCTGCGCCGTTAATCTTATTATAATAGTATACTACAATCTGCATCCGGTCATGCAGGTTCAGCTTTGCAAGAATGTTGCTGATATGGGTCTTAACGGTGGTTTCACTGATAAACAGCTGCCGGGCGATCTGTTTATTGGTATAGCCCTTGCACAGCAGCTGCACTATCTCCTGTTCCCGCCGGCTGATGCGTTCATCCCGCACTTTAACCGGAAGCGCGTCTTCCTGCTTCTGTACCGTATCCTTCTGCGAAACAGTACAGTTCACATTCAGCAGCCGGAGCATGCTTTCCAGAAGCGTAAGGATGTTCCAGGTAGCTTCCTTGCTGTAGCTTGTAATATGAAAACGCTGTTTAAGGTTTTCGGGGATGGTGCTGTTTTCGTAAGTAAGTCCCCCGATTCCGGCAAAAGCGGTCAGCCTGTTATTAAAATAAACCGGGACATACAGACATGCAATCCCGAAAGGACATACGTGGATGAAGGATTCCCCTTTCTGCATGGTCTCCCTGTCCATCTGGAAATTCTCCTGGCAGCGCACAGCATGTTCCTTTTGAATGGTAAAACAAAACAGGGAATTCTGGGAACCTACAGTTAACGGATTCCCATCCATGTCCAGAAAAATCATGCTGACCCCGTAGGCCCTGGCAAAATTATCCTGAAATGTCTGCAGTTTGTCTTTACCAATGAACTGAATCCACTGATCAACAGAACCCGTCTTCTTTTTCATGATGATGCTCAACCTCTTTTATACTAACTCAAAAAATAATTCTACAGAAGTATTCTTCACCTGCCACAAGTATATGCAATAGTTTCAAATTGCGCAATACATAAAGGGTTTAAGATTTTTGTAAACCATTTTGCTAATTCTAAAGTATTACTTCTTTTGCTATAAATTTATAATAATTTTAAACACTCATACTTCTATCGTCAAAATTACACAATAAGAACTACTCTCATAACGAATCGGCTCATCCCCTTCCTACTTTCAGTCAATGCAGGATTACGCCAAACGTGTTACTTTATAAATGCAACTGTGAGACGCAAGTATGTGGGACTCATTAAAAAGGAGGAGTTATTATGGCTCAGTCCACAAAATGTCTTATTCTTCTCGCGGTGATTGCCTTATTCTTCGTTACCGAAATCATTCCTCTGGCAGTTACCGCCATGGCCGGCTCTATCGCCTGCGGCCTGCTGGGATTTATCCCGGCTAAGCAGGTGTTCAGCGGCCTGTCCAACTCCACCGTTGTTCTGTTCGCCGGCATGTTCGTTGTAGGCGCTGCTATGTTCTACACCGGCCTGGCCCAGAAAATCGGTGAAACCGTCGTTAAACTCACCGGTACCGGTGAAAACAGCCTGATGATCGGCGTTATGCTGGTTGGTGCGGGGTTATCCTCCGTTCTGTCCAACACCGGTACGGCTGCCTGCCTGCTGCCTGTAGTATTGGGCGTGTGCGCAGCAGCAAAGATCCCTGCTTCTACCGAACTGATGCCTCTGGCATTCGCCTGCGGCCTCGGCGGTATCATCACCCTGGTAGGTACGCCTCCTAACATCATCGCTTCCGGCGCTCTGGAACAGGCCGGCTATCGCGCTTTCGGATTCTTTGAATTCGCGAAGATCGGTATTCCCCTGACTCTGGCAGGTCTGGTTTACATGATGTTCATCGGCAAACACCTGCTCCCGAAACGGGTCATTTCCGAAGATACGGAAGTTGAACAGGAAATCGAAGCGAACGAAACTTCTTCCAGCAAGATGGTTGTTTCCGGCGTTATCCTGTTAGCCGTAGTTCTGACCATGGCTCTGGGTATCAAAGGCGTTACCCTGGAAATGGCTGCCATCACCGGCGCCATCGTTGCTGTTCTGACCGGCTGCTTAACTGAAAAACAGGCCTATGCATCCATCGACTGGGTAACCATTTTCCTGTTCGCCGGCATGATGCCTGTATCCTCTGCCATGAGTAAAACCGGCGCCGGCAAAGTTATCGCTGAATGGGCCGTTGGCCTGATGGGCGGGACCCCGTCCCCGATGATCGTGACCGCTGTACTGTTTATCCTGTCCTGCGGTCTGACCCAGTTCATGTCCAACACGGCGTCTGCAGCTCTGCTGTGCCCGATCGGTATCGCGATTTCCAAACAGCTGGGCGCTGATCCGGCAGCCGTTCTGATGGCTATCGCAGTTGCAGCATCCTGCGCATTCGCTACCCCGGTAGGCACGCCTCCGAACACCCTGGTATTAGGTCCTGGCGGATTCAAATTTATGGACTACGTAAAAGCAGGTACCGGTCTGGTAATCGTTTGCTTTGTAATCTCCCTGATTCTGATTCCTATGTTCTGGCCTTTCTTCCCCGGCAAATAATCTGCGGAGAATCTTCCATTACATAAGGTTTCAGATCATCTCAGTTTTGTCCCGGCTGCCGTGGCTCACAGGCGGCAGCCGGTATATTCCAAAGTTTTGCAGTTGCGATTTTTTCATCCTGGAAAATTCGCGGAGATTTTCCAGCTGTTTACCCGAAACAAAAATTGTGTAAAGAATCGAGGACGTATTTATGGAAGCATTAATTGTTTCTCTCCAGTCCGTATGGAATGACTCCGGTTTCGAGGGTCTGACCAGCGGTAACGTAATCATGCTCCTGGTAGGCTTGATTCTGCTCTACCTGGCTATCGGCAAGGGTTTCGAACCTCTGCTGCTGTCCAACATCGCCTTCGGCTGCCTGTTGGGCAATATCCCCAAGACCGGCTTCTTTGATGAACCCGGCGTTATGCAGGTTATCCTGTACGGTATCAACCACGAAGTATTCCCTCCGCTGATTTTCATGGGTGTCGGCGCCATGACCGACTTCGGTCCGCTGCTGGCTAACCCGAAGACCCTGCTGCTGGGCGCTGCTGCCCAGGGCGGTGTGTTCGTTTGCTTAATCGGCGCTATGCTGTTAGGCTTCGACCTGCGTGAAGCGGCTTCTATCGGTATTATCGGCGGCGCTGACGGCCCGACCGCTATTTACCTGACCGTTAAGATGGCTCCCCATCTGCTGGGCGCTATCGCCGTAGCTGCTTACTCCTACATGTCTCTGGTTCCGCTGATCCAGCCGCCTATCATGACGCTGTGCACCAGCAAAGCCGACCGCATGATCAAAATGGACCAGCTGCGTACCGTAACCAAGTTTGAACGCATCATTTTCCCGATTGCTTCCACCATTTTCATTTCCTTACTGTTACCTCCGGTATGCGCCCTGATCGGTATGCTGATGTTAGGTAATCTGTATAAGGAAGCCGGCTGCCTGGACCGTCTGAGCGACACTGCCCAGAACGCGCTGATGAACATCGTAACGATTTTCCTGTCCGTTGGTACCGGCCTGACCATGGAAGCAGACAAGTTCCTGAAATACCAGACTATCCTGATTATCTGCTTAGGTCTGGTTGCTTTCGCAGCCGGCACGGCCATGGGTTGTCTCTTTGGCCAGCTGATGAAGATTTCTTCCGGTGGTAAAGTGAATCCGCTGATCGGATCCGCGGGCGTATCCGCAGTTCCGATGGCTGCCCGTGTATCCCAGGTTGTTGGTCAGAAGGCTAATCCTTCCAACTTCCTGCTGATGCATGCCATGGGTCCCAACGTAGCAGGCGTTATCGGTACCGCTGTAGCAGCTGGTACCATGCTGGCTATGATCGGACCTGCCGGCAAATAATGGTTGCCGTGTAGTTTTTTCTTTTCGCCGGCTGTAACAGCAGCCGGCCCTTTTCAATAATAACCATGCCGCAGCGGGCGTGGTTGTTATAAGGGCAGCCGGTGAAACCTTTTTCACACCGTTGTCCTTTAACTTCACTCCTCCTCTTGCCGTAAGGACGTGAGACACCCTTGCGGTATGCGGTTTCAGAGCTTCCGCCGTCAGTGAAGTTAAAAAAGAACACCCTGTACGTTTCCGGTAATCCGAAAGACATGCAGGGTGTTTTACTTTAAACAACCGGTTAATTATCTGCTGATTCAGCTCTAAAATCAAGTTGCTATTCCCAAAAATCGTTTATAAAAGAGTTCCTCGTGGAACCCTTTGAATATGATATAATGAATATTAAAGTTATTAGCATAAACAGGCCTGAGGTAATAGCGAAAAACTAAATGTAGTGAACAGGAGTTGTAGAACATGATCAGTTTGCAAAACGATTACAGCGAAGGCGCCCATCCGCAAATTCTGAAACGGCTGGCAGAAATCAATCTGGAGCAGAATCCCGGTTACTGCAGCGATGCTTACTGCGCCGGCGCAGCGGAAAAAATCCGTAAGGCCTGCGCCTGCCCGGAAGCGGAAGTTTTCTTCTTAGTTGGCGGAACCCAGACCAACCAGGTCGTCATTGACACCATGCTGGCGTCCTACGAAGGGGTCGTGGCAGCCCTCACGGGGCATGTAAGCACCCACGAAGCCGGAGCCATTGAATTTACCGGCCATAAAGTGCTGGAATTGCCCCAGCATGAAGGAAAGATACAGGCGGCAGAACTCCGGGAACTTGCCAGCGGGTTCTGGCAGGACGGCAACCATGAGCACATGGTTTTCCCCGGCATGGTCTATATCTCCCACCCGACCGAATATGGCACACTGTACAGCAAAGAGGAACTGGAAGCCATATCGCAGACCTGCCATGAGTATAAACTGCCTTTATATATGGACGGCGCCCGGCTGGCCTACGGGCTGACAGCTCCCGGTACGGATGTTACGTTGCAGGATATTGCCCGCCTTTGTGATGTGTTTTATATCGGCGGCACCAAATGCGGCGCGTTTTTCGGGGAAGCCGTCGTATTTACCAAAAACAATATGCCCGCCCGTTTCCTGACCCGGGTCAAACAGCACGGCGCGCTGCTGGCCAAAGGGCATATGCTGGGAATCCAGTTTGATACCCTGTTTACAGACAACCTGTATAATGAAATCGGCGCCCACGCCATCCGGCTCGCACAGATCTTACAAAAGGGCTTTCTGGATGCAGGTTTACAACTTTCTATCAACTCTCCCACTAACCAGCAATTTGTGGAACTGCCCGATACTGTGATCAAGAGACTGGACGAAAAGGGTGTCGTTTACAGCTTCTGGGAAAAGACCTCCCCCGGCAAAACCGTCATCCGCTTTGTCACCAGCTGGGCAACAAAAGAAGAAACCGTACGTGAACTGATCAGAATTTTGAAAGAAGTAGTATAATTTAAAACCTTGCGAAAAACGGTACATAGTTTATGCAGAACCAGCCCAAAGCCGTTACCAGCAGTACATTGAGAACAGTCAGCCTCAGGCCCTTGCGAATCTGCAGCCCGGCGTCCAGTCCGTAAGATACAGGAATCGCGCGGGTAGAAACCGGCAGAACGTAGGCGCAGTTCACTGCCACTACCGTAAGCAGCATATAGGGCACCGGATTCAGCCTGAGAGTCTGGGTAATGCTGATGACCACCGGCAGCGCGATGGAAGCGGCCGCCGTATTGCTGGACATTTCTGTAAGAAAACAACCGAACGCTGCAAACAGCGCAATGGTTCCCAGCCCGCCGGAAGGCCCGCTTGCGGCAATCAAAGCCGTCAACTGCTTTACCGCTCCGGTTTCAATCAGCATGCGTCCCAGGGCCATACCGCTGGCAAAAAGGAACATCATGCCCCACATGACATGGCTTTCCGCATATTTCCAGTCCAGCATCACTTCACCGTTCTCATCACGCAGCACAAACATCAGCAAGCCCAACGTCAGAAATGAATAAGCAGGCTTCAGCCCGGGCAACAGTTCCGCGTAAAGAGGACGCAGGAACGCCAGGAGTGTAGCCAGCACAAATAACGTTAGCCCTATTTTTTCGCCCCGCTTCAACGGTCCGAACTCTTCACTTAACTTTTTAAAATAGGAAGCTGAACCGTTTAAATCCTGTGTAGTGCGATTGATCTGCCAGAGAAAGAACAGGTTTAAAAGAAAAACCAGAAACAGGATTGGCACAAACCGCAGCACCCAGTCCACGTACATGAATTCATGTCCCGTAAGCTGTTCCATGTAGGCAATGGCAACCAGGTTTGCCGCGCCGCCGATGGGAGAGCCGAAGCCGCCGATGCCACTGCCCCAGCCAATTGCCAGCAGAATCGGCGCAGATTGCCGGACATCCGGATTCTTGCCGCCGTTCACAAACTTCAGCATGGCTGCCGCAATGGGACAAAGAATCGCCGCTACCACCACGTTCGGCAGAAAGACGGAGAGAACTACCGATGCTCCCAGCCATGCCAGGATCTGCTGCCGCATGGATGTGCCGATACCGCACAACGCTTTCACAGCCACACGCCGGTCCAGACCGGTACGGCTCCAGGTCAGGCAAATCAGGTCGGCCCCCAGCAGCAGTACCACGATTTCCGAAAAATAATTACTGATTACGTGCCCGCTGGGAATCAGATTCAATACTGCATTGACGGCAATCGGCAACAGCGCCGTCACCGCAATTCCCACCGGACGGAATACCCACCACAGCGCCATCCAGGCCGCCATTCCCAGGGCGCTTGCCGCCGCGCTGCCAAAGGATTGCGCCGTGAACCGCAGCAGCAAAAACGCCAGCGGTCCTGACAGTAATGCAAAATTACGTTTCATATCCGAACTCATAAATATCGCCTCCAAAGCGTTACGGAAAGACTGTTTCATTCGTTTACATATCCGCCTGTGTCTTCCAAAATCTTCACAAAAACAAAAACCGCTGGCTTTTCAACCAACGTTTCTTTCAGGCTATCGTATTTGTTTTTCTATATTATAAACCCTGATTATACAGATTTCAAGCTGAAATAATGTTGTTAAGGAGGATGAACATGTCAAAATTAGTGGTAATCGTACAGTGCGAACTGGTGACCAAGCGCTGCTCCGGCTATAATTGCATGAAAGCATTTACCCAGCGCAGCGGGAAAATGGAAGGATATCCGGAAGGAGCACGTTACATGGTCATGAACTGCGGCGGCTGCTGCGGAGCGGGGATCGATGTAAAAATCGAAAATCTGGAAAAACGGCTGTTGGCCAATGAAGAAAAGAAAGAAGATGTTGTAATCCATCTGTCCACCTGTATCTGCTCGGAGAATCATCACCGCCTGCCCTGCCCCTTCAGGAATTATCTGAAAAAGACTATAGAACGCCGGGGCTTCAAGGTTATTGAAGGAACCTATATTTCCCAGACGGCAACCCGCAGAAGGGCAGAGGGAATCTACCAGCCCTTTGAATGACCAAACAGTAATGCCGCCAATCATCACAGTGATGGTTGACGGCATTTCTTTATGCATTGCCGCTATTTCACTTCCTCCACGTCATAGTAAAAGTCCAGCGGGTTCAGCTTTACCATTTTTTTCTTGCTGACCCGGTTGTGCAGCGGGTTGCCATACACGATGACCGCATAATCTTTGTCGAGGATGTCCTGCATCTCCTGCAGGGTTTTTGCATTGTCGAAAGCAGGATTGTTGTATCTGGTATGATTCTCCGGGCTTTTGCTGTCGAAATACAGACGGTAATAATTCTCCACAGTACCGCTCTGAATATTGGTTGTAGACGAAAGAACAAGGTCATAATCGCCGCTCACTTCCACGTCGCGCAGCGCGTTCACGTGCACCGACTGCAGTTTGATGTCGATGCCTGCCTTTTTGGCCTGGAGCTGGGTGGCTTCCGCAATTATTTTGAATTCCGGCCGGCTTTCGTAGAACACCATCTTCAGGGTGACCGGCTTATCTGCTTTTACCGGATTATAAATCCGATTGGATTTTGTATAGCGGGAATAGTTAGGATTGCAGACCACATAACCCCGCAGCGGTTTTTCCATATCCTGCAGATTGATGCACTCCGCCAGAATTTTACGCAGCTTCGGATCGCTTAACGGCCGGCCCGGCGCCATGTTCATCCTGCTCATGATGGTACGGGCCCCGCCGACTTCTTCATGCTCGCGTCCTTTGTAATACTGCGGGTCAACATCGAACACAACATCTACATCTCCCGTTTCAATAGCCATGCCCCGGGTAGCATTATGACCTATGGCAAGGTATTCATATTTTCTGCCGTTACGCTCTACCACCGCTTTCTCGGCGGAATAGAAAATTACCTTGCCGCCGGTATACACGTTGCCGCCTTTGGCAATGCAGAACACGGGATCGGTAAGGACAGACTTCTCGCCAACATATTCAAACGTGTTGTCCGTCAGCACTTTCCAGCTGCTGTTCTTCATCACTTCTCTGGCACGGACGTTCTTTGCACAGGAATCGGTCAGGCTGTCGCAGATATCTTTGGCAGTCACCCTGCTGCCGTCGGTAAATTTTACGTTCTTTACCGTAAACACCTTCCCGTCAAAGTCTGCCAGCCAGGGAACCAGTTTTCCGTCTGCATCGAACTTCAAAACGGTTTCGCCTACCCCGATACGCGTGGTGGACCAGCCGTCATACCCTTTCGTGTGATCGTACGTAGCCATTAAGTGGGGCACGCCCACCTTGAACACCGCCGCTTCTTTTTTCTTTTCCCCGGCACAGCTGGACAATACCAGTGCAGCCAGCATAATAACACATAAAAGCTTCTTCACCTTCATATTACATTTCTCCTTCCCATAATGCCGGCATACTTCGTAAAAGCCGGATACAATCTATTCCGCTTACATAATTAGTTTCCTGGTTGCCTGTCCAGCTTGCAATCATGCACTTTTTTCGGCCTCGCTGTTTTTTATGAGCAACTCTTCCGCTCACTCCTGCAACTATGCTGCACAGAAAACAAAAAAGCTATGAAGCGGCTGGCTCCTTCCGGAACCGGTAAGCCTTCATAGCTTTAGCATTTGTATTCAGTTAAGGACAAAACTGTTAGTGCTTTGCTTCGCTTTTGCGAAGCCCGTCACTCTTGTGACAATTCATTATAACATGTGTCGGAATAATTATGCAAACATTTCCTCAGATGTTTAGTTCATTTTTCCGCAATCTTCCGTATAATGTCCACAGCGTCCTGGAGATATTCCGCAACCTTCTTTTCTTCTACGCCGGCAATGTAAGCCCGGCAGTGATTCATGGGGATCAGCACCACCTTTGCCTTGCTGGAAGAAACTGCCATGGCAATAGCCGGGCTGATTTCCCCGTGCAGGGCGTTGGCCATGATGATGCCCGCCGGCCCGATGATTACATCTGCTTCTGCTGCATTAAACAAAATCGCGTTTTCACCAGTGGCCGCAAAAGACGGGCCGCCTTTCAGCATGGTTTCCGTAGCGATGGAATTCGTACCGGTCGCCCCGACTTCCGCATCCGGAAAATTTTTAACAAGCAACTCCACTAAAGAACGGCCGATACCGCCGCCCTGTCCGTCAATTACAAGAATACGCATAATTAGCCTCTCTAAATTCTCAGATTTTTATTGAACCACTGATTAATCCAGACACATACCCTGCCGGAAATCGCATAAATTAATTTTATAAACGTTTCCCAACCTCACCGTACCGGCAGGATTTCCAGCCAGTAGCCGTCCGGGTCGTTGATAAAATAGATGCCCATCACCGGATTTTCATAACAGATGCAGCCCATCTTCTTGTGTTTTTCATGCAAGGCTTCATAATCATCGGTAACAAAAGCCAGATGGAATTCATTCTCTCCCAGGTTATAGGGTTCCTTACGGTCTTTCAGCCAGGTCAGTTCCAGCGTATGGGGCGTTTCGCCGTTGTCGCCTAAATAAACTAATGTAAAATCCGGTTTTTCTACCCGCCGGACTTCTTTCAGGTTTAACGCTTCCTCATAAAACGCCATGCTTTTTTCCAAGTTCAGTACGTTAAAATTATTGTGGGCAAATTTAATCATGGTTCACTGCTCCTTCCAGTTCTTTCCGTATATTAATTCAGGGGATTTCTGTTTATATTATACCATATCATATAACTGTGTTAAGTTTTTCTAATTTATAAAGTTATTCTAAATTTAGAAAATTTCATTCCATGGTCAATTTTATTATAACATTTCTTGTGCTGTTGTGATATAATTTAGAATTATAATATCAAAGAAACTGGAGTTTTTTATGATGCAGGACTTAAGGCAGCCCGACATAATAAATGAAGATGCAAAAGCCAGTGAATCACAGATTGCACGGATTTACCGGATGGAAGAAATACTGGATAAAAGCAGCAAAGCCGTACGGGATTTACAGGAGGCGCTGAATCGTTACATTGCTCTTGAAGAAGAGATACGCGAACTGGAACTGTATTATGCAGGCAGGCAATGGCAAAAAGATTTTGCCGACGATGAGGCAGGCAAACTTCCCCGGGATTTAAAACGCGGTGTGTTGTCGGAAGACGCCGTATACGACTTTCTGACGCTGCGGGACGAAGTGATTTCGAAATACAAGGAACTTCTATAAATTATTATTTGATTTTGAGGGACAAGCATTACCATGAACAAAAGCATCACTAACAGCATTGTGGCTATGTTGCTGGGCAATTTTGCCGTAGCGGCTGCTGTTATCATTTTTATCGCGCCCCAGGGCATCATCCTGGGCGGTTCCACAGGTATCGCGCTGGCACTGACGCATTATATTTCCTTTCCGCTTTCAGCCACAGTGTTTATAATCAATATGCTGTTTTTTGTAACCGGCTTCGTCTGTTTAGGAAAAAAATTCGCGCTTACAACTATCGCCAATTCCATTCTCTACCCACTGGCTATGTCGTTGCTGGAACAGCTGCCCATCGCGGGTAAACCGGTCACTGATAATATCATGCTTGCAGCTGTCTTCGGCGGCGTGCTGATGGGCGGAGGCATCGGGCTTCTTTTACGGGCCGGCGGTTCTTCCGGCGGAACAGACATTCCTGCGCTGATTCTTAATAAATACTTTCATCTCAACGTGTCTGCCTTGTTGTATGTTATCGACGGACTTGTTTTATGCAGCCAGGCATTTTTCTCCAGTATAGAACAAATCCTGTACGGCATTTTCGTACTGGCGCTTTTCACCATGACCATGAACAGGATCATGCTCATGGGCAAGTCACAGATACAATTGTTTATTATTTCAGATGAAAGCGAAACAATCCGGCAGCAAATCCTTGCGGAAGACGCCGGCGCTACTATGTTTTACGTTGAAAAAGCCTACACAGGCAGGCAGGGGAAATGTATCATGTGCGTAATTCCCCGGCGGAAGCTGTACCCTATCACCCAGCTAATATCCGCCACGGACCCGGATGCGTTCTTTACCATTTCCGAAGTTAATGAAGTACGGGGCGCCGGTTTTTCCTTTGCCAAACATTACCTGGATACGACAGACAAGCAGCAACTGTCAGCCAAATAAGTGAATTTGACTGCTTTTCAGCGGTTAATCCGTACATCTTTACAGCTATAAACTGGAGACATCACCATGAGCTTTTTTGAACTTTTATTAATCGCAGTAAGCCTGGCCATGGATGCCTTTTCCGTATCCATTTGCGGCAGTCTGGCGCTGGCACCCTCTTCCCGGTTTGCAGGAGCAGTCAAGTTCGGCGCCTGGTTCGGCGCATTCCAGTTCCTCATGCCGGTCATCGGCTACTGGACAGCCTATTGGGCCGTAGAATACATCGAAGCATATGACCACTGGATTGCGTTCTTCCTGTTGCTGTACATCGGCATCAACATGATCCGGGAAGCCGGTGAAGACGCCGAAGTGATTGAAAGCTACGGTGTGAAGCGCATGTTCCTGCTGGCTGTTGCCACCAGCATCGATGCCCTGGCTGTGGGTGTCAGCTTTGCCGTATTGGATGTGAACATCTGGACCAGTTCGCTGCTCATCGGCGTGATCACTTTTATCATTTCTTTTCTGGGCGGCACCATCGGGTTCAAGTTGGGAGAACGCTTCCGGAATCACGCGACCCGGGCCGGCGGCCTGGTCCTGTGCCTGATTGGGATAAAAGTGCTGCTGGAACACACAGGTTATCTGTAAATCATCCGATTGCCTTACGTAACCGCAGATGCATTCATTAACACACTCACAATAAACAACGCCAAACCCTGGCAGAAATTTCATCTTTGAAACTTAAAGTAGAATAGCAAGAGCACAAAATGACAAATCATTTCAACAACACTCCTGATTCAGAATTACTGTTCAGTAAACACCACTTGTTTCACCTGCTGTGGCCTCTTGTGGTGGAACAGCTCCTTTCGGTACTGGTAGGCATGGTGGATGTGCTGATGGTTGCCTATGTAGGTGAAGCCACCGTTTCCGGCGTATCCCTTGTGGATTCCGTAAACATGCTGGTGATTCAGGTCCTCTTCGCCCTTACCGCAGGAGGGACGGTAGTCTGCGCCCAGTTCATCGGCGCCGGGAATTACAAAGCCGCAGGTAAAAGCGGCGGACAAATGCTATTTATCACCACCTCGCTGATGCTCTGCATCGCGGCGGCGTTTCTGTTAAAAGGAACTTCCCTGCTGTCGGTGATTTTCGGGCAGGTTGAAAGCCGGGTTATGGAAGACGCAGTCAAATACCTGTTATTTACCGCCGCTTCTTTCCCTTTTTTGGCAATTTATTATTCGGCAGCAGCCATTTTCCGGGCATCCGGTAATACAAAGCTGGCCATGCTGGTGTCTTTGGGAATGAACCTGCTCAATATTATCGGCAACGCAATCTGTATCTTCGGGTTCCACATGGGCGTGACAGGCGTAGCCCTTCCAACCCTGCTCGCGAGGATGGCGGCGGCACTGTTTATGGTGTACAGCCTGCAGCGTTTCGGTAAAGAAATCCGGATTTATGCTTTTTCACAGTTAAAGCCGGACAGAGAGATTATCCGGAAAATCCTGTCTATCGGAATCCCTAACAGCGTGGAAAGCGGTCTGTTCAATTTTGGAAAGATCCTGCTGCAAAGCCTGGTGTCTACGCTGGGCACTGCATCCATAGCAGCATACGCGGTCGCGTCCAACCTGGCAACCTATCTGTACCTGCCCGGGAACGCGCTGGGAGCCGGGATGATCACTGTCGTGGGCCAGTGTTACGGAGCAAAGAAACCGGAACAGGCCAAGTATTACGCAAAGATTCTTTTATACCTGAATTATGCGTTCCTTGCCATAATCTGTTCCGTATTAATCATAGGCAGAAGTTTCTGGGTCGGCTGTTATAACCTGTCGCCCCTTTCCGCCGGTTTGGCGGAAGATCTCATTCTTGCCCATTCCGCAGCCATGATTATCTGGCCGGTCGCGTTTTTGTTACCCTATTATTTCCGGGCCATCGGTAAAGCAGCCTTTACCATGAAAGTCGCTGTTTTTGCCATGGCGGTATTCCGTGTAGGGCTGGCCTATCTCTTTATTGACCTCTGGCACAAAAACGTATTGTGGGTATGGTATGCCATGTTCGTCGACTGGGTCTTCCGCATTATTGTATTCGGGTATCATTTCATGAAAGAAAACACGTTTTCCGATAATCAATAAAAAAGGAAGCGACGGCTTGTTGGTCCGTGCTCCCTGTTTATATTATAAAAACTATAATCTTTTTTGTCACTTCACTTGGCTTCGTCTGTATCAGGCGAAGCTGTTTTTATAAAAGTAAGCACACGCTTTTCCGGCTTCAGCGTGTAGTCGGTCCAATACAGGACATTTTCATCAAAACTGTAATATAAAAGCCCTGACCCGTTGCGATACTTTACTTTATCCTTCACGCTGCCGTCGCTTTTCACCTTGCGGAGCACAAACAGGCAGTTCTCATAATACATGCTGCCATCTTCCTGATAGTGTGCCCGCATCATATATACATCCATCTTCGGACGCTTTTCGCGTAAAGTGACAGCCACATCATACCAACCTGGTTCCTCCGTCGGCGTAACAGCCATGAGTAACCGTCCTTCTTTCTTTTCTTCCCAGTATCCTTCGTAACTCTCCGGGGAAATCAGTTCATAATCCTTTTTGCCTGTCTGGCCCGCCGCAGCGGCAAAAGCAGGCAGGCAGCACAAAAATGAAAGCAGGAGCAGGCAGACAGCAAATACTCTTTTCATGTTCAGTCTCCAATCGCAAATCTTTTTTCTGATTATTCTGTACCGGTTTTACACAATTTTATATTCTCTGATGGACCAATCATAGTTTTCCAATTCCATTTCTCTGCCGCAGTACAGACATCGCCGTCCTTCCATCAGATCCAGAGAAGAACCGCAACTCCGACACCGTAGCACTATCGGTTCAAAGACCGCCTGTGCCAGGCAGGAAGCCGCTTTTGCCAGCAGCAGTTCAACACTTTCTTTCTCTTCCTTCATAGTTCCGTTGCGCCAGCGAAGAAGCTCCATCTCCGCCCGTACCCGGGCAAGTTGACGGTCGCCGTCCACCCGGAAATCCAACAGTTCCAGACTGTCAAACGAACAGGACGCGACATCCCGGTACCCCGGCAGGAAATCTGTCAGGCTGAGACAGGAAAACGCATTGACCTGTTCTTCCGTATCCGCAAAATGAATCCCGCTCAGCTTGTTTTCCACATTAGCGAAAAAGTCCTGCAAAGAGAAGTTTTTATCGAACCGGACTGCATCTTTCCAATGGGTATCGGTCCGGCGTTCCCGCCTTACGTGGGGAAACAGGGAAGGACGCATCATCCGGTAGGCAACCCCCAGAACTGCCAGCAAAGGAATCGAGATTACCATAACTGACACTATGGTAACCAACAGGCAGAGGACTGCTGTAAAAAGAAATACACCAATGCTATAGGAAAAACCAGCAACCGTCAGTCCTTCCAGCGGTTTCATCCACCAGACGGCGAGCGCGCACAGCATCAAGGCAACCGCAAAGATTATTGTTTTGGCATATGCGTACAGTTTTCCCTGAAAAACTGTTTCCAACAGCCGGTAATCCTTCCGCAGCGCAAAACCGGACACACGCTCCGACAAATCTTCCATACGGAATTTTACCCCGCAATAAGGACAGCCGGAAGTCATTTCTTCCATTTTTGCCTTTGCGCCGCAGCTGGGGCAGGTCACTGCCTGCCCGTCCCTTGCCTTCAGAGCTCCTATCAGGTCATAATCCGCGCAGTCGTTATTTCTCTGTTCGAAAACCGTACGATTTCCCTGCAGATACCGGTAAAAGCCTGCCACATTTTCACTGGCAGCGGTATGAAGAAAGCATCCGTCAAAGAAACAGCTCTCCCGTACCGGTGTTTCCTGTGTATAGCACTTACGCTCCAACGAAACTTCCATACGTAAGCCCAACCGGTCCAGCCGTTTTTTCTGAAGTTGCAGTATATGCCGGTAAAAATTCGTCACGGTATACCGTAATTCCTGTCCTTTACAGAAGCCTGCGTATTCCTGCTTAAACACCGTCAGTTTTTTCTCCAGTACAGTGGAATCCGGCGGGGCATCTTCATATTTGATTTTAAAGGGATGGAAAAACTCATAGATCCGGCGGTTCAGGGAATTCTTCTTTTCCTGAAAATCCGTTTCACCGATGCGGTCCCAGGCAAAGCCTCTTTTCAACAGCAGCCGAAAAGAAATCCCCGCGCAGACTGAAGCCGTCAGCAGGATAACGGATTTCGGAAAAAACTCCATATCCTCATTGGAAAGGACAATATCCCCGGCCAGAATTCCAAAGAAAAGAATAAACAGGCAAATCCCCAGACCACTGGCTTTAACCACAAGATGCTCTTTTTCTTTACTCATTGCCAACAAGTCCTTTCAAAAGCGGCAAAGCATCCGTCCGCAGCAAGCCACAAACGAATCGCTGTGCGCACGCCTTTAAATAACGGACGGATGCACTTGGTTACTATCTGGTTTCTTTTTATTTCTTTTTCCGTTTCATGAACATCCAGATACCGCCGCCAATCAGAACTATCGGCAGGCCAATGATTAACAGGTCAAAAATATCAAAGTCACTGTCGTCCGCTTCTCCTGCTTTGGGTTTTGGCAGCTCTGCCTTTCCTACCGCAACCTTCCAGGTGCGGGTCATATCACCGTTTTTTGCAGTCACATCTGCAACGCCGTCAGCCTTACCCACAAGCACGCCGTCTTTAATTTCTACAATCTTGCTGTCGCTGACGCTCCACTGGGGCTTTACCTCCCCTTCCTGTCCGGTGATGTAAGTTGACAACTCCAACTTTTCGTTAACGTCTACGTGTGCAGGCAGTGCATTGCACTCCAGCTTTGGGACGTAAGCGGTTACCTCCACCTTAAAATCACGGGAGGCATTATCTACGGTTAATTTTCCGGTGATCGTCGCCACACCGTCAGCTTTGGCGGCTAGCGTACCGTCACTGGCCACGCTGACCTTGTCGTCGGCGCTGGATTTTAAATCGGACAATTTATATTTCAGATTGCCAGGAACGGTAACTGTCAGTTTGCTGCTTTCCCCTACTTTAATGGCAGGGTCTGCCGGTTCCACATTCACCACGGCACTGACAGTAAACAGGTTGTCCTTGGCGTCTGCATCTTTCCCATCTGTCTTTTCCTCAGTAGCCCCTTCCGGCACGGGAACCTCTTCTTCTTCCTCTTCTTCCGGTAACAGGGGCGCTTTCTTTGTCGTGAGCATGGTAGCAGGAGAACCGTAAATCAGCTTCGGGTTCTTAACATCATCGTTGCGGTAGACCGCAGTCAGGTCTGCTGCCACCAGAAACCGGGCAAACAGTTTGTTATCTGGCTGATGAATGGCCCGTATATCATAGAACCAACCTCCAACGGCTTCATGAGCATATATCAGCCGGTACGGTCTGTTAGCACTGTTCAGGCTGGTCTTTACCGGGGAAATTCCTTCCAGGACTGCCATCGCCGCCGCTTCCGAAACATCAAATCCCTTTTCCATAAACTCATAAGCGCCGCTCACATCAGCCGGCATGGAGCCTTCCTGTTTCACGGTAATCGTTTTGTCTTTCAGGGTAAATGTCAGTTTCACCGGTTTTTTATCTACATCAAATTCAGCTTCGCCCACGCCGTTATCATTGACCAGTAAAATGCCGGCCGTACTGAAATCATATGAACTGTCTTCCGCTTCACTGCCCCGCATTACGTCAAATTCAAACAGGAAGAGACCTTCTTCCATGGGTTTAATGATGAGGTGCCCGTTGTTGTACTGGGAGCTTTCTTTCCAGGTATAATTGCCTTCCGCCTTTTTCCATTCCTCGCCGCCTTTAGCCATACCCACAGCGGAAACGGCCAGCATTACAATCAGCGTCAGCATAAAAACCGCAAGCTTTGTTATCTTAATATTTCGTTTCATGTCCTTACGCCTCCTTACAGTGCCAGCCTGAATTTTGCCGTACGGGGCGATCTGCCGTCAACCCAGTACTTAATCGTATATACACCTCGGGGAGAACGTCTGCCCGAATTCTTTGTGGCCCAGCCGTTCCAGTCGAAACAGAACCACTGGTTGGAATTACTCGACTTGAAGTTGAAACTGCGCACCAGTTGATTTTTATTGTTGAATATCTGGAAATGCAAACCTTTTCCTCTGGCATTATTCCGTTTGAAATATAACCGCTGCATCAGGTCGCCGTTATCGTTCCGGATAACCTTTGTAGAATGAAATTGCAGAAAAGAAGCACCAGGGTATGTAAAAGGAATCGTTATATATTCTTCACCCCAATTGTAATACGGCTTATACGTGACCAGTTTGTATTTTCCGGCCTTAAACCGGGACATGTTAAGCCGGTATGAGTAATACCCGTAAGTTGTATTATTCTTTTTATACACTTTTTGGGGCTTCATGACTTTAAAATTCGCGATTCTTTTATTCTTGCTATCCAGGATATAAGCTCCCCTTTGCGAAGTATGTCCTGCCCAAGACATCCACGCAAAGCCTTTTGTACCGTTAAATGATACTTTTGACGAAAACCCTTTTACGGCAGCAAACACTGTCACGGTAACAAGAAATACCGCCACAAGGCTTAGGGCTATTATTTTTCGCACCCGATCCATAATAACAAACCTCCTTAAATGTATATAAATTTTAAACAACCTGAATAATACAATCCTCCCTTGTTTCCATTCCATGCAGAGGATCTGTTCATCATCCTTTCGACCCGTCGATATTGTAAATCATCACATCGCCGCCATCGCTGTCGAAGCGGTACACAGCGCTTAAATCTTTCGGCACCATGAAGGTGCGGAGCAGTTTACCATTTTGGAATACTTTAACGGCAAAGCCATAATTCTTAATGATGTATTTGTATTTCGGCATCATACTGCCCGTTACAGCCTCCGGTATGATTTGCAACGTCTTATCCGTAAAGTCGGTGTTGGTTTCGCGAAGAGGCAGCGCGGCAACCAGCGCACAGGCGGCGAACTCGTCAGCCCGCGGCGTACGGTTTTTATTCAATACATATTTGCCACGAACATCTGGTAAACGCAGTCCGTTATGCCCAAAATAGTCCAGAACCAGCCCGTCTTTTTCTGATGTGACGCCGGCATGCATCAGATTAATTTGTACATCATCCAGCATGGCCCCAGTCCCGTTTCCTCTATGGATGCCCTGGACTTCGGCGCCAGTGGCAAACCGGGCGCCCAGGCGAAGCTGGACAGGTTTCTTACCGGCTTTAATATATTTCTTGTCCGGAGGGGAATCCGTGATTGCCAGACCGATAATCTGTCCGCCCAGAACGACAGCTGGCGCCTGGGATAACATTTCCCAGCCTTTTTCATCATCAGTTCCGTTGTAATCACAAGCGCGCAGTGTAATCACCGGCCATTGATCCGGCAGTACCGTCACGTTGATATACGCGTTTGTCACGCCGTTGTCATTTTTCCGTTCATACCGCCCGGCAGCAGGTGGCCATACTTCGCCCTCATCGCTCCAATACCAGTTCGCTACGGAACGCTCCGCATTCTTCAACGTTTTAGGAGCCGCGTTTGCCGTGTCGATAACAGAAGCCAACGTTAATGTGAAACACAACGCCGCCATACCGAATCGCATGCTTTTTCTCATAACGAATTTTCACCTCCCCATAAAATCTATGAATCTTATCATGAATTAATGATCCCAAAGAAAACCAAACGCTATCATACCGGCAGCCAGCAGAACCAATACCGCTGCGCCAACGGGTAATATCGCCTGCGCCACCATGGCGACAACAGTATCACCCGGTCCGGCCTGTTGACTCTTAGCATGCTGCCGGCACATCCATAAAGCCGCTGCACAGGAAATCATGCTTGCAATAATCCAAAACAAAAACCGCAACGACATTTCGTCACCGGGAAGCTGCGTCAGAGCACCACCAATGCAAATAAACTGCAGGACACACGGTTTCCACTGTATTGCCGGATCTCCATACTTTTTAGCATATATTCTGTTCAGAAGAAAACCGAAGACGCAGCATACGAGAGCTGCTGCAATCAAAATACTGCCGTTCAATGAAAAACTCCCCCGTTTTAATCAGCCATAATGTAATCGGATTCCCACAGAAAAAAACAACCGTCTGACGCAACACTAAAACATGTTACGCCATAACGGTCAGTCTGTTTTATGTAGAAATGTTATAAGGTAAAGCGAACTTTCCCCCTGCCCCAAAAGAGTTTTCCTGTCGCATTTTTCGGTCAGCCCCTCAATTAACGTAAGCCTGCGTATTGTTTATATCCTTTTCAGCACCGGTTTTACATTCATGTTCTTTTCATAATTATTTTACTAAATTTCAGGCCAATTAGCAATGTCCGCGGTAAATCTTTATTGCTGCAGACACGTATAAGAGGCTTTTTATTTGAAAAATTTGTTTTATCCGTCATTGTGATGTCACATTGACGGATAAAACTTTTACAACATTTTTATGAAGTCTTCGTTCAGTTTCAATTCCGCATTTTTAACTTTGTCCGCCGCGTTCTTTTGCCATGCAGTGTTATTGTCCAATACCTTCCGCACCTTACTGAACATAATCACCATCTCGCTGTGCTGCGGTCCGCCTTTTACTGCCCGGTTCCTGATAATGGCAGCCGGATCTTTCGCCTCCTGTAATTCTTCGGGAGTCAGAGGCAGTTCTTTGGGAAGTGAGGCATCTGCCGCGGCAACGTTTTGATAAACCTCCCGGGCCTGGTCATAAGTGAAATCAACCGGCGTAATGTCACGGGCCCGCGCGTAGGTAACAATTTCCGAAGCAAAGTGATGTCCGGAACGGAACGGTATATTATGTTTGCGCATCATTACGTCCGCGATTTCCTGGGAACAGGTCCAGTCCAGATTCAGTTCTTCCAAAGCGCGTTCCGGCCGGATGTCAAGCACTTGTAAAATTCGGTCCACCTGATTCACAACGCTGGTCGTCTTTTTGACAATGCTGTCCGTGCCACGAATACGGCCATCAGCCATTCCCGCCGGAATATTATGAGCGCGGAACGCCTCACCAACTGCCAGACCTAACAATGTGGAACTGTCAGTACGGCAACGGTTCAGGATGCCGGGGTTGCGTTTTTGCGGCATGGCGCTGGAAACATACGTGTTGCCGTTTCCTTCCTGCAATAAGATCCAGGGCCGGGGCTGGGCGTACTGCTGCATGATCTCCTGGATCAGGCTTGTCGTATGGATGGCAATGCTGCTGGCAATACTGCCCATTTCTATGGGCGCTTCCTGTGGAAAGACCTGTCCCGCGTCATAGGTGTTGTAAGCAATGCCGTCAAAACCAAGATAGGAAGCCATACGGTCGCGGTTTAACGGCCAGCCGGTACCGTTCAGCACCGTTGCGCCCATGGGAGAACGATTCAGGCGTTTATAATACTCTTTGACGCGTTCCTGGTCACGCTCGTAGGCATCCACGTACGCCAGCAGGAAGTGCCCCAGGCTGTTGGGTTGCGCCTGCACTCCGTTGGTATAGTTCGGGATAAGCGTGCCCTCATGGGCCTTGGCCAGGTTAAGCAAGGTTTCTGTCATCCTGTTCAGCGCTGCGGAAAGTTCCAGCAGCTGCTCCCGCTGCATTAAAATGCTCACCGTGGTCAGCATGTCCTGGCTGGACCGGCCTGCGTGAATTTTGGTGATGTCCGGCCCGCCGGCCTTAATCAGCAAGGGTTCAAAAGTGATTACCACCGTAGGGCGTTCCGCCCCTTTAGTGTTTCCGGCATCCAGCACCTTCTGAATGGCGGCCGCAAAACGCCGTCCTTCTTCTTTTGTCAGCAGATTCTCATCCGTATTGATGATATCGCTGGCTTTGTTGATCTGCCCCAGCCAGAAAAAATTATCCCTTGGCGGCCAGGGTTCCGCAGCTTCTGCCGGCTCCGGAAAATAAGCTCCCCCCAGAATACCCAGCAGGGGAAGCATCAGGAACATTTTTTTTAACGTATGCTTTTTCATGGAAACCTCCATTCTTCCAGTTTACGTTTTCTCCAACGATAGTTTTGCTGTTCACACAGTCTTTCAGAAATAATTACCGGTTTTGAGGATTATATCAGAATTCATGACTCACTTACATGGTTCAATGATAAGATGCAATTTCAATCAGGTTGCCGTCCGGATCGCGCAGATAGATGCTGCGCATTTTTCCTTTTGCACCGTTGCGTTCCACAATGCCGGTTACTAATTGGGCGTTTTTACCTTTTAACTCTGCCAGAACCGCTTCGATATCGTCTTCAATTGCAAAACACAGGTCAAGGCTGCCAGCAACCGGATGCTCTGCCGCCGGCAGGAATTCCGCCGGGCGCGTGTGTATATTTATCTTTTGTGCGCCAAACCGCAATATAAACCTCCCATTTGTTTCTTTTTGCTCCATGCCCAGCATTTCTGTATAAAAACGCAGGCAGGCTTCCAGATTTTGTGTGGTAAGCACAAAATGATCCATTTCCAGAATTTTCATGGTTTCCTGCACCACTTTCCTTAAAACCATCAGCCGGAAACTTCCTGTCCCGGCCCATCACTTTCCCGAAAATTATCAGCCGGGAACTCAGTTCTGCCGTCTCCATCACTTTCAACTTGGTTAATCCAGCTACCTCTTCTTAATCACAGGGTTATTCTATTTATAATTATATCATACGAGCCACAGGCAGAAAACAGAGCAACTCTCTAAACATCTTTTTCCTATACAAATCATTAAACAAATTCTTTACTGATAATAAAACGACTCTTTAATTAAAAACAAACCAAGTAAAAAAATGCAGGACGTACTCCAAACGGAGCAATGTCCCGCATTTTTCTTTTCTCTGGCAAGCAATAACAACTATCAGTTTTTACCTGGGATTATATATGTTTTCCAATGAGTTTTTCCATCCAGATCATGTTATACCAGCGCCCGAACTTACAGGCGCATTTGTGAAACTCCCCCACTTTGACAAAACCGAGATGCCGGTGGAAATGTTCACTGTTTTTTGTGAGGTACTCATCTTCGGTAATGGGATCGGCGATACAGGCATACATATTCATAATTCCCATATCTTTTAATGCGGCTTCCATCGCTTCGTACAGCTTTCTGCCGTAGCCCCGGCCTTTCGAGTCACGGGCCAGATAGATGCTCAATTCACAGGAGCGATCATAGGCAGCCCGTTCCTTAAAGGGTCCGGCATAGGCATATCCCTCCACTACTCCATCCTCTTCCACTACGAGGTATGGATATTTCAACAGTGTTTTTGCAATCCGGCCGGTAAACTCCGCTAAGGAAGGAACTTCACACTCAAAAGATATCGCCGTTTTTTCCACATAATAAGTATAAATGGCAAGAAGCCGTGCCGCGTCCTGCGTTGTCGCGCTGCGTATCCTCATATCGTACCTTCCCAGGCAAAGCCTTTCTAAAACTATTTTCCCGGATCCACTATTAAATGATTAACTATTAAACTATTTATCCAAGTCCACGATTTCGTACAGGTCGTTGCCCATGCCCATCTCTTTCATGTAGGTAAGCTGCCGCAGACCGTGACGGCTTTCCATCCGTTCGATCAGGTCGTGGCCTTTGCCGTCATGGAGGGCGTAAACCATGTCCACGGAAGCCTGATCCAGCGCCAGAATATCTTTGGAAGCCAGGATACCGATATCCGGCGTAGTTACCGGCGCAGCCGCAGTCCCTTCGCAGTCGCAGGACACGGACATGTTCCGCAGCACGTTAATAAAGGTAATGTGTTTCCCGAAATGGTCCACCGTCGCCTTGGTGGATTCCACCATGCGTTCCATAAATTCTTCCTTGCCAATGCCCCACTGGGATCCGCTTTCACCGGAATGGATCATTTTCTTGCCAATACGTCCGTCTGCTATGCCAATGGCCAGGTTTTTGTTGGAGCCGCCGAAACCGCCCATGGTATGTCCCTTAAAGTGGGTCAGGGTCACCAGGGAATCATACCTGGTGATGTGGCTGCCCATGGACATTTCCTTAAAGTATTTGCCGCCTTTAACCGGCAGCATGACCGTGCCTTCTTCGTCCAGGATATCCACCGGGCAGAAAGTCCAGCCGTTCACTTTCAGTGTCTCCCGGTGTCCTTCCGTAGTATAACGGTCGCCATGGTAGTACGTATTGGTTTCCACAATCGTCGCCCCCGGAATATCCTTTTCAATCAGTTCCTTCACCCAGGGACGGGGAATAATGTTGGGGCCGTTCTTTTCTCCGGTGTGCAGTTTAATAGCAACTTTACCGGTAATATCCTGATTCACTTTTTCATAAATCTTCTGCAGCCCTTTGGCGCTCAGGTCCCGGGTAAAATATACAACGGATTTCGCGCCGCTCCGCTTATCCATAGGAATGTATTTGGAACCGTCGGTGTTAATCTGGGCCGCTGCTGCCGGTTTGGCTTCCGCTTTCTTTTCCGGCGCCGGTTGCTGCTTGGCCGCAGTGCCGCCGCAGGCCGCAACCAGAGAAGCGGTCAGCACGATGGGAAGAATCTTTTTCCAAGAAGTTTTCATAGCATCCTCCTGCACTTTAACAATATGACCATTAGAAAATAACGTGACTTCGATATAATTATTGTACTCATTAAAGATAACTGTAAGTCAAGTAAAATCTCTGTGGAATTAATAAAAACCAACTTTGTTGCACAGTCTTTCACTGCGTAACGTACCGGCCCGGGCGTCCGTTATTTCGTCAGACCGTTTTCTTTCAGCCAGCGGTCAATGCCGCTGGTCATGTTTGCCAGAAGGCCGTCTTTCACCTGTGATTTCGGCAGCGTTTTCCGCAAATCCGCTACGCTTCCCTCAATACCGCTGCCGCCGCTGGTAGCAAAAGGCAGGATCGTTTTGCCTGACAGGTCCTGTGCTTCCACAAAGGTTTTCACCGGCATGGGCTCAATATACCACCAGATAGGATACCCCAGCACAATTACATCGTACTGCTTCATGTCTGGCAGCGGGCCTTTCAGTTTCGGCCGGGCGTCCTGTTCCCGTTCCTGTTTTCCGACATCTGTCGTCGGTTTATATTCTTTCGGATAGGGTGTTTCCTTTTTGATTTCAAACAAATCGCCGCCAGTTTTACTGTGGATCAGTTTCGCCACCTCGCGGGTATTGCCGCCCCAGCTGAAATACGCCACCAGCACTTTTTTCCCGGTTACACCGGTTGCTTTACCGGTAACATTGGGCAGGCTGCCCCCGTTATCTGAGGCCGAGCGTGACATTTTGGCAAGCCCGATTAAAGAATCCGGCCCTTTGATGACAATTGCAGCCAACAAAACAATAACAATCAGTAACACTATCCGTTTCATACTGATTCCCCCATTCCTGATTCTCAAAAGCAAGCGCGGATTATTAATAATCAATCCGGCTCAAAAACATACTATCTTCTTTTACCAGTTCTCGTATCGCCGTCGCTGGTTCAGCCCGGCGATTTTCTGCATTTCTTCCGGCGTAAGTTCAAAATCAAACACATTGATGTTCTCTGCAATATGATCCGGATTGACGGAACCGGGCACCGTGACGTATCCCGCCTGCAACTGCCAGCGTAAAATAACCTGCGCGGGACTCTTGCCGTGATGTTTTGCAATCTCCACAATTGTTTGGTTCCCGAAACTGTCCTTTGTATTGCCCCGGCCTCCAAACGGATACCAGCACTCTATCACTGTTCCGAATGGCCTTACATAATCCTGCAGCGCTGTGTTCTGGTAATATATATGATTTTCATTCTGGATTACGGCGGGAACGATTTTTGCGTAAGAAAGCACCTCATCCACCTGCTGCTTCGTGTAATAATTGGAAATGCCGACAGAACGGATCTTGCCGTCTTTTACGCCCTGTTCCATAGCCTGATAGACCGCCTTGTCGTTGGAACCGGGCTGATGGATCAGCATCAGGTCAAGATATGTCAGGCCTAAATCTTTTAGCGAGGCATCGATTGCTGCCGACGCGTTATGATAGTCGGTCGGCATAATTTTACTGGTGATGAATACCTCTTCCCGTTTTATAATGCCGTCTGCAATGGCGCGGCGCACGCCTTCCCCCACCCCTTTTTCGTTACCGTAATAGCGTGCGGTATCAATTAGGCGGTAACCGTTCTTCAATGCCACGTATACCGATTCCTCCGCCGTCCTGTTATTCTGCGACCATGTTCCCAGACCCAGTACCGGCATTTCATAACCGCTGTTCAGTTTTACGCGCCACATGCCCTTTTCCTTTAATACCACCGGCTCTGTTCCTTTCGCTTTCATTACTGATTTTGCTGCTGGCGGCACGGCTTCCCCCGGCTTTTTGCTGTCCGCCTTTCCGTTTGCAGACGCACAACCTGCAACCACAAGGCCCAACAGCAAAACGGATATGAGTCTTTTCCACGTTTTCAAACATTTCATAAAAGACTTCCTCCTCTTAAAACCCAATACCAGACTGTCTTTGCTAAAAGCCGGGTTTATTGTTTTCGCAATAATATCATTTCCAATTCTCATTTCCCGTCCGGGAAGCTGGTGAATACATCCGTTTCCTGTTTCGGCAGCCCATATTTTTCTTTGGCATCAGCAATGGCTTTCATAAGAAAGGCCATGTTGCGGGCCAGGTTGCGCATGGTCTGCAGGCCTTCCAGATCTTTTTTCACATCTTCGGCGGTAAAGCCGTGGACCTGGTTCCAATATGTGCTGCCCACCACCTGCATGCCGGAAATCGTGAAATATTTATTCAGCACATCAAAAGATGCCGTGGCTCCGCCCCGCCGGCAGCTGACTACCGCCGCGCCTACCTTCATGTGTTTGGAGAAAGGCGTGCTGAAAAACAGCCTGTCCAAAAACGAGAGCAGTGTCCCGTTAGGAGAAGCGAAATACACCGGGCTCCCGATAATGATACCATCCGCCTCTTCAAACTTTTTGGCAGTTTCATTGACAATATCGTTAAACACACACTTGCCGTGGGTCCGGCAATAATTGCAGCCAATGCAGCCGCGGACAGCGGTCTTGCCCACATGGATCAGTTCGGTTTCCACGCCTTCCGCCTGCAGTGTCTTTATTACCTCATCCAGCGCCGTTGCCGTGCATTGGTTTGCTCTGGGACTTCCGTTGATTACTAAAACTTTCATGGTGAAACCTCCTTTTTTATTGCAAAATAACAATTTTACTTATTTCTGATTTGAGTATAAAGTAAAGATATGAAAAATTCAAGTTTTGGAGGACAATTTATAAAACAGTATGTCGTTGACGCATTTACCGACAAGGTTTTCCACGGCAACCAGTCCGCTGTCTGCGGTTCCGGCCACTGCCATATTATTCCCTATTGGGCAAACCGCCTGAACAAAGACGAACTGGTTGCTTATCAGGCTTCCCGGCGCGGCGGCACGCTTTTCTGCCGTTGCGAAGGAAAGAAAATCTACATGGCCGGCAAAGCAGCTCTGTTTTCTATTGATGAACTTTTTGTTGACTGATTTACGATACAGTGATAAGACGCCCTCACCCTGAAATATATCAGAGTGAGGGCCGTTTTTATTTGCGGTCTTAATGGTTCTGAAAGCCACTGAAACTAACTGTTTTCTCCGCTTATGCCCACTGACCGGCCCAGGCCTTCAGTTCTTCTGAGGACACGCTGCCGCTGAAACGTTTGCCGTTGACAACCTTCGCGCCTTTTGCCAGTTTCTGCATATTCGCGGCGGAATCGCCCAGACCGCTGCCGCCGGATGTGGCAAACGGAATTACGGTTTTCCCCGCAAAGTCGTAGCTTTCCATAAAAGTATCAATAATGGAAGGCTCACGATACCACCAAACCGGAAAACCTACAAACACCACATCGTACTGCGGCATATCCGCCGCTTTAACGGCAATCGCCGGGCGCGAACTGCGGTCATTCATCTCCACCGAACTGCGGCTGTTCTTGTTCTGCCAGTTCAGGTCAGCGCCGGTATACGGTGTCTCCGGTTTAATCTCGAACAGGTCCGCGCCAATGGCCTCCGCCATCTTTTTCGCAACCTTCGCCGTAGTTCCGCTTGCACTGAAATATGCTACCAGTGTTTTACTCATATGTATTCCTCCCTCTTACGCTTTCTGTTCAAACAGTTCCGCGATTTCCGCAAGGTTTTCACGGATTTTGATATGCTGCGGGCAGACGCCTTCACAGGCGCCGCATTGTATGCAGTTTATAGCCTGCTTACGCCCGTGACCGCCTACAAGCCACCCTTCCTGATGCAGAGCCATCGCTTTATTACCGTATAACGTGTAAATGTTTTTCGCGGTAAACGTGCCGGAAATGCCGATTTCCATGGGGCAGACCTTGGCGCAATAGTTACAGGTGGTACAGGGGATCAGCGGGATCCGGTTCAGTTCTTCCCTCGCTTTCTCAATAACAGCGCTCTGGGCAGCGGTCAGTCCGGTAAAGTCTTTCATGTAGGAAATATTATCTTCCATCTGCTGCAGGTCGCTCATTCCGGACAATACTACCAGCACGCCTTCCAGGTTGGCAGCGAAGCGGATGCCCCAGGAGGCTACGGAAACGGCCGGATTGCTTTCTTTCAGCACGTTGGCCACCGCTGCCGGCGGATTGGCCAGCAGACCGCCTTTCAACGGTTCCATGATAATCACCGGTTTCCCATGCTTACGGGCCACCTCGTACACGCCCCGGGACTGGATGGCTGGATTTTCCCAGTCCGCGTAATTAATCTGAAGCTGTACAAACTCCGCGTCCGGATGGGCCGTGAGAATCTCATCCAGTTCCTCCGGCGTTGAGTGGAACGAAAAACCGTAATGCTTTATTTTTCCCTCTGCCTTCTTATCCTTAACAAAGTCCCACATGGAAAAATCGTCAAAGAAGTGCGTCCGCATCTCACCCAGATTGTGGAGCAGGTAGTTGTCAAAATATCCGGCTCCCGTCTGCTTCAACGAAGTTTCAAACTGCTGTACCGCGTCTTCCCGCGTCTTGCATTTAATCCACGCCGCGTTCTTTGTCGCCAGCTGGAAGCTCTCACGGGGATAGCGTTCCACCAGCGCCTGACGGATCGCGTCTTCCGAACCGGGATAGGCCCAGGCTGTATCAAAATAGGTAAAGCCGCCCGCCATAAACTTGTCCACCATGGCCTTCACCTGTTCCACGTCGATTTGGTCGCCCTGCTTTGGCAGACGCATGAGTCCAAAGCCTAACTTTTTGATTTCCTTTTCAAAAAACAACATCCTCCCTGCCTCCATTCTTATTTCATTATTGTAAGCCGGCCGATAACCCTTCACACGGCTTTCTTCTTCCACGCTCCCGAATGATAAAACAGCATTCCTACCCACAGCGGCGTAAAGTTGGCCAGCGCATCCCCCAGCCAGAAACCCATATATTTCATGTCCAGCACAATCCCGAACAATACGGACAGCCCCAGCCGCAGCACAATTCCGTCAAACACGGCCGTGACAAAATTCACATGGGAATTGCCGCTGCCGTTGATCAGCGCGTTGCTGCCGCTTCGTCCCGCGCAGCTGAAAAATGCCAGAATCGCGATGGGAATATATTCATAGCCTATCCTGATGACCGCCGGGTCATCCGTAAAAATCCCGTAAACCTGTTCCGGGAAGAAATAGATGACGAGGGAAGCCGCCACAGCCACCGCAATCATGATGCGGTACACTGCAAACACGATCTGCCGTACCCTGCCGTACTGCTCCGCGCCAATATTCTGTCCTACCATGGACGCCCCTGCCGTGTTCACGGAATTTGACATCATGTTAACAGACATATTGATTTTGTTGGCCACGCCGGCAAAGGCGGAAACGGCCACGCCGAAGGAATTGACCCAGGAGTTGACAAACATTTTGGAAAACTGTACCGCCGCATTTTTAATCGCCATGGGAACGCCCAGCTTCAGCAGAGATATGAGCATCTCTTTTTCCGGATGGAAAAACTGTCCCAATGTAAGCGACAAATGATACCGGTCCCTGTTTTTGTATATGAACGCGGCACACAGCAGAAAGCTGACCCCCTGGCTGATAATGGTCGCCAGCGCCGCGCCTTTGGCGCCCGTGCCCATCTGCATGACAAAAATGACATCCAATACAATGTTAAGCAGCGCAGCAAGGCTGATGAAATAAAACGGATGCTTCGCGTCGCCCATGCCCCGCAGAATCGCGCTCACTGCATTGTATCCGTAAACAAAAACAATGCCCGCCATGGAAATGCCGGCATAGGACAAAGCCTCCGCGAACGCTTCCGGAGGCGTATGCATCAGTTCCATGATCTCCCGGCGGAACAAAAGTCCTACCCCGGTGACGCAGCAGGCAAAGACAAACAGTGCAGCGCTCATGGTAGCGACAAAACGGCTCAGTTTGTCATGCTGCTTTGCGCCGATGTACTGGGCAATCAACACCTGTCCCGCGCTGGAAAACCCCATGGCGATAAACGTCATGCAGTTCATGATGTCCCCGCCGACCGAAATAGCGGAAAGCCCCACCTTCCCCAGCGTCTGCCCTACTATGATCATATCCGCCATATTGTAGACGATCTGCAGCAGATGGGACAGGAACATCGGCATGGCAAAACTGATAAGCTGCCGGTTCACGTTTCCGGTTGTAAAATCCGCAATCAGCGTATGCGGATGATGCTTCATGTGATGCATAACCAATACCTGTAATTCTTTGTGTCTCTTAAAATATCCGGTATCCTTTTATCTAATCTCTTTTAATTATTATTATACCATTGATAATCTTTAAAAATGTACAGAACCAACCTTTTTTTCTGCAAAGCTCCTTTCTGCCCATCCCGTGCAGTAAATGCTGCATTCAAACAGAAGAATAGTCGGAACTGCCATCATGATCTGACTCAGTACGTCCGGCGGTGTTAAAAGGGCGCTGACGATAAAACTCAGCAACACAGCAAAGCGCCGGCCTCGACGCAACGTATCTGCGTTTAACACTCCCGCTTTCGCTGCGATAGTGCAGGCTAAAGGCATTTCAAAAATCAGGCCGAAGGGGATCACAAAGCCCAGCAGGAAATTTACATAGCGGTCAATAGCAAACAGCGGCATGGCCGTTCCCGCGCCTGCGTACACAAAAAAGCCAAGGGCCGATAAAAAGACAACGCCATAGCCAAAAGCCACGCCGGCCGCAAACAGCAACAGGGAGAATACCGCCCAGCCAATAGCCAGCTTCCTTTCCTCCGGATACAGCGCCGGCCGCACAAAGGCCCATATCTGCCACAGCAGCACCGGAGCCGCCAGCACCACGGCACAGAGAAACACCACCTTCAGCTGAACATACAGCGCGTCCGCCAGGCCCAGATAGATTAACTGCACGCCCTGTTCTTTTACCGGGGCCACCACGGCATCCATCACCCGTTCGGGTCCGATATATATGAGAACGGCAAACGTAAAAACCACAGTCGCTATGCACCTGATCAGCCGGCGGCGCAGTTCTCCTACATGTTCCCATACGTCCATATCTATATTATTTTTCTGCAACTGCAGTTCCCGTGGGTTCATTTTCTTTCTCCGCGCCCTTATTCAGTTCCGCACGAAATTCCCGCAGGCTAGTACCCAACGCCTTGCCTAAACCGGCCACCCGGCTGCCGCCAAATAATACCAGCGCAATCAATAAGATAACCAGTAATTCTGTCGTTCCGATACGTCCCATTTTATATTCCTCCTGTTCTTTAAACCCGGAAATCGTCTTTCTCTTTTCGCTTCACTCTTCAATAAGTTTTCCGTCTTCAACCTTTTGCGGCCGGCTTATGCGCGCCATCCTCACCGGTTTCGCCTTCTGCCAGCGCCAGCCAGTTGGTTTTCATAAATCCCCGCAGACCCATATAGGCACGGGCAGATTTTTTTGCGATACGGGGCAAATCCTTCGGTTCCAGCAGCAGAACCGCGAGAATCCCTATCATTACTATTTCGCCTAACCCGATTTCCATCACTCACACTTTCTTTCCTAATTCCAGGGCCTGGACAGGGAATTCCGTGCCTTCGATTGCGCTGCGGTAACCGCAGCCTGTCGCGTAGATTTGTCCCTGGTCCTGCCACTCCATATATTGGCAAAGACGTGTATAATGCGCTTTTAACGCTGTCATCGTCCAGCTGTCGTTATTCCATGCGGTTGCCAGCAGGGCGGACTTCTTTTTATGGATGGAACCGGTACGGGAATAGAACCGGTCGATGACCGTTTTAAGCTGGGCGGAAAAGCCGAAATAATACAGAGGCGTTACCAGCACGATCATATCGCAGTCCACCAGCTTCTGAATCAGTTTCTCCTCAATGGCATCCTTCTGCACACAGGGACCGTTCATGCCGCAGGCATCGCAGCCCCGGCAGGGATGGATGTCTTCGAAGGCAGCGTTGAAACGGAATACTTTGTGCCCTTTACTTTCCGCACCTTCAATAAATTTATCTGCCAGCAGGGCCGACGTGCCGGCCTTATGCGGACTGCCTGTAACCACGACGATTTTCATATCCCGTGTCCTCCTTATAAGCTCTTACCGATCCGGAACGCCTGTTCCGGGAATTCACTTCCTTCAATGGCAGAGCGGCTGCCGCAACCGTAGCCCAGCACCCGGCCCACATCCTGCCATTCCATGTAACGCACCAGCGTATTATAATGCTCCTGCAAGGCGTTGAACGTAATGTCCGAACTGTTCCAGGCGGTAGCCATCAGCATGGACTTTTTGCGATGGATGGCGCTGGTGCGGGAATAGAACCTGTCGATTACGGTTTTGATCTGGGCGGAAAAACCGTAATAATATAGCGGCGTCACCAGAGCGACCATATCGCAGTCCACCAGCTTCTGGATCAGTTTGGCGGAAATGGCGTCCTGAATAACGCAGGGCCCGTTCATGCCGCAGGCATCGCAGCCCCGGCAGGGGTTGATGTCTTCAAAGGCGGCGTTGAAGCGGAATACTTCATGCCCCGCCGCCTGGGCCCCTTCAATGAACTTATCCGCCAGCAGGGCCGAGGTGCCGGCCTTATGCGGGCTGCCGCAAAGAACTACGATTTTCAATTTCTTTCCGTTGGACACACCGCCCGGTTTTGCTTCCGCGCCGCCTGCCGACGGCGCCGCGCCGGCTTTCTTGTCCCCACTGACTGCGTTGATGCCGCAGCCGCTGAGAAACAAGGTCAGCGCCCCGGCGCCGGTTACTTTCAGGAACTCTCTTCTGTCCATGTTTAACTCCCTTTCTTCTTTGTCTGAAGTTCATAGCGCAGGTAATCAATCCGTTCCAGCGCTTTCTCTTTGCCGTGAATCGTGTCCAGCGTCCTGCTGCGTAATTTGTTCAGCATGTTCAGACAGGCTTCCGCGGAATTCTCCCCGTCCTGCCGCAGCCTCAGATACGCAGCAATCTCTTCTTCCGCAAATCCGATATCCTGTAACGTCATCCGAACACTCAGCTGTTCAATGTCGCTGTCCGTAAACCGGTACAAATCTGCCTGCCTGCGTTTTTCATCCGTACCCTCTGCGCCCGTTTTTTCAACTGCGTAGCGCTGCAACAGGGCAAGGGGAATCTTATATTTTTCACTCACTTCCGTAATTGTCATGCAATCCCTCCCTTTCACACGCCCTTTCAGGGTGTTTCATCTGTTCTTATTGTAAGAAACTGTAGTGTGAAAGTCTAATACCGGTTTATTATTAAAAGCCATGCTTCCCGGGCATGATGAGGAAAGTAAAAAACGCTGACAAACCGTCAGCGTTTATTTAGAACTCATATACAAATTTCTACTCATTATTAAATTTAAACAAGATATTGCATCCGTCGTTACAGTAACGGAGCCGTAGCACGGACATGCTCAATGAACTTTGTCACGGCCGGAGGAAACACCTGCTCTTTCCGCCATACCAACACGCTGTTGTTGCCTATCTCCGGTGATAACGGCCGCAGGCAGAGAGCGTTACCGGGAACTCCAAAATCATGAACCAGCGCCACCCCTACATGATTTTCCACCATGATGGAACAATTGTTGTAAGAAAGGTTCACGGTCGTTACCACATGCATACGGCGATAATAATCCCCGAACCAGTTATCCAGTTCGTTGCGCACGGAATGGCGCCGGGCAACAATCAACGGCACCCCCACCAGATCGGCAGGCGTTATCGTTTCTTTTTCTGCCAGCGGAGAATCGCGGCGCATCAGAAGGCACCATCTTTCCCGTAACGGCATGCGTACAAAATTAAACCGGCTGATTTCCACCGGTTCCAGCAGCAGCCCGAAATCCAGTGTCCCGTTCTCCAGCTTTTCCTTCACGTCGTCCGCATTGGCCGTGTAGATATCAAAGACAACTTCCGGATAGTGTTGCCGGAAGGATGTCATCAGGCGGGACAGACCTTCCATATTATTGGTTTCTCCGCAGCCGATCCCAATGGTGCCTGTTACCGTTTCCCTGTTCAGGATGATCTCCTGTTCCGCTTTATCCGCCAGTTCCAGAATCTCCTGGGCACGACGCCGCAGAAGCCGGCCTTCTTCCGTAAGCGTAACACTGACACGGTTGCGCCGGAACAGACGAACCCCAAGTTCCTCTTCCAACTGCATCATCTGCCGGGAAAGCGTCGGCTGGGTGATGTGCAGCTGTTCCGCCGCGCGGGTAATGTTTTCTTCTCTTGCTATTGTAAGAAAATATTTCAGTACACGGATTTCCATACCTTTTCCTTTTCCGTTTCCTTTACCCGTTACTCTTAACCGTTTTCTTTACTGATTTCTTTTACCTGTTTTGTTATCCGGTTCATTATCCGTTGTGCAGGCGTACTCTGGATTGAGCCTGTTTTTAGTTTATTTTCCCAGCCCGTTATCCTTCAGCCAGCCGTCGAGGCCGCCGGTCGAGTTAAGCAGGATACCGTCTTTCACCTTGGCATTGGGAAGGGTTTTCCGCAGATCATCCACGCTTCCTTCAACACCGCTGCCACCGCTGGTGGCAAAGGGCAGAATCGTTTTGCCGGACAAGTCCTGCGCTTCTACAAAGGTTTTCACAGCCATGGGTTCAATGTACCACCAGATGGGATAACCCAGCAGGATTACATCGTACTGTTTCATATCAGGCAGCGTTCCCGCCAGTTTGGGACGGGCATTGTCTGCTTTTTCTTTTTTGCCGATGTCAATAGTTGCATGGTAATCGGTGGGATACGGAGTTGCCGTTTTGATTTCAAACAAATCGCCGCCGGTCTTTTGCTGTATGGTCTGCGCCACCTTACGGGTAGTGCCTCCCCAGGAGAAATATGCCACCAGCACTTTCCCGTTTGCCGGGGCGGGAGCCGCTTCGGCCTTCTTGGTCACAGCCGCCGGTTTCGCGTCGCTTTTGGGCGCCTCGGCTTTTTTATCGCCGCCGCAGCCCGCAAAGGAAATGCACAGGCACAGCGCTATCAGGGTAAACACAATTCGTTTTAGCATAATTACATCCTCCTTTATTTATTTCATTATGAATATCTGAAAACTTATGAATCAATATACAGAATTTATATATATATTTATAATAATCATTAAAGTTGACTGTAAGTCAAGTAAATTTTTTGCGCAAGTGACAAAACATTTTCCGGCTTTATGTCAGAAAAGCGGAATTGGTATTGCCAAATAGTATTATTTCATATATCGGTTTGCGAAATCGGCAATTTCGTCCAGTGAATCAATGCTGTCCTTCATTTCGGGAAGCAGCAGCGCAAAGTCATGGGACATGCCGGGATAGACCGTTAATGTAACGGGAATCCCATCCGCTGCGGCCTTCTCCGCCAGCCGAACGCTTTCCGTCAGGAAGATTTCGTTACCGCCCGCCTGGATCAGCATCGGGGGCAGGCCGGACAGGTCGGCGTATATGGGCGAGAGCCGGGGATCTTTGCGGTTCAGTTTGCCTTTGTATTTCGCATCCTTGACCGGAATGTTCAGCGGCGTCCCTTTTCCTAAAATGACATCCCTTTCGTCGTTGTAATACCGGGAAGTTCCTTTCTTATGTTCAAAAGTCGTCCAGGGGGAAGCCAGTGCGATGACACCGGGCTGGGGCAGTTTTTTTTCCTTTAAGTACAGCGAAAGCTCAACTGCCAGGTTCCCGCCGGCGGAGTCACCGGTCAGGATAATGTTTTCCCCTTTAATGCCACGGTTCAGCAGCTCTTTGTAAACAGCCACCGCGTCTTCCAGTGCCGCAGGATACACATGGGCGGGAGCCAGACGGTAATTGACAAAATACACTTCCCCCGCGTCTGCCAGAGTTGCCTGACGCAATCCCAAAATGCGGTGGTTATTGCTCATGCCGCCTACATAACCGCCGCCGTGCATTTGCAGCAACACCCGGTCGCTCTTTTTCTGGTCTGCGGTCATCCGTTCCAGGGTGATGCCGTTTACCGTAACGGTTTCCATCTTCCAGCCAACTGGCGCTTCAAACTGTGCAGGCGGTTTCATATTACGGAAATACGTTTTCATATAATCCGCTGCGTACTTTTCTTTCGCCTTTCCCTGCAGCACGATTCCGTCAGAGGGAATCGTCAAAGGCTGAGGCTCTGACCAGATGGGTGACGCGTTAACAAATAATCCGATACTAACGACGGCAGTTGCCAGTAATGCTTTTGCTTTCAGGTTCATACCGATCTTCATTTTAAATAGTCTCCTTGTTTTAATTATTTATATTACATTTCTTATTCTTTTTACTTTTTATCGTGAAATCCTTTTTTGCTCAGCACTACATTGCCCGGCAGATTTTCAATTTCTTTTGTGCTGTTCAGCATCTGCTGCGCTTTTTTCCAAAATGCCTGATGGGCTTTTGAATTTTTATATGCATCGCGCGCCGCGTCATCTTTAAACAACTCATACGTGTGTATCACGTTGGAGCGTTCCTGTTCTGCCGTCGCGAACAGTCCCATAACGCCGGCGTCTTCTTTCACTCCCCGGCGCATTTCTTTAGCGATCAGTTTCTTAAACGCATCCAGCTTTTCCGGTTTTACTTCATACAGGTGAAGCACCACATTGGTTCCGGTTCCTTCGGTTTTCTGTTCCAGCACAATGGGGTCAACGGGAAGAATCACAAGTTTTTCCAGAATTTCTTTCCGTTCTTCTTTGTACTTATGAAAGCCGTCGGTTCCAACATGGATTTCATACGCAGTTTCGTCTTCATAAATTTCCAACAGGCGCATTACATTGGGGTTCTGTTTGTCCAGGCTCCCATACAACGCGTACGTGCCGGTTTCTTTCGCTGCCAGGGGCGCCACATTCCGTGCGGCCATGCCCATCATTTCGCTCATTGTACCCGGCTTGGACTGCAGCACGGCCCAATGGACCAGAGGCATCCCGCCGTCCGGTGTAGTAATTGCTTTTGCTTCCGTAACTTGTGCTGTCATCATCAAACACCCCGCTAAGACTAACGACTTCAATGATTTTCCTAACATTTTCTGAATAGATACGCGCAAGACAGTTTCCTCACTTTCTTTGTATTCTATCCGTGTGCATGCATTTTATAAATGAAAACAGGAGCAGGATAATTCTCCTGCTCCTATTGTAAAAAAATCATTTTGAAATGTCTAATACTGCTTTTTTATGCTAAGCGATACTTTTCAGGCATGGTTGTTCCCTCCCCTTTGGATGTGTGCAAGTGTTGATAAACTCGACGGTAGGCAGGGATGAGAATCGCCAGCGATACGAGGAAGCTGACGTTATATGCGTTATAGATGACAGCCATATCGTTCCAGTGAGGCAACAACGCCTCGCACCACAAAACACGGAACAGGGCGTAAGCGAAAAGCGCGGAAAACATGGGAATACCCGTCTCGCCTAACCCTTTGAGCCCGCCGATGTACACCTGGTTCAGGGAATAGAGGAAGTAGAATGGAAACGTCCAATATACGGCGGCAAGGGCGTTTGTGTGAGTTGCCGGGTCTCCGGTGAAGAACGAAACTAACGGTTCGGCGATCAGTATCAGGCCGGCACAGACAGCCATCGTACCGTAAATCGCCGTACGCCGGCTGATGCGCATGGCCTCTTCCACACGGTCAAGCCGTCCGGAACCAAGATTTTGTCCGATAAAGCCAGTCAGCGCCATGCCATAGGCAAAGGCCGGATAATACAGGAATCCCTCGATTTTCGCGTAGACCACCATACCTGCCATGGCCGCGGGACCAAAACCGTCAATACTGATCTGGATCAGCAGGGAAGAAATGCTCATAAACGCGGCCTGCATGCCCGATGGAATACCGAGTCGCAGCAGTCTGAACAGTTCGGACATGGGCAGAAGTTTTGTGCCGGCAGTCAGGCGGAAACGTTCGTCAAGACGCGTAATCCGCCTGAGCATGGCAAGTCCCAGCACCCACTGCGCCGATACCGTGGCCCAGGCAACGCCTTCCAGACCGCAGTTCATTCCCACCGCAAGCACCAGGTCGAGAGCCACGTTCAAAACAGCCGAGCCAGCCAGATAATAGAGCGGTGTTTTTGTATTGCCAAGGGCGCGCAAAACGCCATTGGAAACATTATAAACGAGCTGTGGAATCAGACCGAGGAAACAGATTTGGGCATACAGAAGCGCGTCGCCCATCGCTTCAGCCGGACAGGAGAGCCATACGAGGTAGCGCCTGCCCAGCAGTTCCCCTATCAGTGTCAGGAGAATGCCTGCGGCAGTTGCAATCGCCACCGATGTAGCAATGGCCTGGCGCAGTTTGTCATACTGCCGGGCACCAAAGAGTCGTGAAACAGCAGACGTGACGCCGACGCCAAAACCGATAAAGAAATTGATATGTACCGCCAGCACCAGCCCGGCAACACCAACCGCCGCAAGATCGAAAGCACCGCCAAACCGTCCGACCACGGCACAGTCCGCAATATTGTAAAACTGCAGCAGAAGCTGCATAAGGAGCAACGGTGCGGCATACGCCAGCAGTTTCCGGTGAATGGGCCCTACGTCCATGCGCACTTCACCCGTAGCCGCTTCTTCGGGCACCCCGGATGAATTCCCGTCTTTTATTGAGATTGATTCCAGCTTCGATTTATTGCAAGAAAAAAATTTCATGAAAAAACGCCTTCCCTGCTACACTCTTGTTGTAAAAAAAGTATAGCAAATAAGACGTGTTTTCGATATGGTGTGATTTTTATGCTTGGGTATAAGAAATCCTTATGGCTCTGCTGTTAAAACTCTCCATTCGCCGGACAGCATGTAAATGCATTAAGAATCGGCTACTCTTATCAGTTTTTTATCTTGCTCCCACCGCATCCGACTGTAATGTGCGATGCAGGAATGTAAGGAAGTCAGCCGTGTCCGCCCCCAGAGGCTCACCCTTACGCGAGATATAACCGAAAGCAATACGTCCCTGCATCCCTTCCACGGGAATGCGGCGGAAATCGTACTGCCGGTAAGTATCCCTGAGCCAATAGCTGCCCAGGTTGCAAAGCTCTGTTTTTTCGAGCATACGGATCATCATATGGTCGCTGTTAGTCCGTACCACGCGGCGGATAGCCAGTGTCTGTTTACTAAACGCAGGCGAACCTGTCAAAAGATCTTCAACGGTGAAAAAATCGTCCTCAAGTTGGATAAAGGAAAGCGATGCCAGTTCCTCCGGAGTTACGGAAGAACGATTGGCCAGCGGATGATCTTTTCCTACATAAAGCACAAGATCTGTGTCGAGAAGCGGTGTAAACATGAGCTGGCGCCGGTCAATCAGATAGCGGAGCACGGAACGTTTTGTGTCCGGGACAAAGAGAAAGCCCAGGTCATACTCGTTGGCGGAAAGAAGCGCAATCATCTTTTCAATGCCGCATTCCGTAAACTGCAAATAAAGCCCCGGCTCCTTTTTATCGTTACGGGTTCGCTCGTTGTAAAACGCCGTCAGCATGACCGCCATGTTGCTGCTGTTGTTTGTCAGCACACGCAGTGAATGTTCCCGTTGCTCGCGCCCCACAGAACGGAACAGTTCGGCGTTTCGCAGCGTGTCCTGCGCATAGCCGTAAACCCGCGCGCCCGCCTCCGTCAGCTCCACACCGTTAGACCGGCGCAGAAAAAGGCGTGTTCCCAGTTCCTTTTCCAGTTCACGAATGACCATGCTGACGTGGGGCTGTGTCGTATAAAGCTCCTCTGCAGCAGTTGTCAGCGACCCGCAGCGCGCACAGGTGACAAAATATAAAAGCTGGCGAAGTTCCATAATAAATTCCTCACTTTTACCAAATATAACAACTTCTCCTTAAAGGGCGTGACACCCGGCATACTATCAATCCAACCGTACCCGCCACACAAAACAGCAATAAACATTTGCACCGGCTATCTAAATATAATCGCTTTAATTATAACAAAACAGCCGTAGAAAAATCTACGGCTGTCAGGCTGAATATGAATTTGTTTCTTATGTATTAACGTAATCAACAGTTCAAAATAACGCACTGCACCGGACTTGACAAGACCGGAAAGGAAGGAGACTATTCAAAGTTCTGTCAAATCCGGTTGTTGTGCAGCGCCATTATTAATGGTTTGTCCCGGCTGTCTGTGACAGGCAGAATTTTTCTGCTGCCTTGCAGTTGTCTGTCAGCAAATTATGTGCTTACTTCGCGCCGACCGGTTTGATTTCGTCGGTAATATGATAGTAATCCAGCGGATAAATATGCGCGTACCCGACTTTATCAGTGTTATAGACGAAGCAGCTGTTATAGTAACCGTCCACCAGGACCGCCGCTTCATCAATCAGGATCTGCTGGCACTGCTGCATCAGTTCGGCATAACGTTTCTGGTCCGTGGTTACACGCAGTTCTTCATAGGCCTTATCGTAGGCATCGCTCTTGAAACCGCAGAAGTTATCCTTGTTTTTGCTCCACCAGTTGCCCATAAAGACCGTCGGCGATCCGGCAATCATTACATTCCAGTTGTTATTGTCAAAATCGTAATCACCGGCAACCAGCTTCTGCCAGCAGTCGTCCGAGCTGCCGTACTCGCTCTTCACGCCGATGCCGACAGCTTTCAGATACTGGGTGTGCGCATCGGAGAAGTCGTTCAGCAGACGGTTTGCGTAGGAAACGTAACGCAGCTCGATGTTCTTGCCGTTAAGCTCACGGATACCGTCTCCATTCGTGTCTTTGATGCCGGCTTCATCCAGAATTTTCTTTGCGCCTTCCGGATCATATTCATACGGATTTTTCAGTTTGTCAAAGCCATAGCCCAGAGAACTGGGGATAATGGACGCGCCCGGGGTGTACAGACCGCCGATCGTGTTGGATTTACAGATGGTCTTGTAGTCAATGGCTTTCAGTACTGCCTGACGCAGGGCTTTGTTAGCCAGCGGACGGCCTTCTCTCACATTCATCCAGCTGAAGCCTACACGGGTGCCGGGGGCAATATCAACCTTGTACTTTTTATCAGACTGCATGGCCTTCAGATCCGCAACGCTCATGATATTTTCTGCCAGATCGATCTGGCCGGCGCGCAGCGCATTGGCCTTGGCGGAAGCATCGCCCATGTAAATGATGTTAACCGTATCATAGGGCGGCTTGCCGTTCCAATAATGGGGATTGGCAGCCAATTCGTAGCCCACATGCGGTTTGAAACTCTTAATCATGTACGGACCGGTACCAATGACACCGGTGTCAAGGTTCTTGGTGTTCTTAATATCAAGGATACACATGGTGGGATCCGCCAGATTGGCCGGCATGTTCGCATAAATCTTTTCAGATTTAATGGTAATGGTTCCTGCAGCATCGTCAGCCGTAACCACTGCCTTGGCATCCAGGAACTTGGTCGGGTTGGAAGAGCCTTTCTTACCGGCTTCCCGGATCCAGTCCAGATATTCCTTGACCTTGGTAGCTGTCATAGCTTCGCCGTTGCTGAACTTAACGCCCTTGCGCAGTTTGATGACCCATGTCTTGTTGCCGTCGCTGGGCGTTGCGGATTCCGCCAGGCAGGGAACCGGTTTTACATGATCGTCAAACCGGAACAGCGCCTGCCCAATGCCGTAGCGGGTCAGGTTCCAGGCCGTGTTGACCTGGGCAGCCGGATTGAGATATCCTTCTGAGTACATCTGGCTTCCAAAGTTCAGCGTCTTGACAGCAGCTTTGCCGTCTTTCGTCGGTTCCGCTTTTTTGTCACCGCCGCCGCAGCCTCCCAGCAGACCGCAGGTTACGAGACCTGCCACCAGTAAAGCCGCCGATTTCTTGGATAATTTTTTCATAGATTTCATTCCTTTCTGCATTTTTTCTTAAATTATTAGTATGTAATTCTAATAAAAAACTTTTCTTAAACTGTCGATATTATACAGCAATTTTTTCTTATTGTCAACGTGTAAATATCTCGCTTATATAGTGTAATACTGTATTAAAGCAGTATTCAGCAAAATAAAAATGCGCCGATATATAACTAACGGCGCAAAGAATTGATAGTGTATTTTATTATTTGGAAATAAATCTTACGGTATTTTTTGTCACTGCCCCTGCGATATCAGACGTTTTCCGTCAGGGCCTGCAAAATCAGTTTAATGTACGGAATGAATTCGTCGGCAAATGGATTGGTTCCATGTCCCACATGCGGATACACGGGGATGTGCTGAATCTGTTTATATTCCAGGCTGGCAGGGTACCGCGCCAGCGCAAACATATGCAGATACTCCACAAACTGGTACGCTTTTTTCCCGGTAAAGGTTGGAAACAGAAGATGGACGACTTTTCGCAGCTGCAGGAAAGAGGCGTGCATTTTCGCGCGGAAGTTTATGTGCGCTTCTTCCGTCGCGTCTTTCAGGATAACGGTGTTGACGATGCTGAACAATCCCGCCATCCGCTGGTGCCGCAGCCATAACGCGTTCCATTCCCTGCAGAAAGCATCTACGTCCTTTACTTCTTCCGTGAATGTCTGCGCGGCATCGGTTACATAATTATCAATGTCCTGCAGCAGTAATAACAAAAAGATATCTTCCTTGCAGGAACAATAATGATACAGCAGATTCCGGGTAAAATTTACGCGCGACGCGATCTTTGAAAACGTTATCTTGTCGTAGCCTATATCGTCATACAGCGCGGCGGTTGCGTCAATAATCTGCTGCATCCGTATCCGTTTCTGTTCTTCCCCGTTTGCCCTGCGAAAATCCATAGGTATCCTCCATATGCGGTAACTCTTTTAATCATTATAACAAAACAGCCGTGGGAATTAAATACCACAGCTGTTAGTGATAAACCAAATTCTCATCGCAACGCTTTCATAATCAGCGGATACGTTTTTTCATATCCTTCGAACACAACGCCCTGAAATCCGCAGGCCTGCGCTCCCTTCACATTGGCCGGAACATCGTCGGTAAAGAGACACTCCTCCGGCTTCAGCCCATACTTGTCGCAAAGGCAGCGGTAAATCTCCGGTTCCGGCTTCACGGCCTTCACCTCAAACGAAAATACACCGCCGTCCATGCAGGGAATAAAATCCAATACATCCGGATTGGCCGCAATGGAAAACGCGGAATAATTGGAAAGATAATATACGTTAAGCCCCATGCGTTTCAGCTCCTGTACCCATGGAATCGCATAATCGCATTTATGAAAAGCAAGGGCAACCTTGTCCAGTGTCAATTTGATTTCTTTTTCATATTGCGGCGCAAAAGCAACAGCGCTCCGCAACGTTGCGGCTCCGTCCATCTCACCTTTATCCATGGCGGCCCAGCAGCCGTTATGCCAGATTCCCTGATTGATAGTCTGTATCAGTGTCTCATCTTCGCCAAACAAAGACCGCATATACCCCTTCCACCGGAAATCCATCAGCACATTGCCAATATCAAAAACCATATTACGAATCACGAAGCACCTCCGCTAAACACGGATATCTCTATCCCACTTGCAGGCTGACTTTGTCCCCCCATCAAATTGCATCACCCCGAAACATTTAAAGCCCCAGGCACAAATAGCGACGACATATCCACTTGTTCCAGCGCTAACAGTTTCGCTTTCTTATCGATTCCCCCTGCATATCCGGTCAGGCTGCCGTTTGTTCCGACAATGCGGTGGCACGGAATAATAAGCGAAATTACATTATGCCCCACTGCTCCCCCGACTGCCTGCGCCGACATCCGTGATAAACCGTTTTGCCTTGCGATCCTGTCCGCAATCTCTCCATAAGTCATGGTCCGGCCAAAGGGAATGGTCAGCAGGATTTCCCAGACTTCCTTCCGAAACGGCGTAGTTTTCATATTAAGCGGCGGAGTAAAGCCGGGTGCCCTGCCGCTGAAATAAATATCCAGCCATTGAACTGTCTGATCAAATACAGGCAGATTTTCTTTCCGGACATCTTTACCCAGACCGTTGCCAAAGTATTTCTGCCCATCGAACCATAATCCGGTCAGGGCGCAGCCGTCACTGGCCATTGTAATGCCGCCAAGCGGTGAATCATAATGATGAATATACTCCATGCTCTATCATCCTTTATTTGTTGCTTTTCAGGCAATCCGCGGTTTATCGATAAACTGTCTGTTAAATTAGCCTGACAAACCCGGTTTTACGCCTCTTGCTGTACAAACGATTGAATTTCCTGCTGCAGCAGGCGATAAACATTGGCAACCAGATACCCGTCTGCTATGGCGTGATTCAGACGCACGGTCACCGGCATTAACAGCCTTCCGTTTTCCCTGCGGTATTTTCCCCAGTTGACAATAGGAGCGAAAAACAAATATCCGTCCGGCAATTCAATATGCAGCGAATCGTAGGAAAGCCACGGAATACAGGAAGCATCAAACCAGTTCGGATGATTTTCCATATCCAGCCCGTATTCCCGTGTCTTCTTTGCCGTTTCCACATCCTGAAGCGCGTTGGCATAAAACACCGCGTAGTCCTCACAGTATTCTGTATAAACCAGCGTGAAGGTCTCCGTATCTTCATGAAAAACATACTGTATTGGATGAATTACATCATAGCAGATCAGTTCTTCCGTCTGCCAGAGATAACCCATTCTGTAATCCTCTCTCGAGTTCATCACTTTGGAGAGAATATACAGGAAATTGATATAAAACTTCGTATTTGTTTTTTGGGAACACTCCGCAAGATCCGTGACATCAATCCGGGCTGTCATCGATGTGGAGCATTTGCAGTCTTCGGAAAAATGATGAAAGACACCTTTCCGATAATACGATTCCCTGTCGATAATCCTGTAGTTCATATTACCAAATTCTCCTCCGCAGACCGGAATGAATCATTCCAATCCCCACTTTAATACTGCTTCTTCCCCATCTTTGATCAAAGTGCCGTCACTCGTGTTTTGCTTTGCAAATTAACTGCGTCATGGTTCCCATAGGACAGTACACGCACCAGGAACGGGGTTTCCACAGCAACAGGGAAATAATGCCCAATACCGTAGACGTGATCATGATACTGTAAAAGCCAAAGGCGAACTGTGCGACCCAGGGCGTAACCGCTACGCTGTAAGCCCATTGCCAGGGTAATTTGAAAACCCAGAGCAGCGTCACCACCTGCCGCAGATTCTCAGCGCCGCTAAACACAAGCCATGTCACGTGAAGCATATTGCAGAACATGACCATGAAAAACAGCAGGAAACCGTAACGGAAGAAACGGGAGCGAAGCCAGCCCGGCACATCGCGATACCTGGAAAGCTTCAGCCTGCCGCCTAACAGGGCAAAAAGCTGGCCCCTTCCGCAATACCGGTTACAATACGCTTTATCCCAGCCTGCCAGAGCCAAAAGCAAAGGGATAAAAAACATACACAACCCGACCCAGGCAAAAAGGATGTTGAAGAAGCCCAGACTGAAGTAGATCAGTTCCGCAATCCATAAATAATCGTACCAGTGTTTTTCAGTTTTCATGCTGCGCCTCCAGCGTAATCACAGAAGCCGGACATTCTTTTGCGCAGCGTCCGCAGCCGATGCAACGTGCCTCATCTGTTTGCGCGTACAGTCCTTTATACACGCGGATTGCTCCCATAGGACAGACCTTCTGGCAGCTTCCACAGGCAACACATAGTTTTCTGTTTACAACAGCACGCTTCTTTTGCTTCATGCTTAATTGCCTCTTCAAACCGGTTTTTCCAAATCTCTTTAACAGTCTCATCTATAATTTATTATAGCAAAACAGCCGTGGAAAATAAATTCCACAGCTGTTGAATTAAACATGAATATAATCGTACCTGAATGATTCATTTACTTTACCGCAACAATGCCAAACAGCGGAGCCGGATCGTAAAACTTATCCTTTTTCGGATACAGCCGCCGGCCTACCGTTGTATCGGCAGAGCAGGCGCTTACCCCCAGTTTCCGCAATATATCCAGATCCCAGCGGGGGCGGTCAAATATGCTGATGTCCAGCATGTGATAGATTTGGTGGCACTGTTCCACCATTTCTCTGGTTACGTCCTTGTGAGCATAAACCGCTTCTTTTTCATAATCGCCGTGATGATACTTACCGTGTTCCGCATCGTAATTCAGAAGCAATCCACCGGTTTTCAGGACGCGCAGCCATTCCGCGTAAGCTTTTTCCGGATGAGGCAGGTTCCATGTCACATTACGGGAGACCACGACGTCAAAACTTTCGTCTGGAAAGGACAACTTTTCCGCATCCATAACCTGAAAGCGCGCGTTGGATTTCACTTCCGCAGCTAACGCGGCAGCTTCTTCAATCATGGATTCCGTTAAGTCGATGCCGGTGACGTCATAGCCTTTCGCGGCCAGCAGTATGGAAAAGAAACCGGCGCCGCAGCCGATGTCCAATATTTTCAGCGGTTTCTCCGTCGGCAGGTGACGGCAGATTTCCTCCTGCCATTGCCGCATTTTTTCGCTTTGCAGTTCTTCCCGGCGCAGGCTTTTGAAACCCGGCGCGCGTTTTGTCCAGTAATCTTCTATAAATTCTTTTGCATTTATCCTGTGGACGATGCTCTTTTCGCTGATTTGTGTCATGAGATGTACCCCGCTTTCCTGATCATTATCATAGCTTCTTTCAAAAGACAAAAGGCTATGAAGCTGTCTGCATTTGCGACAGTAAGCCTTCATAGCCAAATCGTTAAAAATTAGTAACGGGTTTCCGGTTTCGCTTCTGCGAACCGCGTCACTCTTGTGACACTTTAGTATAACACGGATTGTTTGTTTTGCAAACCGAGGTTGTAGTGAAAATCATGAACCTACACGTCCACTGATTTTAATGTGTCCACCGCCTTACTCAATCACCTTTTCCGGTAACGTATGGGTATGGACGTGGGTATGGGGAGCCTGAGGCACATAGTTTTCAGGCAGCTCAGCATACGCACAAAGCACGCGGCCCGGAGTAACAGAAAACGACGGGGTCATATACAGAATCACACCGCTGAACTTAGCGTGGAATTCTTCCTGCTTCTCGTTAAAAAAGTCTGTCGTGTAACCCAGCAATTCGCCTTCTTCAATCATTTCGCCGCTGTGTTTTGCATGATACCAGCATGCCGGCGCTGTAGCTTCAAGGTACTCAATCTTGGTCAGCTCCTGGGGTGTGAACGTGTGGAAATGGCCGTGGTCATACTCCGGAATCATGCCTACATATTGCAGGACATGCATGACATCGTCCTTGTACTCGTCAATATCCTCACGGCAGCAGAAACCGGTACCGCCCCGTTCCACAAGGATGCTGGGCACACCGTGCAACGCCGCGCAGTTATACGCGCCCGTGGTGGCAGTCGAGCGAACCATATACTCAACGTTGATCAGGCTGGCAAGCTCGCGGGATTTTTTGTTGACTTCTTCCGAAGCGTTTCCGGGAAAATAGGCATAGGGATGCAGATCTTCCTGAAGATCGCCGCTGTGCAGGTCCAGATAGTAGTCAGCCTTAAGGATGAATTCGTTCAGCAGGAAATCAGCAAGTTTATAGGTACGGCTGAAGGTGGAATTGCCGGGGAAAACGCGGTTCAGGTTCAGCCCGTCTTCGGGACAGATCTCCGCCATACGCGCCCAAAAGGCCGAGACATTTACAGGGTGCATGATGACAAGGCAGCCGTGGATATCTTCGGGCTTTAATTCCTTGCCCAGCTCCATGGAAGCGGCAATGCCGGGATACTCACTGCCGTGCACACCGGAGGTGACAAGCACAGTGGGACCATCATATTTTCCGTTGATAAACGTTACGGGAATCGCGTTCAGCGTATGCGGCACTTCAACGAGAGTACGCAACTTGGTGCCGGGTTCAATTTGGTAGTTTGCGAAGCAGACAGCGGATAACATAGAACCTCCTGAAATTGTTAAGTGTATGTATAGTCCAAATTTCTGTTAGCCTTTGCTAACTTGTAAATTTTAACAAAATTTTTAACAACTGTCAACGACTTTGACATCACCGCCCCTGTAAAAAAACAGCCGTAGATACTAAATCCACGGCTGCCTGATCAGCTTCAGGTTGGACGATTCACGCAGTTTCCCAGTTTTGTTTTTACCTATTTTCCCAGGTGTTTGGTAAAGAACCCGTCCAGTCTTTCGAAGGGAATCTTTTCATAGATATCATACAGGTCGCAATGGGTCGCACCCGGCATCACGATGAGTTCCTTCGGTTCCTTCGCACGTTCGTAAACGTTTTCGGAATGGTAACGGGAATGGGCTTTGTCACCCGTGATCAGCAGCAGCGGACGGGGACTCAGTTCTTCCACATGGGCCATCAGGTCGAAGTCAAAGAAACCGTACGGCGTGGTTGAAGACCAGATACCGTTGGAGTTGATGGCACGGGGATGGAACGCGCGGCCTTTATAGTAGTTGAAGAAATCGGTGGTCACAGGGTCTGCCCCTTCCGGCAGTTTGTTGGGAAGCAGCGTTACGCCTTCGCCGGTAGCGTGAACGGCTTTTCCGTCAGACCCGATGGCAACTTCATGATAACCGGGCAGCGTTTTGCCCAGTTCCGCCTCTTTCCACCGCATCTCGGCCAGATATCCTTTCACGGTTTCCCGCTGGGCCGGAGTATAGTAATCTCCCTTATAGTGATTCCGGATGCTGTCGTTCATATTGTACAGGGCAGAGGTTGCCACCGCTTTAATACGCACGTCGTTGATCGCTGCGGTAACAGCCATGCCGCCTAACCCGCAGATGCCCATGGCGCCGACGCGCTCTTTGTCAACAAAGGGCAGCAGACCCACGAAGTCAACCGCTGCATGGAAGTCTTCGGTAAAAATATCGGGGGATGCCACGTCGTGTACGTTGCTGCCGCTCTCTCCGGTGAAGGAGCAGTCAAAGGCTACGGTTACAAATCCCCGCTTTGCCATTTCCTGGGCATACAGACCGGAAGACTGTTCTTTCACTGCGCCAAAAGGACCGCTGAATACGATGGCGCTGTATTTTTTGTTCGCGTCAAAGTTTTCCGGCAGGTACAGATGACCGGCAACTTCGATGCCGTACCGGTTTTGGAAACGGACCATCTTTGTCTGGATTTTTTTATCAACTTTGAACACGCGGGAATCGTTGGTCAGTTCTGTAATGGAAGAGTTTTTCATCTGGCTTGCCATTACAGCCGCAGCGTTCGCATCGGCCGGAGCGGCAAAAGCGGCGCCTGCAAAACTTACAGCGGCCAGTGCCAGGCTGAGGACAACGGATTTCATCAGTTTGCGGGTACGGGAAGTTTTTTTCATTTGCGTTTCTCCTTTTTCATGAATCTGAATATTTCGCTGACCGTTCTGCCACAGTTTCACACTGCGTTTCTTATCTGTCAGCTTTGCACGACGTGTTTGCAGTCTTCTTAAAGCAGCCTGTATCATCACTCATTTGGATTTCATCGGAAGCTGTTTGCTTCTTTCAGGTTCATTCTAAAGGAGTCGCACAGAAATGTCTAATACTTAATAATCATCTTTAGTTATGCTCTTCATCTATATCTGATTTTCCCCATATTCTTTTTGCAGTTCCGCCAGAAGCAACGACGCCACGGGGCTAAACACCTGGTACTTTTTCCAGATGATTTTCATTTCTGAAGCAGGTACGTCCGTCAGCGGTACAAACGTCATATCGCTGCCTTTACCGGTATGCGCCAGTTTATCATAGGCAATGGCATACCCTAACCCTTCCTTTACAAAAATGGAAGCATTAAAAAACAGATTGTAGGTAGCTACAATGTTCAGGCGGTCCAGTTTTTCTCCGAACCAGGCAGGAAAATTCTGTTCCATATTTTGCCTTGAGCAGATTAAAGGCAGGTCGTATAAATCCGCAAGGCGCAATGCATTTTTCTTTGCCAGCAGTGAGTCTTTTCGCATGAAGACGCCCCAGGTATCCTCTGCCGGAATCTCCAGATGATTATATTTCAGAGGATTCACATACTCCATGACCAGCGCAAAATCCAAAATGCCTTTATCCAGTTTTTCCGTGATGTCTTCACTGTTTCCGCTGGTGATGTTGCAGCGAATTCCGGGATGCAGCTCCTGCACCCGTTTCAGCGCCCTGGCAAAATACTTCAGGGAATCGGATTCGGGGCAGCCGATAAAAATCTCGCCGCCCATGGTATCGTCCAGCATCTTAAATTCCGTTTCCGTCTTGTCCACCAGATCTAGAATGTCCTCCGCCCGCTTGCGCAGAAGCAACCCCGCTTCCGTTAACCTCAAGGCATAATTGGTACGGACAAACAGCTTTTTCCCCAGCTCCTCTTCCAAATCCTTTAACTGCCTGGACATGGTGGGCTGGGTAACATGCAGTCGTTCGGCAGCGCGGGTGATGTTCCCTTCCCGCGCGGTTTCCAGAAAATAACGCAGCACCCGGATTTCCATGATGGCGCCTCCTTTGGTAACTTTATTGAAATGAATATAGTAACTTTCTGAATTATAAGTTGGTAAGTTCCTGCATTAACATTGGTGTCTTCTCGTATTTTAATTGTTGACCCACCGAATTAGATTCGGTTTCTTCCTGACCGTTATTTGGTAATTTTTGTTTTTGACCTTTTAAATTCAGACAGACGGCCTTGTTCTATTTTTCAGTATAACATAAAAATAGACGAAAAGCATATCTGGAAATTAATAATAAGTATTAGACATTTCTGAAGCTGTTTTTTTATAATACAAAGCAGGAACAACATTCAAATTCCAAAAATTAAACGACAGGAGACAAGATAATATGAAAGAAAAAATGTTAGAAGGAAAAGTTGCCATCGTATCCGGCGCAAGCTATGGAATGGGAGAAACCATGGCCGAACTTTTTGCAAAAGAAGGCGCAAAAGTTGTTATGACCGCGCGGGGCAAAGAGAAATTAGAGGCAGCGGTCAACCGGTTGAAAGAACAGGGACTGGAAGTTACCGGCGTGGTAGCGGACAATAAGAATCTGGAAGACGTAAAAAATGTAATCCGGACTGCTCTGACTGTTTACGGCGATCTTGATATTGTCATCAACAATGCGGCCATCGGCGAACAGAAAATGATCGACGAAACGGATGACGAATGGCTGGAGCATGTATATCAGACCAATGTGTTCGGACCATTCCGTTTTATCCGGGAAGCATTGAAAGTATTCCTGCCCAAAAACGAAGGCTGTATCATCAACATTTCTTCCGTCAATGGAGACCGTCCTTTCTGCGGGGCGTCCTATACCTCCTCTAAAGGCGCTATCAACACACTGACCAAAAACGTAGCTATGCGTCTGATCAATACCAATATCCGCATCAACGCCGTGGCTCCGGGCGCTACCGTAACGCCTGCCCATCTGGCTAATAAAGCAGGCGAACAACCCGGTGGCGCAAAGATGCTGGAGTTCAGCAAACACTTTGTATATTTTCCCGGCCCGGAATGCGATCCCATGGATCAGGCAAACGCCTGCCTTTTCCTCGCTTCCGACATGGGTAAACATGTAAAAGGACAGGTCATCCAGGTCTGCAACGGTGCATTCCTGTAATTTTGCGGCAACGTAATACTGCATGAGACGAGTATGTAAGAGTATGCATTGAGAAAACGTTTGCGTTGAGAAAAAATCAATCCCTGCCTGCGCTGATAGACTTCAGTGGCAAACAGGGATTTTTTAGCATTAAGAAAACTAATATTTTTTTCTGCTCAATATAATGGCGGTGAAATCTTTTCCGGTTTTAGTCCGGTATGAGGACTCAAATAGTATTCCAGGGTAATGTACGGATTTGCTTTGATAACCATGTCAAGCAGTTCTTCCACCTTTTCTTCCTGCTCGATAACCAGAACCAAAGGCTTCTCCGCGCCGTACTCCACTCTGATTTTAAAAACAGGAATGCCTATACCGCAACATCCATGCGGGCGATACGCAGATGGCTGGCTTCGCATGCTCTTAATCAGTGAAACCGGAAGATACTTCCCTTCAAAATAAATCGCGTTTTCTGAAACTTCATAACGTTCAAACCGCTTGCTGTGTTTGCGGTCTTGTTTTACGTTTTCAAGTTCTTTCCCCTGAACAATGCATTCCCATTCCAAAATACCAAACATGATTATACCTCAAAACATCGGTTTATCTGTCCATCGCCCCTATGCCGCGCAGGATTCCTATCATACCTTCCGCCGCAATATCGTTACTGATTTTCCCATCTTCATCAAAATAATAAAAGTTCATGACACAGACAGAAATCTTCTTTCCGGTAGCTTTTATGCCTAAAAAGTCACCGTCATGTGTTCCCGTCATGGTCCAGCGAACCGCAACTTTATCCTCGGCAGCGACCATTTCCTCTAATTTCCACTGTACATCAGAAAAACCCTGGCGCATCCAATGCACAACGGACAAATAGCCTTTGCCTCCATATAACGGAACCGGGCTTGCCGGTGTGAAAAATGAAGCCTTTTCGGATATCAGTTTCCGGGATAACGCTTCATCCGCCGTGTTAATCATAATTTCAAACTGTTTCATGATTGCTGTATTGTTTTCTGCCCTGTTCATGTGTCCTCCTTATCTCTCATCCGTCGAATCAAATAAGACCCGGTTTATATGTGTAAACATCGTTATTTTTAATTATAACAAAACAGCCGCAGAAAATAAATTCCACGGCTGTTAACTAACTATGAATTTACTCCTGCAACCCTTTCAGCAGCCTCCTCAAATACTTTACAAACTGGGGTACAAAGCCCTTTGTGCCAAAGCCTGCATCAGGGAATATTTCGATATGATGGAACTCTTTATATTCCAGGCTCGCCGGATACAACGTCATCGCATAGCTGTTTTCGTACTCAACAAACTGACATGCCTGTTCCTCAGAAAACTTGGGAAAGATTCGTTGCACCACCGCCTTCAGCCTGTTAAACGAACGGTTCATCTCGATCCGGAAACCGCGATGCACATCGGAAGAAGCATCTTTCAAAATGACTGTATTCACAATGCCGAACAAGGCCAGCATCCGCTGATGACGAAGCAGCATACCGGCCCAGGCAAGGCAGAATTTCTCCTGATCCGCGACCGGTTCCGTGAATGATTTTTCAGCATCTTCCACCATTTTGTCAATATCCTGCAGCAAAAGTGTCAGGAAGATATCTTCCTTGCAACGAAAATAATTATACAGGTTACGGCGCGTAAAATTTAGCTTCCGCCCAATCTCTGAATAAGTCACTTTGTCGTATCCGATTTCCACATACAGCTCCGCCGCCACTTCTGTAATCTGTTCTATTCTTATTCTTTTCTGCTCCTCGCTTCTCGCTCTGATAAAATCCATTGCTGCCACATCCCGTCTGCATCTGCATTTTTATAAAAAATTTCAGTTATTCCTGATTAAAATATATCATACTCAGGCCGCTTTGCCCAATTCTTCCATATGGCGCCCGATATGCGGTTGCAGACGCCGAACCAAAAACGTGGCACAGCCCGCACGAATAGACTGATCCAGAAACAAGGCAATCCAGGCCCCAGGCAGTCCAAGACCGGCCACGTACAGGAATAACGCAGTCAGCAACGGGCGCAGCACGGCGATGGACACAAAAGAATACAACGCGACGACAGCCGTCTTCCCGCTGCCCCGCAAAATGCCGGCGCTCACCAGCCCCTGCGCTTCCGGATAGCCCACGATGGCAACCACGAACATTATGATCCCGCTCATTGCCAATGCTGCCGGATCGTCTGAGTACACCATGAAAATCGGCTTACGCAGCAGGAAAATAAACACAAAGCTGACCGTGGAAAAAATCAGACCCCACCTGACGCCGATTTTACGGAATACATGCCAGTCCCGTTCATTCTTCGCGCCGCAGCTCTGCCCTGCCAGCACCATGTTCGCCTTGCCCAGCCCCATGGCAAAATCCCAGTAATAGTCAACTACACTCATACAGATGCTGTGCACTGCAAAGGGAACCGTGCCGAGACCCGCTGCCATCCGGGTGAAAAGCACCATGCCGAGACGTTCAAAGCCCTGCTCGCTGATTATGCTGCCAAAAAACGGTAAAAACTCTTTAAAATATTTTCTGTCAGGAATAAAACTGCCACCCTGGGAAAAGTATTTGTTGTAATTCATAACATAAACCGTAGCGCACAGCGTAAACAACGTTCCCGTCACGGTACCGATGGCCGCCCCCACAACGCCCAGTTTTGGGAACGGACCCACACCGAAAATCAGCAGGGCGTTCACAATGACATTGACAATATTACCGGTCACGTTTGTGCGCATAATCGCGGCCGTTTCCCCGAAGCCAAGCTGGACGGCCTGCAATACCGAAGTCATGGACGTAACATATACCGAAAAGATGGCAATGCGGCTGTACATCAGCGCCTGGGGAAGATAATCGCTTCCGGCACCCATCAGCAATAAGATTTTTTCCAGCAGGAAATAAAACAGGATGTGAAGCAGTCCCATAAAAATACCGGCAAGGAACAGCGACTTGCGCAACAGCTCCGAGACGCCCACCACGTCCTTTGCACCGGCTTTTCTCGCGGTCAGCAGCGTAACGGCGGACGCAATGGAACGGGCAAAACAGAGAAGCACCATGCGGGGCTGCGCAAAAATGCTGACGGCGGCAATGGATACCGCGCCCAGCGACCCCACCATGATCAAATCCGCGGAAGCCAGAAAACTCATAAAAACACATTCCACTGCCGCAGGCAGCGCTATGCGGAAATACTTCTGCTCATCCTCCGTTTTAAAAAGTTTATCATAAACGCTCATAAATCCTCCCGAACAAACCTTTTCGAAAATAAGTACCATATTGGAATTTATTACGCGGGTATTATAACACAGCCATAATTAAATCACAAGTTGGAATTTATTTTTTGCAAAAAAAATATGGAGACGCTGATTAAATGAGTTTGTGCGATGACCGAGGGTAAAGCGTCGCTTTATCTTAAAAACAGGTCTTTCATTTCCACTTCCGGATGCCGGTACTGGTTTTCCTTCTTAATCTTGTGACCGTTTACCAGCATGCCGCCATGAGGGCATGCATGCACACAGGCCATACAGTGCGCGCAATGTGAACCTGTTACCGCTTTTTGATTCTGTACCGTTATATTATGCGCAGGGCAGATGCGGACGCAAATACCGCAGCCGACACAATGATCCGGATCAACGGAAACGGCAAAACGTTTCATCCCCAACTTTTTAACGAAACCGCTTGCCATAATCTTTCCCACAAGCGACGGCTTCATCAGCGACGTATCAACCTTTCTGTCTGTGACCGCCTGCACCGTTTCTTTTACCACCTTCGCCTCCCCGTCCAACTTACGGTAATCATACGATACTTCTTTTTTCCAGGTTGCCGTACTGTTGGCAATCATATAGCAGACCCGTCCGTAACTTAACTTACAGCTGCGCGATTTCAGAATTTCCCGCAGATGATACAGCGAAACGCCAAAAGATCCCCCGCATGTCGCTACGCCATAAAAATAGGTGGAAGGATTTAGCGCTGCGGTTTTCAGATAGTCCTCCAACGGTTGGGGAATATCCCCAAAGTACACGGGAAACACAATACCGATTTTTGTTTCTTTTGTCAGATCAAATGCATCCGGTTCTTCCTGCAGCCGGATCAGCGGCACCGCCCTGTCATTCAGCGCTACAGCCAGTTTTTCTGCCACGCTGTACGAATTCCCGGTACCGGAAAAATATATAATCATACACTCACGTCCTTTTAGCGTCTCACAGCACGCCGACTTTATCAAAAACAATTATTTCCGGTTTTCATTTCCCCAATCGCAAAGCTTATCCAGTACTTTGACAAGGGAATGCCCCCGCTTGGTCAGCGAATACTCAACCTTGGGAGGAATCTGCGGATAAACCTTACGCATGATAAGATCATCGGCTTCCAGTTCTTTCAAATTCTGGCTGAGGGTTTTATCCGCCACCTTTTGCAGATACCGCTGCATTTCGTTAAACCGGACCGGTTCATATTCCATCAGGCAGTACAGGATGACCGGTTTATACTTACCTGAAATCAGGGAAAGGGTGTAGCTGTATCCGGTTTCGTTAAAATTTGCATCTTCAATCCGCTTTTTTCCCATTTCTTACCTCCGGGTAAGTACCTAACTTAAATGTTGGTACTTGTTACATTTCCCGCTTCATGGTATCATACCGAACAGGAAAAATCAATGCGCAAAGGAGCTGATTTAAATGGCAAAAAAAATTGTAATCTTAAATGGAAGTCCCCGGAAAAACGGCAACACCGCTTCGCTGACCGCTGCTTTTAAACGGGGTGCGGAAGAAGCCGGCCATACCGTGACGGAATTTTTCCCGGCGCATATGAAAATCAACGGCTGCCTCGGCTGCTGGAAAGGCGGAAAAGACGCGGCACATCCCTGTGTACAGCGCGACGACATGGAAAAAATCTATCCCCTTTACAAAGAAGCGGACATTGTCGTGCTTGCGTCCCCACTTTATTACTGGTTCATTTCCGGATTTTTGAAAAACACGTTTGACCGGCTGTTTGCCATTGCAGAAGCCGATCCGAACTATGAAAATCCTAAAAAGTTAACCGCGCTGATTATGGCGGCGGAAGGTGATGAATTCCAGGAAAGCGAATTCTGGTACGACCATCTGGAACGCCACATCGGCTGGAAAAGCATCGGAAAAATATTATGCGGCTATGTAGCGCAACCCGGGGACACGAAAGGGAAACCAGAACTTGTCGAAGCATATAATCTCGGAAAATCAATTAAGTAATAAAAGTATAATCAAAAACCTCTTTCCGGTCACTTTAGTGACCGGATTTTTTTCGCAACTCCAGTCGTGGCACGGTTTTCCAGCCTGCTTTCTGTTAATATATATAGACAATCATATTTATTTGTCTCCAGGTAGTATACTTTTCGCTTATTTAATTGCTTTGTCAGAGAAAGCTGCCATTGAGGCGACGCGTTAAAATCAAGTTTTTTATATAAAGGCAAGAAAAAAGCCCGCATCTTGACCGTGCGGGCTTTTTACTTTTGCCGATGACACTCTCATCTGCCTTCCAGTTTTTGTTCAATCACTTCTTCCGGTCCGTCCGGCAGAAGCCCATTCACCTCGTCAACATCCCCTTGTTCAACATGCTTGAAATACCGTTTCGTCTCGGCAGCCACCACGCCGCTGAGCGCCAGCAGGGCGATCAGGTTCGGAATCGCCATGAGGCCGTTGACAATATCCGCCAGCACCCAGATAGCTTCTAACTTCAGGAAAGCGCCCACGGCTACCAGCACAATAAAAATGATACGGTACGGAAGAATGGCCTTCACGCCGGCCAGATAAACGATGCAGCGTTCCCCGTAATAATTCCATCCCAAAATAGTGGTGAAGGCAAACAGCACAAGACCCACCATCAGCACGATTTTCCCTGCTTCCGGATAGCCCTGCATGAAAGCCGCCTGAGTCAGCGCCGCCCCGTTCAGGTCACCCTTCCACAGCCCGGATACCACAAGGGTGAGTCCGGTAAGGGTACAGATGATAATCGTGTCGATAAAAGTGCCTGTCATGGACACCAGTCCCTGTTCCGCCGGCCATTTTGTCTTAGCCGCAGCGGCCACAATGGGTGCAGAGCCCAGACCGGACTCGTTGGAGAACACGCCGCGGGCCACGCCGGACCGCATGGCCAGCATGACACTTGCCCCGGCAAATCCTCCCGCCGCCGCTGTCGGCGTAAATGCGCAGCGCAGCACTTCCATCACCGCACCGGGCACTTTGTCAATGAACATAAGCAGGAAACCAACCGTCGCGACAAAGTAAATCACCGCCATTGCCGGAACGATCTTGCTGGCAACCGAGGCGATGGACTGCAGCCCGCCGATGGTTACCGCGGCAACTGCCAGTGTGAGTACGACAGCCGTATACATGGGATCGAGTCCGATGGAAAGTTTTGTAATATCCACAATGGAATTCACCTGGGCGAAGGTGCCGATGCCAAAATAAGCAACCAGCACGCCCGCAGCCGCGAAAAACACAGCCAGCGGTTTCCATTGCCTGCCCATGCCGTTTTCAATATAAAACATGGGACCGCCGGCAATTTCGCCATGTTCGTCCACGCCGCGGTATTTCACAGCCAGCAATCCTTCCGCATATTTGGTCGCCATGCCGAAAAACGCAGCCACCCACATCCAGAACAGCGCGCCGGGTCCGCCGGCTTTCACGGCCGTAGCCACGCCGACGATATTACCGGTGCCGATGGTGGCGGCAAGAGCCGTGCACAACGCCCGGAACGACGAGGTGTCCCCTTCGCCCTGGCTCTTTGCCTTAAAAATGAGTCCCAGCGCTTTGGGCAGCCGCGCAACCTGCAAGAATCCCAGGCGCAGACTCAGAAAAACGCCGGTTCCCACGAGCAGCACAAGCAACGGCGGTCCCCAGACAAAACTGTCAATTTCGTTCAACAACTCCAGATTCATAGTTTCTCCTCCAAGGGTACAAAATAAAAAACTTACCTCCAACTGCTCCGGAGATAAGTTTGCAAATCAAAATAACAGGAAACGTCCTGAAATCTTTCTCTGTCCTTTTGCCTGAGAGATAAGAAAGCCTCGTAAGCTTCCGTGCACCTTCGGCGCCCGTACCGGAAAAACGGCTGAACCGCATCCGTGCCGGGACTCTCCAGAGTCGTGTCCCCTTATGGTTCCGCTTTTTACAGCGCCTGAGAGTTTAGCTCCTTCGGCAGGCTTGCGCCGTTCTCCCACAAGATTCATCCACCTTTGTTCAGTTGTACGACAGCACTTATTATATACGTTTTTTCAGAAAATGCAAGTGGAAACAGAAAAGAATAATTTATGCCCTCACCCTGAAACACATCAGAGTGAGGGCATTTTAATTACAGGTTTTACTATTTTCACGTATTCTTCTTCATGCTTAACATAAACACCGTAATCATAATGAGTGCCATCCCTGCGTAATCAACGGTAAGCAGCACGGTTCCCAAAAAGAAAACGGTAAAGAGGATTGTAGCGAGGGGTTCAAAACAGCTGATAAGCGACGCTTTCGTCGGCCCGATAAGTTTCACCCCTGCCAGAAACAGTGTAAAGGGAATGATTGTTCCCCCCAGAATAATAAACGCTACCGCGCCTGCTGCTGCAGGCGTCCAGGCGCTTACACCGGAATCAGTGAGATTACAGAACGGTAAGAGGAACAACGAAGAGATCAGTTGCCCCCATCCCATGATCAGCATGGTCGGAAACTGTTTCAGGATGTTTTCCGGCGCAATCATATAAATGCAAAGCGCAATGGCAGAAAGCTCTCCTGATGCCAGCGCCACGGGAGAAATGACCAGATGCGACGGATCGCCATGGGTACTGATGAGGAACACGCCGGTCATGGCCAGCACAACGCCCAGCAGTTCCCGCCCTTCCGGCATGCGCCTCCGGACAAAAGCCTGCCATAGAATAATGAATATCGGCGCCTGATACTGCAGGATGGTCGAGGTGGGCGCGTTGGAAACGCTGATCGTGTAATAATACATAAACTGCGCGCCCAAAAGCCCCAGGGTGAACCAAAGCATCTCTGTAATATTTTTGCGCCCGCTCCGCCATAAAGCTAACAGCGGTTCTCCTTTTATACGCATGAACAGCAGAAATAATATCCCCGCTGCCACCTGCCGCACTGCAATCAGCCAGACCGGGTACGGATGATAATTTTCAAACAGAAACTGCCCGCATACCCCGCTGAGCCCCCACATCGCAGCGCTCAACATCACCATAAGAGTGCCCATCGTCATTGTCATTCATTACGATTCTGAATTAAATTTGTCGGGCAAGCATCACTTATACTCACACAATCCCTTTTCCCATTTCATAGGCTTCCGCCAGCTTTGCATTCCCTTTGATCTCTCCGGGAGTACCTACACCGCACGCGCAGACCTTACCCGCAAAGCGCGCTTTTTCAAAGCAGGCAATCCAGCCTTTTAATCCGTGGACAGCGCCTTCATCCACATCCGGCTCATCTTCTGCCGCCGCGGTCAGAAGATACACGTCCCGGAATTTGTAATCTTTCGGGAACAGGGAGTTGGCGCGGTCGATCATAGTCTTCATCTGTCCGCTCATCTCGTAATAGTAAATGGGCGTCGCCCAGGCGACCACGTCCGCCTCCAAAATTTTATCCGTAATGGCATTCGCGTCGTCTTTGATTACGCAATGACCTGTCTGCTGGCAGGCAAGGCAGCCTTTGCAAAAGGCAATCGTTTTATTTTTCAGGGAAACCAGTTCCACTTCATTGCCCGCCGCTTTCGCACCGTCCGCAAACGCCTCCGCCAGTTTTTCCGAGTTGCTGTTACCTCTCATGCTTGTGCTGATAACTAATACTTTTTTCGCCATGGTGATTCCTCCGTTTGTTTGTTACTGCCTGACTGCTTCTATTTTCACTTTTCCCGTTATGTTACGGATTTGTTCCACTCCGCTCACCGCCTTGCCCATCACATATAAGCCGGGGTAGCGTGACATATCGCCGTAATACATGCACACGTTGTTCCAGGGCGAGAAATAGGCAATTGACCCCACAGGGCAGGCCCCTTCCTGCGCCTTGCTGCAGTCCAGCTTTTTGGGAGGCTGGAAGATTTTTTCGTTGTTACTGTAATTTTCCACATCAACAGTTAACGGTAGCTGCGCATAGAACGACCGGGACACGGAAGTATCGTTCAGCGCAAATACAATTTCTTTACCGTTTGCAACCACTTTAATTTTCAGGTTTGTGTCAGACATAGCAGTTCCTTTTTCTCCATTTTCTTTCTTTACCGCAGCTTTCTTTTTCACTGCCCCGGATGTTTCTTCCGTTTTTTGCGACGCAGATGCGCTTCCATTGTTGTTCGCCGTTTTTGTGCCTGCTGAAGCGCAGCCTGCAAACATCACACCCATCAACAAGATTGTGAGCAACAACTGCCAGATTTTTCTGTGTTTCATGTGGTTTTCCTGCTTTCTGTTTAAAAAAACTGTAATTTCTATTACAAAGACATTGTGAAACTGTTCACGATATCTGCTATTCACCCTTTGGCAACTGCCTGAAAAACGGTTTCAGCTTTTTGTAATTCTCTTTCCGGCAAAGGAAGTGGAAAGTTACGCTGGCCTCCGGGTTCAACAGGGGAACCAGCACCCGGTCATTGTTTTTCCCGAAATATTTTACCGAAAGATTCGTCATAAAAGATGGCAGCATGGTGGTATTCACCAGCTCGCTGAATGTATCCCGGTCGTGCTGAATTAAAAAACGGGAATGGGGCATCAACTTAACATGAACGGAATGCCAGAAGCCCAGCGTGGAAAACAGGAGCACCGTCTCTCCGTCGATTTCTTCCAGGTTCATCCCGGTTTCGACTTTTTGTGCACAGGGGTGCTTTGGCGGCAGGCAAAGGAACAGCGTTTCCTTTTGTGCAGCCTGGCAATAAAAGGCTTCGTCCGCCAGCGCATACGGAAGCGTGATGATCTGATAAGTTCCGTCCCGCAAACCGTCAATCAGTTGCGGAATCTCCTGTACTTCCGAAGAAATGGTCATCCCAGGATATAAATTGGAAAGCACCGGCACAGCTGACCAGCCGGGGGCGGGAGCGCAATTGCCCAACGCGATGGTATGGCTGCGGCGGTCCAAAGCCCGTACCTGTTCCGCCATTTCCTTCACATCTTCTAAAATACGCTGAGCATGTTCTACCGCCATCTGACCGTTTGCGTTCAAGCGTATTTTATTTTTCTGCCGTTCAAACAACGGCACCTGCAGTTCTTCTTCCAGCTTCTGCATAGAACGGCTTAATGCCGGCTGGGAAATATGAAGCTCTTCTGCTGCCTGAGACAGCGTGCCAGACTGATGGAACGCTGCCAGATGCCGGAGCTGCGCCAGTTCAATCATGATGAATTCCCTCCTGAAACAATCCTGGGTTCCCGTCTCTCACTATGCAATTTTATTATAACACATTGCAGGATTGGTATTGTACTTTTTTCTCCGCAAACTCTACAATAGAACTGTAAACAAAGGCCAGAAGGCTTTGCACCTGTGCAACGTCAAGGGAGGAACTAACATGGAAAATTTTATTTTTGAGAATTCGACAAAGGCATACTTCGGCAAAGGCTGTGTCAGTCAGTACCTGCCGGACGTTCTGAAACAGTACGGCGAAAATGTGATGCTTGCTTACGGCGGAGGCTCCATTAAACGCAACGGAATTTATGAAGAAATTACGGAAATTTTAAAAGCGGCGGGAAAAACCGTGACGGAGTTTTCCGGCATTATGTCCAACCCGGTTTACACTAAAGTGCTGGAAGGCGCAAAGCTTGCAAAAGAAAAACAGATCGACCTGATCCTGGCCGTGGGCGGTGGATCCGTCATGGACTGCTGCAAAGCAATCTCACTGGCCGCCGTATACGATGGGGACGTCTGGGATGATTTCTGGATGAAAGCCGGAACCGTTTCTGTCTCTCCTGTCCCACTGGGCATCGTCATGACCGTGACCGGTACCGGCAGCGAAATGAACGGCGGCGCCGTCATTACCAACGAAATCATGAAGATTAAAACCGGCCGCGATTATCCGGCGCTGAACGCACAGTTTGCGCTGCTTGATCCGCTGTACACCTACAGCGTGCCGAAGAAACAGATGGTTTCCGGCAGCTTTGATTCCCTGTCCCACATGATGGAAATCTATTTCAGCCTTCCTAATGAGGACAACGTATCCGACGATATCAATGAAGCCCTGATGCGGGGCGTCATCCGCGATCTGCGCAAAGCGATCGCCGATCCGGATGACTACACAGCCCGCAGCAATCTGGTATGGGCCTCTACCATGGCAGAAAACCGCGTGCTGAAATTAGGCAAAAAGACCGACTTCGAGTGCCACCTGATGGAGCATCAGGTCGGCGCGTACACAGACTGCAACCACGGTTGCGGCCTGGCCGTACTGCATCCGCCCTACTACCGTCACATTTATAAGGACGGCCTGCCCAAATTCGTACGCTTCGCCACAAACGTATGGGGCATCGATCCAACAGGAAAAACCGATGAAGAGCTGGCATTGGCGGGGATTGACGCCCTGGCAGATTTTATTAAGGAAATCGGCCTGCCCACCACCCTGTGGGAACTGGGCGTAACAGACAAACAACAGGCGGAAGAAATTGCCGACACCTGCTTCCTCTCCCCCGGCAGCTACCGCAGGCTGACCCGGGAAGACATCCGGGAAATTTTCGCATCGGCGTATTAACAAGACGATGTATTCGTTTCTGTACTGCTGTTGAAATCTTTAAAACATCTCTGCCATTTTCAAAAAAAAAGTAAAAATAACGCTCTGCATGTTTGTGAAACCCGTTTCTGTTTGTTTCACATCACGCAGAGCGTTTTTCAATTTAAGTTGCGTTTACAAATCGTTTTGAAGAAGACAACTTATACAGAACAGTATTTATTTCACCGCTGCCTTTTTGTATTCCTTTTTATCCAGGAAGTCGTACCACTCTACCGTATGCTTTCCTGCCGGGCTCACGGCCAGATGGGCAAAGCTGCTGTCAGGCGCGGCGCCGTGCCAGTGGGTTTCCCCCGGCGGGCAGTAGGCCACATCGCCGGGCCGCATCACCTGAATCTCGCCGTTGCGCATCTGGTGCAGGCCGATTCCGTCAGTTGCGATCAGGATCTGCCCTTCCCCGTGCATATGCCATTTGTTGTAAACGCCTTTGGGGAAGAACACATAGGAATATGCAGGCGCGCCCGCCGCATTCGGTGTTGTTAAAGTCCGACCCAGATACACCGGTTTGTTAAAGTTCGGCGAATTGAATTTTTCTGCGGCAAAGGTGAACCCTTTGGCAGGAACTGCCTTCCGGGGCGCTTCTACCAGTTCCAGATTTGCGTATTCCTCGTCGGAAATCATGCCGGTGCGGGCCTTCAGGCCGGCGGGCGCTTTCCAGTTTTTATCGTAAATCACCAGCTGCTGGAAACGGGAATCTTTTGCCGCCCCGTGCCAGTGGCTGACACCGGCGGGAATCTGTAACACATCGCCTTTGCGGATGATCATAGCAGGCTGCCCGTCAATCTGCAGCAGACCGACGCCATCCAGTCCCACGACCACCATGCCGCCGTGTACATGCCAGGCGCTGCGGCTGCCCGGCTCAAAAGAAATACAATTTGTCTGGGGAACATTGTATGTAGGATCCAGATCAATCAGATCGTTGCGATACACCGTGCCGGCAAACCGGCTGGACACATCCTTGCCCGGCGGATATTTCCAGTTTCCTGTGTCGGCAAACGCAAAGGACGCGATGCTGCACAGACACAATCCCAACGCCGCAATCATTTTTTTGTTCATAAAAATCACCTTTCCACCATGCCGGTTACGACCCAACCATTTATTATTACAGATGTTTTCCGTAGAATTCTTTCAGCTTATTGACTGCCTTGTTCACATACTCCGGCACCCAATAGGTGCGGATATGGCTGGCGCCTTCAATCATGAAAAGTTCTTTGTTCTCCGCGCCGCTTGCCTTGGCAAAAGCATCCTTCGTCATATAGAGGGTGTCTGCCTTTTCTCCTGCGATCATCAGGAGTGGCTGGTTGATGAGATCCATTCTGTCTTCCACATCAAAGGCCATGAGCTTCATGAAGGATTCCGTGGTGTAGCTCCCCGTGGCGTTCGGATGGCGGTGCGTCAGGCCATAGTATTCAATGCCGTCACGGTAGAGGGTGTTTTCGGGAAGCTCTGCCATTTTCGCCCGCAGTTGTTCATCAGTGGAATTGGGGGGCAGGAAGCCCTCATAGACGATTTCCCCCGCCAGTTCTTTATCTCTCGCGGCCGCCGCCCTTTGCATTCTTGCTTGAGCGCCCTTGATATCCGCGTCCAGGAAGCCGTTCCGACGCACTCTGCCGGAGTTGAACATGGAGAGGCTGGCCACCGCCTTGATGCGTTTGTCGGTCTGCGCCGCCGCCAATGTGTAGCCGCCGCCTCCGCAGATACCGAGGGAGCCGATACGAGACTTATCCACTTTCGGGAGCGTAGAGAGATAATCCACCATGCCGCTGATGTCCTTTATGCGGTTCGAGGGATAATCCCTCAGTCTCGGCTCTCCGCCGCTCTCTCCCTGATAGCGGGCATCACAGGCAATGGCGATATAGCCAAGCTCCGCCAACCGCTGGGCATAAAGACCGGCCACCTGCTCCTTGCTGCCTCCGTTGGGATGGGCGACAGTCACGGCAGGATAACGCTTGCTGCTTTTCTCGTCATAATCTGCCGGCAGGTAGAGATTCGCCGCGACCTTGATGCCTTCCACCTTGTACTCCACAGGACGGATATTCACCTTGCCTTTTTCGTTTTGTGTAATAGCGCCGCGGTACACAAGACCAAAGGGGTTTTCAGCCGGTGCTTCCGCTGCAAAAGCCATGGTAGAGAAGCCTAATACGAGCGCCATCAGAGAAGCTGCCATCATTTTTTTCTTAAACATCATGTTTTTCATCCTTTCTTTTTTAAATATAACCGGTCGAAACAGTTCCGGCATCTTCCGCGCAGTGCGGAAACGGTACTGCACGGAATACAACTTATAGAAAAATCCGATTTGGTTTCCGCTTTGCTGATTTGATTGTATTGTTTTCCGTTGAAAAAGTACAATGCCGATTCCGCAATGTGCTATAACAAAAACGCATAGAGAAATCAAACCGTATTTCACTATCCGTTTTGCTTATACTGTTATTCGTTTCTGATATTGTACAAACGAGAAAAGGCAATTTACAATAAAGACAACGCAGAAAAAGCGGAGCACGTTATTTGTAAAATACATCACGGAAACCGCAAGAAAGACGAGGATAATGAACATGAACTATCGCACATTGGGCAACGATTTAACCGTCTCCGCCGTAGGCCTGGGCTGCATGGGTTTTTCGCATGCCTATGGCGCGCCCACCGATGAGGCCGACGCAATTGCAGCGATCCGCGCGGCGGCGGAAGAAGGCTGCACGTTCTTTGATACTGCAGAGTGTTATGTGGGAGAATACGCCGACGGCAGCACCAGTTATAACGAAGAGCTGGTGGGAAAAGCGCTGGCGCCCATCTGCAATGAAGTAAAAATAGCCACCAAGTTCGGCGTGCGCCACGAAAACCGCCAGCTCGTCATGGATTCCCGTCCGGCAACGATCCGCAAATCCATTGACGGAAGTCTGAAACGACTGGGCGTGGATGTAATCGACCTGTATTACCAGCACCGCATCGATCCCAAAATTCCGGCGGAAGAAGTGGCGGGCGCGATGGCCGATTTAATTAAAGAAGGAAAAATACTGCATTGGGGTATTTCCGAAGCAGACGAAACCTATCTGCGTGCAGCCCACGCCGTCTGTCCCGTCACCTGTATCCAGAACCGGTACTCCATGATGGCCCGCTGGCATGAAAGTCTGTTCCCCGTACTGGAAGAATTAACGATAGGTTATGTTGCCTTTTCACCGCTGGCCAACGGTATTCTTTCCGGCGCCTTCAAGGCGGGCGAAACGTTCAGCAAGGAAGACTATCGCAGCGTTATGCCCCAATATGCCGACGAAGCCTTTGCACAGAACCGGGAACTGCTGGCGCTGATTCATACGCTGGCAAAAGAAAAAAGCGCATCCCCCGCCCAGATCTCGCTGGCGTGGATGCTCTGTAAAAAGCCGTATATCGTACCGATACCCGGCTCCCGTAAACTTTCGCGCATAAAAGAAAACCTCGGCGCGGCAGATGTGATTTTAACCGCAGACGAAGTGGCGGCTATAGATACAAAGCTGAATCACATGAAAATGTCCGCTGTCTTCGGCGGATCACCGGTAAAAAAGTAAACGAATAAAAACAAAAGAAACAAAATAAAATAAAGATAAGAATGCTATTGCAATTTAAACAGAAACTATAAATTTGATAATTGATAACAGGAAAGGGTTTTATCATGAAAAAAACTGCTGCACTCCTCGCCATGCTGACACTGTTTTCTACCGGCGCTTTTGCCAATGAAAAACTGACGCTGGAGACCCAGGGACATTTTGCCGCCGGGGGAATTACCATCCAGCGCGAAGGAACCTATGACAACAAAAAGTTTGGCGGCTGGGCCAGTCCCATCGAGCAGGGACAAAGCTATCGCGCCGACCATGCTATTGTCAGTTATCAGATTCCCGCCAGGGCCAAAAACGCGCCGTTGCTTTTTATCCACGGTTACGGCGGGTCCGGCCTTTGTTGGGAAATGACGCCGGACGGACGGGAAGGTTTCTCCACTTTAATGCTGCGCAGGCACTACCCCGCTTTTATCATGGATTTGCCCGGACGGGGGCGCGCCGGTAAAACTTCTGCCACAACGACTCTGACTCCCAAAGCGGACGAGATGCTGTGGTTCGATATCTGGCGGTTGGGCGAATACCCGAATTATCACAGCGACGTGCAGTTCCCTAAAGACGCGGAAACACTGGATCAGTTTTTCCGGGAAATGACGCCGGACGTAAGCGCTCATAATATGAAAACGGATGTAGCATCCATCAGCGCCGCCATTGATAAGACCGTTGCCATGACAGCGAAGAACGGTTCTTCGTCCAAAAACGCAAACGGCGTCGTCCTGGTTACCCATTCCGCAGGCGGTTTCCCCGGCTGGCTTTCCGCCATGGGCAATAAAAATGTAAAAGCAGTGGCTTCCTACGAGCCGGGCGGTTACGTGTTCCCGGAAGGTGAAGTACCGGACCCCATGCCCAGTTTAACCGGCACAGCCTCCGGTGTTCCCGTTCCCATGGAACAGTTCCGGCGGCTGACGGAGATTCCCATCGTCATGTATTTTGGCGATTATATTCCGGAAGAGGTAACCAACAAATTGGGTGGTGAAAACTGGCGCGTCCGTCTGCAGATGGCCCGGAAATTTACGGAAGCCATCAACCGGCACGGCGGCAATGCCACACTGGTGGAACTGCCAAAGCTGGGTATCAAAGGCAACACGCATTTCCTCATGAGCGACCTGAACAACGGGCAGCTGGCTGATTTGTTCGACAAGTGGCTGCGGGAACAAAAGCTGGATAAATAAACCAAAACAATAAAAATGAAAAAAACAATTTTTCTAATCCTCTCTCTGTCCCTGATGCTGATCACCTGCACCGGTTGCGGCGAAAGCAAAAGCAGCGCAAAAAAGGAATCCGCCATGCAAGCAGAAACACCGTTCCATTTGGAAACAAAAGTTGTTGATGTAATAAACGATCCTGCGTTTCGCAGCCACGGCCGGCTGATTTTCCCGGTGGACCGGCACATCAGCCGTGACCTTGCTTTGAAAGACATCGGCGATATTTTGGTTTGGTATAACAATGTCCGACCGGAACGCACTGTGGAAATCGTAAACTATATGAAAACGCAGGCACAAAAGGGCCAGCAGATTTTTTACGACATCTACTCTGACGAAGAAAAACAAAAAGACCCGCGCAAACGCAATACGGGTCTCTTTTTCTTCCGGGGCAGGCCGGGCAATCGGTTTGCCCTGTTAAACGCAGGCGGCGGTTTTTCCTACGTAGGCGCTATGCACGACAGTTTTCCCCATGCGTTGGAATTATCCAGGAAAGATTACAACGCTTTCGCTCTGATTTACCGCCCCGATGCGCAAAAGGCCTGTGAAGATTTGGCCCGGGCCATCGCCTTTATCCATACTCACGCCGGCGAATTGCAGGTTGATCCGTCCAACTATTCCCTCTGGGGCGGTTCCGCCGGCGCCCGCATGGCAGCCTGGCTGGGTTCCCTCGGTACAGAATCCTTCGGTGAAAAGCCCTGCCCCCGTCCGGCAGCTGTGATTATGCAATACACCGGTCTGTCTGAAGTCTACGGCAACGAACCCCCGACCTATAACTGCGTCGGCACCGGCGACTGGATTGCTTCTTCCCACACCATGCAGCGTCGCATACAGGCCATCCGCGCCAACGGCACTGATGCGGAAATCGAAATCTTCCCCGGCCTGCCCCACGGTTTCGGACTGGGGGAAGGCACTGTTGCCGAAGGCTGGATCCATCGCGCTGCCGCCTTCTGGGAAAAGCAGTGTAAGTAACAAAAACGGCCGCAGAATCATCTGCGGCCGTAAGAATAAGATATTTTATTTTGCGTAGCCAATCTCCTTAAGCCATTTTCCCACTTCGGACTTCACCGCTTTCGGATCTTCCTGGGACATACGGCCCGGCAGGCCCAGCCCTTTGTTCAGGACTGTTGCGCCTTTGGCGTGGTCGGTAATGCGGCTTTCCTTGCCGGTCATATAGCTGCCTGCGCTGGTGCAAAACGGAATGATGGTCTTGCCGTTAAAGTCGTTGTTTTCCAAAAAAGTGTATACGGCCATGGGCAGGTCGCTCCACCAGATGGGATAACCTAAAAATACCGTATCGTAGTCTTTCAGATTTCCCGGTTTGCCCACAATTTCCGGACGGACGTTGTCCTGCTTCTCTTTTTTTGCCACGTCCGTAGTTTCCCGATAGGCCTGGGGATACGCTTTCACCGTTTTTATTTCAAATTTATCTGCTCCGGTAATTTCCGCAATGGCATCCGCAACCACCGCTGTATTGCCTTTGGTGATTACACCCACGCCGTACTCTTCACCCGTTCGGGAGAAGTATGCGACTAAAATTTTTTTGCCTCCTGCCGAAGGAGCCGGAGCCGCTTCCGCTTTTTTCGTTTCCGTTGCTGCCGGTTTTGCCGCCGGCTTTTCCGCTTTCTTTTCACCACCGCAACCACCGGCGAACGCAGCTAACAGAAAAACCGCGGTCAGGAAAAATAAAACCCGTTTCATTATAATTACCCCCTCGTTTTTAAACCAGTAATTCAAAACTGTTTTGCAGCCTGTCTGTTGCAAGCTTTACGTACGTTGCTTTCAGCATGCTGCTGCAACGTCATTCATTCCACTTCGATCAGTTCGTATTGGGGATTGCCCATCTTCTGTTTCCGCATGGCGGTGAGCTGATGCAAACCGTGACGGCTGGTGATGCGTTCCACCAGATCCTTCTGGTCGCCTTCCGGTTTGGTGAATACCATGTCACAGCAGGCCTGATCAATGGCCAGAATATCCGTGGAAGCACAGATGCCGATATCCGCAATGGTGGGTTCTTCCGCTGCCACACCTGCGCAGTCGCAGTCTACGGACATGCGGCGCATCACATTGAGGAACACAATGTGTTTGCCGAAATAATCACAGGTCGCCTTAGCGGAATCCGCCATGGTTTCCATAAACTGTTCTTTCATGGGCCATTCTTCAAAATTAGCCGGCATGTCGTCCACTACCAGATGCACTTCCCGTTTGCCGACCTGTCCGGAAGCGCAGCCGATAGCGATATTTTTCATGGAACCGCCAAATCCGCCCATGGCATGTCCTTTAAAATGCGTCAGCACAATCAGGGAATCATAGTCGGTGAGATGACCGCCCATATGCACTTCTTTCAACCGTAAGCCGTTGCGTACCGGCAATGCTACATCGCCTTCTTCATCCAGAATATCCACCGGGCAGAAAGTCCAGCCGTTCACTTTCAGCGTGTCCCGATGCTCTTCCGTGGTATAGCGGTCGCCCGGATACAGTGTATTCGTTTCCACGATGGCGCTGTCAGGAACGGTCGCCTGAAAAGCCTGTACCATATCCCGGGGCAAAATGTTGGGACCGTGCTTTTCTCCGGTGTGCAGCTTAATAGCTACTTTGCCGTAAATATTTTCATTCACTAAATTGTAAAGCTTAATTAAATGTTCCGCGTCAATCGTACGGGTAAAATAAACCTTTGCTTTCGTTCCGGGCGCTCCTGCGTCCACCCGCTTGCTTCCTACAACCGGCGCCTGTTTGAATTCTGTCATGATGGTCTCCTTTCTTACGCCGGACGCTCCTGCGTCCCGCAACCTGCCTTCGTGGCGTGTTTAAAAAAGAATACAAACTTCCATAATATAGTTATAACCTATCTTCGCCAGAATGTACAATGCCTGTTTTGCAGCACTGCTATAACAAAAAAGCATAGCAAAAACAATGGAGCGTTCTGCCGTTTTCTGCTGAATTTATTTTTACTTTTACCCCAGATGCAGCGTTCGTTTTATGAATCCTGCCTCGCCCGCTTCCGCTGACAGGGACTTTTTTGCCCAGGCCGCGACCTCGTCTTCGGCTTCCGCTGCTTCCGCCCCGTGAACGGGAAGGCCTTCCGGCACCACAGCACCGGGCGCTGTCTTTTTGATCTGGTTCACGCTGCCTCCCATGCGGCTGCCTTCGTGGGTACAGAAGGGCACGATTTTTTTGCCGGAAAAATTAAAGTGTTCCAGGAATGTGTACACGCCCATAGGCATGGTGCCCCACCAGCAGGGATAACCTAAAAAGATAACGTCATATTCATCCATGCTTTCCGGATAGGCTTTCAGTTCCGGACGGGCCTTGGCCCTCAATTCTTCTTTTGCCACCTCTGTACATTCGGTGTAATCCACAGGATATTCCTTTACCGTTTCAATTTCAAACAAATCCCCGCCAACAGCCTTTTGAATCATTTCAGCTACGACTTCCGTGTTGCCTTTCGCCAGATTTTTAATGCTGCCGTTCCAGTAATTCTGCCCTTTGCGTGAATAATACGCAATTAAAACTTTTGCCATGATGAATATGCTCCTTTCTCCAGCTCCGCGATCCGTTCTGTTTCGTAAGGATCTGCAGCGCTGATTCATTCGTTTGCAGTTCATACGGACATTTCCTTAACGCCTAATTTTTTACCTGAACTATTACGGTTGCAACGGCCCATAAAAATAGCTCGCAGTCGCCCCACCGTCAATGAGGAAGGTGGAGCCGGTGATAAACGCGCCTGCTTCGCTCATTAAAAGTGCCGCCACGTTTGCCACCTCATCTGCCGTACCGGGTCTGCCTGCCGGGCATTTTGCAAACATATTCTTGTAAAAATCACCCCGGGGTCCGTTAAATTCATCAATCGCCAGCGGTGTTACTATAATACCGGGCGCAATGTCGTTCAGTCTCGCACCCCGTTCGCCCCACTTCACACATTCTGCCATCACGCGCTTTTCGTTGCAACGTTTAGCCATTTGATATGCATGCAATGTGTCTCTAATATGATTCGGCTGTAAAATTTCAAGATTCAGCAGCTCTTCTGTCGGCGTAGTTGCTAGTTGTCTGTCTTCTTCCGGCGTCAGCTGCGGCATACGCCAGCCGGACTGACTGGAAATGGTGACGCCGCACCCACCTTTGGCAATCACTTTGCCCACTTCTTCCAGCAACACCGCCGTTCCGTAGAGGTCAACTTTTAAAATTGCTTCAATGGGAGCCTGAGACGGAGACACGCCTGCCCCGTTTACCATATATTTGATTTCGCCAAATTCCTGCGCCTTTTTGATCGTGGCGATGATGGATTCACGGGAAGACAAATCCATCTCAAAGGGTTCCACATCAAATCCCGCGTCCGTCATTATCTTTGCTATCGTTTCACAGTTCTTCGGATTCTTATCACCCAGCACAATCTTCTTCCCAAAGCCAACCCTGCGGGCAATTGCCATGCTGATTTGTCCCGCGCCGGTTACAATCATTACATCTTTGCTCATAATACCATCCTCCGTTACTTATCCAGGCCTTTTTTCTTCAGCCAGTTAAGCGCCAGCTTCAAGATCTCTGCGTTGTTTTTTTCCTGCATGAGGAAATGGGAATTGCCTTTAATTCCAATCTCTGGCAGATGCACCAGGGTGGCATCGCCGCCGTGGCGATTGATTGCCGCCACGAATTGCTGTGCCATGGCGTATTCTGTACCCCATTTATCCTCACCCACATTTTCCGAACCAATCTTGATATAATCCCCGTAGTAGAGAATAATCGGAATCCTGGTCAGCTTTAGAAAATCTTCCATGGGTACGCCCATAGCCGAAGCGGACAGCGCTTTAAAACGCGCTTCAGTAATTTTCGGCATTTCCGTTTCCGGGAAAATAAAGGGAGTTCCACCCGGTTCATACGCAATAATGCCTTTAACTTTATCTGAACGGATGGCCGTACGCCAGCCGATGGTGCCGCCCATGGAGTGTGTAACCAGTACCGCCCCGTCTTTCTGCTGATCCGCTAATTTCGCAAGTACATCGGCATTCAGGTCGTTATCCAAAGGACCTGAACCGATGGTCCAGCTCTGCTGGAAGGCCTGATAATTCTTTTCCCCTGCCGGGAACTGGGCATTGGGCACAGGATTGCCCGCTTCATCGTAATGGCCGACGCGGGAAAGAACATACAGGGTCTTATCACCGTACATGGGATTACTGGCCCAGGGTGTATCCGGCGTTACGGCTTCTGTTGAAAGATTGGATTCACCGCTGCGGGGCTGGTCCACCAGATACACCGAGTAACCGGCGCGGACAAACATGGTATTAAATCCTTCCCGCCCATCCGGACCGGATTCCCAAGTTCGTTTTGACTGGGCTCCTCCATGCTGGAAAACCAGCGGCATTCTTTTTGCTTTTACCGGCTTCTGATATTCCACATAGGCAAAGTCCCCGTACGCCCGCTGTCCATCTTCCGCAATGAAATTTTCCTGTGAAAATGTGCCCGGATGCTGTTTATAAGTGCCGCCCACGGTGAAAGAGCCCTGTTCCGCAATGGTAAGCGGTTTTTGAACAGCTGCCTCTGCAGACATTACAGGAAGCATATACATACCAATGGATAATGTCAGGCCCAAAGCGAGGGACTTCCAAATCTTTTTTCGTGTTGTTTTCATCTTTTCGTTCTCTCCTGTTATCTCAGAACGCGCCGGTTTTAATGTGCGGAACATAAGGCGCTTCCAATGCTTTGATTTCTTCTTCGTCCAGTTTAATATCGAGAGCGGATACCGCTTCTACAACGTGCTGCACACAGGTTGTTCCCACGATCGGCGCAGTAATGTAAGGTTTAGACAACATCCACGCCAGTGCTTCCTGGGCCATGGTGCGACCGTGGGCTTTCGCAACTTTTTCCAGATTGTCCACCACCACTTTATCTACATCATTTGTAGCATTCCATACCATAGGGGAAACCTCATCAATCTTGTTCCGTCCCGTCTCCGTTCCCCAGGGATGTGCGCAGCGACCGCCGGCCAGCGGGCTCCAGGGAACCACCGCCATCTTCCGGTCCTGACACAGGGGCATAATTTCCCGTTCTTCTTCCCGGTAAATCAAATTGTATTGGGGTTGAAGGGAAACAAATTTCGTCCAATGATTGCGCTCCGCAATACACTGCAGGCGTTCCAGCTGCCAGGCAAAAATGGTAGATGCGCCGATGTACCTCGCCTTGCCACTCTTTACTACGTCGTGCAGCGCTTCCATGATTTCTTCCATGGGTGTGTTGGGATCCAGACGGTGGATCTGATACACATCCACATAATCCATGCCCAGACGTTCCAGGCTGTGGTCGATTTCTGTCATGATATTTTTACGGGACAGGCCGCCACCGTTAGGACGGCCCGAACGCATTTCAAAATTGACTTTCGTGGCCACTACGATTTCGTCCCGGTTCAAACCGAATTCTTTAATATAACGTCCGGTGATTTCTTCGCTGGAACCCATTTGATAAACATTGGCTGTATCGAAATAGTTGATACCCAGATCAATTGCTTTTTTGAAAATATCCTTGCCTTCTTCATAGTCTTTTGCCCAGGGGAAAACGCCGTTTTCTTTTCCGGGTTTGCCAAAGCTCATCATACCCAGACAAATACGGGAAACATCCATACCCGTGTTACCGAATTTTACATACTGCATTGTGTGTGCCTCCTTTTGAGCATTCTTAAATCAGATTTTTCGTCGACCGGCTGATGCCGCCTTCTTTTTCTCTATACCGATTATAAAAGACGGATATACAAAAAGTCCAATTGTATTATTTTATTATTGATAGAAATTTTCTATTAGATTATAATAAGGGAAAAGCCTGCAGGCCCGAATAGTTCCGACCACAATCGGTTTCCGTACCTTACTTCCGTAATACAGGAAAATGGACAATGCACCAATGGAGGAATATTATGAACAGCAAACAAATTGACTGCATCCTGATGCTGGCGCAGACGCTGAATTTCAACCGGGCTGCCGAAAATCTTTATATTACGCAGCCGACTCTGACCTACCACATTAAAACCGCGGAAGAGGAAATCGGCTTCCCGATTTTCCACCGTTCCGGGAAAGGCGCCGCTCTCACCCCGGCGGGACAACAATTCTGTCTGGTTTTGGGAAATCTGCGGGATGAATTAAAACGCGCCATTGAGCAGGGGCAGAATAACAGCCGCCGGTATCACTCCAACCTGACCGTCGGCCTGCCCATGCGTTCCGCTATTTATTTCCTGCCTCAGGCGATTGAAGAATTTGAGCACACCCATGAAGGCGTTTCCGTTACGCCGGAATTTATCCCCCTCCACAGTTTCGACAGGTTTCTACGGGGCGAGCAGGATATGGTCTTTGCCAGAGAGGAAGACATGAAACGCATCCCCGACATAAAAATTCATCCGCTGTTCAAAAGCAAAATTTATCTCATCAGCGAAACGACGGATCCGCTGGCGCAAAAAGACAAAATCGTGATTGACGATTTGGCAGGACGCACGCTGATGGTGGGCGGCGGTTCCCAGCCGGAACTGCGCGCTGTACAACAGCGGGTGCTGCAGAAACTTCATCTTGCCCACTTTAACAGCAATGACCACGACACCACGCTCACCAATGTGGCATCCCATAAAGGTATCTGCCTGGCGCCCGGTTTTCTCAATGACCACAACGGGGAATTTGCCTGGACGCGTTTCGACTGCAAAGAAACTATTTCCTGCGTCCTTTGCACCCACGCCAGCGACAGACGGGAGCTTGTATCCGATTTTATCCGGATATTGCAACGTTACTACAAAACGCGTCCGGATTTCCCGGTATGAATGCTGATTCCTCAGCATTCGCTTCAATATCCACTTCAATTTAATAACTTTCAGAATACAGTAAGGCCGCCGCTCCAAATCAGGAACGACGGCCTTGTACTTTTAATCCACGGAAACCATACGGTAATGACGTTTCCCAATATTTATCTTTTCTGCAAACTCCAGTACGTTGACGCTGTGGTGCTTTTCCCACGCAGCTCTTGTGGCATCGTCCTTAGCCGCACCGAATTCAAAATCCACACAGGCCTGGTCCAACGCTACCGGGTCAGCGGAGGCAAGAATGCCGACGCTTTTACGGTCTTGCACATTCACGCATTTGTCTTCCGCTTTAAAGGCATCCAGCACATTGATAAACACCCAGCGCCCTTTCTTATAGTCCATCGCCGCTTTGGCCGCGTCCGCGAAGCACTGAGCCGTGGTGTCGTCATCGGCCCACTGATAGGTTTTGTCGTTTTTGCCCGCGCTGTGGATCAGCGCTTTTCCGGAAAGGGAACCGAGGGACAAAGATATATTTTTGATATTACCGCCTAACTGGGCAATGTAATGGGTCTTAAAACGGTGTACCGCCACGAAGGTATCGTAGTTCTGAATATGGGATCCGGTACGGGTATATTTCAGGTGATACCCGTTCTGCACCGGCATGTCAACATCCCCGTCCGCATCCAGCACATCCACCGGCCCGACTTTGGTAAAGCCGTGCTTTTCCGCCATGGCGTAATTTCCTTTCGCCGTATTGCGGGGCGCGGTGAAGCCGTTGGTATCCACAAATGTGCCCTGCGTTTCCTTCATCAGTTCCGCCATCAGTATCGGATCCAGATACTGTTCCCCTTCGGCTCCAAAAGAGACCTTGATGGCGACTTTTCCTTTCTTTTCCTGCCCCAGGGCTTTGTACACTTTCATCAGGCCGCCGGCTGAAATGTCTTTGGTAAAATAGACAATAGGCGCGCTCTTATCTTCCGTCAGAAAGCGCAGCGGTTTATGGTTGACTTCCGGTTTGATATAATTCACAGCCGCAACCGTGGCAGCCGGTTTCACATCTTTTGCCTCTGCGGTCTTCTTTTCTCCGCCGCAGCCGGTTAAAGCCAGTGTAAATGTAATGGCAGTCAGTGCGATCGCAAGTTTTTTTAACATAGGATCCTCCGTTATTACGAATGCCCGTAAAGCCGTGCCAAAGGCGAACTTCAGGCACAGCCCGACGGGCATTACATATTTCGCTTGATTATTTCAGTTTTTTGTATTCCGCATCCGTTACCGGTTCGCACCATTCGTTGCTGGTTTCTTCGCCGGCTACTTCAATGGCCAGATGGGACATCCAGGAGTCTGCCGCGGCGCCATGCCAGTGCTTCACATTGGCAGGAATGTTGACCACGGTTCCGGGCAGCAGTTTCACCGCCGGTTTTCCGTATTCCTGATACCAGCCCTGGCCGCCTACGCAAATCAGCATCTGGCCGCCGCCGGATTTGGCGTGATGGATATGCCAGTTGTTGCGGCAGCCCGGCTCAAAGGTCACGTTATACATGGCAACCTGCTGCGTGGAAACCGGGTACAGATAACTTTGTCCGATAAAATACTTTGCATACGCCGTGTTCGGTTCGCCAATGGGGAACATGATCTCCTGCTGGAACTTTTCTTTGTCTGTCACAGCCGCTGCCGCAGCCGCCGGTTCCGCATACACTTCCTTCGCCATGTTGAACGCGGCCCAGGCTTTCGGCCAACCGGTGTAGAATCCCAGCTGGGTAATGATTTCTGCCATCTCCGCTTTGGTAACCCCGTTATTCTTCGCCGACTGGATATGATACTTCAGCGAACTGTCAATGACGCCGCTGCCTACCAGTCCGGAAACAGTTACGATACTGCGGTCGTGTAACGAAAGCACATCGTTCTTCGACCACACCTCGCCAAATAAAATATCGTCATTGTAACGGGCAAAGTCCGGGGCAAAATCCCCCAACCTGTCCCTGCCTGCCGTTTGCACAATTTTCTTTGCAACTCTCTGATTCGGATTTGTCATTGCTGCTGCCTCCACATAATTTAAACTCACTGACATAAGGATCGACGCACCTGCAAAGGCCGCCAACACTTTTTTCCAACTGTTTTTCATGAATATGCACGCTCCCCTCAAAGCTTGGTATTGCATTTTTATTATAAGTAATACGCGTGTATGAAACAAATACCTGTTATTAATTGCGGGAAATGCTTTTCAGGCATGAATGGAAACTCTGCCGGATCATTTCATCTCTTTCCACCAGGGGACGAAGTGTTCCGTGTTCTCCCCGATGACCGCCGCCTCCCCGATGCGGGGCGTCAGCAATTTGTAGGATTTATTTTTGCTTTCTTCTGCCAGCCAGATATAGGGTTCATCCCAGGGATGGCGGGCTAACGAAAACTTGCCTCCGTGACAGGGCAGCACCGTTTTTGCTTTTAAATCTTCCCCTGCCTGCGCGGTTTCCTTCGGGTTCATGTGAATCTTCGGCCAGTCTTTGTTATACTGTCCGTTTTCCAATATAGCAAGGTCAAAACCGCCAAAAGTATTGCCGAACTCTTTAAACTCTTTGGTGTAACCGCCGTCTCCGCTGTAAAACACCTTGCGCTGGGGCGTAATGAAGGCAAAGGCACAGGCTTCCGACTGGTTCGCGTTCAGGAAACGCCCGGTAAAATGCTGGGCCGGCAGGATGTGAACGGTAAGCTGCTCCGAAAGTTTAACCGGCGTGTACCAGTCTTCTTCCGTGATTTTATCCAGGTCAAATCCCCAATACTCAAAATGTTCCCCGATGCCCAGAGGCACCACAATCTTTTTAATTTTCGGTTTCAAGGCCATCAGGGTGGGATAATCCAGATGATCCCAGTGGTCATGGGAAATCACCAGCAGGTCGATATCGGGGATGTCCTCCGCCGTGTAGACGTTGCTTCCGGCAAAGACTTTATTGATGAACGGCAGCGGCGAGGCCCATTCACTGAAGACCGGATCGATCAGAATCCTGTTGCCGCCCAGCTGCAGGTAAAACGTGGAATGCCCCATCCAGACTACTGTGTCCTGTTGCAGATCGAGTTGGCGCAGATCCGTTTTCCGGGACACCATGGGTTCCGCGGGAATCAGCCGCTCCGGCGTTTTGCCAAACAAAAAACGCATCGTCGCCTGAAACTGGCTGGTTTCCACCGGCTTCTCCACCGGGACAATCGACCAGAAGCGCCCGTTATAATAATGGGGCGACTGCTGGATACGGGCCAGCCGTTTGCCTGTAGGCGTCCGCCCGAATTCCGGGCGCTGACTGTAAAAATATACGCCGGCTGCAATGATCAGCACTAATGCCAGTATAACTTTCAAAATAATTTTCATGGTTTTTGCTTCATTTTCACGAATTACGTTTAGTCCTCACGGTTGGGATCGTCCGGGGCTTTCTTTCCCGTTTCCTTTTCGTAATCATCTAAATTGATTGCGCTTTCCGAACCGGTGGCCAGCGCTTTGTTATAGTACCAGTCTTTGAAATCCAGTTCTTCCAGATAATACTGCAGTTGTTCGATCTGATCCAACACAAACTGACGCTGCGCCTTGATGATTTCATAGCGCGCCTGCAGGGTTTCGTCGCCTTTGGAAGTCAGTTCCACATAATTGCGGATACGCTTGATGGGCATGCCCGTGTTTTTCAGGCAGGTCAGAAGACCCATCAGCCGCAGGTCCATGTCTTCAAAGACGCGGATGCCGTTTTTGCGTTTGATGTTAGGCAGCAGCCCTTCTTTGTCGTAAAAACGGATGGTGGACGGCGGCAGTCCGGTTTTTTCGGCAGCTTCGGAAATAGTGTAAGACAAGATGCACAGCTCCTTTTGTTGATATATAAGAGAAAGGCTCGACAGCAATTGGTTTTTATATATGGCATTTGTTAACTATATGTTATTTATTAAAGTTCACTTTAAGTCAAGGTTGAAAACGAAAATTCATAGTTAATTCACATTTTAAAATCGTTTCCACGGGAACTGTAAATCGGACAAATCCATTTAAAAAACGAAAACCGCCGGCGTATTAGTACACCGATGGTTATGACAGAGACTGTGAAACTGTATTACAGGCGGTCAGAAGAACTCCGGCGCCCTGCCGCTCTGCCCGGTTTATCTCAGCAGCGCCGCGCCCATCTCAAAGGCTTTTTTGCATTCCTGTGGGAACACCGTTTCGTGACGCGCTTTTTTGGCTTCCGGGTCAAATAGTGTCCAGGGCCAGTCCAGCTTGCTGTAATCTTTCAATTGCAGCGTGTCACCGCTGACAAGGATCTCCGTCGGACCTACCAGAAGGTTCAGGGTCTTGCGGTAATTTTCCAGCAACTGGGTATAATACGTATCCGGCGCGTTGCTGGTCATGATCAGCAGCACGGGGATCATGTGGGCATTGCAGCAATAGTTTTCCTTGTTATACGTAAGGTTCTGGAAAGTCAGACGCTCATACAGGGAACGGAATACTGCGGTCATTTCTGAAAGATACACCGGCGAACCGATGATCAGCCCGTCTGCTTCCCGGATCGCGTCCAGCACCGGAGTCAATCCGTCACGGCAAATACAATGTCCTTTAAACTTTTCCTTTTTGCAGCCGAAACAGGAAATACAGCCGGTGAATTTTTCCAGCCGGTACAAATCAAACTTCTGAATCTCTGCGCCGGCCGACTCCGCGCCTTTCGCCGCTTCCGTCACCAGCGTGTCCGTATTCCACCCTTTACGCGGGCTGGCGTTTACTGCTACGATTTTTTTGCTCATGGATTTCGCCTCCGGTAACTGAACTATGATTATTATAGCAGATATTAGCGGATTATAGAAACAATTCCGGTTCCAGCCGTGTGTTTTTAAACATATCAATAAAACCTTTCATAAATTCTGTCACCTCCGGACCGGTGACAGAGATGGCGTGCATCGGGCATCGGTTTATGCAGCCGTAGCAGCCAATGCAGGCATCAATGTCAAATGTTTTGTTTTCTATGTCAATCGTATCCACCGGACAGTTCCGGACACAGGTTTTACATTTGATGCAGTCATCTGATATTTTTTTAGCTCTGAACTCTTTTGGGAAACAGTAGGGTTCTTTATTCTTCTCACGGAAAGCGATAGTCTGGTTTGCCCACTCTGACGAAGACCAGTGGGTAACCGGCTGCTTGTGAAGGGTATAGTCTCCTACCAGGATTTTTTCATAAGCCTTGCGCCCAAAATCCGCCATGATTGCTTCGTCCTTTGCGTCCGGCCGGCCGACACCTACTTCCGGCGCCATGGAATGCCGCGACACAAAAGCGCCTAACGCGCAAACCCGGAAACCCCTGCTTTCCGCCCGTTCTTTCATTTCCGTAAGAGCCACGCCGTAATACGCGTTACCAAAGGAAACTACGCCGATAAACGGCGTTTCGTTTCCCTGCAGGCAACCAACAGGGAAATCGCGTAATCGTTAGTCCTGTATCGGAACGATGTCTGACCCGCTGTGTTTTTTAATACGTTCTTATAAAAAGTCCGGTTTTCCTGTAATGGAGTACAGACGGCCATCAAAAACTGATGCCATGTCACAATGCCGCTGGTTTCAGCAAACAGCGCCTCCACTTTCCGGTTGTAAATCCAGGCCAGCAGCTGGTATTTGTCCTGAAAATGATTATAAAACGTGGTTGCCGTCAGCCCGCAGTTCTGTACAATCTCTTTTATCGAAATTTTATCAACCGATTTGGTTTTGGCCAGCTCCATCATGGAAGCCGCCAATACTTCCTTCGTTGTCTGTCGAATAATCATGCCCGTACCTTCTTTTATAAAAATACGTTGTTTTAATTATAACAAAACAGTCGCAGAAAAATCTACGACTGTTCCTGTATTATTTCTTTCAGATGTTTTCGGACATTCTAAACCAGCATTTCTTCTTTTTGGACAGCGCGGCCCGGTTCGAGAACCAGGAACTGATCGTCCCACCTTCCGCTAAACAGTTTTTCCAGAAGATGGGTGCCGGCCTCTACGTATTCCATCTTCGCGCCAAGCCAGTCCGCATCCTTTTTTACAACAGCCGCGTATTCCGGCCGGCGGCACTGATTGATGCCCGTGTCCATAACGGATATGGTGTTATATAAATCCATCCATTCCTTATGCCGCTTTTTCGCTGTCTCCTCATCTACATTGTATGTTTTTACCAATCTTTCAAAAATGGCTTTAAAGGATTCCGTAGAAGGATCCATAGCCCGCACATAAAGATGACCGGGCGTTTTCAGGTTGCTGACAGGATCATCCTTAGTCTGCAGCAAAAGCGATACGCAGTCATCCACCCGCGGAATGACAAGACGGTAACGGGACTGCACCAGATTCCAGGAACCACCGCAAAATCCCATGCAGACCAGAACCGTGTCAATCCCCTCCGGCATCCGTTCCAGTTCCGCTTTGATATGTTCCTGCATTTCAGCGGGGTCTCTGTGATAAATCCGGTTGAGATATCTGACCCGCATTTTTGTTCCCACGCTGGCCTGTGCCGCTTCCACATATTCCGTAAGTGAACTGCAGGCCAATATGATTGTCTTATCCTGATTCATGATTGTTTTGTCCAGATTCATCGTATCGCCTCACAAATATAATTTTTGTTTATTATAACAAAACAGCTGCAGAAAAACCACAGCTGTCAAAGTTACTACGAGTTTTAATTATTATTTCACAATCCTTGTGTCGCAGGGCTGTCCATATGATATAATTGATTGAAAGACAAAATAATAAAAAGGTGGAATCAAAATGAGCAGCAAAAATATGAAACGGGCTTTCATGCTCCTGTTAGCAGCCGCAGCGCTGATGGCATTTCCATCTGTTTCACACATGTTTGGCATGGGAAAACCGACTGAAAAGATTACTTCTTTTGAGATTGTCACACTTCGTCTGATGGGTATGCGATTCACCACTGAGTACGAAATTGTGATGAAAGACAAGGACGCCGAAGTTGTTGAATACGCGATACGATATGAAAAAAACGAGGATAAGCGCATTCCTCAGAGACAAACGGTGTGCAGCGCTGACAGGATACTGAAACTGTTGAACGACTGCGAACTGGTTTCCTGGGACGGTTTCCACGGCAAGCACCCGAAAAACGTTAATGACGGAATCATGTTCTCCCTCAATGCCACCGTCAACGGCGACAGGAAAATACGGGCGGAAGGCTCGGAGAATTTCCCGAAACATTTCAGGGAACTGAGAGAAGGGCTGCACGCCATCCTCAGTCAAAAGGATTAATTCCGCAGTTTGCCAGGTAATGTGTACAGTTTTTATTATTGCATCGGCGGTCATACAGACCGCCGTTTTTTGTTTTTAGAAGAACTTTTTTGCCTGCGCCGAAAACCACAGCCGATTTATCAGAGCACACGCCGCTTTATTATAACTTCCCGCCAAGATTTTCCAGGGAATCGATTACGATCAGGCAGTCGGGCTGCACATGTTTCATCACGAAACGCATCTTATCCTTGGGAACGGCGACGCAGCCGCCGGTAAACGGTTTATTGGGACCGAAGCAGTGCATGAAGAGCGCCGAGCCAAGACCGGGCGTATGCAGCCTGTTATAGTTTATGTTCAGGCAGTACTGGTAATGCTCCGTGTAATCTATGATATGCTCGCTGTCCTCTTTGTTCAGATCCGGATACTTGCGGATATCCACCATGCGGTCATACTGCATGCCGGGGCGCTGATCCCCCGACCAGTACATATTGTTGTCGACTTTTGTGTAGGGTATGGCGCAGCCAGGGTCCGACGCTATGCCAAAAGCCCTGTTAAGCCGGAAAGTTCCCACTGGAGATTTGGCATCGCCTTCTTTTTCCTTTCCCAATCCTGCCTTGCCTATAAACCCGGGCGTCGTCATGATCTGATGCCAGTTGCCCTTGTTATCTTTCCGGTGCATGGATACCCAGGCAGTGGTCTGGCCTACGCCGCCAACCACTATAAGCTGCTCCGTCTTTGCGGCGGCAGGCAGCGCCGAAACCCATGCGGGCGACAACATCTCTTTGGCAGATCCGGCTTCTCCCGCAACGGGCAGAAGCATCAGTACAGTCAGCGCCGCTACACCAAATGCATGTATCCGTTTCATGTTTCAGTTACCTCCTTCAAAAAACACTTCTTGTATTCTATTTGGTTTTCTGTTCGACATTTTATTTGGTTTTCAATTCTGTTTTCTGTACGCTGTTCTGCTTTTTTTCCCAACCGAACCGGATGGCCCCAAACTTACAGGCTGCCTTGCAGTCGCCGCAGGAGATGCACTCACAGTCTCCCACTTTTCTGATGTCCATTTTACAGGTCCGCAGGCAGGCGTTGCAGTGCACGCACTTGCTTTCGTCCAGCTTGACGGAAAGCAACGCGATTCTGTTAAACAGGCCATAGAACGCGCCTAACGGGCAGATGAAACGGCAGAAGGGCCGGAACAGGAACACCGATAATACAATCACCGCTGCCAGAATGGCGAAGCGGTAATTGAGAAACATATACGGACGGATACTTCCCCCTGAAGATAAGGTCATAAGGAAGTTGGAAAAAGGCAGGTTGGGACAAACGTACTGGCAAAAGGCCATAACCCTGCTGCCTCCCAGGAAAAAGCCGAAGGGAATGACGATCACGCAAAGTATCAGGAATACATATTTCAGATAACTGAGCCGACGCGTCCATTCATTCTTTTTGATTTTTGGCGCCGGAATTTTGTCCAGCAGATCCTGTACCAGCCCGAAGGGACAGAGCCAGCCGCAGATGAACCGGCCAAAGGCCAATGCCAGCAACAGCAGCCAGCATAAAACCCGCAGGGGCAGATGGGCCAGACCGTCCGCAAACAGCCGCTGCATGAAATTCAGCGGGCAGCCCGCCACCGACGCCGGGCAGTAACGGCAGTTCAGCCCCGGCACGCAGAATTCGCTGTTGATATATTTCGCAGGGATATCGCTGATTAAATTACAATTATATAAAATGGCCGAACAGAGTTGCAGCAGACGGCGGGTAACCATGATAGTCCGTTTCTCCTTTACTGTTTTGTTTTTTAATCATATACGATAAAGCCCGCTCTAAGTCAAGAGGGGTTCCGTAACAGCCACGTTATTCACCGAATCCGAAGAACTCTTTCAGGCCTTTCTTCTCCAGCAATATTTCAGCAGTAAATCCATAGTGGGACGCCGCCGCAAGAGTCACTACTTCCCCCAGAAAGTCCTCGTAGGGCAAGTCAAACCATTCTTCCGGTATCTCACGGTGGATGGTGCCGCCGTCATTGTGGCCGCCGCCCCACCACCAGGCTTCGTCCAGTTCCGCTTCATAGGTTCCGTCATCCATCTTGTTGAAAGCATACCAGGAAGCCCATTCGCGCATTCCTTCCGGGGTCTTCGGTCCTTCATAATGAGGCGCATCGTGAGAAAGCGGCGAATACTCCGGCGTCCCTTTCCTGGCGTCGCGCCGGTAGACTGTAAACCGTTCCCCTGTATCCTTGGGGTAACGTTCCAGCAGCAAGGGGCCTTTCCGATACAGGATACGCCTTCTTCCCGGCACCCGGTTTGCGTCATTGATCAAATCGGTAAACACCTTCAGGGGTTTTGTTTCCTGCAATTCCTTTTCAAGCCCCAGTTCCTTCAGCTTGTCTTCCATATCCCAGGGACAGCCCCATTCTGTGTAATACGTTGCCTTATGGTTGCTGTAGATATAGTAGTAACCGATTACCTTATCATTATAAAACACCTTGTACTTGTCCAGAATAGAACTCATGGTCTTCCCTCCCGTTCTCCCTGACTTAATGATTGGCGCTTTTTACAGATACCGTCCGGTAATGCTCTCTTTGGACTGCCGGATCTGCTCCGGCGTTCCGCAGGCCACGATACGCCCGCCCTGTTCGCCGCCGCCCGGTCCCATGTCGATGACATAGTCCGCGTTGGCAATCACATCCAGATCGTGCTCGATCACAAGGACGGTAGCGCCTGCTTCCACCAGACGGTCAAACACGCCCAGCAGTACCTTAACATCCAGCGGGTGCAGGCCGATTGTCGGCTCATCAAATACGAACACGGAATCTTCCTGGGTCCGTCCCATTTCACTGGCCAGTTTCAGCCGCTGCGCCTCACCGCCGGAAAGAGCCGGAGTGTCTTCTCCGAGGGTAAGATAGCCCAGACCGAGATCGTGCAGCACTTTTAGTTTTTCGTATATTCTCTTCCTGTCCTTAAACAGTTCCAACGTGTCGTCCACAGTCATCGCCATCAGCGCGGGCAGGGAAAACGCCTCTTCGGCTCCCTTCGGCTTCCAGAGGATTTTCTCCGCCTCCCCACTGTAGCGTTTTCCGTCGCACTCCGGACAGGTTATGGTTACATCCGGCAAAAACTGCACGTCAAGGGAGATTTGCCCGGTTCCGTCGCAGACCGGACAACGCAGGGAACCGGTGTTGTAGGAGAAATCGCCGGCTTTCAGCTTCCCGGCTTTCGCCGCATCCGTCCCTGCGAACAGCTTGCGCAGTTCATCCAGAATGCCGCTGTAGGTTGCCACCGTGGAACGGATATTGATGCCGATGGGCGACGCATCAATCAGGTTAGCGCGGCGGATTCCCTCCGCTTCAACAGTTTTCACCGGAAAAGGCAACTTCTCCCCTGCACAGTGCGCCGTCAGTCCGGGAATCAGGCTCTCCAGCACCAGCGTCGTTTTGCCGGAGCCGGACACGCCAGTCACCGCCGTCAGTCTGCCTTTGGGGATTGCAACATTCAGCGCGTGCACGGTGTGGATCGGACACGTCTCCATGCGAATCGTTCCCAGGCGGAACACGTCCGCCGCTTTAACGCGGCTGCGTATCTTCATATGCCCGGTATCTGCCAGAAAAGGCGCAATTTTGGATGCGCCGGCTGCCAGAATCTCATTAATGCTGCCCTGGGCCAGAACGGTTCCTCCCTGGGTACCGGCCAGAGGCCCCAGCTCGATCATATGGTCTGCCTGTTTCAGCACCCGGACATCGTGGTCCACCAGCACCACGGAGTTGCCGTCGGCAATCAGGCTGTCCACCACGTTCATCAGGCCGTCAATGTTAGACGGATGAAGCCCGATGCTGGGCTCGTCCAGTACATATAAAACGCCCGTTGTTTCGTTGCGGACAGCGCGGGCCAGTTGCACCCGCTGCCGTTCACCGGTAGAGAGTGTATTACTGGCCCGGTCAAGGGTCAGATACCCGAGGCCGAGGTCAAGTAACCTTTTGGCATTGTCCAAAAACGACTGGATGATGCTCTCCGCCATGGGACGCATCTCCTCCGGCAACGTTTCCGGTACAGACTGCACCCACGGGATCAGATCCGCCAGCGTCATAGCTGTCGCTTCCGCCAGATTCTTTCCCGCCAGCGTTGTGGAGCGAACTTTCTCTGAGAGCCTGGTGCCGCCGCAATCAGGACAAACGGACTCGTGCAGGAATTTTTCCACCCGTTTCATTCCTTTTTCGTCTTTGACTTTGGCCAGCGCGTTCTCCACCGTATAGACAGCATTATAATAAGTAAAATCCATCTCCCCCGCCATGTTCGTCTTCTCGTTCATATAGAGAAGATGATGCTTTTTGGCCGGTCCGTGGAAGACGATTTCCTTTTCTTCCGGAGTCAGGTCGCGGAATGGGACATCGGTGCGCACTCCCAGATCCCGGGCGATATCCTTCATCAGGGACCACATCAGGGTCTGCCAGGGCGCCACGGCGCCTTCATCGATGGTCAGGGAGTCGTCAGGCACCAGCGAATCCTCATTCACGGTGCGGATCACACCCGTGCCGGAACAGGAGGGGCAGGCGCCTTCCGAATTAAAGGCCATTGCTTCTGCGCCGGGACCGTAAAACTCTTCACCGCAGACTGGACATTTCGTAGGCAGCATCAGTGCCACATTCATGTCCGGCGGGCAGGGATGCCCGTTGGGGCAGCAATGACTGCCCAGCCGTGAGAACAGCAGACGCAGGCTGTTCAGCAGTTCCGAAGCGGTTCCGAAGGTACTGCGGATGCCGGGAATGCCCGGACGCTGATGCAAAGCAAGCGCAGCAGGGACATGTCTAATCTCATCAACCTCGGCCCGGCCTGCCTGGGTAATGCGGCGCCGGGTATAGGTGGAAAGGGCCTCCAGATATCGTCGCGACCCTTCCGCATACAACGTGCCCAGCGCCAGCGAGGATTTTCCGGATCCGGAAACACCCGCAATAGCCACCAGCTTGCCGAGAGGGATGTCCACATCAATGTTTTTCAGATTATGTACTTTTGCCCCGCGGACGATAATGTGCTGCGGGGCCATTCTGTTATCTTTCATACTGGTTTTGTTTTTCCTTTTCTCTGCTCTTGCATTTCATTTCATTTATTACTTTACTGTTACTATAACATAATGTTACCTGCTTTTACAAAAAAAGAATCAGGACTGACTTCATATAAAAATGAAGCGTCCTGATTTTTTCCAATAAATTTATATTCTGTTTCCGGACGTATGGCAAGCTTTCACGCCAACAACCGGCACAAGCCGGGACCCTAAAATGGCAGCGACCACGCACAGCACGGCATCTCCCGGCACTGCCAGGATGAAACAGTACAATACCAGCGGCCAGACTGCAATGGGTGTCCCCAGATAATAATTGCTGATTACATAGCAGTAAACCATGCCGCACAGATAAACAACAGCCAGGTTCAAAGCATTTCCCAGCAGCAGATTTTTGAATGAGGAGGCTCCGGGTTTTTCCGCAAAATAGCCGGAAATATAGGCGCCGATGGCAAATCCCGGCAAATAACCGAAGCTTGGTTTAAGGATATAGCCGGGCCCACCGCCTTCCGCAAAGACAGGCACTCCCAACAACCCCAGCGCGATATACAGGACCACGCTGATTGCACCGAGGCGTGAACCCAACAGCACGCCTGCCAGTGTGGTAAACAGAAACTGCAGGGTAAAAGGCACTACGGGAACCGGAATGCGAATGAAGGCCCCAATGGCTATCAGCGCAGTAAAAATCGCGCAAAGGATATGGTTTCGTAATTTTGAATTGCGCACAGTTTATTCCTCCAATCAAAACGCGCAGGGATCGGAAAACGCATCCATGTTCCGGTTACGCACTCTGTCAAATATTTCTTCCATGGATTTTGTCAAGCGCGACAGCATTTCATCAATTTCTACCGGAGTGGAACACAACGGTGGCATAAAGACGATCACGTCGCCGATGTTACGGATAATGAGTCCGTACTTCCGCGCATTCTGACAGATGCCGCCCGCCATTAACAGGCCGGGATCAAAGGGGACCTTATTCGCTTTGTCACGCATCAGCTCAATGCCGCCCAGCATACCGCACTGGCGCGCATCTCCTACAAATTCCATTGCGTTGATACGTTCAAAATGCTGACGGATCATTTCCATTTTGGGCGGAAGGCCGGCAATCACATCATCGTTCTCGAATATCCGGAGGCTGGCCAGTCCCGCTGCGCAGGCAAGGTTATTCCCCGTATAAGAATGTCCGTGATAGAACGTCTTATACTCTGTAGGTTCGCCCAAAAAGGCGTTGTAAATTTCGTCCGTCACCAGCGTTGCTCCTAACGGCAGATAACCGGCGCTGATGCCTTTGGAAAGACACATCATGTCCGGCAGTACATTTTCATGTTTGCAGGCGTACATCAGGCCGGTTCGCCCAAATCCCACCGCCACTTCATCCACGATCAGCAGCACATTGTATTTTTTCGTCAGGTCCCGGACGCCTTTGATGTAACCTTTCGGCTGCATCAGCATGCCTGCGGCACATTGGCACAACGGCTCGATAATCATGGCCGCCGTATGGGATGCGTGCTCTTTCAGGTAATCTTCCAATTCCTTTAATAAAGCATCCAGGAATTCCTTTTCCGACCGCACGTCCATTTTAGTATGGTAGAACGACGGGCAGCTGACACGGTGGGTCGAAAACAGCAACGGCTTATAGGCCTTGTGGAATACTTCCACATTACCAACCGAAACAGCGCCTACCGTATCGCCGTGATAAGAATCGCCCAAGTTGATAAAATCTTTCTTCTCCGGATGTCCGGCGTAATTCCAGTACTGGAATGCAATCTTGATAGCAGCCTCCACGGCAGTGGATCCGTCATCCGAATAGAACACTTTATTCAGCCCTTCCGGCGTAACCTCCACCAGCTTTTCCGCCAGTTCTGCGGAAGGTTCGTTAATCAGGCCCAGCAACGTGCTGTGTTCCACTTTGTTTAATTCCGCAATGATTGCTTCATTGATTTCTTTCCGCCGGTGCCCGTGGATATTAACCCACAAACTGCTGATGGCATCCAGATATTCTTTCCCATCTGTATCATACAGTTTCACACCGTCCCCATGATCAATTACAAGCTGGGGATTCTTCAACCAGCCTTTCATCTGGGTAAAGGGGTGCCAGATATATTTTTTGTCCAATTCTTCCCATTTGTTCATCTGAGTGTCTCCTTGTTCTTTAAATACGCATTCCTTTTGCCAGTTCCAGGATTTTGTCCAGTTCAACAGTTTGCTCCGTAATCAAAGCCAGCTTCCGTGGATCATTCATTTCTTCCTCAGTCATCTTGGGAAGCTTTCCCAAAACCGGAAGTCCTGTCAGTTTTTCGTAATAATAAAGATTTCCTTTCTCCAAATCTCCCGCTGTTTCTTCATTCCATCCGTTCACAAGGAACCCCAGTACCGGAATACCGTGCTGCTGACAGTAATACGAAGTCAGCACCGCATGATTTACGTTTCCCAATATCGGTTTTACTACGATTAATACAGGAATACCCAGGGCTTTAAAATAGTCCTTTACCAGAAAGTCTTCCGTAATCGGCGCCGTGATACCTCCGATGCCTTCCAGCACGGAGATCTCATGACCGGTTATACAGGCTTTCGCCCCTTCGATCATTCTTTCCGGCTGAAGCGTTATGCCTTCCAGCCTGCTGGCTTCCGCCGGAGCCAAAGCAGCTTCCAATACTACAGGAATCACTTCTTTGCGCAATGTGTCAGGATAGCCCGCGCATTTCATCTGGAACTCCGCATCGGTAGAAATCAGTTCCCCATCCTGCCGCCGCACACATCCGGAAGCAACCGGTTTGAAAATGCCCGGCGTAATACCGCGGAAGCGCAACGCAGCTGCCAATGCGCCTGTCACCACGGTCTTACCCATTTCCGTATCCGTTGCCGTAATGCCTATTGCAAGCAAACCCATACCTTCTTTCTTTGGTTTAATAGATGCCTTCACCATCTGCCTCCGCAACGTTAACCTCGCTTTCGGCAGTGGTTTACGTTAAAATTATAAAGCGGAATCGTAAATACGTCAACCTTGTTTTTGTTTAGGTTAACCTTGTTCCTTCAGAATAGTGAAACCCGGGTAAAAAAACAGCAGCCATACCGTAAAAAGTACAGCTGCTGTATTTATTACATGACAGTATTCCGGAAATACCGGAACGTAATTAACACCGTTTTGCTTTTGTCATTGCGTCGGTATTTGTCTGGTTTGCCTTTTCCCTGCCGATATCCGCAACAATGCGGTTATGTTCGTCTACCATCACAACTTTGGGCTCGTTTTCCTTCGCCTCTTTGGCATCCATCAGGCCATAGGCAATGATGATGACAACGTCGCCCACCTGGGCTTTGCGCGCGGCGGCCCCGTTCAGGCAGATGACGCCGCTGCCCCGTTCTCCGGCAATGGTATAGGTTTCCAGCCTCTCCCCGTTATTGTTATTCACGATCTGGACCTTTTCGCCGGGCAAAATGCCCGCCGCGTCCAGAAGATCCTCGTCAATGGTTATGCTTCCCATATAATCCAGCCGCGCCTGGGTTACCACAGCGCGATGAATTTTACCGTGAAACATAGTATAAAGCATTCGCTTATCCTCCTGAAAGTTTTCTCTGGTTTTGCTAATTTGTTATGTAAATCTGTTTTGCTAATTTGTTTTTATTAACCTGCTTTTTCTGTTCAGCTTTTTCTTATTTCTGCAGAATGATGTTGTCGATCAGGCGCGTCGTGCCAAATTTCACGGCCACAGCCAGCAGATGATCTGCCGTCACCGTCTTTTCCGCAGGCGTAAGATCCGGAAGCTGATACATTTCAACATAGTCAATGTTGGACAAAGGTTCTGTCTGAATCATTTCCGTAACCAGCGCAATTAGTTTCGCGCTGTCCCGTTCCCCTGCTTCAAAAGCAGCTTTAGCCTTTGCCAGCGCTTTGCTCAGAATTACCGCGGCGCTTCGTTCGGCTTTGTTCAGATAGACGTTGCGGCTGCTCTTGGCCAGCCCGTCCGCTTCCCGCACAATCGGCATGACACGAATCTCCAGTGGGAAGAACAGGTCTTTTACCATGCGTTTCAGGACCTGCGCCTGCTGCGCGTCCTTCTGGCCAAAGTACGCCTTGTCCGGCTGGGCCAGATTGAACAGTTTGCTTACGACGGTAGCCACGCCGCGGAAATGGATGGGACGGGTACGTCCGCACAGCACTTTGGTGATGTCGCCCGTCACTTCGACCCAGGTCATATCCCGGCTGGGATACATTTCCTTGGGAGACGGCGCGAACAGCACGTCCGCCCCCATTTCCTCCGCCAGTTTGCAGTCGTGTTCCAGCGTACGGGGATAGGCGTCCAGGTCTTCTGTGGGACCGAACTGGGTCGGATTGACAAAATCGCTGACGATCGTAAAATCGTTTTCCGCATGGGCTGCCTTAATCAGCGAGGCATGGCCTTCATGCAGGGCGCCCATGGTGGGAACCAGACCGATGCTTTTGCCCGCTTTTTTGGTTTCTTTCACTATCTTCTGTAACTCTGCCACAGTTTTTACTAACTTCATGTTTCTGCCTCCTGTATCTCTTTACAATGTCTTGATAAAATCAGTCTTTATAACTCCTGCCGGTTTAATGGGCAGGTTCTGCATTTTCGGAAATCCTGCATGCATCGTTTCTCAATTCCTCGTCGTAGCGGGGATTCAGGTAATTCACATACAGCCAGGCCAGTATGCTGCCGGAAATGTTATGCCAGCTGCTGAAGATGGCGCCGGGCACTGCCGCGGCGGCAAGAGCCGGGAAATGGGTTTTGGCCAGACCGGCAGCCAGGCCGGAATTCTGCATGCCCACTTCAATGGAAAGGGCCACACACTTTTTCCAGCTCATGCCGGAGAAGCGGCCAAGCGCAAAGCCCAAGGCGCTGCCCAGCAGGTTGTGCAGAACTACGACAGCCATGATTGTAGCGGAAGAAGCCAGAATCGCGTCGCGGCTTGCACCCGCCAGGCCGGCGATCAGCAGGGAAATGCACAGGCAGGACAGAGCCGGCAGATATGCTTTTGCCTTTTCGCACCAGTCCGGGAAAAAGTGGCGCAGCGCTACACCGAAACCGATGGGAATGATAACGATCTGTACGATGCTCCAGAACATGGCAACGGGACTGAAATCAATCCGCTGACCGATAATGAGATACGTGAGGAGCGGGGTCATAATGGGCGACAACAGCGTGGAAACCGTCGTCATGGTTACGGAAAGGGCCAGGTCTCCTTTGCTGATAAACGTGATTACGTTGGAAGCGGTGCCGCCGGGGCAGGTGCCTACCAGTACCACGCCTACCGTAAGGGCCGGATCAAGATTGAAGGCCCTCGAAAGCAGGTATGCCAGAAAAGGCATGATGGCATATTGGGCAACCGCGCCTAAGAATACGTCCCGGGGACGCTGCAGAATCAGCCGGAAATCTTTCAGTTCCATGGTGGTCCCCATGCCGAACATAATGATTCCCAGCATCATGCTCAAAAGCGAAAACCCTGCCAGTTTTCCCAGTACCCAGGTGAAAGCCGGGGGGCAGGTCATGCCGCCGATGAAGAATAAGATGATGACTACACCGAAATACTTGCCGATGAGCTCACAAAACTTTTTCATGTCTCCTCCTTTGCAAAACGTCCCCATGGGGAACACTGACGCGCAGCCGCACAACCTGTGGCCGTGCCTGCGCTTACCGGAGAGCTAAATAAAAAATGCGCATCCGGTAAGATGCGCATACGAAGCCATTTAGCGTCTCGTCCCGGTCTTAATGATCCAAGCGATGTGTGACATTGTCCGGAATAAGCACGGCGTACTGGTAAAGTTCCCCTGGGGATACCTTCCATGCCTTTCTTATTCCGCGAAGATAATAGCACAAACGATTTAAAAATGCAAGTGAATATTTGAGGTCGATTTTTTAAACCGGAAAGCATGGTCTGAACCAGTTCTGTTTCCGTTATATGCATCTCCGTAACTACGCTTTACTGCCTATGCGCACGTTATTATTTACTATCTTTCCCAAACCATTTTTCGTAAATCCTGTCGTACTCCCCGCTGTTTTTCAGTTCCGCGAGAGCCTTATTGATTTTCGGCGTCAGTTCCCCGTGCCGGCGCATCACAATGCCATAAGTCTCTGTTTCGAAAGTATTTCCGACAATCACGACATCCGGATGATGCTTGTTAATGAAATATTGGGCAACAGGTTTGTCAATGATGAGAGCTTCCACCGTTTTTTCCTTCAGCGCGTTGAACACTTCTTCATTGGTTTTAAAACCCCGAACCTTTTCCCCTGTCAGCTGTTTCGCCTTCACCTCGCCGGTAGTCCCGATCTGTACCGCCACGGCTTTTCCTTTCAGGTCTTCCGGTTTTTGAATCGCAGTATTGCCTTTACCTACCACAAGAACTAACCCCGAAGTATAGTAGGGCTCACTCATATCTACGATTTTTTGCCGGTCCTTCGTAATCGTCATACCGGCAATGACCAGATTCAGGTTTCCCCGTTTGACAGCGGGGATCAGCGCTTCAAAGTCCATGTCCAGAATCTCGACCTGCATGTCCAGTTTTTTTCCGATTGCGCGAATCAGATCCATATCAAAACCAGTGATTTCTTTGCTTCCCTGCTCTCTGAATTCAAAAGGCGGGAATGTAACTTCCGTCCCGACTTTCAACACCTTCGGGCCATCAGCCTTTTTCTCTCTGCCGCAACCGGCAGTAACGCAAAGTGCCATCAGGATGCTGATAAGGCACAGTAAATATTTTTTCATTTTCCCTGTATATGATCCAGTCCCATGAAACAGTGACGGAATCTTCCTTTCTCCGGATTTGTCCGGGTATTTTACAGCCATAAATAAATGCGGTGGATGCGTTTCCTTAAGTAAAATTTAACACAGTTTTGGCAGAAACACAATGAATAAGTTCCTTTTTTCATTTTGTTATTTTAACTTTTTCGATTTAGTGTTATAGTTATCGTAAGTAAACCGCATCGTTTTTTCAAAACACGCAAAGCCTGTCAACGGATAATCTGGCGGAACAGACCAATCAACCCGGGTAACCGGGGGAAAGGAAAATCCGGGATCCCTGAGTATGGATTCGGATTATAGATACGTTTATGAAAGCAAGAAACGGAAAACTCATGGCAGGGTTCCTGATCCCCTCGCTGCTCGGCATCCTTTTATTTATGGTGCCTATCAAATACAATGACAACTGGACCATCGTGGTAAAAATTATGGCCGATATGATTGGTACAGCCTTGGGCGATTACCTTCCGCTGCTGTGCGTTGCCATCGTTACCATTTCAGCCATTTTGGGGGTAATATCCCTGAAACGCCCCAGTTTCATCACAACCTACCCCGTCGTGGACAAGACCTTTTCCGCCACGCCCGTCTGGGCCCTGATCCGGGTCATTGGCGCCGTCTTTATCTGGCTGACATATCTGAAGATTGACGCCGGCGAAAACGATACGGGCATTATCCATATGATTACCATGGCAGACGCCGGGGGATTCGTCCTCACCGAACTGTTATCCGTCCTTGTCATCATCTTCCTGCTGGCCGGACTGCTGCTCCCGTTCCTTTTGGATTTCGGCCTGCTGGAGTTTATCGGAGCGCTGCTGACAAAAGTCATGCGCCCCCTTTTCACCATTCCGGGCCGTGCGGCGGTAGACTGCATCACCTCCTGGATCGGCGACGGCACTCTGGGCGTAATGCTTACAGCAAACCAGTACGAAGACGGTTACTATTCCGAGCGGGAAGCGGCCATTGTGGCCACTACCTTTTCCGCTGTTTCCATCACCTTCAGCATTGTGGTACTGGCCCAGGTCAAGCTGATGGATTATTTCGGGATTTATTATCTGGTGGTCTGCGTCATCGGAATCGTCTGCGCTCTGGTATTGCCCCGCATCCCTCCCCTGTCTTTAAAAAAGGACACGTTTCTTGTGCCCGGCAAAGCCATGGGGGAAGAACTTCCCGAAGGCTATACCTCTTCCTGGGATTACGGTCTGGACCTGGCATGCAAACGTGTCGCGGAGTATAAAGGAATTGGGCAGTTTCTGGAAAGCAGCCTGAAGAATGCCGCTGGCATGTGGTTCGGCGTACTGCCTGTGGTCATGTGTATCGGAACTCTGGCACTGGTACTGGCGCTGAACACTACTGTATTTGAAACTCTGGGGCTCCCCTTCATGCCCCTTCTCAACCTGCTCGACATTCCGGAAGCCGCAGCGGCCTCCAAAACAATGGTGGTCGGATTCACCGACATGTTTACCCCGTCCATCCTGGCGGCAAGCACCATCACCAGTAACATGACACGGTTTATCGTTGCGGTGGTTTCCGTAACCCAGCTGATTTACCTTTCCGAAGTAGGCGGCCTGATCCTGGGTTCCAAAATCCCGGTAAACCTGCCTGAGCTTTTCGTCCTGTTTTTAGAACGGACTGTGATCAGCCTTATCATCGCTTCCGCTTTTGCGCATATGATCTTTTAGTTCCGAGATGTACATATTTACACTTTGATAAAAAGAGAAAGCCGGTATCGGTCAAAACCTGACTGATACCGGTCTTTTTTATACTATTCCATTCTTTTTGCATATCACATTACATATAATGCTTTCAGTTTCTGCTTCCGGGTTGCGCCTCTTCCGGGTTATTCGTCAGGCCCAGTCTCTTTAACATCTGCATGTCACTATCAATCGTTGCGGCGCCGGCAGTAGTCAGCATGTTGCCTGTGATGGAAGCGGAAGCCCCTCTGCCAATGACCGTCTCCCCGGACTTCGGCAGAATGCCCCGGCCTGCTCCCAGGCGGATGTTTGCCGTGGGGTTGATGAAACGAAAGATAGCGACCGTACGGGCCACATCCTCTGCGGAAATCTCCGGGGTATCCTGCAGCGGCGTACCCTTGATCGGCATCAGGGCGTTCAGCGGAATGGACTCAATTCCCAGTTCGGCCAGCGTCAGCGCCATATCGATACGGTCGTCCCAGGTTTCCCCCATGCCGATGATACCGCCGGAGCAGACGCACATGCCTTCTTTTTGGGCAATCCTTATGGTTCGGATTTTATCCTCAAAGGTGTGGGTGGTACAGATATTCGGAAAATTGCGGCGGGAGGTTTCGATATTATGATGATAGCTGGTAACGCCCGCTTCCTTCAGGCGGCGGAACTGTTCCGCGTCAATAAACCCCATGGAAGCGCAAAGTTGAATCTTCAGTTTTGCGTTCATTTCTTTATAGGCTTCAATGGCTTTGTCAAAATCCTTACCCTTTAACGCCCGGCCCGCAGTGACAATGGCAAAGCGGTTCACGCCCGCGTCCTGGTTTGCTTTCGCGGCCGCAAAAATCTTGTCTTTCGGCAAAAAGCCGTATTCGTCAATACCGGTATGGTTGCAGGCAGCCTGGGCGCAGTATTTACAGTCTTCACTGCAGCGTCCGCTCCGCCCATTGATGATGGAACAGAAGTCCACCAGATTCCCGCAGAAATGCTTCTGCAGTTTGCCGGCGCAATCCAGCATCTCTTCCAGATCTGCCGTGAGCAGCAGTTCTTTATCCAGGTTGTCACGGGTAATCCGGTAATCCTCTTTTATTATTTTTGCAGTCAGTTCCGAAATCGTCATACTTGATGCCTCTTTTCTCTATTTTGGTTAACTTCCTTATCGTTAACGTTAACATAATTATAGTTAACTCGATGGAATTCGTCAACCAAAAATATAAAGAATTAAGAAAAAACAACGTATATAGAAAAAGCGCCTCTTCTACAGAAGAAGCGCACGTTGAAGAATTACAAAGCAATCACTCTCACCCCGGGCTGTTTTTATTTCATTAGCCACAGGAAACCCCAAAACATAAATGAATTATCATATTCAAAACCGTATTTTTTACTGAAGCTCATCTTCATATCTCCCTTCCCCTTACACACAATGCTGCGACAAATCAGTAATTTCAATATTTTAACATCGTTATACCCATACGGGTATTTGTATTGTCTTTAGTGGTATTATACCCATAGGGGTATATGTTGTCAAGAGGTGAAAATGGATTTTACAATTATTTCAAATACAAATATAAAACAGCGGAAAAACCCCTATTGCGGGGCTCCGCTGTTGTACTGATCCGGTTCTCTTTTGGTGGGTAATTTCTTATTTCATATTGGCAAACCGTTCCACCGCTTTCGTAAAGCGCGCAATGGTTCTGTCCGCATCTCCTTTTTCAATGCCTTCCCGGACACAATGCTGGATATGGCCTTCCAGAACCACCTGCCCTGCCTTATGCAGCGCAGACTTGGCCGCATTAATCTGTGCCAGGATATCTTCACAGGGAATGTCCTCATCAACCATCCGGTCAATAGCATTGATTTGGCCGATAATCTTCTTAAACCGGCGGTGAAGATTTTCTGAATCCATACATTGAATCATACAATAAACCTCCTGTTGCAGGGTATACCCCCATACCTATTATTTTTAATTATAAGGAAACTCTGCCGGTTGTCAAGCCCGGACTCCTTCTGCCTCAGTCACTTAACTAACTCTTACGAAAATCAAAAAATCTTTTGGATCTCTTTCACATTATTTGTTTTCGTCAACGCGAGCTGCAACAAGATTTTTGCTTTTTGCGGATTCAACGTACCTGCTGCGATAAAGCCATTCGTTGCCGTCATTATTTCAGATAAAACCACGACACCCCCGCCGCAACGGGTGGCAATCGCTACAGGTACGCCGGATGCAACCGTTTCTTTTAACAGACCTGCCAGTTTTTCCGGTACGCTGCCATTTCCACAAGCCGCATACACCAATCCCCTGGCTCCGTCCTGCAGGGCCGCCTTCACAAACAGTCCGTCATCGCCGCCTACATAGCCGTAGATGATTCTCACTTTGGGAAGTTCCGTGAGATTCTTTATGGAGAATTTCATTTTGTTCGCAGATAATGCGTCCGTTATATCCTGAGACTGCCAGAAAATCTTCCCGTCCACGATAACGCCTTCGGCCCCGCTTCCCGGTGACTGGAACGCTTCCAACGCGTTGACATTGATTTTTGTAACGGTTTCCGCCCCGTTAATCTGTCCGTTCATCACCACAAGCACGCCACGCCTTTTTGCGCTTTCGTCTGCCGCAACCTGCACAGACTGCCAGATGTTCATAGGACCGTCTGCGCTGATGGCAGTAGCCGGACGCATTGCGCCCGTCAGCACGATGGGTTTGTCCGTCTTTACCGTCAGCTGCAGGAAATAGGCCGTTTCTTCCAGGGTATCCGTACCGTGGGTGATGACGATACCGTCCACATCATTCCGTTCTGCCGCTTCCTCCACACGCTGCGCCAGCTGCAGCCAGATTGCTTCCTTCATATCTTTGCTGTCGATATTGCAAAGCTGCTCTCCGGAAAGATTCGCCAGCTTATCTAATCCCGGCACAGACGCTATCAGCTGTCCAACCGTCAGTTCCCCTGCTTTGTAGCCTACTGTGGCAGCTGCCGAATCCGCCCGCCCGGCGATGGTGCCGCCGGTTGCGATGATATGCACATTTGCTATTTGTTTCATAGCGTTTCAACCTCTCCAAAAAATCAAATTTAAAGTTATCAATGGTTTTACGTCTGTTATATTATACCATATGCCAACCTGATTTAGAAAATAACGCGTAAAAAACAGAAACTCCGGTATCAGCCTGCTTCTGACCGATACCGGATTATATGATTATCTTTGCTATTAAAAGATGATATTCAATTAGCGAAACACCTATTAGAAATACCCCACTTAAATGAAATACTCGATGGCTTTTTCTTCCGTCAGCTTCGTCCGCGTATCAAACAGCAGCACCGCTTCCCGTTCCGCTTCACTGCCCAATGCGTAAGGCGCCTGCGTTTCCCTGTTAAAATATGAAAAGGGCACGATACGGTTGTAATGGAACGGGTGGCCCGTCGTATTTTCTATGTCAGTTTCCGCAAGCCCGTCGGGCAGGTAGTAAGGATCGAACAGGTAAACGCGTCCCTCTTTTTCCCCGGTAAGAAGCACATAGTGTTCCCCGTCCAGATACAGCCGTACAACCGCCACACCATTCCGGTGCAGTGCATCCACAAGGAAACTGTGGGCATCCATGCGCACGTCCCTGCCCGAAAGGTAACGGCTTTCTACCGGCAGGATACCCGTCTTGCCAACGCCCTCCAGCCAGTTGCTGAGAAACATCATGGCCATGCGGGAGGTTCCGCGTTTTCCCGGTGCGCCGCCGCTGCCGTAGCAATCCAGTGAATACAGCATGATGTTACGGATCAGTTCCGGCGAAATCTCCTCCCGCTGGAACAGGTAATTCAGTGCGTTCAGCAGGGAAGTTGGTCCGCAGTCATATTCCGAAACCTGATAACGCAATGGGATTCTCATTTTGATTCTTCCGCTTTTGCTAACGAGCCCACCGCCCGGATTTTCTGTTTGCTTTTGTAATCATTAATCGCCGCCTGAATGGCTTCCTCCGCCAATACGGAGCAATGCAGTTTATGCGCGGGCAATCCGTCCAGCGCTTCCGTTACCGCTTTGTTGGTAAGCTGCAAAACTTCGCTTACGGGTTTGCCTTTAATCAGTTCCGTTGCCATGGAACTGGACGCAATCGCCGAGCCACAGCCAAACGTTTCAAACTTCACATCCGTCACTATATCATTGTCGATCTTCAGATATATTTTCATGATATCGCCGCATTTTGCATTGCCTACTTCGCCGATACCATCGGCGTTTTCTATGCTTCCCACATTTCTCGGATGGCGGAAGTGGTCCATCACTTTTTCACTGTACAGTGCCATTAACAAAACCTCCCTGTCCTTATTCCGGCAACAGAAATGCCCGTTTGCCTTTCACTTTATCTTTCCATAACGGGGAAATGCCGCGTAGATATTCCACAATGTCCGGAACAGACTGCAAAATATACTCCACCTCTTCTTCCGTGTTTTCTTCACACAGAGACAGCCTGAGCGAACCGTGCGCTACTTCATGCGGCCTTCCGATCGCTAACAGGACGTGGCTCGGGTCCAGCGAACCAGACGTACAGGCCGAGCCGGAAGAAGCGCAGATTCCCTTATCATCCAGCAACAACAGCAGGCTTTCGCCCTCGATGCCTTCAAAACAGAAATTGACGTTACCCGGCAGTCGTTTCTCCAAATCTCCGTTCAAAACACTGTGCGGAATTTTGGAAAGTCCCTCAATCAGCCGGTTCCGCAGTTTCAGTACCATTTTCGTGTTTTCTTCCATATGAGCGCACGCCTCTTCCAACGCCGTCGCCATACCCAAAATCGCCGGTACGTTTTCCGTGCCGCCCCGTTTACCGCGCTCCTGCGCCCCGCCTTCGATAATATTGGTCAGCGGGATCCCCTTACGCGCATATAGTACGCCAATCCCTTTGGGACCGTGGAATTTATGAGCAGAAAGAGACAACATATCAATGTTCTGTTCAACTACATGAATCGGCAGATGCCCGGCTGCCTGCACGGCGTCAGTATGGAATAACACCCCTTTTTCTTTGCAGATCGCCCCGATTTCCACAATAGGCTGGATGGATCCGATTTCGTTGTTGGCGTACATAATCGTGACAAGACACGTGTCTTCACGAATGGCATCCGCAACCTGAGACGGATGTATCAGTCCGTTTTCATGCACATCCAGCAGCTCAATTTCAAATCCGGCCTTTTCCAGTTTCTTCAGCGTATGGAGCACCGCATGATGTTCAAATGCAGAAGAAATGATATGCTTCTTCCCTTTACGCTCCCCGATTTTTGCCGCGGAGATAATGGCCTGGTTATCCGCTTCGCTTCCACCGGAGGTAAAATAGATTTCCCCTGCCGATGCCCCAAAGCACGCCGCAATCCGCTCCCTGGCCGACTGCAACGCTTCCGCAGCCCGCTGCCCGGCACCATACAGGCTGGACGGATTGCCCCATATGGTTTCCATGTACGGCAGCATTGCCTTAATGGCTGCGGGGCTCATCTTAGTCGTTGCCGCATTATCGGCATATACCATATGATTACGCAAATTATCTCTTCCTTTCATTACTAATACGCCCATTATCCCGCCGGCTGTTATGGTTCAGGGCGCTTTAACAACCTTTCGTTCCTTTGCTTCTGCATCTGTTTGCATATTGCTCACCGGCTCGATTTTCTTTAGTTATAGTTATAGCATCTATTTCATACTATGTCAATGGGTTTTATATGAATTTAACAATGTAATATCAGCCATGAAAACACACCTGAATCTTATGATGCATAAACCGCAGATACAGAAAAAAAATTATAAAAATCTCCACCGTTCAAAATCAGAAAAACCGGTATCAGCCTGATCCTTGCTGACGCCGGTTTGCTTTACTTAAGAAAAACTATTCAATTAAGGAGTAACTTATTTTTCCAGCCCTTTCAGTAAAACTTTCAAAAACGGAACGTATAACGAAACAAAATTCCGGGTTCCCCTGCCTGCATCGGGAAAAATTTCAATGTGCTGACTGTTTTTATATTCCAGGCTTGCCGGATACAGCGTCAGGGCATAACTGCTCTCACATTCCAAAAAGAGAAGCGCCTGTTCAGGGGTAAACGCCGGAAACAGCTCCTGCACCAGCGAAATCAATTTGTCAGTGGTCTGGCTCATCTCCGAGCGGAAACGCCTGTGCATTTCTGAAGAAGCATCTCGCAGTATCACCGTATTCGTAATGCTGAACAGAGACAGCATCCGCTGGTGACGCAGCATCAGCGACGCCCAGGCATGGCAGAATGCGTCCCTGTCTGTTACTGCTCCTGAAAAGGTTCTCCTGGCGTCTTCTACCATTTTCCCTCTGTCCTGTAACAGAAGGGTAAGGAAAATATCTTCCTTGCAGTGGTAATAATTGTACAGATTCAGACGGGAAAAACTCAGTTTTCTGCCAATTTGCGAGAACGTGACTTTGTCATAGCCTACTTCCTCATAAAGCATAGCCGCAGCATCTACAATCTGTTGTATCCTGATTTTTTTCTGTTCTTCTCCCCGCGCCCTGATAAAATCCATCGCACCGTCTTCCTTCATCGTTTTTATTATTATATCATATCCGGCTTAGATTTTGGTGCTTGCATTATACCGGTTATTGACAAATAAACGCATCTGAACCGAACGGTTTATAATATTTGCTTTGGCCGATTACTTTCCCGTGCCTTACAGAAGTTTGCCAAAGTAATTGTTCTTCATCTGGTAATACGCGGCGTCCTCACGGTATTTCCGCAGACCCGTATTCAGTTTATCCATCAATTCTTTATTCCCTTTGGCTACGGCAATCCCGACACGGGTATCTGTATCGTCCTGCAGTTCCGCCATAATGCTCAGTTTCCCGTTGTAAAAATGAGTGATGAAAAAGCGTGCTGTATAATTGTCCATGATAGCAAAATCTGCCCTCTTGTCCATGATCAGTTTTAACGCTTCTTCCGCTCCGCCGCATTCAACGACAGTATCCGAATACTGTCTTGCTTGTTTTACGTGGATGCTTCCGGTCTCAACCGCGATACGTTTACCCTTCATGGCGCCTGTGCTGCGGGTTTTTGCGTCAGTGGAACCAACCGCTACATTTGCGCTGACAAGATAGGGCTGCGTAAAATCGACCTCTTTTTTGCGGTCATCCGTAACCGTCAGACAGGAAATAACCACATCCACCTTCCCCTCTTTCAGGGAAGGAAGCAGTTTATTGAATTCCATATCCACAAATTCCACCTTGCTGTAGCCCATTTCTCTGGCCACACCCTGCATCAGTTCGACATCAAAGCCTATGAAAGCTTTGGAGGCCTTCTGGTAATACTCAAAGGGCGGGTAATTCGCGTTAGTTCCCACGTGAAGCACTGTCTTCGATACAGCTTTCTGCGCAGGCACATCTGCTTTTTTCTCACCGCCACAGCCCATAAAAGCAAGCATAAAAATCATTGTTAATACAAAGCATAAAAACTTTTTCATGGTTTTCCTCCCATTTCTGTCCGCCAGACACAGCAGGCGTCGCCGACTTTTAATAACACGTTGTTATTTAAGTTAGATAAATCATATCACACCTTTAAATAAATTACAACCTGTAATTTGTGTTTTTTGGGCAACTTTTAAAAAGAGGAAAACAAACCGCCAGTCAAAGGCTTTATCTGCTTTTTTATAATAAAAAACTGTACCGCGCCGGCCCTTTGGCTTTTTAAACGGTACAGTTTATTATTTATATAATTGGAGGCGGCGCCTGGATTTGAACACAGGGAATGATAGTCTTGCGGACTAGTGCCTTAAACACTTGGCTACGCCGCCTTTTGGACGTTAACGATATATCTTTTATTCCGTAAACAACGGGGTAGAATAATACCGGTCACCGCTGTCCGGAAGCAGGGCTACAATGACCTTGCCCTTGTTCTCCGGACGTTTTGCCAGTTCAATGGCCCCATGCAGCGCCGCGCCGGAGGAAATGCCTACGGAGATGCCTTCTTTTTTCGCCAGCAGTTTGGCCGCCGCAAAGGCGTCCGCGCTTTCCGCTTTAAATACTTCGTCGTAAAGCTTGGTATTCAGTACTTCCGGTACAAAGCCTGCGCCGATGCCCTGAATCTTATGAGCGCCTGCCCTGCCTTCGGACAACACGGGAGAATCTGCCGGTTCCAGCGCCACGACTTTCACACTGGGGTTCTGTTCTTTCAGATATTCACCGGTACCCGTTACGGTTCCGCCGGTGCCTACGCCCGCGATAAAGATGTCAACTTTGCCGTCGGTATCGTTCCAGATCTCCGGACCGGTAGTGGCTTTATGGATGGCCGGGTTGGCCGGATTTACAAACTGGCCGGGAATAAAGCTGTTGGGGATTTCCTTCGCCAGATCGTCTGCTTTGGCGATAGCGCCCTTCATGCCCTTCGCGCCTTCCGTCAGTACAATTTCCGCGCCATAGGCTTTCAGGATATTGCGGCGTTCCACGCTCATGGTTTCCGGCATAGTGAGGATGATACGGTACCCTTTGGCCGCCGCGATTGCTGCCAGACCGATACCGGTGTTACCGGAAGTGGGCTCGATGATGACAGCGCCCGGCTTCAGCAGACCTTTCGCTTCCGCGTCTTCGATCATAGCCTTGGCAATGCGGTCCTTCACGCTGCCTGCCGGGTTAAAATATTCCAGCTTCACCAGAATTGTAGCTTGCAGGCCTAACTCTTTTTCAATATTGACAACTTCCACCAGGGGGGTATTGCCGATTAATCCCAAAGTCCCTTTGAAAATCTTAGCCATAACGTTTCCCTTCTTTTCTATTCTAAATTCAGAAGTTTCCTACGGAAGCGCCGGTAAACGAATCCGTGCTCTTTTCTTCTCAAACATAGTTATAGCACTTATTTCATACTATGTCAATAGGAATTTAGGGAAATTTCCGATGTGCAACGAATAAAACCAATATGCACGCAAAAATGTTTATTAACCCCCTGCTACAGAAAACAGCGTCTCCTTATGCAGACGCTGTTTTCCTGTTCCTCTGTTTATTTCTGCATCGCCACAAACCCGTTTTCCAGGTCCGCGATGATGTCGTCGATGTGTTCCGTGCCGATGGAAAGGCGGATGGTGCTGGGCGAAATGCCCTGGTCTTTCAGTTCCGTTTCCGTCAGCTGGGAATGAGTGGTGGAAGCCGGATGGATTACCAGGCTCTTCACGTCCGCCACGTTGGCCAGCAGGGAGAAAATCTTCAGGCTGTCGATAAACTTCCAGGCAGCTTCCTGTCCGCCTTTGATTTCAAAAGTGAAGATGGAGGCGCCGCCGTTGGGGAAGTACTTTTCATACAATGCGTGGTCCGGATGTCCGGGCAGGGACGGATGGCTTACGCTTTCCACCAGCGGGTGCGCGCTTAGATATTCCACGACCTTTTTCGTATTTTCCGCATGGCGCTCCAACCGCAGCGACAGGGTTTCCACTCCCTGTAATAAAAGGAAGGCGTTGAAGGGTGAAATGCAGGCGCCGGTGTCCCGCAACAGGATGGCGCGGATATAGGTTACGAAGGCAGCGGGGCCTACGGCATCATAGAAAGACACGCCGTGATAACTGGGATTCGGGTCCGCGATGTTGGGGAACTTGCCGCTCTTCTTCCAGTCAAACTTCCCCCCGTCCACGATAATGCCGCCTAATGTGGTGCCGTGACCGCCGATAAACTTTGTAGCGGAATGGATTACCACGTCCGCGCCGTGTTCAATAGGACGGATCAGATACGGGGTGCCGAAGGTGTTGTCGATAACCAGCGGCAGGCCGTGTTTATGGGCAATTTCCGCCACGGCATCAATGTCGGGAATATCGCTGTTGGGATTGCCCAGAGTTTCCAGATAAATAGCCCGGGTGTTTTCCTGAATGGCATTTTCTATTTCGTTCAGGTTATGTGCGTCCACAAAAGTCGTTTTGATGCCGTACGCAGGCAGCGTGTGTTCCAGCAGGTTAAAGCTGCCGCCGTAGATGGTTTTCTGGGCCACAATGTGACCGCCGTTCGCTGCCAGCGCCTGCACAGCGTAAGTCACCGCTGCCGCGCCGGAGGCCAGGGCCAGTGCCGCGCTACCGCCTTCCAGTGCTGCCAGCCGTTTTTCCAGCACGTCCTGGGTGGAATTGGTCAGGCGTCCATAGATATTGCCGGCATCCTTCAGACCGAAGCGGTCCGCCGCGTGCTGACTGTTGTGGAATACATAGGAAGTCGTCTGGTAAATCGGCACCGCCCTGGAATCCGTTGCCGGGTCTGCCTGTTCCTGTCCAACGTGTAACTGCAATGTTTCAAATTTATAGTTTGCCATGATGTTCTCTCCTTTTTTATAATTATTATTTTTGCCTGCAATGGGATTGCAGAAGTTAACCAGTAATTGTTTATTTCCTTTCAGAACTGCTCACGCGCGTCTTGCTGAATTGCAAAACGGCTTTGTTTGTTCCGCCTTATTCCCTTTTCTTCAGTGTCAGCAAATCATAAGGCGTTTCCTGATAGACCATGTTCAGCCAGTTTCCGTAAAACAGGTGGGCGTAGCTGCACCACTTGAACACCGGCTGCTCAGTGCTGTCGTTGTCCGGATAGTAATATTCCGGAAGGTCCGGGTCCATACCCTTCTTCTTATCCCGGATGTACTCGGTGGCCAGGGTTTCCCTGTCGTATTCGAAGTGCCCCAGTACAAAGACCCGGCGCATGTCCTCCGTACAACAGATGTTGATGCCCCGTTCCAGCGAGCGGGAAAGCACTTTCAGATCCGGCGTGGCGTCCACTGCCTGATGGTCGATGTCCGTGTGGCGGGACTGGGGAATAAAGTAACGGTCGTCGAAGCCCCGCAACAGCGGATGATACTTCACCGTCAGCCCGTAAGGATAAATGCCGGACAGTTTGCGGGGCAGCACATGCTTTTGAACGCCGTAATGATAATACAGCACGGCCTGGGCGGCCCAGCAGAGGGAGAGTACAGAGAACACGTGGCTTTGGGCCCACTGGATGTAATCCACCAGTTCCTGCCAGTATTCCACCTCTTCAAACTCGAAGCATTCCACCGGCGCCCCCGTGATGATAAACCCATCGTAGTACCGGTCTTTGATGTCCGCGAACTCCAGATACGCTTTGTCCAGATAGGTATTATCCGTGTGGGTAGTTTCCCGGGACACTGTACGGGCAAAGTCCACTTCAATCTGGAGCGGGCTGTTGCCCAGCAGCCGCAGCAACTGCAGTTCGGTGGGCTTCTTCAGGGGCATCAGGTTCAGGATCAGGATCTTCAGCGGGCGGATATCCTGGGTCACGGCCCGCTGCTCTGTGATGGCTATAATTCCTTCTTTTTGCAGATTTTCCACTGCAGACAACTCATTTGTGATTTTCACCGGCATACATAACTCCTCCCTGTGGTTGTGAACTGCCTGAAACTAAAAAATGCTTCCGCCCCAATGGGACGAAAGCATCGTGTTACCACCCATATTTACCGGATGCTCACACATCCGGCCTCCTCGGGTACGCGGGATGTTATCCTCATACCACGAGCAGCAATTGTAAAAATTACAAGACCAGCTTCTCGGGTACGCGGGACTTCTCCTTGAATACCCCAGCACTGTAACGGGTGCGCCCGGACGGTCTCAATTACTTCGACCAGTCAGCTCCAAGGCCATCTTCGGCAAAGTTCCCTGCGCTTTCTTGCACCGGAATGAAAGCTCTCTGTGGCAGTTTCCTCTGCGTACTCTTCTCTTCACAGCCAAATCATAGTATTTAACTTGTGATTAAAAATAGCAGAGGAAACGAACAATGTCAAATAAAAATTCAACTTTTTTGAAAAAATATTATTATTTTGGCACAACTGTTTCGAATGTTACAGAAAACTCACGAAAAGTGTTCCTATGCAATGAGGTTTACAATCTCACCATATCCCGCGTAATTTCCGCCAGAGTATGGGCGCCGCACATTTCCATCGTGTCTTCCAGTTCTGCCGCCAGTTTTTGAGTCAGTACATGGATTCCTTCCGCGCCGGCGCCATATACCGCCGTCACATACGGGCGGGCAATGATGACTGCGTCCGCCCCGATGGCCAGGGCTTTGAAAATATCGACGCCCGAGCGGATACCGCCATCCACCAGGATCTTCATTTCACCCTGTACCGCGTCAACAATTTCCGGCAGCACCTCTGCAGTGGCAGGACACTGATCCAGCACCCTGCCGCCGTGGTTGGATACCACAATGGCAGAAGCGCCAGCCTCTTTTGCTTTTAAAGCGCCTTTTACCGTCATGATTCCCTTCACAATAAAAGGCAGACCGGCATTGCGGATAATTTCAGCCAGTTCTTCCCGGGATTTGGAGCCCGCCGATGTATTCAGCTTTTTCAGGAAGGGCAGTCCTGCCCCGTCCACGTCCATGGCGCAGGCAAACGCGCCGCTTTCCTTTACCAGAGCAAACTTTTCCTGCAATGTTTCCGGCCCCCAGGGTTTCACCGTAGGAATCCCCATGCCGCCGGTCTTTTTTATGGCCGCGCAGGCCGACTGCATCACCGTGGCATCGGCTCCGTCACCGGTCATGGCTACGATTCCTTCCGCGGCACAGCCGGAAACCAGCTCGTCATTATATGTGTTATCCGTATAGGCATCACTGTAATGCACAGCAACTAACCCGACCGGTCCGGCGATGATTGGGTATTTCAGGCGTTTACCGAAAAAGTCCAGACTCATGTCCACGGGTTTCCGTTCCACCAGCGTGTCCATATTGATACGGATTTCTTTCCATTTTTCATAGTTGCGAATCGCCGTATCGCCAATGCCCTTCGCGCCCGGCCCCGGCATCTTATTCCCGCAGGCACGCCCGTTGCAAATCAGGCATCCTTTGCAGTCCTTTCCCAGTCTGGGACGGGCCAGTTCCATCAGTTCAGCATAGTCCATGATGTTTCCCCTTTCACTTTTATTACAACAAAAATTCGTTCGCCTGCCTTTATAATATGGCCTGTCTTTACAAAAATATCTTATTGCAGTAAACGTTGCATCTACTGTTTTTTCTTTTCCTGCACCGTTTCATTCACTGTTTCTCTGGCAGCCTGTTTGGTGGCCTCTTCCACTTTTGTCAGCAACTCGACAAAGTTCGTGATTTCCTTTATCTGCCACTCCCCGTTGGCAAGCTTGTCCATACGGAAATTAATATTGAAATCCTTATTCAGTTTGTTATTGTGCAAAAGCGCGGAAACATCCGCTGTATTACTGTCTTTTTGCGTAATCGACGCATCTTTGATTATTAAATTAGAGACGTCAACTCTCTCCTTCAGCTTCTTTACAAGGGGGATTGCATCCTCTTTCCTGTTCTTCTTTTTTAAGACATTTTCATTTTGCGCGGTCTGCCCGTTTTCCTTCGACACGGCCGGAACGTTATCCTTCGGCCTTTCCCGCATTACAGACTCCAGCGTGGCATCTTTTATGGCTTTGACCACCGTCGGTTTCACCAGTTTGATTATGCTGGCGGAAAACGGATCGGCCCCGATGCTCTTCTTCCCTTTCAGTCCCGACGCAATCAGATCGTCAATGCCTTTGCTGTAAATATTGTCCAGATCTACATGCTGCTCAAAGGAAACGGTATCGTGACTCTGCACGGCTTTATGGATAAGATACAGTGAGTACTGGGGTGTTTTGGCAACATAAAAGAAAAAGAACGCCAGCCCCAGTATTACAACTGCCAGTATTCCCAAACCGATTTTCTTTAAAAACCCAGACATACAAGCAACCTCCTCTTTAAGCGCCTGCTTCGCGGCACAATTTGAAAGTAATTCTATGCCACACCAGCCGGAACAAATTATCTCCTTCTACTCGCGCACAATCTGTTCCGTATATGAGATAGTCTTCGGAAGCCGGCTTTCAATGGCCGCCTGGATTTGTTTGCCCACCCTTGTCATAATTTCCAGTGTAACGGACTTACTGCCGACACCTCCGATGGCAGACATGGTTTTTGCCGATTCCGTATAGGTCTTCGTATAAATATATTTGTTGTTGTTAATGTCAATGATTCTGAATGGCAGGGATGTGTTGGCGATTTTACCTGCTGCGAACAGGCTTCCCTTGTCCTTGACCTGCACCGGATTTATACCCAGATACAGAAAATAATCTACCCCGCTGCCTGCCAATATGTCCACGATATCCGCCCGTTCCGCGTCCGCGATATCTTCAATACCGTTTTCCGCCAGTTGCGCCTTGTAGTCTCTGCCGTCAATCAGTTCGTAGGTTCTGACCGGCAGGGCGGCATCCAGATATTCAAACAGCTTTTTGTCAATGGTATTGTCGTATTTTGTTTTGGCATTGTTTTCGTACACGATGGCAACTACCGGCCTGCGGCTCACCGTACGGTATCCCTGTTCTGCTTCTGCTCTCTCCCTGGCACGCTTTGCTTCTGCTTCCTTCAGGCGTTCACTGAATATTTTATCTGCCTTTTTCTGGGCAGCAGGCGTATTGCCCACGGTGCGGATCCGTTCCACAATGTCCCGGTCGCTCCATTTTGCGAAAACCGTAGCACTGTTGACCAGCATTAAAAGAGAAAGAAGCAGCAGTACAATTTTTTTCATTTTTCCCTCCTGTTTCAACACATATTTATCTGTTAGTTCAATTTGTTAGCTTACTATTTTAAAATAATTATATCACATTTCCCAGCGCCTTGAAAAATTCCGAAAAAGAAACCTCGACGCCGCTCATCTGCCGGATAAGACATGACGAAACAAAATTAAAACACCGGTACAGAATTGCATCGCTCAATCCTGTACCGGTTTTCCTTTTCCACACTATGCATTCAACAACTGTTTTTGCTCTGTAATCTGTCGCGCCAGCTGGTTAAAATCATCGTAATACAACACATGCACTACATAATCCGGTTCAATCAGCTCAAAAATCTTTAATACAGCCGGATCGGTAAAAGGCCTATGCTGGTCAATATTACAGACATGGCTTAACAGCCGGGCATCGTTTTCCAGCGAGGGAATCATCCGGGGCGACTGCCGCTGATATTCCCCCGACAGGGAACAGCTCAGATGCACTCCTTTGATGTAATACCGGAGTTCGCCCAAATTTTTTAGGATTTGACAGATGTAATCGATGCCTTCCCGCTCGCTCTGCAGATCCGGATTGGTATTCAGCAGATGCCCCGTATCCAGCATCAGCCCGATATTATCGAATTTTATTTTTTCCAGGAATTCTCCCGTCTGCTTTGCATTCTGCAGCGTCAGCCCCGGCCACCAGGAATTCTCAAACAGCACTTTCGTATCCGCAGGGACCTGGTCGCTGACCCGGTTAAAGACCCGGGCCGCCATTTTCATAACTTCTGCGTTAGTGTGATCGAAATTCCAGGAGTATTGCTCCGCCGGGGAAACTTCCTCTACCCGGTACACCAGATACTCCGGTTTTTCAATCAGGGCCGCCTGGATGTTCCGCTTGATCTGCAGCAGCCAGGCCCGTTTCTGGGTACCGCCGTAATAATCCCGCAACGCTTCGTCGCTCCGGAAGATCTGGTAAAGGCGGTCCTTATTATTCTTCCACAGATCATACCAGCAGGACCAGGAACGCAGGTGGGCGCCTACCGCAACATTGTCAAAGGGACGCATGTACGGTTCGCTCCGGTATACCAGAAGCTCGATCCCATCCAGCCCCAGCATAGCCAGAAAATCCTCCAGCGACTTGCCGGTGCGCCGGATGGCTTCTTCATATCCCGGAACCGTAGAATAATTAAACAGCTGTTTCACAGTTATCTCTCCAAAGAAAACCCGGCCTGTCCCCGCACGCGCGGAAACAGTACCGGGAATGTTTTAAAATGCGTCTATCCCGCCAAAGCCTGCCCCGCCGACAATCCTGACATTATCCACGGAAAACGCTTCCATAATGTCATGCAGGTGTTCTTTCAGCAACAGGGTGCGAAGCCTTTCGTTGCCGGAAACGATCAACAGATTTTTTCCGGAACGGTTGATGTTCTGTAAGACGTTAAAGCGTTTGGCAAACGTTTCACTGCCGACCTTTTCTTTCAGTTTCGCAAGACAAGCGGCAATCTCCGGTTTTTCGCCGGCCATACGCTCTTCCAGAGGAACAAACTCTGTAGAGCACAGCCTCGGGTTTACCACAAACTGCGCGTCTTCTTCCAGACGGCCCTTACGTGCCAGCAAAACCTTTTCGCTTACTTCCTGCATAGAAATCGGTGCAATAGCGGACATGTTACATTACCTCCTCAACAAAACCATTGATGACTACTAAATCAGTCTCTGATAAACGAAGGAAGCATGTACCTGTGAGAGAGGAAGAAGCGGGTTTAGAAAACGAAAAATATGCCGGCAGTTCCGGCGAACGTTTCAGTGTCACGCATCTTCAAGCACAGCTTGTTAAAAAAGCGATTTTATTAGTAACTATTACTGTTTTAAGTTCATTTTAATAATACAATTATTTTACAAAAATGTCAATTGCATTTCAGAAGTTATGCCATCTGTTTTGAATTCAGGGAAATGACTTTTTTACAATGCTATTGATAATTATTATTGAAAATTAAAAAAACTGTAAGAGGAAAACTTACTCTTACAGTTTTTCTTTACCAACATTTTTCATTCGCTGCAGCAGCATGTCTTTCAGTTCAAATCTTCAGGTCGCTTGTCCTTTTCCTCCCAGTTGTTCCAGAACTCTTTCCGGAATTCCGCAAAACGGTCCTGTTCAATGGCGTCCCGTATCTTTTTGGCAAAATCCAAAAGGAAATGAAGGTTGTGAATGGACAGCAGACGCAGCCCGAATGTCTCTTCCGCTTTAAACAGATGACGGATATATGCCCGGGAGAAATTGCGGCAGGTGTAACAGTTACAGTGTTCGTCGATAGGCCGGAAGTCTTCCGCATACACAGCGTTGCGGATCACCAGCCGACCCCTGGCTGTCATGGCTGTGCCGTTCCGGGCCACCCGGGTCGGGAACACGCAGTCGTACATATCAACACCCAGGTTTACGCCTTCCACAATACAGTCGGGTGTTCCCACACCCATCAGATACCGGGCCTTCTGTTTATCCATCCAGTCTGTGGTCTGGTCCAGCATATCATACATAACGGGTTTGGGCTCCCCTACTGAAAGTCCGCCGATGCCGTAGCCCGCAAAATCCATTTCCAATAACGATTCTGCGCTCATCTTCCGCAGTTCCGGAAACATGCCGCCCTGCACGATACCGAACAGCGCCTGGTCCGGACGGGTATGGGCTTTCAGGCAACGTTCCGCCCAGCGCGTGGTCCGTTCTGTTGACTTTTTTGTATAATTAAAATCCGACGGATAGGGAATGCATTCATCAAAAGCCATGGCAATATCAGCTCCCAGTTCTTCCTGTACCCGCACAGAAACTTCCGGGGATAAAAACTGTTTGCTGCCGTCAATATGGGAACGGAACATGACGCCTTCTTCCGTGATTTTCCGCATTTCGCCCAGGCTGAATACCTGGAATCCGCCGCTGTCGGTCAGCATGCCACGGTTGTAATTCATAAACTTATGCAGACCGCCGGCCTTTTTTACGAGCCCGCTGCCGGGACGTAAAAACAGATGGTACGTATTGGCCAGAATCACCTGGCTTTCCATATCGTATAGTTCTTCCGGGGACAGTGTCTTTACGGTTGCCTGGGTTCCCACCGGCATGAACATAGGCGTCTCAAAGGTTCCGTGAGGCGTATGCAGACGACCCCGCCGGGCCTTTCCCTGTTTTGCTTCTTTAATCAGTTCATAAGTAACTGCGTGCATGAAATCTCCTAACAATACAAAACACTACAAAAGATTATTTGTGTTCCAGGTCTGTAATAAACATGGCATCGCCAAAAGAGAAGAAACGGTATTCCCGTTTCACTGCCTCCGCATAGGTGTGTAGCATCACTTCCCTGGAAGACAGGGAAGATACCAGCATCAGCAGCGTGCTCTGGGGCAGATGGAAATTCGTTACCAGCGCGTCCACAATATGCCATTGGAAGCCGGGATAAATGTAAATCTGCGTCCAGCTGCTGCCGGCTTTTACTTCTCCCGTAGCGCCCGCAGATTCCAACGTGCGCACCGCTGTCGTCCCCACCGCAACGATCCGGCGGCCTTCCGCCTTCGCCCTGTTGATGGCAGCCGCGGCTTCCGGGGTCACGCTGTAGAATTCCCTGTGCATGGGATGGTCTTCAATGTTTTCCTCCGTAACCGGCCGGAAAGTTCCCAGCCCTACATTAAGGGTGACAAACACTTCCTCACAGCCCATGTCCTTGATTTTCTGCAGCAGTTCTTTCGTAAAGTGCAACCCTGCAGTGGGCGCTGCGGCAGACCCCGGGTCCCGGTTATATACGGTCTGGTACCGTTCCTTATCTTCCAGTTCCGCTGTGATATAAGGCGGCAGCGGAACCTCTCCCAGCCGGTCCAGTATTTCTTCAAATACGCCCTCAAACGCAAAACGGATGATGCGCCCGCCAAAATCCGTATGGTCGATGATCGTTCCGGATAATTCTTCCGCAAATTTTATATGGGCTCCAACCTGCAGCTTCTTCCCCGGACGGACCAGCACTTCCCAGTCCGTATTGTTAAGACGGGTCAGCAGGAACACTTCTACATGGGCCCCGGTATCCTTAAACCCGTACAGGCGGGCCGGGATGACGCGGGTATCGTTAAACACCAGTACATCGCCGGGGCGAAGATATTCGGGCAAATCATAAAAATGCCGGTGTTCCATGACGCCGGTATTCTTATCTACCACCAGCAGCCGGCTGTGATCCCTCGGTTCCATCGGATGCTGGGCGATCCGTTCTTTGGGCAAATCATAATCAAAATCAGTAACTTTCATCGGTAAGTCTCTTTTCTTTGTACAGGAAACATTGCACAAACCCGTTTACGCAACAACGTACCGGCAGGCAATTCCTATTCTTAATATGCTATTAGTACGCAGAGACCAGTTCAGTCCCCGGATAATAATGTTGCAAAATGGTTTTATAATAATCCTCCGTGTTTTCCGGCGCTGCGTCAGCCATGCCTTTAGCTCCCCACTTAGACAGACCCAGACCGCGGCCGATCCCTTTTCCTTTAAACAAAATGGTTTCTTCCGCGGTTCCTTCTAAAAAGTGATATCCGGGAATAGCAGACTGCCACGATTGTTTTTCACGGCCCTTAATTTCTATGGGAATCTGCTTTTTCCCGACTTCTATGCCATAACCGTTTTCAATCGGCACATCCAGCCTTTGCGGCACCGGGTCGGTAATATACACATCAAACCAGTTACTGCTCAGGGCCAGCATATCCGCCAGCTCCTGACCGGCCATGGTTACGCTGCCCAGTTCTCCCTGCCAGTAAATCGTCTTAACCCTGCCGCTGGGATAGCGGTCTTTCTGATCCGGCTTTTCACTGTCAGATACACGGTATCCCCGTAACCGTCCAATCTTATGTCCGCCCTGTTCAAGAAGCCGGCTGATAGTCACAGCCTGTATCTTTTTTTCCCAGGTGAAACTGGGACAGTCCGTATCATAGTCTTCCACTGCCTGTAAATACGGAATATCTTTCTGCAGGATTTCTGAAGCGCTCACTGTTCTGCCACCGCTGCTTTCACAGGTATAAGTCATTGCAGGGCTGCCTTTAAAATATAAAACCTGGCCGGTGGTCCTGGCTGCCACCTTGGTTACATTCTTATTCTCGTTGCGAATGCCGCCATAAAAAGCATCCGGTTCCACCGCCCGGACGTCAAACAAATTGCTTTCCGGATGATGCTTATAATACCAGCCCAGACTGCGGACTGCCACCGCCTGCGCTTTAATTGCTTCATCCGGCCAGATAGGAGAAGACTTAGGTCCCAGCACAGAATTCACATAAAACTCCATGGGCACCCGGTTTACAACGGTTAAGCTCTTTCCATCGTTTGTCAGATAGATTTTCAGCGTTCCCCGGTACTCCTGGCGGTTCACGGTAAAATGCCGGGGAGGACGGCCGGCGGGAGTTTCGTTTTTATCTTCCTGTTCTGCAATTTCCAAAACGGTTCCGCTGGCAAGCTGCCTGCCTGCCAGTTTAATTTTTCCCTTATCAGCCGCAATAAAGTATTTGCCTTTGTTCAGCGTCGCTTTCGTCCCGTCCGGTTCTGTAGCAACAAACGGGGAGGGCGCAACCAGTTCCGCAGAGAATTGGGAAACGGTCAGGCCCACATCAATCACGGATGATGCGCGGACCGGAACTGTAAAAAGTACAGTCAACCAGAAAATTGCTATAACTATAATCTTTCTGAAATATTTTTCAGCAGCATGTTTCATCATACCGTTTACCTGCAACACAACTTGAAAGCATGTATAACATCATTTGAACAGTATCGTGTCTTTTTTCGCAAGCTGAATAATGTTTTTGTTTATGCGGACAAAAGGTTTGTTTTCCGGTTCAGCAGCACTTGTATCAATGTAATTGGAAGCCTGAGCAGATCCCGCTTCGGTTTTGGTTTTTTTCCATTCCATATAGCGGTCCCGTTCGCTGAACACACAACCGCAATAGGGCTGGCGGTACAATCCCAAAGCCAGGCTGATATCCACGCCTTCCTGATAATGAGGTCGCCAATCCTGATAATAAAATTCCACACCAAATTCTTCCGCTGCTGCTTTCGCCATCTGCACAATCAGTTCATGCTTCTGATACGGACTGTACAGCAACGTTGTAGAGAATGCGGTAAACCCGTTGTCTGCCGCATATTTTGCCGCATACCGCAGCCGCATCCGGTAGCAGAACGCACAGCGGACGACCGGTTCCTCCAGCATCCCTTTCACACATTCTTCCAGCGGATAGGTCTTATCAATGATCAGTCGGTAATCCTGTTTTTCCGCCAGCTCCCGTAATGCAGCCAATCGGTGTTTAAATTCTTTATAGGGATGAATATTCGGATTATAATACAGCAGCGTAAAATCTACGTCCTGCGACCTCAGTATTTTTGTCGGATAACAGGCACAGGGACCGCAGCAGGCATGTAATAATAATTTCATCGTTCTATCTTTCTCAATACACAGTAATCATCAAGGGAGACGCTGATTTATTTTTCCACATTTCTGTCGGGAAACTATCGCCTGTTTTCCTTCCTCACATAAATCAGCTCATTTTACAGCAGAGACGGTTGTTCGACCTTTGGCTTGCCACTTGCATCCTCCGGGTAGGGAATTCCCAGATAGCGATAGGTTTCCCTGGTCGCCACGCGGCCACGGGGTGTGCGCTGCAGCAGACCTAATTGCATCAGATACGGTTCCACCACGTCTTCGATGGTGCCGGCTTCTTCACTGACAGCAGCCGCAATGGTATCCACGCCCACCGGTCCACCGCCAAACGTCCTGACAATTGTCTGCAGGATACGCCGGTCATTCTGGTCCAGACCGTAACGGTCAACTTCCAGACGGGAAAGAGCTTCATCAGCCAACTTCTGATCAATGACAGCCTGTCCCAGAACCTGGGCAAAGTCGCGTACCCGTTTCAAAAGGCGGTTTGCCACGCGGGGCGTTCCCCGTGAACGGCGGGCGATTTCCAGCGCGCCTTCAGGCGTCATCTCTACATCCAGCTTTTCCGCAGACTTGTTGACGATAATGCGCAACTGCTCCGGCTGATAAAACTCCAGTCTGCACTGCACCCCAAAACGGTCACGCAGCGGTGCCGCCAGAGAGCCCAGCCTTGTGGTGGCTCCAATCAGTGTAAATTTTGGAAGAGGCAGCCGGACGTTCTGGGCACCCGGTCCTTTACCGATGACAATATCCAGCTGGTAGTCTTCCATGGCTGAATACAGTATCTCTTCCACTGCTTTCGGCAGACGGTGGATCTCATCGATGAACAACACTTCCCCTTCCGACAGCGTACTGAGAATCGCAGCCAGATCGCCCTGGCGCATAATGGCAGGACCTGATGTAACACGCATGTTTACATGCAGTTCGTTAGCAATAATATTGGCCAGTGTCGTTTTCCCCAGACCGGGAGGGCCAAAAAGAAGCACATGATCCAGCGCTTCATTCCGTTTCAGCGCCGCTTCAATGAATACCGAGATATTCTGTTTAACTTTATCCTGCCCGATATATTCTTCCAGCGTCCGGGGGCGAAGACTGTACTGTTCCCCATCAGACTCCATAACTTCCGATGTCACCAGCCGGTCATCAAATTCCATTCCGTTATCCCCTTTATTCATCTTAATTATTAACGAAAATAATAAATTACAATATCAATCATGTGTCGATTCTGTTAAAATCGACCAGGTACTGAAGATGCTCTTTTCTTACTTTTTTGCAAACATCTGCAAAGCTTTGCGAATCAGTTCATCCCGTTTTAATGTGCCATAGTCCGGAATCTTCCGCAACACCGGCAAAATTTCCGAATTGGAATAGCCTAACGCAGCCAGTGCAGCCATAGCTTCGTTGATTGCTTCCGATTTGCCTTCACCGTTGACTGCGGCGGCAAATTCTCTGTCGTTTTCTTCGCTTTCCAGTGTACCGATCTTGTCCTTCAGTTCCAACACCATGCGCTCTGCCGTTTTCTTTCCGATACCGGGGAGCTTGGTCAGCATTTTAAGATCCCGGCTCTGCACCGCCAGATAAAAATCTTCCGGCCTTGCCGCTCCTAAAATGCCAATCGCAACTTTGGGCCCTATGCCGCTTACGCTTAACAGAAGCGCAAACAGATCATAATATTGTTGTGTCAAAAAGCCGTACAACTGAATTGCATCTTCCCGAACTGACGTATATGTCAGGACACGAACTTCCTGTCCCATGGACAAGGTCCGCATCTGGGACACCGGCATAAACACACGGTATCCGACACCACCCGCCGTTTCAATCAGACAATATTCTGCCGCCTGATACGCTACCGTTCCTCTTACTGAACCAATCATAATACACGCTCCAAATGCCGTTTATCAAAACCATAATTATAATACAGTTTATTTATTACAGTTGTCTTTCATCTCTTGCTCAGCGGGTTCCGCTGTTTTTCCAGAATCTCCCCGATTCGTGCGCCGCCTTTTGCCTGCAGCTGCAGCACCCTTGCCTGATTCAGGCCGCAGATCGCGGCAGCCAACGCGTCCGCCGTATCGTCCGGATTAATTTCTTCACGAATCCCCAACAGTCGCCGCACCATAAAGATAATCTGGTTTTTTCCCGCCCCGCCGGTCCCTGTGACCGATTTTTTTATCTGCATCGGCGTAAACTCCAAAATCGGCAGATTATGCTCGGCAGCGGCCAATAATACTACACCGCGCGCCTGGGCAACCGGTATCGCAGTGTTGACGTTGCGGTTAAAATACAATTTTTCAATGGACATAAATTCCGGTTGAAAATGGCCAATAATGTCAGAAACATCCTGATGGATCTTCAGCAGCCTCTCTTCCGGACGCCAGTCTTTGTCAGTCAGTATGGAACCGTAAAACACCGGCTTCATAACACTGCCTTTCATTTCCACCACACCATAACCGCAGATAGCAGTGCCGGGATCAATTCCTAACGCCAACATACTGTTTCCTCCAGCCTTCTGCATCAAAGCATCTTAGTATAATCTATTATACAGGGTACAAATGACGAAAATGTGAAACAATATAAAAAAGGCAGGCTCATTTGAAGCCTGCCTGCTCTTTCTTATTCCTCGTCGTCTTCATCCGGCAAGTCAGCGTTGGTATAGACTTCCTGTACGTCGTCCATATCGTCAAACATATCAATTGTTTTACGGACTTTTTCGGCATCCTCATCAGACAGCGTGACCATTGTGTCCGGGACCATGGTGATTTCCGACATAACGGTTTCAATATTGTTATCGGCCAGCGCTTTTTCTACGGCGTCATAGTCTTCCGGCTGGGTCACAATTTCAAAACTGTCTTCATTGGATTTCATATCTTCCGCACCGGCATCCAGCGCGATCATCATAACTTCATCTTCATCGTAGCCTGCTTCTTTGTCAATCGTAAAGATACCTTTGCGTTTGAACATCCAGCCAACGGAACCGGTTTCACCCATATTTCCGCCGTGTTTCGTAAATGCATGACGGATATCTGCCGCCGCACGGTTGCGGTTGTCAGTCAGCACATCCAACATGATGGCCACGCCGGCCGGGCCATAGCCTTCGTACGTAATTTCTTCGTATTTTGCACCGTTCGTTTCACCGGCGCCTTTGGCAATCGCACGCTTAATGTTATCTTTCGGAATGTTATTGGCCTTTGCCTTCGCCAACGCCAGTTTCAGACGCATATTACCAACCGGGTCTGGGCCGCCCATCTGTACGGCAATCGTGATTTCACGACCGATCTTTGTGGTTATTTTTCCTCTGGCTGCATCTGCTTTGCCTTTTTTGTGTTTGATATTTGCCCATTTAGAATGTCCGGACATGTTAATTCCTCCAATATATCAGCTTATAAGATAAGTAAATTTAACTATCGTATTATACTATATTTTCCCCTTCATGACAATCATTTTCTTAACATCTGCCGGATTTCTTTACTATTATTTTCACTGATTTAAGCCCGCTGAAACAATTTTTCTTTATTCAGTTATATTCAAATCGGAAATTATCGTATATAATTTAATCAGAATCCCAAAACCGCTAAAGATTATATCAATATTATAAAAGAAAACAATTACCGGGAGGGGAATCATGGACATTAATAAAATCAGATTAGGGAAGACCGGTTTATGGGTCACGAAAACCGCAATGGGCTGCCTGCCCATCCAGCGCATCTCATTGGAAGCGGCAAAAAAACTGCTGCGCAAAGCGTATGACAACGGCATCAATTATTTTGATACCGCCAATATGTATACCGACAGCGAAGAAAAAATCGGCGCGGCTCTGCACGATGTCCGCCAGAACGTTATTATTTCCACCAAAAGCGGCGGCACGGATTACAAAACGGTAACAGAGCATATCGAGCTTTCTTTAAAACGCCTCCAGACAGACTACATCGACCTTTTCCAGTTCCATAATCCCGCTGTCATGCCTTCCCCGGAAGATGAAAAGGGAGCATATGCTGCGGCGCTTGACGCGAAAAAGAAAGGCTACATCCGGCATATAGGCATCACAAATCACCGGCTGAAAGTAGCGCATCAGGCCATTGATTCCGGATTATATGAAACGCTGCAGTTCCCTTTCTGCTACCTTGCGACGGATAAAGATGTCGAACTGGTAAAAGACTGCAAAACGCACGACATGGGCTTTATTGCCATGAAAGGTCTGTCCGGCGGTATGCTGACCAATGCAGCAGCCTGTTACGCTTTCATGCAGGAGCACGACAACGTGGTTCCCATCTGGGGCATCCAGCACGAGTGGGAATTGGAGCAGTGGCTGAAACTGACGGAAATTAATCAGCAGATGACTGAAGAACTGCAGGCTGTTATCGATAAAGACCGGAAGGAACTGTCGGGGAATTTCTGCCGGAGCTGCGGATACTGTATGCCCTGCACAGTGGGTATTGACATCCCCCAGGCGGCCAGAATGGCCATGTTGTTACGCCGCTCACCCTATAAACGGTTCATGAGTGATGAGTGGTATGCCAAAATGCAGAAAATCGAAGAATGCGTACACTGTGACCTGTGCAAGAGCCGTTGCCCTTACGGATTGGATACCCCGTCCCTGCTGCAGTATATGTTAAAGGATTATAACGAGTTTTACGCAGAGCATCACAACGATTAAAACAACTTTTACATTATAAATATTTATCCCGTTATGCAGGCGCTTCCGCATAACGGGATTTTACTATTATCTGCCCTATCCGTTATCTTCCTCTACTGCGTGCAGTCCTGCTGCATCTGTTACCGGCAGCGAGAACAGAATGGCCTGGGCCGGCGTATCCATGCCGGCCTTTTGCATCACGGCCTGCATGATTGCATTCTTCTGTTTCTTTTGGGTAACGATTAAAGTCACATCCTTTTCCGAAGCCAGCGGCACGCCGAAGAAAAGTTCGGCCCGGTTCACACCGGTGCCCCGGGCATGCAGCACCGTACCGCCATAGGCCCCGGCCGCACGGGCCGCGTCCATGACCATGTCGTTGTGCCCCTGGTTACTGACAATGATCAATAACTCCATTGTTGTATCTTTCATTACGGATTCTTCTCCCTTCCGGAAATTCTGTTCTGCCGTCAGATACGCCAGCTCCCGTTTGCCGCCGATGCTGCTCATGGGAACGATGAATGCAATACCCGTATCTGGTACGTCAATATAAAGCTTTTTCCGCAAATGCCCTTTGGTTTCTTTCCATACTTCATCTGTCACCACATTCAGGCAGACCGCTTTCTCAGACCGGTCCAGCCCCAGCATATCAAGAATCTCATCTTTGGCAGTACCGTAACCTAACAAAACAAACCCCACCGGCAGCTTCTTATCATAAAATTCAAGAAAGCCAGGCAGCTTCTCCCTGCTTGTGATAGTTATCATCAAATAGACTTCCACAGCCTGCTACCTCCTACAACTCGATAATATCGTAGTCCCCGAAATTCTCCAGCGTACTCTGGCTGACGCTGGTTTTGGGAGTTCTGCGTGCTTTTACCATATACATAACTCCCAGCAGCTGGATCGTGACTAACGGTGTCATGGCTACCATAGTTACCACACCGAACGCATCTGTCACAACATTGCCGCCCTGAGTCATACAGGCTCCTATCGCAAAAGGCAGCAAAAACGTCGCTGTCATGGGACCGGATGCCACACCACCTGAGTCGAAGGCGATGGCAGTAAACACGGGAGGCACAATAAATGTAAGTATCAACGCGATGAGATACCCCGGTATCAGCATATAAAACAGATGGATTCCTGTCAGCACACGTACCATGGCCAGGCCTACCGAAATCGCCACACCGATGGACAGGCTGCGAAGCAGTAATTTTCCGCTGACAGCGCCGGCAGTAATATCTTCCACCTGCTTCATCAGCACATACACTGCCGGTTCCGCCTTGATGATAAAGTAACCAATCAGCATGCCGATGGGTATAATGATCCAGTTATAGGGCAGTGTGGCCAAAATGCTTCCCAGGTCGAATCCTGCCGGGATAAAGCCCACATTAGCGCCTGTCAGGAACAGTACCAGACCGATATAGGTACATATAATACCGTGAAGAATGCGGAGCAGCGGCTTCCTTTGAAGATGCAGTAAAACCAGCTGAAAAATACCGAAAAATATGGCAATGGGCAGAACTGCCTGGGCAATTTCATGCATCTGATCCGGCAGCTCGGCCAAAAACAGCCCGCCTAACTGCAGGGAATGCAGCACTCTCGGAATCACAACCGGTTCAAACGTCGCGTCTTCCGGTTTAAAAATCAGGCTCAGAAGCAGTACGGCGATGATAGGCCCGATGGAACAGAGGGCTATCAGACCGAAGCTGTCCTGGGAAGAATGGCGGCTGCCCCGTAACGCCGAAACGCCTACGCCAAAAGCCATGATAAACGGCACCGTCATGGGACCGGTGGTCACACCGCCGGAATCGAACGCCACCGCCAGAAAATCCGGCGGTGCATAGCATGCCAATATGAAAGCAATGACATAAAAGAACAGCAACATCCGCTGCAGTGAAATACCCAACACCATACGGATCATGGCTGCCAGAAGAAACAGCGCCACGCCGCCTGATACCGACAAAATCAACACTCTGTTAGGAATGGACTGGACCTGGTTAGCCAATACCTGCAGGTCCGGTTCAGAAATCGTGATCATAAAGCCCAGCAAAAAACCCAGCGGCAATATCAGCCACAGTTTGCGGGTTTTTGTAATACGGGTTCCCACATGATTGCCCATAGGCTCCATAGCCTGTTCTGAACCGATGGTAAAGAATACCATCCCTATCATCAGCAGGATGCAGCTGTATAAGAAAACCATCACCACATGGGTAGGCATGGGCACTATTGTGACAGAAAGTATCAAAACGATTGCCACAACCGGGAAGATAGCCCGGATGACTTCACTGAATTTTTCCTTTAGTATGTCTTTTAACAAAACGGAGTCGCCCTCTCTAAAGTTTACTTGTATGCCTTAAGTTTATTTTTATATTAATATTCTAAATGCTTCTATCTCCTGCTCTTCATGCTGTCCATGATTGCAGCATAGGTCTTCTCTACCCGACGGCTCAGGTTTTCACGGATGCTTTTCGAAGAACGCAGCAGACTGGCAGCCACATCCACCGCAAGCCCGACAGATAAGCCTTTGCTGTATTCGTAACCTTTTACATAGGTGATGCGGCTGAAGTCCGGACGCCAGCGCCGGTCCATTGGTTTTTTGTCCCCCGCCGCCAACAGGTATTCGTTGGCTTCTGCTTCCAGCTTATCGCCATCCGCATCAATGGCGCCGAAAGTATTCAGCAAATCGTAATTAATCAGATCAATCAGCTGCCTGGCAGAATTATTATTCAACACAAAGCTGATCTTACCGTTGGCAAGCAGGAGCAGGCTGCGTTCCTTCCATGCTCCCAGCTTGTTCAGCACGTTCATTTTATAAATGGCCGGCAGGCGTTTTTCAATATCGTCCGCCAGATTATATTGCGCCGCTTCCAGCGATTCGGTACGGCCAAAGCGGGAAATGGAATCTCCCGCCAGCGTCTCGCCGGCAATACTGGCAACAGGGATAATTTCAAGCTGCGGGTCGCGATGCAGGCGCTTTGTCATCTCTTCCTGCAGATACTCTTTCATGCCTTCTATCTTTTCCTGCTTCCGGAAACCGTCCTCCGCATTGGTCAGAACCACGATCACCTTGCAGCCGGACTGCAGCAACGGCACAAGGATCTCTTCAATCTCCGTTTCTTCAATGCGGGCGGTGTTGGCGGAAAAGCAGTAATACACTGCATGGAACCAGTCTCTGATATGGGGGGATGTATTGCGTTTGCGCACCAGCGCCAGCACTTCCTTCCGCCATTCCGGCAGAGAATCCGCCTCAATCCCCCAGGTATCGAAAACATGGTAAGCTGTCCCGTTGCGGGTAATCACATTCTCGTGGAGACCTTTCCCCGTTTTAGGCAGGCCTGCTCCTGTGGGCAGGTCAAAGCCGTAAAGGTAATTCAGCAGGGAAGTCTTGCCCACCCCGGTTTTTCCCAGCACAAGAATATTCCTCACAGCGGGTTTGTGCGGTTTAGTTTTCTGTTCTGTTTTCTGCTGGCCGCGGTAATCCTTCGCGGCCATTTCCGTTCCTGAAGGAGAACCTTCTTTTTTATGAGGTCCTTTGCTTCCCGTACGGTTCCAGATTCTCATTGACATAAGTCACCTGTAACGATTGCTAAAAATCATACTGCATTCTTTTTATAATACTTCTGAATCAGCTGCATAATCACGTCCATGGCAAAGGCAGACGTGATATCCACCTTTTCCCCTTTTGCCATACGGGACGCGGTTTTATAACAGACTTCATTAACCGCCCGGCCAAAGGCATACGTGAAGGAGGTGGCCACGCCGCTGTTCACTACAGCCGCTGCAACGGAGCCCGCGCCGGGAATCAGCTTCAACAGGGAACGGGAAAATATCCGCCCCGTATTGGCTACCACCACGTTGACAAAAACTTCTTTAATTTTGTCAGTTCCCCGGTCGATGCCCCAGAAATTGAAAAGATGCGTCGCCATAGTAGTCTGGATGGCAATCAGCGCTGCAGAGTCCGTCATGGGTAACGGACACACTACTGCGCCGGCGGCAGCCGCCACGTACCTGTGAATCAGCTTGTCTGCCTGGATATGCTTCGCGCTCAGTTCCTGCCCCAGAGCCTGGGCAAACGCCAGCTGCAATCCGGCGTCCAGATGCTCAACCGACCAGTTCAGAAGCTCGCCCCACTGCATTTTTTCTTCTGGAATCCGCGGATCGATACTCACCATGAACGCGTCTGTCTTCGGCAGTTTCTTTTGCAAAACTTTTTTCATCTCGTCCAATTCAATCATGGTAGCCGCGTCGATCTGTGTCAGCACCACGCAGACCTTGGTAAGTCCTTCCAACGCGGCGATTGCGTCCAGATCCGTAGGGGTCACCCGTTTGTTGGCGGCAGAAATACAATACCAGACCAGATGCACATACTTTTGGACATCCCCCTGGCCGTTGGCATTTTTCACGAAGCCGATTACGTCTTTATAAAACTGCTGCTGTTTATCTTCCCCCACTTCGTAGCCCAGGGTATCATACAGCACCACGTCCAGATTCTCCGGCTCATAGCGGGTAATGCGGTCCGTCAAGGGCTTGCCGTTGCCTGTGGCAGCCACGTCCATACCGAAGAGATGATTGATCAGGCTGCTCTTTCCCACACCGGTACCACCGGTCACAAGGACGCTCGGTTTTTTAACGTTCTTGCGTATCTTGTCCAGTACTTTGTCGTAATCAAAATACTGCAGTTTATCGATTAATTTCTTTACGTCCTCTTCTTTCATTGGGAATACACCTCCGAGTCCTTCCTGCACGGAAACCTTATGCTTACTCCTCTTCCGCAGGCGCTGGCGCGAATCCCAGCTTCCGGTTCTTCTTCAGTTCCTTACGCAGATCCTTAACCAGATCCTGCAGGGTTACATCGTCCATATCTTTCTGCAGGTTCCGTTTGAACTTCTTCAGACGCCCGTCCATGACCGCGTGGATATTTCCTCCCACGGGGCAGTCCGGGTTGGGATCGTGGAAATGGAACAGATCTTCCTTTTTGTCTTCCACAGCGCAGAAAATATCCCACAGTGTGATCTTTTTCGGTTCTTTCGCCAGAGCCGCGCCACCCACACCGGCCTCCACAGTAACCAGTCCGGCATCTTTTAATTGTCCCAGCGTTTTGCGGATAATGACAGGGTTTACGTTGACGCTGTTGCCTAAAAAGAAGGACGTCGTCTTGAACTGTCCCTCAAATTCATTGACTGCCAACAGAATATGTACGGCAATCGTAAAACGGGAAGAAAATTGCATAATCGTTTATCTCCTTAAAATCCTACGTCTTCACCTACAAGGATAACCTTGATCTTATGAGCCGGTTTGCTGCGGCGGGTGACAACGATATAGTTACAGATGGTATCGGCAAAGTTACAGTTCGCGCAGACTCCGGTCAGCGCACAGGGCGTTTTGGCGCCGAAACGCTGGATGTTGATAGCTGCAGCCGTTGTGTGGGCGCGGTCAATGGCACTGTGCAAATTCCCTGTAACCTTGTTCAGCCCGGCGATGACAATGACCTGTTTCGGCCCGTAAATCATAGCGGCACAACGGTTTCCGTTGCCGTCTATGTTCACCAGTTCACCCTCTGTCGTCAGGGCGTTGGTACTCATTAAAAATGTATCACAAAGCAAGGCCTTCCGCATAATCTCCATGCGCTCTTCCGGTGTTTTCGCGGTATCCCGGTCAATACAATTAAAATTCTTCCGCACATACTCCAGCAGACCGATTTCCGCAATGGTAGCGGAACCGCCCCAGGAAATCACATCTGTTTCCGGAATAAGAGCCAGCGCCTGCTTAAGCGCTTCCTCTTTCGTAGCGCAGTAATATGCGTCAAAGGCCCGCGCCTGTAACTTTTTCACCAGTGTGGCGCCTAATAAGGCGTTGCGTTCTGTTCTCGGATCCGCCATAATGATTTCCCTCCCCGGCAAGCTTAATATTTTTATAAAAGGATAACTGGTCACTGGAATACTCTTTTTATTATACCATTAAAAATTAAAATGAGGAATGGAAAAACCCATTCCTCACGCAGTTTACTTAAATATTTTACAATTTGTTGTCATGAAAGGCAATACAACAGCATATTATCCTTTCGGCACAACCTGCGGGCCCCGGTTTGTTTTGCCCTTCAGACGGTCGTCCTCATACACCGGCCACATTTTTCCGTCGTATAAAGTAAGCAATTTGATTTCATTGCCTGTATCACCCACGATAAAATTCATCTGGTAGCGGGAATCGTACTTATCCATGTTCCTGTCTTCCCATACCTGAACCAGGTACCAGCCTGCCCAGCAATCCACCGGAGGATTGTCCCCCGTCAGGAACTCCATCTTGTAATCATAGAACTGGGAACGGTTGTCCATGTTGGTCGCGGCGGGGATGAAATCTTCCAACATGTATTTGATCATGGCCTGCTGCAGCACCAACGGAGCAGGCCTGTCGGTTACAGGGATATAATGTCCGCATAACGGCGCAGACAGCGTTTCCGAACCTATGATGTTGATGCGTCCGTCGAACGCAGGCTGCATCACATATGCCTGGGACTGGTTTTTCTTCAGCCCCTTTGTCCCGTCGGCATTGACGGTTTCCGCGTAATCCAGCATAAACGCGACCATATCGTCAGTCGGAACCGGACCGGCCTCCTTGGCCGGATTCAGTTTAAACTCTTTCGAGCTCCGCAGACGGGCTGCCATGAACACGCTGCCATCCGGATGGGAAGGATGGCTCCGCCGCACGGATTCAATACCTATGTAAGTACGTTTAAAGGGATCCCCCGCCAGCGTTCCTTTTTTGTGCATCACCACCAGATAGGTTACTTCTTCTCTGGGAGAAAAACGCCGGTATACGCCTTCCGGGATATCCTCGGGACCAATTGCTTTTTCGGAAGAAGGGTTTGCCGCAAAGCCGGATACACAGGTTAATGTTAACAGAAAAGCATAGCAAACAAAAAGGAAAGGCAAAATTTTATTAAAAGTGCCTGAATATTTTTTTACATCGGTTTTCTTTTTCATGCCCTGCCTCCTTTATGCTGGTTTTATTTAAACTTTATATTGCTTATGCGTTTTCGAAATTGTCACTGATACGCGATCACAATTCTTGAAACACGTCCATTCTTTACAAACACATATAGATTGCCGACATTAACCTGCTGTTTTGTATCATGATTATACCAGTACAGCGTTTCGCCGTTTTCAGCCGGGTTTTTAATATCTTCCTTTCCCAACCGCGCGTACATATCCTTTAACGACATGCCTACCGTCACACCGTCGGGGGTTGCCCAGCCGTTTTTACCATTGGATTCAATCCGCCAGGCGTTTTCATTATAAAATTTCACAATAATGGATTCTTTTTCATAAATGAACGTGGACTCCACAAAATCACCATAGGCTTCCGATTTCACCTCTTCCATCGTGACACGTTCGGGAACGCCGAATACGTTCTTCGCATCTTCAAACTTAGCGCCCAGCTGCACGCCTAAGGCGATTCGGCTGGCTGGAAGTTCTGCATGCGTAAAGCTTGCAAAGCCAAACAACAAAACGAAACACAATGTAATAACCCTGATCTTTTCCATGCTTATACCTCTTTTCATTTCACTTTTGTCCCGCAGTTTTCACAGAACCTGGTATCGGGTTTTAACGGTGCGCCACAGTTCTGGCAAAAATGGGGGGGCGCGTCCGGCATAGTTTGTACCGGATTCTCCGTTGCATTACTTTGTGCGTTGCCCATCACACCTGCTGTACCGGCCACATAATTGCCTGCCACTCCCGGCTGTGGTCCGCTTTTCTGCCGCTGATGCATCCGGTTTTCTTCCAGCGTCCGGTTATGCTGATTAATCTCTTCCTGGCGGCGCTGCAAATTCTGCTGTTGCAATTCCTGCTGACGCTGAATCGCTTGTTGACGCAATTGTTCTGTACGTGTTCTTTCTTCGTTAGTGGCCTGGTCTGCCTTCCTTTTTTTCATGAAGAAGAATACTCCGCCGCCAATTACCGCTACTGCCGCTGCGCCGCCAGCCAGCATGCCCGTACTGAAGGTTTTACCTTCATTAGCGTTACCTCCCTCAGCTTTGTTTTTATCTTCACCGTTCTGTTTATCATTACTACTGCCAGTTGCGCCTTTATTGCCTCCGGCTGATTTTGTCGACACAACGGCGGCGCTCACGTCAGAAGTAGTAAGAATCAACTTGTTCCTCTCAATCAATTGCTTGTTATACTCTTTATTTTTACTCTTGTTGTTCAATATAAAGGTTTCACTGACTTCAATGGTATCTGCCCCCTTGGGCGCCGTATAACTGAGGAACAGATTACTCTTGTTATCTTTCTTATAATTCTGTGTTTTAATCACTTTTCCTTTCTTTTTTGCAACGATTTGCATACGAATGGAACAGCTCCGCCCAGTAATCGGCAAAGTCTTTGTTCCTGCCAGTGTGGCCTTAATCACAAATTTCAGCTTGCTTTCCAGCTTTATTTTTCCACGATAGGTATGCATTTTGTTTTCCAGCCCGGCATAGCGGAAGTTGTCTGATCCTTCCACGTCCAACGTAAGAGCCATTAAGCCCTGTCCCACCAAATCATAATCCGGTACGCGACGCACCTCTGCAGCAGATACATGTATGGCAGAAAACACCAGGAACACGCCTATCAGCAAAAACTGTAAAGCAGTTTTTAAAACAAGGTTCATAAAGCTGATACTCCTTTTCAAATTATTCAGTGCACGCTCAAGCTCATACCGCTACCGTTATTGGTAAACTGGAAGGAGTATTCTCCTGCGTGACCCCTTCCGGTCTGAGGGTCATAGGATGGGGTGAATGGTCCTACTGTAGTCAATTCTTCATCTTCATGCCCTTCAGGTCCCCAATGATAACTGTATATTACAGACAGTTTTCCTCCATTATTCCTTACTCTGACAGTTACTCTCTTTTTTTCTTTTGCCACATATACGCTATAGGTTCCCGCCACTTTTTCAGGTGCAAAAGGCGCCAATACTTTTTTCTTTTCCCCAACAATTGCCGCTTTGGTTATGTTCCCTTTTTCATCTCTTGAAACCATAATTCCGGTTGCTTTCATTTCTTCCCCGGCCGCTTCGCTAATCAGTTTATCCAAGTCGCGGATATTTCCCCCCGGCCCTAAAACAGACTTGATCAGTCCCTGTAATGTCGAGTTCATAAACGTGTTGAATGTTTTTTCATATTTACCGGCGTCCCCTGCATTGGAAACTTCTTCCGCTTCTTTTTCCAGATCTTTAGATGTAGCGACAGTTTTAGAAGCTTTTTCCTTTTCCGCAGTTTCCGCCTTTTTTCTTAAGTCGTCCATCGTACCGCTCAAACCCAGGGCTTCTGCTTTCTCTTTATCCCTGGCATTCGTTTTCTTTAACGCTAGAGAACCTACGCGGGTTTCAGTACTGCCGTCTTCCGTTTTACGCATATTAATTGCCAGGGCGTCATCACCTTTCAGCGACTTCCACAATTCTTTCACATCTCCGCAAATCTCTCCGGAATTCTCTCGTAATTCGTGAAAATCTATACAAAAATCCGGTACCGATGTGATGGTATCGGCGTCTTCCCACGTGGGGTTGTGTTCACTCCAATTTTTAAAAGCCTTAGAATAATTATCTATCGAATTCTTAGCTAACCTTTTTACAAGATATTTACTACTCTGAGCGGCTCCTTTTTTATCGGCAAGAGTTTTTGCATAATTAAAAGCGGACTTACTATCGTTTACCCATGAAGCTGCATTTGAAGCAATATTGAGAAAAAAATTAGCAGCTCCGGTATAAACCTGAACTTTCTCCAGGGTTTTATCTTCTTCTCCCTTTAGAAGAACCACGCCTGTCTGTAAGACATCTAACCCTGTATCAAGAAAGTTTGCCGTAAATGCCGCGCCTCCGGCAATACACACTGCAACAGGAGCAGTAGCCGTTGCCGCGCCTCCGGCAATAACAAGACCGGCAACCTTCCCCGCTGATTTAGCTACATTTGCGGCTTTATAGGCGGCATCGTAAAATTCTGCATTATCATATCTTGGTTTCATCGTATCCGCAACATCACATGCTTTTGCACTGCTGTGGCGCAAAGCCTGCGAGATACTCATCAACTTTTTACCTTCTAAGCTTTTAGGCAATTTTACTTGTTTGCTTTTTTCTTCCGCATACACTGTCGGCACCAGGCGGATTTCCGGAAGCGTCAGCATTGCTGTCTTTTTCTGATACGGATTATATCCTTCTGTTCTCTCCAACTGAGACAGGCCCAGGGCATAAAATGTTGCCACCGAAGCAGACTCCTGTGCGCTCTTCCAGGCTGCTTTCATTTTTTTCAGCAGCCTTTCATGATCTGCAGGGCTCCCCTTTTTCGGATCGAAATGAATCAGCGCTTCAGTGTATAATCTGGCCACCTGATTACGGCGAACAGCTTCAAAAACCAATGCGCGGACAAAAAGAGTTTCATTATTCGGTTTCGGCCTGATAACAGAAATAACGCCCTCCGGCAACTTATTTGCAGGTACAGAAAAGCCCTTGATTTCTTTTTTCCTGCCTCCGCTGCCGCATCCGCTCAATGCAACCGCCAACACCGCAACAGTAAGAATTGCCGCTGTTCCTTTCAAAAACTTTGTCAGTCCCATAACCAAATCCCCGCTCTAAAACCGCGCCATAACAACCGTAACGTTATACAATACCAATCTTACCATGTTCCGACAACCTTGGATTTTTCCAAATCAATTTGCTGCTATAACATTCATAATTACATTCTTCCTTTTATCCTTCTCTCACCTTTGCGTTCCTGCAATGACTTTTGATATAATTCGCCACAAACGCAAAGTCTTCGTCTTCTGCATACACCTGGTTACGGCTCAGCGTTTCATTCAAACAGATCAGGTGCTCTTTAGGCAAAATCTCCAGTTCTTTCACATCGTCAAAATAAGTCAGCATAGATGTGCGCGACGCCGCCAGAATACCTGTGCCTACGGTACTCAAATTGCCGCCTGCCAGTCCTGCGAGGACAGTGATCGCACCTGCCAGTTCAGATTTCTTTACATGCTTATCATGCTGTTTGTGATTGATGCCCTCCTCATCCATCTCAAACACTACGCAATATTTTCCGCCGATTATGTACGCAAAAACGAGATATCCGATGATGCTGAGCACAAGAAAAATACCAAACAGGATTGCCGCCGCCTGCGCCACAAACTGCAGCGTTTCCATTAAATCGCCATCCATAATATTTATCGCAAACAAAATTGCCAGCACTATCACACCGGCGACAAGCATCGCTCTCCACACTTCTTTGATGATCACCGGAGATTTGTACATGTCCAGTTCATACACCCAACGGTATTTTCCGTCATAGCACATGGTAATGTTTTTACTTTTATAGGTGTTGTCCGCCATAACAATTCTCCCGTTTAACCGCATAATTTACAAATATAAAAATTATTATAATAATTATATCATAAACCGATAATGATTCACACATATTATACTAAAAACATCCCGGTCATCGTACGGAACCGGGATGTTTTAACCGTCGCTAAAGCAATATTATTTTTTCCCGCGTTTATGGATAAACCAATAGAGCAATGCCGCGAGGACCGGAATGCCAATGCCTGCTGCCGCGACAGCGGCATCCGTTCCTTTTTTCTCGATAATCATCAGCTTGCCTTTGCTGTCGTTCACCTTCTTTACAGTTTTACCGCTTAGCTGCGTCGCATTGGCTTCCGCAAAGCCAACCACATTCAGTTCATATTCTACCGTAGTGTAGCGCGGCAGCACCTGATTACCATTTTTGTAATAATCTTTCAGCTGCACCGTGGCTACCAGCAGGCGCGAATTTTTCGGCAGCGTATATTCCATATTCACGTTCAGCCGTTTTCCCGCCGTGCCTTTTATTTTACGATAGAATTTTTCCAGCTTCTTTCCTGCGTAGCGGTTCATTTCCGCATAGGGTTGCATCGTAACTTCCAATTCCTGAACCGCCCCCTGCAGCGACTGCTTCGCCGCAAGAGTAAACCGCAGCGGCTGACCAGGGTCTGCCGTACCCCTTCGCGTGTAAAAAATCCGCGAATCTTTAATTTCTTCCTTATAACCCGTATGCTGTGCTTTCACCCCATAGGCAGTGAACTCTGCTGTGACGGTATTGCCTATGGAGAACTCGTCCCTGTCCACCGGTATAGCAGGTGTGGCAAAAGCCGCATGCGCAAATAAGCAAAACAGAGCGACCAGAAAAAACAATCTATACAGCCAGCAGTTTACCTTTTTCATACTATTTCCACACATCCTTAATGACGCTTTGGATGAAATCGTCGCAACACGCTTATACCTTTCCTGAACGTCCGGAACCAACAATTAACTCTGCCGCTCAATTGGGGCCGGCCGTATACCTGACCAGTCTGCCTTTTTTAAACTCTAAGAACATAAGATTCGGTCCCGTTTCTTTCATCGCAAACTGGACCACTATATCGGTTCCATCTTCTTTCTTTGATTTGTCAACCTGCATCGCGTTTCTCTTCGCATTATAAGTCTTATTTACATATTTGGATTTTAAAATCTTATACACTTCGTCCCGGGTCATGCCAACCCTGATACCGGCGTCAGATACAATCTTTTTATCTGTCGTCGAAGCGTACAATACCGTCCTTGATACCCATTTTTTCCTTACTTCAAGAGGCGGAACACCGCCGCCGATCCAGTCTTTAAAGCTCACCCCTTTATAATCATATTCTTTTGCGCCGATAAATGGCTTGCCAGTACCGGAAGGCTTACCATAAACCATTTCCACTTCTTCCCATGTACTGCCGACGCCTACAACAAACGGATCCCCGCTCAGCCGGTTACGGGAAATCTTCCTTACAAAATTGATGCGGTCCTGACGCACTTTATCTCTAAACGCCAACAGGTCTTTCTTTTCCGTTTCGTCGCCGGCCTGATTTAACAACGCGGTAATCTGCGCATCTGACTTTCGCATCTCTGCCAGAATCTTCTTTTCAGTTGCAATCAGTTTATCCAGGCCAGCCTGATATTGCGTATACTCCTGCCTGGGCGGACGTGGCTGCTTCCAGTCATCCGGTTTCACGAGAACCGGCATCTGCATGGACATAGCCGTTTTTTCCGCTTTGCTGATGGCTTCTTTTTCCTTTGCGAACTTGTCACCGCAGCCTGACATGAACAATGTTGTCATGCAAAGCACTAATAATAAAAACTTTTTCATCCCCGGTTTCCTCCGGCAAAAAATGTATCGGACCGTTTTCAACAAACAATCATACGCACACCCGGTTAAAGCACCAAAAGCAGGTTAAAGCCTCCGCATGTGCTTTACAGGTTCAGTTTCAAATCAAGCTGTCGAATTAGACTAATGCGGTTTTAATAGCACCAGAAATCTTCCGTACGGTACTGCCAGCCGATTCTTTTCATGCAGAAGTCAAATACTTTGTCCCCGGGCGAAACCACTGTCATATGGCTGCCGTCCATCTGATTCGTTTCATAGCGCCACATTTCCTGCCCATGTTTTATATATTTCCATTTTACGATGCGTTTCAGTCTTCCGTTCTGCACCTCTTTTGTGGAAACCCTGAAAAACTTACCTTCCAGATTCTCTTCCCAGACAAGCGTTTCGTCCATCACATAAACGTCCGCATTACTGTTCTGCCAGCGATCCACCCAGATATCCTTTGCCTCGCAGGGAAGAACCGAAACAGAAAACACTGCCACTGTCAACAAAAGCACCGCAACAATAAACTTTTTCATGTTGAATCTCCTGTTACCCTTTCCCGCCTTCCACTTCATACACTTCCGGCGCACCGTTTGCGCCTATCCGGCAGGTCAGCTTTGTCCAGGGAGCATAGCCGCTGCCCGGCATGGCCGTCATGTAAAACGCCTGGGGATCTGTCATCACGTACCAGTCCGAGCCATTATTCCCTACCATATCCGAAATAAAACGCGTCATGGCATACTCGCCCACAAAGACCGGTTCGTTGCGGAGGGCATATACCCGTACGGCGTGCTTCCAGTCTTCCTTCTGATAATCCACATACAGGTACCGTTCACCCTCCGGCATAGACACCAGTGTGGCGCGGATCTGTTTTGCATTAAACTTATCTTTCAGTTGTTCGCCGCAGTAATCAATGAGCAGTTCTTCCGGATCGTTCATCACGGACAGCCTGTCACCGCGCGGGCTGTCGCTTAAACGTACGGGCAGGTAGGAAGGAATTTCCATGCAATAGGCTTTCGGCCCCCGCCAACTAATGGCTTGCGTGTACTGATCATGTTTGAAAATATCGAGCCTCTCGGAATACAGCAGCGTAGTGGTGAAAACCCCTTCCGCATACGAACCGAGGATGTACGGATTGAAATAGAAAGTCACGCCCCGGGGATCCATGGTCCAGAACAGATGCCCCTCCTTCGCCAGCTGGTCCACCATCTCACGCATGCTGGCGCCGTTGTTTCCCTGAAATGATGCTTTGGGATAATCAAACATCAGCTGTTGTTTGATGGCATTTGTCATGGCAGTGGGGCTTGTGAAAATATCAGTCAGCTGCATCTCCTTTCCTGTGTAGGTATCGAAGGTTTTGCCTGTGAAACCATACATACCATGGGCGCCGCCCATATAACTGGAACCGGATTCCAGCAGGCTCACCACGAGGGAGTCGGCCCGCCGCACATAGATATCTCTGTTATCCTCAAAAGCGGGAAAGAACGTAGCGCCATACTTCGCCCGTTCGCTGTGGTCTAATTTAGCATCGGACAACATTTTCCTGCTTGAAGCAGCGAAATTTTTACTTTCATTTGCAGTGTATGCATCCAGTGCTTTGTTAATATTCGGTTCAAACGGCACGGGGCCGGTTACCCGGATGCCTGTCCAGCGGGCGCGTAAAAGGTCACCCTTCTCGTCGCTCACGTCATAATGTTCCGTACGCGTCACCAGCGGAATGTAGTGCAGCCCCAGCTGGTAATCCACGCCGTTACCTTCGGCAAAAACAGGACGCGACCAGCTTATACCGGTTACCCCATTTGTCCCCGCAAGGCCGCTTGTATCTGCAAGGCCTGTTTCAAAAACCGGCGCGACAGCAAACGCAAAAACTGCTGCAAGTACAGTTGCTGCCGTTTTCATCTTATTCATGTGATAACCTCCTTTTCGCACAATAACGGCACATTTTTTATTTGTACTCTTTTCATGTTATATCGATTTTTCGACAATAGTATGTCATTGCAACACCGGACATCACTTTGTTTATTAATTTTACCATATTTTCGCAGAGGAATAAATTGAATTTGAACTGAGAACAGCAAAAAATCCGGAACACCTGGTTTTCCAGGTATTCCGGATTTTTGTGCGTCTTCAATATTTGATTCAAACGGAAGTGTCCGCTGCTTAAGTGATTCCTTCATCTTTTCAGCAACGCAACCGCCAGATCATTCACATTAGTGCCTGTGGGGCCTGTCATGATCAGCCCGCCGATGGCTTCCAGCGCGTGATATGAATCATTCTCCCGCAGCATACTGTCAAAATTGATTCCTTTTTCTTCCAGGGCAGCGATGCTTTCCCCGTCCACATAGCCGCCGGCCGCGTCGGTAGGACCGTCTGTGCCGTCGCTGTCAATGGAGAAAATCGCGGCGCCTTCCAGCCCGGCAATACCAGGCGCTGCTGCCAGCGCCAGTTCCTGGCTCCGTCCTCCGGTGCCATACCCGGTGACACGGACAACGGTTTCGCCACCGGCGATAAATGCGAGAGACTGTTTGCTGCAGGCATGGCTTTTCAAAATGCTGGCAAGAAAACTGCCTGCCGAACTAGCCTCACACCGAAGTTCATCAGTCAGAACTAACGCTTTATATCCCATCTCTTCCACCGTCCGCGCCGCTGCAGCGCAAAGTTCCTTCACCGAACCGTTAACATGTGTTTCTATATTGTTAAGTTCTTTCGGCGTTTCCTGTTCCAGCAGCGCTGCTGCTTCCGGAGACAGATGGATTTTATATTTTTCTATTATGGCTTTTGCCTGGGCACAGGTACTGCTGTCCGGATAGGCCGGCCCGCTGGCGATACTGTCCAGGGGGTCGCCTAATACATCACTCAGAACGATACTCAGCACCTTCGCCGGATAACAGGCCAGGGCAAACCGTCCCGCCTTTACGCCGCTGAGGCGCTTGCGGACATTGTTCAGTTCCACTATATCCGCGCCGCTGTTTGACAAACCCAGCGTAATCTTCTGCAGTTCTTCCTCAGGAATCAGCGGAAGTTCAAACAATGCACTGCCTCCGCCGGACACAAGAAAAATCACCGTGTCCTCCGGCGCCAGGTTCTTTACCATTTCCAGCGCCTTCCTGGTTGCCGCGAAACTGTTTTCATCCGGAATCGGATGGCCAGCCTCATAACATTCCACACCGGGAATATCGCCCTTCACATGTTTGTATTTTGTGATGACAATACCGGCGTCCACCTGTCCCAGCGTATCTGTCGCCGCCTTTGCCATCTGCCAGGCCGCTTTGCCGATCGCTACTAAAATTTTCCGTCCGGTATTAAACCGGTAATCCCTCAGCGTGCGCCGTACCGCTTCATCCGGCTGCACTGCCTGAAGCGCGGCATATATGATTTTTTCGGCGTCTTCGCGCAATACTTTGTCCATCCGCTCTCCTCTTTCAAAATAACCTTATAAAAGAATCCGGAATGTGCCGTGGAGCACATTCCGGAATTTCTACGTTTTCCGTAAACAGTCAGGGTATTTATCTTCACACGATGAAATATTCCTTACAGCTTCGGGCCTGCAGCTACCAGTTTCTTCCCTTCAGCATTCCCTTCATATTTTTTGAAGTTTTTGATAAACCGTTCTGCCAGATCTTTAGCCTTCACGTCCCACTCCGCAGAATCCGTATAGGTATCCCGGGGATCCAGAATCGCCGGATTCACACCGGGCAGCGCGGTAGGAACTTCCAGATTAAATACGGGAATTTTTTTGGTGTGAGCCTTATTCACATCCCCGTTCAGAATTGCGTTGATGATGCCGCGGGTATCTTTAATGGAGATACGTTTACCGGTTCCGTTCCAGCCGGTGTTCACCAGGAACGCCTTAGCGCCGGATTTTTCCATTTTCTTCACCAGTTCGTCCGCATATTTTGTCGGGTGCAGTTCCAGGAAAGCCTGGCCGAAGCAGGCGGAGAAAGTCGGTGTCGGTTCGGTAATGCCCCGTTCCGTGCCGGCCAGCTTGGCAGTGAATCCGGACAGGAAGTAATACTTGGTCTGTTCCGGAGTCAGGATAGAAACCGGAGGCAGCACGCCGAATGCGTCTGCAGACAGGAAGATCACGTTCTTCGCGTCAGGGCCGGAAGAAGTATCACGGATCTGCTTAACATTATGCTCAATATGTTTGATAGGATAGGAAGCACGGGTGTTCTCCGTCACGCTCTTGTCATGGAAATCCACCTTGCCTTCTGCGTCCACGGCAACATTCTCCAGCAGCGCGTCGCGACGCAGCGCGTTATAGATATCCGGTTCGGACTCTTTGTCCAGGTCGATGACCTTGGCATAGCAGCCGCCTTCCAGGTTGAAAATGCCATTGTCGTCCCAGCCGTGCTCGTCGTCGCCGATAAGGTAGCGGTTGGGATCTGTGGACAAGGTGGTTTTGCCGGTGCCGGACAGACCGAAGAAAATCGCGGTGTTTTCGCCTTTCAGGTCCGTGTTGGCAGAACAGTGCATGGAAGCGATGCCCTGCAGCGGCAGGTAGTAGTTCATCATGGAGAACATGCCTTTTTTCATTTCACCGCCGTACCAGGTATTCAGGATGACCTGCTCGTGGCTGGTAATGTTAAAGGCGATACATGTTTCGGAATTGATTCCCAGTTCTTTATAATCAGCAACTTTTGCCTTGGACGCAGCGTACACTACGAAATCCGGTTTAAAGTTTTCCTGTTCTTCCTCTGTGGGAGCAATGAACATATTCTTCACAAAGTGCGCCTGCCAGGCCACTTCCATAATAAAACGGACGGCCATGCGGGTGTCCGCGTTGGCGCCGCAGAAAGCGTCCATTACAAACAGCCGCTTGCCGCAAAGCTGCTTAACGGCTTCTTCTTTTACCTTCGCCCAAACTTCTTCGCTCATGACGTGGTTGTCATTCGGATACTCAGGTGTCGTCCACCACACTGTGTCTTTGGAGTTTTCATCCATGACAATGTATTTGTCTTTGGGTGAGCGCCCGGTGTATATGCCGGTCATGACGTTCACAGCATCCAGTTCAGTCAGCTGGCCTTTTTCATACCCTTCCAGTCCGGGTTTCATTTCTTCTTCATATAAGAATCCGTAGGACGGATTGTGGATGACTTCCGTTACATCGGTAATACCGTACTGTTCCAAATTCAAAACTGCCATTCTTACTTACCTTCTCTTTTTTGATGATTTGTTTTATGGACCTTTTTTCAATTCGCAAGCTGCAAATTCACATTTTATATGAATCGTAATATAAACTGTTTTTGATGTTTACTGCAAAATTATTCGTATTCAATCGTCGCCGTGGGCTTCGGGGTAAAATCGTACAGTACACGGTTCACGCCTTTCACTTCATGGACGATGCGGTCGGTGATGTGCTGCATCAGTTCATAAGGAACATTTTCCACCGTTGCGGTGATGGCGTCCTTAGTGTTGACGGCACGGATGATGACCGGCCAGTCGAACGTACGCTTACCATCGCGGATCCCAGTAGACTTGAAGTCAGGCACTACAGTGAAATACTGCCATACTTTTCCTTCCAGTCCGTTCTTCGCGAATTCTTCCCGAAGAATCGCGTCGCTTTCCCGCACCGCTTCGAGACGGTCCCGGGTAATGGCACCCGGACACCGCACGCCCAGCCCCGGACCGGGGAAAGGCTGACGGTATACCATGTTGTCAGGCAGCCCCAATTCCTTGCCTACTACGCGGACCTCGTCCTTGTATAACAGTTTCACCGGTTCCACCAGTTCAAAGTTCAGTTCGGGAGGCAGACCGCCCACATTGTGATGGGCCTTGATGCCCTGTTCGCTTTCCAGAATGTCAGGATAAATGGTACCCTGAGCCAGGAATTCAATACCTTCCAGTTTCTTCGCTTCTTCCGCAAATACTTCGATAAATTCACCGCCGATGATCTTGCGTTTGGTTTCCGGATCGCTGACACCAGCCAGCTTGCCTAAAAACCGTTCCGTCGCATCTACGTAAATCAGGTTTGCCTTCATCTCGTCCCGGAACACTTTGATGACCTGCTCCGGTTCTCCTTTACGCAGCAGACCGTGATTTACATGCACGCATACAAGTTGCTGCCCTACCGCTTTGATCAGCAACGCAGCTACAACGGAGGAATCTACGCCGCCGGACAGCGCCAGCAACACTTTTTTATCGCCAATCTGCTTACGCAGTTCCCCAACCTGTTCATCAATAAACGCTTTTGCCAGTTCGGCTGTCGTAATCCGTTCCATCGTTTCCGGACGTTTTGCCTGTTCCATAAATGAGCCTCCTTAGGATTTGTAAGAACTATTATTTCTTGTTTCCTGCCTTAAAATTACAAAATGCATAGCAGGCTTTCATTCAGGCCTGCTATGCAATACAGTTTAATTGGAATAGTTGTCAAAATAGCCCTGCACCAGAACAACCGGGGTGCCTTTGTCGCCGGAGCCGGAGGTCAGGTCGCAAAGAGAACCGATCAGGTCGGTAAGCTGACGGGGCGTGGTGCCTTCGGACGCCATATTGCCAACCAGGCTGCCGCTCTTCTTCACGATACTGTCGGTAATGGCCTTCTTCAGCTCTTCGCCGGACAGGTTCGCAAAATCATTGTCTGCCAGATATTTCAGTTTCAGTTCATTGGGTGTTCCTACCAGACCGCTGGTAAAGGCCGGGGAAACCACCGGATCCGCCAGTTCCCAGATCTTGCCCTGGGGATCTTTGAAGGCGCCGTCGCCGTATACCATGACTTCCACGTGTTTGCCGGTAGCTTTCAGCACCCTTGCCTGGATTTCTTCCACCAGGGACTGGCACTGGTGCGGGAACAGTTTTACCTTGTCTTCCGTGGATTTGTTAGAACCCAGAAGACCGTATTTTTCATTGTAGCCGCTGCCATTGACAGATGCCGTCATAATATCGTCCAGACCGCAGACCACTTTCGCGCCGGCTTTTTTCAAAATCCGTTTTGTGCGGGCACGGGTGTGGATGTCACAGTTCAAAATCTTGTCCGCATATTTCAGGATAGCTTCCGGATGGTTGGCGAAGATTACTTCCACTTCCGCGCCGCTGGACTCCATCAGTTCTTTATAATAGTCAACATAATCCACGCCGGTGAATTCATGAACCGTCGCGCCGAACAATTCGCGGTATTTTTCCAGGGTCAGCACATCGCTGAACGGATTTACGCCCGCTTCATCGATCTGATCCAGGCTTACCAGATGGTTGCCTACTTCATCGGAAGGATAGCTCAGCATCAGCACGACTTTCTTCGCACCTTTGGCAATACCGCGCAGGCAGATGGCAAACCGGTTGCGGGACAGGATCGGGAAGATGACGCCGATGGTCTCACCGCCCAACTTCGCTTTCACATCCGCTGCAATGTCATCTACGGAGCAATAGTTTCCCTGAGAACGGGCCACGATGGATTCCGTGATGGAGATAACGTCCCGGTCGCGCAGGGCAAAGCCTTCGCTTGCCGCGGCTTTCAGCACGCTTTCCGTTACAATGTCTGCCAGGTTATCGCCCTGACGGATGATGGGTAAACGGATGCCTCTGGATACAGTACCTACTAAACGTTCTTTGTTTTCCATATAAAATGTTCCCTTCTTAAGGCCATGAGGCCGGATTTCAAAAAAGCATACCACTATATATTTTACCCTTATTTTTTTATGGGGGCAAGTGTTTCCGCTATTTTTTCTTATTTTCTCAGTTCTGCCGCGTAGGCTTCCGCCACTTTCTCCACCACATTTTTGATGACGGGATCAATCTCGCCGTCGGTAAGCGTGCGGTCTTCTGCCTGGAAGGTCAGATTAAAGGCCACGGACTTGCAGCCTTCCGCCACCTGCTTTCCGGTGTACACGTCGAAGACGCGGATCCCTTTCAGCAGTTCGCTGGCATTGGTCCGCAGTACGCTCTCCAGCTCCTGCATGGTCACGTTTTTGGGAACCACTACCGCAATGTCACGGCTGGTGCCGGGGAATTTGGCCAGATGCGTGTATTGGGGAACCTTCAGAGCCGATTCGGCCAGAGGCGCCAGCTCCAGTTCCAGCACATAGGTTTCTTCAGGCACATCGAAATTAGCCGCAGCCGTAGGATGCAGGCAGCCGAAATAGCCGATTACCTTTTCTCCAACTTTTACGACGCAGCTCTTACCCGGGTGCATGTAAGTTTCCTCACAGGCAGCCAGTTCATAGTCCGTCAGCTGCATCTTTGTCAGCAAACCTTCTGCTACGCCTTTTATATCATAAAAGTCCACGTTGTCCTTGCCGCTGGTCCAGTTCAGTTCATTGCGGCGGCCGCTCATCACGGCACCGATGACCCGCCGTTCTTCCGGATGTTCAGTCAGGGGCAGGGACTTGGGCAGGTACACCCGGCCCACTTCAAAAATCTTCACGCTTTCCGCCTGCCGGGCCAGATTGTATGCCGCCGTGTTCAGCAGGCTGGGCAGCATGGTGGTACGCATCACGCCGAACTCGTCGCTGATGGGGTTCATCAGTTTGATGACGTTGCGGCGGGCATCGTCTGCTTTCAGCATCATCTTATCCACAAAAGACGGATGGGTGAAGGTGTAGGTCATCACTTCGTCCAGACCGGCGGAAGCCAGATAGTCTTCCGCTTCGCTTTTCACTTCTTCCATGGGATCTTCCTTGCCCTGGCGCAGTGCCAGTTCCGGATTGTGGCTTTCAATTTTATCATAAGAATGCATGCGGGCGATTTCCTCGGAAATATCCGCATCACAGGTCACGTCCTGACGCCAGGTAGGCGCCGTAATTACCAGAGCGCCGTTGTCTTCCTTCACTTTAAACTGGAGACGCTGCAGAATCTCTGTCATTTCTGCTTTGGGAATATTCACACCGATACGGGTGTTGATGGTTTCCGGTGTTACGGTAATCACTGCGGGATGATAGGGCACCGGATACGCATCCGCAATACCGCAGACCGTTTCGCAGGCGCCCATTTCTTCCAGCAGATGAGCCGCCCGGTCCAGCGCGCGATGGCAGTTGGCAATGTCCACGCCCCGCTCGAAACGCATAGAGGCTTCACTGCGCAGGCCCAGCGCTTTGGAGGTGCGCCGGATCGACGGACCGTTGAAGGCTGCCGCTTCCAGAATAACGGTTTTGGTTTTATCCGTTACTTCGGTAATCAGGCCGCCCATGACGCCGCCCAGGCCCACGGCTTTTTCCGTATCCGCAATGGTGATCATGTCCGGTGTCAGTTCCCGGTCCTGATCGTCCAGGGTCTGCAGGTGTTCCCCTGCTTTGCCCCGTCGCACAATAAGTGCCTGACCGGCCAGCGTGTCGTAATCATAGGCGTGCATGGGCTGCCCCAGTTCCATCATCACATAGTTGGTCACGTCAACCACATTGCTGATGGGACGCACACCGCAGGCGCGCAGCTCGTTCTGCATCCAGTCCGGAGACGGCATAATTTTAATATTTTTCAGCGCGCGGCTGGTAAAACGGCTGCACAGTTCTGGAATCTCAATAGCAACACGCAGCATGTCGTGAACGTCACCGCCAGCTGTTTCCTTTACGCTGGTATCCGGCATGCGCATGGTCTTGCCCAATACCGCAGCCGCTTCCCGGGCTATGCCGGTCATGCAGAAGCAGTCCTGTTTATTGGCGGTGAGGTCAATATCCAACACTGTATCGTTGAGGCCCAGCACATCTTTAATATCTTTTCCTATAGGTGTATCCGGCGATAAAATCAGAATGCCTTCCCGCTGTTCCGGCAACAGCAGCTTGTTGTCAATACCCAGTTCTGCCGCACTGCACAGCATGCCGTAAGAATACACATCGGCCATTTTTACTTTTTTCAGTTTCATGCCGTTGGGCAGTTCCGCGCCCAACGTTGCCACGGGAACGATGTCCCCCAGTTTCACATTCTGGGCCCCGGTCTGGATCTGGACGATCTCACCGCTGCCGTAATCCATCTGGCAGACCCACAGATGATCGCTTTTGGGGTTTTTCTCAATAGCTGTAACCTTACCAGTTACCACACCGGTAATCCCCTGTCCCTGATGAATTACGCTTTCCACTTCCAGCCCTACCCGGGTCAGCTTGTCAGCCAATTCTTCGGGAGTTACATCAATGTCAACATAGCGTTTTAACCATGCAATCGAAGCTAACATTATCTTTCCCTCCCTTACCTGAACTGGCGGATGAACCGCAGATCGTTTTCAAAGAATAACCGTAAATCGTCAATGCCGTATTTCAGCATGGCAATTCGTTCCACCCCCATGCCGAAGGCATAGCCGTTCATGACTTTGGAATCGTAGCCGCTCATCTCCAGCACGTTGGGATGCACTTCCCCGGCGCCCAAGATTTCCAGCCAGCCGGAATGTTTGCACACGTTGCAGCCCTTGCCGCCGCAGATCACGCAGCTGATGTCCACCTCGCAGCTTGGCTCCGTGAACGGGAAGTAGCTGGGACGCAGACGAATCTTCACGCTGCTGCCGAACATTTCCTTGCAGAAGGTTTCCAGAGTACCTTTCAAATCTGCCAGGCTGATATTTTTATCCACCACAAGTCCTTCCACCTGATGGAACATGGGGGAATGGGTGGCGTCGTAATCGTTTCGGTACACCGCGCCGGGGGAAATCATGCGGATGGGAGTGTTAGGCTCCTTGCTCTGCATGGTGCGGGCCTGCACGCCACTGGTCTGAGTGCGCAGCAGGAAATTGTCCGTAATGTAGAAGGTATCCTGCATATCACGGGCCGGATGATCCTTGGGCAGGTTCAGCGCTTCAAAGTTAAAGTAGTCGTTGTCGATTTCCGGGCCTTCGATTACATCGAAGCCCATGTGCATGAATATCTTTTTGATTTCCCGGTTGGTCAGCGTGATGGGATGCAGATGCCCGCCCGCTGGTTTGCGCCCAGGCAGGGTGATGTCCACTTTATCGTTGGCAATTTTTGCTTTCAGTGCTTCCGCCCGCAAAATCTCCGTGCGGTCTTTCAGGCACTGCTCCAGCGTCTGCTTTACCTGGTTAACGATTTCGCCGATCTTCGGACGTTCTTCTGCCGGCACCTTGCCCATGCCCCGGAGGATTTCCGTCATGGGACCTTTGCGACCAAGATATTTTACTTTCAAATCCTGCAACTCCTGGGAGCTGGCTGCTGCTTCCAGGTCTGCCAGCGCTTTTTCCTTCAGCTCCAGCAGCATTTCTTTCATGCTCATGTTCATGCCTCCTGTGAAAGCAATAAAATAAAAAACTTCCGTCCCTGTGAAGGGGCGAAAGTGATGTTCCGCGGTACCACCCTACTTTAAAGGAATTACAGATTAAACAAGTTCAGACAAATCAATCCGTGACTCCTATACTCTTGCGCCTTAACGCGGCAAACGCTCTGCCTACTTTATACTCCCGCAGGTTCAGCAAAGGCACTCCCGGGTGAACTTCACGCAGTTTCCGCAATCCGGCTCCCACCTGCCCGGACTCTCTTTATGCTTTGAAAACGCTACTCTCCCGTTCCTTGTGCAATGTTTTGATTAGGGACGTTATGCAATTGACTTAAGTATTATAGCACAACTAGGAACGTTGGGCAAGGGAAAGTGACGTTTAATCTGTAAACTCCGCAATCTCCTCCAGCGCGGCCACAATTTTCTTCAGCCCCGCTTCGTCCGCTTCCGTAAAACGGTTCTTTACCGGGCTGTCAATATCCAACACGCCTACCAGTTTCCCATTTTTATGGATGGGAATCACGATTTCCGCATTGCTTGCGCTATCGCAGGCAATATGCCCGGGGAACTGATGCACGTCATCCACCCGCTGCACCTTGTCGTGCAGTGCTGCCGCTCCGCACACACCGGCGCACAAGGGAATACGGATACAGGCCGGGTTTCCCTGAAACGGTCCCAGCACTAAGGAGTCACGGTTCATGAGATAAAAGCCGGCCCAGTTTAAATCCGGCAGGGCGTTCATCAACAGCGCGGAGGTGTTGGCCAGTACCGGCAGCCAGTAGTTCTCTTCTTCGCCCAGAGCTTTTACCTGCTGCACTAATAAATCGTAATCAGGTGTCATATGCCTGGGTGTCATATTATTACTACTATTCATTATTCTCACCTGTCCTGTAGAAGAAACGATGGCTTTCTTCTTTAATCAAAATAATATCTGCTTTTACACAAAAAAGCAAATATATCCGCATTATTCACAGTTTGTTCGCTCGAAATTGCGCCTGCCTTGTAGTATAATATTTACAGCAAGGCTCTCACAAATTTTTTTACGGTTTTTCATTATAAAGGAGGTCTTTATCATGTCAAGATTTACATTACCCCGCGACCTGTATCATGGAAAAGGCGCGCTGGAAACACTGAAAACCTTAAAAGGCAAACGGGCTATCGTCTGTGTAGGCGGCGGCAGCATGAAACGCGGCGGCTTTCTGGACCGGGCGCTGGCCTATCTGAAAGAAGCCGGCATGGAAACCAAGGTGATCGAAGGGATTGAAAGCGATCCTTCCGTGGAAACCGTCATGAACGGCGCGGCCGTCATGCAGGAATTCCAGCCCGACTGGATCGTAGCCATGGGCGGCGGCAGCCCCATCGACGCTGCCAAGGCAATGTGGATCAAATACGAATATCCCGAAACCACCTTTGCCGATATGTGCAAAGTATTCGGACTGCCGAAACTGCGCACCAAGGCTCATTTCTGCGCTATCTCTTCTACCAGCGGAACTGCTACGGAAGTCACGGCGTTCTCCATCATCACCGATTACCAGAAGGGCATCAAATATCCCATCGCCGATTTTGAAATTACGCCGGACATCGCCATCGTGGATCCGGACCTGGTTCACACCATGCCCCAGAAACTGACGGCCCACACCGGCATGGACGCCATGACCCACGCTATCGAGGCTTATGTTTCCACTGCCCATAGTGCATATGCGGACGCGTTGGCTATCCATGCCATTGAACTGATCCAGGCAAACCTGGTAAAATCCTACAATGGCGACATGGAAGCCCGGGACATCATGCATGACGCCCAGTGCCTGGCCGGCATGGCTTTCTCCAACGCACTGCTGGGTATCGTTCACTCCATGGCTCACAAGACCGGCGCGGCCTTTGCTGATTACGGCGCCCACATCATCCACGGTGCGGCCAACGCCATGTACCTGCCGAAAGTAATCAAATTTAACTCCAAAGACCCTGCCGCCCTGAAACGGTACGGCGTCATTGCGGACTACATGCACTTGGGCGGCAAGAGCGACGAAGAAAAAGTCGATCTGCTGATCGCCTACCTGCGGAAGATGAACGACGACCTGAACATCCCCCACAGCATCAACCACTACGGACCGAAGGGCCTGCCGGAAGACAAAGGCTTTGTGCCGGAGGAAGTGTTCCTGGAGAGAGTGGAACGCATCGCCGCCGACGCCATCCTGGATGCCTGCACCGGTTCCAATCCGCGCCAGCCCAGCCAGGAAGAAATGGTGAAGCTGCTGAAGTGCTGCTACTACGATACGGAAGTTGATTTCTAAAAATACTTGTGAATTTTGCAGGAGGGGTTAAATATGAAAAAGCTGTTTATTCTTACACTCGTATTGATGATGACTTTCATGGGTTCCGTGTCCGCTTCTAAAAGCAAGTTTAAAGATCCTAATTACAATTTCAGCAACATAATGAATTTGTATCTGGCGGAATGCGTTTACACGCCCAAATCAAATCATCCCCACGATCTGCAGGAAGACAGCAATCCTACAGGCCGCGCCCTGAACTCCCTGCGAACCGCCCTCGCTAAGAAGAATAAAAATCTTATTATACCCCCTGAGGAACCCACAAGAGCAAGATTAGACCTGCTTCTTGCCGTTCATACCCTTGCCACCTACACTTACTGGAAAGAACCCTGGGTGGAGGAAATATATGAAAACAAGAAAATTGTTGAGAAAGGCAGAGATGGCAGGGAACGCTCCATCACCATCCCGGTAAAAAGGCTGATCCAGCATCCGGGCGAATGGATTACCAATGCTTATGCCGAAGTGGAGTTTACGCTGAAAGACCGCAACACCGGGCATACCGTTTATAACTGCATCGATACCCGGGAACGGCAGGATTCCGGTTACGACGGCATGCTGAACCGCATCTGCAACGACTTTGTCAATGATTTGAAGTAACTTAATTCTTATACAGTAAAACAAAACCGCTGCGTGGGAAAGATTTTCCCAACGCAGCGGTTTTCAATTGCAAACAGTTAACGGAAAAACTTACGCTGCCGTAACCCTTCAAATAAAATGATACCTGCCGCCATGGCCACATTCATGGATTCAGCCTGTCCTGCCATGGGAATGAACAGGCGTGTTTCCGCCGCAGCCTGCAGTTCTTCCGCCACGCCGTTGGCTTCATTCCCGAAAATAAAAGCCATCTTTTTACTGAGGTCTGCTTTATACATATTTTGCGCATTCTTCAAAGCGGTAGCTGCCGGTTCATAGCCATGGCGATAACACCAGGTAAGCGCTTCTTCCGGAAAAACATCCTGAATAACGGGCAAATGGAACAGCGAACCCATGGAAGCCCGCACCACTTTTGGCGAAAATGCGTCTACACAGCCTTCCAATAGAATGATTCCCAGAGCCCCTACCGCATCTGCCGTGCGGATAATCGTCCCCAGGTTACCCGGATCCTGGACACGGTCCAGAATGATAACGGGCGCGTTGTTGTCCGATGACGTTCCCGGATTAAGCTTCTGCAGACTGTCCTCCGGCATTTTAATCAAAGCCAGCACGCCCTGGGGCGTTTTTGTATCACTGAGTTTTGCCATTACTTTTTCATCGACACAATAAAGGCGCACGCCCTTTTCTTCTGCTGTTTTTATGATTTCCGTTAATTTGTTCTCTTCAGTCTTTATGAAAAACAGCTCGGACACGTCAGCAAATTGCACCGCTTCTGTCACCGCGCGCAGACCTTCCGCAAAAAATGTCCCTGTTTCCGTCCGGTACTTTTTTTGTTTCAGGTTTGCAACATCTTTTACGCGCTGGTTGTTAACGCTGGTAATGATTTCCATATTATCCACTCCCAAAACAATTCCTGTTTTAAGATAATTATAACATATAAAAAAAGAACCTGAATGAATTCAGGTTCTTTCTTCTTGTATATTTTTCACAAATTACAGCGCGCCTTTTGCGGTTTCAACCAGCTTTGCAAATGCGGCAGCGTCGTTGATTGCCATATCAGCCAGCACCTTACGGTCCAGAGCGATGCCGGCTTTGGTCAGGCCGCAGATGAAACGGCTATAGGACAGGCCGTTAGCACGGGTTGCAGCATTGATACGGGCAATCCACAGACGGCGGAACTCGCGCTTTTTGGCGCGACGGTCACGACGTGCATACATCAGCGCTTTCATTACGGTTTCATTAGCTTTTCTGAATAACAGATGCTTTGCTCCGCGATAACCTTTTGCCAGTTTCAGAATGTGTTTATGACGACGATGGGCAGTTACGCCAACTTTAATTCTTGCCATGATTGTTCTCCTCCTGTATCCTCAAACTCTTATGCGTACGGCAGCATTTTTGCTACGCGTTCATGATCGGTTTTGTGAACGAGACCCGCTTTACGCAGATTTCTCTTACGGGCAGGAGATTTATGTTCCAGAATGTGGCTGCGAAATGCTTTCGCGCGTTTGAATTCACCGGTACCGGTAACTTTGAAGCGTTTTGCCGCGCTTCTGCGGGTTTTCATCTTAGGCATAATTTACATCCTCCTTCATTTACTTTTAGGCGCAACGATCATGGTCATGTTGCGTCCTTCCAATTTCGGTTTCTTTTCTACGACGGCTGCAGGACCCAATTCCTCAGCCATTCTGACCAGCAACGCCTCGCCCAGTTCCGGATGGCTCATTTCACGGCCACGGAACATAATCGTGACCTTGACCTTGTTGCCTTCCTCCAGGAAACGCGCCGCATTCTTAAACTTAACGCCAAAGTCATGGTCTTCAATACCGGGGCGCAGCTTTACTTCTTTAATTTCAAAGACTTTTTGTTTCTTACGGGCTTCTTTTTCCCGTTTCTGCTGCTCATAACGATATTTGCCATAATCCAATATCTTGCACACGGGGGGACGGGCCTGCGGGGAAATCTCCACCAGGTCCAGATGACGTTCCTGGGCAATGGCATTCGCCTCACGGCTGGACATAATGCCCAACTGCTGTCCGTTCTCGTCAATTACGCGTACCTCGCGCCAGCGGATATCATCGTTAATGCGTAAGTCTGCCTTGCTAATAGCGGTTCACCTCCAAAACAGGATATGTAACAAAAATGAAAACGCGGGCGGAACAAAATCCACCCGCGCGAATCGCTGTATTCAACCCTGTCGAGCGTAGCCGCAAGGTGAGAAGCGGATGGCTTCTTCTTTGTTACTGGGATATAATAGCACAGAGCTCGTGCAATGTCAAGTATGCTGCAGATTTTTTTAAAACCCGGGCACTGTTAATTATTACGGATGCAACCCCGTAACCAGATAAAGTACCAGACCTGCCACACCGGAAGAAAACAACAGCGTGATAGTGCCAGTCTTTTTCTTCTGGGCGAACCAGGCCAAAACAAAAATTACTACCGCGACCAAATCTGTCTTTGCCAAATCTACCGGCAGCTTCTCCTTATTCCAGAAGGCCAGTAATATGAAATTAAGGCCGGCACTGCCGATCAGTGCCACCACAGCTGGGCGCAATCCATTCAGAATTCCGCGGATAGCGGATACATTTCCATACTTATAATACAGGTAACCTAAAAACAAGACAATAAAAACAGAGGGGAAAACAAAACCCAACGTGGCTGCAATGGAACCGGGAATACCGGCTACTTTGCTTCCCACAAAGGTCGCAGCATTAATGCCGATAGGTCCGGGAGTCATCTGGGAGAGTGTGAAGATATCCACAAATTCATTCATGGTAAGCCAGCCATGCCGGTCAATTACCTCTGCCTGAATCAAGGGCATGGACGCATAGCCGCCGCCTACACAGACAAGTCCTACCGCAGCGAAGCTGAGGAACAACTGTAACAGAATATCCATCTGCTTCCACCTCCTTAATCATATTGGGGGTCGCGCATCAGAAACAGTCCGATGATGGCGTCCACTGCTATAATATGCATGATGTTGATTTTGAAAACAACCGCGGCAATAAAGGTTCCCGCCATGACAATGAGAGGTATTGCCAGCTTTTTCTTCACCTGCTTGACCACCAGATCCAGTACCACCTTTATCAGTATAGCCGTCACGCCGCACTGCATCCCTTTCAAAAACATCCTCACATACGGGTTGGAAGCAAAGGCATCATAAAAAAACGAAATGATGGTAAGGGTGATCAGCGGTGGAAGGACGGTAGCAAACAACGCCGTAAGGCTTCCCAGAAAGCCGCCCATCCGGTACCCCATAATAATAGAAGAATTTGCCGCCATAACACCCGGCGCACTCTGAGCGATGGAAACCAGGTCCAGCGCTTCGTTTTCTTCCAGCCAGCCATACTCATCCACAAATTTTGCTTTCATCAGAGGAATGAGAACAAATCCTCCGCCCACGGTAAAAGCACTGATAAGAAAAGTGGAAATGAATAATTTGCGGTAACTGAACGGCTCTTTAAAAGCCGCTTTTTCCAATTTTTCTTCTGCATCTTTCGTTTTATCCATGTATCCCTCCAGCTGAAAAAAGTCAGCGGATTCTTAGTCGCGTCGTCCCCGCATATTTTTAAACCAGTACAGGGGAAAAAATATGATCCATGCCATAAAGGTTCCGAAAGCCCACAACAGCGCCCGCGGGTTATTATGATTGCGCGCGTCGTTATGCACATAGTAGGCAAGGTACAGGGATATTATGATAGCAAAAGGGCTGATACCCGTAACGCCCGGTTCAAAAATAGAATCCAGCATAAGCCTGCTCTCCTTTTGATAAACTCCTGCGCCGTATCCTGTTCATTTCGAATACACCGGTACATCCGGAAGCATCCCTTTGGCAGAACGGCTGCGTGACCGGAATTTATTTTTATCCTGCTGCAGTTTTACGATATCCACTTCAAACAACCGGTTCCAGGGGAATACCACATCAAATTTCGTACCTGCCGTTATATCATAATTAACTGCTAACCTGCTGATAATGTCCAGAGCCTGTTTTTTGATTTTCGGCATCATTTCATTTAATGTGTATTTATATGCCGACTTTTTATTCTTTTCCAGTTCGTCCGTAATAAGCCGCCTGGCATTAGACTGATAATACCAATCATCCAAAATGCGCTCCCGCATCAGCATCAGCTGTTTCTCTTTCGCAATCCGGGGCGCCAGCATTCCCTGGGCAATCGCGAAACCGACGGTATTGTCTGCTGTATTCCATCCGTTGTAGGCAGATAATTTATCCGTAAAGCCCCGCAGTGACATTTCATTCATAAAGCCGTTATCACCGCCATTGGAAAAGGCTACATCAGCCAGTGAAACATTTGCGCCTTTTTCTAACATTTTTCCCAGATTTACAATATAACGTTTATTTGCCGGGGAAGCATAATACTGGTTTGAGAGATTGGTAGAGTCGTACATTGTCCCGTCCGCAGGCGTATTGATGGCCAGGACAACATCCGCTGCGTCGGGGCTGTATACAATTTTTCCGCCTGCAGCAACGATCTGCTCCGGAACCGATTTCCCCAGCGGCATATCAGAATATTGCGGAATGGTTTTGGGACCGACACCTTCCACATACAGCGGGCAAACCGCCGGAGTCCGGTTTTCCAAGTCGTTTACCGCACGTGTTAACATCAACAAACCCAACTGGTCCACACCGGGCAGTATCTGGAAGGACTCATCAGACAGGTATGCATTGTTCAGGGATATTTTTCGTGCTTCCATATGTGTGTGAGACAGAGGAGCGTTATCATCCTTGCCGATGGCAAAATAATCAAACCGTCCCACCCGGGTCAGCATTGCCAGCTGGTGGTTGATTGCCATGTTCTTATTGCGGCGGTCCAGCCAGTCTTTCAGATGGTCCTTTGCCAGATTCCGTTCAAATGCGCCGACTTCAAAATCTTCCAACAGTGTTTCCGCATGCAGGTCCGACTTGTCAGAAAGCTGGGAATACCGATAAATGGCCGGCCCCACATTGGAATAGTACTCCGGTTCTACATTGCCATAGCTTTCCCGGGGAGTGCGCATCAGAGTACTGAATCCATAAAAACGGGTGTCTTTATCCACTTGCAAGTCACGGAGACGTTTAACCCTGGCCTCCAGATTTGCCATGGTAAGCGAATGGGTGCGGGAAGCTACCAGCCCCCCATAAATCAGGGCATCTGTAGAAATTACGGCAGCATCTACCTTTTCCGCCCTGCTCTCCAACCATTTCCAAAGCTTTTCCGTATCTGCTGCAGAAGTACGGGTGGCCAGCAGATTTTCCGGCGGCGTATAGATTTTATAGCCAGCCGCTTCCATAACTTTCACCGGATAAGAAAAGCAGACCGGACGGTTATCCAGAGGAATAAACAGAAGTGCTGTTTTTTCTTTTGCCAACGCTGCCGTTCCGGAAAGCACGCACAATATGAAACTGAACAAAGTTATAAATGTCTTAAACAACCGTAATTTGTTCATAATTAAGTCAGATATTCTCCCTTATGTAGAAAGCATAATATACCATTTTAGTTTTGTATTATATAATTATAACGCAAGCTCATTTAAAAGGAAAGTACACATTCTGATTTTTATTTACATTACGAAAATTTTCACGCTTGACACGTAAGTTTAAAGTGCTATAATTTACGCATAAACAAAAACCTTAAAAGTAATGCGAAGGACGATGTTTTGCATACTGCCTTACAGAAAATGCCGCAATTGCTGAGAGCGGCAGCGCAAGCGTAAAACGGAACCACCTTCAAACTGCCTTGTGAAAAGTTTTATCTGATTAGCAAGCGCCGCGTAAACTGCGTTACCGGTTCTTGAGTGGGCTGCCTTTGCAGCCAATGAGGGTGGAACCGCGATTAACCTCGTCCCTGTGTGTAGGGAACGGGGGTTTTTTATTTTCCGGAAAACTTTTGTGATTCGTTCAACGGTCTGGGTGGAACAGTTCTCCGGTTTTGTTTGAAATCCCGCGTTTCCGAAGAAGCATTCGTTATTTTAGGAGGAAAAAGGAAATGTCAAATGTAAAAGTAACCTTAAAAGACGGCAGTGTAAAAGAGTTTGCCGCCGGCACCAGCTATCTGGAAATCGCAAAGAGCTTAAACCAGAAATTAGGCAAGCAGGCTTTGTTGGCCGTGGTGGACGGAGTGAACAAAGACCTCAGTGATATTATTGAAAAAGACGCTGTCGTTGAATTTGTTACGCCCGACACCAAGGAAGGCCTGCATGCCATCCGTCATACTGCATCCCATGTGATGGCCCAGGCCATCCAGCACCTGTTCCCGGGAGTAAAGTTCGCTATCGGTCCTGCCATCGACACCGGATTCTATTATGACATCGACAGCGAACATGTCTTTACGCCGGAAGACCTGGCCGCCATTGAAAAGGAAATGGCAAAAATTGTAAAACAAAATCTTCCGCTGGTACGCAGTGAAGTTCCCCGCAAGGATGCCCTGGCCCGTTTTGCCGCGGAAAAAGAAATCTATAAAGTGGAACTGATTAACGATCTGCCGGAAGACGCGGTCATCAGCCTGTATACCCAGGGCGACTTTACCGACCTGTGCGCCGGCCCCCACTGCCCCTCCACCGGACGGGTAAAAGCTTTTAAACTCATGAGCCTGGCCGGAGCTTACTGGCGCGGCAACGAAAAAAACAAGATGCTGCAGCGTATATACGGAACCGCATTCCCCAGCAAGGAAGAACTGGACGACTACCTGCACATGCTGGAAGAGGCTGAAAAGCGCGATCACCGTAAGCTGGGTAAAGAACTGGATATCTTCAGCATGCACGATGAAGGTCCCGGCTTCCCCTTCTTCCATCCCAATGGCATGCGCCTGCGCAATGCCATTCTGGAATACTGGCACCAGGTACACCGCAAATACCTGTATGAACAGGTCATGACCCCCATGATCATGAACCGTGATCTGTGGATCCGTTCCGGCCACTGGGATCATTACCGGGAAAATATGTATTTCACCAAGATCGACGATATGGATTACGCCATCAAGCCCATGAACTGCCCCGGCGGTATGCTGGTTTACAATACCCGCCCCCATTCCTACAAGGAACTGCCGCTGCGTTACGCGGAACTGGGCCTGGTTCACCGTCATGAGTTATCCGGCGCGCTGCACGGCCTGTTCCGTGTCCGTTGCTTCACCCAGGATGACGCCCATATCTTCATGACCCCGGAGCAGATCCAGCCGGAAATCACCAACGTGATTAAGCTGTTTAACGAAGTGTATTCCACGTTCGGCCTGAAATACCATGCAGAACTGTCCACCCGCCCGGAGAATTCCATGGGCGATGACGCTTCCTGGGAACTGGCCACAGAAGGCCTGCGCAAAGCGCTGGAAGCCAACCATCTGGATTACATCATCAATGAAGGAGACGGCGCTTTCTACGGCCCGAAAATCGACTTCCATCTTCAGGATTCCATCGGCCGAACCTGGCAGTGCGGCACCATTCAGCTGGACATGCAACTGCCGGAAAAATTCAACTGCGAATATACCGGAGAAGACGGACTGAAGCACCGCCCGGTTATGATCCATCGCGTTGTTTACGGTTCCATTGAACGCTTCATCGGCATCCTGATCGAACATTATGCCGGCTCCTTCCCCGTATGGATGGCTCCCAATCAGGTCCGTGTAATGCCCATTACCGACAAGCAGCAGGCGTACGCCAAAGAAGTCAATGACAAACTGTTTGAACTTGGCTATCGTACCCAGCTGGACGACCGCAATGAAAAGATTGGCAAGAAGATCCGGGAAGCCCAGGTGCAGAAGGTTCCTTTCATGCTGATCGTCGGCGAAAAGGAAGCCGAGTCCGGTACCGTTGCAGTCCGCCAGCGCCACGGCGGTGATCTGGGAGCCATGAGCCTGGGAGACTTCATCGCCCGCTTGCAGAAGGATATTGACGAGAAAGTAAACGACTAATTGTAAATTAACCCGCTTAACTCGTGCAGTCAGGAAAAGACATCACAAAATGGCGAAACGGATCTGAAAACAGAAACGTTTCGCCGTTTCATTTTCCTGATTTCGCAGGCGCTTTATCTTCCTGCAACCATTGCATTTTCGGGACAAAAACCAAAATTTCATTTGGAGGCAAAATTCTGATATGTTATAATGGTTTTATCTTACAAACATTTCAGGACGAGTAGTATGAAAGAACTTATATTGACACCAAAGCAGAAACAGCTTGCGCTGGCCAAAAAACGGAGACAAAACTGGCGCAGGCAGGTGCAAAACCAGGTTAACAAAAATGAAATCCCCCATCCCTGCCGTTGCGGTTTTATCGTTTTTGACCTGGAAGGCGCCGGCTTTCTGGAAGAAGATATTACAGAAATTGCCGCTATTCGGGTTTCTCCTTCCGGTGAAGTCCAGGAAATCTACCAGCAACTGGTAAAACCGATTACAAAATTGAACAAGCGGGTCGTCGCCATAACCGGAATTACCGAAGATATGCTGGCGGAAAAACCAAAATTAGCCGATGTGCTGGATGATTTCTTTGCCTTTGTCGGTGACAGCATTGTATTAGGGCATGATATCGGTTACAACGATATTATGAATATCAATATGGCTTGTCGCAGATTTCACCGTCAGAAGCTTTTCCTGCCCAGATTTCTGGACACGGAACGCATCGCCAAACGCCTGTTGCCTACACAGACAGGCGGCAAATTCGGTCTGGACGCGCTGATGAAATATTACAATCTCCAGGCGGACGGTGAGCATCGCGCCCTGGTCGACTGCTACTCCGCCTGGGCCCTTTACCGGTGCCTTCTCAAAGAATACGAAAACAAAAAAGAAGAGTTGTAACAAAGCTTTTTACAGTTTTTGTTACAACCCTTTTTTATTTGAAATTCATCATTTCAGAAAATCTGTATTTCCTTTGTTTGGACTTGATCAAAACGGCTTAAATTTCCTCATAACAGCTCTGGCTACATGATACCCGTCAAGAGCCGCACTCATAATGCCACCCGCATAGCCACAGCCTTCACCGCAAGGGAAAAGTCCCTCATGGGTCACGCTTTGGAAATCTGCGCCGCGTACAATCCGCAGAGGCGCTGACGTACGTGTCTCTACTCCTGTCAGAACGCCAGATGGCCCGTCAAATCCCCGGATCCTGCGGCCGAAGTATTGGATCCCCTGTTTTAATGTATCTGTTACATAGTTCGGGAGAATCGATTCCAATGCACATTCCGCCACACCAGGCCGGTAACTTGGCATGGTTGCAGAAAAAGACTTTTCGGCTTGTCCGGCCGGACTTACAGTCTTGTTTTGCATTGCCACTTCTTCCAGGTATTTCTGTGCGTCACGTAATGTGGGCTGATTCCCCTGCAAAAAGCTCTGTACGCTTTGGGCAGGGGCTTTATAGTTTTTACCGCCTGCCGCAAAAGCCATTGCTTCATATTTTCTCTGAAACGCTACACCTGCCAACGGATCCAGCCCAAAATCATCGGGGGTAACATTAACCACCAGCGCGCTGTTGGCAATGCCGCTGTCCCGCTGATACAGGCTCATACCGTTGACTACTACTCCGCCTTCCTCGGAAGCTGCGGCGACGACCTGCCCGCCCGGGCACATGCAGAAAGAATAGGCTACGCGTTTTTTATCTTCCGTATGATAAACCAGCGCATAATCAGCCACACCAAGCCGTGGGTGTCCGGCAAAATCCCCATACTGCGCTTTATCAATCAACAGTTGGGGATGTTCCACGCGCACACCTATGGCGAACGCTTTCGCTTCCATGCCAACACCGATGGCAGCCAGCGCCTTATATGTATCCCTTGCGCTGTGTCCGCAGGCCAGGATAACCGTTTCTGCCGGAAGTACCGTCCCGTTATCCAGCAACAGACCGGTCAGTTGCTTACCTTTTACCAGAAAATCAACAGCCTGGGTCTCGCAGCAGATCTCGCCTCCGCAGCGTTCAATTTCCGCAGCCAATCCCTGCACCATGGCCCGTAACTTATCCGTTCCCACATGAGGTTTGTGCTCAGTTAAAATCTCCTGCGGAGCCCCGGCTTTAACAAACGCCTGGAGGATGTCGGCCATTACCGGATCATTGACACGGGTAGTCAGCTTGCCATCCGAAAAGGTTCCGGCTCCGCCCATACCGAACTGAACGTTAGACACCGGGTCAAACCTTCCGGTTCGCCAGAACCTGTCAACATCCGCCACCCTTTTCTCTACTGTCCTTCCCCGTTCAATAACCACAGGCCTGTATCCGTATTTTGCCAGTTCCAAAGCCGCGGTAAGACCGGCCGGACCTGCGCCGATGATAACGGGGCGTTCTTTCATGGGCATTTCTCCCAGTTGGGGGGCTTCCGGCTGTGCAGCGACAAATATGCTGACACCCGGTTTCTTTAGTATGTTCCGGCTAACAGACTGGGGCAAATCCACTTCCGCGGTAACGTGATACAGCAGTTCTATATTATTCTTTCTGCGCGCATCGACAGCGCGGTGCAGCACCTGTACCTTCTGCAATGCCGACTTCCTTACGCTCAGCTTGTCCGCCACACATTCTTTTAATGTTTTCTCTTTCAGCAGGCTCATCCGGACATCATTTACCCGCAGTTGCATAACCGTCATTGCATTCTTCTCCAGTCTGCCATGAAAATATTATAAGTTCTAATAATAATAAAAGGAAAGAGCTTTCCTTCACGCCTATTCTGCCGGCAACGAATAAATTTTCCTCTGCTCTTTCCTAATTATTTCAACATCTATTCATTTGTGTTTTCCGCAGAAGTATTTTCCACCGTAAGATCAATGTCAACCGTTTGCCTGTCCGCTCTTACTCCGTCAGGCAAAATTATCTTCACCGGCACGGTCGTGTTTTTAGTAATACTGTCCAACCGGACCGGTTCCAGTTCCAATTCTTTCAGATTATCAATTACGGACGGAGCCCCGGACACGGTAACTTTAAACGGATTGACAGTAGAACTTGTGATTTTTAACCCATCCGGTAATGCGCCCTTATAGACAGCCTTAACCAGAACCGTCGCCGTCTGGGATCTCTTTTTAAATTTTGTGTGCACTATGACTTCAGCCGGATCAATTGTCACATCCTGCATGTCCATACCGTCTTTCGCCACAGCGAGCGGTTTCTGTGTCACAGTAAATTCTTCACTCCGCCCCCCCACATCTACAGGAACAAAAATCTTATCCAACGCTTCCAGGCGGGTAGCCGCTCCCTGAATCTTAACTTCAGAGGGTGTAAGCCTGTGTTCTTCTACTGCAAAATCCTTATTGGGAGAACCGATGATCTCCGCAGTGACAGGCACGATTTTGTCCTTCTTCACATCAATAAACAGATTTACTGCCGGAGGGGTAACCTGCACTACATCCCCTCTGGCAAAACGGGCATTGATCAGGACCGTATGTGTGCCTACAGAAAGCTTGTTCAAATTAACAAAAGCAAAAATATCGCTTTCCGGCATGTTAGCCAGCGCCGTACGGGTACCCCTGACCCTTACGCTTACTTTTTCAGGAACATTAAACACAATCATGCTTTCTGTCAGATTGCGTGAAACCAGTGGAACCGCAAATTCCTTTTCAACGATGGGGTTCTGCTCGCTCATCACGTACAGCCATAAACAACAGGCAATAAGCACACACATAAACCTGGCAAACCATTTATCACGATTCTCAGTGTTCTTGTTAATCATGATTTGCCTCCCGGTTTCACGATCTGCTTAACGTCGTTTGCTTCTTTCTCATTTTTATTACGGATTTTATCCAGCTTCTCCAAAATCATCTGTTTCAGCGTAAAATGATTGTTCCCCACAAAAGCAGACTGTAACATGTCGACAACATCTTCCCGCCGCAGGTAACGGTAGATTTCGCCATTCCTGGTAACAGAGACCGTACCTGTTTCCTCGCTGACCACTACTACCAGCGCATCCGACTGTTCGGAAATACCGATAGCCGCCCGGTGCCGCGTCCCCAGTTCCTGGCTCAGACCCCTGGCGTCCGTCAACGGAAGCAGACAGGAAGCCGCAATGATACGATTGCCCCGGATGATGACCGCGCCATCATGCAAAGGCGTGTCTTTTTCAAAAATATTCAACAGGAGACTGTCCGTCACAAGTCCGTCGATCTTAATGCCGGTTTCAATTCTTTCTTCCAGTCCGACGGCCCTTTCAAACACTATCAGGGCCCCGACCTTTCTCTGCCCCATTATGACCGCGGCATTAGCCACCGCTTCGATCATGTCGTTCAGTTCTGCTTCATCCAGTTCCACACGTTTACGGAACAGACGGCCACGGCCGATCTGTTCCAGCGCGCGACGCAGTTCCGGCTGGAATACAACAGGCAAAGCAACCATCATCATAGTCATGGCTTTTTCCAATATCCAGTTGATGACGTGCAGGTTCAGCCATTTACTGACGATAACCAGCGCCGCCAGTACCATCAGTCCTTTGACCAATGCCGCAGCTCTGGTATTTTTCAGCATAATATAAATTCTGTACAGAAAAAAAGCAACAAGGCCGGTATCAATTACGTCCAGGATACCTATTGTCCTTGCTAATGCCTGAAATTGTTCCAGCAACAGTTTCACCCTGTCTTTCTATAGAATAACAAAAGAATAACAAAAAATATATAGGTCATAAACCTGTACATTATATTATAACAAAATGTAGTAGATTTCGCTATAAAAAACAAAACTCTTTTGCAGAAAATTTCCAAAAAACCATGAAAATCTTCAGACAAAAGAGTTTTTCAGTTATATTTAAGGAAACACTGTTTATTCGTATGCACTCCGGCAGATTTTTGAGCCTGTCTGGCTTTCCTATTCTGCTTCACTCAGGCCTTTTCCCGCAGTCCCTTCAGCGTTTCTTCCTGTTCTTTCACGATTGCCTCGCCTTTCTCCAGTTGCTTGTCGTTTTTCACGTAGCTGGGGCCTCCGTAGGAAACCCGGGCGTTAACGCAATGTTCCGGATCCAGGGCCTCCATCAGATCAGGCTCAAACAGTTCGCAGAACTGCTTATATTCATCCAGTGTCATATCCAGCAGGAATTTGTGTTCTTTAATGGCATAGGCCACGCACTGTCCTACTACAGCATGGGCCTTGCGGAACGGTACCCCTTTCCGGACCAGATAGTCTGCCAGATCCGTAGCATTGGAAAAATCGTGAGACACCGCCCACCGCATCCGGTCAGTATTTACCGTCATGGTAGCGATCATGTCCCTGTAGACCTGAAGCGTAAACTTCACCGTGTCGATGGCATCAAACAGACCTTCCTTGTCTTCCTGCAGATCTTTATTGTATGTCAGCGGCAAGCCTTTCAATGTAGTCAGCATAGCCATCAGCTCGCCGTAGACGCGGCCCGTCTTGCCCCGCACCAGCTCGGAAATATCCGGATTTTTCTTCTGGGGCATCATGGAAGAACCGGTGGCAAAGGCGTCGTCCAGCTCCACAAAACCAAACTCCGTACTGCTCCACAGGCACAGCTCTTCGGACAGGCGGCTCATGTGCATCATCAATACAGAGGCAAAAGACAGGAAATCCAGCACATAATCCCGGTCGCTGACCGCGTCCATGCTGTTTGCATACACATTTTTAAAATTTAACTGCTCCGCTACATAGAACCGGTCAATGGGGAACGTGGTTCCCGCGATGGCCCCGGCTCCCAGGGGCATGATGTCTGCATCCTCCCACACGCCCAGCAGGCGGCGGAAGTCACGCTGCAACATATTAAAATAAGCCAGCAGGTGATGGGCAAACGTAATAGGCTGGGCCCGCTGCAGATGGGTGTAGCCGGGCATCAGCGTCTTGTCGTGCTGCTTCGCCACAGACAGGATCACTTTTTCAAACTCCAGCAGCAGTTCCGCTACCTCTACGATCTGCCGCTTCATATACATATGCATATCCAGCGCCACCTGGTCGTTGCGGCTCCGGGCCGTATGCAGTCTTGCCCCCGCATCCCCGATCCGTTCCGTCAGGCGCGCTTCCACGTTCATATGGATATCTTCCAGCGCTACGCTGAATTCAAAGTTGCCGGCTTCAATGTCTTTCAGAATATCCTGCAACCCCGCCACGATCCTCGTTCCGTCTGCCTCCGGAATAATGCCGCATTTTACCAGCATCCTGGCATGGGCAATACTGCCCCGGATATCCTCCTGATACAAACGCTTATCATAATTAATGGACGCATTGAATGCGTCCACTAATTCGTTCGTATTCTTACTGAACCGACCGCCCCACAATTTGGCCATTATTTTAACGTGCCTTTCTTCATCATGGCCCGTACGGCTAACGGCAGGCCGAACAGATTGATGAAACCGGTTGCGTCGCTCTGATCGTATACTTCGTCTTCGCCGAAGGTCACATATTCCTGGCTGTACAGGGAATACGGGGATTTGGCGCCGGCGCTGATGATGTTGCCTTTATACAGTTTCAGACGAACCGTACCGGTAACGGTCTTCTGGGTTTCGTTAACGAAAGCTTCCAAAGCTTCCCGCAGCGCGCAGAACCATTTTCCGTCATACACCAGTTCCGCATATTTGATGGCCAGGCCTTCTTTGTAATGATAGGTATCCCGGTCCAGGCACAGGTTTTCCAGTTCATTGTGGGCATAGTAGATGATGGCGCCCGCCGGAGTTTCATACACACCGCGGCTCTTCATACCCACCAGACGGTTTTCCACGATATCGCTGATGCCTACGCCGTTGCGGATACCGATGGCATTCAGGGTTTCCACCAGCCGGGCCGGGCTCATCTTTTTCCCGTTTACGGATACCGGAACGCCCTGTTCGAATTCCAGCTCGATCATTTCCGGTTTGTCCGGTGCGGTCTCCGGCGTGCAGGTTACCCGGAACATCTTCGCCTGAGGCGCGTTCCAGGGATCTTCCAGATCGGAACCTTCATGAGACAGATGCCACATATTGCGGTCCATGGAATAGTCGTCTTCATGGGATACGGGAATGGGAATGTTATGAGCTGCCGCGTAATCGATCTCCTGATCGCGGGAACGCAGTTCCCATTCACGCCAGGGAGCGATGATGGCCAGATCCGGATCCAGAGATTTTACGGTCAGCTCAAAACGTACCTGATCGTTGCCCTTGCCGGTAGCGCCGTGAGCCACCGCATCGGCGCCTTCCTTGTGGGCAATGTCCACCAGGTGCTTGGCGATCAGCGGACGGGCAAAGGACGTCCCCAGCAGATATTTCTTTTCATATACGGCGCCGGCCTTTACGCAGGGCCATACATAATTGGCGATGAAGTCTTCTTTCAGATCCAGAATGTAGCATTTGCTGGCGCCGGATTTGATAGCCTTGTCATGCACCGGATCCAGTTCGTCGCCCTGACCCAGGTCAGCGCAGACCGCGATGATTTCGCAGTTGTTATAATTCTCCTTTAACCAGGGGATGATAACGGAGGTATCCAGACCGCCGCTGTATGCTAATACAACTTTTTTGATGTCTTCCTTTTTTACTTTTGCCATTTTAACGGGCCTCCCTTGTCGTAATTGTGATTTCCTGCATAGCCCTGCCTGTCGCAGTTGCTGCAGATAAAGTTTTAACATGCTTATTGTAGCACGTAATGAAAAAAATGCAAGTGTTTTTATGCAAATTTTTTCATTTTTTTTGAATAATTATAAAATATTTCATGCATTGCATAGTGTGCTGTTGCACTTTGCAACACTGAAAAGAACAGACGTTTCCTGTGCTGAAACGATATGCATCACAGTTCCGCATCGCTCATCAACAGCACCATAATGGCTTTCTGTGTATGCAGACGGTTTTCCGCCTGATCCCACACAAAGGACTGCGGGCCTTCCAGCACTTCTTCCGTAATCTCCTCGCCCCGGTGGGCCGGCAGGCAGTGCAGCACGATAGCCCCGGGGTTGGCCGCCTTCAGCAATTCGCTGTTGATCTGGTAATCATGGAGCGCTTTCAGACGGATTTCCCGTTCCGCTTCCTGTCCCATGCTGGTCCAGACATCTGTATATAATACATCAGCGCCTTTGACTGCTTTGGCAATATCTTCTTCCACGGAAATGGTACACCCCGTCTGCGCCGCGTCTTCCTGCGCCTGTTTCAAAACCATCGGATCCGGCTGGTAACCTTTCGGGCTGGCGCAGAACATATCCATGCCGACTTTGGCACAGGCGTACATCAGGGAATGGGCCATATTATTGCCGTCTCCTACATACACCAGCTTGCGGCCTTTTAACGAGCCCAACTGCTCTTCAATGGTCAGCAGGTCCGTCAGGGCCTGACAGGGATGCAGCAGGTCCGTCAGACCGTTAATGACAGGAATGGAGGCATATTCTGCCAGTTCGATAACGGAATCATGGGAAAAAGTACGGATCATGATGCCGTCCACCATACGGGACAGCACCCTGGCAGTGTCACGGATCGGTTCGCCACGGCCGATCTGGGAATCCCGGTCGTTCAGGTAAATCGCATGCCCGCCCAGCTGATGGAAGCCCGTTTCAAAGGAAACACGGGTACGGGTAGATGCTTTGGAAAACATCATGGCAAGGGTTTTACCTTTGCAGAATTCATGAGGAACGCCCATCTTCTGCATTTTCTTCAGCTTTTTCGCCACGTCCAGAACCAGCAACACTTCCTCTGTCGATAAATCATGGATGCACAACAAATCCTTATGCTTTAATTTCATGATAACCCCTCTCATCTTTATGGAAGTTAAGAACAGGCTGTAAAAGGTTTTCCTGTTATAATTTAGTATTTTACCATATTCTTTCACATTTTAATAGTAAAAATTTCACAAAGCGGCTTTGCCAAATACGCTTCCAATTGGTAAAATGATGGTATCATAAGGTAAATAGCGATAATTTGCAGGTCAGGAAAAGACAACCTTTTCACGGAGATACCATGCGCAAGAAGAAACAAAAGAAAAGCCGTCTTCCGCAGATAGTGGGGCTGACAGTCCTCTTCATTCTGCTCTTTATCGGCTGGAATATGCTGGGTCCGCAACTTGAGATTCCCAAGCCGATAAGCCAGGCAACGGATGACTTTAAAAAGAATCCTAAAATAGAAAACATCATCGACCTGACAGGAAACCAGGCAAAAGCCGTAACCGATAAAGTCGGCGATGCGGCCAAAACAGCGGGCAAGACGCTGAAAGATACCAACCTGCCGGACAATGCCGGAAAGCTGGCGGATTCTGCCGCCAAAGGCGCAGACAAACTGGGCAAACAGGTAAAACAGGGCGGTGATTCCGCTTTAGTGAAAGTTTCTACTGTCTGGCATGTGGAAGAAACCGTTAACTCGCTACGCTCAAATCCGGACTGGATAAGCCTCCGGAAAATTCCGGACCACGCCCGGAAAGCGCTGCTTGCCATCGAAGATCATGACTTTTATAAACACGGCGCCCTGGACATCACCGGCATCGTCAGGGCGGCCTTTGTCAACCTGAAAGCAGGAGAAGTGCGGCAGGGAGGCAGTACACTCACCCAGCAGATGGTTAAAAATGTTTTTCTGAGCAGCGAACAGACAATGGCCCGCAAAGCAGAAGAGGCTGTTCTGGCGACCTGGGTCGAACGCAAATATTCCAAAGACGAAGTGTTGGAAATGTATTTCAACACCACTTACTTCGGCGCCGGAGCTTACGGTATCCGGGACGCGGCAAAAAAGTATTTTGGCAAAGATCCGTCACAAATGACTTTGCCTGAAAGCGCCATGCTGGCAGCCATGCCATACGCCCCCAGCGCCCTGAATCCCTATGAGAACCCGGGCGGCTGCGCCAAACGGGTACGGCTCGTATTGAAAGAAATGCTGAAATACGGGTATATCGGCAACACTGAACTGAAAGAAGCCCTGGCAAAGGGCGTGACACTGAAAAACGGCAGGACACTGCTGCTGGAATAATTATTGTTTATAAAATAAAGCGTGTAAGATTTTTAATAAAATCTTGCACGCTTCTTTATTATTTTAAGATTAAAATCATTACTGCTCAACTACCGATGATTGACACATATGGGTTATCTTTCACATAAAAACGCCAGGGCCATGCTGCCGCTTCTCCCGCATAAGCCACGTTGATGCGGGGAGATGCCCCAATTTTCGCATCCGGAATGTACCTGTACTGAATCAGGCGTAACGGACTGTCCGCGTTACACAGGTCCAACCCATATTCGTTTTTTGTAATGTCCAGCGCCTGACACACTTTCCCCGGTCCGCTGCACAAGTTTCGCAGCTGATTCATACGCCGCCTCTTACGCATCAGGTCAAGCCCGATAACCGGCTCCAGTGCCCGGATCAGGACGGCGTTGCCTTCTCCTTCAGGACCGGTCACCACGTTAAAACAGTAGTGCATGCCGTAAATGAAATACACATAGGCATACCCGCCGTCGTGGTACATGATTTCCGTGCGTTCGCTCCGGTTCCGGTATGCGTGGCAGGCTTTATCAATGGCGCCCACATATGCTTCTGTTTCTACAATCATACCGCCGGCAACGCCGTCGGGAGTACGGTGTATCAGCAGACAGCCCAACAGCTTGCGGGCCAGCTCCACGGTATCCTGTCGGAAAAACAAATGGTTCATAATGATTTATACTATGATTCTGCCGGCAATTTGCAGCTTGTTATGCATTGCCTCGCAAGCAAACGTCATATCAATGATGGAACAACCGCAGATGCGTAAAGGAAACTGCCATGTTGTATTTATCCGCCGTTTCGATCACATGGTCGTCCCGGATGGAGCCGCCGGCTTCGGCCACGTACTGCACGCCGCTGCGGTGGGCCCGTTCGATGTTGTCGCCGAAAGGGAAGAAGGCGTCGCTGCCTAATGCCACGCCGGTGAGCTTCGCCGCCCAGGCTTTCTTTTCTTCTTTGGTCAGCGGTTCCGGTTTTTCCGTAAAGAACAGCTGCCAGGTGCCCTCCGCCAGCACGTCTTCATAGTCATCGGAAATATATACGTCGATGGTGTTGTCCCGGTCCGGGCGGCGGATATCCGCTTTGAAAGGCAGGGCCATGACTTTCGGGTTCTGCCGCTGCCACCAGATGTCTGCCTTGTTGCCTGCCAGACGGGTGCAGTGGATGCGGGACTGCTGTCCTGCGCCCACGCCGATGGTCATGCCGTCTTTTACATAGCAGACCGAATTGGACTGGGTGTATTTCAGCGTAATCAGCGATACCAGAAGGTCACGGACAGCTGCGTCGGGAATATCTTTGTTCTTCGTGGGACGTTCTGCCAGCAGGTCCGCTGTGATCTTCGCGTTGTTGCGGCTCTGCTCAAAGGAAATGCCGAAGACCTGCTTGGTCTCCTGCTCCTCCGGCACGTAGTCCGGATCCATCTGCATCACAAGGTAGGTACCTTTCCGTTTGCTTTTCAGGATCTCCAGGGCCTCTTCCGTATAACCGGGAGCAATGACGCCGTCGGACACTTCCCGTTTCAGCAGCAGCGCCGTTTCCTTGTCACAGATATCGGACAGGGCGGCAAAGTCACCGTAGGAAGACATGCGGTCCGCGCCCCGGGCTGCGGCATAGGCGGAAGCAATGGGTGTCAGTTCAAGGTCGTCTACAAAATAAATTTTCTTCAGCGTATCGCTCAGCTCCGTGGCAACCGCCGCGCCTGCCGGGCTTACATGTTTAAAGGACGCCGCTGCCGGCAAACCGGTAGCTTCTTTTAATTCTTTTACCAGCTGCCAGCTGTTAAAGGCATCCAGCAGGTTGATAAAGCCGGGCCGGCCGTTCAGTACGGTAAAAGGCAGATCCTTTCCGTCTTTCATATACACTTTCGCGATTTTCTGATTGGGGTTGCAGCCATACTTCAGCGCCATTTCATTCATGTGTCGATTCCTCCTTGCGTTTTGCGTTTAAACCTGATTCACTATTTACAAAAGACTGATTCGACAGGATGATCCGGTCAAACACTTCACTGCTATAAAAGCAAAAGCCGGCCAGTCCTGTGCTTTCGCCCAGACGGTCGGCATTCACAGTCATGCTCCATGTGGTGAATCCACTTCCGTCAGTCACATGACCTTTCTGTGTTTTATTATATCCTTTATAATCGGAACTTGTCAACGAATCTGAAACATTTTAAGACCCGCCCCTCACCCTGTCAATCATGTCCCGCACATACTCAGATGTAATGCAGCGGGTACATTCAAATTCCTGATCGGTGCCGCGGTGGCGCGGGCAACTGCCGAAATCGTCATATTTGTGTTCGTAACGCTGGTCATTGGCACAGCTGTGACAGGTGTGGAACTGCTGCACCCGGTAGGGCGTGTGGAACTCCGTTCCCGGCGCGGTGAAGCCCACAATCATCACCACAGGGACGCCCGCGCCCCAGGCCAGCCAGGAAAGGCCGCTGGCCAGGCCCACAAAGAATGCCGCCCCGGAGATCAGGTCTACCCGCTCCTGCAGGGAACGGTCCCCGGTGAAATCTTCCGCGCCGTAGGGAATCGTATTACCGAAAACTCCGTTCACCGTCACCCGTTCCCGGTCCACACAGAGTACCCGGTAGCCAAGTTCCTTCAAATAGGCAACCGTGTCCATCCAGCCCCGGGCGTTGTTCCAGTATTTGCACTGGGCCGTGGCCTGGGTGGCAATACACACATACGGTTCTTTGGGACGGATCTCCGAAGCCTTCGCTGAAGGCAGAAGCCGCGGCCGTCGTTCCGCCGGTTCCAAACCCAGCAGATACGCCCCGTGGGCCTGCAGTCCCATCACCCGCCAGTCCACCGGCTGCAGGTTCCGGTCTTCCCAGGGGGCGAACAGCCCCACGTAATAGGTTGCGTAGAGATCGGAGGGGCGCGGATCCTCCGGCGTCAGAAAGTGAATGTCCGGATAGCCCGCCTGCAAAATTTCACAATAGCGCTTATCCGTCAGCACATAAAGCTCGCTGCCGTGCTTTTCCCTGAAATCTTCCGCACAGGGAAACCAGGCCAGCATGTCCCCCAGGGCCGCCCCTGCAAATTTCAGCAGCACCTTTTTGCCTTTGGCGTCGTAGTCGTGGGCAAACAGGAGAGTTTCTTCCGGCCGGGTTGTATAGACCTCCAGACGGAAATTCACAAAATACCGCTTCGTACTGGTAGCCATTACGTTGGAAGCCTTTGCGTCGTACACCGTAAGATGACTGTCACGGTCAATGAACCGCACCCGGTAATCTCCCTCCGGCACTGACACCCTGAGGCCGTTATTAAAATCGAACCGCAGCCCTGGCACATCCGTTTCCTGGGTGGGCTCGACAGGCGGGTCGAACACCATATAAGGTTCTTTTCCCACGGCGTTATTTTCCATTTGCTTTTCTCCTTCTTACCTTTCCCTGTTCCGGATGCAGGTTGTAGTCCGCCATCAGCCGCTGCACGGTCTGGCAGACCTGACCCGAGCTGATGAATCGGCTGCACTCGAACTCCCGCTCCGTTCCCGCATGGCGGGGGCACCAGCCGAAGTCCGCGTGGACGAATTCCTCGCTGCTGTCCGTCCAGCAACCGTTGCATACGTGGAAATTGATGACCCGGTAGGGGGTAAAAAACTCATTATAAGGCAGGGTAAAACCGGAAATCATGATTACCGGCGCGCCCGCGCCCCAGGCCAGCCAGGACAGTCCGCTGGACAGACCGATGAAGAAATCCGCATGCCCCAGATAATCCACCCGCTCCTGCAGGGGCCGGTCTCCCGTGAAATCCTCAGCCCCGTAGGGGATGGTGTGCCAGTGCCGCCCGTAGCCGTGGCATTTCTCCTTATCAATACACAGAACCCGGTAGCCCAACGCCTTCAGATAATCCACCGTCTCAATCCAGCCCCGGGGGTTGTTCCAGTATTTGGCCTGGCTGGTAGCCTGGGTTGCAATACAGACATACGGCTCTTTGACAGGCCGTTTTTTTGACGGTGTCAGCACAGGCCGCCGCTCCACCACGTCCAGCCCCAGAATGTAGGGTATGTTGAGTTGCAGCCCGGTCACGCGGAAATCAGCCGGCTGGTGGAAGCGGTCGTCCGCCGGAAAGAAGATGCCCATATAATAGGTGGCATAGCAGTCCGGCGGTGTCGTGCCGGGTTCGATAAACCGGATCCGGGGGTAAGCGGGAGCAAAAAGACCGGCAATCTCCGGACTCATAGAGCAATAAACATTGCACCGGTGCTTTTTGCGGAATTCCTCCGCATAGGGGAACCAGGCCAGGATGTCCCCCAGCGTACCCACGGGGTAACGGATATGCACGTTGCGGCCCGCCAGGTCAAGGTCGTGGACCAGCGCAGGAACGCCATCCTTCCAGATTTCCACCCGGAAATTGATGTAATATTTTTTTGTACTGGTGACAAGGGCGTTGCGCCCCACTGCATCGTACAGGATGGAGCTGGTGTCCAGATCCGTAAAGCGGACCCGGTATTCCCCATCGTCTGGCAGCAGTACCCTCGCCCCGTAATTGAAATCAAGCTTCACGCCCGCCAGGCCGCTGTCCAGCGTCACCGGCCCTGCGTCAAAACTCACGTATGTTTTTCTCTTCCCCTCCGCCATAAATGAAACCTCCGTTTCCTACTTACTAATTTAACGAAAACACCGGAAAAATGCAAGAGGGCGTTCCGGCCGGCGGTCTGTTATAAATGCTGACGACAGCACGGACTCGGCCGGTAGTACAGCATCCGGGCACAGCTTGTATAATATGCAGGCTTTGTCTTATTTTTATTGATAAGCGACCGATTTTGCTATATAATATGGTTGGATAATAATTAAACACATATCATATATTTGGAGTATCATATACTTGGGGGAAACCTTATGTGGCCTGTTAATCTTTGCCATGATTTCCGTTACGGCAAAATCATGTACAACCAGCTGGATCAATTTATCGGGAGGTCGTTACGGCTTTACGGGGAATACAGCCAGGGCGAAGCGGATATTTTCGAGCAAATCGTCAAGCCGGGCCATATCGTGGTTGAAGCAGGCGCCAATATCGGCTCCCATACAATCCATCTGGCGCAGCTTGCAGGCGATCAGGGACAGGTTTGGGCGTTTGAGCCGCAACGGCTCGTCTTTCAGCTCCTTGCCGGAAACGTTGCGCTTAACAGCCTCACGAACGTCCATTGCCTGCAGAAATGCCTTATAGGGAGCGGTAAGCGCACAATCCCGGTTCCCGTGCTTGATGTGAACCGGATTAACAACTGGGGCGGAGTGGAACTTGAACACTCCGCTGAGGGAGAACCGGTGGAGGCCATCACCATTGATTCCCTTGACCTTCCGGGCTGCGACTTCCTGAAAATCGACGTGGAAGGCATGGAGCTTCAGGTCCTGCAGGGCGCAGAAGAAACGATCCGGAAGTATCAGCCGGTTATTTATGCCGAGGCAGACCGTGAAGATAAGAAAGACGCGCTGTTCGCGTATCTCCGTTCCCATGGCTACCGCCTGTACAGGCACGAGCCGCCTCTTTATAATCCGGACAATTATTTTCACAATCCTGAAAACGTATTTAAGGTAGATAAGATACTGGAAGACGGAAGAAAGCTTGCCCTGCAGGTTGTTTCCTATAATGTTCTCTGCAAGCCAAAAAACGCTCCTTTCAGGTTCGAAGGCTTCGAAGAAATCGAATGATCAATGTGTAACCTGTCCCGCACGGCGGCAGCGCCGTCCGGCGCGGCAGTCCGTAATGTTTTGAACAGAGGGGTAATATAATCATGAGCCGGAAAAAGAAACTGCAGAAAAAAATAGCGGTAGCCGTATCGGTGGTGAACATACTGAATGTGGGTGCGCCGATGGTGCTTCCCTATGTGAACATGACAAGGGACCTGTCTGCCCGAGGCGGCTACATGGAGCCGGTACAGGGCGGCGCCCGGTTAGCTGCCGCAGGCGTGCTGGCTGACGCGGTGCAGGCGGTGATGCCGGAAATGACGGCAGAGGCGGCGGAGCAAACCATACCTTACGGCGATATCAAAAGCGCCGCTTGGACCGAGAACGGCGGCACGATGACCGAAGATGACATGCAAACCATCAACAGTGGCGGTACGGGTACGGTCGAGAACATGAGCGGCACGCAGATCATCAACAGTGGCGGTACGGGTACGGTCGAGACCATGAACGGCACGCAGATGATCAACGACGGCGGCACGGGCACAATCTCGACCATGAGCAAAGGCTATCAGACCATCAACAGTGGCGGTACGGGCACGATTGTGACCATGAACGGCGGCAATCAGTACGTCAGCGGTTCAGGCACGGTCACGAACCTTAACAGCGGCGGCTGGCAGATTGTTGAAATCGGAGGCTCGGGTACGGTCACGAACCTCAACAGCAGCGGCGGGCAGACCATCTGGGACGGCGGCACGGGCACGGTCTCCTCCCTGATGAGCGGCGGCAAGCAAATCGTCTATAACGGTGGCACATCGAAGGATACCCACGTCATGAGCGGCGGCGTATTGGAGGAAAATGGCGAAGGGGCAATCATTGATAATGCTACCTTCGCGTCGGGGGGCATCCATCGGCTGGTGGTGGGAGCCACCCAGAGCGGTACCACTTTTTCCGGCCATATCCTGGAGCTGGGGAACGGCGGTACTGCCATAAGCGTCACTGTCGGTGACGGCGGCACGATGCAGGTATTGGCCGGCGGCGTGGTATCCGACACCACAGTCAACCGGGGTGGTACTGAAGTAGTGACCGAATATGCCACGACGTCAAAGACCACCGTGGGAAGCGGCGGCAAGCAGTACGTTTTAAGCCGTGGCCAGTCCATACAAGCTACTGTCAACGAAGGCGGTGTCCAGTACGTTTCCGGCGGCGGCACGGCCATCAGCACCACTGTCAATAGCAGCGGCACTGCGCAAGTGTTGTCTGGCGGCGCGATGTCAAACACCACCGTCAACAGCGGCGGCGTGCAAAATGTCAATTACGGTGGCATGGCCATAAGCACGACCATAGACAACGGCGGCACGCAATCCGTTCTGAGCGGCGGCACAGCGACGGACACGACCCTGAAAAATAAAGGCAAGCAGATTGTCAGCAGCGGCGGTGTGGCTTCCGGCGGCACGTTCAGCGGGGTGAATACCAACACTCGTGGCTATCAGGAGGTCTTTGAAGGCGGCACCGTTGTCGGCGCAATCTTTTCCGCGTATGGTAACCAAACCGTCACCGGCGGCATGGCGCGGGATACAACCGTCACCAGCGGAGGAATCCAGGCAATCACGAACAAAGGCGTTTCCCTGAATGCTGTAATTATGTCAGGCGGCACGCAGAGTGCCACGGAGGGCGGTATCCTCGCAGGCACACAGACCATTGAGGCGGGCGCCTCGGCTTCGGGCGGCACACTCAAAGAAATTTCTGTGGAAGGCAAAACCTTTAAAGGCGTGCAAAACGTAAATTCCGGCGGCACGGCGAATAATATCACTGTGACAGGCGGTGGCACGCAATTCGTTCTGAGTGGCGGCAGGGCAAACGGCGTCAACCTTGACGGAGGCACACTGTCCATGGCAGGCGGGGCCATAGCATCCGGTACGGTAGGAGGCCACGGTAATGTTGTCTATGACGGCGGCAGCGGGCAGATCCCCCTTGGCGGAACCAATAACTTTTCTTCGTTTACAGTCTCCGGCGGCACGCTGGAAACGCAAAACGGTTTTCAAATCAACAGCAGCGGCGGCATCACGGTGAATTCCGGCGGTACGCTAATCGCCGGGGGCGCCGTGACGGTCCAGACCAGCGGCAGTTCACTTACCGTCAGCGGCGGCGGAACGTTTTCCGCAGCGAATATCAGCACGGAAAACGGCGGGGAGGTTTCCATGAGCGGCGGCGTTCTTCAGGCTGCCGGGGATATCGCTATCCGTCATGCGCTGACGAATGCTTACGGCGATGTATGCGCAGGAGGGACCCTCACGGTGGGCGCCGGCGCAACGCATCCCTCAGATAAAGAACTGAACCTTTCTGCAGGTAAAAATATCAACGCGGACGGACAGGTCGTAAGTGCAACTAATATTTCCGCCGGCGGTGCGATTGCAGCCGGGAGCATTACCGCAGCCAATGTTATCGCCGACGGCAGTATCAGCGCAAGCGCCAACATCAGCGCGGACGCTATGTCTGCCGGGGACACTATCTCTGCCGGTGGAAATCTTACGGCGGGAACGCTGGCTCTGTCGGCGGTTCCTGCCAGCGGGGCGGCCGTGTCCGCTGTTGGCGATGTCAATGTCACCGACCTTAACGTGAGCGACTTCAATCCGGCGCAGAATACAAACGGCTCCCTGATCAGCGCGGGGGGGACTGTTTCGGCAAAAACCGTGAATGGCAAGTCCCTGACAGCGGGCAGCACGGTAGATACGAATGTTAAACAGGCGCAGCCAAAAGCCGGCATCGATGCAACCTTTGACAGTCTTTCTGTTTCACTGGCGGCGGACCAGAAAGCCCTGACCTACGATGCCCATAATACGTATAAGGACATCGCGTTCAGCACTGTTCCCTGGAATACAGGGTCCGCATATTATGAGGCAGCGGCTTCGGACCGGTTTAACGATAACACATCCATCAGCGCGGAAAAACTCAGTTTTACGTTTGCAGAGGAAAGCCAGAAGGCTTCCCTTGCCTCCGGCAGTACCATGACGCTGTTTGCCAACGCCACGGGTTTACCGGCGGGGATGGCCGTCAATTACAGTGCCGGCAAGACAAGCGTTGCGCAGGAAGTTAGTTACAGCGCACCTAACGGTGTGGCTCTGAGGGCTACTTTAACGGGTACGGTGGCCACAGTAGCGGGGGCAGCTGTAACAAGCGAGACAACAACGAGTGAGGAAACGACGGGTGCGATTAATTATACGGCCAGCAGCATGACCCTGGACAGTGTGGAACTGGCAGGTTGGGACGGTGTTGCTTCTTCCGCGGTTCCAAGCGGCTGGACTGCGAAGAGCGGGACGGCGGTCACGGTTTATACGGACAACATAAACAACCTGCCTGAGCTGGAAGCTGGCACATCAAGGGATATCCTGACCGCTTCGGCCGGTTATTTCTCGTCAGATAAGATTGAGGGCATCAACAAATTCGGAAACGGCGACGCTTTCAACGAAAAACTGAACGGCGTTGCTGTTACGGGTCATAAGCTGGGCGGCATCAAAGATACAAACAACGGGGCTGCACTGACCTATTTTGCGATGAAGAAGAACGTGGAGAACATTACCCTTGGGGAAATGACCTTCACGGACGGCGGCACGGCCGCAACCCTGACCGGCGTTTATGACGCAACGGGCGCGACGATCAATGCGGACAGTCTGAAATTCTCAAAAGACAGCCGCACCGCCATGGAACCAGGCAACACCATGACGATTGTGGATGCGACGGGCGCGATTAAAAACGCAAAGGGCGAATCGCTGAAAGCGTTGGACGCTGGTACGAAGACAAGTTTTACCTACGATTTTACGGACACAATTGCGGATAAAGGCATTACCTTTACCGGTACGCATACGGATACACTGAGCCTGGATGCTGCCAAAGCGAAACTGACATACACCGTTGGCGAGAAAAACGTAAGCACGGCTGCGCTGGCCGGCGAAATCGTGTGGAACAACGGCGGCGTGCACTATAAAAACACGAAGTACAATTTCAGCGCGGATG
>NZ_FONL01000028.1 GCF_900112895.1 Succiniclasticum ruminis DSM 9236 | reverse complement strand
GATCTGGCATACAATTTCCTTCGATGATTTCTACACCTTTCCATTTGCACAAATCTTTAAGAATCGTTCTGATATCCAAACGCAATTGGTTATAAATGATTTTTCTTCTGTATTTTGGTGTAAATACAATGTGATATTTGCATACCCACTTGGTATGTGCTAAACTATTTGCCATAGGGCAACATCCTTTCTTGTTTTAGTGACGGCTTGAACACTATCATTATACAAGAAGGATGTTGCCCTTTTGCTTAAGCATTAATCCCACCTGCGTAGCAGGTGGTTTTTGAGCCAAATCCCCTTGAGGGATTCGGCTCCCAAGCTAAAGCCATAACAGAATCAGCGCGGCCTGCAATCCTTTTGCAAACCGCGCTGTGCTTTCATTCTTAAATTCAGTTGAAACCGTTGCGTTTTTCCCCGGCAAAAACCTTTCGTTATTTTCGTCCGGGATTTCCTTTCTCCTCAACTTTTACGGAATTCAGCTTCTTATCTCTGTAATAGTTTGTCCCCTTCAGGGAAAGTTCTACTGCCAGTCCTTTTGTTGTCATCTGATAGACGAAGATGCCGGGCGCCGCCTGGACCGCGCCCTCAAAGGAACCGCCGTTGACACCGTCATCCGCTGTTACATCCGCCTGTCCGCCAAAAGACCAGTCAGAAGAGGTAAACGTATCCCATGCTGTTTTGTCAATAAAGGCAAAGATCAGGGCGTATTCTTTGGCCCCGAGCCCTAAGCCGGCCTGATACTCTTTCATCCGCATGAAGATTTCTTCCCCGGTTTTATTGTTGTGCGCGAGTCCGCGTCCGTGGGAAGCACCCAGGATCCCCAGTTTTATGCCGGAACTGGCAAACACGGCATAGCCTTCCGCATTTTTCAACGCCGTCCGGGCAGAGGGTTTCCGTTCGTACAGTTTGTTTAAGGTTTCCGCAACCTTGTGACGGGTTTCCTGCCGTTGTTCCTCTATCGTTGCTGCAAACGCTGTCGCAGTCGTCGCCAAAAGCATGATCCCCACCAGCAACACCATTAAAATTTTCGACCGTTTCATAATTACCTCCTGATTTTGATTACTTTTCTGCAGTTTTAGGGCAAAAGGACCCTGCATCCTTTTCTTAATTATAACAAAACAGCCGCAGAAAATAAATTCTACAGCTGTGAAATTAAATATGGAATTGTCAGCTTTACTGTACTTCATTTCGCCATGCTTCATTATTATTCTCTACTTATTATAAAGCATAATTTTGGCCCTGCCTTACGACTCCAGCAACCGTTTCAATACCTGTTCCCTGTGATTGATAAACATCTCCGATATGCGGTAACTCTCCGTTTCTTCATATTCTATTTTGTGCAGGACACCGTTATCAAAGCTTAAAATTTCCGCACCGGGCAGCGTCAGCAATACAGGCGAATGGGATACGATAAAAAACTGAGAATTATCCCGGGCGCTTTCCGCGATTTTCAGGAGCAGGGTCATCTGGCGCTGGGGCGACAAGGCCGCTTCCGGTTCATCGAGGAAGAAGAGGCCGTCCGCTTTAAAATATTCGTTTATAATAGTAAGAAAGCTTTCGCCGTGGGATTTTTTATGCAGGTTTAGGGGAATGCCGCCCGGCATTTTTCCGTACTCGTCTTCTTTTGTCGCCACATTGTAAAAACTCTCCGCCCGGAGAAAGTAACCGCAGTGAACTTTCTTAAAACTTTTGGACAGGGTGACCGCATCCCATAACTCGCTGTGGGAATCGTAGGTGGAAAAGCTGTAATTGACTGTGCCTCCCTCCGGGTTGAAGCCGTACGCCACGGCCATCGCTTCCAGTAACGTTGACTTGCCGGTGCCGTTTTCCCCCACGAAGAAGGTAATGGGGGAATGAAACGCCAGGCGGTTTATGTTGGCGATGGTTTTTATGTTGCGCAGATAACTGCCGGGGGCTATGGCGTCCCAGTCTATCTTCAGTTCCTTAACAAACAGATCTTTTTTCTTTAACGCTGACATTGTACCCCTCCGCTGAAAGGATTCGGTTAGAGTTGCAAAACAGGTTTTCTACTTATAGCATGTTATTAATTATGTCTCCAATTTATATCTCTTTCTTCTGCCCGAATTTCTTTTCAAATTTTTCCGCTATTATAAGTAGATTATCGTCCAACAACGCCAGCGCCCGTTCCAGGATAGCGGACGGTATGCCGTAATACGCTTCGGCCATGCTGCCTGTAATGGCCGCTATGGTATCGCTGTCCCCGCCGATGGAAACGGCGTTACGGATAGCGTCTTCAAAACCGGTGGATTCGAAAAAAGCTTCGAAGGCCTGGGGCACGCTGCCCTGACAGGTCACGTCAAACGTATAGGCGGGACGGATCTGGTCTAATGTAAAATTAATTTTATAATATTTTTTCTCGATATGCTCCCTGATTTCGGCGATCTTTTTGCCGCTTCTCGCCATAAAAATCGCCACCGTCACCGCTTCGGCCGCTTTCATTCCTTCACGGTGGTTGTGAGTGACTTTGGTGACCGCCTTAGCCAAAGCGATGGCCTCTTCCATCGTTCCGGCCGCAAAACCGCAGGGGCTTACCCGCATGGCCGCGCCATTGCCGAAGCTGTGATAGGGTTTCGGATTATCTTCAAAAAGCCAATCGTAAAACCTCGCCCCATATCCGGCCATCGGATACAGACGCCCTAACATTTGCATATTCTTTATGGCTTTTTCTTCTATCGCTGCATAATCCCCGTTGCATTCAAGGATTGTTTTGGCAATCGCCACCGTCATGATACTGTCGTCTGTCGGGAAGCATTCTTCGTTGAGCAGTTCGAAGTTTTTTGTTTTTATATTGTCCCATTCAAACCGGGAGCCGGACATATCGCCGATAATCGCGCCTAACATGGTGTGTTCCTCCTTTATTTTTGCAAGCCGGTTTATGAGTTTATATTTCCAATATTATTATAGTAGATTTTGCAAAAAAGCGACACCCGGATTTTGGTTATTTCCGGCTGCCGCTGATTTTTATGCCACGATGTTTCTTTTACGCTACGATGTCCTTGTACCGGTCCCGGTTCAGGATGTCCATCATGCAGGCGTAGGGAGAAAGGTTGCCCCCTGCCAGCATCTCGAAGAGACGCGGGGTGCAGCCGCTGACCAGGGCCACGCCCTGCTGGTTTTTCTTCACCGGCTGCTGCTGATGGCGGCTGGCTACGTTCCAGAACACCACTTCCGGCAGCTTGTATCCGGCCTTCCGGTACATCTGCTCCATGTTCTGGAAGTTCGTCAGGCTTGCGTTTTCCGCACAGCAATCGAACTCCATATCGGAGACGATGTAGATGCGGGAGGGCATCTCCTCCTGCGGCATCTGGTGTATTTTTGCTGCGGTAAGAATCAGACGGAAGACTGCTTCGATGTCCGTATTGGCACATTCGTTGTAGCTTTCGCAGAACATGACTTTGTCAACGATGTCTTCCCCTTTGATCTGAACCAGCCGCGGATGTTCGGAGAACGTGATGAAGTGGTTGCGGAACTGGCCCCGGTTGCGTTCCGCGTAGTAGATGCCCAGGGACAGGGCCACGGCTGCGGGCACGGGGTTGCCGTAACCGTACATGGAACCGGAACCGTCCACCACTACCAGCGCGTTTTCCCCGCAGGTGTAATCCGGCAGCGCCTTCCACGTTACGTCCAACGCTTTGCGTTCTTTTTTATTCGCTGCCTTGACGTCCGGTTTCCAGCGGGAGGAATTGTCAAGCACGGACGCAACGATGTCGTACGGAGTCAGGCTGTCCGTATGCATCTGCGCCTCGCCTTTTTCCACGTTGCCCAGGAACTCCTGATACCGCGCTTCATCGTTCCGCTGGAAAGCCGCGCGGTATTTGTACATGGCCTTTGAGGGAAGTTTTGCGTAGTCGAAGCTGTAGTCTCTGACCCGCAGATTGTTTTCCAGGATGTGGATGCGTTCGCGCAGCGCGGTCAACGCCTTGCGGTATTCCGCAGGGCGGAGTTTCAGTGCTTTTGCCACCTTTTTTGCCAGCGCGACGGTTTTTGCGCCGGACGCATTGACAGAGGGCAGCCATTTGCCCAGCAGGGACACAGGTTCCCCGGTCTGCAGCGCTTCCATGTCTTTCTTCCACTGTGCCGAGATGAAGCGCAGCACATCGGCTTCGCAGGAGGTGGACAGCAGGCTCAGCAGGTCGTCGTAGCGGCCGTATTCCGGGATGTTGCCGATGTTTTTGACAACGGAGGTATGGGCGTAGTCCGCCAGCCAGCGGGTGATAACCCGGAAGGCGCGGCGTTCGCCCAGCCCGCCCCGCACATCGCGGGCGAAGAAGAGGATCTTCATGGCGATATCCCGGTTTTCCGCCCAGGCACGCTGGAAGCGCAGGCAGATTTCCTCTTCGGACACATGGCGCAGGGCGCCGACGGTGGCGAAGAGATCCAGACAGCAGTCCCCCGTCGTTTCCAGGGTCACGGCTCCGTTTTCGGTATGGGTTTTATTGGCAGCATCTTCGATGGCATGAACGAAGTCCATGATTTACCTCCTGATTACATCAAACGTTTATTCCTTGGAGAGCAAGGATTTTATTCAACATCATAGCTAAAGGAAACACGGATTAAATACGTTTCCCCAAAGGTTCCGGAGAAAGAAAAGTGCGGGAGGAAACCCGCCCGCACTTTTTACAAGGCGCGTATTTGCAAGCGCTCCGGAGAACGCCGAACCGATTCCTCTGAAAACAGGGCCAGATATAGGCAATGATTGCTGTTAGCGCCTTTACATACAGTGACATTCCACAAGGCACCGTCCAAGGTATCAGGGCCGGTCCGCAGACACGTTGCCGTGACATTCCAAATGTATATGGAATATTGCTGTTCGTGCCTTTATGAATCTCACTATGGTGATTATAGCAATTGTTTTTTATTTTGTCAAGCATTTATTTTATAATTTATATTTTTTATTTGTTTTATTGTTTATTATTTGCTTTTTCTTCCTTTGTTTTCATTTAAATTATATAAATACTCTTTTTGTGAAGCCGCAAATTGCGGCTTCACGATTGCAACGTTTTCCGGTTATTATCACAGGTCTTCGTCCGCTTTTTCCCGTTCCGCGTTGTGTTTGTATGCATCCAGAAGCATTTCCAGTTTCTCTCTGTTGGGGCCGGAGAAATTCTTGTAGAACTCACTGGTGATCATAACGTCAAGGAACTTCTCGTCATACTCGTCCAGTTTATCCGAACCCCGGAGTTTTTCGGAAAGGCAATAGAGCAAATAGGCCAGCTGCACATTCTGCGTGCTGCGGTTTTTATTGTAAACTGCCGTCCCGATTTCGGAACTTTTATCACTCAGCGGCTCTTTGTAACGGATGGACACGGAACCCAGTTCGTCAGAATCCGTCAGCACGGGTTTCTGGTATTTCAGATCCGTAGTAACTGCCGGGTCTTCCCCTTCGTTCATCTCCAGCTCATAAAGGGCGATGCCATGCCCGCCGCTGCCGTAGGGTTCGGAGATTACGGCGTCATTTTTAAAATCCTCGTGGTTCAGCTGGCGGTTTTCATAGCCGAGAAGCCGGTAGGATTTTACGAACCGCGGGTTAAACTCAACCTGCGCCTTGACATCCTTCGCCACAATATTGGTGAGGGCGATGAAACGCCGGTTGACGGATTCGTCCACATCGTCCAGATTGTTCACCACGCAGTAGGTACCGTTGCCGTGTTTCGCGAGGACTTCCAGATTGTCGTCCTTGTAGTTGTAAAGGCCCGTGCCGATGACCGACAGGAACAGGTTGCTCTTTTTCTTTTCTTCGATCAGCCCCTTCAGCCCGTGCTTGTCCGTAATGCCGAAATTCAGGTCGCCGTCGGTGATCAGGATCACCTGGTTGTTCCAGTCAGGGTTGTAAAACTTCTCCCCGATGGCATACGCCGTGTTAATTCCGGCAGAGCCCCAGGTGCAACCCTCAATCTCAATGCCGAGAATGATGCCCATCAGTTCCTCTTTGGACTGTTCATCTTTAATCTCGAAGCCCTTAAAGTACGTATGGTCTTTTGAGCTGTAGGTAACCAGGCTGACGCGGTCGCCTGCCCTGAGCTTGCTGAAGATTGTCGCGATGGCTTCCTGTGTAACTTCATCATTCGAACACATACTGCCCGACGTATCCAGGAGCAGAATGATGTCCTGGTGTTCCTTTTTCTCATGGGCGGCCTGGGCGTCAATGAAGAGGATCTTTTTGTTCCCCTTCTTTTCCATCAGTTCCGTGGTGATCGCGAACTTTGCGTCCGTCGGAATTTTTGCTTCATAATCGAAATAGTTGAGGACTTCCTCAATGCGGACCTGATCCATGTTGACACGGCGTTCAGACCGGATCTGATTAAAGACGATGCCCATGGATGCGTTACTGGTGGTCATACGGAACGTGGAAGTGGGCGCCGTAAAGACGTTCTTCGCGTCTTTTTCTTCAATGGGTTCGTACGAATCCGTGGATAAATCTTCCATGAGTTCGGAGTCAGCCTCATCGGCCATCCAGGAAGGAATTTCCTCACACGCTTCACAGCACATCACTACGTTTTCCTCAACCTCGATCGGAGGGGCTGCTTTCTTCGCCGCAAATCTTCCGGAAGCACCGCCCCTGGGAGCGCTGCCCGGCATACGTATACCGGCGCATGAACATCCGAGCCTCCGCTCCTCTTCGTATGCAGGGCGGGGGTGCTTCTCCTCGTAAAACACTTCTATTGCTTTTTCCGGGGTTTCTTCTTTTCTCTCGTGGAGCCAGGCATACAGCTCCTCCACCACATTCTTCCTGCCAAGCTGTTTAACGAGAAATACAAGCTTCTCATCACCATAGGTTACTACGCTCAGTACTTTGGCCGCATGCTCGGAATAGCCCAGACTGAGATAATACTCATACTTTCTGCGGGTCTCTTTCGATTTGTTGATCAGGTTCTTAAATTTCATAACTTTCTCTCCTTAATTAAATTATTGTTTTTACTGTACGCTTCTGTAACCGTTTTTTCTGTTCGTACCGCTTCCTTCCGGTATCTTCAAGTTTCAAGTCTTCTCTTTGTTTTCTTCTTCACGCAGCGTCAGGTTTTTCTCTGCCAGCTTTTCCCTGACTTCCGCCAGACATTTCTGCCCGAAGTTCCGGATCATGCTCAGTTCGCCTGCCGTTTTTGCCGTCAGCTGCCCGACGGTTTCGATTCCGACGCGGTGCAGGCAGTTTTCGGCACGCAACGAAAGTCCCAGCTCCTCGATACAAACCTGCGACAACAGATCTTCCTGCTGCGTTTCTCTTTCCGGAATCTTTTCCGGCAATGCGCCGGCAGTCTTTTCCGTGTTCAGCGAGTGGTTCCTGTGTTCCCGTTCCGGCAGATATTTCTCTTTCAGCTCATACCACATTACATGACGTTCGGGTCGGTGCCGGAATGTTGCGTCGGCCGTAATCTGAACCGGGCGGTTCAATTCTTCCCATTTAATGAAACCGATCATCTCCCGCACGAGCGTGCCCGAAACTGTCATCTTTTCTGCCGCTTCCTGCAGCCTGCCTTTTCTGAAATCCGCCAGCGCTTCTTCCAGAAAACGCCTTGCTGCTTCTGTTTTGTCTGTCATGTCTGTCTGTAATACATCCTGTTGCATTCCACCCTACCTCCTTGCGGCAACCGTTCCCGCCTTTCAAATTCATTGTACTGCATACCTGAAAACAGTGGTCGCCTCCCGGGCGACAAAGAATCTTACAGCAGGGAGACACTGTTCAGACGCGTTCCCTTACTGTTCTATATATCCCCCAGCCCATAGGCTCTCAGTACACGGTTCACCTCCCATACCGTCCTTCTGTTCCGGGCGATGCAATCGGAAATCACACAGTCTTTCCGGATGCTGCGGGACAAAGCGAAGCCCGCGGCCTCCAGCAATGCTTTCGTTTCTTCCGGGGAAAGCCGCAGTCCCAGCGCAAGCCGTACCGCAGTCCCTTTCTTTGGCTGGTAGTCCTTTTGTTTCAGAATTTTGTAAATCAGTTTGCGGTCTATGTCAGCATCTTTATACAGCCCGGCCCGGGTAATCTTCCGTTCCTCCATAAAGCGAAGCAGCATCTGTGTGAAAGTTTCTTCCATGGTCAAATCACTCCTTTCAATATTTGGGGGACAAAAGAAAGCCCATCATAATGACGGGCTTTTGTAAATACAAAGGCCCATCGGAATGATGGGCTGGACTCTCAATCTCCCATCATACAAGCTTTAGCACCTTAACCGTAGTACGGCCAGGTTGCTGTGCGGTCAAAGAGCTTGTCTCTCGCGCACTCTCTATGGTCAATTGCTTTCCGTTTCCGGAACCAATATTAAAGAAAGAAAATGCAATCCTGATTGCTCTTTTATAATGCCATACGTTACTCCGTTTCCCAACTACTGAACACTTACCTGAATCAACTGCAATGTTGATTGGACGTTTATATAAATTTACGCGCTTTAACTAAAATGCATTTCTGCATCTGTGATTAAATACTCAAATCCAGGGATTTTTATTTCTATGTTGAACTGACCCCCGGAAGGTGATCCGGTCTGTTCACCTTTTCTGATAATATTATACCACAACGCACCGAATTCGTGGTCGCTTCCCAGGCGACAACGACTTTTGATTTTAATTTTTGCTCTTTATGTTATTATCGGCCGTTTTTTTGCTGTTTTTATGTGGGCTTTTTTTCGCCGGATGCGACTTTTTCTAACTCTTTCAATTGGCACGAAAAAACAGCGCGGTCTGCATGTAGTTGCAAACCGCGCTGTATGAGTTTACATGTGAGTTACCGTTCTTTTTCTGCGCAACCGGGTTCTGTGGGGAAATGAAAGTTTCAGACCCGTTCCAGCCGGTCGTCTTTCAGCCGCCGCGCCAGGAACAGGGGCACGTATTCGATGAGGATGTTGGAGGTTTCCAGCCCGAACCACTGGAACGGATTTCCTACGATGCGGCGGATCGCGTATTTCGAACGGATCAGCAGGTTATCCACTTCGTCAATATCCCCTTCCTGGGGCATCATTTTCCGGATCAGGCAGAACTTGAAGGATCCTACATCCGAAGGTCCGTAGATGGAATGCTGCCGGTGCTGTTTCGGCAATTCGCCCGACGCCAGCAGATCGCTCACGACCTGCCTCAGATAGATGTTGACGCTGGGCCGTACCTTATAGCCGAGATGGAGGTTAATTCGGAAGATATAATCCGTTCCGAAGGTTTCCACTTCATACTGCTTCTGGTACGGCTCGTTGGTGGTATTGACACTGATAAACCAGTAGGCATTGGCCCGCTTCGGGTCTTTATCCAGGATTGAATACAGGATATCCCGGTCGATTTTTTCCGGATCTTCCCCCTTGACCAGATAAACCACATTGTGACTGCACATCGGAATGGATTCATCGTCCTGCAGGTCTTTAATTGCCGACAGATGTTCCCGCATATTCAGGAACGTGTTCTGGGCCTGCTCAACCTGCGTTCCCCGGTACCAGGCGAGCATGATAAAGAGAACCGCCAGGGAAATGATGATGGCTACATAGCCGCCCACCACAAATTTTCCCAGACTTGAGATGAAGAACACGCCTTCAAGGGCAAAGAAAATAACGCCGAACAACACCGCTGCCACCGGGTGTTTGTGCAGCACGCCGATATAAACGCAGAACATGACCGTCATCATCAGCATACTGATCGTGATGGCAAGACCGTAGGCGTTTTCCATCCGGGACCCGCTGCGGAAGTAAAGGACCACCAGCACGCAGAACAGCCACAGGATATTGTTGACAAACGGAATGTAGATCTGACCTTTCGTGTCTGACGGATACCGCACGTTTAAATGGGGCATGAGGTCAAGATTTGCAGCTTCATGCACCAGCGTATAGCTGCCGCTGATCAGGGCCTGGCTGGCAATAATCGCCGCCAGCGCGCTCAGCAGGATCGCCACCGGGCGCAGCGCTTCCGGAAGCATCACGTAAAACGGATTGAGATCTTTGATGGCCTGGATGACAGGATTGTTCTGGTTCTGGATAATCCAGACGCACTGCCCCATGTAGTTCAGGATCAGGCAGATTTTAACAAAAGGCCAGCTGAAGAAGATGTTGTTCCGGCCCACATGCCCCATATCCGTATACAGGGCCTCCGCGCCGGTGGTACACAGGAATACGCTTCCCAGGATCAGGAATCCGGCTTTGTTGTTGGGGCTGATCAGAACATCTATGGCATAATAGGGATTCAGGGCCCGCAAAATCGTAAGATCGCCAAGGGTCAGCCAAACCCCCGTCAGTCCCAGAAACAAAAACCACAGCATCATGACCGGCCCGAACATTTTGCCAATGGAACTGGTCCCGCTTCGCTGGATCATAAACAAAGCGCTGATGATCGCCAGCGTGATCACTACCACAAGGTGCTGCCCGCTTCCGAGCATACTGTTCACGACTTCGATACTGCGCAGGCCTTCCACGGCCGTCGTGACGGTTACCGCGGGGGTAAGGACACCGTCGGCCAGCATGGTACAGCCGCCGATCATGGTGGGGATGATCAGCCATTTCCCGCAGTCACGGATCAGGCTGTAAAGCGCAAAAATGCCGCCTTCACCGTGGTTGTCGGCCCGCAACGCGATCAGCACATGCTTGATCGTCGTCAGCAGCGTGATGGTCCAGATGACCAGCGAAAGGGAGCCCACAATAAACTCCGTATCCACATTGGCTATTCCGCCGTTGCCTTCGACGATGGATTTCATTACATACATCGGGGATGTGCCAATGTCGCCGTACACTATGCCCAGCGCCACAAGGAACATCCCAAAACTGAATTTATGGCTGTGTTCAGCCTGATTCTCCTGCATATTTTCCTCCTGAAGAAAGAATCTTTATTTATATCAAATTAATTCCTGCGTTATATTTATTTTTTCATATACTTCTTTTCGCTTACTTCTTTTTGATGACTTTGTTTTACTTACTTATTTTATTTACTTATTTTAACACAAAAACCGTTCATAATATACATTGTTTTCAAAATTGCCTTTCAAAATAAATAAAGTTCGGTCTTTTCTGTATTTAAACCTTTATCCGTGATATAATTTTATCAGATTCGTGACTATCGGAGAAAAATTAAATAAGCAAACGCTGATTCAATGAGTTTGAGCGTTTTTCAGGAAGTATTAATGAAGCAATTCACAAATGCGCAGACAAATTAATCAGCGGTTCCTTAAAGACAGGAGTTACATTATGGAAACGTTAAACGCTGTCATCAATCAGGTCAACACGATCCTCTGGTCCTACATCCTGATCGTCCTGCTGATCGGACTGGGACTGTATTTCACGTTCCGTACCGGTTTTATCCAGATACGGCTTTTAGTTGATATGGTCCGCTTATTGGCGGAAGGTGTCGGGACAAGACGGATGGGGAACCAGATTTCCTCGTTCCAGGCTTTCTGCGTCAGTACGGCCAGCCGCGTAGGTGTCGGCAACATCGCCGGCGTGGCCATTGCCATCGTGCTGGGCGGGCCGGGCGCCATCTTCTGGATGTGGATGGTTGCCATTGTAGGCAGCGCCACCGGTTTTGTGGAAAGCACCCTGGCCCAGATTTATAAAATCCCCAGAGGAAAATGGACCTTTCACGGGGGGCCCGCGTACTACATTCAGAACGTGCTGCACATGCCCAATCTGGCAAAACTGTTTTCACTATTGTTAATGACAACCTTCGCGCTGGTCTATAATTCCCTGCAGGCCAACACCATCACCCTTTCCCTGCACAGCGCTTTTGGCTGGGACCGCACAATCGTCGGCGTCGTCGTTTCCATCCTGATCGCCCTCGTAATCTGCGGCGGCGCCCACTTCGTGGCCAGGGTGGCGGAAATGCTGGTGCCGGTCATGGCCGGCGCGTATCTTCTGATTGCGCTGATCGTCGTCATTATGAATTTCGGACAGCTCCCCTCTGTGTTCGCTTTAATCGTAAGCAACGCCTTTGCGCCACAGGCAGCGGTAGCCGGCGGTTTCGGGGCCTGTGTCATGAACGGCATCAAGCGGGGCCTGTTCTCCAACGAAGCCGGTGAAGGTTCCGTGCCCAACGCAGCGGCCACCGCCTATGTAACCCATCCGGTCAAGCAAGGCCTGATCCAGGCTTTCGGTGTTTATGTGGACACGCTGCTGATCTGTTCTGCCTCCGCCGCCCTGGTACTCCTGTCCGGTGTGTATGAAATCGGCGGCAAGGTCACCGGCATCGAACTGATCCAGAACTGCCTGGCAGCGGAAGTAGGCAGCTGGGCCATCGTCTTTATCGGCATCATGATCATGATGTTCGCCTTCAGTTCCCTGGTGGGCAATTATTATTACGGCGAAATCAATCTGGCCTTCCTGACCCAGAGCAAAACCGCGCTGTATATATTCCGGGCAGCGGTGGTCGCCATGACTATGTTCGGCAGCATCGCGTCCCTGCCGCTGGTGTGGAACCTGGCAGACCTGTTTATGGCGTTCCTGGCTACGACTAACCTGTACGCCATTTCCCGTCTGTTCCCCTTTGCGAAGATTGCGCTGGACGATTATGAAAAACAGCGCGCCGAAGGCATGGATCCGGATTTCGATCCGCATATCCTGCCCAGCCTTGACGGCGTATACGCGTGGGGCATGGAAAAGGAAAAGTAATGAAAGCAGTTTAAAAGAATTATTTTCGGGTATAAAATTCTTCAGGTGGTTTCGGAAAAATCCGGAACCACCTGTTTTTTGGTGCTAAGCGCTAAGCAAACCTCGCAGAACTTTTGCTCTTCGCGGCTGAACTTATTGTATTATTTGTCCCATTCACAGACAAAAGCGTTCCCGCCTGTTCCGTCGGTCGTACCGTCATCCGTCAGGTTTTTGTAGTTCCAGTAATACAAGCCGTAGAAGACTTCATCTTCTTCTACGTTGCTTTCCTGGTCCGCTTTCACATAGGTAACAGGTTCGTTGGGAATCATGCGGTAATGCCCGAATTTTTCAAAGTATTCATTATCATAGCCGCTGTCATTGATCAGCCGGTACATGCGCTCATTCATTTCGTCGTCACCGACCGCTGCCAGATGACCGCCCATGGATTCGCAGAACTGCTGCGCGTCTTCCATGGTTTTACCGATATCGGAGAATACCTGATAGTGATGTCCTTTATATTTGATGGCTTCTTTCGGAATAAAAGGACGTGTAGAATCCTCTGCGTAATAAATCACGCTGGCCGGTTCGGCAGCATACGTAGAATGTATAACCTCTGCTACTAACAGCGCAGATAATACATCGGTATAGTATATGCCGTTGTAATACCCTCTGTAGCGACCCCGTCTATGGGCCGGCCTGTGATTCCACCAGTGGTCCTTCAGGGGTTTAGGGGCGCGGCGCCATACGTGCATGTTTTCGTGGGTCCGGTGAACAGGCGGGCGATGAAGGTCTTTTCTCGGGCCCGGTTTGCTGTGCTTCCGGTATTCCGGTCTATGCGTTGCCTGCTTCGAAACATTTTGCCCCTGTTCATGCATCTTTGGCCTTGGAGCATGACGCTTCGGCTCATGGATCTTTGGCTTCGCTGCCTCTTTCTTCGGGTCGTGTACTTTCGGTTCCGCAACACTTTGCTTCCGGTCGTGCGTTTTCGGCCTTGCAATGTTTGGCTTCGGGTCATGTGCTTTTGGACGCTGCTTCTCGCGACTTACTTCTGTATGCTTCGGCTGATGCATAGTCTGCCGCTGAGAAACAGGTTTTGCACGTTGCACCGTTTGACGTTGGGAAACAGGCTTCGGCTGTTGTACCGTCTGACGCTGGGATACCGGTCTCGGCTGCTGCATCGTCGGACGCTGGGATACAGGCCTCGGTCGCTGCACCGACTGACGCTGGGATACCGGTCTCGGCTGCTGCATCGTCGGACGCTGGGATACAGGCCTCGGTCGCTGCACCGACTGACGCTGGGATACAGGTTTCGGTTGCTGCATCGTCTGACGCGGCGAAACAGATTTTGGCCGCTGTATCGTCTGCCGTTGGTGAACAGGCTTTGCATGTTGCATCGACGGACGCGGTGCGCTGGGCCGCGGTTTTTGCGCAGCCAGCCTGCTCCTCTGCTGACTTTGCTGTTGGGCAGGGTTCGGATATACTTTTTTACCCGGAGCAGCTTCTGCAGCGGAAAGAGTCACGCTCAGAAAAACTGCTAAAATAAAAGCTGCAATTGATTTTTTCATCATGGGTCTTCGTTCCATTGCTTTTCTCCTCTGCAAACCTTTATAAAGCTGCTGATAATCTGCCGTTCCCTGAACGAAAGATATTCCATCAGTATTATTTTTATAACATTATAAATATTGTTTATGTCTTTTTCATGACCCGCTCCGGCTGAAAAATCTCAACCCTGAAAAATCCTGACCGCCTGCCCGAAACAAAAACAGGACACGCTTCCTCTGCATGAGGTGTGTCCTGTTTCTTATTTGTTTTCTCTGCGCATCCGTTTCTCTACGCGTTATTTTCTACATAACTATTGCTGCAGCAATAACTCACAACAGCCAGATCCATTTATTGGCAGGCGTTGGCTGCGGATAGCCCCAGTCTTCGTCAACGCCGGAAACCACCAGCAAAAATTCATTTTTTTCCACTACATGGGATATGGATTTGTTTTCGACCATGGTACTGGCCGAAATGATTTCTATACCTGCTTCCCGTGTCAGGCAGCGCACCAGGGCGCCCACCGTTTCTGTCGCTATGCCTTTGCCCCACCAACGTTCCAAAAAACGGCAGCCGATGCTGGCCTTGTGCGTGTTCTCCCGATAGCCGTAAATCTCGGCCAGCCCGCAGAACTCCTCTTCCATAAATACACCCAGGATAATGGACTCATTAAAGCATTCATCGTACAGGCGGCGGATGACTTCGTGTACGTCCTCATACTTCTGTTCAAACAGAAATGTCGGAAGATACCGGTACACGTTCGGGCTGTGCGCCAGTTCTGACAAGCCCCCTGCGTCCGTTTCCTCAATCTTTCTGAGAACGAGTCTTTCCGTTTTAATATAGGGGATTTCCGTAAAAAGTTTTTTCATTTTTTGTTTCCTGCCTGCCGGATTCGCTTTTACTGCTATTGTATCACCGGAACAGAGAACCCGCAAATATGCTGGCTCATGACTGGATTTTTCCCGGTCATATCAAACCTCCTGCCGGAATCCGCTGCCTGCCAGTTTCAAAAATCCCTGCACGGCTTCTTTTACTTCTTCAAATGTTTCTTTCTTCTGTCCGGTTTTTTCATCCATGTACAGACTGCGGTTCACTTCGACCATCAGGCTCCGTACCCGTTTATCCCGCTTTGAATAAAACGGTTCAGGAACGATGGCGCCAGCAAAGGGCGTATTCACTGCCACTTCCAGCCCCGCTTTTGTAAAATACGCTTTAGCTGCGTTCAGCAATGGGTCCGGGGTAAAATACGGATCCGCGCCCAGACAGATTTCAGGACGGACAAGATGAAAGTTTTCTTTTGGTTCATAAGGCAGCACGGTTTCGGAAAATGAGTGCCCGTCAATTAACAATGCCCGGTCAAACTGGTCCAGCTGGCGGCGCACGGCTTCTGTCAGCCGGCTGTGATGACGCCGGTAGATTTGCAGCGCCCTGCCGTAAGCCCGCAATCCTTCCGGGGAGGAAAGCGGCTCCCGTTTTAACCGGCCGCCGTCGGACATGCGTGTGTAATACATGCCCATGCCCTTCCGCCACATGATTTCTTCTTCGGGATCAAGGAAGCGTTCCGGGTCGCACACAAGGCGGCTGTACTGATGCACAACGGTCAGACAGTCCGGGCAGGAAAACAATTCATCGGTGTACCAGTCGGTCATGCACAGAAGCTCGCTGCGGAGTTTCTCTTTCTCCGGTATAAATTCCTTTTGGAACAGTTTGGGGATTTTCGTGCTGCTATGGGGAACGTGCACGATAATCCGGGGCTGTGCCGGTGCTTTTCCATAAACAGGCAGGTACCATTTTAATTTTTGTACCGCCGCCGCTATCCGTTGCCATGATTTCATTTTCTTTTGTCTCCTTTCGTTTAACCGTAAAGAGAGGCAAAAGAAAAGCCCATCGGAATGATGGGCTGTAATTTCAACATCCCATCATACAAGCTTTAGCACCTTAACCGTTCCGGCCAGGTTGCTGTGCGGTCACCGAGCTTGTCTCTCGCGCACTCTCTATGGTCAATTGATATCCGTTTCCGGATACTGTATTAAATTGTAAAGCGGTTCTTACCGTAAATATTATACCACAAACCGCAGGACTTGTCAGTTGTAGTCAAACTTCCCGTCGTTCTTTTCTTCCAGGGCCTTGATGGCGTGGTACGTGTACTCTGCAAAAGGAACTTCCAAACCTTTTGCCGCAGCTTTTTCCATCAGCACCTTGCAGAACATGTCGATTTCCGTGTGCCGTTTGGCTTCCAGATCCTGCAGCGTGGAGAAGCGTGCTCTTTCCAGCCAGCGGGGGCGGGTGTTTTCCAGCGGGCCGTAGGAAATGCCGTAGGCTGCCGCCACCTTGCGGGCTTCCGCTTCCAGCCGGTCCCGGATATAACCCACATGCCCGCTGTCGAAATAGGAAGCGTATCCCGTGCCCAAGACTGCCTGGGGCAGATTGTAGGCGATATTCAGTGTGAATTTCAGCCACTGTTCCGAAATGATATCTTCACAGAAATGGTAACGGAGCGGCGTTTTGGCAAGGAGTTCCCGGATGGCCAACAGGCGTTCCGTTTCCTCCCGCGAATCTTTTTCTCCCACAAACAGGCCCGGCGTCTTTTCCACGTTAAAGGTGACGCTGTTGCCCTTCCGTTCCGAGTTGATGCGCATCAGGCTGTAGGCGATCCGGGCCGGGTCGATCACCGTGCCGATAATCTCCTCGCTGTCGATCCCGTTCAGCAGACTCAGCACCGTGGTATGAGGACCAACCACCGTACGGATATCTTCCAGCGCGTCACGGAGTCCGTTATATTTGGTGGAGACCAGCAGCAGGTCCACACCTCTTGCCTCCTCCGGCGTTTTCACTTTCGGTTTATAAATTTTGTCATTGATGCAGAGACCGTCCCTCTCCAGGCGTTCTTTCCGTTCCCCTTTGGCGATCAGGCAGAAGTCAATCTCCGGCGCGGCGGAAAACCCATAGATGAAATAGGAACCAATGGCGCCTGCCCCAAGGATGGCTACGGTATTTATCTTCATATTTTATTCCCCCTCCTGTAATAAAAAACAGTTTCTATTATTATAACATATATGACAAACTGTTATCGGAAAATCGTTACGGAAATACAGATAAGTTCGTATATGCTTCTGGCGGCAGCAAAGAAGTTTAAATCTTACTTTCATTTGTTATTTCTTTTTGTTACAATATTTATGCAAGAGGAAAAAACGTTACAGCATTCCATAACAGGAAAAGCGGTTAAACTTTTCAACACGTTTTTAATCACGGAGATCAAAACGGGAGGTGTCATCATGCGATTCTGGAAATTCGGACTCTTTTTGCTGTGCTGCAGTCTGTGCGGACTGCATGGCTGTACCGGAGCAGAAGAAAAGCCTGCACAGAAACCGGCAGCAAAACCGGATGCATCGTTTGTTCCCAGCGAGATACAAAAAAGCGAAATCTCTTTTTATCACAGATATTGCCAGTATGAACTGATCATGCAGCGGGAAGGGGGAAAAATCCGTTGCACCATGCGCACCATGAATTCAAATTTTCGCCCGCAACCATCTTCTTCCGGACTTACGGGCGTGAAGCCAATCATGGATGCACCGAAAAAAGATGAACGTATCTTCCCCAGGGGCTGCAGTTTTACCGCCGACGAAAAAGCCCTGGCCGATCTGGACCAGCTGCTGCAGAAAGGCGGCGTGAGCGTTGCTTCCGCAACAACAGAACCCACGGAATTCAAACCGCTCCGGCTTCTTTATGTGGAATATAAGAACGGGAAGCATATCACCCTGAACCGGGCCGGCAAAGACAGCCCGTTCCGTAAAGAAATCTCCGATGAAAAACTGGCGGAGTTTATGGAAAAGCTGGCAAAAGACAACGGCCAGAAGCTCTATGACGGCGAGATCCTGCTGGGCCGGCTGTCCGGTTGCCATTATAGCAGTTCCGGCAGCATGAGCGGCGGGCACCACTTTATTGATGTCAGCCGGAAGAGCAAAACCGAAGCCCTGTTCGACAGCCGGTTCAAAGACTGGCACAATTCACCGGAAAAAACGCAGAACCGGGTTATTTCCGCACAGATGCTGGACGAAATAGAAGCGATGGGACGGGAATATAAAATCGACACCTGGGGTCCCTTCCCCCAGACAGACCTGATTGCCCTGGATGCCGCTACCGTCAGGGTTACTCTTTCCTACGGCGAACCCTGGTCCTGGGTAAAATGGGATCTTCGCATGGGTACAATGGATGAACTTACCAAACAACAGAAAGAATATTACCGGAAAATCCAGACCATGCTGTTTGACGAAGATAAAAAAGGATAAATGAACAAAATAAACCCCCTCTCCCTGGCAGCTCCCGGGAGAGGGGATTGTTATTTGATTAATGTATGGTTTTAACGCCAGGCATTCTGACAAAGAAGCACTGACCGCCTAAAACCAACACTTTGTAATGCCTGTTTTTAATTATATTGAATTTAACATCCTTTAAAGTTTTCCCAGCCCACTGTTCCGCAGACATGATGTCCACAGCTGCCTTCAGTCGGGCAATTATCCCAGCAAACGTCGCCGGCGACCTTTTTCAGGGTTTCCTCGTTCAGCTCGACATCCGCCAGCTCCGCCATGTAGGCTTCAGCTTCTTCCTTAGTCAGCTCAACACCGCCCGCCTTTGCCAATGCGATTAATTCATCAGCGCTTTTGCACTGCATGGCCTTTTCAAACATTTCTTTTGTAATCGAGTTTAAGTTAAAAGGCATAATTTCTATTCCACCTTTCATAATAAAAATACCACAACGAGTACCTGTTTTATATATTATACAAGAAATAGGAATGGAAAACAACGAATCGCTTCCACCCCTTCAAGGGGTGGTTCGCTTAGCCCTATAAGGGCCCAACACAGGCCAGCGCCTAAATGACGCTGGCTTTCACTTTGTTCAAGCCGCAGTGGTATGACTACTTGCTACCCTTAAAAGGGTCTTCGTATTCTTTACTGAATAACGAATCTTCCATTTGATCCATCTTATCCTGTTCCCGGATATATTTCTGTATGGTTTGCGCATTCAGCCCTACCGTACTAACGTAATATCCGGTTGCCCAGAATTTTCGATTTCCAAATTTATATTTCAGATTCGCATGTCGTTCA
>NZ_FONL01000005.1 GCF_900112895.1 Succiniclasticum ruminis DSM 9236 | reverse complement strand
GCTTTCACAGCCTTCTGTTCCGTTTCTGTCAGCTTCTTCGCAATATCCGCTTTCTCCTGCTCGACTTTCTCAGCCTTTTGTTCCGCTTCCGCCAACTTCCTTGCGACGTCCGCTTTGGCCTGTTCTGCTTTCACAGCCTTCTGTTCCGTCTCCGCCAATTTCTTCACGACGTCCGCTTTCTCCTGCTCAGCTTTCACAGTCTTCTGTTCCGTCTCCGCCAACTTCCTTGCGACGTCTGCCTTGGCCTGTTCTATCATTACAAAACTATTTTCTTTCTCGATTAGTTTTTTAGCTATAGCATCGCGGTCTCGAACGAGGTTTTGTTTTTCTCCAGTTACTTTATCACGTTGTTTTATTAAATCCAAGCTGTCTGCAATAGCCAAATTAAATAAAAACTTATCATTTTCTGAAAGCATATTTCGCTTTTTCTGTTCCTGCTCAGATAACCTTCCATATTGATTTCGGGCATTGACCGAAAAACTTCTAAGCAAGCTCAATAAACTGCTCAACTCATTTTCAGTACATTCATTCTGCAGCAAAAATCTATAAGCCTCTTTTAAACATACAAAGTAGCCAAAAACAGAATCAAACCCTATGGACCGAGTCATAATAGAATTAGCTCTCAGCCTCCTGTGGTGCAAAACCCGGTGAATAAATTCAACCCGTCTCGCAAGCAACATTGTCTGCAAAGTGTACAATTCATCCTCGTGGATAATCCCCTGATAGAAACGAACCTGACTTTCAAACAAAAATGATTTTCGTATCATCTGTTTCCATACCGAACAACTGTAATCATAATTAACCCGCATTTTACATAGCAATTCTTTTCCGCCATAAACTGCATTATAATCGAATTTCACTGCATAATACTTATTTTTGTCATCGACAATATTCTGCGGAATTCCCTCTTCCCCAAAAGCAAATGTCTCAAAATATAAAATATCAAGGGATTTACTTTCCATTTCCTTGTAGGCAATTTCTAACATGTTGGGTTCTATATAATCATCGCTGTCCAAGAAATAAATATATTCACTTCTTGCTTTGTCTATTCCAACATTTCTGGCGGTACTAACTCCCTGATTTGTCTGCGAAAACAAAACTACTCTTTCTTCAGTCTCTGCATATTTTTTTAGAATTGAATAGGAATCGTCACTGGATCCGTCATCAATACAAATAACTTCAAAATCCTGCATCGTTTGTCTTAAAACGCTGTCAATACATTCACTTAAATAATTCTGTGCATTATATACTGGGATTATAACGGAAACTTTCGGAATTCCCATAATCAATACGCTCCTTTAAAGTTTTCTTTCTATTATTTCATTTTTTTAGAATACTTTAGGTAACTTTTAATATTATAAACCATATACGTAACCAATAGTGTAGCCAAAACTATGACAAAACCTTTAACACTCGCAAAAAAAGTTTTATCAATATAACGATATTTCCATGATAATAAAGAAACGCACCATCCAATTGCAATATGATAAACATATACATTTAAGGAAAGTTTGTTCCCTATAAAGTTTAACATTTTATTATTCCAGTCAGAATATTTAATGGAAAATAAACATAATAAAATAAAAATAATATATGTACCAAGGTAATACTGAGATGAATGAAAATTAAAGCGTTCCCATACACTCAATACCCCGCCTAACGCAAGTAAACACGAAAAAACATCCTTCCTAAATAAAACCGATGGAAGATTTCTAATTTTCGTTTCTATAAGTCTAAAATATATTCCCAAACAAAAAAACGGCAAAGCTCTAAAAATAAATAAATGAAAGTATGAGATATAGCTGGTCGAAAAAGGTGTTTTGAAATAGGATTTAATACCTAAAACATTATGAAAATTATCAAGAGCAGAGAACCCTATCATTAGTACAATACCCAAAACTACATATGCGGCCTTATTGTTTTTAAGTTTCTTAATATACCCGGGGGGGGGGTAATTGTATAAATTAAATAAAATAATATATAAATATATAGTAATGAAAACATAAACCATAAATGACCATATATTAGTGGATGATTGGCTATGAGAAAACGCAAAAAATGATCAAACGTAATGCGTTTCTCTAATACGGAAAACAACCTATTTTGTGAAAAAAACAACAAATTATACAAAATCGTAAAGATGACATAAAATACTTCTGCATTTATGATTAGATTCAAAACATGTAAGATCTTCTTTTTGGTTTCGTCCCAATTAAAAAAGAAACCGGAAACGAAAAAGAAAAAAGGAACCGAAAACTTGGATAGCGTACTGGCAACAATGCCATAATTTCCCGAAAAATTAAAGTGAATTAAAATTACGGCAATACACGATATTCCTTTTAAACAATCTATTGCATTATATCTTTGCATAAACACTCCAGTTTTTCTATAAAACCCCAATTTTGATATTTTTATTTTCTTCGTTGTAATATTTAGCAAGCAAACTTCTCGTCTCATGCAATTCTTTAAAATCTTCACTATTGTAAATATCGATTCCGCATTTATATAATGTATCTAAAAAGAAATTCATATTAATATCATCAGGTATATTACGTAAGCTTTTAGGATTAATTTTTTTGTAAAAATCTAATTTATGGCAAGTTAAGAACTCTATTACATCTTTAGGAACGGAAGTCACCATTTTTTCACCTAAAGATTTATTATATTTAAAAATATGTAGAAAAAGAAAATCCATTACATAGTCTCGCCCAAATTTCAACGGGGTTTTAATGGTATTTATTGGGCATTCCCCTCCCACAAAATTCAAAAGAACATCTTTTCGTAATCTTTTTGTTGATCCCGGTTTAGCTAGCGAATTGATTGCCGTATTAATTAACGATGGATGCAACATCTTTTTTACAATCATTGCTGTACCAACTTCTGTTAAACCAAATGTTGGTCTAACTTGTCGTATATTAAGATAACTTCCTGGGTAAACATAGTTTGGGTAAGTGCAATTAAAATCGTGAAATGCTTCTAAAATATCACCCGAAGCTGCATAACCGATAGCAAGTTTTTCTGCATAAAGTATTGCTCCTATACTGAAAGCGGGTACATAAAATTTACTAGCATACTTAAAAAAGTTACTCGCTCGACAATTGGTTGCAACATTATATGTTTTAAATTGACTGAAGCATAACTTTTCGTCAGCAAAGACCCCCCCGTAGTCCAAGGATATAAGTTTTAGCCTACCTGGATTAAACAAATTCATAGCAGCTAAAGAATCAAAACCACCTGAAAATAACAGTGCAATATTGTTCAAATTAGTATTATTTCGGTTATTAATTGAGTCTGCAATCTCTTCTTTACAAGTGATTTCCGATTTTAAACCATTACGTAAAAAAGACAGACAGTTTTGTGGAAGTGGAAGATCAATATATACTTTTTTATACGCATTCATAATCAATGCGATAAATGAACAGGCCAAAGCCGAATTTGATACGTTATTTTCGCAATTGAATTCAAAATAAATATTTTCTTCATTTCTTGGTACACTATCCATCTCCGTTACTACCGTAAAATCAATTCTAGTTGTCTTTTTATTAATGTTGTAAAAGCTAATTTTATTCATTTGATTTACCAAAATTGCCTTTCTTTAATTATTTTTCTTTATAAAACTTTAAGTTCACAATGTCAGGCTTATACCTAGGTAACTATACACAACAGTTACTTCCTTCCCGTCAGTTTTCTGGGCAACCAGGTAATAATGCGTCCTATTCTAAAAGAATATCCGCTCTTGACATTAGTTAGTTCTTTCGCAAAGAAATCTTTTTCTCGCTTAATTTTATCAAGTAATGCTTTGCCCTTTTTGTTCTCTTCTGTTTCTTTCTTTAGATTGGTTTCCAATGTTTTGTTTTTATTTTGTGCGTTTTGTAGCGTTGCTTTCGCTTTTTTCAATTCATTGTCAACGCGTTTTACCTTTTGAATTTCTGCGTTTACGGCCTTGATTTTACCGTCATATTGATATAATGTAAGATATTTAAAAAGTATCCTTGCAAAATCTTGCTCATTATCTTTTTCTTTTGCTATCGGAATATTTTCAAAAAAATCCTCCCATTCTATTTCTATATTCTCGTTTGCAATTTCTGTTATCAATTGTTTCCCTTGTTTTCCTAATTCTTTTATGCGCTCTTTGTTACTAAGCAGTTCAACCACAGTTTGGGCTAATATTTCATATTTTTTTTGCGGCACTGTAATGATTCCTCTTCCGTCTTGCATAAAAGTTAACCAAGGCATATCATAACTTATTACGGGTAAACCAAAAGCTAACGCTTCGGCAATAGTTAGACAAAATCCTTCATATTTTGAGGTGCAGATCATCGCTGAAGAACGTTTATAATACGCTCCAACATCCAATGTAAAACCAATCACATCTATATTGGCCTCTAATTCATATTGCTGAATTAATTCGCGAATCTGTTTATTTAAAGTCTCATTTCCATCACCAACGAGAAGCAACTTTGCATCAGGTATTTTTTCGACCACAAATTTCATCATTTTTATAGCGTCTAATGGCTGCTTTTCATAAGAAATACGACCAACCCAGACTAATGTATTTTCATCGTAAGTACTTAAAGGAAGTTCTTGTGGCTTAAAAGCTATAGGATTGTCTATATAACGAACATGATTGTTAAACGAGGAAACAAATAACTTATCGCATTCAGATAATGTTACTACCCCATCACAAATCATATATTTATAAATTTGAGTTGTTGCATTATTCCCCTGAAATTCAAAAGGCACTGCACAAAAGCTTTGGGTATGGATAATAAAAGCCGGTTTCGATTTTTGTCCCTTTATGGCAAGCATGTCCCAGTAAATAACAGGATCCACCCATAAGCTACTTACCACAATATCAATGTTAAAATCTTGTATTATATTAACCCAAGCTTTATATCGTTCCCGAAAATGTTCTTTCACTGAACTCGCAAACGGTGGTACAAAAGCTCTTTTCACCTTTTTAGACAAACCATATTCATCGGCCACTGGTTCAACATCTGTTACTAGAACAACGTCATACAGATAGTCTCCGCTTTCATCCTTCATTTCGGCCCAGCGATTGCAAAGCATAGCTACCACGTGCTGTGCGCCACCGTTCGCAATACATCGGTAATATGCTGCAATCGTTTTTTTCTTTTTATCTCGTTTTTTATAGCGAAAGAACGCTACATCTTTCATCAGTTCACCAATACGAACTTCCGGATCCCAGTCTGTTCTCGCCAGAAAACACAAAACATCTTCCAGACCAAATACTTCTGTCAACAATTCAAAACCTTCTGATTTAGCAGAATCATAAAGATTGTCCCGCCATCGCACCACACATTCATTTAAAAAGCCATTATAAATGCCCTGTAGAACCTCACTGTATTTTTCCTTTTCATGTTTGCCTTCTAAAAAACGTGTCAAAGCTTCATGGACTCTTTTTTCGGTTAATAACGTTCTAAAGTTACTTAACGGAATAAAATCCCGACCGGTAACGCCCAAGCCAAAATTGTATTTATATAGTTCATCTTCTATCCCATAATACGTTTTAGAATAAAAAGCAATTAAAAAGAATGCATATAAATCCTGTGCTTTTGGGAAACTCCCGTCTTCAACTTCCGAAAATGCTTTTCTAACAATTTGACCATTATAAATCTTATTCCAGATCTGAAATCCAAATTTTCTATCTTTCCAGCAAGAAATAATTAAATCTTCCGTCACTAAATTTCCCAAAAAAGGCTGAACTAATTTTTTATTCATATCAATTCTGGCCTGTGGAACTTTAGCACAATTATTAATAGTGGTGTTGAAGTGGACTATATCTGTCTGATATTTCTCTATAGCATTATACGCCTTTTCGCAACTGTCCGGATACAACTCGTCATCACCGTCAACAAACATAATGTATTGACCGGTCGATACAAGAACGCCATCTTTTCTTGTTTGGGAAGTGCTTTTATTCTCTTCATGGAAAACACATATTATCCGGTTGTCCTTCATTGCGTATTCATAAAGAATTTCTCGGCTTGAATCTACAGAAAAGTCATCGACACAAATAATTTCTATATCCTGAAGTGACTGGCTTAATAAAATATCCAGACAGTTTCTCAAGTATTTTTCTTTGTTGAATATGGGAACAATAACCGATACCTTGGGCAACATTACGAGCACTCCTTCTAAACAGTTTGAAAATTCTTATTGAAATAAATCTTGTAACAATACGGCCAATAATAATATAGCTTAATCCCTCGTAAACAAATCCCTAGTATATACCTTGTCCTTCACATCTTCCAGTGTTTTCTCCCAACGGTTTGCTACAATCACGTCGCTGATCTTCTTAAATTCATCAAAATCGCGAATCACCCGGGAGTTAAAGAAGTTGTCATCTTTCAAGGTTGGCTCATACACAACTACTTCAACCCCATGGGCCTTGATCCGTTTCATAACGCCCTGAATTGCAGAAGCCCGGAAATTATCCGATGCCGTTTTCATCGTAAGGCGGTACACACCTACAATTTTCGGTTTTTTGGCTAAAATGGAATCTGCAATAAAATCCTTGCGGGTATGGTTTGCCGCTACTATGGCGCCAATCAGGTTTTGGGGCACATGGGCATAGTTGGCAAGCAGCTGTTTGGTATCCTTCGGCAGGCAATATCCGCCATAACCAAAGGATGGATTATTATAAAAATCGCCAATGCGCGGGTCCATGCACACGCCTTTTATGATATCTTCTGTGTTCAGGCCGCGCACCTGGGCGTAACTGTCCAGTTCGTTGAAATAGGCCACCCGCAGTGCCAGATAGGTATTGGCAAACAGCTTGATTGCCTCCGCTTCCGTAGAATCAGTAAACACCATGGGGATATCCTTTTTGATAGCCCCTCCTGCCAGCAGGCTGGCAAAGGTTTTGGCCCGTTCCGATTTTTCCCCCACTACAATACGCGATGGGTACAGGTTGTCGTACAGTGCCTTCCCTTCCCGTAGGAATTCAGGAGAAAAGATAATGTTATTCGTGTGGTATTTTTCTTTTATTCTTTTCGTATAACCTACCGGAACCGTTGACTTGATGACCATAACTGCATCCGGATTGATTTTGATTACCTGATCAATGACCGATTCCACAGAAGAAGTATCAAAATAATTCTTATCCGGATCATAATTGGTTGGCGTGGAAATAATAATAAAAGCAGCACCGTTAAACGCCTCCTCGGCGCTTAACGTTGCTGTAAAGTCAAGCTCTTTTTCAGCCAGATATTCTTCTATTTCTTTGTCTACAATTGGCGACTTTTTGGCATTCAGCAGCGCAACTTTTTCCGGAATAATGTCCAGAGCTACCACCTTGTTATGCTGCGCCAATAAAATGCCGTTTGACAAACCTACATACCCTGTACCTGCAATAGCGATTTTCAACCCAATACCCTCTTTTCTTTAATATTAAGATAAAAACTGCATTTATATTAACATTAACGGTTTTTATTTTTCCATAAAAAATCACGTATTTTTCGCGGAATATAGGTAAATATCCGCCCTGTACGAAAAGATACCGAATGATATACATGCCACAACTCATCCTCTAACCGCTGCTTTTGCTCATCCAACAGGATTAGATTCTGTCGATACATTGCATTTTCATTCCGCAATTGTTCTGCTTCATGATTCAGGTTTTGATTTTTTTCATTTAAATCATTATTTTCAACACTTAATTTTTTATTTCCTTCCTGTAGCTTCCTGTTCTCCTCAACTTTTGCACAACATTCATTAATATTGCGACAATAACGGTTATATAAATCCCGTAACTGGGTTATGATATAATCTTTTTTATCCTTATTTTCATCCAGCAACTCCGTATCGATAGCTTCATTGATTTTTAACAACAATATAAAAGTATCTCGGTTGTCCTGTGCCAGACAGGTTTGTATGGCTTCCTGCATATGCGCCTCATCAATATGGCTGATCACAACATTATGCAGTTTTGCCATATGCAGTTCTTTAGACATGGACAAGTTATCCAGCCAGCCACGCAACATATCATTAATTTTTTCTGCCGGCCAGGCACCCGGCGGAAGCTGGTGCCCGGAACGAATATTATAAGTAACTTCTTTTACTCCATAAAAACTTTCGGCTTTTAACATTGCTTTTAAAAAGAATGGCGGATCTTGAAATCTTTTATAATCCGGAAAAAGAATGTCGTTTTCGATCAGTAGTTTTCTTTCAAAAATAAAGCGTTGGTAACCATAATCAAATTGATAGTCCTGAAAACGGATAATTCCTTCCTCTGGAATTGTAAAATCTTTTAAATAGCCAGAAAAAGTCCATTTCCTTCTGCCGTCAAAACCTTCCATAGAACCGCCGCATATTTTTGCGTTATGCTCTATGGCCTTTTTATAAAGAACTTCTAAAATATTCTTATCAGGATATAAATCATCACCGTCCATAAAACACACAAATTCACCGTTGCAATGGAGCAACGCCTTATTCCTAGCGGTAGAAACCCCCAGGTTCCCCTGAACTTCAACAATGACCCGGGAATCTTTTTTTGCATATTGTTTCAAAATGTCTAACGACTTATCTGTTGAACCATCATCAACACAATACACCTCAATCTCTTTCAGCGTTTGCGTCAACACACTGTCCATACATTCTTGCAGAAATCGTTCTTCATTGTATACCGGCACAATAACCGATACTTTAGGTCGACTAATCAAACCTGCTCCTCCATGCCTATCTGAACTATCAAACTAATTTTCCGAAGTTCCCTATTGCCAACAATGCGCTTTGTCAACACCTCATTAGCCTGATACCTGTGCTATTTTGTTTTTGCCAGTTCTTTTTCCACACACTGCAATGCACTGTAAATTACGTCATCCATATCGTAATATTTGTACTCTGCAAGTCGACCGCCAAAAATCACATTTTTTTCTTTTTTCGCGAGGCTTGCATATTTTTCATATAGAAGCTGGTTTTTATCATTATTAACCGGATAATATGCTTCTTCACCAGGTCTCCATTCTGCCGGATATTCTTTTGTCACATAAGTAACCGGCTGCTTTCCATACTCAAAATGCTTATGTTCGATACTGCGGGTATATGGAACTTCCCGTGCGGTAAAATTCATAACCGCAACGCCCTGATGATTCTCTTCCTCCAGTCGTTCTGTTTCAAAACGCAAACCGCGGTATTCCAGTTGCCCCAGCCGATACCCAAAATAGGCATCAATAGGACCGGTATATATTACCGTCCTGGCCGAATCCCTGTATACCTCCCGCTGCTCATTGTAATCCACACCGGTTCGAACCTCAATGCCTTCTAACAATGCATCAATCAGCTTATTGTAGCCGCCCATGGGAATTCCCTGGAAACGGTCATTAAAGTAATTATTATCAAACGTATAGCGGACAGGAAGTCTTTTGATAATAAAGGCAGGTAACTCAGTACAGGTTCTGCCCCATTGCTTTTCTGTATAACCTTTGATCAGTTTAGTATAGACATCAGTACCAATTAGCGAAATTGCCTGTTCCTCCAGATTTTTTGGTTCGCCGGTAATCACTTTCCTCTGCTGGGCAATTTTCTCCGCTGCTTCTTTCGGCGTAATTACCCCCCACATCTTGCTGAATGTATTCATGTTAAACGGCAAATTATACAGTTCCCCATGATAATTGGCTACCGGTGAATTCACATAATTATTAAATTCTACAAACCGGTTCACATACTCCCACACATTTTTGTAGTCTGTATGGAAAATATGAGCTCCGTATTGATGGATATTAATGCCTTCTTTTTCTTCGCAATGAATATTTCCGCCTACATGATCACGCCGTTCAATGACCAGTACACTTTTTCCGCGGGCTTTCATTTCATGCGCAAATACACTGCCGAACAAACCACTGCCTACAATCAAGTAATCATACATGAACCAACTACCTCCATTTTAATGGTCTCTAAAATTTAACGTACAGAAAAACAAGAAACTGTTGTCACTTATAAAATCAAAACAGTTTTAATTAAATAATTATAGCACAAAAAACTTCCATTTTATAATTAAAAATCTCCTTTAAACTAAAGCCAACATCTGATATAATGAAATGCAATCTTTATTATTCATAGTGGAGCTGTCTTATGGAAGAGAAAAGAAACAATATCATTGATATCGCAAAAGGCATTGGCATAATCTGTGTAATATTAGGACATTTGGGTGTGTATGGCATAGTAAAAGTAGTATATACTTTTCATATGCCCCTGTTTTTTTATATCAGTGGCTTTCTTCTTAATCAAAAAACAAATTTTTACGCGTATGTTAAAAACAAATTTTTAAGCTTAATGAAGCCATATGCCACAGCATCTATATTGATAGTTATTTTCTCCATGATAATGGCATTTAGTCATGGTGCAGACTATTTTCAAGCAGGCTTTGCAAAACTAATCACTGCGCTATACGGTGGAGGTTATAACCAGAAAATTCCTTTCAAAGCCTCTTCTGTTGGCGCAATCTGGTTCTTATGGGCATTATTTTGGAGCAGCATTACCTTAAAATATCTTTCCGAAAAAAAACAAACGCTACGCATTTGCACGGTAATTATTTTATTTCTGTTTGCTACTATATCAAAAGACTTTATATGGTTACCGTTTTGTATTCAATCCGGATTTTTCGGTTTACTGTTTATGTATTTTGGTTTTTTATATAAAGATATTCACCGATCAATTTTCCCACATATTTCACAAGAATGTAAAATGGTTATTATGCTGATACTTAGCTTGTGCTGGGTCTGGTGTATTATAAACTTTAAAGACGTAGCCTTGTATCGTGCTAACGTTTATCATGGAATCATTGACATCGTAGGTAGCATAGGCGGTTGCCTCTGTGTATTTATTCTTTCCGGTTATATTTCACATTATACTAAAGTTCTTGCCCAAATTTTATCTTGGCTGGGTGTTTATAGTGTCCTGATTTTAATCTTTGATATTTTAGGTTGTTTTTATATTAATTGGCATTCTCTTTTAACTTTCTTTAATACATTAATCCCTATCGGAAAAGGTTTTTACGCATATCTTGTTTTCCGAATAATTGGGAAATTTTTCTTTTGCTTTGGTCTGGCATATCTTGTAACCCGTTCTGCTTTCTTAAAATCTTTGTTTGGCATTCGTTAACACTACAACAATGCTGGTATTTATATAGCGAAAGTCCCCATTATCAAGTGTGCTTCATATAAAAGCTGACGTTGTTTTCCGCAGTTTACAGTTTTATACAGTTTTATATTAAATATTAATAATTAATACTGTTTCTTTTTCAACTCACTTTTCAGCAAACTTTACAATTGCGTCAAGTGCCAACCGTAATTTTGTGCTGCTTGTTCCTTGCGTATAGGGAAAATATATAATTTGAACGCCTTTATCTTTAAAATATTCTTCATAACGATTAAAACGTTCCGTTCCCTTATAATCGCTTCCTACGAAAAGATAATCATATTTTATAATCTGATCGTAAACATCTTTGTCCTCCGGCAATGATTCTATCACCCTGTCAACGACATCAATAGAACCTACTATTCGCATACGTTCTTCAAAGGGAATAAACGTAATTTTCCCTTTGTGTGAAGCATCTTTATGGACGCCAACAACAAGATAGTCGCAATATTGTTTGGCCCGTTTCAAAAGATTTAAATGGCCTACATGAAACAAATCAAAGGTGCCACTCAAATAGCCTACTTTAATTAGCGGAGTTTTGTTAATTCGTGCGGTATTGCTTTTATAAGTATAGCTTTCAGTCCCGAAATTCAAAGGATTTTCGTGATACCTTGCCAATACAGCCTGATAGCACTCCCTGTACTTAGGGATGTATAGTTCTTGCCTTGATTCTATTGCAGCTATAAACTTATTTGCCAAGGGAATCAAACGCTCAACATTTGTTTCTTTTCCTTCAAATGAAGTTCCATCCAAATGACCGGGTGCAATATTTGTTATAATATTAGCGCTTTCGGTCATTTTTAATTCTACATTGACCCCCTCAATAAATTTACATAAAGCAGCTTTGGATGCACTGTAAACCGAATACAACGGCGATGCCAGCAGACCCGTAATTGAGCTGATTACGCAACAGTAAAATGGTTTTTTGTTTTGCAATCTTGGATAAAACAGTCGAATTATTTTAAGAATAGATGTGCAATTAGTATTAATAACCTTTTCGATTTCACAGTCTGTAAAAGTGGAGAACTCGGCTAATCTGCCAATTCCTGCCGTTATGATCAGCGCATCGGCATCTAAATGTTTTTGCAGTATAGAAATATTATCTTTATTTATATCAAATTTTTCAAATGTTACATGTTGGATTTTATCCAATTTGGAAGAATTCCGTCCCAAAACCGTAACATGAACATCCTTCCTTTCAGATAAAACACCTGCCATTGCTAAACCTATTCCACTCGTACCACCAATGATTACTATTTTTTTCTCATCCATAAATTTTCTCACCTTAAACAATACAAACAAAATTTATATAATTTATCAAACGTTTTATTTACTCTTTTCACTGTTTATTAAAGCCAGCATTTCCGAAACGTTATTGTAATCTGCCATAGCGTTTAACATACCCGGATGATGCGTATTACAATTTTTAGGAAGGCTCATATAATCTCCCCAATATTTATGCAGAAACTTATCAGTAAGGTGGGGACAGGAAAACACACCGTCTTCAAAGTCAATTTCCCGCAAGGGAAAAATGTCATTATATTCATAGGCAACCCGCTTAAATGCAAAACAGTGATAGGCTAAAAACATAAAAGCTTTATCTGGTACCGGCTTGTTTTCTAAAAGCTCTTTTTTGTATATATCATGAATTTTCTTTTTGTATCCTTCCGGTATAATGCTCTGACGGAAGGTTATGATGTTAAAGGGCACACTTTTATACAACTGCTGTACCTTATTATTAAAATCTCGATACTTGTTTCCCGCAGGCAACGCCACTGAGTTACCCGAATCATACGGGAAAATATCTACCTGAGCAGAAGTTCTTTTGTAAAAAATACGGATTATATCCCCCTCGCTATAAGAAAAGCCATCATGACAGAATTCCGGTATAATCGTTTTTAATTTTTCATAATCCGCCCGGGGAACAGAGATATCAATATCATCATCCCAAGGGATGAACCCTTTATGCCGTACTGCTCCAAGAAGTGTTCCAAAATCCAGCCAGTAATGTACTTCATGTTGTGCAAAAAACCTGGTCAGTTTTTTTAATATGGAAAGAGAGGCCAACTGCTGAATTCTAAGCTGCCCTCCGGCTTTGGGAAGTTTGGCCGGTTCTATATTGATTCGTAGCAGACCGTCAATTTGTGCCAATGATGTTTCCAATCGTTTCAATCTGGCATCAAGTTCATTAATTGTTTTTAACTTATCTTGCAAATCAGCCAGTTCTTTTAATCTGATATTAATCTCGTTCAGTTTCTGAACTTCTGCTTCTAAATATCCTTCATTTGTTTTGTTTTTTTCTGCTTCCATCTTTTCCGCAGCCTGAAGTTCTGCTTTTATCTGCATTTCTTCCTGCTTTTTCTTTTCCTTCTCTTCTTTTGCTTTATTAAATTCATCTCTTATATTCTTGCCAGCCTGAATTGCCTGGTAAGGTAAAACTTTTTTCAAAAAATTTTTATATTTCTGTTCCATAAAAAACCTTCCTGCTACCAATCTTACATCTTCACTTAAACTTCAAGTTTTAAGTACTTTTTCCAAAAATCTATTCCTGTCATTTCCTTAAAGCTGTTTTTATATTCTTTCCGGAGTTTCTGATAATTAAGTACAAGTGAGATGTTTAATTTTATGTAACGACAAATCAGTGAGAAACATTTCATCCGGTCAATTTTTAAAATTACCCCTGTATCAAAATTCCGGTCGCACCCTAACAGCATTTTTTTACAGAAGTACATTTTGCTGTTTGTAAAATAACCATACTCTGCGTAGCCTCTTTCTTTGAAGAAAAAATCCGGCAAAAGATGTCCATTGATCGTCAAAAAACGGAAAATTTTTTTGAGTTTTCCTTCATAAACATTATCTACGTCCTGCCAATATGCGCCCCAAAACGGTTCCATTTCCGTTATCTCTTGTATAGGTTTTGTTTTTAATTGTTTAGCGCCATGTACCTTCAAATCTTCTACTGTATCCACATTCTTAAAAAATTCAGGCCCCTCCAAGAAACGCTCAACTCCGTCCAGCAGAAGCTCAGCGCCCGGATAATCGTAGCGGAATATTTCTTTCACAAACCGCCTCATAAAAAACTTGATATGCCCTGTCAGCGGGTAGTTCATATGTATTGTATTTACAACCATATTGTTCCTGAACATAAAATAATTTTCCATGAGGGCTGAATACTTTTTATCGAAAGCCTCATGCCATACAGAAATACCGTTCATACTCATGCAATGCTTAATATTTCGAATCGAGAATTCCATATCATCCATCCGAATAAAGAACGGATACGGCAAATTATCGAGCCCCAACATTGTTACCGGCATGCAACAGTACCACCACGCGCAATACATATTGTCAAGTTTTTCAAATTTCTCGTTAAAAAGAACATTTATATAGTCAGCTACATTCAGTCCTCCTTTCATTCCCAGCAGATAACTCCCCCTGAAAGCAGCAAGATTTTCGTGCTGAATATTCTTTTGGTCCATCCGGAACATCGCTCCACCCAGAAATGCGTCTTTATATTCTTCTTTCAAAAGACGAAGCAGGTTATAAGTCCGTTCAAACGCTTCTATTTGTACCAGGACATCGTCATCCATAAACAAGATATGGGTAGCTCTTTTTTGTTTTAACGATTCTATCATTCCACGTGAAAACCCACCGGCGCCACCAGTGTTAAGATTAGGATAAAGTTGTACTTTTCCATCACCAGTTTCTATATCTTCTTTTTTCAATGTTTGTCCATTATCCACTACAATAACATTGTAATGTCCGGATGCGTTATATTTTTTTGCTTCAAGAAAATTATCCTTTAATAACTTAATATTTCGCTTGATGTACTCTTCCCTTTTAAAAGTACACATTACCAAATCAATATTAACAGGATTTAATGTTGTTTCATTAACATCTGTGTAATAAGCGCATTTTTTTGCCACGCTGTTTTCCTGTAAACTGATTAATCTGAAATAAATATTATCATTTTTTGAAATATCTACTGGAACCTTTATTTCTACAGGCATTGGACACGAAAATTCTTTAGAATAAACACAATCCTGTATTACCTGCCCTTTAAACCAAATAGTCGAATAGACCTCTACAAAAAAACGACCTTCCAAGACCATACTGATGCCAATATTATCTAAATTAGTATATTCCAGCCACTTATTCAGAGAAAAAGAATTAAAATATGTAGAAAAATCACAGGCTGTATCCTTCTCAAATACAATTTTATCTTCATATACTACCACCCCTTTATCGTGACGTAGATAAAGATTGGTTTCAGCACAAACTTCCCTGTTTGGTAAAACAATATTCTGTAAAATACATTCCATAAAAAATGCTCCTTATGATTAATTTTATTTCGCATAAAAAATGCATTGCCCATTTGTGTTACTATTTCAACACCTGTGGTTTTTTCTTTTTTAATAAACTGATTGCAGCCTGAATAGCCGCATCACTTGTCCCTTTATTTAACATATCTTCCAGTTTCTGGGCTTCATTGCGATTGGCTAGTAGTTTTGCTTTATCTTTACGTTTTTTTAAATTGGCGGCCATCGCTTTTACTTGTTCCCGATCTTCAGGTAATATTTTAGAATTTAAAAACTCTTCATACGCATCACAGTACAAATTCACCTCATCTGTAAAGGCAACTTGTTTACCATGATCAATCCATAAAATTTTATTACATAAATTCCTCACGCGTGGCAAAGAATGTGAAACTAAAATCCCGGTAACCCCGCTTTTAAGGATCTCTTTCATCTTATCCCCGCTCTTTTTTGCAAACGCTCCATCGCCGACGCTCAGTACTTCATCCAAAATTAATATATCCGGATTTACAAGACATGCAATAGAAAACGCCAACCTGCTTTTCATCCCGCTTGAAAGTTGCTTAAAAGGACGATCCTGGAAATCCTGTAACTCAGCAAAGTCAATAATCGATTCATATTTTTCATTCATAAAATTACGAGTGTAACCCAGCATCGCTCCCCTTAAATATGCGTTTTCCCTCACTGTTAAATCTTTATCAAAGCCGCTGGCTAATTCCAAAAGAGCGGCTATGTTTCCGGAAATCTTAAGACTTCCTTCTGTAGGAACCATGATTCCGGAAACTGCCTTTAACAACGTTGATTTGCCGGCTCCGTTAGATCCGATTATCCCCAACATATCACCTTTTTCAAGAGAAAAAGTAATATGTCGGTCTGCCCAAAATTCCGTCACATGGTAATTACCACGAAGCTTGCGAACCACATATTCTTTTAGGCCGATATCCTTAAAATCACCTGTTAAGTATCGTATGGATACATCCTTTGCTTCAATAATGGACACTGCCAAACTCCTTGTCGAATTTAAATATAATACAAGAATTTGTGATTAAATTTTTTATAAATAAAAGTTCCTATAAATAAAGCGATTACAGCATATAAAAAACACAAAATGTGAAGATTTAAAGATGGAATCGTATCTTCCAGAACAATGCTCCTGAAATACGCGATATTGCAAAATACAGGATTTAAGTAAAAAACCATCTGATATTTTTCCGGGAATGTTTCGATAGTGTAAAATATTGCAGATGCATACATTAAAAGCATGGTAAATACATTATATAAATAACCTATATCCCTAAAAAACACAAACAATGCAGATAAAATCAAACCGATACCAAGATTAAAAATAATCAGACAGCATACAGGATATAATAGTGCAAAAAATTTTAGTGTAAATGGAATTCCCTCAAAAAATACAAATATAAAAAATACACATAATGTTAACAAAAAATTAATAAGGGAAGATATATTTTTAGAAAATAAAAACAGATACTTTGGGATGTTCACCTTGCTAAATATCCCCGCATTGCTCATTAATGCCCCCATCCCTGTCCTTGTAGACTCGCTAAAATAAGAAAATAGCAGGTTTCCGCAGAACAGATATATTGTGTAATGGGCTATCCTCTGACCAAAAAAATGAGAGAAAATAACTTTTAATACCAACAACGTAAGAAGCGGGGATAAAATACTCCATGCCATTCCCAAAACAGTTCTTTTATATTTTTGTTTAAAATCGCGTTTCACCAATTCTTCAAATAGGAACTGATGTTTCTTCAATTTTATAAAAGTGTTTTTAATCCAATTATAATTTAATATTTCCATATTCCGTGTTCCGTAAACCAGTTCTATAAAGTATATTTTCCATTTTTCAAATATTCCCGCCAAAACACAGCGTCCATAAGTTTTTCCTGTCGAAAAGCAAGATAGTCCTTCTTGATTTTTTCATACAAAAACATACATTTAAATGCTTTCCATAAAATGGAAAATACTGCCGCTATATAACTGCCGTCCCCCTGCAATGCCCTAACTTGTTCAAGCTGCTTTTCGGCAGGAACCGCGGTCAGCCTGTCAAACCCCTGCATTGCATCACGCAATGCAATGTTAAATATTTTCGTCTCCTTAAAATGCCTTTTTATGAAGTGTACCGTCAACCGGCCGCAAATCATGGCCAAAAGCGTCCATCGGTTACAGCCTTTAGCGTACTGGTTCATAATAAAAAAATTCCGATAGGCATAATAATCGACCCACAAAGACTGTTTGTTTTCAAAGGCTTCATGCCATATTCCGATGCCGTTCATATGAATTATTTTGCGATTATTCCGTATGCCGTATTCAATATCATCGCCTTTAATAAACACCGGCAAAGGGTACCCTATTTGCGGAACACGGGTTAAGGGAATACAGCAGAACCACCATGCGCCGTAATGATTTTCCCGGTCAGGTATCTGCTCATTTTTTACCAGCGTATCCTGTTTTGATAAATCCCATCCGCTTCCCAAGCTATGCAAACGAATTTTGCCCCAGTAGGCTGTATTTTCATGCTGGATTACAGGGGTCTGCATCCGCAGCATTGCACCGGAAAGAAAACTTTCCTTATACTCTTCCTTTATGCCGCAAAGTAACCCATACATGTGATTCAAAACGGCAGGTTCCAAATCAATATCGTCATCCATTAACAGTACATAATCACTGCTGTTGCTTCGCAACTCTTCCATTAAACCGCGGGTAAAGCCTCCGCTGCCTCCATAGTTGGGATTATGGATGATTTTTACTATTTCCGTATTACACGTTGGCAGAGTAGAGCCGTTATCAACCACCAAACTGCTGAACCAGGGAAATTCATGACTGAAATCAGAAAGTTTTTTAATGGTTGCATTAACATACTTTTCTCTTTTATATGTACAGATAACAGCCCTTATCTTTAAATTACGCCAGCTTTCAAATTCTCCGTTATAAGAAATTTCTTTTATACAGCAATCCGTAGTCGCCTTTATTTCTAATCCTAAAAGTTCTCCGCTTAAATCTTTAATCTTAAAACTTTTAACAAATACACCTTCGGTTTTAAAAATATCGATTGTTTTTCCGCCTTTACCTGCGGTAAAAATTTTTATTTCAGCTTTTCCTGCAATTTCTCCGGCTATAATAAGTTCCTTTAATGTCGTATACTGTTTCCATTTGATTATACTAAAACAGTTAAAATACGTTAACAAATCAACGCTTGCTTCTTTGGATAAAAATAACATCCCCTGTTGTGCGTTAACTTCTAAACTTATCGCTTTATAATAAAGTTTCTGCTTCTCTTTTTGATTCGTAAAAACCATATCATAAAGTCTGTGCACTGAAAACTCCCCCAAAAAATTCAATACGCACCCTTCCGCTGGATTACTACTTTCATCGTGCGCCAAAGCAGCACCACGTCAAACCAGAAATCCCAGTTCCGCACATACCAGGTATCCATCTGCACCCGCTGCTCATAGCCCGTATCGCTGCGCCCGCTGGTCTGCCACATGCCGGTAATCCCGGGCCGCACCATATAATAATCGTCAATATACTTTCCGTAATAATGTATTTCTTCTTTAATAATCGGCCGGGGGCCCACCAGGCTCATCTCGCCTTTTAACACATTAAAGATCTGGGGCAGCTCGTCCAGGCTGGTACTGCGCAGGAAATTTCCGCTCCGGGTCACCCGGGGATCGTGCTTCAGTTTAAAATTCTCTTCCCATTCCTTTTTGGCTTTCGGATCCGTTTCCAGAAGTTCTTCCAGCCTGTCTTTGGCGTCAACGCACATCGTCCGGAACTTATAGCAGCAGAATTCTTTCCCGCCTTTTCCGATCCGCCGGTGTTTAAAGATCACCGGCCCGGGAGAATCGCAGTAGATCCATATTCCAAGGATAATCAGGAAAGGGGAAATACAGATGGTTCCTACCAGTGTCAGACACCAGTCAAAAATCCATTTTAACAGGCGGTTCGTCCGGCTGCGCAGGTTGTTCCGCACGCTGAACATCATCATGTGACCGTCGATCAGGCTTTCCGCCTCCATATTGGAAAGAGGCATGCTGCCCATGTCCGGAATAAAGCCCACGTTTTTCACCAGGGGTTGTATCTCATAGACGATATCCTGCAGCTGACGCTGTTCCAACCCCGGCGCCGTAACCAGTACGTTCCTAACTCCGGTTTTTTTCACCACGTCCGCCGCATCCGCGAATTTCCCCAGCCGCGGCAGTTGCGCCGCCACCTCCGCGTTGGGCACATGGTCTTCCAGGTACCCGATGAACCGGTAGCTTAATCCGATGTCTTTTTTTATATGGTCCAGCAAAATCTGCGCGGTGAGCCCCGCGCCCATTAACAGCACCGGTTCTTCGAAAAGATGGAACCGGTCAAAAAGTTTTTTCAGCACAAAACGGAAGAGTACGATAAAGAAAAAGCCAAAGATCCATAGAAACCCCATGTATAGCCGCGACGTCGTGGCAGCTCGCTGTACGACGTATAAGATGAAAATGCCTGTCAGGATGGCATACAGGTTTGCCTTAAAGATACCGGCAATGATGCGCCAGAACTGCATTTTCCGGGTATAGAGATTACAAAGCTGCAGATACACGATATAAATGACCGGCGCGATGAGATAAAAGTGAAACTTGGAAATGTACAGGTACCCGTGGTTCCGGACGAAATAATTCCGCAGAAAAAAGGAAAGGTCTTCCGCGCACAGCACAGCGCAATAATCTGCCAGCATCAGCAGAATGGGGGCAAACAAATACGCATATTTGTTAGTTTTCTTTAATTTTTTGGCAGCTTCATGCCGCTGCCTGTATGCAGGCCTTTTACCGTCCACGGAAACGCCTCCGAAAACAACATAGTATTATTATTATTATACTATATTTCTTTGTTTTCTTAAAGCATTATTTGTACAGGAACGGTATAGCGCAAATCCCAGCAGCAGGTACAGCAGGCGGGCAATTCCTTTATGGGTAAATCCTACGTCTACCATGCCGTGGAGATTGACGGCAATAAATGAGAGCAGCACCGCGTATAAAATCCACCGGTCGCGGTCTGCTTCCGAACCAGTTTTGCGGAACAGTAAAACGGAGTAATACAGTACAAAAAACAGGTACCCCGCCCCGCCGATCACGCCGGTGGTGGTAAAGAACCAGGCGACCGTATTGTGGGGAACGGTCAGCTTGCGCTCTTTCGCGGTTTTCATAATGTATTTCTTCTGATATTGCTCTTCCCAGTTATTCAGCCCCACGCCCAGCAGTTTATGGTCCTGCCACATGGCATAACTGGACTGGAGCAGCAGAAGCCGCTCGCTGTCATACCTGCGCTGCATGCCGCCCACCATCAGCGTGCTCATCAGACCGGATACGCATGCGCACAGGACCAGGCCGGCGAGAAATTTCTTTACGGATTTGTTCCTGTAACAGTAAATTAAGATGATAACAAAGATTCCGATGGCGAGTCCGCCGAAGGCCCCCCGGGAACCGGTTTTCAACAGGGACCACAACCCCAGCGCGATTAAAAAAATATCCGCCGCTTTAAAGCGTTTTATCCCCTGCAGAGTATGGTCCTGTAAGGCAAAAAGCAGCAGCGGCAGCATGGCGATCAGGAACATGGCGTAATGGTTCGGGTGCCCGTAAAACAGCTCGATTCTTCCAAAGCGGCCGATATGCTTAACCCCCTGAGCCAACAGGCCGTACTGATACGCCGTATAAAGCCCGTCCATCAGGATACAGACGCCCACCCCCAGCAAAACCGTGTATTTCACATCGGCCTGTTTCATAAAGTATATGATCATAAAGAAGGGAAGCGACCAGTATACATAATTGAGGGCGATGCGGATGCTCCCCTTATCCCCCAGCATAAGGGAGGAGATCACCACCGTTGCCAGGAAAACGGCCATGCCGAACCAGCATTCCCTGTCGCTGGCAAACCCGCGGATGCTTTTCTTTTTTATGCAGTCAGCGAGGATGTACGCCCCGGCGATTCCCAGGACAATGCTGATGAAAGCGCTTTGATAACTGCAGATCGAAAGCGTCAGCAGGAACGTTAATACGTGCGCGTTCCGTTCTGTTTTCTCTGTTTTCTTCCACCATTCCGGCAAGAACTTCATATGCGGACACTCAACTTTCTTTCTTGGTTAAACGGATTGTAACCGTTATTGCATTCTAGGCGCCAGGAAAAGCAGCAGCCTGCAAAAAAACCTGTCGTTGAGCCGTTCTCCGGTTGCTGCAAACTGCGCGAGGGCCGTTTCGTGTTCCTTTGCGTATTGCGCGGCTTCTTTCCGTTTTTTTTGCTTGTAAAGGCTTTTAAACGTTTTAAAGGTGTCATACCGCCTGACACGGCGGATAAACTCCCCGTTCAGCCCGTGGCGCCGGGCAAATTCCAGTTCGTTCTCCCGCAGATCCACAGGCGTCGCCTCTTTCACCCCGTTCAGCTTAAAGCTGGCGGAATCCGGATGTCGGCGGTAATGTTCAAAACTGAGATAACTGCCGCAGATTTTTCTGGCCGCGATAAACGCTTTAAACAGGAAATTGCCGTCTTCAAACATCCGCACGTTGGGCAGGAACCGGATGTGGTACCGGTCAATCAGCTTTTTGGAAATCATGACGCTGTTGATGTGCACAGGCAGCCCGTCAATCTGCGAATCGGAGGTCAGGACTCTTGTACCCAGCAGTTTGTCTTTCAGGTAATGACGGATCTTTCTCAGGTCGGTTTTTTTCATGTCTTCCACATGAAAGCTTTCGGAAAAACTGCTGAAAGACATTTCGGTTTTGTTCGACCGGATCAGGTGATACAGCGTTTTCAGAAAATCCGGATAGTACAGGTCGTCGCTGTCCAGAAAGGTGATAAACCCCCCCCGGGCTGCTTCGATGCCGGTATTTCTTGCCACCGATACGCCCCGGTTCGGCTGCCGTATCAGCCGGATCCGGTTGTCGGCATAGCTCTCCACGATGGCTGCGGTCGTATCCGTGGAACCGTCGTCCACCACGATGAGCTCAAAATCCGTAAAGCTTTGCGCCAGTACGGAATCGATGGATTCGCGGATATAGACTTCGCTGTTATAGGCCGGCATTATCACGCTGACTTTGACTTCCTGCATACCGGGTGATACTCCTTTGTATATTTCAACGATAGAATACTTACACGTGTTTCTTCGCAGCAATCTCTTCCAGCAGGCGTTCCCATGCGTCCCAGATGGCCTCCGGCGCATACTGCTTCATGCTTTCCCGGGCAGCCTGCCCCATGCGGATCCGCAGGGTCCGGTCTTCCATCAGGCAGGCCAGTCCGGCTGCCAGGTCGTCGGGCCCTTCTTCGCAGAGAAACCCGGTCACGCCGTCTTGAATCAGTTCGTTGACGGCGCTGCAGTTTTTGTAGCCCACCGCAGGCAGTCCCATGCTCATGGCTTCGCCCAACGCCAGACCGAATCCTTCATAAGCGCTGGGAAACGCAAATATGTCACAACGCTGCAGGATCCCGGGAATTTCGTTGGACGTTCCTTTCAGGAACACCCGGTCCTGCAGGTTTTTATTCCGGATCATAAGTTTTAATTCTTCATAATAAGCGCGCTGGTCTATATCGCCCCATAATTCGGCCTGCCAGTCCGGGAACCGGTCTGCCAGTTTGGCAAAGGCTTCGATCAGCAGATGGGGCCGTTTATGGTTCCTGGTCAGTTTGCCCACGGATACGATCGTGTAACGGTCTTTTACTTTTTCCAGATCCGCCTGCTCTTCATAACGGGGGATCGCGTTGCCGATAACCACAGTTTTAGCCTGCGGCAGATGGTTACGGATATGTTGGGCAAAGGACGGCAGCAGCACCTGGCATACGGCGCTTTTTTCCAGGGACGGGATTTCCTTTTCCGGGTAGGTATGGAAGTAGTCTTCCGGGTCGCCGTGGCTCATGGTGATGACCGGAACGGCCGTTTGCAGGTCGCACAGCAGCATTTTGCTGGCGGCCGGCTGGAACGATACGATAATGTCCGGTCTGACTTCCTCCACGGTCTGTTTCAGGTTCTGCAGCAGAAACCGTTCCGCGAAATCATTGTTCACGGTTCTGGCTTTCTGTTTATCGAACACACGGAGGATTTCCCGTTTCACAATCAAATACCAGGGAAAGCGTATGCGCTGCCCTTTAAAATGACGTACATCGTATGCCGGGATGCCTGCGTTGAGCGGGTAGTAAAAACGGCCCGTTTTCTCATCGCAGTACACCAGGGACACGCTATGGCCCCGGCGCTGCATCTCATTGGCAAAGGCGCTGGTCACCTTGGCCAGTCCCCCGGTGTCTTCCACCATTTTCGCCATGTTAGCTAACAAAATACGCATGCTGCGGTCACCTTCCCAGAATATTATGGATCAGTTTGGCGTGGCTGTATTCTTCGTTGGCGGCGTCCATGTCTTTCCGGTATTCGTCCGCATGGGTCGTCAGATGTTCCACAAACTGCTCCAGCTGCCGGGCAAACGCGTCCACGGAACGTAAATCCGCGGCCATGCCGATCCTGTATTTTTCCAGCACTTCCGGATTCTGTTCCGGCGAGCTGAGGAAGGGTTTATAAAACCCGATAGCCGTAAACAGCATGGCGCCCCAGTGGTAGCGGTAGCGCTCCGCCGCATAGGGGATCATGATGGCGTCCACGCTTAACAGCGCTTTCTGCCATTCCAGCCCGATGAGGTTTTTATGCCAGAATTCAATATTGGGGTATTTGGCATATTCTCTGGCAATCTGTTCAAACAGATCCCCGTCTTCCGGCTTTACGGTAGCACCCTGTACGATGAGCTGCACCGGCACGGAAAAGTTAGCTTTTGTAAAGGCTTCCAGAAAGAAGCCCAGGTTTTTTTCTTTCCGGAACTGCCCGAAAAAGCCCAGCCTGATGGGCGGCGTAAAGGTCAGTTCCTTATTGACGGGCAGATCCTGCGGCTTGTAGACAGGCGGCGGGATCTCGTCCATATTCTTCAGGTTGCTGTTGGCAAAGTCATGCCGCAGGGTAATGACTTTCAGATGCACCTGGGGATACTTTTCGGTCAGGCGGGCCTGTTTTTCATAGTTCGGCTTCTCTTTCGGATTGATGCCGTGGAAAACGAAATAGACCGGCACGGGGCTGTCTTTTAAAGCGCTGCCCCGCAAGGCTTTCAGGTAACGGTAGGTGGCGGTAGGCACGATGATGGCGTCACAGAGCCCGGCCCTTGCCTTTTCACAGGCGCTGGTAAACCAGGCCCGGCGGCGTATCTCCCGCACAACACCCAGGTACAGCCGTTTCACGTACCCCGCCCCGGCGTAGGTGACCACCTCGCCGCCGTCCAGATATTCCACATCACATTTATAATCTACTTTAAAGGGAAAGTGTTCCGGCACAAAAAACACCGGTTCATGTCCCTGCCGTTTCAGCTCGTCCGCCAGGATCCGGTCAAATTCCACTTCATGGCCGGCCGGCATGAGTATGGTTTCCAAAATGGCTACACGCATAGGCTACCTCTTGTTTATCCCAGTATGAAACCGTGTTGCGGGGTTACTGCTTTATCCCGGCGCAAACCCGCGTTGCGGTATTACAGCTTTCCGTCAGACTTGTACAGGTAATACAGCTTGACGTATTTGTTCAGGGTGTAAAAATAGTGGTTCACGGAAAGGATCCAGCCCATCTTCCCGTCCAGAAACCCCCGTTCTATAAAATAGACCTTGATAAAGGCCCAGACAGGCCGCAGGACGATATCCAGGAAAAAGTTGCAGCGTTTCCCTTCTTCCCGGTAGGTTTTCGCCGCCAGCGTCGTGTAATGGTTTAATTTCCCCAAATACTGTTCCCAGCTGTCGTAGGTGTAATGATACAGGGGGGCTTTCAGTTTTTGAACGGGATACGGCGCTGTAATCTTCTCATGGACAAGGCCTTCCGAGCGGCTGTTCTCCGCCGGGAAAAACCGCATGACATAATCCGGGTGCAGCACGCCGTGGGTTGCCTTATTGAAATGAAACCGGTTCTCACGCCGGATCCGGCAGGCTCTTTTTTCGCCTTTTGCCACAACCGCTTTGATTTCTTCCGCCAGCGCTTCCGAAACCCGTTCGTCCGCGTCCACGAACAGGATCCATTCGTGGGTCGCGTTTTGGATGGCAAAGGTACGCTGCCCGCCCCAGTCGCCGTCCATGCGGCGCTGCAAAACCCGGGCGCCCAGCTTTTCCGCAATCTCTTTCGTGCGGTCCGCGCTGAAGTCGTCGATGACCAGCACCTCATCGCAGAACAGCACGGATTTAATGCAGTCTTCCATATTCCGTTCTTCGTTTTTGGACAGGATCAAAGCCGTAATTTTTGCCATAATTGCCTTTCAACGTGTTTCCCCGGGCGCAGGAACTTCTCCGGTAACAGCCCTGTCAGGAAATAAAACAGGTAACAACATTTATATTCTATTAATTATATCAAAATTACCTCATAACAGCAAACACTTCTCACAAGTCCGGCGCGGACTGTTTTCGCCGGCGGTCCGTTCTTCTCATTCCACGGCAACTGTGCTATAATTTATTAGATGTCTGTTTACGTATTTCTTTCACGTTTTACCTGTCAAATAAGGACTTTTCCCGATTATGAAACATATTCTTTGCACGCTGCTTATTTATGTTTTACTGACAGCGGTAACCACCGCCGTCATGCATGATTTCAGTTTCCGGCACACCCTCTTCTTGCTGGCGGATGCCATCCTGCTGGTAGCCGGCGGAAACCTGTTCAAAGAGAAGAAATGGTATTACAAAGCGATGGCTTTCATTATGGCAGTCCTGTGCTCTGTATTTGTTATTCGTTATTACAGTTCCGCCATGCTGAAAGTCTGGGATGTTGACACGTATTTGACTTTCTGTCTTGCCCTGGGAAACATCCTTCTGGTAACAGTAAGTTTATTGCCGGCTCCGGGCAGGCTGAAAAATGTCGTGTTATGGGCGGGGGGCCTGGTTATTTTTCTCCCGGTGCTTATTTTATGGGGTTACTATTTTTCCGAATCTTCCTGGCTGAATGTGGACGGGGTCATGGCCATTCTGCAGACAAATATGGCGGAAGCGGCCGAATACCTGCAGGATAAGCTGCATTTCGCCGCCCTGATCCTGGTTTCCTTTTATCTTATGTTAACAATTATCTGCGGTTCCTTTGGCCGCAGGCTGGAAGTAAAACGCGGATCCCGGAAAATCTATGCGGCCGCGGCGGTCTTTCTTGTTTTGAATGTTGTGCTTATGATGCGGACCGGCCGCATGGGCGATAACTTTGTAACCAGCATCTTTTTGGAAACGAAAATATATCAGGCAAATTACAACGAATATATCAAACTGGCGGAAACACGGAAACAACAGCTGCAGAACACGCTCCGTACGGAAAACGCCGGCGACCCCGGCATCTATGTCCTGGTCATCGGCGAGTCACAGAACCGCACCCGTATGTCAGCCTACGGGTATCCTTTGGAAACGACCCCCTGGCTGAAGGAAATGAAACAAAACAGGAATTTTCTGTTGTTCCGGAATGCGTATTCCTGCCATGTACAGACCGTCCCCACGCTGAGTTATGCGTTAACCGCCAAGAACCAGTATAATTCCCTGGATCTGAAGGAAGCCGTTTCCCTGATCGATGTGGCCAATGCCGCAGGCTATCAGACGGTCTGGCTCAGCAACCAGATGCGGTACGGGCTCTGGGACACTCCGGTTACCGTCATCGCCGGCGCGGCCGGGCAGCAGATCTGGATCAATTCCCATATCACCAAAAATGCTGCCAATGCGCCTGCGGATTACCAGGATGGCGAACTGGTCAGACGCTTGCAGGACGTCCGGCTTTCCGACAAGATGCTGATCATCATTCATCTGATGGGGAACCATATCGCCTACCACAAGCGCTACCCGTACGAATTTAACCGGTTTTCCGGGGAAGGGGTACGCAGCGAATACGATAACAGCATTTTGTATAACGACTACGTAATGAAAGAGTTAGTGAAAAAAATAAGCGCCTGGCCAAATTTTAAAGGCCTGGTCTACGTTTCGGATCACAGCGAAGGCGTCGCCCATGATCTGAACCACAATCCGGATACCTTCGTTTTTGAAATGGCCTATATCCCGCTGTATATGTATTTTTCCGAAGCGTATCAGCAAAAGCATCCCCAAAAGATTTCCGCGCTCAGGGACGCGCAGAACTATTATTTTACCAACGACCTGATTTTTAATGTAATGCTGGGAATCATGGATATCCAGGACAGTTCCCTGTATGAGCCGGAGAATGACCTTACGTCGCCCCGGTATAACCATGATCTGAACCGTTTTATGACCATGTACGGAAAACGGAAGATTAAAGAAGATGCGGAAGGGAAATAAACCGGAGGGAAAATAGCAAGATGAAAGTATCTCAGGCGATAGAACTGCATAAGAATTTCGGCTTTGACGTTGCCTTTTCATCCGTCTGCGCGTCGATGTGTAAAGGCGCTTCCGACTACCGGAACGGAAATATCCTGAAATACCTGAAAGAAGAATATGGGGATTTCATCGCTGAATACCGGCATAAAAGCTACGATGCTGCTGCCAAAAACAAAAATTCAAAAATAGTCTGGACGTTATGGCTGCAGGGCGACAGCCCCGAAGTTCAGCCGGATGTTGTCAGAATGTGCCTGAAAAACATGGAAAAGAACTGCGGCTCCCACCCACTGAAGATTTTAACCGCGGAAAATTATCTCGATTACGCCGATATACCCGGGTACATTATTGATAAAGTGAAATCCGGACAGATTTCATTTACGCATTTATCAGATCTAATACGGGTGTGCCTGTTATTAAATCATGGAGGAATGTGGCTTGACGCCACCATTTTTACCACAAAAAAAATCCCCGAAGGGATTTTTGACAGGAACTATTTTACGGTAAAGCATGCCGAAAAAAATGTGCGCAACGTCTCAAAAGAACGCTGGACAGGATTTTTGCAGGCTTCAGAGAGCAACAATATATTGAGTGACTTCGTGTATCATTTTTTCCTTGAATACTGGAAAAAGCAGAAAATCTTAATCCACTATCTCTTAATTGATTACGTTTATGCCCTGGCGTACAACGAGATCCCGGCCTGCAGGAAAATTTTGGATGATGTGCCCTTAAATAATCCCGAACTTTATAACCTGGATGATTTAATGTCCTCCCGGTTTGATGAAAATGTTTATAAAAAGCTGACGGCCGAAACCATGTTTTTCAAGCTCACCTGGAAAAAGACGTACAAAGAATCAGTCTTCGGCAATGAAACGTTTTACGGGCATTTACGGAACATATAATAATACAGGGCAATGGAGTATGTAGTTGTTTCTGCTCATCTCCTCGGCCTCATCATGATCATATTTATGCAGCCTACCCACGCCGCCGATTGTAATAAATATCCGGAAAATGGAGCAACGCAAAGGCCTTGAGATAAACTTCCGGCTTTTTGAAAAAATATTTTTTCGATGCGCTTAACGCCTTTCGTGTAGCACCGTCAGAGAGGATGGCATCAAACTCCGCTCTGTTATTTGTTTTTGCACACAGCGTGAGCTGACGGATGAAAGCCTGAGGCATAAAAAAGCTATCAGCCAGGTCCTTTACCCTTTCAGAGGGTGCGTATTCGCTCAGATATTGGGCTGCCCTGAAATGGGCGCCCGTGTTGTCCCGGTAGCGACGGATTTGTTTTTCTTTCGTGTTAGAATCACGTACGGAACCCATTTCGGCGTGGTGCACGTAAGTATAGAGGCAATCCGGAGTAAACGCAGACCGTCCGGCCCGGCAAAGGGTCTTTAACAGGAACTCGATATCCCCTCCGCCGGTGCACCCTTCATAAAAGCGCAGGCCCGTTTCTTGAAGAAACGTTTTGCGGAATAATATTCCGCAAACAGGAGGTGCATCCTCGCCGAACGCCCTCAACCATATTGCATCTTCTCCGTTACAAATATCAGTGTTTTTTATTTTTACGGGAATTAATACATCGGGCCGCCCGTCTGTAAACCGGTCCTTTATACCGCAAAAGGATATTTTACATTGATATTTCTCAATAAGGGCATACAGTGAGGAAATCAGGTTAGGCTCAGCCATATCATCCGCATCAATGAACCAGAGGAACTCGCCTTTCATCGCATCCATGCCGGTATTGCGGGAAGCGGTTTCCCCGCGGTTTTTTTTATGGGTAATAATGGTAAAAGGACGTCCGCAATTCTCAAGTATCCGACGCGCAGCATTCTCCGTCCCATCCGTTGAAGCATCGTTCACAACAATGATTTCAATGTTTGGGTAGTCCTGCGCGATGATGGACTCCAGAGAATACGCTATACGCGTCTCCGTGTTATAAGCGGGCACAACCACACTGACAAGCGGGTATGTTTTAGTCTGTAAATTCATGAGCTTCCCCTTTACAATGTTTTACTTAGAAAAATGATCAATAGTTAAACCTTTTAACTAACCTGGAAAAAGAATTTCAAAAAATCAGTTGTCGGCATCGAAACATTTTACGGTCATTTATTGAAATAATGTCAACGCGTTCAATACCCATCGGGGTTCTTCTTCTGCCAGTTCCAGCTGTCGCGGCACATTTCGTAAATATCATATTCTGCTTTCCACCCCAGTTCCCGTTTCGCCTTCCCGGGATCCGAATAACATATGGCAATATCGCCCGGCCGGCGATTTTCCACTACATAGGGAATCTTTACCCCGCTAACCTGCTCAAAGGCATGCACCAATTCCAAAACACTGTAACCCCGTCCGGTGCCCAGGTTGTAAACAGCCACGCCGCAGTTCTTTTCAATGGCCTGCAATGCCTTTACATGGCCCTTTGCCAGGTCCACCACATGGATATAATCTCGAACGCCGGTCCCATCCGGCGTGGCATAATCATCTCCAAACACATGCAGCTTCTCCAACTTGCCTACGGCCACCTGCGTAATGTACGGCATCAGGTTATTGGGAATACCGTTGGGATTTTCCCCAATCAACCCGGATGCGTGGGCGCCAATGGGATTAAAGTACCGCAACAGCACCACATTCCAGGGATGGAGATTCTTCAGCTCCAAATCCGCAGTATGCAAATCAATTAAAATCTCTTCCAACATGGATTTGGTCTTCCCATAGGGATTCGTACAATGTCCCTTAGAGCACTCTTCTGTAATCGGAATCATCGCCGGTGTCCCATAAACAGCGGCGGACGAACTGAAAACAATATTTTTACAGCCGTGTTTACGCATAACATCTAACAATACCAACGTACCGCCAATATTATTTTCATAATACTCCCAGGGATTCGTCACCGATTGCCCCACGGCCTTCAGCCCGGCAAAATGAATACAGCAATCAAAAGCATGCACTGCAAAAACAGTTTCCAGTGCATCCCGATTCCGAATATCCAACTTGTAAAACGGAACCGTCTTCCCCGTAATGGTTTTCACACGGTTCAGCGCTTCACTGCTGGAATTGGACAGATTGTCCACCACCACGGCGGTATGCCCCGCTGTCAACAGTTCAACTAACGTATGGGAACCGATATACCCCGCCCCGCCGGTCACTAAAATATTCATCTTAAGCAGCTCCTGCTAATTGAAAAACCATATTAATCACATATACGAGCATAAATAAAAATCCTGAGATAGAAACATAGCCCAATAACACATTCTCTTCATCTGCCCCCAATCCATTTCCCCCATCAACAGGAAACATTCCCCAATCTAACCATGATGTTCTTTCAAACAAAACCGCACCTATACTGTATCTAAAATCTGTCCTTTGACAATCTTCAGGCATCGCCTGGTAAAACTACCACTCACAACCTGTTTTTGCAGTTTTTTAACAGCCATAGCCATTTCGTTGTATTCGCTGACAGACAAAGTTTGAATTCTTTTTGAAATATCCGTTAATGATTCTATTGTAATTCCAATATTATTAGTCTCAACAAAATCTGCTATAGCAGCCTGTCTCCAAACAACGACTGGTAATCCGGCTGCAATGTACAACGAAAGCTTATGAGGATTATTATACTTCATGTAAGTTCCTGTAGGTCCGTCACAGGTTCTGACGTCCGTCCCGTCCCATACCAGTCCAAAACTGCCCTCCAGTTTTAAAGGAACTTCGTCTGGCGGAAAACTGCCCTTATAACTTACATTTTCCCATTTTATTGATTCTTTACTGAAATTAGGTCCATATAAATTAAAATGCAATCCCAGTGTTTCTATTTCCGCATTGCACAAAAATTCACTTTTCCCAAGATTTCCTGCAAAAACCACTGTGGTTCCTTTTGAGAATGACCTTTCCGGTATGCACGGCAGTAAATAATCAAACAAGCCCAAACTGAACCAGGGAACTTTTAACCCTAAATTCTGTAATGCGCTGCCCATAGTATTATTATGAACAATTACAGCCTTTGCCAGATTCAACTCTCCGATTTCAGTCCTGATATCCGCGCCTTTAATATCACGTAAAGAATCCACGTCGTGAACAAAAATAATGACTTCATTTTTTTTAAGCGAATCGCGCAACGCTTTTTTTAAGCTAGTCTTAAAATAAAACGGGTATTGCATTATAACCTTTTGGGAATGCAACTGACGGATTCGCCGGATTTCTGCAAAGCGGAAAACTTCAATAGGTATTTAATTCTATCCAAAAAACCCGTAAAAATAGTCTCACCCAAAGTTTCATAAGGAAATCCATATTTTTCCCTTAGTATAACATCTACATCTGCACGCGCCTTATTTCCTGCATGGTTAACAGACGCCTGACATTCTCCAATGAATGTAATTCCTTTTACCATTTCATTTTCCTTATCGACAGCTCGAATAAAACTATCAGACTTCTTCAATAATCGTTATAAATATAGTAAGTATTGATGTCAATACAATATTCTACTTCTTTTAAAGCAAAATTTTGTCTGCTCCATTCTTCAGTAATTTGTTGGCCATTTTCAGTGCCGCTTCAATCACCTGATCCATATCATAATATTTATATTCGCCCAGACGACCGCCAAAAATCACTTTTTTCTCTTTTCCTGCCATTTCTTTGTATTTTAAACTCAGTATAGTATTTTTTTCGTCGTTTATCGGATAATACGGTTCATCTCCCGGCTTCCATTCGGAGCTGTACTCTCGACTGATAATGGTTTTAGGGAAATCATTGCCGTCTTCATCCTTACCGAATTCAAACCATTTATGTTCAATTATCCGTGTCCACGGTGTCTCCCGGTCCGTATAATTGACTGCCGCATTTCCCTGAAAGTTAGGAATGTCTAATATTTCGTTTTCAAACCGCACGGACCGGTATTCCAGATAACCCAGGCTATAATTAAAATAAGCATCAATCGAACCGGTATAAATCACCTTGTCTGCCAGATCATCCCAATGCGCCTTATCCGCCAGATAATCCACACCGGTTTTCACTTCTATGCCGTCCAGCATCCGCTCCACCATCTTTGTATAACCGCCAACGGGGATACCCTGATACAATGCGTTAAAATAATTGTTGTCAAACGTGAAACGAACCGGTAACCGTTTAATAATAAATGGCGGCAATTCTTTGCAATCACGTCCCCACTGCTTTTCCGTATATCCTTTGATCAGCTTTTCAAAGATGTCGCGGCCAACCAGCGAAACAGCCTGTTCCTCAAGGTTTTTCGGTTTTCCCTTGATCTCTTTACGCTGTTCCTCGATTTTCGCTGCCGCTTCTTCCGGTGTCACCACGCCCCACATTTTATTAAACGTATACATATTAAAAGGCAGCGAATACAATTCCCCGCGGTAATTTGCCACCGGCGAATTAGTGAACCGGTTGAACGTTGCAAACTGCTGCACATAATCCCACACTGCTTTATTATTCGTATGGAAGATATGCGCGCCATACTTGTGGAAGTTAATTCCTTCTATTTTTTCCGTATAAACATTCCCGGCAATATGATTACGCCGGTCAATGACAAGCACTGTTTTGTTATGTCGTGTGGCTTTCCGCGCAAACACTGCCCCGTAAAGGCCTGAACCCACTATCAGATAATCGTATTGCATTAATCGAACACTCCCGGCTTAACAAAATTACTGCTGATTCCTACCCTCTTATTACTCGCAAGCCATAAAACGAAATCAATTTTTCATTTTGGCCAATTGGATAATTTATTTATAAGCATTAGCTTTTTTTCCTTTATTTGGTTCTTAAATCTCTTCCAATGTGAAGGTGTTAGCCATGATCCGGCAAAATGGTGTATTGCGTACGTATTGTCTGTGCATTCTATTTTTTTTGTTTTATGATTCTTCGGAGAAAAATAATCCTTTGGATAAATCGTAAGTCCTTCTATCGCTTGTTCCCTGTTATTAAGCAATAACCCGTGCTCAAGTAAAAAATTTGTAATTTCTACAACATTCGTTGTAAAGTCATAAGTTCCATCGGCATTCAAAAAATGTCTTTTGTCATAACGTTTCAGGAAAGCATCAAATAATGCAAAATTCTTTTCGCAAGCCATTATAGCTGTAGATACATACTCTTCTTCCTCAAAACCCGAAAACGCCTTTTCTTTTAAGAATACATCTAACGGTTTGACAACTTCTACATCTGTATCCATGTAGATACCACCGTATTCAATCATTACTTTCAGGCGGACATAATCAGCAACAAAGGCCCACTTTTTTACCTCGTAAGCTTCTTTTGCATAAGCACAGCAGGAGAAATCAAAATTGCTTTCATTCCACTCTATAATCTCATAATCCGGGCAGAATCTTTTCCAGCTGGTTATGCATTTTTGCTCCAGCTCAGGGAGAGGCCCCCCGCCAAACCAGCAGTAATGTATTGTTTTAGGTATCACGTTTCTAACCTCTTTCAGTTACAGCATATAGTTTTAAAAAGTTTTTTAAAACTGAGTGACAAAATCAAATACATACAACCAAAAATCGCAGTCTATCCCCGCCTCAAACGGAAATAATCGGCCAGATTCTTTATCCTTGCAGAGAGTGCGTTCCCGCTCAAATACAGGCGGTCCGGATACCGGCGTCCGTGTGGTCCCGGCAGCGGCGGATACGCCGCGGTTTTTTTTATGGCTTATAACGGAAAAAGGCCGCCCGCAACTCTCAAGTACGCGTCGGGCGGCCTGCTCTGTTTTATCTTTCGAGGCATCGTTGACAACGATGACCTCAAGGTTCGGATAGTCCTGCGCAATGATGGCCTCCAGCGTACCGGCGATCCGTGTTTCAGCGTTATAGGCGGGTACAACAACGCTGATGAGCGGATATGTATTTTCTTTGTGCATAGCGTTTTTCTTTCTTTGGAAGATGTGCGGGCGCAAGCCCGTTTTTTATGCAGAAGAAGACTCCGCCTTCCGGTTATTCCCCCTGCCCCAATACCTTCCGGTATACGGCCAGGGTCTGCCGGGCGATGGCTTCCGGCGTAAAATCGCTTATAGTCCGTTGGGCGTTCTGCACAAGCCGGTTTCGCTGTTCCGCGTTCATGTCCAGCATCTGTTGAAGGGCGCGGGAAAAATCTTCCGGATTTTCTGTTCCTGCAATGAGTCCGTTTTCCCCGTCCCGGATGATTTCCGTGAAGGGCGCGATGTCCGATACCACCGTGGGCAGTTCTGCCGCCAGGCCTTCCAGCAGGGCGATGCTGAATCCCTCTTCCCGGGAGGGCATGACAAAGATATCGGAAGCCCAGAGCCACGGACGCACGTCCTTAACGAAGCTTTCCGGCAGAATCAGTTTGTCCCGGATGCCCAGCTCGCCGGCCATTTTCAGGTAGGTTTCACGCTGGTCCCCGCCGCCCCCGATCAGCGCCAGGCGCAGCTTCTTCCCTTCGGGACGCAGCTTCGCGAAAGCGCGGAGCAATACATCAAAGCCCTTCCGGTGGATATAGATCCCCATCCCGGAGATTAGGACCTCATCGTCCGCGATGTTAAGAAGCGCCCGGGCTTCGTTGCGGTTGCTTTCGCGGCCGGCAAAGCGGGCCGTGTCCGCGGGATTGTGGACCACGTCGATTTTTCCGGCAGGCAGCCCCTCATGCTCGGCCATATACTGTTTCAGCCAGCTGGCGCAGGAGATGTACCGGTCAATGTTTTGATAATATCTGGCCTTCCCCGGTTTATCAAAGGTTGCCACCACGGGAATCCCCAGTTTGGAACGCCAGGTTCCCGCAATGCCGGCGGCAGACAGCAGCCGGGTATGGATGATGTCCGGGGAAATTTCTTTCACGATCGGTACGAAGCCCGGCGAGAGCAGGGGCAGCGCCGCGGTCAGGGGTTTCCATGTCCGTACGGGGATGCCGTTCTCTTTCGCAAGGCGTTCCAACTCATCTCCTCCCCGGCAGAGAAGTGTCTGCTCCACACCCAGCTCTGCAAGGGCTTTCATATGGGCAATGTAGGGCACGCCCCAGGAAAGGGTCGTGCAGTCAGCATAATGCAAAACCTTCAATTTGCCAGGACCTCCCGGTAAAACGCTTCAATCTGATCAGCCACGTCCTCGAAAGTAGTCAGCCGGTCCGCATGGAGCGGACTGGCCGCGCCGCCGTCCAGAAACTTTGCTAAATTCGTACGCCAGGCTTCCACATCTCTCTGGGGGATCAGCGGTCCGGATGCCAGCGGAAGCAGCTGCTCCATATCCGATGCCAGGATGGGGATGCCTACTGCTAAGGCTTCCAGTACCGTCAGCGGCATGCCTTCCTGAAATGAAGTGAAGAGCAGACAACCGGATTTCGCCATCCACGCATCCACATCCTCGCAAAAGCCGTGGAAAGTAACCCGTTCCTGCAGGCCCAGTTCGGCTGTCAGGGTTTCCCACTCCGCCCGCTGGGGACCGTCGCCTACTACGTCAAGGGTCCACCGGCGGTCCTTCAGTCCCCCCAGCGCTTTCAGTGCGGTGTCCAGCCCTTTCGGCCGCGCAAGCCGCCCTACAAAAAGAAAATGGGGATGCTCCGGGAACCCCTTTCCCTCCCAGGAACAGGAAGGTTTTCGGATCCCGTTAGTCAGCGTGATCGTGCGTTCCGGAAGATAGTCCGCCAGATGCTTCCGTACGGTTTCAGAGACACAGATGACGCCCGGCGCATGCTTCAGGGGAGCGAGGCCGGCGTTAAGGGAATAGGTCGAGTGGGCCGTCATGATCCAGGGCATATTTGTCAAAGCCGCTGTCCACCAGCAAATCCAGGCGGGGACCCGGGAATGGGCGTGAACGATATCCCATTCCTTATGCTTCCGCGCCAGGCAAAAAGTACAGTACAGCCCCGTGATGGGATTTTTTCTGTGAACAGGCAGGTGGATGACCCGGACTTCCGGATGCAGCTGGGATTCCATTTTTCCCCCCGCTGTTGCCAGAAAGACCTGATGCCCGTGGGCTATCTGTATCTCAGAAAGTTCGATCACATAACGTTCTACGCCGCCCTGTTCAAATTCCGGGACGATGTGAAGGATTCTCATTTCAGTTTTTCTCCTCTGCGGGTTTCCAGCGGCTCAGTATCCATTCCGCAGCTCTCTTTGCCTCGTTAAAGGGCGTCTCGATCCTGCGGGTCTCAGGGGCCAGGAACGCGTCAAAATCCGGGGCCGGCCCCAGATCTTCCACAAACCCTCTGGCGGCCATTTCCTCAAAGAGCGCGTCAAAGCGCACGGTACCCGCGCCGAACAGATTACGGACTTTCGTCTTCGGTGTCTGTTTTCTGCCAACCCGGAGCAGTCCCACCCGGAATCCGGCCGTCGAAGCCTCTGAAACCATGGACACGGAATCTTCCGTGACAAGGACATGGGTTGCCGCGCCCAGCATGGCAGGCACGGGATTTTCCGGGCTTTTCGACGCCAGGAGCAGGTAACGGGTCGCAGGGCTTCCCGCAAAAACAGCCTCCACGGCGCGGTCCGCTTCCGCCCCCGTACGCGGCGAGGTCGTAATGAGCAGGGCAGCCCCCTGCTGTTCCGCCGCCTTGCACAGGGAGGGCAGGACAGACCGGACCCAGGCGGGCGTGAGTTCATAATTGGCGTCACTTCCGCCCAGCAGAAGCGCGACCACCTTGTCAGGGAAAGGTTTCTCCTGACTGAAAAATGTCTCCGCCGTTTCCTGAAGCTCGGGAAAATAAATATGGTTGGGGGCGCCGAGCGTCCCCAGAATGTTATGTGACGGGGCCGGACGGTCATGCTCGGGAACGATGGCAAAATCAAAGGGCTGTGTCCCCACTACGTCGGGGGTCATGATGACGGCGGAAAACCCTTTCAGCGCCTTTGCCAGCGCCAGACAGAACGAAGAGGCTGAGTTGCCTGTCGCCATAAACAGGGTTCCCGGTCCGCCGGACAGGATGTCCGCGTGATCTTCAATGGAAAAGCCCGCTTTCTTCAGCCATTCCCTTGCTTCTTCAGGGGACGCCGAATCAAGGCTGCGCCCCTGCATTTTGAGAACAAGAAAACGTTTCACGCCGGTAAGGATTGGAACCCTGATTTCATGGATTTCCGCCCCGCAAAGCCGTTCCAGCCACCGGGCAATGCCCTGGGACTGGTGAAAGTGTCCCCGGGTATTGTCGACGAGGAGGACAACACGCTTTGGCCCGGCTTTCAGTTTATTCATGGATTGCCTCCTGGAGATTCTTTTCTGCTATTTCAGAATCTCATAACTCCTTGTATGCGCAAGCATTTTTTCCCGGTCAAAGGGTTTCACATTATCCACGATCCACTCACGCATGGCTGCCCCTTCCGGCGTATCCTGGGAAGCGGACAGGAATTCCAGCTCAATGCCCAGATTTTTGGCCACGCCGGCGGCCACCAGCGGCCATACCTTGCCGATATCGCCAATGACCGGGATGCTGTTTTCGTGCCGCGCGAAGGCGGACATTTCCATACGGAACGGGATCTTGGCGGCTTTTGTCTTGGGCAGGCCCTTATCGATGGCTTCCTGAACGGTCTGGTTCAGTTCCACTGCTTTGCGCAGGTTTTCATCCAGGTCAAAGCGGATCAGGCTCTTATTCCGCAGGTCGTAGGTGTTCTCTCCGGACCACCAGGCCCAGATGCCATGCCCTGTGTAGCATTCAAAGGGACCGTCGTGGATTTCCTGGGTCAGCGCAACGGCGCTTTCGATAATTGCATCGCAGGATGCCAGCATCCGGGAAAGACGCATGGAACGCTGGGATACGGGGATGGAATCGCCGATGGACATGCCCACGGCGCCGCCGCCGATCAGCTGGGGAATGGTAACCAGCACCGGAACGCCTTTCCGCGCGGCGGCCCCCAGCATGGTATGTTCATCGCAGCCCCAGCCGGCCACCGTCTCGAAAGGCAGGCCGTACATTCTTGCCATGCCCAGAATTTCGTGGGCAACCTTCTCCGTCCTGGGACCCATGGGGTAGGCCATGTTCCCGGCCGCTTTGATGATTTCGTTTTGTTTGGGCAATTCCCTGCCGCGTTTTAACAGATCATCGTCCAGCGGCATTTCACGCTTTAAGTTTGCAATTTCTTCATCCGTCATGCAGGTGAATTCAAATACGTCGCCCCGGGGCATTTTTTCCATGTCCATGCCAAGGGCTTTGGCGTCAACGCGGAAAACACGGTCCAGCGAGCCGGCCATTTCATGGGAAATGACCGCGGAGCTGGTGGAAACCGCGTCCACGATCCCAACCCGGATCAGTTCGGCGATCAGGGTGGTAACGCCCTCGTGAATGTTGGGACCGCTTCCCGTTACAACCATCACTTTGCCGCCACGTTTTTTTATTTCTGTAATTCTTTCAATGGCGGAGTCGACGGCGGCCCGGGACCTTTCGTCCAGCGAAGCCTTAAAGTTTTCCAGATGTGATGCTCCAAATAAGTTTGACATACAAATCCCCTCCTGAATATGTCTTTTTTTTTTGCATACCTGATGGGTATGTTTACTGCACTTTTTTCCTGTATTCTTCAAACACCGTTTCCGGTGTAATGGACTGCATGCAGATCCAGTGCCCGCAATGCCGTTTCCGGCAGCCTGCACAGGGCACCGGGGCTTTTACGACAACCGCTTCCTCATCCCCGTAAGGACCGGTCAATTCCGGACGGGTAGGCCCGTACAGGGCAATCAGCGGTTTCTTCATGGCTGTCGCGATAACCAGGGGACCTGTATCGGCGCTGATATAGAGCATACAGTGCTGGATCAGCGCTCCCAGCTCCCGCTGGCTGGTTTTTCCGGTCAGGTTCGCAACCCCGGGTACCAGTCCGGCGATTTGCGCCCCTGTCGCAATGCTCTCCTCACCCCCGGCCAGCACGACCTGTTTCCCGTCCCGCAGGATCATCTCCGCCAGCTTCGCGAAGTGCTCTGCCGGCCATATCTTGGTTTCCCAGCGGGCTCCGGGGACGAGCACGACGTACGGTTCCAGGACCGCGTCTGTTTTTTCCCGGACAGCCCGCCATTCCCTGCTCAGGTCCGGCAGGGGGAATGAAATTTCGTCCACCGGACAGCCCAGATAACGGGCCACGTCCAGATACTGCTCGATCGCATGGCCTTTGGCATGCTCGCCCCGGATGGGCCTGCTAATCAGGCCGCTGCCTTCCCACATCTCACAGAAGCCGATGCGGTTGTCACAGCCGCTGATCGCGGCCAGTACCGCGCTTTTAAACAAGCCATGCATATCAATGACCAGATCGAATTTCCGGCTGTGAAGCAATGCCCGCATTTCCTTAAAACACGACCATTTCTCCCCCAGGCTCATCTTCTTAAATTTCACTTTATCAAAATAGATCACTTCATCAATGACGGGCGGGTCCGGCACAAAGCCGCTGAACTGCGGGTGCACCAGCCAGGTCAGCCGGGCTTTGGGAAACCTTTTCCGCAACGCCGCGACCGCAGGCAGGGTGTGCAAAACATCACCCAGTGAACTCATCTTGATAATGAGAATATTCTTATATTCTCTGTTTTTGATATCCATGTCTTACCGTTAACTCCAATTCAAACCGGCAGGGCCGGCGGTAATTTATTGATATGACTTTATACGCGGCCATCCTTATTTTGCAACCTCTTCGAGCCGTACCTTTCCCCGTCCGGTCCGCATCTTTCCCAACGGGAAACCGAACCGGGCAGACGTATAGTCCTGGCGGGCGTTATAGTGCTGGCAGCGAATATCCATCAACCCTAATATTGTATCATATATCATGTCATTCGTAAAAAATTTATTGCTGTTCTTTTTCCAGTTTGCGATGACCTCCGGATATTTTGACCTGAACCCGGGGGAAACGGCAAGAAAGAAAGGAACTTTGACAATGTCCGCCATATACGGCGACTCCTTATATCTGCTGATAAAAAAGTCTTCCCCGTGGCAGAAATGTTCATGCAGTTCTTCCCCGTGATCGGAAACATACAGAAGCGCCGATACACCCAGCTTGCCAAACAATATTTTCTGTATCTCCGCCAATACATAGTCGGTATACAAAACACTGTTATCATACGAATTTATGAGCTGCTCCGCGCGGTTGCCGGCAGTTTCATCCCATTTTTTAAACGTGTCCGGATAGCGGCAGTCGTAATTGGCATGGGAGCCCAGCAGATGGATGACATACAGTGTTTTCTGCCGCGGTTTTTTCTGTTTATGCAGGGCCGTCAGCACGTGTTCGTCAAAAGCCCCGTTTTTCTGCCGCAAATAGGTGTCGTTGGTCTTCGTATTGATCCAGACCGTTTCATCGGCAGTATCTGCAATCACGCCTATGATATCGCTTTTTTGCTGGTTGCTGATCCAGACCACCCGGTAGCCGCCATGGCGCGCCATTTCTACTAATGTCGCGGTGTCCTTAAAGGCAATTTTGTTATACTGGCTTTTTTCTGTCACGACCATGGGCAACGCAGTATCTGTCTGGGCGGCGCAGGAAAAGGACCCGGGCGCCGTGAATGCCGTTCCGTTTTGTATGGCTTTGTCTAAAAAAGGCGTTGTTTCCCTTTCGTACCCGTACGCGTGCATGTGGCTGCGCACGTGGGTCTCTCCGATAACAAGCGCCATATTCCCCCTGTACTTATGTTTTCCGGCGTCTTTCAGCTGCCCGATCTTCCGGATCCGGGCCCTGCTGTTTTTTACAAAACCGGCCTGCCTTTCACTCGCGTACCGGGCAGTGTCTATTGTGATTGCCGCGTATGTCTTTGCGCCGAACATATAACAGCCGAGGATGAGCGCAAGGGAAAAAGCCAGGGCCTTTTTCAGATTTTTCCCTGTGGCCGGCGGATAACAGCGCATCTGTCTGCCGGCAATGAGGAACTGCCGGAACACAAAACAGGCAAAAACACAAAGAAACAGTACGAAGGCGGCGGCCTGCCCCGGCGAAGAATAGGATGCGATAAACTCTTTCGCTTCCTGCAAGTTCGTATTTAACAAAGCAGTCAGGCTGTTGCTGCCGAACTTTGCATGAAAGACACTGTAAAATCCCAGCATCACGCTTACAAAAGCAGCATAGGCAGTCATTAACGCTGTTATAACCAGGGCTGTCAGGTTTGTAACGGCAGGATTCTCTGTCAGACGATACACAGAAAACGCAACTGCCGGAAGGGTCAGGCAATACAGTATATCCTTAAACATCCGGTAGATTGTAAACGGTTCGGTTACATAACCGATACCGGCCAACCCGTATCCCGACAAAACGGCTATGCAGAACAAAACGGCAACCGGTTTTCGCGCTTTGGGGAATGAATGAAAAAACCAGAACCAGACTCCCGTAATGACAAACAACAGGAGTATGTTTTTTATGTCAAACAATATTTCCCCGGACGACAAAAAATACGCGACGCTGTAACCGGCTATGGTTGCCAAAAGAGTTTGTAATACGATTTTCATAACATTACTTTTCACATATTCCTGCCAAACGCCGTGTTAACGGCATCCGGCGCCAGATGAACGGATCCGTGTTTCCTTAAATGCTTTACATTATATTATACAATACATTTTACCTTATTACCAAATTCTTTGCTGTCTTTTTCGGAAAATACTGTTTTTTCTTCGTTCCGGATCATACAGGGGCCAACGCTCCGTTAAAAAAGAGAGCCCCTTACACAGACAGGGACTCCTTTATCCCTTGTCTACTGTAAGAGGCTTGCTTCCTTTTATGGGGCCCGCTTCTTTTACGCACCGTTCCACAGGCATACGGTTACGGTACGGATGATACTCTCGTTACAACGGTTCCCGTTATCCTTCCACCAGCGGCACGGTCAGGCTGCCCGTCGGCATCAGCACGACGCTGTAGTCTTTGCCTACATATTTTTCCGCGGCGGCCAGGGCTTCTTCCACGGTATCCACGGCACCGTCAAAGAGCATGTCTTTCGCCATCTGGCGGTCCAAAGCGGTTACTAAGATGAAATGCGCTTTCTTGAAGAGACGGGTCACTGCGTAGGCCTTGTTGGCCCCGATGACGAACCGGTCTTTGATTTCTTTTTCAATGGCGTCGATGCTGCCAAGACGGCGGCAGGTTTCTTCCAGCACGGCGCTGCCGCTGCCTTCCTCGCATTCGGCCAGCAGGATCACCACGCCGCCCTGACGGCAGGCCAGCACGGCGTTGTCCATGGTCTTCTGCATCTGGTATACGTTGATATCTTTCGGATAGCCTCCGCAGGAGGCAATGACCACGTCCGCCTGTTTCGGAATCTTTACGCCGTACACCTGGTCTACAAACTTGCAGGCTTCTTTATGGGCCGCGATGTAATCGCCGGCGAACATGCGCAGGAAGCGGTGTTCCGCGTCCAGGATCGCGTTGAACAGGAACACGCTGGTGCCCCGTTTTTTCATGGCTTCCGCCCACAGGGCCACGCCTTCCATCTGGTCGTCGTAGACGGGGTTGCCGTCCATGGCGCCTAAGCCGGCCCGCGGGTCCAGCATGAAGCTGTGGTTGTGGCGCACGGTCTCCATGGCGGCGCATCCCGGCAGCACGGCCTTGCGGCCTCCGCCGTACCCGCTGAAATAGTGGTGTACGATAGTGCCGGTCAGGATGATATGGTCGCTGTGGCAGATCCGTTTGTTGATCAGCACCGGGGTAAAGCGGCTGGTTGTTCCGAAATATTCAAAGTCTTCCGCGATTTTGGCATCGCTGTTATACATTTTGAGGCGGGAGGCGACTTCCTCGCCAACGCCTTCCACCATTTCTTCGTGGCTCATGAGGCGGTGGGTGCCCAGGCTGAACACGATCTGCATGTTCTCGTCGGGAATGCCCAGCTTGTTCATCTCGTTCACCAGCACCGGCATAAAGTCGAAGCTGTTGGCCACCCGGGTGGGGTCGTTGCAGATGAAAGTTACGGTCTGGCCCGGCTTGATGATCTTGTCAATGGGTGACCTGCCGATGGGGTTATAAATGGCATCCAGCACGCCTTTGGGGATGTCTTCCATCACAGGGGTCTCCGGCATGCGGATTTCTTTTATAATCTTGCTTTCGTCCAGTGAAAAGCTTTTCGTGCCTCGTCCATAGTGGAATGTGAATTCTTTCATACCGCGCCCTCCTTTTTTCCGGCAGTATTCTCAATCCGATGTATTGCTATAATTATTTTACCAGAAAACGCGTATAAAAGATAGTGAAAAATCCGTTACCGGCGTTGCTTCCGGTAACGGATTTCAGTACGCAGTTTATCCGGCGGCCCGTTTGGCGGCTCTTTCAGCCTGCGCTTTCGCTTCCTGGGCGGCCATCATGTCCTTGGCCTTCATGAGGCGTACGGTGCTGGCGCGCTCGTTCTCGGCCAGCTTCATGGTGATGAACTTGATGTTGGTCTGCATCTCGGGAATCATGACGTATTCCAGGGCGTTTACCCTGCGGCGGGTCTTTTCGATTTCATCCGCCAGCAGGTTGCAGGTCTTTTCCACCTCGGCCAGTTCCAGCAGCTTGGGCAGCAGCGCGGAAAGTTCCACTACCGCGTTATCCAGGGAGCTGGAGGTAAAGGTGAAGGCATAGGGAATTTCCGTAGCCTCTTCCCCGCCGGTAAACGTAATGGTGGGAACGTCAACGCTCATCACGTTTTTCATGCCCACTTCGTACACAGCCGCGCGGGCAGGATAGAGCAGGGCCTCGCTGATCCGCAGCGCGCCCATCTGGGCTTTCGCCATGGCGAAGCGGGTGGACACGCCCTGCAGGGCTTTCTCCACTTCCAGGCGCAGCGCATGGTTGCGGCGGATGTGCAGCATGAACTGGCGGACCATTTCATCCCGTTTATCCTTCAGCAGCTTGTGGCCGCGGACAGCGGTTACCAGGCGCTTTTTCAGCCTCGTAAGCTCCATTCGGGTCGGGTTAACTTGGGTTGCCATCGATTATTCCCCCTCGTTATCCTCTGTAGCAGCAGGAACATAGTATTTGTCCAGATATTCGTCGCGGATACGTTTCAGCTCGCTGCGGGGCAGGATGCCCAGCAGTTTCCAGCCCAGGTCCAGCGTCTCGATGATGCTGCGGTTGGTTTCGTAGCCCTGGGAAACGTATTCTTTTTCAAATGCGTCGGCAAATTTCGCGTACAGCTTGTCGACCTTGGAGAGGGCCGCCTCGCCGAGGATGGTGGCCAGTTCCTTCGCCTGCTTGCCCTGTGCGTATGCGGCGAACAGCTGGTTCATGGTGTCGGCATGGTCCTCACGGGTCTTGCCCTTGCCTACACCCTTATCTTTCAGACGGGACAGGGACGGCAGTACGTCGATAGGCGGTGTCAGGCCCTTGCGGTAGAGTTCGCGGGACAGGATGATCTGGCCTTCGGTGATGTAACCGGTTAAGTCAGGGATCGGGTGGGTCTTGTCATCTTCCGGCATGGACAGGATGGGGATCTGGGTAATGGAACCCTTCTTGCCCTTGATACGGCCGGCCCGTTCGTACATGGTCGCAAGGTCGGTATACAGGTAGCCCGGGTAGCCGCGGCGGCCGGGCACTTCTTTACGGGCTGCGGATACCTCACGCAGGGCGTCGGCGTAGTTGGTGATATCGGTGATGATAACCAGTACGTGCATGCCCAGTTCGTAGGCAAGATATTCGGCAGCGGTAATGGCCATACGCGGGGTGGAGATACGTTCTACCGCCGGGTCGTTGGCCAGGTTGATAAACATAACGGCACGGGCCAGAGCGCCGGTGCGGTTAAAGTCTTCCATGAAGAAGTTAGCTTCTTCGAAGGTGATGCCTACGGCAGCGAATACAACGGCGAAGCCTTCGCCGGTACCCAGTACCTTGGCCTGGCGGGCGATCTGCGCAGCCAGCTGTGCATGGGGCAGACCGGAGCCGGAAAATACCGGCAGTTTCTGGCCGCGGACCAGGGTGTTCAGTCCGTCGATGGCGCTGACGCCGGTCTGGATAAATTCGGCAGGATAGTCGCGGGCGGCCGGGTTCATAGGCTCGCCGTTGATGTCCCTGTATTCGTCGGGGATGATATCCGCGCCGCCGTCAATGGGACGGCCCATGCCGTCGAAGACGCGGCCCAGCATGGCCGGGGACACGCCCAGACGCACGCCGTGGCCCAGGAAACGGGCTTTGGCATCGTCGATCTTCAGGCCCTGGGAGCTTTCAAAGAGCTGTACCAGCGCCTTGTCGCCGTCGATAACCAGTACCTTGCCGCTGCGGATTTCACCGTTGGCCTGCTGGATTTCCACCAGTTCGTCGTATTTGACGCCTTCTACCTGGTCAACCAGCATCAGCGGGCCGACGACCTCGCGAATTGTCTTGTAATCTTTACGCATCGAGTTCGCCTCCCTCTGTCAGCGCTGCAAAAGCAGCATCCAGTCTCTTGGCGATTTCGCCAAACTTTTCCACACGTTCTTTTTCGGTAATGTATTTCATACGGCCGATTTCCTCGCGGACCGGCATATCGATCAGCTTGTCCAGGTGCACGTGCTGCTCCAGGGCGGCTTCCGCCTTGTCATACCAGGTCAGGATCAGCTTCATCATGTCATGCTGTTTTTCCAGGGAAGTGTAGGTATCCACTTCGTGGAAGGAGTTCTGGTGCAGGAAGTCTTCGCGGATGGAGCGGGCGCATTCCAGCGTGATGCGGTCCTTGAAGCTCAGGGCATCCACACCGACCAGACGCACGATTTCGTTCAGTTCCGCTTCTTCCTGGAGGATGGTCATCATCTTGGAGACCATGCCGGACCAGTCGGGAGATACGGAGCTGTTGTAGTAGTTCCGCAGGCGGTCGCTGTACAGGGAGTAGCTCTGCAGCCAGTCGATGGCCGGGAAATGACGGGCATAGGCCAGGGCTGCCGACAGGCACCAGAATACCTTTACGATACGCAGCGTAGCCTGGGATACCGGCTCGGAAATATCGCCGCCGGGGGGTGATACGGCGCCGATGGCGGAAACCGCACCGGTACGGTCCTCATTGCCTATACATTTCACGATGCCGGCGCGTTCGTAGAATTCCGCCAGACGGGAGCTCAGGTAAGCGGGATAGCCTTCGTCACCGGGCATTTCTTCCAGACGGGAGCTCATTTCACGCATGGCTTCGGCCCAGCGGGAGGTGGAGTCCGCCATGATGGCTACTTTGTAGCCCATGTCGCGGAAGTATTCCGCGATGGTGATGCCTGTGTAGATGGAGGCTTCACGGGCGGCAACCGGCATGTCGGAGGTGTTCGCGATCAGCACGGTACGCTTCATCAGGGGCAGGCCCGTACGGGGGTCGCTCAGTTCCGGGAATTCCATCAGTACGTCGGTCATCTCGTTGCCGCGTTCGCCGCAGCCTACGTAGATGATGATGTCGGCGTCAGCCCACTTGGCCAGCTGGTGCTGGATAACGGTCTTGCCGCTGCCGAAGGGGCCGGGTACGGCCGCCACACCGCCTTTGGCGATGGGGAAGAGGGCGTCGACGACGCGCTGGCCGGTAACCATGGGTTCCGTCGGGGGCAGTTTTTCTTTGTAGGGACGGCTGCGGCGCACAGGCCAGGTCTGGAGCATCGGGTACTCCGTCACGTTGCCGTCTTTGTCTTTCAGCTTGTAAACGGGCTCCAGGATGGTAGCCTCGCCGCTGTACACCCATTCCACGACGCCTTCCTTGCGGGGCGGCACCATGATTTTGTGCAGCACGGCCGGGGTCTCCTGGACCACGCCGATGATGTCGCCGCCCGTTACGTGGTCGCCGACTTTCACCTTCGGTTCAAATTTCCATTTTTTCTCGCGGTTCAGCTTGGGAACCTCGACGCCGCGGGTGATACGGTCGCCCGCTTTATTGTACAGCACGTCCAGGGGGCGCTGGATCCCGTCGAAGATGCCTTCGATCAGACCGGGAGCCAGTTCCACGGACAGCGGGGAACGGGTGGATTCCACCGGTTCGCCGGGTCCCAGACCTGCCGTTTCCTCATATACCTGAATGGAGGCCATGTCGCCCCGCAATTCGATTACCTCGCCAATCAGATGCTTCTCGCTGACACGGACCACGTCATACAGCTCTACGTCACCCATGCCGCTGGCAACGATCAGCGGGCCTGATACTTTTACTATAGTTCCACTCATCGGCTATTTACCTACCCTTCCTTGAAAAGAATGTCTGCGCCCACAGCCTTCTCTACATTGCCCTTCAGCTTTTTCATGCCCAGCCCCAGGCTGCCCTTGGCGGACGGGATGGGGATGATGGCAGGAAATGTCGCAGTAGTGTAATAATCGATTGCCTCGGGTACCAGCTGCGCGGCTTCTTCGGTGATGTAGATGATCGCATACCCTTTATCCGCCAGCTTGTGAATCCTTTTTTCTATCATGGGGCCCTGTTCCTCGTAATACACATCCAGACCGATGGCCTTGAAGATCATTACGGAACCGGGGTCACCAATCACCGCGATTTTTCGTTCCTTCATAGACATCCGCCTTTCTATGCGTACAGTTCGGGCAGCTCGTAGTCAAAGCCGCCCCGCTTGGCTCCGAAGATCACCCTGAGCGCCTTGGCTTCCGCCTCGCGGCCCATGAGGTAACCGATGATCGGACCCAGGGAGAACATATCCCATTTCACACTGCGCAGAACATTCATCAGCGCCGTTTCCATTTTACGTTTCAGAACAGATGCATCGCCGGTGGTGACATATTCCTCCACGCTCTGGGAAATGATCTTGCCGTTTTTGCCTCTGTTGAACTGTGCTCCCAGCTGTTCCATCGGGATGTTCATCCCTTCCAGGAAAACGTTGAAATCGATTTCCCCGCCCTCCAGGAGCATGAGACGCAGCTTGTCCACGTCCCAGTTGAGAAGCCTTGCCCTCACTACGCTGCGGGCGTTCTGGAAGTCCGCCTGCAGGGAGAAGTAATCCCGGACAAAGCTGTGGTCGTTCTTCTTGTCCAGCACGTTTTTGATATGGCGGAACATGGCTCCGTCAATCTCGGCGCTGAGTTTGAGAGAATCAACCCCGCGGGCCAGTTCGGCCTCGATTTTATTCATGGTTTTGCGGTAAGCTTCCGGCAGTGCGTCGTAGTTGGCGCCGGCCACACACTCTTTGAGCTGGTCCAGGGGGAAGGATCCGCCGTCGATCAGCACATCGGGCGCCTCGATTCCCAGCAGACGCGCCTTCAGCAGCGTCTTGAGATTGTGGCCGTCCACTTCCAGCAGGAAGAGGCTGGTGAGTTCCGGAGCGGGAGTGACCTCCCACACGATTTTCCTGGAAATCTGCAGCTGCTCCCGGATGATATAGTCGATCTCTTCCGAAGCAATCTGCTCGGGGCTCAGGTTTCCGCCATAGCCCGTCTCCAGAAGCAGCGCCAGGGATTCCTGGAAGGAACCTGCCTCGAAGATACGCCTCAGCTTGGCCGCGTCCAGCATCTTGGTCGAGAGCTGGCTGATACGGCCCACCGCGTATTCATAACTTGCCTGCGGCATGCTATTTCACCTCCGCGGCAAAGAGCATGTCCGCCACTTCCTTTTCAATCCGGGTGCGGACATCCCTCAGTATCGTTGCAAAGGACCCGTCGAAATCACTTGTCTTGCCCTGCAGGAGGACCCCGCCGGCAAACTTCGCCGCTTCGTCAGACAGCGTCAGTCCGCCCTGCTTGCCTGCCTTGACCAGCGCTTCGTTCAGCCTGGCCAGGAAGCCTCCCTCGTACTTCGCCCGGTCTGCCGCCGGCACGCAGAGTTTTTCCGTACCGGTCTCAGCGGACTTCACGACGATGGAGGTAATGAGCTGCTCCCACTTGTCCTCCGGCATCGCAGCGATGGTTTCTTCCGCCTTGGCGAACGCTGCCTCCAGCACCTTGCGCTTGCTGTCCAGGGAGTTTTTCCTGGCTTCCAGCTCGGCAATCAGGATCTGGCGGCGGGCTGCCTCATCGGCATCGGCCGCGGCCTGGGCATTGATTTCTTCTATTTTCACCTTTGCAGCAGCTGTTATTTTTTCAGTAGAGGCGGCAGCCTTCTTCTTGGCGGCATCGACGATCTCAGCTGCTTCGCGGATGCCTTCCTCCTCTATCTTGAGAATAATCTTGTTTGCTGCCATCGGTCTTCCTCCCTTAGAGTTTTACGCCATTAACCATGATGAAGGAAATGAGCAGGGAAAGAACTGCGTAGGTTTCTACCATGGCGGCCAGGATGATGCCCTTACCGGTTTCTTCCGGACGCTTTGCGCACAGGTAAATGCCGGATGCGGCAACTTTGCCCTGGTAAATACCGCTCATCAGACCGCCGATAGCCATCGGCAGACCCGCGCAGAACAGGGCCATGCCCTGGAAGGTGGTCAGATCCTTGACATTGCCGTCAATTACGCCCAGGTTCAGGACGATGATGAAAGCGATCAGTAATCCGTAAATGCCCTGGGTACCCGGCAGAGCCTGCAGTACGAGGACGTTACCGAACTTATCCGGATCTTCGGATACGACACCGGCGCCTGCCTGGCCGGCAATACCTACACCTACGGCGCTTCCTACACCGGCAAAACCGGCGGCAACTGCCGCGCCTGCAAACGCAAGAGCTGTTCCTAAAGTAATCATTATTAACTGCCTCCTTTAATTTCGTTTATTAAAATTTTTATTTGGTTACATTCATGTACTTGGTTCTGATAGCCAGGGGAACAAATGCCTTGCCGCCGGCTTCATAGAACTTGCCGAAGAACTCGATGTACTGCAGACGGCTGCTGTGTACGAAGGCGCCCAGTACGTTGATGACGATATTGAACAGATGGCCTCCCAGGAGCACCAGCACGGCTACGGCTGTGCCGACCGGTCCCGCCTCCATGAGCATCTGGGCGATGGTGTTGATAACCATGGCGATAACGCCCGTGGCCAGGCCCAGCGCAAAGATTCGGGAGTAGCTCAGCAGGTCGCTCATGTACCCGCTGATGTTGTAGAGGCTGAGCAGGCCTCCCATCAGTTTGGCCGGGATCCCTTTCTTTTCGCGCCCGCCCGTCAGCACGATGATGGCGGCGCCTGCCAGGGCCAGATATTTGCCCACAGGTCCCGGTACAAAGGCCATGCAGAAGAAGCCCGCAAACATGATCAGCCAGCTGATCTCGTCACAGAAGGCACCGAAGACATCCCCGTCCCGGATTTGCATGTAAGCCTTCAGCAGCATGCCGCAGACCAGGTGCAGGACACCCAGCCCGAAGCAGAGAGCCAGCATCTTCAACGGCTCTTTCATAGGCACGAAGAGCAGCGGATGCAGTTCCAGTCCGAACCAGCCTCCGAAGAGCGCTCCCCAGATAACGGTGGAGATACTGCCGAACAGGATGACCATGCCCAGCTTGCCGGCAAAGCCCTGGGGCTTGACCAGCTTCATGGCGATCAGGAGCCCGATCGTGAGCACCAGGCCGTAGCCTGCGTCCGAGAGCATCATGCCGAAGAAGATAAAATGGAACGGCGCCATCAGGAAATCCGGGTCAATGCTGCCCGCCTGGGGCCTGGAATACAGTTCGATAACCGATTCATAGGGCTTTACGAAGGAATTGTTTTCCATTTCCGTAGGCGGGATTTCGCCTTCGGCCGGATCGTTGAACTCGATCTGGTACGCGTCCGTCACGCTCCGGATAGCCCTCTCTACCTGGACTGTGCGGTCGTTCCTGACCCAGCCTTCCATGTAGAAGGTCTTTTCGGTCTCCACACCGCCATTGGCCAGGCGTTCTTCTTTCGCCGTCAGCTGGTCGTAATATAACTGAAGCTCGGCCTTGCTTTCGGCAATCTTTTTGGCCTCCGCTTCCAGCTCGTCGGCGCGTAAGTTTTTCACCCGGGCGGCCTCCGTAAGATCTACGGCGATCTCCGAAACCAGTCCCGTGCGCTTGGGAAAGACAACGTCGGTAAAATCATGCGCTTTGAGGAAATGCTTGAGCCGGGCTGCGTCTTCTTTCAGGCAGAAGATCAGCATGGCGCGTCCCTCCGGTGCTTCTTTCAGCACGATGGGCTCCGCCGCCAGCTCTTTGATATCTTCCAGGAACGCTTCCTTTTCCAGTTCCGGCAGATACCCCGCGAAATACACGCTGGTGTCCGTAGGCGCGAGCTGCTCCAGCGGAATATCCAGGTCTGTCCACGGCTGTAAGGCGTCTACCTGGCTCGTCATGGTCGATGCCTCATTCCTGAGGGACATGATCTTGCCGGAAAGAGCCTCTATCTGGTCCGCCAGTTCCGAGCCTTCCTTCGATTCATGGAGGAAGGAGTCGTAGGAAACCGGAAGCCGGGGGGCAAACATGGAATCCTTTTTCCCGTGCAGGTCGACAAATTTCAGGGCATCCTTTGCTTTGGCAATCTGGTCGCCCACCTTGTCCGCCCCTTCGAGCGTCTGGGTTTTGTCGCCTTCCGAAATGAGCATGATGTTGCCGTCTTTCTGCAGCGCAAGCAAAATGGCGTCGCGGTCTTCCTTCAGCGCGAAGAGCGTCGCCTTTTTCATTGCTATCAGCATACTAAACCACAACCCTTTCTACAATATAAGCTACCGCCTCCGGGAGTTTCGCCTCCGCGGCTGCCGCCACGGCGCTGTCCGCCCTCGCCCGTTCTGCCACCAGATCTTTTGCCTTGACCCTGGCGTGCGCTTCAGCCTTGGCAACGGTCTGTTTGGCAGCGGCGCGGGCCTCGGTGATCATGGCAGCGGCCTCCCGGTTGGCTGCCTCCTCCGCGTCCCGCAGGAGGTTGCGACTCGTCAGGGCGGCTTCTTTCTTTGCCTGCGCGGCTGCTGCTTCCGCCGCCTTGATATCATCTAACATTGACATGCACATCTCACCACCTTTGTGATTTGTAGTTTATGTTAATTGAAATACTTACAAAATAAAAATACGGACAAAACTTTACAACTGGTCCTAATAAACCACTCGTATTATTATAGCACGTTTTTCTGTCTTCGAATACATAAAATATGCGAAACAGATAAAATTGTGCCAGATTCATGAAAATTTTTCGCCAGATTACAGTTTCACCTGCTTAAATTCGCAGGCTGCCGGGTCCAGCATCCGCTCCGCCAGCTGTTTTCCCAGTCCCACGTCGCCGGTAAAACAGATCGTGCAGCTGCCCTGCCCTTCAGTCCGGAGCAGTCCCCGGGCCTCCAGGTCCGCTTTGGCCTGCAGGGCGGTGGCCTCCGCCGGATCGACAATGGTCACCCCCGGGCCGAAGGCTTCCTGCAGATACTCTCTGACAAAGGGGTAATGGGTACAGCCCAGGATGACGGTATCCACTTCTTTTGCTTTCAGGGCATCGGCGTATTCATGGATGGCTTCCTTCAGTTCAGGGCTCCCGAACCGGTTACCCTCGATCAGGGGCACAAATTTCGTGCACCCCACCCCGTAAAGCTGCGCGTCCGGGTCCGCCGCCTGAATCTCCCTGCGGTGCGCTCCGGTGCTTACCGTAAAGTCTGTCGCCATCAGGCCGATGTGTTTGTTCCCGGTTGCTTCCAGGACTTCCTTTGCCGCTTTGGACATGCCGATCACGGGAAACGGATGGGCGCCCCGGATCACGTCAGTCCCCAGCACGGTTATGGTATTGCAGGCGGTAACCAGTTGTTTTATCCCGTTCTGCTCCAGCCAGTCCGTCATCTCGGCCACAAAGGCGGTGATGGTCTCCCGGCTGCGGGTTCCGTATGGGGCCCGGGCTGTATCTCCCAGATACAAAAACCTTTCATGAGGCATGGTCTTCTGCAGCGCGCGCAACACGCTGAGTCCGCCTACGCCGGAATCAATCACGCCAATGGGTTGGTTTTTATCCATAGTCATCCCTCCAAAACCCGCTCTTTCGTATACACAACGTATTCTGCAAAAAATCCGCAAACCATCCGGACTTTTTTGAAAATACCGTAAATCTCTTTCCTTTATCCTATCGCGGTCAGCCCGCCGTCCACAGGAATGACAGCTCCCGTCATGAAAGAATTGGCCGGGGACGCCACACTGCAGATCACATGGGCCACTTCCTCCGTTGCCGCGATACGGCCCAGGGGATAGCCTTCCCCCATTTCTTCTTTCGTGTAACTTCCCTTTGCCGCCGCCAGCTGGGCTGTCAGCAGGGGGGTATCCACGTCCCCCGGGCAGATGCAGTTGACCCGGATGTCCGGCGCAAAGTCCAGCGCCAGCGCTTTGGTAAGGGACACCACCGCCCCCTTGGACGCGCAGTACACCGGACAGCCGTAATTCCCGCCGATCCCCGCGTCGCTGGCTATGTTGATAATACAGCGGTCCTGTACCGCTCCTGAGCCGGCGTTTTCGGCAGCAGCCGTTTCCTCTGCCGCATTTCCGGCATCCTGCGCAGAACCAGCGGTTTCATCAGCCGCCCCTGGTTCCGTTTCCCCGTGGGGCAGCATGTACGGCTGGCAGGCCTGGATCATGAGCAGGGTTCCTTTTACGTTCACGTCCATGATCCGGTTGTACTCCGCCACCGAAACATTCTCTATCCGTTTTTCCTGATAGATCCCGGCGCTGTTCACCAGGATATCGATGCGGTCTTTCCCGTAGCAGGCCGCTATGGCCGCAGCCATGCGGCAGTCCGCCGGTTTCGTTATATCGGCCCGGATATAGCGCAGCCTGGCCAGCTCTTCCGCCGTGCCCGGCACGGAACTGTCCCGCGCCCCGGATCCGTCTTTGGCCAGGCCCTCTGCGGCGCTGAGCGTGTCTGTCCCTTCCGGCAGGCCGGGGAACACGGCGGCTTCCGGATCTTTACAGCCGGCAATGGCGGCCAGCGCGATCATACCCTTCGTGCTGTCCCTGCCGACGATGCTGACTACAGCTCCGTCCCGCCAGAACGCCCGGGCGGCGGCCAGGCCGATGCCGCTGGTACCGCCGCTGATTACAACGACTTTGTTTTTACATCCGTATTCCATATACAGACCTCTTACGCCATTTCCGCTTTTTCTTCCGCGCTGAGTTCTTCCGGTTTCGGCAGTTCCATCACGGCCGTGGCGCCCTTGCCGTACTCGCTTTGCATACGTAAGGCGATTACATGCCGCTCCGCGATTTCCCGGGCAATGGCCAGACCCAGCCCGCTTCCGGTTTTATTGTTTTCGCCACGGGTCTTATAGAACCTGTCAAACACATGCAGCAGGTCTTCCGACTTAATGCCGGGGCCGTGGTCAGCGATGGTCAGGCGCCGGTTGGCCAGCTTCACTTCCACGCTGCTGTTTTCCGGGCTGAATTTCACGGCGTTGTCCAGGAAGATCATCAGCATCTGGTTCAGCCGGCCGAAATCACCGGTCATTTTATAGATTGGCGTATCTGTTTCACATGTGACCGTAATATTCTTTTCCCGCGCCAGCTGCCGCGCGCTGCGGACCGCGCCCTGCACCACTTCGCAGAAGTTCAGCGGTTCTTTTTCGATGGGGAAGTCCACGTTCTGCAGACGGGACAGGTCCAGCAGGTCGTTGATCAGCCGCTGCAGGAACAGGGTCTCATCGTACATGGTGTCATAATACCGTTCCACATCGGCCGGTTCCGTCACCACTTTGTCGCGCAGCGCTTCCAGGCTGCCCCGCACCACCGTCACCGGCGTGCGCAGTTCGTGGGAGATGTTGGCGATGAATTCTTTCCGGATCTTTTCCGTCTTTTTGGTTTCCCGGTCCGCTTCTTCCAGCCGCCCCGCCATGCTGTCCAGGGTGGTGGCCAGTTCGCCGATCTCGTCATTCTGCTGTATGTAGCAACGGGCCGAGTAATCGCCGGAAGCCAGTCTTTCCGCCGTATCTTTCATCACGTTCAGCGGCTTGGTAAACTTCATGGACAGGAACCAGGCTGCCACCAATGCCAGGACGAGAGCCAGCACCAGGCAGGCGCCGAACACTTCCAGCGCTTCATAGAAAGCATGCCGCAGCCCGAATACGGGCACCCGCAGCATCAGGACTCCCTCCACGCCCCCGTTTTTGTCATAGATGGGAGCCGTGGCCAGGACCATCATCTCATTGATCCGTTTGTCAAACTCTTCCCGCACAGCGGATTCGCCCTTGAACCCCTTGCGGAACATATCCCGGTACGTCTGGGGGAGTGAATTGACTGTGGTGGTACCTTCAAAGACAGGAGGGATGCCCCGTCCCTGGGGTCCTTTGTGATGTTCCACATGGCCCCGGACATAACTGGGGGCCTCTTTCATGTCGTCGCCTTCCTTGATGTGGGTCCGCATAGCGATATCGCCATTCTTATTGGCCACCCACACGTCGTCCGCCGTAATAATATTTACATAGGCGATCAGCCGGCGGGAACGCAGCAGGCTGCCCGGATTGACTGCCTTGCTTCCGATACCCGGATTTGCCTTCACAGTGGCGTCCTGACCGGAAATGACCGGGGTCTCCGCACGGTTGCCGGATTTGTTTGCAGTGCCGCTGCCGGACTTCGGTTCCGTGGTGGCGGCAGCATTTCCGGCATTCTTTTCCTCCGCTTCCCGCGCTTCCCGCATACGGGAGCGCTCCAGATTATCTCCCATAATGGCCGCCACGCTGGCCGCCCGGTAGGCCAGACCGCGCTGCTGCCGCTCAATGAAGTTTTCCCGGAAAAAATGACCGAAAGAAAACGCCATGACGAACGCAAATACTAAAATGGCCAGCGCAAAATAGGCCGCCAACTTCGCAGCTATTTTACTCTTAAACATATCCTTCTCCATTCTGCCGTCAGTAAAACCGGCTCAAACCACAGGATATTTATTACATGCGCGCAACCCCGTTACGGTTTGCGTCTTTCCCTTACTTTTCCGCTATTTCAAAACGGTATCCTACGCCCCAGATCGTTTTCACGGCCCAGCCGGGATGCTCATAGGCGTCCAGCTTGGCCCGCAGCCGTTTGATATGGGAATCCACGGTGCGGCTGTCCCCGAAATAATCGTAACCCCAGAGGCTGTCCAGCAGGTTATCCCGGGAAAAGACCTTCTTCGAATTGGAGGCCAGCAGCCAGAGCAGCTCTTTTTCCCGTTTGGTCAGAGGCACTTCTTTATCGTCAATGGTCACCATGTAGTTATCAATATCAATAGTAAGGTTGGCAATGGTCAGTTTGCGGGACTTGCTCTCCTCCTGCTGGGGGATGCGCCGCAGGATCGCCCGGGCCCGGGCCATGACTTCCGCCGCGCTGAAGGGTTTCACGATATAATCGTCCGCGCCGATGTCCAGCCCCATGATCTTATCCGCATCCTCACTCCGGGCCGTGATCATGATCACCGGCACCTGGGACATGGCACGGATGGCCTTGCATACGGAAAAACCGTCCTTTTTCGGCATCATCACATCTAGGAAAACGATGGATATCTCTTTTGAAAACTCCCGGAACAGGCGCAGGGCCTCGTCTCCGTCATAGGCAATATAACTGCCCCAGCCTTCCTTGCCGGCGTAGTCCTTTAATACCTTCGTTATCTGCGCGTTATCGTCAGCAATCAATACCTTATTCATATGCAAGCCCCCCGTCGCAAAGTTACAAAGACACTTATACATGTTAATTATACAACAAAACCTGTAAAAAGAAAAACATAGTTTTGTTCCAGGAAAAACATGATTTTGCCATATCTGGGCTATAATATAAAGGCGAACCGGAGAGATACCGGAAAATCGGACGGCTGATGTCCGGCCCGGATACGGTCACATAATCTGCGCTCCGGAGAGACTGTTCCATCTGGCAAAACTTGACTCGGAAGACTCAGAAGACACATAATATAAAAGAGAAGGAGAGATGAACATGATGAAGAACTGGAAAAAGACGTTAGTCGTTGCAGGTGTAATGGCTACCTTGCTGGCAGGTTCCGCTTTTGCCGCAACGGAAGCAGAAGATGCCGCCACCCAGCAGCAGGGACTGGATTACAACAACAAAATCGAACAGCAGGCGCCGGATATGGAAAAAGGCCATCCTCCCTTTGGATTCCACAAGGACGGAAAGCACAAACACGGCCCGCATCATGGCATGCACCGGCACCACGGCCATGGCCCGCATCATGACGGCGAGTTCCGCGGTCCCCATGACGGCAAAGGCCCCAAGGGATGCCACCACGGCAAATTCCATGGTGAAAAGAAAGACCGCCCCGGCAAACTGACGAAAGATCAGCGCCAGCAGTTAGCAAAAGAAAGAGAGCAGTTCTTTGCCAACTGGCAGAGCATGTCTGACCGGGAGCGGCGCGAAGCGACCGAAAAATTCATCCACCGCGTCAACGAAGAACGCATGAAAAACATGACGGATGATGAAAAGAAGGCTTTTGAGAAACGGCAGGAGGCAAAAAAGGCCGAGCGGGAAAAAATTGCGAAAATGACGGAAGATGAACGTCATGAGTATTTCAAACAGAAACATGACAAGATGGTGAAAGAACGCACCAAAAATATGACTCCGGAAGAAAAAGAACGTTTCCTGGAACGGGATAAGCGCCAGCAGGAACGGATGGAAGCTTTCTGGAAAAAATGGAAACAGATGACCCCGGAAGAAAAAGAGCAGTGGAAAAAAACGCGCCATCGTTTCGGCCCCGGCCCCGGTCAGGGAATGCCCGGCCCGAGAGGGCACAGGGGACCGCACGACGGCCAGGGTCCCAAATGACCCCGCCCGGTGTAATCTGATCACCGTAAAAGCCGGATTCTTCTGATTACCGGCAAACAGTCTGATCCTAAAGGATAATACTGCAGGACAATTCACTTTTCTCCCCTAACGCAAAGTCCCCTGTTACACAACAGGGGACTTTTACATTTTCTTTTCACATTTTATACGAAGCTTTGGTTTTGCCATGCATTTGTCAAAATTTTATAATTTAATTATAATAAATAATAAGCCCGGGTAATCATACATCCAGATGTTCAGGGGGCGCTGACCAGTTCGCCTCTTTGGGAAACTACAAAATACAGATGGGGAGGTTCTTTACCATGAAGAAATGGAAACTGATGGCCGCGCGCCTTGTAACACTGTCTGTCCTTGCTGCAGTACTGGCTGTTCCGGTATGTGCCGGCGCAGCGGAGATCCGGAAAGCAGATTCCGCCACGACAACGTATAAAGACGGTGCCGTCGTGCCTTCGGCAAAAGCCGCCGCCGTACGTAAGGCAGCGCAGGATAAGGCCCTGTCCGATTATTATATTACCAGCGGCAAAAAACTGGAAAAAGCCGTAGCAAGACTGCTCTACATAAACCCGGAAGAAACGGGGTTGGATCCGCAGGTAGATTACAGCTACCGCATGGACAAAGCCCTGACGGGGGATTATTTTTATCACGTCAAGGCGTTCCTTCCCGGCACTTCGGAAGCCGCCGGCGATTTCCTGCTGGCCAAAGACGACAGCTGTGTCTTCCGCCGCATCCCTAAGGAGAACCGTACGGAGCTGCTGGACGGCACGACAGAGAAACTGCTGGAAAAGGTTGAGATTTATCCGGCTTACAGAAAGATACCCCTGGACGGCGTAGGCAAAGTGCTGATCCGGGTTCCCGGCAGCATCCCCTATAACCTGGCGCTGACCAGCCTCAATGAAAATACCCTCCGGATCGATACCGACGATAAGGGACAGCAGTGGGTCTACGGTGTAGCAAGAGGCAAGGCTGACATCCTGGCCGAAGTGGAGATTGGTGGCTTTACGACAAGCAAGACCCTCAACTTTACCGTAATGGACGAACGGGATCAGGCACGGGAAGAAAACCGGTCTTCCGGCTGGCCTATCGGCATCGGCATCGGTTTCGGCTGGGGCCACGGACGCCACCATCACGGACATGGCGGCGGTGTGGTGATTGGAATTTAAAATGTATTTGTAAGTAAAAAAGCAGTGCCGGGAAATACATCGCAAAACTGTTCCCGTTTGCTATTTCATGGACTCATTCGCCTGTGGCTTCGAAACTCGGGCTTCGCCCTCAAACAGTCTCGCCACAGCCGGCTCATTTCATCTCATGAAATTTCGCAAACGCTCACAATGTTTTGCTTATGTATTTCCCGGCACTGTTATTTTATTCTATACAATTACATTTACTTCAACAAATTCTTTCCGCTTCCTCAACTTTACCGTTTGATCCGTTTCCACAACTGAAAACTGAGCCAGCCGCTGAAGCCTCCTGAAAAATCCAGCAGGATGTCCGTCACCTGGCCGCTCCGCCCCGGTGAAAACAGCTGGATGTATTCGTCGAGCACTGCGGTCAGCAGCGACAGGAACAGGATGCAGCCGCGGGAGTTCTTACGGTCTGTCCGGTCAGTATAAAACGCATTGCACAGTAACAGCGCCTGCACAAAGTACTCCGTAAAGTGCGCCGTTTTGCGGATGTAATGGTTCATTTCCGGCAGCGGCACCGGTTTGTCCAGGAAGGCATTGATCCAGGCAACCAGGTTCACGAAATAATAACTGGTTTCATCGCTGACTGGCGCGGGAAGGCTGGAATTGTAAAAAATAAAGCCGGTAAAGGCCAGGGCCGCAATCCCGTAAAGCGTACGCATAGCTTCCCACCTTACAGATTCCGGGCCACCGCATCCATCATCATCACGTTGCTGACCACACCTACGCCGCCGGGTACCGGGGTAAAGGCTGATGCCTTCTCTGCCACTTCCGGCGCCACGTCGCCCACGATGCCATTCTCTGTCACGTTGATGCCCACATCCACGACCACTGCTCCGGGTTTTACCATATCAGGCGTAACAAAACCGGCTTTGCCGATGGCCGCTACCACGATATCCGCCTGCCGTACCAGTTCCGGCAGGTTTTTTGTATGGGAATGGCAGACCGTAACGGTGCAGTTTTCCTGCAGCAGCAGCAGCGCCACGGGTTTGCCCACCACATTGCTGCGGCCCAGCACGACCGCATGTTTTCCGTCCAGCGGAATCTTATAAAATTTCAGGATCGCCATGCAGGCCCGGGGCGTACAGGCGGCCCAGCGTCCTTTGCCAATCAGCAGGGCCCCGCCGTTAGCCGGGCTCAGGCAGTCCATGTCTTTTTCCGGAGCAAGGGCAGCGCCAACCGCCTCCCCGTCCACCTGCTTCGGCATGGGCATCATGGGCAGGATGCCGGCGATTTCCGGATCTCCGTTCAGTTTCCTGACAGCCTCAATCACTTCCGCTGTCGTTGCGATTCCCGGAAGTTCCACACAACGGCTGCCGATGCCCAGGCTTTCGGTTATCTTTAACAACCGTTTCCGGTAGACAAAAGAAGCGGGATCCTCCCCCACCGTTACGATAGCAAGGGCAACCTTTTTACCGGCTTTCTGCGCCGCTTCCACCTTTTCCTTTATCTGTTCCTTACAGGCATCCGCCACAGGGCGGCCGCTCATCATCAACGTTTCCATGTGCATTTCCCTTTCGATAGCAAGAGACCGACAGGAGCAACTGTCGGTCTCGATTTTATTAAATTACTGCTGTTTAAGTACTACGTTTCCCTGAATACCGGGAGCGTCTGCCAATGCGTCTGTGCGCACAGTTGAAGCAATCATCAGAACAGTCCGCTGATCTTGCCCTCATCCGTTACATCAATATTCTCCGCGGCCGGTTTCTTGGGCAGGCCCGGCATGGTCATGATGTCGCCGGTGTAAATGACGATGAAGCCTGCGCCTGCGCTGATTTTGGCATTCTTCACGTTTACGGTGAAGCCGGAAGGAGCGCCTAACAGGGCCGGGTCGTCCGACAGGGAGTACTGGGTCTTGGCCATGCAGACCGGCAGATTGCCGTAGCCTTCTTTTTCGTATTGGTCCAGGGCCTGGGCCGCTTTGGCCTGGAATTCCACACGGTCGCCGCCGTAAATTTCTTTCACGATGGTTTCCACTTTTTTACGCAGAGGCATATCCAGCGGGTATACCGGTTTGAAGCGGGCCATGCCGCTTTCCGCCAGGGCAACCACTTCTTTGGCCAGTTCCACGCCGCCTTCGCCGCCTTTGGCGAATACGTCGCTGAGGGCTACGTTGACGCCCATGCCGGCACAGTAATCGTACACGGCCTGCAGTTCTTCTTTGGTATCCTGTGCGAAGATGTTAATAGCCACTACCACAGGCACGCCGAACTTAAAGATGTTTTCAATATGTTTGCCCAGGTTCGGCAGACCTTTTTTCACTGCTTCCACGTTGGGCTCTTTCAGATCCGCTTTGGCTACGCCGCCATGCATCTTCAGGGCGCGAACCGTGGCTACCAGCACGCAGGCGTCCGGAGCCAGGCCGGCCTGACGGCATTTGATGTCGAAGAATTTCTCCGCGCCCAGGTCTGCGCCGAATCCGGCTTCCGTAATGGTGAAGTCCGCCAGCCGCAGGGCCGTGCGGGTGGCCATAACGCTGTTGCAGCCGTGGGCGATGTTGGCAAAGGGACCGCCGTGGATGATGGCCGGCACATGTTCCAGGGTCTGAACCAGGTTCGGTTTCACTGCATCTTTCAGCAGGGCCGCCATGGCGCCGGCCGCATGCAGGTCTTCCGCCGTAACCGGCTTGCCGTCATAATTGTATGCGACTACGATCCGTTTCAGTCTTTCTTTTAAGTCATGCAGGTTGGAAGCCAGGCAGAGGATCGCCATGACTTCACTGGCCACGGTAATATCAAAGCCGTCTTCCCGGGGCACGCCGTGGGCTTTGCCGCCCAGGCCGATGACGATGTTCCGCAGGGCCCGGTCGTTCATATCCACGACCCGTTTCCAGATAATGCGCCGCGGGTCGATGTTCAGCGGGTTTCCCTGCTGGATGGAGTTATCCAGCATGGCGGACAGCAGCATATGGGCGGACGTGATGGCATGGAAATCGCCGGTAAAATGCAGGTTGATGTCTTCCATGGGCACAACCTGGGAATAACCGCCGCCGGCCGCGCCGCCTTTGATGCCGAAGCAGGGTCCAAGGGAAGGCTCGCGCAAGGCCACGATTACCTTTTTCCCGATTTTCTGCAGGCCCTGGGCCAGGCCTACGGTGGTGGTGGATTTCCCTTCCCCTGCCGGAGTTGGGGTAATGGCCGTAACCAATACCAGTTTACCCGGTTTCCGGTCTTCCACTTTACGGATCAGGTCATAGGAAAGTTTGGCTTTATATTTGCCGTATAATTCCAGATCGTCCTGATCGATCCCCAGTTTTTCCGCAATTTCCGTAACAGGCTGCATTTTCACCTGCTGGGCAATCTCGATGTCAGATAACATAGCTCCATCCTCCTTATCTTCTCCCGGATCTGCTGATAAACAATTTTGTATTTATAATTAAAATAATCCGCTCTTACATTATACCCTAAAATCCCGATTACTGGAACCAGATTTCTATCTTGCTCCCCGGTTCCACTTCCGTGCCGCCGGCTGGCCGTTGTTTATAGGCTTTTCCGGAACCGTAAGGCTCCAGCACCATACTGCCCTTCTGCAGTTCACCGGTAATGGCCCGGGCGTCAAGCCCGCTGAAATCCGGCACGATCCAGTTTTTCCCCTTCGGTTTTAAGGAAGGCAGCGCGTTGGCCGGTTTTTCTTTCTGTCCCGGTTTCATATGGGCTTCAAAACTGGGAAGACCTTCGCTGTTGCTGGGCTGGATGCCTTTGGCCACCAGGATTTGCTGCAGGGTGTCGCGGAAGATAGGCGCCGACACCTGGGACCCGTAGAACGCGCCCCGGGGCGTATCCAGCATGACCAGCATGGCATACTGGGGTTTGTCCGCCGGCACGAAGCCTACAAAGGACGCGATATATTTCCCTGCCGCGTAACCGCCCTGTTCGGCAATCTTCTGGGCGGTACCCGTCTTGCCCGCGATCCGGTAGCCTTTAATCCGGGCGGTCTTGCCGCCGCCCTCGCTGACCACTTTTTCCATCATGCCGCGCATCTGGGCCGCCACTTCCGGCGTGATGACGTTCCGCACCACCTGTTTTTTTCCTTTGCGGATTACTTCCCCGTTGGGCGCCACGATACGGTCGATGATGTAAGGTTTTAACAGTTCCCCGCCGTTGGCGATGGCGCAGATGGCCCTCAGTTCCTGTAACGGCGTCACCGCAATGCCCTGCCCGATGGCCAGGGTCGCGATGTCCGGTTCATACATATTCTTGGGATCGTACAGGATCCCGTCTTCCTCGCTGGGAAGTTCGATGCCGGTAGCTGTTCCGAAACCGTATTTTTTCGCCCAGTCGATTTCCTTTTGGGCACCCAGCTTCATGCCCAGCTGCACCATGCCGGTGTTAATGGAATATTTGATGACGTCTTCAAATTTACACAGGCCCATGCCCGTATCGTCCCAGTTGCTGATGACCCGGTCCGCGATGCGGATGGAGCCGGTATCGTTGATGGGCGTATCCGGGGTGACCAGGCCTTCCGACAGCCCCATGGTGCCTACGATGGGCTTAAATACGGAACCGGGTTCGTAAATAATGGAGATAGCCCGGTTCAGCCAGTTGACCGCGGGATACTTCCCGAAATCGTTGGGATCGAACGTGGGCCGGCTGCCCATGGCCAGAATCGCGCCGGTGTGGGGATCCATGATCAGAACCGCGGCGGCGGCCGCATTCGTCCGTTTCATGGCGTCATCCAGCGCGTCTTCGATGACAAACTGCATCTTGCTGTCGATGGTCAGGTAGACAGTCGCCACCATGGTCTTTTCCCGGTTTTCTTCCAGGTCCGTGTCCCGGTCGGCAATGGTGCGGCCCATGGCGTCCACCATTTTGGTCTGCCGCGTCTCCGCGCCTTTCAGGATGCTGTCCAGGGCCAGTTCCAGTCCGGAAAGGCCGCTGTCATCCGTGCCTACAAAGCCCAGCACCTGGGCTGCCATAGATTTTTTCGTATAGTACCGCTTGCTTTCTGCAATAAAGTGCAGGCCCGGCAGTTTGTTCTCTTTGATGATCTTCACTACCTGCTCGTAGTCTCTGGGCTCCAGCATGCGCTTTACCCAGACGAATTGGCCTTTTAACGTAAAGTCGTCATACAATGCCTTTTCGCTGATGTTCAGGACCGGCGCCAGTTTCTGGGCCGCGATCCGCGGGATATCGCGGTATTCCGTCTCCTTTTTCCCCGGCTTGGCGCTCTTGTTCATCTCGTCGGGATTGACGTACAGGGAGTGTACCATGATGCTGACAGCCAGTTCTTCCCCGTTCCTGTCCACGATCCGTCCCCGGGGCGTATGCCGCTTGATTTTGTCCGTAACCTGCACGGTAGCCCGTTTCCCCAGTTCCGTGCCGCTGACGATCTGGATCCATAATAATTTGACAGCCACGGCAAAGAACATGAGCAGGATCAGCCCGCCTAACAGCAGCAGGCGGTTCCGGCTGTCGTTTAACGTAAACTTGATCTTCTTCATCAGAATGGCCTCCTGTTCCGGTTTGAGGAAACCACTCTCAGCCTGCTGTCCTCTGTAGGAGGAAGACCGGCCGCGATGCGTTCTTCCATGGTTTCACGGGCGCTTTCGTTACGGTAAACCGAAATGATCAGCCCCAGGGTAAACATATTGGCGATCAGCGAAGTGCCGCCGTAGCTGATAAACATCAGCGGCACGCCGATGACCGGCAAAAGTCCGGTGACCATGGCCATATTGGCGGCCGCCTGCCCGATCAGGAACAGAGTCGCGCCCGCCACCAGCATATAGCCTCTCCGGTCTTTCGTATTCATGGCGATCGTCACCATGGCCCAGGCCATGATCACGAAACAGGCAATTAAAAACAGCGCCCCGATATAGCCCCATTCCTGGCAGAAAATGGCAAACGCAAAGTCCGTATGGGCTTCCGGCAGGTAAAAGAACTTACTGGAACCCTGTCCCCAGGGCAGTCCTGTCAGTCCGCCGCTGCCGATGGCCATAAGGGACTGGGTCATCTGATAGCCGCCACCCTGGGCATCTTTCCACGGATCCAGCCAGAGGAAGATGCGGGCCCGCCTGTACGGGGCCATCATGGCCAGTCCGGCAATTGCCACGCCGAGACCTATCAGATAGACAATCTGCCGTTTGGGTATCCCCGCCAGCACATACATGCCCAGCATCAGCGCAAAGACGATGGTAGCGGTTCCCATATCCGGCTGGAGGAAAATCAGCGCCGCAAAGGCAAGGGTGAAGAGAAGGGCCTCGTTGGAAGGATATCCCAGTAAACTGACCCGCTTGCCTTGCTGCAGCCGGTCTCCCAGAAAGGAAGCCGCCATCAGGATGACCGAAACCTTGGCCAGTTCCGAGGCCTGCAGGGAAAAGCCGGCGATATAAATCCAGCGCCGGGAACCGTTTACCACTGTCCCGACGCCCAGCGTCGCCGCCAGAAGCAATATGGTGACCCCGACTACCACTTTATAAAACCGGGGGCTCATCATACGTTTATAATTCAGATGAAACGCCGTGACCCAGAACATCACTCCGCCTACTGCCGCATAGATCAGATAGCGGACCAGGAAATGATAGGGGTTCCCGGTCATGGCCTCCGCTTTGACAAAGCTGGCGCTGAACACATTGACGCAGCCGATGACCATCAGCAGGATCATCAGCGTAATAATGGCGTCTTTCGGGTTTTCCCACAACATGAATCGTTCTCGCATATGTGCTATGTCCTCTTGAAATATAGAAGAAATCAGAAACAAATGTTACGTGGATAATAAAAATAATGCTGAATCGTTAAGAAAAACTCACTGTTTTTCTTCCGGGCCTGCCGGCGAATCTTCCGGCCGGATATTCTTCGGCGAATGGGTCGCCACCCTGCCGGAGTTTTCCGTAAACACCGCTTCGCAGTAATTGATCGGCGTCCCCAGCGCGCTGAATTTCTTTTCGTATTCCGTCTGCACTTCGTTCCGGTAATTGCTGTGATGCAAATCATAGGAAAGTCCCCGGATCTCCAGACCGAATTCCTTAAATTCCTCCACGGAAAAATAAAACAGCGTCCGGTTGTCCGTCTTGAAGAACAGATGCCCGCCGATACCCAGCAGCTTCAGGTACAGCCCCAGGAAATTCCGGTGGGTCAGGCGCCGTTTCGCCTGTTTTTTCTTGGGCCAGGGATCGCTGAAATTCAGGAACAGGGTTTTGATTTCCCCCGGCTCGAACCAGTCTTCCATATACGCGGCGTCCGCGTTCAGGATCACCAGATTGTCCAGCCCGTTTTCCATCGCTTTCTTCGCAGGGTAATAGGAAATGTCAAACTGGGTCTCGATCCCGATAAACGCCTTTTCCGGGTGCAGGGCCGCCATGCCCGTGATAAAGCCGCCTTTGCCGCAGCCGATTTCCAGACAGATTTCCCTGCCCGGGAACCGTTCCTGCCAGCGGCCTTTAAACCGTTCTATCTCTTCCCTGTAGAGAAAGCCTGCTTCAATCACTTCGGGCATGGCTTTTTCTATCCAGGGTTTCTTTCGTAAACGCATGTGTCAGTGTTCCTTTATTTCTTTTCGCTTCCTGCGGAAACAGGTCCCAGGTCGTATTTTTTCAGATACCGGTACAGGGTTACGCGGCTTACATCCAGCATGGAAGCCAGCTTGGAAATGTTGCCGCCGGCGGATTTCCATACGGAGATGAAAGCATCCTTGTCATTTTCCAGGATTTTTCCATGGTTTTGTCCACCGGCATCTTCACGTCGTCCGCCTCGATGATACTGCCGGGCACATGGAAGAAAGCCCGCTCGATCACGCCCTGCAGCTGTTTGATATTGCCGGGCCAGCTGCAGCCTGTCAGCACTTTCAGCGCTTCAGGGGTCAGGTGCTTCTGGGGCATGTTGTACTGGGCGCTCATTTCCGCCAGGATATGGTTGGCCAGGACGGAAATATCCTTTACCCGTTCTCGCAGCGGCGGGATGCGCATCACTGTATCCAGCACCATTTCAAACAGCTGGCGGCTGAAAAGCCCTTTGTCCGCCAGACGCTTCAGGTTGCTGTCGCAGGCGGCAATCACGCGGATGTTCAGTTTTTTCCGCTCACCGGATCCGCGGACGGGCAGACCGTTCTTTAAAGCGTCCGCCAGCTTGTCGCCCAGCTCGACCGGAAGCTTTTCCACTTCGTCAATAAACAGGGTCCCGCCCATAGCCAGTTCCAGTTTCCCGGCCGCAGGCAGATTGTCCCCGTCCACCCTGCCGAAGAATTCTTCTTCCATGGCTTTCGGGGATCCGTCCGTACATTTCACAACAATCAGCGGGGCCGCTGCCCGGGCGCTGGCCTGATGGATGCCGTGGGCCAGGCGTTGCTTGCCGGTTCCCGGTTCACCCTGCAGCAGGATATTGCTGTCGGCCCGGGCGATCCGGGTCGCCTTATGCTGCAGCGCCAGGAATTCCGTCGTTTCGCCCACCATGCTGTACAGGCTGTACCGGCTGCTGTAACCGGTGGCGTGGGCAATCGTGGTTTTCAGGTCTTCAATCGACATGGACAGGATGACCGCGCCTTCCACATTTTTGCCTACTTTCACCGGCAGCGCGGTCGTTACGTCTTCATACGTCCTGTCCTGGGTGATCCAGGTCACTTCGCGGCGGTAGACGGGTTTTCCTGCCAGCGCCTGACGCACCGGGATATGCTCATAGTTCAGGAACACGTCCGCCAGGGCGTTCTTCCCGTCCAGACGTTTCTTGCCGTTTTCGTTGCAATACTGTATCTTTTCGTCCCGGTTCAGCCAGTAGACGCTTACCGGCAGCTCGTTCAGGATCATCTTCTGTACGTTCCAGTAGACCAGCATCTCCAGATACTTTTCCACGGAATACTTCATGGTCAGCAAAAGGGATAACAGCAAGTCATAGGGAAGTTCCCGCTGGTCCACGGAACAGAAAGACAGGATATAACGGATTTTGCCCTGTACGCAGATGGGCGCGCTGCAGGCGTCCCCGTTATGGCTTTCCCGTATCCACATCTCCGGCCCGAACATCAGGAACGGCACGTTGTGTTCCCGGGCGATGCTGATACTGGATGTCCCGATGTCGCTCTCCAGTACGCGCATCCCCTGGATGTCGTCAATGACGCGTTGGAAAAAGGGCATGGCATAATTCTTGATCACATAGCCCTGGTCGTCGATCAACAGCATACTCAGGTTATGGGAATTAAAATGCTGTTTGTTCTGTTCGTACAGCCCGTCCACGTATTCCACAATCTGGGCATGGGCTTTCTGGTGTTCGATGACCTGTTCCCGGGTCAGGCGGTTGACTTTGGGCATCGTTTCATGGGGCAGGTGGAGATTCTGACAGCGCTGCCAGGATTCCGCCACCCATGGGTGTACGTTGGGATCGACGACCCCCTCGTCCATAAATTTATTGTAATAGGCCGTCAGTTTTTCCTTATTTCTCTTTTCACGAATCATCGCAAATTTCCTCTCTCTCCCTGTTTTGTCCGTTTCAGCGGTTTCGGTCATTACCGGTTAAAATGCGGCGGGCCGTATAGTAACGCGGTCCCCAGTAGCTGTCAGTCAGATTGCTGAGCATGATTCCTCTGGAACTGGTAGCATTCCAGAACAGGTTGTTTCCGGCGTAGATGCCCACATGGGACGCGCCTGGTTCATAGGTGGTAAAGAAAACCAGGTCTCCTGGTTTCAGGTTCTTTTTGGAAACAAACTTGCCTTCCCGCGCCTGGGTGTCTGCCGTACGGGTCAGACGGATCCCGTGTCTGGCAAATACGTATTGCACATAGCCGGAACAGTCGAAGCCCCTCGGTGTGGTTCCGCCGAACACATAGGGCACGCCTTTGTACTGGGCCGCCGTTTTCAGGATCTTTGCGCTGGCCACGTTGCCGCCGTACTCTTTGGCCTCCGCCTGCCACTTCAGTTCTTCATACGTGGCATTGTCCAGGTTCCCGGTTTCTTTCAGCTTGTATTTTTTCTGGAACTTGCGCAGGGCCCTGCGGGTAGATTTGGTAAACCGGCCATCCGCTTCGCCTGGTTCAAAGCCAAGCTTCTGCAGGTATTGCTGTGCCTGCTTGACTTTCCATCCTTTGTCACCGACCTGATAGACAGATTTTTCCGGTTCCGGTTTCTTGGGTTTGAGTTTCTTTACAGGGGCATCCGGTTTCTTTTGTTCCGCTTTCTTTGTCTCCAGACCGGGCGGTTTGGTCGGCAGTTTGGCAGGTTCCGCTTTTACTGCCGGCTTCGGTTCCGTCTGTACGGCCGGTTTAATCAGCACCGGTGTGGCGGGTTTCGATGTTTCCGCTTTGGGTGCCGGTTGCGCCGCCGGTGTGGCGGGTTTCGGAGCCTCTGCTTTAGGTGTCGCCGTCTGTACGGCCGGCGTGGCCGGTTTCACCTGTGCCGGCGGGGTTGCAGGCTTTGGCGCTTCTGTTTTGGGCGCTGCCTGTACCGGCGCTGTAGCGGGTTCCGGTGTTACCGCTTTGGGTGCCGGTTGCGCCGCCGGTGTGGCCGGCTTCGGCGCTTCTGTTTTGGGCACTGTCTGTACCGGCGCTGTAGCGGGTTCCGGTGTTACCGCTTTGGGTGCCGGTTGCGCCGCCGGTGTGGCCGGCTTCGGCGCATCCGTTTTGGGCACTGTCTGTACGGCCGGCGCTTGATTTACTCCGGGCGCAGCAGCCGATTCCGGATTTTGCGGCTTCGCTTTCACTGCCACGTCCCCGGGCATCTTCCTCGGCACAGGCTGGCTGCCTGTGATCCGCGTGCCGTCTGCCCGGTGGGGCATGTTGGTGATAACCGGGGCAGCAGACGCCCTATATGGCGCCCACCCCAGGACCAGCGATGCCAGCAATCCGGCGGTCAGCGTTTTCGCTATGATTCTTTTCATTTCTCTGTATCGCATAAGACCACATAAAATACACGCTGCCGGAGGCAGGCGTATCTCCTTCGCCGTTAATATCTGTCGTCGTTATAAACGTCCCATGTTTTTAATTTATCCAGTTCCTCTGCCGCCATCTGCACCTCAACAAGCAGCCGCTGCTTGTCCTTTGGCAGGTTGCCGGCAAAATTGGCATAATTGGAAACATGGTTGCTGCGAAATATCGTATGGCAATGTTCCGGCAGGTCCACATTCTCAAGGATCCGATGCAGCTCGTGCATCAGGCCGCCGGGGGAAAGGGGATGGAATTCGCCCCGTTCAAACTGTTCTTTCAGCTCACTGCCCCGGTACAGCATCAGGCACAGGGCGCTCAGCATGGTAGGCTGTATCTCGCTGATGGCCTTCGCCGTTTCCAGCGCGTGCCGTTCGCTGCCTTCCACGCCCGCAATGCCCAGGATGATCATGATGGAAAGCTTCATGCCTGCTTCAACCACACGCCTGCCTGCCTCAATGGACCGGGGACCGTCTACTCCCTTGTTTACCGCTTTCAGCGTGACCGAATCACCGCTTTCCATTCCATAATACAGAAGCTTCAGTCCCGCTTCCCGCAGTTTTATCATGTCCTCCGGCGATTTCCGGAGAATATCCTTGGGCGCGGCATAGGAAGAGACCCGCTGAAGATGGGGGAAATACTGTTTCAGCGCATGCAGGATACGCAGCAGGCGTTCCGTACTCAAAACCAGCGCATCGCCGTCAGCCAGAAAGACCCGGCGCACGCCGTCCCTGTTATAGGAATAGGCCAGCGCCATCTGCCGGGCGATTTCTTCATCAGTAAGTACCTGGAAGGGCACGCCCCGGTACATGTTGCAGTAGGTGCACTTGTTATGGGCGCAACCCCGGGTCACCCGCAGGATAAAACTGTTGGCCTCGCTGGGCGGACGGAACACAGGGGTATCATAATCGTCAAAAAACATTTGGACTTCCTTTTCTGTTAAAAAAATATTTACATTTTTCTAAAAATCAATTCAAATCATATAACATTTAAAACACTTTTCTAAAACATTATATAACATTTTACATTTCATTGTAAACTTCTTTACACTCGTTTTTTAGGAAGATTTTCCAAAAATGCCCCCTTTTCACAAAAAAGACGTTTTTTCGTGATAGTATGTGACAAGAATCAGGAAATGTAATACAATGCTAGGGAAACAAAAGTTACAGGAAATTGTAAATTACAAAATACTACAGATTACAAAATACCGGAGAGCTCTGATGAAAAAATTGTGTATGCTTATGCTGCTGGTCTGTCTGATTCTGACAGCGGCCTGCGGCAAACCCAAAGCTGCAGATAAAAATATCCGTCTGCAGGGCAGGACCGAAGCGGTCCTGTATACTGTCAAAGCGCCCGTAGACGGTGAAATCCGCGGCCTCATCCTGGAAACCGGGGAACGGATCCGCAAGGGCCAGCCTTTGTTCGGGCTGGGAACGCAGGATGAAAACCCGGAAGTGGAAAAAGCCGCCACGGAACTGGCTAAAGCCCAGGCCCGGCTGAACAATGCGTCCCAGGGAAACAGCGATGCCAGCCGCGCGTCCGCCGCTTCCGCTGTGCAAAGCGCCCGGAGCGAGGTACAGAACGCCGAGCAGAATTATAATAAGATGAAACGCCTGTATGACGTGGGCGGTATCAGCCGCAACCGGCTGCAGCAGGCCCAGCTGAACCTGGAAAGTGCCCGGGCCAGTCTCGCCGCCGCCCAGGCCCGTTATGACCAGGTCAGCCGCGCCTATACGCCGGAAGAACTGGCCGCATTGGAACAGCAGGTGCAAAAACAGCGGGCTGCCTATGATGCCACGATCCTTACCGTGGAAGGCAGCGAGATTGTCAGCCCTTCCACCGGCACTGTCCGGCAGATATGGGTCAAAAACGGGGAAGCGGTAAAAAAAGAACAGCCCGTCATGCAGATCATCTCTGCCACGGACTGCACTATCCTGGTTCATGCCAAAACCGCAGACCACCGGCTTGCGGAAGGGGCAGAAGCCACCGTAACGGCAGCCGGAAGCAAAAAGGACTTCCCTGCCGTCATCCGCAAGATTGAACAGAATACGGTGACACTGTTCAGCAGCCAGAAACCGGAAGATCTGCCAGAAGGAACCGCTGTAGAAGTCACCATTGCGTTGAAGGAAAACCCCGCATAAAAATAAAACTCCTGCCAAACGACAGGAGTTATTTTTTATGGAGCGGGCAATGGGAATCGAACCCACCTCTAAAGCTTGGGAAGCTTTCATTCTACCGATGAACTATGCCCGCATGATGAAGCAACTCTAATTTATTCTAAAACGTTCCCTCTTCATAAGGTACTGTAAAATAATAGCACGTTTTTGTTTTTTTGGCAACACCGGGGAAAACAACTATTTGGAAAGCACTGACTGATCCATCTGCGCGTTAGCCGGGTCCGTGCTTTCTTCAAAACACTCCCAACACCTGGAACAGCATGACCCAGAAGAACAACGTGACACTGGAGAACGCGGAGGTCAGCACCACGCTGTTGCCTGCCAGTTCCGCGTTACTGCCCAGCTGCTGCGCCATGGCAAAGCTGGCCACTGCGCAGGGAGTGGCAAAAATGCAAAGCAACGTGACAAAATCCACGCCCCGGAACCCCATGTAATAGGCTGTTCCCAGCACCAGCGCCGGTATCACGATCAGCCGGCCTGCCACCACAATAATCAGGTTCCGTTTTTCTTCGCTGATTGTCCCGAACTGGAACGAGGCACCTAAAATCAACAGGGCCACCGGAGACGTGCAGGATGCAATCTGGCGGATCGGTTTTAAGACCGGTTCCGGCACCGTGATCCCGGTAATCATAAAAAACGCACCCAAAATCGCGCCTATGATCATAGGATTCTGCAGCACCGTCCGCAGCGTATCCAGCAACGAAAAGCGCCCTTCCCCCCGGAAGCTTTCCAGGAAGAAGACACTCACTGAATTATAGATTGGGGAGACCACGGCAATCATCATCGTAGGAACCGCCAGCGCTTCCTGCCCGAAGATGTTTTCCACCAGCGGCAGTCCCAGCAGCACGAAGTTGCTGCGGAACAGCGCCTGCAGCATCGCCCCCCGGGACCGGTTATCCTTTTCCACCGTGCATACCACCACAGCGGACAGCATCAGCATGATAAACAGCCCCGCAACGGTAAATGCCAGCAACCGGGGCCGCAGCGCGGTCGCGATTGTGGTCGTATACATGTTGTAAAACATCATGCAGAAAAAGAACACCCGGAAAATCATCGCATTTACATGCTTCAGTTCCGTATCCGTCAGCATCTTCCGCCAGCGGACAAAGATGCCCATGCCGATCAGAAGAAACAGGGGGATGATTGCTTTTACCGCAACAATAAAATGTTGCTCCATGATTACCCCAGCAGCAGCTTATCACTGGCCATTCCGTCGCCGCTGGCTTTCTCAAACATCGCCAGCAGGTCGGCAATCTTCAGGTTTTTCTTTTCTTCGCCGTCCACATCGATCAGCACCCGGCCCTCATGCATCATGATCAGGCGGTTGCCGAAACGCAGGGCGTCACGCATGTTATGGGTGATCATCAGGGTCGTCAGATGGTCCCGTTCCACAATGGTATCCGTCAGTTCCAGGACTTTTTCCGCCGTTTTCGGATCCAGCGCAGCCGTGTGCTCATCCAACAATAATAATTTCGGTTTTTTAATGGTAGCCATCAGCAGGGTCAGGGCCTGCCGCTGCCCGCCGGAAAGCAGGCCTACGTGGGCGGTCATACGGTCTTCCAATCCCAGGTTCAGCTCTTTCAGCATTTCATAAAAACGGTCATGCTGTTCGCTGCTGCTGCTCCAGCTGAGACCCGGGAACTGCCCCCGCCGTGACGCGATGGCCAGGTTCTCTTCGATCATCATACCGGCTGCCGTTCCCAACATGGGATCCTGGAACACCCGGCCGATGTACCGGGCCCGTTTGTGCTCCGGTTCTTTCGTAATATCCACGCCGTCAATGACGATACGTCCTTTATCAATGGGCCAGACGCCGGCAATGGCGTTCAGCATGGTGGACTTACCGGCCCCGTTGCTGCCGATTACCGTAGTGAAGTCGCCCGGTTTCAGGTGCAGGGTGGTGTCCACGAGAGCCTTTTTCTCATTGATGGTTCCGGGGAAAAATGTTTTATAAATATGCTCAACCTGTAACATCAGCGCGCCACCTTTCTGCCCTTGAACTTAGCCTTGATCAGCGGCATGGACAGCGCAATCGCCACCAGCACGGAAGTAAAGAGCTTCAAATCGTTGGGCGGCATGCCCATCTGCAGTACCACGGCAATGACGATACGGTACACGACAGAACCCAGCACCACGGAAATCATGCAATTTTTAAAGCTGCGGGTGCCGAACAGCACCTCGCCGATAATGACCGACGCCAGACCGATAACGATGGTGCCGACGCCCATGCCTACGTCCGCGAAGCCGTTGTTCTGGCCTACCAGCGCGCCTGAAATGGAAATCAGGGCATTGCTGATGATGAGACCCAGAATAATGGTCATATCCGTGTTCACGCCCTGGGCCCGGATCATCTGCTGGTTAAAGCCGGTCGCGCGGATGGCCGCGCCGATTTCCGTCCCGAAAAACCAGTACATGCCGATACCGATAATCAACGTCGCGGCCAGCCCCACCACAAAAGTGGTATACGCATTATTCAGGCCCAGCGCCTGCTGGGTATAGGTAAATACCGTATCCACACCAAGCAGGGACAGGTTCGCCTTGCCCATGATGCGCAGATTCACGGAATACAGCGCAATCATCGTCAGAATTCCCGCCAGCAGTGCCGGAATTTTCATTTTTGTCGTCAGGAAACCCGTTACAGCGCCGGCCAGCATGCCGGCCACTGCAGCCGCCAGAATCGCCGTGCTGACACTGTGGCCGCTTGCCATCAGCGTCGCCGCCGTTGCTGCTCCCAGCGGGAAACTGCCTTCACAGGTCAGGTCCGCCAGATCCAGTACACGAAATGTTACATACACGCCAAGGGCCATTACGGCCCACAACAAACCTTGTGCCACCGTGGACACAGCCAGGTTACTCATAAAACATTGACCTCGAATCTCTTGTAAAATGTAAAACTTATAAAATATATTGCGGAAACACCGCATGAATAAGGCTGCGCAGCTGCCGGAGCGCAAACTGCTGTTCCCGAACTGCAAAACCTTATATATAAAAAGGAACGGATCCGTTTGTTACGACGGATCCGGCCCTGCCTGTCACCATCAGATTAAGAAAACTGTAAATAGAATTCTCCACAGTTCCCGCTATATCGAACCAAACAGATTACTTGATTACTTCCGCGCCCTTCAGCAGTTCCGCCGGGATCTTGATGCCCAGCTGATCGGCTTTCTTCTGGTTTACGACAGCCTTAAACTCTTTCTGGGAACGGATCGCCATATCCTGGGGCTTCGCCTTGCCGTTCAGGATCTCCGCCGCCATGGCGCCGGTCTCTTCGCCCAGCATGTAATAATCGATGCCCAGAGTAATCAGACCGCCGGCCTTCACTTCGCCGGGTTCCGCACAGATGACCGGCAGTTTGACTTCATCGGTCACCTTGCACAGGGTAGGCATGGCGGAAGCCATGATATTATCGGTAGGAATATACAGGGCGTCAATCTTGCCGATCAGGCTGTGGGCTGCCTGCTGGATATCGTTAACGGTGGAAACCGTGGCTTCTTTGACCGTCAGGCCTTTTGCCGCCGCTTCTTTCTTCAGGATCTCAACCTGGATCTGGCTGTTCACTTCGCTGGAGCAGTAAATAACGCCCACATTCTTTGCGGTGGGAACCACTTTCTGCAGCAGCTCAACCTGTTCCTTAATGGGGTTCATGTCCGTGGTGCCGGTTACGTTGGTGCCCGGTTTCGCGGCATCTTTTACCAGTTTCGCGGATTTATAATCGGTAATGGCCGTTCCGACAATCGGAATATTCTTTGTCGCATTGGCTACTGACTGCGCGGACGGGGTGGCGATGGCACAGATCAGATCCACTTTGTTGTTGACAAACCGGTTCGCGATGTTCTGCAGGTTTGACTGGTCCGCCTGCGCATTCTGCCGGTCAAAAGTGATGTTCTGTCCTTCTTTAAAGCCGTTTTTGGCCAAACCGTCAACAAAGCCTTTATTGGCAGCGTCCAGAGCCGCATGTTCTACCAGCTGAACAATACCAACATTAAATTTCTTCTCTACCTTCGGTGCCGGTTTTTTGTCTCCGCCGCCACAGCCGGCCATTCCTACTGCCAGCGTCAGCATCAGGGCTGCTGCCAAAGCTTTCATTTTAGATCCGGATAATTTGAACATGTCCCTCATTTCCTTCCCTCATTTTTTAATACAGTTACAGGCAATCCATTTCTATGTGTTCTGTAATCCATGATTGCCTCCTGGAAACTGTTACATTATTTCTTCACAGTCCCTTACTTATAACTATACATAGTATATTGTAAGCGGAAACACCGATAAAGTAAATAGCTTTTGCATAATTCTTCCCTTTTATCCGTTATGTACTGCCATTTTCTGTAAAAAAGCTGTTAAAAAAGTAACGGTTAAGCTACAGTCATGCCAAAAGGACTCTTGCAAATCCTGTTTTTTCATACTATAGTAAATGTAGTTGATTAAGAATTAAGAAAGGATGATATCCATGCTGAAACGGATTTTACTCTGCCTGATGGCAATCATGCTGTTTAGCACCGGCGCTTATGCCGAACAGTGGACATACCTGGGCCGATACGCTGTTAAGAACAACCCCATGTACGTAAATACCACCGACGCGCTGATCCTGAACCACCTGTTCCTCTATACATCCCAGTCCACTAATAATCACCAGATGTACGACGTTTATTATTTCCACGATCACAAAGACGATGTCCGGGTGGTTAATGATGTCGTAAACCTGATTACGGTTCCCATCAAAGCAAAAATCGTTCCTCTGAACATTTACGGAAAACCCATGCTCAGCGACGGCGTGTTCTGCGGACAGATCTTCTCCGATATCAAGATCACCAACGCGGGCGTCTTCGAAGTCCGGCCTGTTGCATTCTCCATCCGGGATTCCGTAAGCGGCAAGGTCCTCTTCCGGGCTGCGGGCGAAATGCAGGGACAGGTGCTCCTGGCCGACTCTGCGGCGCAGAAAATCGCTGCCCTTACCGGTCCCCACAAAGATTGGGAAAACACGATCGGCGGCATGCCCCTGTCCATGTTCCAACAGCAGAACTGAGAAGCGCTTTACTAACTCTGGGGCGGATAACCGGTCCGGTTTCGCTAAACTGCACTGAAAAACCGCTGTTGCAATTTCTGATTGGTCCCTTCCGGGAATTATATTTAAAAAACTGTAACGTAAAGGATTGTGTTTTAATTTATGGATGTAGAAATCATCAAACAACTTGCGATTTTGATTGTCGGCTTTACCCTGCTGGTAAAAGGAGCCGACCTGTTTGTGGACGGTGCCTCCGGAATCGCCAAAAAGTTCGGCATTTCGGAACTGATCATCGGGCTTACCATCGTGGCCATGGGCACCAGCGCGCCGGAAGCCGCGGTATCTATTGCCGCTGCTGCCAAAGGAAGTGCCGGCATCTCCATCGGTAACGTAATCGGCAGCAACATTATGAACATCTTCATTATTCTGGGTGTTGTGGCAGCCATCGTCCCGTTAAAGATAGAGCGCTCCACCGTCCGTTACGAGATGCCTTTTACCATCCTTGTCACCGCAGTATTCGTGCTGATGGGCAGGGACGGCCTCATCACCAGACTGGACGGCGCCATTTTATGGGCGGGCCTTCTGCTTTACATCGCCTACCTGCTGCGCCAGGCAAAACAAAAACCGGCAGAGGCTCCGCAGGCTGAAACAACTGCAGAAGCCCCATCCATCTGGAAGCTTATCGCCCTTACCATCGCAGGCCTTGTCGTAATCCTGGTCAGCAGCGATTACGCCGTGGACGCCGCCGTTGCGCTGGCCAAGATTTTCAACATCAGCGACCGGGTCATCGGTCTGACCATCGTGGCGCTGGGCACGTCCCTGCCGGAGCTGGTGACTTCGGTCACAGCGGCGTTGCGGGGCAATGCAGACCTGGCGGTAGGCAATGTAGTGGGCAGCTGTATTTTTAACCTTTTGTTTGTACTGGGTACTTCCGCCCTGATTCTCCCTATCCCCTGCGCCCCCAATTTCCTCAGCGACGCCTATGTAGCGGTAGGCGCTACCATACTGTTACTGATCTTCGGATACACACAGATGAAAATCGCCCGCTGGGAAGGCGTGCTGCTGGTGGCCTGCTATGCGGCCTATGCGTATATAGCGTTAGTTTGATAATTCCGGCTCAGTAAAAAAGCCGGACTGAAGCAACTGCATCTGCATGACTTCAGTCCGGCTTTTTTATTTTCTAAAAATGGGCAAAAAAAATGGTGATCCATCCGCGACTCGAACGCGGGACACCCTGATTAAAAGTCAGGTGCTCTGCCAACTGAGCTAATGGACCACATGGGCGTTACTTCCGTAACGTGAGTATTATAAGGTTTTATATAACGTTTGTCAAGAAGTTTTTGAAAAAACGGTTTACCCGCTGTTTGCTGGTGGGAAAAACAGTCCCTGTTACAGCAACGCCAGCAGTCTCTTTTTGTCTGTCTTCCCCCGGCTGTTCAATGGAATCTCTTTCAGGAAAATAATCCGCTTGGGCATCTCCTGCTGCATCAGCAGCTGTTTCAAATGCTGCCGCAGTTCCTGACGGGAAATTTCCCCGTCACAGATTACAAAAGCCGCCGCCTCCTGTCCCCGGCCCGCATCGTCGTAGGGCAGCACGACAGCCTGGACCACGTCCGGCACCGAACACAGGGCGTTTTCAATTTTCGTGCAGCTGATCTTGAAGCCGCCTTTATTGATGATATCGCCTTCCCGTCCGTTGAATATCAGGTATCCTTCTTCATTAAAGTATCCCGTGTCATGAAGGGTGCAGGGCTGCCGCAGTCCTTCCACGTGGTACGGCGTATCGATATAAATCAGACCGTCTTCCACCCAGACCTTTACGCCGGGCACCGGTTTGCCCACACTGTCAGGGAAACGCAGCACTTCCTCATAACTCAGCCAGGTAATATAATCCAGTTCGCTGGCGCCGTAATATAAAATGATTTCACTTGCCGGGAAAAACTTTTTCAGTTTTTCCGAGGTTTTAGCCCCCAGCAGCTGGGAGCCTGCCAGGATCATCTTCACGGAAGGGTATTCTTTCTGTAAATACCGGGTCAGCGCCTTCAGCTTGGCCGGAACCAGATACAATACAGTAACATGGTGCTGCTCTATCACTTCCAGCCACTGGCGGCAGCTGAAGATCTCGCTGACAGCCAGGGTGCAGCCCGCATAAATCACCGAAGCCCAGATACTGAGATTGCCAGTAAAACTGAAGCTTCCTTCCGTAAAGACAACCGCGTCGCCGCCAATACGGAAACGCCGGTTCTGTTCCGGGATAAATCCCCCCCAGCTTTCGTAGGTGCGGTACATCACCTTGGGAACATCCGTGGAGCCACTGCTCAGCACGCCCATGCAGGCATTCTGGAAAAGAACCTTTGCCGGAACAAACTTTGCTGTTTCCTGTGTATTCTGCTTTTCTGCAACGCGTTGCTCCGCTTCGCCCGGTTCACTTACGCCCAGCTTTAACGTCCACCTGCCGGCCTTTTCTTCCAGCACAAACCCGATGCGGTTCTTCTCAACCAGCTTGTTCTCCGCATCCTGCGGCAGGTCGTAATGACCGATGATGGGAATCTGCCCCGCTGCCATCACTGCCAGAAAGGCCAGCAGCTGGTGATACACGTCCTCCGACAGAATCAGCACGCTTGTTTTATAATCTTTCGGAAACTGCTGCTTCCATTCCGACGCAACAAACCCGCGGACATCTTTATAAGCCTGCCTGTAAGTGATCTGCCTGTCTTTCAGAATAAGATACGGCGTGTTCTCTTTTTCTTTTGCATATTTTTGTAACAGTGTAACGTAATCCATAGGTTCTCCAAATGAGTCCATGCAATTTCGCAATCCTTCCCGATGTTTTGCTCATGTCTGTTCCTTACAGCATATGTATGAACAACAAATCCAGATTATTATTACAGTTTACTATTTTTCACCAGCAGCGCCGTGCCCAGACCACCGGCACCGGCGATGCTCAACAATCCCAGCCTGCCGTTCCTTTGTTTCAGTTCCTGCCACAGATGAAGCAGCAGAATGGCTCCCGAGGCGCCGTACGGATGCCCGTAGGCCAGGGCGCCGCCCCAGGGACAGTAGCGTTCCGCCAGGTCAGGATGCTTTCCGGCAAACAGCGCGCTGATTACCGCAAAGGCTTCATTATATTCAAACACATCGATTTCTTCCGGTTGTAACCCGCAGCGTTGCAATAAGCCGGATCCTGTTTCTATGGCCCCTTCCGGACTATAGCGGGGATCCACGCCCCACTCAAATCCGGCCAGCAGTTCCGTTTCCGGCTGCAGATTATATTTCTCAAGCGCTTTTTGCGAAACCAGAATCACAAAGGCCGCCCCGTCATTCGTTAGGCAGGCGTTGGCAGCCGTCAGCAGCGGAGTCACTGCACTCTTTTCATTTGGAAATCCCGCACCGTTTTCGCTGCCGGCACCGCTTTTGCTGTCAGACTTCCCACCTGATTCTGTTTCGGTGCGCTGTTCCCGGCACAAGGCCGCAACTTCTTCTGCCGTAAACAACTTTGGCATCCGGCTTGCCAGCTTCGGGCTCATCCTGTCGCGGATTCCTTCGTCGCACTCACTGCCAAACACAGAAACCACAACATCCTGCAGCCGTTTTTCTTCCCTGGCCTTCTTGGCCAGCTGATGGCTCCGTACCGCAAATGCATCCAGTTCCTCCCGGGTAAAACCGTACTTCTGGCAGGTCCGTTCGGCGCCCTCCAACATTGCTTTCGCGCTGGTGGTATCCGGCGAAAACTGCGCTACGGTAAAACCTGCTTCCGTATAACGGGGGTCTGCTTTTGCGTAAACACGCGTGGGCTGCATGGAGGTTGATTCGAATCCGCCCGCGATCAGCACATCCGCCATGCCGCTGCCGATTTTGGTCATAGCCAGTTCAATGGACGCCGCCGCGGAAGCGCACTGCATGTCTACCATCAGCGCGGGAATATGTATGGGAAGACCGGCCTTCAGCGCCGCCAGCCGCGTAATGTTTCCGCCTGTGCCCACTGCATTGCCGCAGATTAGTCCGTCAGCCTGCAGCGCGCAGGGATATTTCTCAATTACTTTTTGTAAAACGGCCGCAGCCAGTTCCTCCGCAGGAATGGTTTTAAACATCCCGCCCGTCAGCCCGATGTGGCTGCGCAGGCCTCCCAGCAAAAATACTTTTTCCATTCTCAGTCCCTCATAAAAAAATCCCGGCCTGATGCCAGACCGGGCACTCTATGGAAGTGTCACCATCACCGTTATTTCTTTACAAACCACAGATGAATCCGTCTGCACTCTGCTAAAATTATTTACGCGTGACCATCCCGTAAACTCAACTCAGTTTTTCCGCATTATTGCATTGATCCGGGTAGCCAGGAACGCGCCGGCAACTACCTTCACAATATCGCCGAAGATGAACGGGAACACCGCAGCCACCAGCGTGGCCCATACACCCATGTGCGCCACCAGGTACATGGAGATGCAGCCGCCCACGTAAATGACCGGCATACCCACCGCGATGCCCAGGAAGACCATCCTCTTAAAACTGTTGGAACCGTTCAGCAGCTTGCTCATCAGCCAGGCCGCAATGGCAAAGGCCACATAGAAACCGCCGGTAGGTCCCACCAGACGCCCCAGGCCGGCAGAACCTCCGGGCAGCACCGGAACGCCGATCGCGCCGATGATCATCCAGGCCAGCAGGACCAGGAAAGCGTCATTGGGTTTTAAAATAAACGCTGTCATATTAACAATAATCGTTGTCCCCACAACCATGGCCGGGGTAAACGGTAAGGGAAATGCCAGATACGAAGAAATTGCCAGCAGCGCCACGCACAGCGCCATTTTAGTCAGATTGCGGGTCTTATCCGCCGCGGTTTCGCGATGTAAAGCCGTTACAGAAGTCTGTGCCATGTTATTCATCTCCGGAATCAGTATTACGCAATGCTTTTTACAACCGTTTCATTCATTGCGTTTCGTTATCCTTAAAAAGTTTAAGGTTAACCACGTCTCTAATTATAAATACTTCCCGGATTATTGTCAACCCATATTTTATTTTTAGTTAACCATTGTGATTTTTCACTTTCGTCACATTATTTTTTGATTCTGTAATATTCTTAACACAAAACTTGCTTGTATTTTCTGACAACTTCTGCTACACTATAAGTGAACAAAGGAAGTACCGAAAGTCCCCCCAACCGGGGAAATGTTGGAAAAGGAAATGAGGATACTTCGGAAGTTAAAATGAGAAAGGAGTGGTTCCCCCGAAATAGATAATGCGGTATAAGGAATAATTCGAAAAGGAGTGAGTCCATTGCAGAGGTTATCGAGATTCAATAGATAAACGCCCGTGACGTTGTCGGAACAATGCACGGGCGTTTAAATTTTTTATTTCAGGGACGTTTGTTACATGAACATCTCCTGTTTATCTTAGCATTACGGAGAAAACCATGAGGCTTTTTATCGCAATTAATTTGTCAGATGCCATGAAAAAAGCCCTCTCTGCCGCACAGGACGAAATGTATGGCGAGGGTGTCCGGGGCAATTTTACGCCCAGGGAAAATATGCACCTTACCCTGGCCTTTATCGGAGAATATCCGGATAAAGAACAGGTGATGGACGCGCTTTCTTCCGTATCCTTTTCTGCTTTTACCCTTTCTCTTTCGGGCATGGGTTGTTTCCGTGACCTGTGGTGGGCAGGCATGGATGAATCAGCGCCGCTGGCTGCCGTGGTACGCCGCATCCGCCATGCGTTGGCCGGATACGATATTCCGTTTGACCGGAAACGTTTTTCACCGCACATCACGCTGATCCGTAAAGCCACCGGAACAATGCCCGGAATCCGGATTGAAAAAGTTTCCATGCCGGTGGAACGCATATCCCTCATGCGCTCCGACCGCGGCAAACACGGCATGATTTATACCGAAGTGGGAGAAATTGGGAAAAACTAAACGGCTTCTGTATTCAAAACAGAAGCCGTTTAGTTTATCATACTATCCATTTGCCTGCATACCGGGTAACCAACAAATTATACTAACAACTTAAACAACACCGCCGCAATATCCTTGCTGTACTGATAAGCTTCCGCAGGCGCAGCAGGATGAATGGCCAGAAGCGGCACTTCCTGTTCGTACAGGGAACCGTGGGTGCGGCTTGCATCCGTCACCAGTGCAGTGGTTCCCCCCAGTTCGCCAAACGCGCAGTCCGGCGCCGTAAAAATTACATAATCCCCGATACCCTGCAGCGGCAGATGCATTCTTTCCGCTGCTTCTTTGTTTGTCATCACGGCTTCAATCTCCGGTCTGGAGTGGATCAGTTCCTGCAGCGCCTCGTTCTCTTCCGGTTTTTTCAGGAACAGATACAAAATGCCGCCTTCCTGGTACACATGGTTTTCTTTATACCGGTCTTTCAACGGCGCCAGGCAGTAAATATGCAGCCCCGCTTCGTCCGCCAACTGCTGAAAGTCCAGCAGGTGATGCTTCTGGTTCATTCCGTGGTCGGCGGTAATATAAATCTGCCGTTCCGGATCCGCTTCGTGGATGGCAGCCACAGCTTCATCGATCTGCCGGATCTGCAACTGCGCTTCCGGTGCTTCCGGTCCGAAATGATGGAAGCCGAAATCATTGGTAGTGCAATACACCAGCGCCGGGTCTTCCTTTTTAATCACAGCCAGGGCCGCTTCCACGATCCAGCGGGAACTTTCCAGACTGCTGACCCCCGGCGGGGCAGGAATGCCCAGTTTTTGCAACAGCGGCGCGTCCGGCGTCTGCACGCTGATGCCGGTGTCCGCCGCATGGCCATAGACTCCCAGCAGTTTTCCCTTCACCGTCAGAAACGCCGTCTTCAATCCCCGCTTGCGGCAGGCCTGCAGCAGCGTCTTCGCTTTCATAAAACCTTTTTCTTCAATAAAGCCTTCTTCGCCCGTAACCGGATTGTAATAATAATTGCCTGCCATACCGGTTTCCGAAGGAAATTTTCCTGACAGAATCGACGCGTGGTTCACGTTGGTAACGGTGGGTACCACAGCCTTCACTGTTTTGGAAAAGCCAAACTGTTCCGCCAGTCTGTGAATATTTGGCGCAAACTCCGGCGTAATGTATTCCGGCGCACAACCGTCAATTACAAGGATCATGACTCTGTTCATCATACAGGAATTCCTCCCTCTGTGCACAGGCAGCCGGCTTCCAGGTTAAAAGATTCTATAATCACCTGTCAATACTTTTATTTGTGCACGCTCTTCCCATACTGTTTCATATACACATGCTCCGCCGCCAGTTCCTGCAGGAGATGCCGCCCGCTCCACTGCCGGTTGGACGGGGTGAGCATGGCTTTCAGTTCTATACTCTTCAGCTTCCCCTTCTTCACCGCCGCCAGAAACCGGTTCAGCAGGTGCATGTCGAAGCCGCACAGGAAGACCATCTCTTTTTGCGCAGCCTGCGCCAGCGACTCCGCGGCTTCCTTTTTCACGGTTTCCGGGTCTTCCCCTGCTTTTTGGGCCGCTTCCTCCAGCGCTTCGAAAAGCTGTTCTTCCTGCTTTTCCGGCGGATTCGCCGCAGCCTGGGGACAGTCCTTCACGCCTGCGAGAAATCCCACCGCGTCGTCAAACTGTTCCGGCTCCACCGCCTTGAAGTTCACTTTTAAAATCATGCAGATCTGACGGAGCTGCTGCAGCCGTTCCGGGTTAAAATTATAGGCCAATACTGATTTAATCATAACCGCTCACCTTTTAAAAAATCCCCGGCACACTGTCGGGGATTTTCATTTTTATATTCTTTTCTTCACGTATTTCAAATCAATTCCTTCAGCACGATGGTCTGTTCCCGGTTGGGTCCTACGGACACGATGCCCAGTTCCACGCCGGCCACTTCCGACAGGCGGCGCAGGTATTTCTTCGCCCCTTCCGGCAGGTCTTCAAACTTGCGGCATTTCGTGGTATCGCACATCCAGCCGTTGAATTCTTCGTAGACCGGTTCCACCTTGCCCAGCGTTTTCAGGCTGGCGGGGATCTGTTTGATCTCTACGCCGTCAATCTTGTATCCCACGCACATTTTGATCTTTTTCATCTGGTCCAGCACGTCCAGACGGGTCACCGCAATGGAGTCCAGACTGTTCAGGCGCACGGAATACCGCAGCATGAAAGCATCCAGCCAGCCACAGCGGCGGGGCCGTCCCGTGACGGTGCCGTATTCGTGGCCGGTCTCCCGGATCTGGTGCCCGGGGCCGTCCGTATCCAGCAGTTCCGTTACGAAAGGACCGGCGCCGACCCGGGTGGTATAGGCTTTCACCACGCCTACCACATGATCGATGAAGCGTGGACCGATACCGCTGCCCACGCAGGCGTTGCCCGCCGTGGGGTTGGAACTGGTCACGTAAGGATAGGTTCCATGGTCGATGTCCAGGAACGTGGCCTGCGCCCCTTCAAACAGGACTTTTTTATCTTTTTCAAACAGTTCATCCAGAATTACGCCGGTATCCGTTACGTAGGGACGCAGTTCTTCCGCATATCCCAGATATTCTTTCAATACGGTTTCGTAATCAAACGGTTCAGCGCCGTAAATCTTCGTAATAATCTCATTTTTTGCTGCCAGGTTGGCTTTCAGTTTTTCCGCAAACACTTCCGGGTCCATCAGGTCGCAGACACGGATGCCCACCCGGGCTACCTTGTCCATGTAGCAGGGTCCGATGCCGCCCCGGGTCGTGCCGATTTTTTTATCCCCCAGAGCTTCTTCCTGGAGAACGTCCAGCTTCTGATGGTAGGGCAAAACAACGTGAGCCCTGTCGCTGATGGCGATGCGGCTGATGTCCACGCCCTTGTCGTGCATCTCTTTGATTTCCTGCAGCACCACGCCGGGGTTGATCACTACCCCGTTGCCCAGCACGCACATCTTCCCGTGATACAAAATCCCGGAAGGCAGCAACCGCAGTTTATAGGGCACGTCGTTTACCACAACGGTGTGCCCCGCGTTGGAGCCGCCGCTGTAGCGCACTACCGCGTCCGCTTTCTGCGCCAGGTAATCAACAATTTTGCCTTTTCCTTCATCGCCCCACTGGGCGCCAATTACAACAACTGATGACATACTGTTTACATCTCCCCTCAAAGATTAAAACAAAACTATTACAGCCCGAACCTTGCAAAAATTCTGTCTACATGCACCAGCATGGGCTTGTAATCAAAGCATTCTTTAATTTCTTCCGGCGTCAGGTACTTGCGCACGTCCTCGTCCTTGCAGAGGTTCTCGTAGAAATCTTCCCCTTCCAGCCAGCGTTTCATGGCGTTGCGCTGCACCCAGCGGTACGCCGTATCCCGGAACGCGCCTTTGGCAACCAGGGCCAGCAGCACCCGGGGGCTGTAAATCAGGCCGCCGGTCATGTTCAGGTCTTCCAGCATCTTGTCCGGATACACCAGCAGCCTGTCAATCAGGTTGATGGTTTCATTTAAAATATAATCCAGTGCCGTGGTCGCGTCCGGCAGCATCACCCGTTCCACGGAGGAATGGGAGATGTCCCGCTCGTGCCACAGGGGAATATTTTCAAAAGCCGGCAGCACATAGCCCTGCACCAGCCGGGCCATGCCGCAAATGCGCTCGCTGCGCACCGGGTTCCGTTTGTGGGGCATGGCGGAGGAACCTTTCTGTTTCGGGCTGAAATATTCTTCCGCTTCCCGCACTTCCGTGCGCTGCAGGTGACGCACTTCCAGCGCCATCTGGGACAATGTCCCGGCGATGACGCCCAACGTGGAGATATATTCCGCATGATGATCCCGCTGCACCACCTGGGTGGCAACGGATTCCACTTTCAGGCCCAGCTTTTTGCAGACATATTCTTCCACATAGGGGTCAATGTCCGCATAGGTGCCGACGGCGCCGGACAGTTTGCCCACGCACATATTTTCCGCGGCCCGTTTCATCCGCTCAATGTTCCGCAGGGTCTCGCTGTACCAGAGCAACAGCTTCAGGCCGAAGGTCGTCGGTTCCGCATGCACGCCGTGGGTACGCCCGATGGTGGGTACATATTTGAATTCCACGGCGCGGCGTTTCAGCACTTCCGCCAGTTTTTCCAGGTCTTTCAGGATTACGTCCGAAGCCTGTTTCACCTGTACATTGAGGCCCGTATCCTTTACATCCGTGGAAGTGAGGCCCATGTGGATGTATTTGGCTTCGTCGCCCACGTATTCCGCCACGGCGGACAGAAACGCAATAATATCGTGGTTGATCTCCTTATCAATTTCGTGGATGCGGTCCACATCAAAATCCGCTTTGGCTTTGATGACTTCCACCGCTTCTTTGGGAATGCGCCCCAGCTCCGCGTTGGCTTCGCAGGCGGCGATTTCCACATCCAGCATGGTCTGCCATTCATTCCGTTCGTTCCAGATCTTCTCCATTTCCGGACGTGTGTATCTCGGAATCATCTTGTTGTCCCCCTTTTGCTTCTGCAGCTTTTACAAACCCAATACCAAATAAATTAAAATGTTGCTTTGCAAAACAATTTTATTTTACCTTCTGCCGCCGTCTTCCGGCCGGCGGGCCAGGCTGATAAACTTCGTGCATTCATTCTTAAAGAACAGGTTGACCCGCCCTACCGGACCGTTGCGGTGCTTGGCCACAATCAGTTCCGTAATATGGGTAGGGGCTTCCTCTGCGCCTTTATAATAATCATCCCGGTACAGGAACATAACGATGTCCGCATCCTGTTCCAGGGAGCCGGACTCCCGCAGGTCCGACAGCATGGGTTTCTTCACCTGCCGGGCTTCCACGCTGCGACTTAACTGGGAAAGTGCCAGCACCGGCACGTTCAGTTCACGGGCCAGGGCCTTCAGTCCCCGGGAGATTTCTGACACTTCCTGCTGCCGGTTGTCGGAACTGTTGCGCCCCGACGTTCCCTGCATCAGTTGGAGGTAATCGATGACGACCAGGTCCAGGCCGCCTTCCGCCTGGAGGCGCCTTGCTTTCGAACGCATCTCCATGATGGTAATCCCCGGCGTATCGTCAATAAAAATCTGCGCATTGGACAAAAGGTCTGCCGCTACCCACAGCTTGTTCCACAAATCCGCGTTATCGTTATCCTTGTTATCTCCTCCCGCGCGCAGCCGTTGGGCATCAACGTCCGCCTCGGAGCAGAGCATGCGCTGCACCAGCTGTTCCCGGCTCATTTCCAGACTGAAGAAGGCTACCCGTTTTTTCGGCTGTCCTTCCCGGGCGCCCCGGATTGCCACATTCTGGGCAATGTTCAGGGCCAGGGCCGTCTTACCCATGGAAGGACGGGCTGCCAGGATGATAAAATCGGAAGGATGCAGACCCGCCGTTAATTTATCAAGATCCACAAACCCTGTAGCCACCCCGGTAATCGACTGCCTGCTTTCCAGCACAGCCTGGATATGGTTGATCGTATCCGACAGCACTTCGGAAATCTCCGCGAAATCTTTCGACCCTTTCCGGTTGGAAATCCGCAGGACCATCTTTTCCGCCTGGTCAATGATGACCGGCACGTCATCCGCTCCTTCATAACCCAGGGAGGCAATGGCCGTACCGCCCTCCACCAGCTGGCGCAGGATGGATTTATCTTCCACGATCTGGGCATGGTATTTGGCGTTGGCGGCCGTAGGCACCACATTGGCCAGCAACGTGACATAGGCAACGCCGCCCACATCATCCAGCCTGTTCATTTTCTTCAGTTCATTGATCAGCGTGATCATATCGATCGGTTCATTCTTGGAATGAAGCGTCAGGATCGCGCTGTAGATGACCTGATGTGCCTGCCGGTAAAAATCTTCCGGCATCAGTTTCTCTGTAACCAGGCTCACCGCGTTTTTGTCGATGAGCATGGCTCCGATTACGGATTGTTCCGCTTCTATATTCTGCGGAGGCACTCTGTCCTGCATAATAAACACCTGTTATAGAAACACCGGTACCGCGCCCCGGATTGAAAACCACAGGTTTCCCTGCAAGGCACGGATCAGCCATTATCAGTCTGCGTCAGCTTCCACGATTACATTAAATTTCGCGGCAATTTCCGGATGGAGTTTGGCCACGGCCGTATAGGTACCCGGCTGTTTTACTGTCTCAGGCAGCTCGATCTTGCGGCGGTCAACCTCCAGACCGGTCTGCTTCATCAGGGCTTCCGCCACATCTTTGGACGTAATAGCACCGAACAGCTTGCCATTGGCGCCGACTTTTAATTTCATTTTCACGGTAACCTTTTCCACCTGGGAAGCCAGCATCACCGCTTCGTCTTTCCGCTGGGCAGCCCTGTGCTCCGCCACCTTTTTATCCTGCATGGCCTGGTTCATGTTGACCGTAGTAGCCTCTTTTGCTAATTTACGGGGGATCAGGTAGTTGCGGCCGTAACCTTCCGCCGTTTCCACAACATCCCCTTTTTTCCCTAATTTTTTAACATCACTCAATAAGATTACTTTCATTCTTTTCTTTCTCCTTCTCTTTCTCTTCTGCTTCGTCAAATTGTTTCTTCGTTAATTCGATAATCTGCCGTTTGATTTCGTCTGCGTCAGCGTTCTGTATCTGTACGCCGGCCACCGTCTGATGACCGCCGCCGCCTAATTCTTCCATGATAATCTGGACATTGATGCTGCCGTCGCTGCGGGCGCTCACATTTACACAGCCATCCGTGCATGCGGAAATCACCACGCCCACGGCTATTTCCGTAACATTGATCATGGCATCCGCCGCCTGGGCCGCGATGATTGAAGTCTCACTGGTGTTCTCCACATTGCGGTTAACGGCTATCGCCATATGGGGCAACGGCGTTTCCGCGTCGGCGATCAGGCGGTACCGTTTCCGGAACGCGTCCAGATCATCCTTGAACAGCTGCCGCACCAGGACCGGGTCAGCCCCGGAAGTACGCAGCAGGGCTGCCGCTTCAAAGGTACGGGCGCCGGTCTGCACGTTGAAGTTCTTGGTGTCCACCACCAGCCCGCTGTACAGCGCCGTGGCTTCCCCTTTGGTGAATTCCAGCTTGTCGTCAAAATACCCTGTCAGTTCCGTAACCAGCTCGCTGGTTGAGGAAGAAGAAGGTTCCATGTATTTCAGAATCGTATTCTTTATGATATCTTCCGCTCTCCGGTGATGGTCGATGATGATCCGTTTCTGGGGGATCGCTTCCAGCACTTTCTGGCTGGCGCTTAAGGCGGCCCGGTGATGATCCACCAGCATCAGCAGGCTTCTGGGCGTAATCTCTTTCAGGATGTCTTCTTCGTGTACGAAAATGCCTTCATACTGTTTGTCTTCTTCGGAAATATTCAGTTCGCTGTTAAATACCAGTTTTTTCAGTTTCTGCAGGGACGTGCTGCGGTCGCTGACCACAATAAACGTGGGTTTGTTCCGGGACAGGGCCAGCTTGGCCACCCCGACGGCGCTGCCGATGGAATCATAATCTTCATTGGCATGGCCCATGACAAAGACCTTGTCCGCGTCTTCCATCTGCTCCCGGATGTTGTGGGCCACGATCCGGGCCCGCACCCGTGTGCTTTTGGCGCTGACCGCGTTGGTTCCGCCAAAATACTGCATCTGTTTGTCGCATTCCACCACGACCTGGTCGCCGCCGCGGCCCAGGGCAAGGTCCAGCGCCTTAGCTGCGTGCATGCTCACTTCCTGCAACGTATCCCCGTCTTTGGAGATGCCGATGCTGATGGTAGGAGCCAGCTTGTTCTCCAGCCGCACCTCCCGCACTTTGTCCAGGATGGAAAATTTATCATCGATTGCTTTCTGCAGGTTTTTATAATTTATGCCTACCACTAAATTTTCATTGTTGGCGCGCACCACAAACCCGCGCAAAGACTCTACCCATTTATTCAGGATCTGGCCGATTTCCCCGTTCAGGTTGGCCCGGGCGCTTTCCCCGAGGCCTTTCATTACGTCTTCATAATTGTCGAAACGGACAAAAGCCAGGCACAGGCGCTCTTCCGCAAAGCGCTGTTTCAGCTGTTCCCACTCGGTTACATCCGTCAGGTAAACCATCAGCGTACTGGCCGTGGCGGCTTCCTTGCCGTCCGTAGTTTTAGCCGGGTTCTGCACGCTGAAATAACGCATGTTGTAATACCGGCCCCGCATCTTGATAATCTTGGTGTCGTCCTTTACGCACATGGTTTCAAACGCGTTTTCCGGCAGGGGGAGCACTTCTTCCGGTTTTTTCTTCTCCAGCGTTTTCAGGCCGGTCCATTCCTGGAATTTTTCATTTTTCCACTGCAGCCGTCCGTCGCTGGAAAAAACCGCGATTCCCACATCCAGATTCTTTGTGGAATAATGTACGGAACGCTCAATGTTACGGATCACGTCGTCCAGATAGTCGGACAGCATCTGTTTCTTTTTGGTATAGGCCCGGCGGGCAAACCAGACCACTATGATGAATATCAGCACCCCCGCCGGAATGAACAGCGGCTGCAGGAAACAGAGTCCGGCTATCAGCAGGGCAATGATCAGCACATAAACACAGATTTCTTTCCAGTTGGAGAACTGGCTCCTGCTTCCAAACATTCCAATCACCTCGTATTGCTTCGTAAGTTATACGACAATCCAGTCGCGGAACCTTTACTTCTTTTTTTGTTCCCGTTCCGCCGCATATTTCTTCGTCCGGAGCCTGCGGGCGTCAAACAGGATGTCGTACGCGCCCACATAGGTCACAAGCAGTCCCACCAGGGAAATAAACATGGAGACGGGGATGATGATCCGCATCCACCAGAGGGGTTTACTATGGGTTTTGAGATACCAGTAGATAAACACCAGACCCTGTACCATCAGCAGCATGCTGCAGATAGCCCACACATTGGCGCAGATAGTGTAACCGATATGGGTCCGGTCGTTGACAAAAAACTGGATACCAAAGAGGGCCGCCACATAAACCAGCGCCACCACCGGCGGGAAGGACCACTCGTCCACCGGGGGAAATTCCGGAAAGGTTTCCCCGGTCCTGGCCAGGATCCTGCGGGCCACCCAGTAGTTGATCATCACCAGGATCGGCGCCATCAGCAACATGGCTCCCGGCAGGATAATCTTGATCATGGATACCATTTCCGTCATCTGTGCGGTAAAGGCCGCGGACTGTTCCGGCGTCATTTTCCCCGTGTTAAAAGACGCCGCAATCTGCGGAATGGCATCGTCCAGCGACTGGAACATCATATCCACGGGATGGATGCCCATTACATACAGGGCCAGCAGCATGTTGATACCGATACTGGCCAGCGCCCCGATGGACGCGTATAGCAACAATTTCTGCGCCGGCAGGTGACGGTGCATACACTCGCCCAGCACGACGCCCATGACACCGTACACGCCGATGTAAAACAGCGCATGAATCGGATTCACAGTCATGGCCACCAGCACCGTGGATACCACGGCAGCCATTATACTCCAGCGCATCCCGTTCCGCATGCCGCAGACAACCAGGGGCAGGGGCATAATCAGATTTAAAATGATTCCCATAAAGGGAACATAAGCGAACAATAAATTAAAAACAATCGCAATGGCCGCGCAGATTGCGCCTTCCACCATCGCCGATGTTCTTCTGCGATACGTTAACGCCACAAATTCCTCCTGCCGGAAAAACAAACATCCCTTTCCCGGCTTGTCAGTAAACAGAATCAAACCCAGGGAACCGTTATCCGGTTCCTTCTTTCACAAATAAAAAGACAAACACTTTTACAGTGTACCATTATATTTTACACCAAATATAAGATTTTGGCAAAACAGTCTGGTGGCCCGCAACCCCAAAAAGAAAATGCTGAAGCCGGACATTCGACAGAACGGCTTCAGCAGCGTATCTTCTTATTAAATTAAACATACATGGCAGTGTCTGCTCATGCGCGCTCCGGTTCTGTCATCGTTTTTTTCTGCACAGATGCCGCTCACAGCTTTACGCTGGCTTTCACTTTCAGCCCTTCTTCCATCACGCTGAGGTTTGTGAGGTGCAGCACATCCAACACGGATTTTTTCAGGAAGCGGGTCTTGCCGATTTTGCTTTCCTGCAGGGTTTTGGTGAAGTCCAGACCGATCACGCCGTTTTCATAGGTTACTTCCACGTCTTTGTTCTCAATGGTCACCTTATCAAAGATAAGATCGATGATCGCGACGATCAGCTTGTCACCGACCGTATTCACCACCAGGGACGCAAAGTCATTATTAAAAATGTCGAAACCCTCTACTTTAATGTGGGCAACGGCTTCGTTCTGGTCCACATAAAAGTCCAGGACGGAAAGTTTCAGCTCCAGCGTGCCGTAGGTATTGTGCTGCAGGTTCATCCGCAGGTAGTCCGGCGCCAGATAGCCGATGTCCAGCAGGGCAAAATCGCTGCCGGCCAGGGCTTTCGTCATATATGCCTTGATCTCGGTATACGGAATGACCAGTTCGCCCCGGGACAGCTGCTGCCAGTTCTGGGCGGATATCCAGCGGTCGCTCTTGGTCTTCAGCGGGTTCACGATGCGGTCATTAAAGTCTTTGATCTTCTGGGAAATGGTGGATTCGGCCTTGTCCGCGGTGGTCTTGACGCCGGCAAACACGTCTTCCCCTTTGACATTTTTCATTTTTTCTTTCAGGGCGTTCAGGTCAAACTTTTTGCTTTCGTCACCCAGCGGTTCGTCCTTGCAGTCCATGTTGCTGAAAGTGTCCGCGTTTTCCGCGCCTTCTTTGCGGGCCTTTTCAAACACTTCCCGGAAGCTGGCCACATCTTCCGGCCGGCCGGCTTTCAGCCAGGCGTTGGCCGCCTTGCCCACGCCGTAGGTAATGGACACCGCCAGCGGGATCTGGATGGCCGGGATCGGCAGCAGGGTAAACACCGACTGCCCGATAAAGGTCGCGCCCAAAGAACCCAGAAGGCCCAACGCCGTACCTTCGGAGACCTTGATTCCCCGCAGGTCGGCCAGGCGGGTGATCATGTACACCTCGTTGGCGATCAGCGCCATGGTTCCGAAAACGGGAGCCACCACCAGCACGCTGGCGCGGGCCGCGCCCCAGCGGCACAGTTTTTCCGCTTCCCATTCGGTATCAATATCTTCCAACGGTTCGATTTCCTTTTTTTCTTCCGCACCGCCGGCAACGGTTTCCTCTTTTGCGGCTTCCTCCGCGGCACCGGCTTCTTCAGCCTTGCCGGCTTCGCCTGCAGCCGCAGTTTTTTCCGTATTCTCTGCCGCAGCAGAAGCTTCAGCAGCTTCTTCCGTTACCTTTTCCGCTGCCTCATCCTGTGCCGTCTGTTTTACTTCTTCTTCAGCCATAATGCAACCTCTCCAAATCCCTACAGACTCTTACTGATTATATGCTTCAATATTATCCGAAAGAAAATTATTCTCCCTTATTTCCTGTATTTTATATTATATCCTTTATGCTATAATAAAAATTGAAATCTTTATGAACAATTAAAGGACGCTGTCATGCCAAAAAAAGAAACTGTTTTTTCCCGACAAACCGTGGGGCGTTTCGCCCCTTCCCCCAGCGGGCGCATGCACCTGGGAAATGTTTACACCGCGCTGGCCGCCTGGCTCTGCGCCAAAAGCGCCGGCGGGGATTTCCTGCTGCGTATTGAAGACCTGGACCCGGTCCGCTGTCCACGCGCCAACGCGGACCAGATTCTGTCTGATCTGGAGTGGCTGGGCATCACCTGGGACAATCCGGACGTCCCGTATCAGAGTGAACGCACCGTCATATATGAAAAATACTATGAACAACTGACCGGCAAAAACCTCGTCTATCCCTGCTTCTGCAGCCGCGCGCAGCTGCATGTGGCGGACGCGCCTCATGCGTCGGACGGGCGCGTGGTCTATGCCGGCACCTGCCGCCGGCTGACAGACGCGGAAGTCCGTGAAAAAGCAAAACAGCGCCGGCCTGCCGCCCGGCTGATCCTGCCGGACACAGATATTACGTTTTGCGACGGCTGTTACGGTCCGCAGTCTTTTAACCTGGCCCGTGACTGGGGCGATATCATCATCCGCCGCAGCGACGGCGTGTTTGCCTACCAGCTGGCAGTGACCATAGACGACGGGCTGATGGGCGTCAGCCAGGTGGTGCGGGGTTGTGACCTGCTGAGTTCTTCTGCGCCGCAGATCTACCTTTTCCAAACGCTGGGTTTCGATGTGCCGGAATATCTGCACCTGCCTATGTTGATCACCCGGGAAGGGGCCCGCCTTGCCAAGCGTGACAAAGCGGCGGACATGGGCTTTCTCCGTCAGGAGCTTGGCAGACCGGAACCGCTGCTCGGTTATATCGCCTGGCTGCTGGGACAGATCAGCAAACCGGAACCGCTGAAAGCAACCGATATCCTGCCCCTGTTTGACCGGAAAAAAATTCCCGGACATGACCTTGTCATTCCGGGAAATTATTGGGAAGAGTTGAAATTGAAGAGCTGAAAATTAAGTGAAATTATGGTTAGGGAGAAAAACCAGAAAATGTACTAAGGAAGCGCCGCTTGAAAAAGTATGCGCTTCCTTACTTCTATATTTATCTTGCCGCCAGTTGCGCTTTGCCCACATTCCGTTCGTTCTGTTCGGCAACCACATCTGCTACGGTTTTGCGAACCGGGATCACCAGCCGTTGTCCCACCGCCAGGTCGCTGCCTGACAGTTTGTTCTCTTTCTGGATCCGCAGGATTACTTCACGGATATCTTCATCCCTGCCGCTCCAGTCAGCCGCAATATCCCACAATGTGTCTCCCGTATGTACGGTAATAACCTGTTTCTCATAGATTTCCGGGGAAGCAGAAACTGTCATGTATGTAAAACCGCCGCTCATTAACGCGCCTAATAAAAAAGCAATTAAAAATCTTTTCATTTTGTCCACCTCTTTTGAAACGTTTGTTTGTTATAATTATAATACAACCAAACAGTTCGTTTGTCAAGAGTTTTATTTCGAACAGTTCGCTGAAATTAAATGAAAATTATTTATCTGTTCGCAATAAAGACAGCTAACGGAATCTTTACATAATCTGCTGCATTATGTATAATGCTTTTAACCATTTTTGACAGAAACATTGGAAAATCAGCAGAAAGAGCCGGGAAACATCCGTTTTCCGCAGAGTGAAAGGAAGCGCCGGTTTTTGAAGTCCCGTTTCCTTAACTGGTAAGTCTGGAACAGGAGGTAACAACATGTTCAATTATCGTTTACCCGCAAAAAACTTTATCGCCGCTTTTGATATTGACGCCCAGAAAACCTTCACCCCGGTCTGCCCCGACGAACTGCCGGTGGCGGAAGGAGACAAGATCGTACCGGAATTGAACGCGCAGGCAAAGCTTGCGTGCCTGCGGATCGCTTCCCGTGACGCCCATTCCCCTTACGCGAAATGGATTGCCACAGAGGAACATCCGTGCCTGACCCCGCTGGCCGGCTATCCGGACCTGGACCTGTATTGGACAAAACATGCCATCGTCGGCACGCCCGGCTTTGAATTTATCGACGGGCTGGATCCCGAAGCCTATGCCTTCCAGAGCCTGAAAGGCATCGAACCGGACAAACATCCCTACGGTGCCTGCTATCACGACCTTGGCAACAAATACAGCACCGGGGCCATTGAATTCTTACGCCAGCACGGCATCACCACCGTAATCTGCGGCGGCCTGGCCACGGACTACTGTGTGCTGAATACTGTTCTGCAGTTGAAGGACGCCGGCTTTACCGTCATTTTAAATGAAGCAGCCTGCCGCGGTATCGCGCCCGATACAACGCAGGCCGCCCTGGAAAAAATGAAAGCCGCCGGTGTCATTCTGGTTAAGAATGCGGCAGCTTTGAAAAAGATGAGATAATTCTACCTGATAACAACAATTACATATCATACCCATACTGATTGTTCAGCATGGCAATACCGCTCCCTGTTTTAAAAACACGGGAGCGCATTTTTTTAATGGCTTCTTCCGGCATATTCTTTTCAAACGAATTCACAAGGAAATCCGCTTCCAGCAGGATCTGCCAGTCCGGTCCGTCCACCCCCTCATACGTGTGGTGGTGGGCGATAAGGAAACAGACTCTGTCGATCAGCTCCGGTTGATAACCGCCCGCTTCCTGCAGCAACGCCCGGGCATAAGCCGGACCTTCCTGTTCCTGCAGCTTGCCGTTGTTGAACCCGTACTTCTTTTCAGCCGGAATGATGCCGATATCATGGAGAATCGCAGCAATTTCCAAAACCTCCTGCTGTTCCGGGGGCAGTCCTTCCATTTTGCCGATGAGGGCGGCAAACATATAGACCTTTAAGAAATGCTGGATACGGCGGGCATCCCCTTTGTCAAACAAAACCATCCTGCGCACGACTTCAGCATGTTCCATACTTTCCGGTCTCCTTATCTGTTATACAGCAGCAATTCATCATATTCCCTTCAGGTTTTCGATTATATACAACGCTTTCGGCAAATATTCATACTGTTTGCTTTCGGGGAAAACGACAGCGACGCGGTATGTCTTTCCGGCCCGTTTTGCGGCGCTGTCCACAATCAGGCACTGCTGTCCGTCCACATAACGGCGGATATATTTTATGCTGACATCATCGCCCTGGGCAGTTTTCCGGGTCTCCGTAAACACCGGCACCGCTTTGCCGTAACCCGGGAATGTGTCCTGGTTTTTATAATAATAGGTGTCCGCCGGGTCGTCCACGCTAACTGCCATAAATTCATGCTGCCCGGCATCGCGGATCAGCATGGGCCCGGTTGCCGGTACCTGCAGCAGGGGATTCTGAGGCAGCGAACCGGGCAAGGCTGTCACATAATTTCCTTTATGATTGCTGTACCAGTAAAAATCCCCTTTTGCCAGCGGGCGGAACGGGGACGGGGCAGGTACGGGAACCTGCACCGTAATGGTTTTATATTTTGTTCTTGCTGCCGCAGGACCCGGATGTAACGGGGCAGATGCCGGAACATTCTCTCCGGTTTTTTCCCCCGCCTGTTTCAGCAGTTGCTGCTGCGCTTCGGCTCCGTAGGACGAAAGTCCCCCGGTCCTGTCTTCCCGGGTCCTCGTGCCAAACGTCCCATCCGGATTTTCCAAAAAGGTTTCCGAAACATCCTGCATCACGTCCGGCGGGAAAAACAACGTCGGAATTTTAACATCCATCGTGCCGGGCCGGTACCCGGACCCCGCAAACGCGCCGGACAAAAGGCGGAACTCCGGTCTGGGCTGTGTATATTTCCGCTGTATCTGTTCCCGGATTTCCGCTTCCGTATAGCCTGACCCAACGGCCTGCGGAATTACCGGTTCTGCAGTCCTGCCGGACGGTATTTCTCTGTTACGAACCGTCACTATTGGTGTTTCATTCTGCCGGGGACTGTTTTCCGGGGCACTTTTTACAGAGGTATGGTCTCCTTTCGCTTTGGACCATATCCTGTCTGCCGCGTTTTCTTTGGGTCCTGACGCACTGCTCTCCGCCTTTTCCGTCCGGTCCACCCGTATCCGGATACCACTTTCGGCCTTCCCCGGGGAACCGGTTCCCGCTGCGGCAGGCGAAGAAGGCACCGGATGCGTCGGCAGCGCTGCTTCACCATAGAGCGGGCATACTGTCAGAATACAAGTCCAAAAACCTGCTGCCAGAAATCCCCGCATTCTTTTTGAAACGTTCTTTTTTCCCATCATGATTCCCTTACCGTTATTTATACTTATTACCGTATCGTGCCGCCGCCGACCACCACGTCATCCTGATAAAACACCACAGCCTGGCCCGGTGTCAGCGCCCGCTGGGGTTCATCAAACGTCACTTTGATGTTTCCGTCTTCCAATGGTTCAATCACTGCCGGTACATCTTTGGCCCGGTAACGGGGTTTGGCCGTTACGCGCACCGGTCCTTTCAGATCCGGAATGGAGATCAGATTGCAGCTCTCCGCGATCAATGTGTCGGAGAACAGCGCCTCCTGCGGTCCCAGGTATACAATGTTCTTTTCCACATCTTTCCGGATCACATAGAGCGGATACTGATAGGCAATACCCAGACCCTTCCGCTGTCCGATGGTGTAATGCAGCTGTCCCCTGTGGGTTCCCAGCACCGTGCCGTCCAGATGGATGAACTTCCCCGGTTGCGGCTTGCGTTTTGTAATATTCTGTATCACCCGGGCGTAATCCCCGTCCGGCACAAAACAGATATCCTGGCTGTCCGGCTTCCGGGCATTGGCCAGTCCTTCCGTTTCCGCTTTTTCCCGGATGGCCGTCTTCTGCAAACGCCCCAGCGGGAACAAAATATGGGCCAGCTGGTTTTGCGTCAGGGTGTACAGCATATAACTCTGGTCCTTCTGCCGGTCATCCCCCCGCAGCAGCAGCCAGCGTCCGGTCTCTTCATTAAATTTTACATTAGCGTAATGACCTGTAGCGACATACCCGCAACCCAGCTCTTCCGCTTTCGGGAACAGCTGCCCCAGCTTCACATTTTTGTTACAGTCCACGCAGGGGTTCGGCGTCCGCCCGCTTTCATACTCCGCAATGAAGTGGTCTATGACAAATTGACGGAAGTACGGGCAGAAGTCAAACACGTAATGGGGAAAACCCATCTTTTCCGCAACCTGTTTCGCGTCCCGCACATTGACGAAACTGCTGTCGGTTTCCCCCGCCCCGATGTCTTTGTTTTCAAACATCTTCAGGGTGACGCCGACCACATCATAGCCCGCTTCCTGCAGCAGCAGCGCCGCCGTGCTGCTGTCCACGCCGCCACTCATGGCCATTAAAACTTTTTGCTTCATTTTAAAACTTTATGCTCCAAACGTTGCGCACGCTTCGTTGATCTTTGCTTCATCCACGCGCATGGCTTCAATGGTTTTTGTGATCAGATCTTCCAGTGTCCAGCCCAGCATATCCGCGCCCTGCTGGATGACTTCCCGGTGGCAGCCTGCCGCAAATCTGTGATCTTTGAATTTTTTCTTTACGGATTTCATTTCCATGTCCTGCACGCTTTTGGACGGGCGCACCAGGGCGCAGGCGCCGATGAGTCCCGTCAGTTCGTCGCAGGCAAACAGCACTTTTTCCATCTCGTGTTCCGGTTTGATGTCCACCGTGATCCCGTAACCGTGGCTGGCTGTAGCGTGGATCAGCCGTTCATCCAATCCCCGTTCCCGCATGATCTCCTGGGATTTTGTGCAGTGCTGGTCCGGGTACTGTTCAAAATCCAGATCGTGAAGCAGGCCCACTAAACCCCAGAAATCTTCTTCCTCCGCATATCCCAGAGTGCGGGCAAAATGCCGCATGGCCCCTTCCACCGTCAGGGCATGACGCAGATGGAACGGATCTTTATTAAATTCAGTCAGTAATTTCCAGGCTTCTTCTCTTGTAATCATAACGCATCCCTCTTTCTCAAATCACATAATCGCCGCCGGCTTTTTCATGGTAGCGTTTCACCAGGTCCGCCAGGGTGATATGATCCACCACATTGTTCACCGCAGCCTCGATTTGCTGCCATATCTCCTGGGTCACACAGGTCCGCTCCATTTCACAGGTGCCGCTGCCGGCTTCCAGACAGGAGACCGGGGCCAGGCTGCCCTCCGTGGTCCGGAGGATATCCCCCACCGTATACTCTTCGGGAGCTTTCGTCAGCCGGTACCCGCCCTGGGCGCCCCGGGCGCTGCGCACAAAACCCGCCCGGCTCAGCTGGGTTATGATCTGTTCCAGATATTTGTCGGAAATGTTCTGCCGTTGGGAAACCGCTTTCAGCGGAATAAAACCGCATTCGTAATGCACGGCAAGGTCCAGCATCAGGCGCGTGGCATACCGCCCCTTCGTGGAAATCCGCATACTGCAATCACCTCTTTCGAAACACTGAAGGAAACGCCGGTTACGCAGCGTCTCCTGAAACCCGGTTTTGCTGCGGCGAAAGGAAAAATGAATCCTTTCATGCAGCACCGGTTTATTCTTACTTTATTATATGCCTATATTATTATATGCCTATATTCTACTATGAATTAAGTGGATTCGCAAGCGGTTTTTCAAAAAGAAAAATCCTTTCCGCCTGCCGTCTTTCTCAGCAAACCGGAAAGGATTTCTATTTTATTCCTTTTCTTTCTGTGCTTTCTTCTCTGCCTTCTTCGCGTTCTTGGCGTCCTTCGCCCGTTTTTCCTTCAACTGGGCCCACAGGTCGATGACCGTCTTCATCCATTCGATCATGGCCAGCTTGCCGAACTGGTGCCAGTTCTCGCACTCCGTGTTCTTTGCGATGAAAGCATTCCACTTGTCCTGGTTCACCTTTTCGATTTCCAGCGGATTCGTCAGACCGAAATCACTTTTGAACAGCATGTCGTCCATGGAAGCGAACTTGCTGTTCTCTTTCATGAATTTTTCATTGAACAGCTCCTGGAACGTCATTTGCTGCATCAGATGGCCCAGTTCCGGATCCGCCTTGTAAATATCCATATATTTTTTGAATTCAAACTCTATTTTCTTCGCGTCAACCATTGCAATCTCCATTCCGCTGCCGTCCGGTTTGCAGCATTTTCTGATAAAAATAAACAGACACAGCCCCGATGCGGTTTCCTGCTCCAACACGGTTACAGTCTGTGAAAAAACAGTTTCGCCGGCTTCCTTCTGTTAAATGTCTGTGTTATTGTAACACATTTTTTCCTGTTTTTCTATAATCGTCTCCCATAACTTCGGAATGCCATAAAAAAAACATATTTTTGTCACGGTTTTGCCCCACCCTGCTGTTATGATACAGACAACGAAAACATCCGGCGAAGGCAGTTGCCGGAAACACTTGCATATAACATCGCAGCACCGGCAGGAACGGAGGGGAATAAAATGACGATTTCCAAAAAGTTACAGAAAATATTGGCAGTGACCCTGATGACCAGTTTCTTAAGCACTTCTTTCGTTATGGGCGTATCCGAGGCGGCAGCAGCCCGTCCCAACGGCGGCGGCAGACCCCCGGCGCAGTCCCAGCAGATCCGGCGCGAAACACAGAAAGGCCCCTCCGGCCATCAGATGAAAGCCCCTATGCAAAGGCAACGTTCCGACCATCAGGCAAGGCCGGCCGTTCATAAAAGCGCACCGACTCAGAGAATGCAGTCCATGCACAAGAGTGGCCCGAACCACAAGGCGCAGCCCATGGCGCACAAAAACGGTTCCATCCGTCAAGGCAGTTCTATCCACCACGGCGGTCCCGCTATGCACAAAGGCGGCCCGGGACATAAAGCACAGCCTATGATGCACAAAGGCGGCTCCATCCATCGCAGCGGTCCCGTGATGCACCGCAACGGCCCAAACCACAAGGCACAGCCCATGGCTCACAAAGGCGGTTCCATCCGTCACGGTGGTCCCGTCATACAGCAGCATCACCCCGCACCGCCTCCGCGTCACCACCATCATGATGACTACCGCAGCATGCACAGCGGAGACTGGATCGGCGCACTGGTCATCGGTGGCATCATCGGCGCGATTATTGCCAACAACTCGCACCGCGCTGACCGCGCTGATTATGTAGAGTATGTAGAATAAATATCAGGATGACAGGCAAATTTAACCCGGATCGCTATCCGGCAAAAGGAAGACACCTCCCTGAGTAGACATATGACACCCCTCTCTAAAAAAGGGACTGTGCAGGATTCGTCCTGCCAGTCCCTTTTGCTTTATGTTGTTATAAAATTATACACTGTTATCGTATCTTACTTTGCAGAACAGCCTCAAAGCACTCCTGCTGATCCGGAAAATTATGGCGGCTGCATTCCATTTTCAGTCAAACGGTGTGTCGATGCCCCGGATGAACTGGCCGCTCACATAACCGACTGTTCCGTCGTCCAGCTGTACTTTCGCCCATTTATACGTGCCGTATTTTTCCCCCGGCTCCTTCACGAAGCCCAGCACTGTCAGCGGATAACCCGTATCCTTTTCGCCCAGGATCGCGCAATTGGTATTGGGCTCTTCACGGATCCGCACACCTTCGCCTTTGATTTCGGCGCGACCCATTTCCTTATAGAACTGGATGGTTCCTGTGTCTGAAATGTTCGCATGTCCCAGACGCATGGTGTCGTTGCCTTCCGGCACCAGTACCGCCATGGCATTGGTGGTAACCGCGTCAGGGCCTTCCCCACTGTAGAAATCCGTCAGACGGATAAATGTATCGGGATTCTCCAGCATCTCCGGCGCGAACACCGTTATATGGCGGTGCAGGTACAACGCATTGACACTGGTCATGGCTTCGCCGGTAAAAGCGCCCCAGGTGATGCCGACCCAGGAAGGATCGCCGTGATAATTGTTTCTTACGAAAAGGAAATGATAATCACGGTTGTGGTTTTCCATCACGATGCGGAGATTTTTCTCCGCTGTCACAGTCCACATATCCTGCCGGTCCTGATTGCTCACGTTCAGCACGTAGTAATCGCCGTGCCAGGGCCCCGCTTCCTGTTCATCACTCAAAGAGTATGTGTTGGCCGCAATGCCCCTGTTTAAAAACGCCTGGGAATTTAATGTTTTTTCATAGACAAACAACAAAACGGAAAGCGGATAATAATTTGTCGCAGAGCTGTTTCTGACATACTCGCCGTTCAGCGCGTCGCTGCAGTTGTACGCGTTGGCCCTGCCTTCGTTCACAAATCCGAATTCCACCTGCTGGCCAAAAGCCGTGCTGAAGACCTCCGGCGTAAACTTCTTGTACTTCTGCATGGCATTTTGCAAGGTTTCACCCCGCAGGCGGATGCCCGTTTCTCCCGCGCCGGCCGTATCCGTCTTCCAGCTGTAGCAGGTGGCCAGTTCTTCGGTCACGTTCCCGTTCCCGTCCAGCGCCTGCATCGCGATGATGGGCGCTCCCGGGGACGTTTCCATGGTAAAGCCTTCCTGGGTTTCGGAAGCCTTCCCGCGCAGCGTGATGATAAACATCCTGCCCGTCACGTTGCCGCTTCCGTCTTTCTTTTCATAGATGCCGTCTTCGGGTGGCATAGCCCAGGCAGAAACCGTAACCAGCAAACACACCAGCAGCAAAATCATGGAAAAAAGATTCCGCATCCGTCTCATCGCTTCACCCTCCCTGAAAAAAATTCTGTTTGTCATTCCAATACCGGACGACAATATAATAATTATTTAATATTATTGTAGCATAAAATCAAATTTTGTTACATATCCGCTCCACATTTTTGCGTAAGCTTTGCGAATATAGTATAATAATAGTAAAAAGAGCAATAAAAGGAAGTGTTAGCCATGCCTGTTACGATTCCCGACGCAGTGCTCCAGATCGACGGAGCCATTTTGCTTTTCATACAGAACAACCTGCGTTCCCCTGCCCTGACTCCGTTTTTTAAAGCGGTTGCCGATTACGGCGTCATTGTCCTGGGTGTATATGTAGCCCTTATGTTGTTGTGGGAAAAGCGGAGAATCTTCCCCATCGCCTCCGCCTGTGTGGTCAGCGGCCTGCTGGGAAATTTCTTTAAGGATTATCTGAAAAAACTGATCATGCGCCCCCGCCCCTTTCTGGACGTTCCGTCGCTGGTACCCGCCGTTAAGAAAGTGCCCAAAGGCTTTTCCTTCCCTTCAGGGCATACCACTCTGGCCTTTGCCGTGGCATTTATCATCTATCGCATTTTGCCGAAGCGCTACAGCATCCCCGCGTTTCTGATTGCAGCGCTGGTAGCGTTCTCCCGCCTTTATCTGGGCTTGCATTACCCAACAGATATCCTGGGCGGCATCTGCGTAGGCTATGTAGCCGGGCTGATTACGGACTTTTTGTATAAGAGATAGCGTTCACATTTCGATAAACAATACAATTCTATAAACCAACAAGAGGGGAAATTATTATGAAAAAGTTACTTATGATTCTGATGCTATGTGCCGCTGTCCTGGGTTTCTGCCCGCAGGAAGCCCGCGCCCAGGACGGCGTCCGATTGTCCGATGACGCTTCGGACTTCGTCGTATTGACGGACGTGGTACCGGATGCCATTCTGGAGATCCGTTACTTTTCCACTTACAACTTTGTAGGAGACCGCATCGACGGTTACCACCAGCCCACCGCCCTGCTGACAAAAGAAGCGGCCCTGGCCCTGAAAGCGGTCAGCGATGACGTAATCAAAAAAGGCTACCGCTTAAAGATTTTCGACGCCTACCGTCCCCAGATGGCAGTTTCCCATTTCGCCCGCTGGGCCAAAGATTTTAAGGATACCCGCATGAAACCCTATTTTTATCCGGAACTGACAAAAGACGTGCTGTTCCCCCTGGGCTACATAGCGGAACACTCCGGCCACAGCCGTGGCAGCACGGTAGACCTGACCCTGTTCGACATGACCCTGGAAAAAGAAGTGGACATGGGCGGCACTTTCGATTATTTCGGCCAGCTCTCCCACCCCGACTACAAAAAGATTACGAAAAAGCAGTATAAAAACCGCATGATCCTCCGGGAAGCGATGCTGGCCCACGGCTTTAAGCCGCTGGTGGAAGAATGGTGGCATTTCACGCTGAAAGACGAACCCTATCCGGACACCTATTTCACCTTCCCGGTCAGCGAAGCTTCCGTGAAACGGGAAACGAAACCGGCCGTTCAGGAACTGAAACCGGCTGCATAGGGGTTTAGCTTTTCCATCAAACACGCAGAATTTGTCTTTGCCAAAAAATGCACAGCCTTTGCTCTCACTTTGTGAGGCAAGGGCTGTTAGTAACATAAGGAGTAACACTATGTCTGTAACATTTATCCGCGGCGACATTACCAAACTGGAAGTGGATGCCATCGTCAACGCAGCCAATAACGAACTGCGGGGCGGCGGCGGTGTGGACGGAGCCATCCACACGGCGGCTGGCGCGGAACAGCTCCACGCCTTCTGCAAAACCCTGGGCGGCTGTCCGACCGGCGAAGCAAAACTCTCTCCCGGTTTCAACCTGCCCGCAAAATATATCATCCATACGGTGGGACCCGTGTGGCAGGGCGGCGGCTTCCACGAAAAAACACTGCTGACCTCCTGCTATATCCGTTCCCTGGAACTGGCGCGGGAGAATCATTGCAAATCCGTGGCCTTTCCCCTGATCTCCGCCGGGGCCTACGGCTATCCCTATAACGACGCCTTACAGATCGCCTACGATACCTGCCGGCGTTTCTTAACCGAAACAAAGGCAGACATGGAAATCTATATTGTGCTGTATCTGCGCGAACGCAGTTACAACGCAAACGTCCGGCAGCGCAGGGATTATTCCCGGTTCCCCGATGAGGCTGCTTTCCGGCGCGTAGCAGAATATATCCGCGAACATTACCATTTTGAAGAAGAATCCGGGGAAAACGCAGAAGAAATTCCTGTTGAAAGCAACGCAGCCCTGTATGATGCAGATGTCTGCATGTCCTATGACATTGCTGCGGATTATGAAGATATTAAACCGCCGGCTCCCGGAAAACGGGCTGCAAAAAAGGCTAAAAAAGCCCTGCCGGAAGAGGAAATCAGCAAGAAGGTATGTTTTTCGAAAGCTCCTTCGGCCAAACGCACGGCTCCGGATTTTGACCGGGAAGAGGAAGCGGCCATGGGGAGTGCTCCCGCAGCAGCTGCTGCCCGGCCGGTCTCCCGGGAAGAGCACCACAGGTCTGCCTCGCTGCGCCGCTGGCTGCATGAAAGCTATGAGCCTGCAGCGAAGACTCCCAGGCCGGAAGACTTTCCCGTTGAAGAAACTTTTACGCAGCTGGTGATCCGCTTCATGCGGGAAAAACACATGGATCCGCCGGAAGTTTACACCAACGCCTGCCTGGATCGGAAACTGTTTTCCAAGATCCTGTGCAATATGGACTACCAGCCGAAAAAATACACCGCAGTCCGGCTGGCCCTGGGCCTGAAACTTTCCCCGGAAGAAACCGATAAGTTACTGAACGCGGCGGGCTTCGTCCTGTCCCGCAGCAAGCTGACCGACCTTGTCATTTCCTATTGCATTGGCGCCAACAAACGGGACGTCTGGGAAGTCAACGGTCTTCTGGAAGATTTTGGCCTGACCACGATCTGATTATTTAACTGCATCTGGTTGTTTTAAGCAGCGTTTCCCGTTTTTTTCTTAAAAAACATATAATGAATTTGTCGCCTGACAGGCGACCACGACAAATAAATACTGAATTACAATAAGGCTGTAAGGAAAAATCCTTGCAGCCTTTTTCAGTACGCGCACGGCAAAACGCGCCGCAGGTATTGCAAAAACAGAACGGTAATGAAAAGGGAAAACCGCCGTGACGTTTTACGGAAAAAATCTGCAGGAGTTCCGCGACCAACCGATTTTTTCGTAACATTTTTTCAAAACAGGAGGAAACAGACATGAAAAAAGGATTAACGGAAATGCTCTTCATTCTTGACCGCAGCGGCTCCATGTGCGGACTGGAAACGGAAACCATCGGCGGCTACAACGGACTGATTGAAAAACAGAGACACGTGGAGGGAAACGCCATTGTAAACACCGTCCTGTTTGACGGCGAAATGAACGTAATCCACAACCGCGTGCCGCTGGAAAAGGTAAAACCCCTCACCGAAAAAGAATACTACGCCCGGGGCTGCACCGCCCTGCTGGATGCGGTAGCCAAAAGCGTCAAACACATCCGGAAAGTACAGAAAGGCCTGCCGGAAGAGGAAAAACCGGAACATACTATCGTGGTCATCACCACCGACGGGGAAGAAAATTCCAGCCGGGAATACACCCTGGACAAAGTGAAACGGCTGGTAAAACGGATGCAGGAAAAACACAACTGGGAGTTCATGTTCCTGGGAGCCAACATTGACGCCATCAGCGCGGCGGGACGGATCGGCATCTCCGCTGACCGGGCCGTCCGGTACAAATCGGACAGGCGGGGAACCGCGCTGAACTACAAAGTCGTAGGGGAAGCCATGGCCTGCATGCGCGCCTGCCGCAAACCCATTTCCAAAGACTGGAAGGCGGAAATCGAAGAAGACGTCGCAAGACGGGGCGAATAACCCGGAGACGCAAAGACGGTTCTGCAAAACGGTCTTCCATAATTAATTCTTCCATAATGAATAAACAAAACTATCTTCTAAACAAAACTGTCTTCCATAATTAAATAGTCATTCTCACTCCTCTTAAAAACAATCAGGGCGTGCCTTCGCAACAGGAAGGACGCCCTGATTGCATATTGCTGTCGAATCAAAATCCCGGCAGATCCTTATAAAACCTGCCGGGACTGTTGCAAATCACTTTTCTTTCAAATGTACTCTCTCAAATGCACAACTTTTCTGCATTTTAAGATCCTACTTCTTCACCTCAAACTTAAATCCTTTCCAGCTTTCGGCGAACACATCCCGCACGCCGCCGGGATTCTTCATCGCCTTTTCCCAGTCCCCGGGAAAAATCCAGTTTATCCTGAAATCCGCAGGAACAGCGCCTGCAGCATACGCTTTTACATAGTCGTTCATCTCAGGTTCTGTCATTCTCTTTCCGTAGCGGTCTTCGGAATAATCAAAAATAGCCTCGGCTGTGGCAACGTCGTTGAAAAGGCCATAGTTGCCATGGTCCGTTCCAATAGTCTGGACCTCCACCGTTCCGTTCTTCAGTGACAGGACTTGCCGGTACAAACAAAAGCCAAGGTCACCCACACGGTTTAACGTTGCTGTATTATAAAAACGGATTTTGTCGCCGTCATTATAAAAACCTTCCCGCATCGAAAACAGGTCCGGCGGCGCAATTTTGTCCGGGTAATTGAATCTCAGTTCTTCCAGCGTTTTCCCGTCCTTGCCTGTTTCAAACCCGCGGACACGCATGGTTATGGGAACGGTGGCTACAAGAGCCCTGCCCTTTTCTTCGTTTGACCCATTTGCATTTGCGTGGGGAACGGGATTGCATACACGATGTAAAAACAATAATTCCAGCCGCCCGTTGCCGTCCAGATCGGTGATGGCGCAATACCCTTTATTTTTTTCCCAGTCTTCATAAAAAGAACCGGTACCCCATACGTTCGCCTGATCTGCGATCAACGATATCTGCTTCTCCGGGCCTGGCGCAGCCTGCGCCGTTCCCGCCACGCCGGCAGCAAACAAAACGACTGCAGCGAGCGCCAAAACTTTCGTGCTTCTGTATTTCATAGCTGAATGCCCCCTTGTATTCCTTTTCCTCATAACCGTGACTGAAAACAGTGATCTGCGATTCCGTAACCTGCCCGCAGCTGCAGGGTGCCGGAGCAGCGCCCGCTCCTACTCCCAATAAGCCGCCGTATCCAGCATCGTCACGATATCCATAAAATATTCGTCCTGCCAGTCCGCGCTGCCGCCCAGCCAGGCGATGCGGTTCTGGTTAAACAGGACAAGGTTCCCGTCCGTGAAGCGTCCCATGGTATATTCTTTGTTATAAATCATAATCTTTTTCACGTTTTCGCCCGGATCCGCCGCGACCCCGTCCCGGAGATAGCCGATCCTGCCATACCCTTCTTTGCCCCGGGGCCTGACTTTGAGTCCCAGCATGTCTTTATCGGCGATGTTTTCATACTCCCAGTCCTTCGGCACAGACGCCACAAACCGCACTTTTTCCCCGGTCGCCCCGTTCTTTTCCGGATTGCCGGCGACAAAGGCGAAATCTTTATGGAACAACCGTTCCCGGCAGGCAACGTCCGCAATTTTATCATTTTCCATTTTTATGACATAGGAATGATACGTTCCTGTCTCTCCCCCTTCCCAGGGGCGCGCGAGCTTCAACACCAGATACGCATCCTTATCGTCCGTCACCGTAAAACGCAGATGATCCACCCCGGGACTGCCCGTGGTAGCTTCCTTATTATTATCCGTACCCTCGTACTGCCGGCTGCCCGTTGTCAGATTTTCCGACTGATATACCGTCAGCCACGAAAAACCCGTGGAAGGGTTGGAACGCAGGTCCAGCTTCAGCGTCTTCTCATCCCAGGAAACATATCCCATGCCCGTTCGCCTCCCGTCCGCTGCTTCCGCGATATTCTGACCAACCGCAAAAAGACATAGCAGCGTCAGGAACAGGATCAGTTTTTTCATATGCAATACCTCCCCGCGCCTCCGTCAGTCGCCGACTTCCGTTTCCACAATCTCGGCCTTGCAGGCAAAAGCCCCTTCGTTAAAACGGTCCGTGGGCAAAAACTTATGGACATGGTCCTCAGCGCCCTTCCGGGTGGCAAACGCCGTGACGATGGGCAACAGCCGTCCCGTGGAATCGTAAATCTTGACCAAAAAAACAACATCCCTTTTTGCTTTTTCCATCATGGTTTCCCCTTTACAGCTTCGCCGCGAAACCGGCCACAGCGTTGTTAAATTTGTCCGCCTCCAGCCAGAACAGCAGGTGTCCGCCTTCATAGAAGGGTACGAATTCGCCCTTCGGAATCCGGGCCGCGATCCATTTCCCCTGCTCCACGCTTTTCGGGAAAATGCCGCTGTCCGCCGACACCACGAGAACCGGTACCGTGATCGTGGGCAACACATCGGTATAATCACTGTAGCAATAATCTCCATACAGCGCGATGCCCAGATACGGCGGCAGTTTCATCAGCTCCGCATGCAGCCAGTCCATGCCTTCCGGAATCACGCCGTCTTTGAAGATTTTACTTGCAAAAGCAGAGACAAACCCGTCGTGATTTTTCAGGATCGCGCCCACAAACGCATTAAAGCCTTCCATATTATAATCACGCAGGCCGTGGGAGTTCCATTCCCCGCTGCTGAAGGGGAACGGCGTCATGTCGATGAGCCCCAGCCCGGCCAGCCGGCCTTCCTCTTTGCCAAACTGTTTCCAGTAGGAAAGCATGGTGGGACCGCCCATGGACCAGCCCATCAGGATCATATCATGCAGATCCAGGGACACAATGACCTCATGGATATCCTGCGCCAGCCTGTCAATGCGGTATCCGTCAATGCCCTTGGAAGAACGTCCGTGCCCGCGCAGGTCAAGGGTTACCACCGTGAAACGGTCCTTCAGCCCTTCCACGTTCTTTTTATAAAACCGGCCGGAACAGCCCCAGCCGTGAATCAGGACAACCGGGCGGCCGCTGCCTTCCATCTCATAATAGATATGCGCGCCGTCGCTGACTTTTACCAATCCGCTTTTCATGCTTTCGCCTCCCTGGTAATCACCGTTTATTCAACAACCCGAATCGATTTCTTTCACTTTCCGGCCGGTGCCGGACCATTGCATTCCGCTTCTTTTTTATTATAACAAAACGGACGGAAGAATACCACAAACGTCTTATATGGTTTTCATTTTAAAGTTGAAAAAATTGAATAATATGTGAATTGTATGGCATTCTTTTTTCAATTCGGGTATAATATTTAAAGAAGAAACGCTGTTCGTTGTATTCTATTTCTTGTAATCTATGTTAATGCTATTTCGCTGTTTGATGCGGTTCAATTATATTGCAAAAAAGCCGATACCGTAATTTTTAGTGAGAAAAGAAAGGAGATGTCCATGAAAACAATTGCAGTAGCCGGAACCTTTGATACAAAAGGCGCGGAGTTCTTTTATATCAAAGGCCTGGTAGAAGAATTAGGAATGAAAGCCTTCATGATCCACACCGGCGTGTTCGCGCCTGCCTTCGAACCGGATGTAAGCAACAAGGAAATCGCGGCGGCGGCAGGCTATGACATCGACGCCATCGTTGCCCGGAAGGACCGGGCCACCGCCACGGAAGCCCTATCCAAAGGCATGGAAAAACTGATTCCCCGGCTTTACGCCCAGGGTAAGTTTGACGGCATTATCTCCTGCGGCGGATCGGGCGGAACTTCACTGGTTACACCGGCCATGCGGGCGCTCCCCATCGGGGTCCCCAAGGTAATGGTTTCCACCATGGCCTCCGGAAACGTTTCCCAGTATGTGGGGACCAGCGATATTATTATGATGCCCTCTATCGTGGACGTGGCAGGACTGAACAAAATTTCCAAGACTATCTTCCGGAATGCCGTGCTGGCTGTGGCGGGGATGGCAGGCCTGAAAGAACAGCTGAAACCGGATACCGCGGAAGCTAAACCGCTGATCGCGGCAACCATGTTCGGTGTAACGACCCCCTGTGTTGACCAGGCCAAAGCTTACCTGGAAGAAAACGGATACGAAGTGCTTGTCTTCCACGCAACAGGCACAGGCGGGAAGACAATGGAAGCGCTTATTGACGCAGGCTTCTTCTCCGGCGTGCTGGACCTCACCACCACGGAATGGTGCGACGAAGTGGTAGGCGGCGTCCTCGCTGCCGGCCCCACACGCTGCGAAGCTGCCATCCGCAACAAGATCCCGCAGGTGGTTTCCGTAGGCGCGCTGGATATGGTCAACTTCGGTCCCTGGGATACGGTGCCGAAAGAATTCGCACAGCGCAACCTGTACAAACATAATCCCACCGTCACCCTGATGCGGACTTCCAAAGAAGAAAACATTGCAATCGGCAAACGTCTGGCGGAAAAATGGAACCAGGCAGCCACAGACATGGAAGTATTGCTTCCTCTCAAAGGCGTATCCATGATCGACGCGGCAGGCCAGCCCTTCGACGGGCCGGAAGAACGGGCCGCCCTGTATGAAACACTGAAAAAAGGCATTACCAACCCCCACGTGAAAATCGTGGAGATGGACAACAACATCAACGATAAAGACTTTGCCATTACCGCAGCGAAGAAACTGCTGGCCCTGATGAAATAAATTTTTAATTATTTATTAAAAGGAGGAAAGTGCAATGTTAAGAAAATCCAGAGAAGAAATTTTAAAAGACTTTAAAGCCCAGATCGCCCAGGGCAAGATCCTGGTAGGCGTAGGCGCCGGCACCGGCATTACCGCAAAGTGCAGTGAAGCGGCCGACGTGGATATCCTCATCATCTACAACTCCGGCCGTTACCGCATGGCCGGTCGCGGCTCCCTGGCGGGCCTTCTCTCCTACGGCGATGCCAACGCCATCGTTCAGGAAATGGGCTGCGAAGTTCTCCCCATTGTAAAGAAAACCCCTGTGCTGGCAGGCGTCTGCGGCACCGACCCCTTCCGTGTCATGGACCTCTTCCTCAAACAGCTGAAGGACCAGGGCTTTAACGGCGTACAGAACTTCCCGACTGTCGGCCTTATCGACGGCAAGTTCCGCGCAAACCTGGAAGAAACCGGCATGGGTTACGGGCTGGAAGTGGAAATGGTTCGCGAAGCCCACAAACTTGACATGCTGACCTGCCCCTACGTTTTCGATCCCGAACAGGCAAAAGCCATGGCGGAAGCCGGCGCTGACATCCTGGTAGCCCATATGGGCCTGACCACCAAAGGCTCCATCGGCGCTGAAACCGCAGTCACCCTGGACGACTGCTGCGTGAAGATCCGTGAGATCATCAAAGCCGGCCGCTCCGTACGGCCTGACATCATGGTCATCTGCCACGGCGGCCCCATCGCCGATCCCGAAGACGCGGCCTATGTCATCAAAAACGTACCGGAAATCGATGGCTTCTTCGGCGCTTCCTCCATTGAACGTCTGGCTTCCGAACGCGGCATGACCAAACAGGCAGCAGCCTTCAAGGCAATTACCAAATAAACAGATAAAACAATAAAAAGAAATTGAAAATATGAAACCGCCATGAAAATCACAACATTAATGGAAAACACGGCCAGCGCGGAATGCTACACCGCGGAACACGGCCTGAGCATTTTTATCGAAACGAAAAACCACGTCATTTTATTTGACTCCGGCGCGTCCGGCGCCTTCGCGGACAACGCGGAAAAGCTGGGCGTTGATCTGGGCAAAGTGGAAATGGCAGTGCTGTCCCACGGGCATTACGATCACGGCGGCGGCCTGCTGCGTTTCATGGAGAAAAACAAAACGGCGCCCATCTACATGAGCGTCTGTGCCTTTGAGCCCCATTTAAAGAACGGCGGAGCGGAGGATATCGGACTGAACCCGGCGATTGCGTGCGCGAAACAGATCCGCCTTATCAAAGGGGAATCCCGGCTGGCGGAAGGCATCACCCTGTACAACTGCAACGACAGGGAACTTGTCTGTCCCATCGACACCAGCGGCATGCTGGTGAAACGCAATGGCGTGCTGTACCCGGAAGACTTCCGGCATGAACAGTACCTGCTCATCGAAGAAGACGGTCGAAGGATCCTCTTCAGCGGCTGTTCCCACAAGGGCATCCTGAACATTGCAAGCTGGTTCCGCCCGGACGTGCTGGTTGGCGGTTTCCACTTTATGGGCGTGCCTCTGGACGACGCGGGAAAGAATCGCCTGACGGAAGCGGCGGAAATCCTCTGTTCCTACCCCACGGTTTACTACACCGGACACTGCACCGGCGTGGAACAGTATCAGTTCATGAAACAGCTCATGGGCGAACGGCTCCGGTACATTGCGGCCGGAAGCAGGGTGGAAGTGTAACAGTTGAAAAATAAATAAACCGGGGTTGTAATCCTGCGTGATGCAGACAGGATTACAAAACCCGGTTTATGTTTTTATATACGGTTCTTCATTCCGTTTCTTTGGGCGACCAGGACGGCTGTAACTCGTCTATCTGGAGATACCCGTCTGCTTTTGCCGCAATCTGGTATTTATCCTCGTAAACGATTTCGCCCGGCGTGTTCGTATACACCACGTAATACGGGTGGTTGTACCGTTCCAGCAGCCACATGGCGGGCCGGATCATTTTCAGCATTTCTTCCGCGTTCTCCGTTTTGAACCAGCACACAACAGGTTCCTGGTTTTTACAGGGAGGCGGCCACGGCAGGTTTTCCGCGAACCAGCTGTCAATCTCCCGGAAAAGATCCGCATCCTCCCCGGTCATAACATCCTGCTGGATCATCTGCCAGCACATGCTGAAGATGCCTTTCGCGTGCATCGTATTCTTCGCCAGTTCCTTTCCCTGGATACGGACATATTTGAAATTCATCTTGCTCATGCTTGCCAACCGTTAAAAAAATCTTTACTATATAAATATAACTGACACAAATGACAATTTCTGCCCGTCTTAATATTTCAGCATGTATTTCTTATTGAAGAGTTCCGGTTCTTCGCGGAAAAAGATTGTGATGGGGAGCGGCGCATAACCCCTGTGGAAGTCCCCGCTTCTGAAATGAACCGTTACGCCATCCGTGGTCATGGCCCAGGGCAGGAATTCCATGTCCGCATCTTCATCGATCTTGCTCAGAATCATTCTTTTCGGCCTGTCACCCAGGGCTCTTTTTCCGTATTTTTTTGTCAGCCTTGCCAACAGCGTATCGGCCAGTTCTTCTTTCGTGAGTTTGAACACGTCAAGACTGCTTAATTTTTTTCCTGTTTTTGAATCATAGTTCAGGCCGTTATAGCCCCACCGCTCGCCGGCCAGATCCCGGTGGAAAGAGTGTTCCAGCAGACTCAGCACCCTGCTGTCATCCCGTTGTATTTCCACATAAACGAGCCAGCGTCCGTTGCGGATGTCCCGGTTCCCTTTGGCGGCAAGTTCTTTCGACTCCCGCATGTCCTTATCGAAAAAGGAGCGGAGCTGGTCACTCTCTTTTTTGAGCGATGCAATCAGGTGCCCGTGGGAATCGTCTTTGGAAGAAAAGACCGGCCACTGGACCTTCAGTATAAGCCCGTCCTTATCCGTCACATCAATGGCGCGGTCCTCCACCTGCAGCCATTTGGAACCGCTTACGTCAGACCGGAATTCCGGGCGGGCGGCGGCAGCCATGCTGCAAATCATCAGAAATAATACTACAAGGATAGCGGTAAGTTTTTTCATTCCATACACCTCCTGTGACTTGTAAAGTTTTAATTCATCAGCGTCTCTGTAAATTATATCACATAATCAATTCATATTTTAAAGAAAAAAATCCCGCTCTTTAACGTGGAATCTTCTATTAAGAGAAATCGTTTAAAAATGCCACTCTTATATAAAACTTCCCTATATAAAGCGATATTAATAGGAAGATAATTAATTAATTAAATATTTTTGGACAAAAATAAAATAAGTGCTTGACGAGTCCCGGGCATTGTGGTACAATACCATTGTGTTCGAGCCCGTCCGGTTCGGGCGCATCTTGTTTGAACCCGTCAATTTTTATAAGCCAACTGGAAGACTTCGGATCAGGTTACACCGAATGCTTCAAATTATGTTTCTGCACCCGGCAGCGGTCCGGGTGGATACGCAACCGATAGTTTTAATTCGACCATTCATGTCAGAGATGTAAGTTTGGAGTTTGCCGGTGCCGTCTGATCCGGAGTTTTTTGTCCCCCAAAAAGCCCTTCAGCCGTGTCGACGGGCAGGGACAAAAGGCTCACCGTAAAAAATCCACAACCGCCCTCAGACCTTTGCAGAAAGGAGACCGAACCTTGGAGCATTATCCGTACCAGTCCCCCAAAGAGTTGGAAGCCCTCATAAGAAAGTCTATCGTCGGCCAGGATGACGGCGTCCGGACCGTCGCCACCGCCCTCGCCGCCCACCTCCTCCGGATCGAGCACAACCGGATCCACCCGGACGACCCGATCCACAAAGATAACCTCCTCATTATCGGCCCCACCGGATCGGGCAAGACCGAGTCCATCCGGACCGTGATCCGGGAGTGCAATCTCCCCATCCCCGTGGCCGTCATCGCCACCAATACCCTGACCAGCAGCGGCTACAAGGGCCGGAACGTCGAAACGATCCTTGTGGACCTCCTGCAGGACGCGTTCCGGATCATCAACACGGACGTGGAAAAATACGTCGGGGACATCTCCGACGATGACGAAGACGAAATCAGGCAACGAGCCGGCGAGGTTGCCGTCAAGCTGGCCGGCAAAGGCATCATCATCCTGGATGAGGCCGACAAAATCCGTATCCACCCGCTGGACCGGCGGGAAGACAGCTTCTTCCAGAGAAGCATCCAGCAAACGCTGCTGAAGATTATCGAAGGCGGCACCGGTTTCGGCGAGCACCCCCTCACACCCAGGATCGATACCACCGACATCCTGTTTATCTTCAGCGGAGCCTTCATCGGGCTCGATGAAATCACAAAACAACGGCTCCACCCGAAGACGGAACCGGAAACCACGTTAGGCTTCCGTCCCGCTCCCGCAAATCCCGACCCTGAACCAGAGACCGCGACCCCGGAAACACAGGAAAACCTAACGGCCCGGGATCTTATCCCGACCACGGAAGACCTCATTGAGTTCGGGTACATCCCCGAGCTGGTAGGCCGCATCACCCTCCGCTGCCGGTACAACCCCATCACCGCGGAAACCCTCTATAACATCCTCCGGGAGTCCGATATCTCCCCGGCCAAAGAATTCCAGAAAATGTTCCGCCGGACCCGGAACAACCTCGAATATACCAACAACGCCCTTATGGAAATCGCCAGACAGGCGGAAAAACTCCAGACCGGCGTCCGCGGCCTCCGCAACATCATCGGGGACATCGCCTACCCGATCTACTACGAACTCTCCGGCAAGACGAACCAGCGGGTGCTGATCACCCAGCGGACCGTAAACGGGGAAGCGCCCGCCACAATCCGGACCTTCTCCTGCGAAAGCGAACCGCCGGCAGGATCCCCCCAGCCCGAACGCCGCTTCACAGGCAGGAGAGACAGCCTCACCCGCCACGGCAAAAAGGCCACTTAACAGATTTATCCCGCGCCCCATAAAAAACAGCGCCTGTCAATGTACGACAGGCGCTGTTTATTTTTTATTTCTTTCTGTCATCGAACGACCGGCGCTGTTTATTTTTATTTCCTGCTCACCCATAACGTTCCGGCCGTGATCCAAAGCATCGTCGCCGCCTCTATATAACCCCGGCTCTCTGCCGCTTCGCTGACGAATTCCCGGTAACAGAACCAGCAACCGGCAGCTGCCAGAACAGCAATGATCAACAGGTAATACTTCCGCAGGATACTGTTCTGCGGCGTATCCCTGCTGTCTTTCGAACCGCTTAGTCCGCAAATGACAAGGCCCTCTATCAGGGCCAGGGTGGCAATGGCAATGCTCTTTTCACTGCCGTCGCTGCTATAGACATAGTAAATGCCGCCAAGAAAGATGGCAACGCCAAACGTTACGAGAGCCAGCCGCCTGGCAAGCGCTCCCGACGGTGCCTCCGGCTCCGGCAAGGATTTCAGCAAGCCATAATATCCTATGCAGAACAGGAAAGCAGATATACCGATGATAAGCCAGCCCTTCCACCCGAACTCCTCCGGCAGATAGAACAGCAGCATATAAGACAGAAGCAAAACGCCGCCCGGCATCAGGCAGTCCCAAAAGCCGGGCGTTTTTATATTGTTTTGTTTATCCATAACTCCTCAACTAAACCGTTACACCGGCTGGCGGAACGGTTACACTGTTACAGCAGCGCTTCCTTGTTATCCAGGATTGCCTTGCCTGCCGTGCAGGCCGGGCAGAAGCAGATCTTAGCCCCTGACGCTTTAACTTTTCTCGCAGTTTCCGCCATGTTCGCCGCTGTTTCCGCGCCAAAAATCTCTTTCGCCGCATCGGAACAGAAAAATGCCAGCGTATCGTCTATGCTCTGCACATCTTCTTCCAGTTCCGCGATTAAAATTTTCCCGGCGGCCTTTTCGTCCGCTGTATCCAGCGCCGCCAGATACTTTTGCGCCGCGTCTTTTAATTCCGGGCAGCAGCTGGGCGCCGCCAGAACTTCTTTCACTTTCTCCACAATAAAATCGCGATTCGCGTTTGCCATAATGGTATCCTCCTTCGGGTCAACGATAAAAAATGTATTATTACAGATTGACAGATAAATACACGGGATTCCGTTCGCCTTACTCCCTCAACGTAAATTTCCAGCTGCAGCAGCAGGTTTCGTCCGTAATGTCCGGGTAACAGCTGACACACTCGCAGGTGATGCGGTCGTCAATGGCCCGGGCGAATTCCCCGTATTCCACGATCCCCACGGCCTTGCAGGGATGGAACTCCATGCCCTTGCGTTTCCTTGCCGTCTGCACGCGGCAGTCCACCATGCGGTACAACAGCGTGTTCCCTTCGATGCGGATCTCGTCGTCATTAATGTTGGCATAGAACCGGAGCGACAACGCCTTCGCCAGTCCCTCCAGTCCGGGCCGTTCCGGCAGGCCCAAAAACTTTTTCAGTTTCAGGGCTTCCACGACCGTAAACTTTTTCCAAATCTCCACGTCGTGGTACATGGCCTCTTCCATGCCATGCTTCTTCTCCACGGACTGGAACCAGATGCCGTCCGCCGCCAGCCAGTTTTTGGAATAGATTTCCAAAAGCTCTGTCAGCTGTTCCCGCGTCAGATCATCCAATGCTTTGTTATGGCTCATTATGTTTCACTTTCCTCTCAGTGCAGCACGCCGACGGTCTGGGAAATCAGAACCCTCTGTTCTGGCGAAAGGCCTGCCGCTTTACGGAACGCTTCCCGGTCGACAGAGCCGCGGACACAGGTCCCCAGCCCTTCATCCACTGCCACCAGCGCCACACTCTGCAGCATCGTGCCTGCCACCAGGCAGTTGTTCGCAAGCTGCCGTTCCGGATTCACCGGACGGGAAGGATCCTTGGGAGGAACCGGGTTCGCAACGTAGAACAAGGTCAGCGGCGCCGTATGGACAAAGGTCTGCTTCGCATTGATCTGCGGGCGGAAATCCACTGGGGAAACCAGCTTCAGGGCATGGGCCGCCGGATCATATTTATAAATCCCGTTGGCCATCACCGCGTACACGTCAATATTATAAATGCCCATGGTAGTAGGATTCACGCGCTTGCCGGACTCCGGCCGGTTGATGCCGTTGGCCGCCCACAATATGGCGGACAGCTGTTTCTCCTGCAACGGAGCGTCGGTAAACTGCCTGGAACTTCTCCGGCGGTCCAGTGCTTCCTTCACCGTCAGGCCGTCTTTGGTAAACGGCGCCGGCAGCGTAATGGTGACAGGCGCTTCCGTTTCCGCCGCCATCGCCTTCACCGGCAGTACAAGGGCGCCGGCCAGAATGCCAAACGCGCAAACCGCCGCCGATAATTTTTTCAGATTTTTAACCGTAACCTGTTTCATAGCCCCCTCCATGCAAATCCGGAACGAAACCGCCCCTTTAATAATAATTCCATTATTTTTTCGCCAAAGCCGCGCCTTCCTTAAAGGCCTGACCCACCTTTTCACCGCACACATAATACCCGTGCCGGAACGTGTCATAGATCAGCGCGTTCAGCTTCGTCACGTCCACCTTGCCGTCCTCATCCAGAATCCGCTCGTCCGCCGCCGTATTCACGATCTGCCCGATCACGCAGAAAAAACTGTCCTTCTTCAATACGTCGGCCAGTTCGCACTCCATCACCAGCGGGAACTCTTCAATAACGGGCGCGTTGACATGTTTGCTCTTCACCGCGGTATAACCCGAACGGGCAAATTTGTCCGGCACCTTGTGCCCGGACACTGTGCCAAAGTAATCCGCCCCGACCATATGGGCCTGATCCGCCAGCGCTACGGTGAACGCTTTCGTTTTTAAAATGTTCTCCGAGGTCTTGTGGCCTTCGTCCAAAAAGAGTGCAATCTTTTTATAATCGCAGATTTGTCCCCAGGCCGCGTTCATCACGTCTACCGTGCCATTCTCATCATATGTCGCGATCATCAGCACCGGCATCGGGAATACTGCTTCCATCACGCCTAAATCTTTTTTCATAGTATCAGTCATCCTTTCCTGTTAACAAATATTTACCGCTCACCCTAATTATAAAAGAAAATCCGGGAAAATTAAATTGTTTTTTCCGTCAGCAGCTCATTATCACAGCAGAACTTTTTTCGGTAATACTTTCCGCGCATAGTTAAATATTTTACGGCAAACTTTCTTTTCATTTCCCGGAATTTCCTATATATTTCCTATATAATTAAATACAGGCAATCACTCTGCCCGACGCAGATTCAATCATTTTTTATCCGGGAGGTTCTTTATTATGAAAACACGTCTGATTGTACTTGTTACCCTGTTCATGATGCTCTTTTGCGGCTCCGCTTTTGCCGACGTTTCCGGCGGCAGCATTACCAGACTGCGCAACACCAGCGACGGTCAGAAAATCGTCATCTTCACCCAGGAAGGTTACTCTGTGGCAAGCGTTGTGGAATTTGTTGCCAATAAACCCATGGAAGAACGCAACGTAATCGAAGCCATCAACGGCTATCTCACACAGCCCGGCAGGGTGCGGATCCTGGACGAACACACCCACTCCGCCGATAACTACATTGATATCGAATACACCCATCTGACGGAAGAAACCGCCAACCGCTGGCTGTCAAACAAAGGGCAGTTCGGCGCCGTGCAGGTCGGCAGCATCACTAAAATGCGCAACACCAGGGACGGTCTGAAAATGGTCATCTTCACTCAGGAAGGTTACTCCGTGGCAAGCGTTCTGGAATTTGTGGCCGACAAACCCATGGAAGCCAGCAACGCCATCGAAGCGGTCAACGGGTTCCTCACCGATACCGGCAAAGTAAGGATTCTGGACGAATACACCCACTCTGCCGACAACTACATTGATATCGAAGCCGCTTACCTTTCCGAAGAAACTGCCAACCGCTGGCTGGCGAACGGCGGCCGCTTCTAATCCACAGCGCGTTGGAGTTCGCAAAATTTACTGTTACAACATAAAAAATCAGGGCACGCTGCCGTTATAAAACGAAAGCGGCCCTGTTTTTTTGTGCTGATTTTTTACAAAAGAAAAGCGGTAATTTTTGCCTACTATTAAAAGTTGCCGCTTTAATGTAAAGTTAACTAAAGAACTGCTGCTTAAAACGTAATTACTTCCGGTTTTTCCGTAAAGGAAGAGAACGTTGCCACCGCATTTTTGAAATACAGCACCTGGGTGTTGTCATCGTCCGCGCTGTACATATTTTTCAGGGTGGGGAACTTCTCCAGCATGGCAGCTTTCACGTCACGGCTGTCGTCATTCACCAGCTCGCCGGCAACCCGCAGCCATTTTCCGCCATTGAACGCGCAGATCTCCTCTTTCGGATTCGCGGCAATCTGTTTGGAAACCTCTTTTACCTTTCCGGTCTGGATATAGAGCCTTCCATCATACAGCAGCGAAGTGCCGAAGGGGCGGCAGCGGGGCTGATCCCCTTCCACCGTCGCAAGATAGTACACATGGGCTTCATCGAGAAACTGACAAACTTTTTCAATACCTTCCATTTTCAATACCTCCTGAATTAAAAGTCAGAGTCGTGTTTCCGGTTTATAAAAAGTGGACCAAGTTCACTTACTGAATGAATTCCTGCCTGAAAACAAAAACCTTGCGTTTTCTGCAAAGCGCTCTATAGCATAATTAATTCCCTTTTGTTATAATGTAGTTGCTCAAAGTTTTTCTCTGCGTTGTGTGCGCACAGGGAAGAAAAAAGCTTTGAACCGGAGGCAATCGTCCTTGTATTTTTTAGATAATAATGCGAGGAGATGAAACATTGCCGGAGATAAGCAGATTTTATGGAATCGTAATTAAAATGTTTTTCAAACCAAAAGAGCATGAGCCGGGACATATTCATGCACTGTGGAGGTATGACAAATGATTCCAAGAATAAAAATGGTTAAACCTTTGCCGGATTATAAATTAAAAGTGCTTTTCGATGACGGAAAAACTGTAATATGACGTAAAAGAAGATATAGAAACTATCGAAAGCTATAAGGATTTGGCAACCGTACAAGGCTTGTTTGATCAGGTACAACTTGACGAAAGCAGGACTTGCGTCTATTGGAATGACTTGATCGACCTGCCCAGCGATACCATTTATGAGTATGGAATCTGATTCCTGACGTTTGCCTTCGTAAGATTAACCGGCACACAGCCGCAGTCTGTTTTTGTAACAAAAGCAGGCTGCGGTTTTTATTTGCAGCATAAATGAATGATAGTACCAACAATTCGCAACCTGCCTGAAACAAGCCGGTACTTTCCCCTTCACATCCACCGGTACAGAATCTCCGACGGAAGCAGGAAAAGATATGGCGCCGTCGCCACTGCCAGCCACAAGGCCGATTTCCGGCCCTGTTCTTCCGGAAGACCGGCGCGTTTTAAGAGGTACGAATCGAACCGATAAATGCAATATGCCGCCAGAAGGATCGCGCAAACCACAATCAGAAACGCCGCAAAACTTTCAAAGGGATTAAGGCCGAGCCCGTGGCTGATTGGCCTCAAAGAATCCAATTTATGGGAACTCGTTATCATAAACGCGGCGAACAGAAACAGGCTGCCGATAAAATCGGCGGCAAAACCCGCGGCGCAGATTTTCCACGCATATGTATTGCAAAATGCTTTCCGCGGGACACTGCCTGAAAAATTATTATTTCCCTGCCCACCGTTAAGAATACCATTCTCCCATTCCACATCGTCCGACAGACTTTTATACAAAACAAAGTAATCAATTACAAAATTCAATGGAACCAGCAGCAGCCACAGGGGAGAAGGAATCCATACCAGCAGCCAGATTGGGAACAGTATGTTGTATAACGTTACGCTTTGTTTCTGCCGCATAGAACTTCCCTTTCGCCGTTTCACCAGATGACAATATGACAGCCCGGCACAATCAAGACCGCGCTAATTACGCTGTATCATATCCAACGTAAAATTCACTGTCCTACAGCGTGGCAGGCCAGCACGATTCCCGCGTACATGACCGCAACAGTCCCGTACCAGTATTTTCTCTTATGCACATACTCTTCGCTCTGTTCCTCGTCGTACAATCCTTTGAATAAACCCAGAGCGCCCAAAAATCCCAGAAACGCCCCGAGCATGGCCGCGGGACCGGAGGCAATTCCGTCCGCAAAACCGTTCAGGACCGGCAGCATTACGTCCCGGTTGAACAGTACAAACACAGTGGCCAGAAGGACCGTCAGGACGCCGGCCTTTTTCGTGCTGCTGACCATACGGATGCATAAGAAAATCACAAAAAGAGGCAGCAGGCACGCAATAATGTAATTCGCGTAAATGAGATCCGCGCGCAGTCCGGAAATTTCCGGACTGGCCGTCATAAACGGGAAAAAATTCCGCACCCTGCCCCTCCTTATTTAACGAAAGCAACACTACCGCGAAGCTGGAAGCAAGCATCATGCTGCGCCCTTACCACCACCGGCAGCTTTATTCCTTCTTTGCCAGGTCTTCTTGTTTATCCTGTTCTGCCTTACGGATATCTTCCCGCATGCCCTTAGCCAGGTTGAAGGTCTGGAACTTCTCATCCTCTTTTAGAACTCATAAAAACGCAACGACCCGTCTTCACCGCCAGGATTGACTGCAAAATATCCTGTCTTTCCATTAAGGTCCGTATAGGAAAAACCGTCAGCGTGCTTTTTTCCGTACTCTTTCATTCATTATAACAAAACAGCCGCGGAAAATAAATTCCACGACTGTTGAAGAAAATATGAATTTACCATACTATGACAAAACAGCCATAGATGCTTCCGCCGGCTCCACCTTTTATCACCGCGTGAGAGCCAAATTACATGATGTACTTCCAAATATGGATTCCCGTTCTTATCAATAAATGGAGCAGCCTTTTCTATCTGGGCAAAACCAATCGTCCAGGTCGGTTCTCATATAACACTTACCACCGGCTATATTCTTCATTTCACTGCTGTCCAGTTCATAGTCGGCCAGTTCCGCCAGATACGTTTCCGCTTCCTCTTTTGTCAGCTCATAACCGCCGGTCTTTGCCAGCGCAATCAGTTCATCGGCAGTTTTGCACTGCATGGCTTTCATAATCATTTCTTTTGTGATTTCGTTTTTGTTGATTGGCATAATATGT
>NZ_FONL01000023.1 GCF_900112895.1 Succiniclasticum ruminis DSM 9236 | reverse complement strand
GAGGAAGACACCTACCCGCAGACCAAAGCCATACGAGAAAAGCGCTATAAGAAGTATTTGGACAGCAAAGGACAGCATTCAGGCAATAATGGCAACAAAACGAAACGGCACAATAAGCAGCCATCAATCACCCGGGCAAGCAGTCCCAAGCCCAAAGCCAAAGCCAAACCCAAACCCAAACCCAAGCCCCAGCCTGCCAATCTTAAGGATTACCTGGCTAAGAACAAGGGGCATTTTATAATGGCTCCTCCCTGCCCAAAGACAAAAGTTGATGAAAACAAAAAGCTGCTGCATGCATCCGTCGATAACCCGAAACATGGCGAAGGCTACATAGTCAGCGTTTCTGATACCGGGACATTCCATGCTCTGTTCAGGGATGGGTACGACCAGGATTTTGCGTATAACGCCTTCGAAACAGGTTATCTTGCGTTGAAACAGACCTGAATTTCCACAAACTAAATATTTTCGAATAGATACTATTGATATGAATAGCACTGGGGCTGTTACAAAATAATTTTGCCATCGGCATCCGAAAGGATGCCGATTTTTCTTTGCACAAAAAAAGAGACCCCGAAAGGTCTCTTTTATATATAGAAAAAGAGCTGCTCAAAACGCAACATAAAAAGCTCTTTATGTTACATCCCCTTTTTGACTGTCAATTCTTAATGGGAACTACTTTGTCGACGCTTATTGCGCTGCCCAAACCACAGCAACTTTGACTGCAAAAGTAACATGTCCTTTTCTGTTATACGTTATTATGATTTCATCAGAACAGCTCCAATTGCACATTTTCATTAACATCTGAATGATTATCAGCACAATCCGGGTACACTATCTTCAAAAAGTCCTCCTTACTTTTCAATGCCGCCTTTAACAGGTTTTTACGATAAAGCGAAACATAGACTGCGGCAGCTTCTGCCTGGCAATTTATAGACTTTTGGGGGTTGAAGGCAATATCCGTAAATGCATCATAATAGACAATTTTTTCTTTAAGTTTACTATTGGCTTCCACCGCATTAATATATAACCAATTATAAAAATAAGTTTTGGGTTCAATCGAGAATGCATTACCAAAATAAGAAAACTCAATTATTTTACCACTGTTCTTTAAACGTTCGTCCTTTTTCGCTTCCCTTGACGATACATATAAAAGCTCTTTATATGATTTCCCGTTCTCAAAAACTTTACTAGATTGAAACGCAGATTCCACTGAAAAACGCTTTTTATCTTCCGTCTCTATCATAAGATTAAAGGCGCTTAATTGCACGCCAATAATATTCTCCGATTTTGTAGAGATTTCCAGAATTCGTTTTCCTTTGTTCTCTTTTAGATATGCAGCATGCAAACTATTGATGCATCTTCGTTTTTGTTGTATGGAAAAGCCGCTAAAATACTGAAATTCAACCTCTTCAATGCTAAAATGCTTATTCTTTTCCAATGATACGACATATACAGGTCTTATCGCCATTTTTAACCTCACACCAAACTATCTTATTGCCAGTTCTTGTAATCTACCCTATATTTAAATAAATCACCCTTAACCCGCACCATCTCTTTTTCAGCCATCTTAGATAAACTGTCAACATGATTTATATATTTATTTCCTGTATCTTTGTCACAAAAATAAATATTCGTGATGTAATCCACTGGAATATTCGAAAAAACAAGCACCTCGGCTTGCGGATTAGTTGGATATGAAGAGGCTAAACCGGGATAACGTTGAGGAAAACCCGCACGATTGTCAAAAAGTTCTTTAAACGCAGTACATGTTTTTCTCTCTTCAATTTTAATGTTACTGATTCTCGAATCACTTGCATTCATCCAGCAAAAAGCGCATTCCAACTCATACAGTATTTTTGCGTCTAATTCTATTACGACCCAGTCGATATTAGGATCCTTTCTTAAAGGAAAAAACATTCTATAATTTGGGAACTCAATTGAAGTACATACTGCATTTTTGCATTTGTCAAATCGACCTGGGTCATTGTATTCATATTTTATAGTGCTAATATCTAATGTCGTCCTTGGTAAAATTCCATAGTTTAAAATGCTTTCAAGGTTACTGGCCCGTGTAAAGTGATAAAGATGATGAATGCCCCGTTTTTTTACTTCCTGTTTTATGATTTCCTTATTAGCTTTGTCTTTATTTATTGCATATTCATAACAAAGTCGCCAATACTTGATAGTTAAACCTTCCCTGTCAATTCTGTTTAAAAACTCTTCATCAATTAAGGCGAGATATTCCCTTTTTAGCTCCAACAACTCCGGATATTTTAATATCCACCCTTTATCCCACTCCCAGTGTTTGGTCAAGTTGTTGTTCAAATGGTATCTAACTAATTTCAGAACCTGTCTTTCACTTAGGTCATCCCACATTTGCGGTGTCTTTTCAATGACCTCGACCGGAATTTGTTCAAACAACTCCCGATGGTTTAACAAAAACAACCTATCTAGATCCCAAAGTATTCTTTGATTTTTAACATGACCCCTTACTATAGTTTCAAGCTTGTTTTCGGGTAAGAACTTCCATAAACGATTTTCATTTTCAATCACAGAAACCGGCAACCTGTTAAACAGATAATATACCATGAACCCTTTGTTTTGTGTACGTATATCACTACCTGTAATAATTTCAATAATTTTTGTTGTGGATAGGCTACCCCACAACCCCGGATATTTTTCTATCCACCCTTTATCCCACTCCCAGTGTTTGGTCAAGTTATTGTTTAAATGATATTTAACTAATTCAAAAACCTGTCTTTCACTTAAATCATCCCACATTTGCGGTATCTTTTCAATGACCTCGACCGGAATTTGTTCAAACAACTCCCGATGATTTAACAAAAACAGCCGATCAAAATCCCAAAGTATTCTTTGATTATCAACATGGCCCCTTACTATAGTTTCGAGCTTGTTTTCGGGTAAGAACTTCCATAAACTTTTTTCATTTTCAATCACAGAAACCGGCAACCTGTCAATTAGAGAATTCAACATGAATCTTTTGTTTTGTGTAGATATATTGTTACCTATAATGGCTTCAATAATTCTTTTCAGATATTTTTTTATCCATTCTAAATCTGTGGAGTCAATTTTAGTGGCGGTTTGAAGCCTCTGTACCAGGAAGCTTGTAACTGTTTTTTCATCTAAATCTTCCCACGTGCTCCTAGTATTCCGGAGTACTTCTTTGGGAATATACGGAAAATATCTGATTTTAAACCATTTTTCTGCATTGACCCCTTCAAAAAGCTTTTTATCACTATTGTAAGTACCTTGGTGATTATCGCTTCCCGCATAACGCTTGGGGATAAGTGTTTCAACCTTTTTGGGATTTAATTCCGGCCATACAACTACCTCTTTCTCCGCCATTTCATCTGAAACAAGAGAAGAAACAGCTTTCTTGAAGTTTTGGTAAGCATAACTGTCATAATTGAAAATGAAATTCTTTATGTGAATATAGTTACTCTGAAAACTGCCCTCTTGTACTATATCAAGAAATTTCTCATCATGTACTGCTTTTGTGACATTATTTACCAGGCAATCGTTGTCGTTCCTTTCTAATTCAAAGCTTACAATATCACCATCAAAAACGTCTTCACCTCGTTTTAGACTGGCTTTACCTATTTCTAATTTACTTACTGTCTTGGTTTCGTCCAAAGGCACAACAACAATAATGCCACGAGATGTTCTTCTGTTTTCAATATAATATTTTACGATACCTATCATCTTATTCATGTGTTCAAGCTCCCATATAACAGCAACACAATAACAGCCATTCCATTTTGAATCAAAATCTTGATTTACCGGATTATCAAAGCGCTCTATTGATTTTTATAATATTATACTTCATTTCAAGAAGTTAGTACATATAACATATAACCTTGCCCTTTTGGATGGTCGCCAGTTGTTACTCAATCTTTCTTGCTAAAAATGCTCAACTTAACTTTATTGACCATAATCCCCGCATGATACATTATTCCCAGTTCCGTCTGCGCCGGGGCATAGCCGTTATATGCAGATCTTACAAACCATTCGATTGCCTTTTTGGTATCCTGCTCCGTTCCTTTGCCCCAGTCGTATATCCAGGCAAGCTGGTACTGTTTTTCCGCATCGCCGCCTTCTGCTGCCTTCAGCGTATCGGCAAAGTCCAGATTGGAAAACTTTTCCCAAATCATATCAACATGGGCTAATTCACGGTTCTCCGCGTCAACCCATCCATGACGGCCCCCAAGAAAAATGTTATCTTCATCCGGATAAAAATCAGGTTCCGCATGGAAATCCGGATCGCTTAATTTTTGCTTGCAGCCTGTCAGCCGGTTCCATTCCGCTATTGACCGGATTGCGTCCTCATTCCCGTTGATGGCCGCCTTTTGCAGCCATTCCGTGCATTTTTCAAAGTCTTGGTAAGTCCCATAACTGTCATGGTAATATACAGACAGTAAATACTGTGCTTCCGCATCACCTTCTGTTGCTTTTTGTTCCGTGCTTTTAAAGCATTCTATTTGTCGCAGAATCTCGACAGCCAGCGGTTCTTTCTGCAACGCTGCCCTTTTATACCATTTCAACGCATACGGCCAATAAAGGTGCGGGTCTGCATCATAATCAAAGAACACGGATTCAGAATACGTAGGTTCCTTTTTTCCCCCGGTTTCTTCATCTATCTCAGATATCACTGCCTGCATCGTCATAAATCCGAACTGCAATACAGGTTCCTTTTTCCAGTCGGTCCTGATAAGCATGAAGCACATCCTTTCCATCAATGTAAGTTTATTTAATTATATTGGATTACAGAGAACAACTGATTGCGAGGGCTAGGCTAAAAGATATCCCTTGCAAACTGGCAGTTCCTTTAGCTAATCTTCATTTTTCTTCACAGATTCCAACCGTTTCAGCAGTTCCAAAACATCTATAGCACTTGCATGGTTCAATATTTTCCTCAGTTCCCTTTTCTTCTTTTGTTTGATTTCATAACTGACATTTTTGTCCGCCAATAATGCTTTTATGGATTCAATTTTTTTCCCAAACATTTCCTGCCGTTTTTCTGCCAGTTGCCTGTGCTGGCATATATAGCCTATATAATCCTTAATCGCAGGCTGTCCTTTAATATTCTGGATCAGGCTGAATTCACGGTCCTGCGGTTTCCGAAATTCATGCAAATCATCCGCGTTCAAATTAAGCATCGACTGGATGTGCTGTACATGATAACCCTCAACCGGTTCTCTGTCTTTATTGACTGCATAATTTCTTTTATTTTTATGATAGAGCACGGTTCTTTCGAAAAGCGCGGAATATCTTATCTGCCATTCTTCCATATGGCTGTCTATATAGATAATGCCGTCCAGATAGCTACATGTGCACCCCGCATATTCGACTGTGGTTTCAATGGTTTCAAATTCCAGAAGCCACTTTTTACCCAACGGCGTAAAAAATTTACTGTAACCGGACTTTTCATTGGTTTTGGTATGATGCTCTTCAGCTTGCGCCTTCATCAATTGGCGCACATCCGGATTATTAGCTGCCCTTTCTTGTGTTTCACGCTTAGGTTTTGAACGATTTGGCTCCGCCGCTTTTTTGATTGATTGCTTTTGTTTGCTTTCCGGCCGGTTCTCTGGCAAGAAGCTCGCAACATGCGTTATGTCTTGTTTTGAAGGTCTATTATTCATTATGGGGTTGGAAACCGCGTTGACAAATTCTTGGGTTTCTGTTTCTATTTTTTTCCTGTAGCATGGAGCTGATTTCCGGTTCCAGGTTCGTTCTTTCTTATGTTTATCCCTGCTTTCAAAGCCATGCATTCTTTTCACTACGGGAGGCATGATGTGCCTTACTTCCCCTTGCACAGGCCATTTATAGCACCGGTTGCTAAACTTGGGATAATTGCCTGTGAACTGGCTTTCTGTCAGGATTGAACGTTGGAACACATCTTCTGCAAGAACGATTGTTCCTTTCGGTCTTCCGTATTTGTAAACAACTTTAATACGCCCGATGATATAGAACGGCTCTTTATAGTCAGCCTTTTTCAGAATCCTTACCTTCCATAAGGAGTCTATTGGGAAAACAAGTTCACTGCAAATTTTAGGCATTGTTTTTACTGTTTCGTTATAAGGCCGTATGGTCATAAAGACCAGTCTGTGTTCCTCTCTGCTTGCAATGTCGAACTTTCCCTTCACTATCACGGGAAAGCCATTGCAAAATATAAGATTTTGCAAAAAGTCAGCGCCATAACGGTATCTTTCCTGATTTAGGGCATCCTTTGCCAATTTTTCTTTTAGGGTTAATCTCATTGAATCACCTGCCCGCCAACGCTTTTCCCATCATAAGAAAACAGTTACTGAAGATTAGGGTTTCGTTTTGATTTGTAAAAACAGTACATATGTGATGCGTGCATGACTCTTATCTTCATGAACCATGCACGCAAAGTGCCCTTTCCTTTTCTGCTTATGACTCTTGCCGCTCGGACACCACGCTGTCGATGATGCCGTATTCCAGCGCCTGCTGCGCTGTCAGGTAATTGTCCCGGTCCGTGTCCGCAATCACCTTTTCCCGCTCCTGTCCGGTATGGGAGACGATCACGTCATACATCTCTTCCCGGATGCGCAGGATGTTCTTTGCATGGATGGCAATATCCGAAGCCTGTCCGCTATACCCGCCCAGAGGCTGGTGCAGCATCACCTCGGAATGCGGCAGGGCGAAGCGTTTCCCCTTGGTTCCCGCCATCAGCAGGATGGATGCCATGCTGGCCGCAGATCCGATGCAGATTGTGGAGACATCCGGCTTGATGTACTGCATGGTATCATAGATTGCCATGCCTGCCGTCACGCTGCCGCCCGGGCTGTTAATATACAGAAAGATATCCTTGTCCGGGTTGTCCGATTCCAAAAACAGCATCTGCGCAATGACCACGTTGGCAGTTGCGTCATCAATGGGGCCTGTCAGGAAAATGATCCTGTCTTTCAGAAGCCGCGAGAAAATGTCATAGGAACGCTCACTGTTTCTATCCTGCTCAATAACAAAAGGCACATAACTCATTGCTATCCTCTCCTTTCGATTCTTGATTTATATCTTTTACTTTGCATTGCTGCCGCAAACCATTTCGCATGAATCCGTTATCCGTTTATAAGAAAGGGGCTCCGGTCCCGCGGAAATGAATATCGTCATCAGGCGGTGTATCATCGTTGCCACAGTCACCGTAATAACTGTTATAACGGCTTTCATAATCGTCGTCTTCATAATGCCGGTAACCTGAATGGCTGGTGTTGGTATAATGTGTTGTCTGTTCCGCGGTTCTGGTTTTAGCTTCATACTGTGTATCCGTTCTGTGTCTTTTTCCGGCAGAATCATCTGAATGACCGGTTGCCAGTGTGAAAACAAAATACAGAACCAAACCCAGAGAAAAGATGCCGATGATGGTGGGCAGTGCCCATATGAAAATCGCAAAAAACACTAAGCCGAATATGGTTTCAAGCAAGAATTTCATCTGTCTTCCTTTCCTTTACCCAAGAGAAAGCGGCCGTGGTTTTGTAAACTGCGACCGCTTTTGCTACCCGTTTCCTGTTGGACTATTATCCCGGAAAGACAGGGACTATTTCTTTTTACGGTTGCCCGGAATCATCCTACTGCCAGAAATCCGTTTTGTGGAACTATGTGTGATAGAAACGCTGTCAGTCGTCTTTGAAGAACTTGCGGTTGTGGTTGTCCTTGATCCGAAACTTGCACCGGCAAAGGTGCCGCGTTTGCCGGAACCGCATTCAATCGTAGCGTTAAATTTATCGATGTCAAAGCGCTCTTCCTCAGGCAGGTTCGGATTCTCGATCTGCCATCTCAATTCACTAACGATCCTGTTTGCAACCCGCATCAGAATATGTTCCATGTATTGCTCTTCCACATAATCTTCAAATTCTCTTGAAACTTCGATTGTGAGTTTAATCTTTGCTTTTTGCATAAAGTTTTATCCTCCGTTTACCCATTGGTCTTTTTTACGATAACACTTTGCTTTAGTCAATGGATGGGAATCTTTTATTCCCCGGTTTTCCCCAGATCCTCCAGGAGTTTCTTCTGAAACTTCTGGAGCAGTTCGATTTCCTGTTTGGAATAATATTCTTCAAACCCTTCGATGCTGAAATGTTCCGGATAATGCAGCAACCATCTCAATACATCATTAAAGGAATGGTCATGCGACTGGAAATCACGATCGGTATCCCTGTCTTCATCCAGCCAGAACGGATAGTACAGGCTCGTTGTGAGATACTCACAGACAACATATTCCAAATCCCCTTCTTCGGTCTGGATGTAGTCCTTCCCTTTATATTCCATTTTTATCTTGACCCGCCACTTGTCATTCTTTTTTGAATAGTACGGAATTGTTTTATTCTTTTTCATGATAGTTCCTTTCCGGTCAGCATGGTTACAACAGTTGCAGCAGCTTTCCCTCGTTATCCGTCAGCGGGGTACTGTTCCCGTAAAGTTCATCTGCTTGCAATGCGATGCTTTTGTTCCACTTGACCGTGCCATTATCGACCTGCGCCTTTTTTAAGAAGCCTTTCTTGTTCAGTTTTTCCATGGACGATAGCTTTAAGACCCAGGCACAATCGTACAGCCTGATTTCCCCGTTGCTGAAGAAAAGCAGAAGCCAGTAATCCCGCAGGGGGAATACCTCGCATACGGCAGGTTTTGACCCGTCTGTACCAGATACGCATTCCCTTCCCTGTTTAAGCCTTCGGAGAAAATCCGGCCGGCTGTCTTTTTTCTTTTTTCCCTCTTTACTCATGAGAATCGCCTTCCTGTTTCCTGTGGTTTTTCCGCATCATCACTTCCGCCTGGGCGGAGTAATGGCATTGGTTGTTTAAGATGTTTTTGGCATGTCCCTTGACCCAGTGGACCTGAAGATTAATATCCTTTGACCTTCGCCGGATCTTGCGCCACAGTTTCCAGCATTTGATCCGTTCCCCGTCAGGTGTTCGCCAACCGCACTCCTCCCATCCTGCCAGTTTTGTATTGTAATCGTTTACCAGCCTTTGGCAGTCCGTATAGAGTATTGTCTTTCCATTAACGGCATACTTCGTCAGCCGCTTCAGCGCCTTTGCCACAGCCACAAGTTCCATATAATATGAATCATGGTCCTTGAATTTGCATTTCCTGTAACCGGAAAGCGTGATACGGGCATCCGAGAACTCACGCAGCACGATGACAGTCGCCCACCCTCCAAAAGCTTCTTTGATACGTTTCTTTTTTTCACGTTCATACTCGATATAACTTCCGTCCGTATAAATCACGGCAGCCGCGTCCAGGGGAAGGCTTACCTTCTTTTCGGAAATTTTCTGCTGGGTTTCCCTGCTTCCTGTTTCAGAGGGCGGAGGCAACTCCCCTTTTTCAGCAAACAGGCGTAAGCGTCCCGCCGTCTGAAGTTCTTCCCATTCGTGGGCCGTTACGCCGATTCCGCTCTCGTTGCAGAAAGCCTGCGCCGCAGGAATATCTTCCGGGGACTGGAACCGGACGACCCTTGCTTCCGGGTATTTCTGCGATATCCGTTTTACCAGCTTTGCTTTACGGTACAGTCCCCGTTCCGTGCAGTCCGTAATGATGTAGAAATCAAGCATGATAGTTTTACCTCGTTGAAGTATGATCCGGATTGTCAGCATACGTTCTGCTGTCTTGCTGAATGACTGCTTGTGTTCAGGACCTCGGCCCTGGTGACCAGCAGCCGTCTTTCCGCTGTGTTTTCCCTGATGTTATACATTTTATCCAGCAGTACCTGTTCCATTATCAACCGCAGGCCCCTTGCCCCTGTCCCGCTCTGCACCGCCTTGTCCGCAATCGCTTCCAGTGCGTCGCTGCTGAATGCCAGATCGATGTTGTCGCGCCGGAATATTTCCTGATACTGTTTTACCAATGCATTCCGTGGCTCCGTAAGGATCCTGCAATACTCTTCCCTACCCAGTTCGTGCAGGGGGGCAATCACCGGAAGCCTACCCAGAAGTTCCGGGATCATCCCGAATTCGTGCAGGTCTTCCTGCACTACCCGGTCAATTACGCTGTTGAAAGAAACATCACGGTTATCCTGCTTCTTTTGTTTCTGTCCGTCTTCTGAACAGAATCCTGCGGGATGCCTGGCTTCGGGCTCGATGATTCTTTCACGTATGATACCGTCAATTCCGACAAACGCGCCTCCCACAATGAACAGGATGTGGCTGGTATCAACACTTACGGGTTCTCCATTGTTATCATCCCATACACCATCCACCACACTTCCTTCGATGATTTTCAGCAAGGCCTGCTGGACGCCTTCCCCGCCAATATCACGATGGCTCCTGCTGTCGCCCTTGCAGGCGATTTTGTCAATCTCATCTATATAAACAATGCCTGTTTCCGCTTTTTTTACATCTCCTTCGGCTGCCTGGAGCAGGCGCTGGATACAGGTATCAGGGTCGTCACCGACATACCCGCTGGAGGTCATGGTGGTTGCGTCACTGATGGCAAACGGTACCTGAAGCATCTTTGCCAATGCCTTGATGATTGCAGTTTTTCCCACGCCGGTTGGTCCCACCATCAGGATATTGCTCTTTTCCACTTCTGTCGTTCCGTTTTTGTCTGTCTCTTCTTTCATCGCATCCAGCGATTTGTAGTGGTTGTATACAGCTACGGACAGGATTTTCTTTGCATGATCCTGCCCTATAATGTATTGGTCCAGATGCTGCTTTATTTTTACCGGGCTTAAGGAACCCCAGTTGTTGTTCCTGCCCGGTTCGTTTTTTACAGCATTGTCCCTGCACCTTGTTAATTTGAGTGCTTTTCCCATCAGCATACCTACGGTTTTCCAGCATGTTTCGCATATATAGGCGTTCTGGTTCCGCTTGCCGATCAAAAGGACCGCGTCGCTTTCTTCCGTTCCGCAAAAGCTGCACCGTTCCTTCATTTTCCCACCCCCTGGATCTAAACTGTTTTCTCTATATAATAACCAGCCTTATTACTCGCGGACTGGTCATGACATGACTTTTTGATAATATACCTGCTTTAAAATTTCCTCTTTCAGACTACCGTCTTCCTTTTTCCTGCAACCGGATAAAAATCCCTTGAACGCTTCCATTAAATCCAGTTTTTCAAAGAGCGGGTTCTCATGCAGTTTTTCCTGTAGTTCCTCGATTTTCATTTCCGCTCTATAAAACTCGCCTTCAGCCATTACTTCCGCCACCTGCTTCTGTTCTTCCGACATATTCCATTCGTCTTCCATATATATGACTGCCATGATGCATCACCTCCTGTGATAATCCGTCAGTTCATCCATACAACCGCTCTTTCCCGTCAAACATTTCCAAATCTGTCGTTCTCGCCGAGATGCCGAACTGGTACAGGACGCCCAGTTCCGCCTGTGCAGGGGCATACCGGTTGAAAGCCGCTTCCGTAAACCATTTGAACGCTTCCCTGATATCCTGTTTGACGCCCTGCCCCCAGTCGTACAGCCATGCAAGGGCATACTGCTTTTCCGCAATCCCTGCCAGGGCCTCATGATACGTTGCGTCAAAATCAAGCCCGGAATATTTTCCCCAAACGGTTCCCATTTCCGTTTCCTCGATCAACTGCCTTCTTAACTTCCCATGTCGTTTTGCCATATCGGAACCCAGTACCTCTTCCGGAAGAAAAACCGGTAATGCAAAGCAATCCGGGTCTTCCAGCGCCTGCTTGATTTCAGAATAGGGGCTGTGCCTTTTTACGGATATGAGTGCGGATTTGCTGCCGTTTTTGGCCGCTTTTTTAATCCAGTAGTTGCCCCTATATACATCCCGGTACGTGCCGTACGCATGATAGTAATACACAGCCAGCAGGTACTGGGCTTGTGCATCGCCCTTCATCGCCCTTTTCCTGATGCCGGAGCAGTCCGCAGCCTGCCGCAGCATTTTCAAAGCCAGGGAATCGCCCTGCAGGGCGGCTTTCCTATACCAGAACAATGCGTCTTTCCAATAGGGGGACATATTGTCTTCAGAAAAACTCACGGTCCTGCAGTAACGTATCCACCGGCTTTTCTGTCCGTTACTTCCGCGTTCTTTAAGACCGCCTTCCATGGTACTGAATTCAAAGCCCAGGACCGGCTCTTTCCGCCAATTGCTTCGCATATCTGCATCACCTGCCTTTCTGCAAACATTGCAAACCTAGTGGAAAATTGCGGGATTGCCTGTAAATCCCCCGCCGCAGGCTGTCAGCGCGTTTAAAATGACTAACGCCAGCAGCATAATCAACGCAATTCTTGTCCGTTTTGTCATGAAGTCATCCCTCCTGTTTCTGCTTGCGCCTGAACCATTCATATCTGCTGAAGCCCTTTACGCCGTTGTGCCGCACCGGTTTATACCGGGCTGCATGGCGTTTCTTGTCGCGGCGGCTGTTGCGGTTTTCTTCGCTGTAAAACATCTTGTATTCTCCTTCCGTTGACCCTTGGGCAGGGAGCAGGAAAATACTTCCCGCTTCCTGTTCCGTTAATCTCCTGTTCAGCACGGGCTCTGCTTACGCTGCCTGGATGCCGTTGGCAAACGCCTTGTCAATGTCGCGCTTGGTGATGACCAGCACCTCGCCTTTTGCGTTTCTCCTGATGGTGTACATACGGTCCAGGAGCACCGCTTCCAAAATGGCGCGCAGCCCCCTGGCTCCTGTACCGTTGCGTATAGCTCTGTCTGCAACAGCCTGCAGGGCGCCTCCGCTGAACCGCAGTTCCACATTGTCGTACCGGAAGATTTCCTTGTACTGTTTGACCAGCGCGTTCTGCGGCTCTGTCAGGATCCTGCACAAGTCATCTGCTTTCAGCTCATGCAGCGGGGCAATGACCGGCAGCCTTCCCAAAAGCTCGGGGATAACGCCGTACTTACGGATATCTTCCGGCGTCACCTGGTCTATCACCTCGTTGAAGGAATGCGATGCTTCCTGCTCCGCCGGCTTCTTTTCCACGCAGAACCCCAGCGTGTTTCCGGAGGATTTTTCGGTGCGGCTGCGGATCAGGCTGTCTATGCCCACAAAAGCACCGCCTACGATGAAAAGGATGCGGCTGGTATCCACGCACGTAGTATGTGCCATCGGATGACGGCGCCCCCCTTCCTCCACAACATCTACTCGTGTCCCTTCTATTATTTTCAGGAGTGCCTGCTGCACCCCTTCGCCGCTGACGTCCCGCGTGATGGACATGTTTTCCCCTTTGCATGCCAGTTTGTCTATCTCGTCGATATATACGATGCCCGTCTCGGCTTTCATGACATCCCCGCCGGCAGCCTGCAGAAGACGCTGGATGCAGCTTTCAGGATCCGCTCCCACGTATCCGTTTTCCGTCATCGTCGTGGCATCGCTGATGGCAAAGGGCACTTTCAGCACGTCTGCCAGCGCTTTGATAAGCGCTGTCTTGCCCACACCGGTAGGACCCAGCATCAGGATATTGCTTTTTTCCAGCGTGACGCCGTGTTTTTCTTCCGCGTGCTTTTTTGTATGATCCAGCATCTTGTAGTGGTTGTAAACGGCTACGGACAAGATCTTTTTCGCCCTGTCCTGACCGATGATGTGCCGGTCAAGATATTCCTTGATTATTTCCGGGCTTATGGCCGACCAGTCAACCTCGTTCTTTGGTTCATGAAATTCCGCATCCGCGCGTTCCGCTTCCGGCTCGTCCAGCATCATCCCCACTGTCTTCCAGCAGGACTGGCAGATGAAAACTTTTTTCTCGGAATCGCCTACCAGGACATTGTTCTCGTCTTCTTTGGCCCCGCAGAAACTGCATTTGTGTTCCGTCATGCTATCACTCCTTTCTTTTCCCTTTCCTTTCGCTCCGGCAGCATTACCGCCTGTCCATCATATGGTAGAAAATACCTAGGATGACCATGTACATGAAGCCGAACCCGAAACCCGTTACAAGTTCCGGGCACCGGCGCAACAGGAAAATTAAAATGGCCAGCACGTAGCAATGCAGGACTCCAAACTTGAGCAAGCTGTCACTCCCCTTTCATTGCTCCCCGAAGTAATGCTTGTATACACGCTTCAGGAGTTCCTCATCATAACTCCCGTCAGGGTTGATTTTAAGCCGCTCTTCAATATAGCCTTCCGCCAGTTCCCTTAAACTCATTTCCCCAAACAGGAATGTTTTGTCCAGTTCTTCTTCCATGATTTCCAGGTCGGCCATCACATCATTGATTTCGTTGTGCAATAACGATGTCGCCACCCGTTTCTGTTCTTCCGTCAGTTTTTTGCGACGGTTCAGATAGATTACCGCCATGTTGCACCTCCTGTTTTTTATACGGTAACAGACAGTCCTGCAGCTTTTGTAAGTTGCAGCCAAGTCTTTCTTTTGCCGGCCTCTTATGCGGTTTCATGCTGGCAGGTCTTCGCACACCGTTTCGTCAGTTTCACCATGCTCTCTGCCATATGAAGGTCGTCGCACCTTGGCGTCGGCGCTCGCTTCCGTGACATGCTCCCCACACAAGACACCCGGTATTCGGTTGTCAAGGTTCCGATTTTATTTCCTGATTCGGAAGAAAAAAGACCTCAGGCGTAATGATATCGCAGTCAGTGTCTGGTCGGTTCAGCCTTTCTCTTAACGCTGGGGAGTCCTGCAGTCCGGTTAGGCGACCTGCCTTCCTCCATGATTGCTACGCAATCTTCAACAAACAATATCATTACGTCCGAAGTCTTTGTTTTACGGTTGATGTTTCTATGAAATGGTCGGGTGGTCATAATTGTTGCAATTGGTATGAATGATTCCTCGTCTATTCAGTTATCCTTGCCGGCAACCAATCCTCAGCGCCAGCATAGTTAGTATACAACGGCCGCAACTCTTTGTCAATAGTTTATTGTAAAATTTTTATTTTTTATTCATTTTTATTATTTTTATCGATTATTATTCTCGTTTTCTTTTTATTAGAAGCATGAAATATTCTTATTTTCTACTTCAGTTCTTTTCGTTTTCTCCCTGCGGTACATGGCAAGTTCTTCACGTACCGTTTCGTCAGTTGCAACATGTTCGTTATATTAGGATGCACACCCGTCAGACTGTTTAGGTTCCCTTCGCCTTATCCTGACCGAAAGGGGAGGCCGGCTATATCCGGTTTTCAAGATTCAAGAGGGCCCTGAAATGAAAAAGACTTCGGATCAAAAACATCCCAGGGCCGTACAGGCACACGTATCCCGTTGAAGCAGGATTGGGTACCTGAGTTAACACCTGTCGATGTTCTTTATCCGAAGTCTTTTTTTGGTTCGTATCCTTTCTTATCAGACACTCACGTTGTTTATCAATGTTCAAGCATGGTTATTTTAACAAATCATTCCGTTTATGTCAATAGCTTATTTGAAAATTTTTATTTTTTATCCAGTTTCGTCAATTCGTTGAAATCGTCTTCATGTTTAATCACATAATCAGCCACAATCTCTCAGTTATGATACCTAAATCATTATTCAATTTCAAATATACCCTTTACCACAGCATGCCTTAAATTTTTTACCGCTGCCGCAGGGACATTCCTCATTTCTTCCTACCTCACCCAAACGCGCATGGATAATATTGATATCATATTTGAAAAAATCAAGAAATCGCTGTCGATAAAAATCTAACCCTTTTTTTGACAAGTCCGATTTTTTCGTCCATTCAGCAAAATCCAATTGTAAGTTCAAATACTGAGGGTAAAACCTGTCTGCATATAATTCCCAGTCAGTAATGTACGGAAGCATCTTGTTCCTGTTCTTTAGTTGTCCGTTAATAAACGAGGTAAAAATCAAAGGAAGATAGAACAAGGAGAAGGTCCGAAACAGGGTTTGCTGAACGACCATCTGTTTAATCATCTTTTCTTTGGCTGACAAACAATTATTATTAAAAATTCTAGCTTTTCTCAGGGTATTCATAAAGTGTTTCTTCGCGTAAGGGTACAGCCGTCTGTTAACTCTGTCAAATGCTTCAGGATACTGTGGATCAGCTTCAACTCTATTTTTTGAATCTTTTGCTATGTCGGCAGAGAAAATTAAGCATGATGGTTGTTTAACGTTTGAATGCGGCACTATAAATTCTGCATGATTATCTTCCAAATCATCATTAATATGATTCCAAAACTTTACGCTATTTGTTTTTTGATTATTTGCGAAATCTTTGGTGAAACCGCTGTTTACAATTGCCTGATACCATTCTACTTTATCCACTTTATGATAATCTTCCGACTCAAAGACAACAAACAACTCTCCATAATTAGGGCAGCATATCCATGCATTTACGATGCTGTCATTAAAATTATCTGTTATAGGAAAACACCATGCGATACCATGACTAATATCCCCTTTAAATAATCCTTCCGGAATTGCTTCGCGAGTTATAGGTTTGTCAAAATAATCCAAACTTTGAAATGTTCCGAATAACATCATCTGTCCCCCTTGCATAAAAACACTTCAATAATATTATAAATAAGATCTCAATTTATGTACATACTAAAAATGAATCCCCGATTATAATGATCTGCCGGAACCATTGTGTTGTTTTGTTGGCTCCTTTTTGTTTAAACATGCAGTATTTCTATGATGGTGGTGGTGCGTCTGAATATTATCGACTACATAACTGATTGATTCCAATCTTAATCACGTAGTAACGATGTTTGAAACGGTCTGCGCTAGATATATCAAAAAATATTTTATATATCACAGTATATTTTGATTTTCTTATGATATATCGCCTTCTCTATTAAGCAATACCACCCTTCCTGACAGCAAAAGTGAAATCATTGTGAAATGCCGTACATCGCCCCAAACCTATTGTGTTGATCGATTATTTTTTTTTATCATAGTATCTAGAAAGATAGTTAATATATTTCTATCTATTTTTAGAAAGAGGTGCAAACAAATGACAAAGAACAAAGAAAAAGAAGAAAAAGGCAAAATCCAGGCAGTCGTTCCGATGCCTCTGCAGCAGCGCTGGGAGGCCCTGCAGGACAGCCCCAAGTACAGGGACAAGACGAAAGACAAAATGGTGGAAGACATGGTTGCCGCATGCGAGCTTGCGGTCTTTGGGGCAGAACACCCGGCATATGAAAAACAGCTTGAAGACCTTGACAAACTCTGGGCTGCCATTCGCAGCTTTATTCTGCGTCTTATTGAAGATACCGCTAACGCAGAAGTTGCCGCCAGAAAACGCGTGGAAAACACGCTGCGGTTACTCGAAAAGGAAGCGCAGCGTATTCCTGAACTGGAAAACAGCAACAAGGAATTTTTCGACAATTACTATAATGCATATCGCTGTAATGAAAAGCTGGTAAAAGCATTAGAAGCAGAAAAAAAACATACTGCTGCCGCGGAAACGAAGGCATTGGAAGCGGAAGCAAAAGCGACTGAGCTGCAGAATCGCCTGAATGCCGCGAACGACGCACTCGTTAAGCAGATGCAGGAAGTTTTGAGCAAATTCGCCAGCTCTTCTCCTGCTACCGGGAAAGCTGAACCCTTGGCATCTCCGACTACGGTCAGCGATGTTCCCCCCACTCCCCCTTCCCCCGGAGAAGCAGGACCCGAAGTTTCCGCATAGGAAAGCGCTGTCCATGGGCATTCTACGAAGTCATTAATTTATTATGACAAATACAAAATCCTCTGATATCACCATATTGATTGGTAAATCAGAGGATTTTTCCTTTTCAAAAAGTAATGACGGCACCGGTAGCTCATGCCTACTTGCCGTGCCGTCTGTGCGACTCGTACCGCCATGCAAAAAACGCGGCAGCGGCGGGCATATCGCAATCAGTCCGCACCATTGAAATAATTTTAGTACTATTTCCATTACATGTCAAACAAATCGTCGATAAATATCCTGTAGGGGTCTTCGATGCCGAAGTTTTTTCCCCGAAGATATTCAGCAACTTCTATGGTAATAAGGCCGTCCCAATACGCTGCATTGATAGATCCGTCGATTTCATCACTTAGACAATCATTGTCAGTCATATAAATTTCCAATAATTCTGCAGGTTTTGCTCTTTAAGACATTTTGCAGGTCATAACTGATAGTTTCATCTTCAAATGCCCTGAACTCTGTTTCGCCCCAGGCAACAAGGAACTTATGTGTCTCCCCGTCACCCTCAACCGCCAGCCAGTCGTTTTCATACACCTCTCTACCCTTACACGTTAAGCCGGTACTTTCACACACCGTTCGGGGCACCACGGCAACAGAACATCCGTTGACCTTCATTACAGACGGGGATTCCATTGTGCCGTAATGCCAAATCTTCCAGCATTCTTTATCCTTCGCTTTTACTTTTACCATACGACGTCCCCCTTTTTGACAGATAAGAAAAGGTCCCGCCTTTAAGACGGAACCTTGTACCACAGGCAATATGAATTATATCATTTTTTCACCATTTTGCAACTATTACGCAATACAAAACATGGTGGTCGTAATAAGGGGATTATGATTGCGTGGGGAAATCGCCTCAAAGTAAAAGAGAAAAAATTTAACAATAATCTGCAAATCGTTGTGACTTATTTACGTAAACTGTAACGTTTTTATATAATATAGGTAAGAACAGAGATGTTCAATAATTCGATAAAGGAGAAAAACAAATGGAACAAACAATTGTTGAAAACACCATTTCTTACCGTCTCAACCACGCGCTCCAGATGCGCAGATTATCCCCAACAGAGTTGAGCCGTCTTTCCGGCATACCGTTTTCCAGCATTTGCGGATACCTATCAGGCAAATATCAACCGAAAGTGAAAACCCTCATCCTCTTCGCCGACGCACTAGGAACAAGCGTGAAATGGCTTGCGGGAGTAACACCTTTAGAGGGGATAAACGATACAACGGGGGATGGGAATGACCCGTCGGAGCAATTACTACTCGAGGATTACCGGAACTTAAACCCTGACGGCAAAAAATTGTTGCTCAGCCTTACCCACGCTGCTACGGAGAACTTTTGTTTTGTCAGTGAAAATGCCAGCGATGGTGTTAAGGATGATATTACAGAATTGCCTGCGATAAACAATTTGAGCCTGGAAGACGACGTCGAATGTTTAAAAACACAGAACATACCTGATAAAAACATTGTTGTACTGGGCGGACTGACCGGCATTCTTTCCGATTTGGACGAAAAATATGGTATTGAGTCGGACTGGGACAGGCATCTGTCCGTAAAAAATGACATTTTTGGACAGTACATTTACTTGAGGCCCATTGATATTTACATCCAGCTGACCAGGGAATATACGCGGCGGATACGCCCTCGAATCAAAAGCGAGAATCCCGATACCGCCGCCAAAATCGACTCGGTATTAGCGAACCTTCTGGAAGCCGTTGAGTTTGTCTCGGACAAGCCTGTGTTCCCCAATTTGTTCAGCCCGAGACACCGTAATGTGTTTATCTCTTCCTATTATATTTACAGGGAGAAGTTTGAACTCTTTCTGCGCGATAAAATCCCAGAGCTGATTTAACAGCATCTGTTTACATATACTGTATCGCGTGAATGTTTCCCCTTTACGTTCACAAGGTACATACAAAATGAAGGCAGCCCCTGTAGCAATACAGGGGCTTGACCCGAAGCCAGATATCGATAGTTTTCTTCTATTATATATGTATCGTCTATGCAGCATTTCAGGTCAAATATCTAGGAAAGGATGACTATGACGCATTACAACAAATCTTACTACGACCCACATAAAATCAAAAAAGAGTTAGACTCCTATGTGCTTGGGCAGGAGCAGGGTACAAAATCAATCGCCATGGCTGTCGCACAGCATCTGATGTCAAAATATGCACCTGACGGTCAAACCGATAATGTAATGCTTATCGGCCCGACAGGCTGTGGCAAAACAGAGACCTTCCGTTGCCTCCAGCGTCTGGAGAAAAAATGGGAGTGCCCGGTGCTGATGGTCAATGTGATGGATTACGCCGCGACCAAATCATGGCAGGGCGAGAGTATCACTGATATCTTCAAAAAAGTGGCAGATCGTGCCGCAGAGATATACAACGAGGTTTTGTATGACAGTGAGGACAGCCCGGAAGAACAAAAAGAATACATCCAAAACATCGCAAACCATGCCATCATCCTTCTGGACGAGTTTGACAAAATCGCAATTGGTGGTGATGGCAAATCTCGACAATTTATCAAGGAATATCAAAGTAACCTATTAAAAATCATCGAGGGGAATACGTACGACCTCGGAAGCATCCCGGTCGAACGGGAAATCGACAGAACAGATTCTTACACCGGACGACGTGTCAAGGAACGCGAGGGAGTGTTGCTGACGGATATGTCCGTGGATACTACCCATATGTTGTTCATAATGCTTGGGGCATTTGAAGGTCTTAAAGAGATAACCGTCGCCCGCCTCGAGAAGGAACGGCTTGCCAATGACCCTGACAAGATATACCGGTCTTCACTTTACCAGGATACAAATTTGGGGTTTATGGCTACGCCACGTTCCGTCAAGCAAGAGACGCATTACACCTACGAACAGCTTATACCGTCTACAGAGGACCTTATTGAGTATGGTTTCATGAGGGAGCTTATTGGGCGTATCACCATTCGGACGGTTTATAAACATCTCAACGAGGATGCACTGGTGGACATCATGCTAAATAGCAAAACCAGCGCCTACAGAGATTACCAGAAGAAGTTCCGCCGCATCCATCACGACATGCGCTGCAGCCGGTCAGCCTTGCGGGAAATTGCACGCGTTGCCGTCCAAAGAGGTGCCGGCGCACGGGGTCTCCGTACTGTATTCTCAGAACTCCTGTCAGATACCTGGTATGACCTGGCAGGTACTACCCGGAACAAACTCCGCGTATTATTAAGGGGAAAGGAAATCAAAGAACACAGACCACCGCTCCTGCACGTAATAGACCGGAAAGAGCAGGAAAAAAGAAGAAAGTTGTTTCATCTCCTTAAAAGGCCTTTTGGTTATTAAATCCATTGGGAGGTTTTAATTTATGAACAAAAGATTTGCAAAAAAAGCTTCCAGTATTAGGGAAGATAAAATTAAACTCTATGTTCTCAATGACGATGTTTTAAATATGGTTAAGCATGCCAAAGCAATTGGCAGCAGTCCGTCTTATTACATCAATGACGCCATCCAGCTATTTAATTGTGCCGTCAAGGACATAGATTTACCTGATTTCAGTTACGATGAAAAATCGCTCATTGCTAATTGCTTGTGTGGCAGTGAAATCAGTGATAATTTTATTCATCTTTTAGACGTTGAAGTATCCGATTTAATTGCTGATGGCTATAAATATTTTAACGATGAGGAAAACGGCTTCACTGAATCTCACAAAAATTTCATTGCCAAAATTCATAACCTTAACTATATGCAGCGCGTAAAATTGATTCACATCATCCAGTCGGAAATTAGATATGTATAGAATAAAATTAAAGACTTTCATCAGGTTTTATCAGTTGACAGTCTATCCTCCATATTTTTTTCAGACAATTTTACAATTACAGTGTCAAAACTCTTGTGTTGATTGATTTTTTTTTTGTATTCTGTAGTTGGAAACGGGCGAGCAGGCCCGGGGCTTTGCATGCCCATATCGGGTTGGAGGTGATAACAAGTTAGTTCAGGTCCAAAATTACACGGTTTTTTTGAACAGCGCAGACGAATCTCACCTGCGCCGCGCCAGGTTTCATCTGGCGCTTTCATGGATGTTGCAACAGCAACTCCAACAATAATTTTTTTAAGACTATAGGAGGTTAAATTATGAACATTATTAGTAATTCTAAAATTTCTGAAGACGTTACCGGCAAAAATGTTGCCACCAAAACTGCAGTTATGGAGGATGGCGAGATTAAAATCTCTGTCCTCAACGATGATGTGTATCGCTTGGTTGATGATGCCAGGAAAAACGGTAAAGACCTGTCGTATTGTTTCAACGATATCGTCCAGTTGTTCAACCTTGCCTTACAGGATATTGAGTTGCCTTACTTCAGCTACGATGAAAAAGTTATCATCGCGGACTGCATGTGCGGTAGCGCAATTACTTCCCGCTTCATTAATTGTTTGGAACTCGAAGTAACCGATTTTATTGCTGATGGTTATAAATACTTCGAAGATGAAGAAAAGGGGTTCACTGAAGAGTTCCGCAAGAACTTCATTGCCAAAATTTATAACCTTAACTACATGCAGCGTATAAAATTGGTTCACGTCATCCAGTCGGAAACGATGTGTGTATAGAACAAAAGAACAGGCTGTCATCAGATTTTATCTGGTGACAGTCTATCCTCCATATTTTTTTCAGACAATTTTACAATTACAGTGTCAAAACTATTGTGTTGATTGATTATTTTTTTGTATTCTGTAGTTGGAAACGGGCGAGCAGGCCCGGGGCTTTGCATGCCCATATCGGGTTGGAGGTGATAACAAGTTAGTTCAGGTCCAAAATTACACGGTTTTTTTTGAACAGCGCAGACGAATCTCACCTGCGCCGCGCCAGGTTTCATCTGGCACTTTCATGGATGTTGCAACAGCAACTCCAACAATAATTTTTTTAAGACTATAGGAGGTTAAATTATGAACATTATTAGTAATTCTAAAATTTCTGAAGACGTTACCGGCAAAAATGTTGCCACCAAAACTGCAGTTATGGAGAATGGCGAGATTAAAATCTCTGTCCTCAACGATGACGTGTATCGCTTGGTTGATGATGCCAGGAAAAACGGTAAAGACCTGTCGTATTGCTTCAACGATATCGTCCAGTTGTTCAACTTTGCCTTACAGGATATTGAGCTGCCTTACTTCAGCTACGATGAAAAAGTTATCATCGCGGACTGCCTGTGTGGTCCCGATGTTCTTTTGAATAACATTCTTCACTTGGACGTCTCTGTTTGTGATTACATTTACGATTTGGGATTGACTCCCACAGCATCTCATAAGGACCTCATTGCAAAAATTAAGGGCCTTGATTTTTTACAGCGTGTAAAACTGATTTATATGATTAGGTCTGATTTTTCTAGGTTCTAAAAAAAATAGAAAAGCTCGACTCCCAAAATCGGAGTCGAGCTTTTTTGTTTATCCTATCCAATATCATTATCCGAACACCATTCGCTATACAGTAAATCGTCTTTATTTCTTTCCGTAAAATAGATATTGATACGCAGATTTATTTGATAAAGGCGTGATAAACTTAACCCGGTGTACTCAGAAATTTCCTTCCATGTCCACCCATCCATATACCGAAGTTCGGTGATTTCTTTCATACGTTCTGTCTTCATACCATTTATGATTTGATACGTTTCCTCAACTTGAGTTTCCAGCAAAGTCAGTTGCGTCATAAACAACAATTGCAGCTTTTTTGTCCTGACCTTCGTAGTATCCTCCAACTTGCGCGCCTGTTCAATTTCTCTCCGTAATCTTTCCATCCGTCTTTTTATCACAATAAATTTTGTGTACCGTGTTTTCGCTTCCTTCATCATTTTTCACCTCACAAAAACATATCCGTTTAAAATTTTTTTCAATATTTCTTTCACACTCACAAAGGTTTTTTACACCCTATTCTGCAACACCAACACAACAAAATAATATTCTTTCAACAACTCTTGTTATAAAAAAATGATGCTCCAACGAAACAGCTCCGCACGAATTTAATTTATAACCCGCCATCATATTCCAGTCTGCTCCCGCCAGGTCCATCAACATGATCTTATCCTCCTGTCTTTCTTTATTTAGAAATACTATAACATCTAATTAACTATAACTTGCCCCTTCAAGATATCAATACTTAAAACTCTACTTAAGTACAATTTTAAATAAAATTCCTGAATGCTCACTTACACGTTTCAAGTTTTGAAACGTTCGTTCGCCCCTCACAAGTTCGGGAATGTGCCACGTACGTGGACGGCATTCGCCGTGACGTCTTTTCAAACTTTTATTATTTCCTACTAAACCACTATACATTTTTTTTGGTCTCACTTTCTATATCATATATTTTAGCAGGATATAGTTTTTCCTGATACGTTACTATATCCTGCTTTGTGCTATGTTATGATTTGACTGCCGATGTCTGTAACCAACGCGAAGTCATCAATCATAATAGTCATCTTCTTTTTCTTCCAATTCAGCAATGGCATTGTCTTCTTCCCTGGTCAATTCCCGGACCTTCGACGCGGGACGATTAAAGAAGAAATACTGTGAGGTAACTATACCCTGCCGATTTTTCGGACAGTCTATTACAATGACATTCCTGAGTTCCTCTTCCATCCCTTTGCCTCCATGTGCGTCCAAATAGTTATACACCAGAAACACTTTATCTGCATCTTGTTCAATCGCTCCGGATTCTCTCAGATCTGAAAGCTTTGGAATTTTTATCACACGGCTATCAAAAGCCCTGTTGAGTTGTGATAATGCAATAATAGGTACGCTGAACTCTTTGGCCATTACTTTCAGTTCGCGGGTTATATCTGCTATTTCCCGTTCACGGGTCGTCTTTTTCACACTGCTTCCATCCATAAGCTGCAGATAATCTATCACTATCAAATTGACTGCTCCATATTTATGCTTTACCCGTCGAGCCAGTGCCTTTATCCTCGTTGTGTTTATGTGCCCCTGACATACGATATGGAGATTATCATTCTCAGAAACAAATTCTAAAGCCTCAGTATACTCTTTTTCTTTATCCGGATGTCCGATGTAATAATCTTCTGATTTGCCGGTTTTGCATAAGGCGATCTTCTTGCAGATTTCTTCTTTGGTCATCTCTAAACTTAAGAACAGTACCTGCTTTTTCTCCGGACCACCGGCCGATTTCTCAATTATATTTTTACAAATATTCAACGCAATCGTTGACTTCCCGACGCCCGGACGTGCAGCCAAAACAATCATCTGTCCCGCAAAAAAGCCACCCATCACTTCGTCAAAAAAATTGTAGAATGTCATGAGTTTGTTCGGGTCATCTTCGTTATTTTTCCTCTTAAGAAATGAAGTATATACGTTTCCGCTGGCCTCAGTCATATCGGAAAAAGCCAAATCATCTTCCCCTTCGCGAATCGACATGACGATGCGTTCCGCCTCGTCAGGGTCACCACTGGTTTCGGAAATCGATTTAAGACGACGACCAGCTTCGTATATCCGCCGACGATAATAATATTCCTTTAGACTATCTATATAACTCATTACATTTGCTAATGAAGGGGTTGCGTTAAAAACCCCAAGTATTTTTAATATACCACCAATAGCTTCCGCTTTTCCATCACGGTTTAAATAATCATACACTGTCCTGGTATCAATCGGTATACTCTTGTCGTACATCTCCTTTATTGCCTGGAACAGTACTCTGTTTTCAGCAGAATGGAAATAATCCGGTTTTAATTTGCAAATAACGTCATCCACCCATTTGGGATCGAAACATGCACATAAGACATCATTTTCTGTATCATGGCTATAATAACTATAGTTTTCCATTCCTGTACTATCAATCATATTGAACATCACCTCATTCTACTAATAACTTCCAAAGATTCTTTCGAAATTTTTCTTTCTTTCTCTTTCGACCACATTAACATATAACCCGCCTGGTCATCATCGATTGCTTTTAAGATTACCGCAGCCGGATTTCGAATATTACTCCCCTGGCCTAACTCTTTTCTTTTTAATTTCACATTCCTTTCTATCCTCTCAAAATCATATTCTTGGGCATATTCCAACGAACGGTCCGGCCAAACACCATTGTCGAGCAACAATATGTAACTCTTCTTCTGTTCCGCAGACAATCGTCTCTCATCGGGTTCGTTCCCATAAGCGGCAACACTTGAACGCGTATCCTTCTCTCTGCCAGCCAAAACAGCCCCTTCACAGGGGTCTGTTTTCCTATTAGATTTCGAGCTGACGACATTCTCTTCCACTGTTCCGTACCTGAAAGTTACGGGCGATGGATTGGTGGTGGCGGACACCGAATCATCAGATTGTTCCTTCAAACCACAGTCACATTTGCCTGAAAGTCCATTGCTCTCTTTTTGGCCACAGAATTCCTCCTTACAGGGCAGGCAACGAGTCAGAACGACATTGTCGTTTTCATCCCCGCCAACCAGCTTCACCGTTTCCCCCGGTTTTAATCCACTACCAGTAAGAACATCTCTTTCCTTTTTCGGATGCGGGTCATCATTTTGCGGACCAGTAACGGTAATGTTGGTGGTTTTATCCATCTTTTCACCACCACCAGATTCCGTAACATCTTCCTCTTTGGTGGTGGTGATATTATTAATATTATTAATATTATTATCACCACCATCTTCCAAGGAACCATTATGATGGTGTTTATTAGAGCACTCCGATACAGCAAGACTACTTTCCAACGCGGTTTCTGACGCTTTAACAGCTGACTTAGCAAAATTGGCATTTGCTACGTTTGCCACATTTGCTTCGTTTGCTACTTTTGCTACGTTTGCCACATTTGCTTCGTTTGCTACTTTTGCTACGTTTGCCACATTTGC
>NZ_FONL01000031.1 GCF_900112895.1 Succiniclasticum ruminis DSM 9236 | reverse complement strand
TGTTTCGGGTTATCGACGGATGCATGCAGCAGCTTTTTGTTTTCATCAACTTTTGTCTTTGGGCAGGGAGGAGCCATTATAAAATGCCCCTTGTTCTTAGCCAGGTAATCCTTAAGATTGGCAGGCTGGGGCTTGGGTTTGGGTTTGGGTTTGGCTTTGGCTTTGGGCTTGGGACTGCTTGCCCGGGTGATTGATGGCTGCTTATTGTGCCGTTTCGTTTTGTTGCCATTATTGCCTGAATGCTGTCCTTTGCTGTCCAAATACTTCTTATAGCGCTTTTCTCGTATGGCTTTGGTCTGCGGGTAGGTGTCTTCCTCATATGCAGGGCAGTAGGCAGCATAAGAGCAGTTATGCGGCAATAAATCGCAGCTGAATTCGCCCTTTGCTCTTTTTAGCCGGAAGTGCATACATAAAAGCCAAATATTTTTCTTGAAAGGCTCATTGGTGTTTTCATACCGTGTTGCCGGGTGCATGCCAGTCCCTTTAGTCTCTTTTGGCGATTTAGCCACGGGTTCACCTTCTTTATATCCGATTGCCGATTTAGATGGGCATTACTATTATATCATTGCATCTAAGAAACTACAAAACCGCATGAAAAATGACCCGGGTTGAATACCCGCAAGAATGCATGTTGAGCCCGCCTCCCGGGGAGAAAAAGCATAGCTTGGGCACTCCGGCGAAAAACTGTTGTTGCAGAAACCGGGTGCCGCAACGGCTCAGGAGGGAACGCCCTATGTCAATAATTCACAAAGCTGCGGATTACGTGAATAGAAAGATCGTCAAATGCCTGCTTTTCTGCGAAGTTTCCCATAAATGTTATGGAATAGATATAGCCTCCGGCATAAATAGAGCCGTTTCTGGCAAAGACTTCCACACCATTTCCATCCCTTGTAACCGTATCGATCAGATAAACCTCATTGCTGTGGTCCTTGGTGAGGAGAAATCCCTGGTACAGGACCGACATTCCCATGCTGGCAATCCTGCCTTCCTGGATGGCGATGTCGTTCTTTTGCTTGAGCAGGTTTAAGACCTCCCGTTCCGTCAGGGATTCAATGCCTGAACCACGCATGTCATGTACGATGATGTGCATGGTGCAGTCGCTGCGCGTATCCGCAAGTTCAACCAACGCATTTGGGTTATAAACGGATTCATAGGTAATGGGGTAGTTGATTGAAAAGTTATACAGCGAATTTCTGTAAATGCCGTCCAAATTAAAACTGTTACCATAGCAGAGATTGGCTGCTGTAATCAACAGCACAGCCAGAATCATCACCAGAAAATTCTTTTTCATGTTCTAACATCCTTTCTGTTGAGCGTATTTCAGTTTTTTTATCCTGTCTTGATTAAATCTTACCATATTTTAAATAAATATGGTCGTTTTCAGGGCGACAAGACAAGGATAAGTTAAACCTGATCATTTTAACGTAGCTGGGATAATATGCAGGAGCTGCATAACTTAATAGTTAGACTGCTAGGTATTGAGTATTTTGTGAAAGACTATGGAACATAAAGAAAGCAAAGTTGAGAAAATAAGTATGTATCATGAAGAAAATTTGAGTAATCTAAAAATTAATAGATTTTCTACAAAAAACTTGACAACCGGAAAAGATTATGCTATATTATGCATAGACTGAAGTGGTCGGGAAAAACAATTTGTACTTGAGAAAAGGAGTGATGTCTATGTTTTTTCTTCCGATTTTAGGTGCTGCTCTTGGCGCTGTGGGCAGTGTAGGCGGTGCGGCACTTGGTACGGCCGGTGCTCTTGGTGGTGCTGCTCTTGGTGCTGCAGGTAGTGTAGGCGGTGCGGCACTTGGTACGGCCGGTGCTCTTGGTGGTGCCGCTCTTGGTGCTGCAGGTAGTGTAGGCGGTGCAGCCCTGGGTGCGGTAAGTAGTGCTGGTGGTGCAGCCTTGGGCACTGCGGGCAGTCTTGGCAGCGCGGCAGTTGCTGCTGCAACGAAGGGCTCCATGCTTCAGATGGCAGGCGTAGCGGGGACAGCCGCCTACCTGCTGAATCGACAGGCAAAAGCTGCCGAACAGCAGCGGCAGGAACTGCTTGCTGCGATGAGACGGCAGCAGCAGGAGATTGCCTACCTGCAGGCGCAGATGCGGAATCTTCGTGCCAATAGCCAGGCACGTGCCGAGTTGTATCGGCAGGAAGAGGAGGCCTGGAGCCGGTACGACGCACTGAATGCGGAGTTCCGTGATCTCACTGCTTCAGCCGAGCGTTTGCGCAGGCAACGAGTTACGGGCTAACGGATAAGCCATCCGGTTCGGCTTTTCGTCCCGGATGGCTTCAACATAATTCTTATTATGGAGGTTAAATAATAATGGAACCTAAAGCGCAATTCATTTGTTCCGGTCATGGTAAACTTGATGACTTTAACCCTGTCAAGCCTAGGGTGCGGCTAAAACGGTTAGTGCTGGACAATTTTAAAAGTGTTCAGCACGGTGAGATTGTATTTTTTGGGAAAAAAGCCGAACCAAGGTCGGTTCTTACAGGATTGTACGGACCGAACGCAACGGGAAAAACTTCCGTAATTAATGCTATTAGTTTGTTAGTTGCGTTGATGACAGGGGCAGAACTCAAAATGCAGAATGTCGGGCAGTGTGTCCGAGAAGGCGCAACGGAAGCAAGGCTTCAGTTTGAGATGGAAGTGATGTACCCTGCTTCAGAATCCAAACATACTGAATTTCAGTTGCAGAGCGTAATTTATTCATTTAGCATTCTTCCGGGCACGGAAGGGCAACTGCCCAAAATCGGCCGGGAAGAAATCCGGATGGGTGGGGACTTTGATGGAAAGAAAATCCGCCTGCAACCGGTATTTGATACGTCCTGCGAAGGCGAATATGGTTTTGGGCCGGCCAGCAAGGTTCCCTTTTTTGTGCGAAAGGACGACCCAAAGCTGGCAGCAAAGATAGGGCGTATTAAAAAGGAGGGCAACCGTTCCCTGCCTTTTTCTATGGCGCATGATTTTATGATGAATTCCCTTGTCATGTTGAAACAAGGAACAGCCAAAGCCAAAATGCCAGTTATCAAATCAGATATGTTGCGAACCCTTCTGCTTATCCCGCATTTTATTTCCGTTGTGCAAAGCAGCTCCCGGAAGCTGATTGACAGACAAGGCAACAGTTACTGGCTTAACGTTCACTTTTCACGTACACGTGATTTAAATATTCCGCTAGGGGACGAATTTATTGTACATCTAGATGCATGGAAGTATTTTGTTCCTTGGTTTAAAACGGTCAAGAAATTCCTACATGTCCTTTTACCAGATATTGAAATTGGTTATAGGGTGGTTTTTCAAGCAAAAGAAGATTATCCTCTGGATGAAACAGATAAGGGGCTCGAAAGAGCTTGGAATGCAGAACATGGAACAAATAAGACCTACGAATGGGAAAAAGGGGATAGGCTGGTCTATCTGTACAGCATCCGGGATGGAAGGGAGATATCGCTTCAACATGAATCAGAGGGCGTGCTAAAGCTGATATCAATGAGCTTTTTGCTTGTAGATGTGCTTAACGATGACAGCACATGCCTGGTCATTGATGAGATTGAAAACGGCATTTTTGAATACCTGCTCTGCCAGCTGATCGAACTGATGAAACACTACGGGCGCGGGCAGCTTATCTTTACTTCCCACAATTTTAGGATCCTGGAAGTATTGCCAAAAGAATGCATCTGGTTTGCCACAGCGGACCCAGGAAACCGTTTCGTGCGCATGAGGTACGTGGCAGCGGAAAACAACCTCCGAAGACTGTATTACCGTAAGCTAGCGCTGGGTGACCCCGCAATTAAATATTATAATGGCGGCGACATGCTTGATATATTGGATGCAGTTCAGATGGACGATGGGGATGGGAATAATGGCTAAAACCGCAGCGACTTCTTTTTGCCGAAAGTTTATTCTTTTTATTGTGGAGGGCGCGTCGGATCTCGCGTTTTTGGAATCTCCACTTCAGAAGCTGTACGATTCTGCGTTCCCTGGAAAATATAGGGTTAAAATCCATTACACAAGTGGAGACCTGATGTCAAGGCTAGATGCTAACGCAAAGACCGTGTTAAAGGCGCTTGACAGGAATGTAAAGGCCGCTCTGGATAAAGGTCGGTTCGTGTGCGAACTTGAAGATATTGAAATGATCATTCAGATCGTGGACCTAGATGGTGTGTTCATACCGAATTCATGCGTGGAATTTAAACCAGGTCAGAAAAAGGCTTGGTACGATGATAAACAGGGAAAAATATTTACTGACAAGCCGGATAAGATTAGAACCCGGAATAAAACAAAGTCTACCGTGCTCAGGGAATTGATCCAGAAAAGAGAACTCTTTTTCAAATCGAAAAGGAAAAAAGGGAAAACGGCTGAAGAACCGGAAAAACTGGTTATTCCTTATAGAGTATTCTTCTTTTCTTGTAACGCCGACCATGTTTTTCTTAACGAAGCGAATCTAAAAATGGATGATATAAAAACAACAGAGAAAGAAAAAAAGAAGCGTTCAAACGAGTTTCAAGAAAGGGCAGAACAGCAGCCTTATCTGTTTGAGAATCGAATCCTGGAATTTTCAACGAACAAATTGGAGTACGAGGAAAGCTGGAAATGGCCGGAAGCTGGAGTAAATTCTCTCCAAAGAAGGACCAATCTTGATATTTTGGTGAAACCCCTGTTAAATACGGCGCAATTGACCTGATTGCTAAAAATATGCTGCTCTGAAGCTTGGCTTGGTTTTGTTATAATACACATAGAGAGGCTGAAGGTCATGAGAAACTTTTTTATGGAAGCCTTCATGATAAAAAGGCATGCCCCGTGTTGCCAAATGCCCTGATTGCGGTCCGATGGAAGGCTTTTGGGGAATCCTTAAGCGAGAAAGATATTTACAAGCGGGCAAACTTTTTACATCACCTTGCATGATAAAACCTCCTGTGTTGTTAGGCATATCAAACTTAACACAGGAGGCTTTTTTACGGTTATTTGAATACTGATTATTTCCTCAGCCTTTTGACGTACAATTTAAAAAAAAATTTCTTTTCGTTATCATTAAAAACCGCAAATTCTGGTGCATTATTTAAAATTTCCATTGCGTATACCTCTGCTTTTTCATATGCATCCTTTTTATTTAAATAGATTTGTATTACTGCTTCATTAATTATATTTAGGAAAAAAATGCCTGCCAGTAAAATCAGCATATTCGTATGCAGGGTGTCATTCTTTACATTAATCACATTAGATGAAAGCAATATAAGCAATATAAGAGAAATATCAACAATTAAATTATATAAATTCATTTTTATACAACAAGTAAACTGGGCTTTATTTTCCACCGTGTTTTCCAATCTATATAATTCATACGTCAGTTTCAGTAACATTAATGAGGCTTTATTGGTTCTGAAAATTTTGGACATTATTCTTTGATCTTCCCCTTCATTCGATGAAATACGATACTTCTTTTTCGCTGAGTCATATATATCTAACCGAAATGCAATTTATAAGGTTGAATTAGACTTTACAAATAGTCTAAACGAATAATATGAACATGTCAATGCCGTTAAATTCGTGGATGAAAATAGCGAACCGCTGATAGTGTGCCACAGAACATACGGAGATATCGCAACTTTTGACTATTAATTGTGGGGGTGAAAATATACATTTGCATAACTTGTGAAAAAGCTATACGGAAACTTGAATGAAGACTACAATATCGGCATCCTTTTGGATGCCGATATTGGGCCTAATTTTTATAGCTTTTTTGTGTACAAGGTATTCACATTAGATTTGAATGTATGTATTAGAAATAACATCCCCGTCTATAAATGAAAGCGGATGATTACTGCCTTTTGGCGGGTTTAATCTTCGACTGGAGTTTCCGGGGCATCGGTTTCTTTAGCATTCTTTTTACTTTCAAAAAACAGATTGAGGTTTGTATGGCGATTAAGGGAGTTCGTTCCTTGGAATGTTTCTTCCCATGAATCTTCGTATGACATACCCGGGGATGCGGTCAAAGCAGTATTGGCAAAAGTCTCGTTGAAATTATCCGGATTGTCATAACAGTATTCCGCGAATTCTCTGGCCCTGTTGCATTTTTCTTCCGGTTCCAGGTTTGCCTCGCCGTATAAAAAATGGTCCAGATTACTGGAAAAATAATATACGCTGTAAGGAATACTTTTGGCCTTTATATCGACGCACTTCATAGTCAACATTTTTTTGATGTTTGCCGCTTTTCTGTGATTTCTCTCTCTAATATTATCCGCGTTATACGTGACTATACAGTCGTCTTTATAAATGTTTTCTTTCTTTTCTGCCAGGGATTCGTCACAAAGGACTTTGTCGTCTGGAATAAAAGTTCCGTCCAAATCAACGATATGTACAAGCTCTGCCAGATCCTTTTCATACAGACCATAATTTGCGGCAAGTTTTCTAATATACAATTTATGTATACATTTTTCAAGACAATCGGGATCGATTCCTTTTTTTGAGGTGAAATCCCCGCCCTGTTTACCGTCATCGTCCATCAGGACCAACCGGGTTATGACGTTGTCATAATACTTGCTGCAGAATTTTTCGATTTCGTTGCTTAAAGCAATGACTTCGCTTTGCCCCTCTACCAAGAATATTACAACTTTTTTGCGCTCTTTTTTGTTTTTAGCTGTTTTTGCCATACCGTTCCTTCTTTCTTGCTCCGGCCTTCTGGAACGCCATGGCGATTTCATACTGTTGTCCGCTTTCATACATATCCTCGTCCTGGCCTCCCAGCAGAATGTCACGGAAATAGAGCTTGCGCAAATTGCTTGTCCGCTTTACACCCTTGAACTGAATGTATCGGTTAGCGGGATTTGCAGTTGTGAAATAGAGGTATTTGTTGCTAATAACTTCCAGCGGTCTCAGGTTGTGCGAGGTAAAGATGAACTGGCCCTGTCCGGAAGATTCTATCAGCTGCAGGATCTCGCCCAGAAGATATTCAAAAATTCCGGCGTCGAATTCGTCGATAGCCACAGTGCATGAGGGGTCATTATATACGGCTACCAGCAGGTTCAGTACGGAAATAAGGCGCCTTACGCCGTCAGCCTCGCATCGCAGCGGGAGTTCACGACCGTTACGGACAGCCATCAGTTCGAACGTATGTCCCTGTGACCCGTCCTTCATTATGGTCGTAGTGATTTCCTTCATGCAGACGGACAGGCCGGGTATCAGCTTGCTTACAACAACGTTGATATCTTCTAACTGGTCCTGCATCATGGAGAAAAAGACGTTGTTTAACGTGTTGGGCTTGCTAACGTTAAGCGTCAGTATTCCAAATCTGGTGTAGAAAGGAATTCCCAGGTTGGAACGTATCATACCGGACATATCTGTGGTAACAATATGTAAATAGTAAAAAGCGAAAAACTTAAGTTCCAAAATCACCTGAAAATACTCAGAATAACCGTAATCTCTGAATATCTCTATTGTTTCGTCCATAAAAACAAGTGATGTTGCTCTTTCCTGCGCCAGCTTTTTGTTGATTGCGAAGTCGATCACTGTTTTCTGGCTTACATTGGGCAACAGGACTTTCACCTTGGAATCGGGTGAGAAGAGCGACGCTTTGGTGCTCATGTCTATAACGGGATGCAGTCTCACCGTTTTGTTTTCAAAGTTTCCGCCCATACGAATAACTTCATCAAACACCATCGGCTTCATTTTTGGATTTTGTCCGCCTGTCGCAGGGGACATCAGATCCTGATTTGCTTCATGGTTCTTTACAGCAGATAAAGATAATTCATAGGAGACGGTCCTTTTTCGCCCGTCAGGATACCGCAAATCAAAGACATAAACCAGCCGTGCAGAATCAGCATCTTTTGCAATGCATTCTGCAAAGCGCTCTTTCAAGGTCTCTCCCATCAGGCAACGCCTCAGGATGCACAAAGCGTCAATAAAAGACGTTTTTCCTGAGCCGTTTTGACCATACAGTCCTAAAATATCTGCCTGAGTGCCGGACTCGTCCTTTTCCCGTCCGCAGTTAAATACGATTTCGCCGTGCTCCACATTTTTAAGATTGTTGAGCTCGATTTTTTGAAGACGAATCGTAGGCAGGCATTTTCCGTGTTCACTTTTAAAATATTCAGAATTAAACATCATAGCGGTCTTATCTCCATTCTCTAAACTAATTAAGAAATTTTGTGCCTTTATTATATTTCATCTAGAAGAAGATGTCAAGCGAAATTTAAAAAAGATATTTTTTATTCCAAATAAAGTTTTCGCATGTACGGCAAATGATTGGAGACGGGGTTGGTGTTGCTATCGTAAAACTGAAAAGGGTGGTCAACGCCGCTAAACAAAAGTAAATAACAAAGAAAAAATAGACGATTGGCCATCACGGCATTGATGCTAAAGGAACAGTATTCCACTGGCAGCTGATGATACACTGTTTTTTTGTTTATCATACCAATAGCGCTACTACTACACCATTAGTACATTGTCTGGAAGGAATTAGATGGTTATGATTTATCCGTGATGATTAACCATCGGTTTTCCTCTAAGCTATATCTTGTTGCCAGAGCAATGTCCAAAATGATACGCCGTTCATAGCTGGAACATCCCGCAATCAGGCGGCTCAGTTCTGCGTCACATCTATACCTGCTGGCAGTCAGATTCTCTGCGATAAGCTGATCTGCAGTAACGTCCAAAGCATTGGCGATTCTGACAAGCATTTCCAAGCTGGCTTTTTTCCGACCGGTTTCAATATGGCTGATGTATTGTGGGGAGGAATCTGTCATCTCCGCAAGTTTTTCCTGGGATAGGTTGTTTCGTATCCTTTCCTGCCGGATGCGGCGGCCGATGTGTTTGTAATTCAAATTCATGTTTTCATCTCCCGTCAGGTAAAATTCATAACCATTATGCGTACTATAGTAATGATTATATACTATAGGCTATTTTAAATATAGCCTATTCAAGATAATATTGTCAATAGTAGAGATTGTGAAGGGAGCTTCCGTGATGGATGGTAATTTGAAAGGGGTCGGCGTTAGAATCAGGGACGCAAGAAAGAAGCGTGGTTTGAGTCAGGCTGAACTTGCTGAAAGACTGAATATTTCCCTTTCCCATATGGGCGACATAGAAACGGGGAGAACAAACTTTGGGGTGGACATCCTCATGCGCATAACAGAAGTCCTTCAGATTTCCGCAGATTTGCTGCTCCGCACAGATGTACCGGAAGTGAATGCTATATTTGCAAGCGAGTTTCAGGAAATCACAGAAGGCTGTACCATTTCTGAAAAGGAAGCGATGCTTCAGACTCTACGCAGCATGAAGGCTGTTTTTATAGATAACCGGAAACGGAAATAATCCTGAATCTAATATTTTTTTATAAAACTATAACCACAGGTAGGGAACTATACCTGTGGTTATTTCTTTTTCCTGAAAATATTCTTTATAATGGCTGTGATAACAGTTATGGAGGAGTAGTATGAAAGAGACCCCGCTATCCAGGGAACAACAGAAAGAGAAAATCAGGGAACGGTACAAAGGCATAGACCCGGGTGTGCTGGAAGTTATCCCTGCAAGGAAAAGACCTGATTTTTATGATGACGTCCCCCGAAGGGTGGCTGTCTATGTCCGTGTATCAACGGATAACATAAACCAGACGTCCTCTTATGAATTGCAGAAGAATTATTATGAGGACATGGTGAAGCGTCATGAGAACTGGACCCTGGTCAAAATTTATGCGGATGAGGGCATCTCTGGGACATCCCTGAAAAAGAGGGAAGATTTCGTCCGTATGATCCGGGATTGCAAGGACGGGAAAATCGACATGATAATCACCAAAAGCGTATCCCGTTTTGCGCGGAATATTGTTGATTGTATTGGCATCACCCGTGAACTTGGCTCACTAAAACCACCTGTGGGGGTATTTTTCGAGACGGAGCATATTTTCACCCTGAAGGATGATGCGGAGATGGGTCTTTCCTTTCTTGCCACCATCGCGCAGGAGGAAAGCCATGTGAAATCTAACATAATGAACGCTTCCATAGAGATGCGCTTTTCCCATGGTATCGTGTTGACTCCCGTTCTTCTGGGGTATGACCATGACGAAAACGGTGAACTCGTTATCAATGAGGAGGAAGCCAAGACGGTACGCCTGATTTTTTTCATGTACCTGTACGGCTATACCTGCCGGCAAATCGCCGAGACGTTGACAGCGCTGGAGTGCGAGACTAAAAAGGGGAACACCACATGGTCTCCGGCATCCATACTGCAGCAGCTCAGAAATGAACGGCACTGTGGGGACGTGCTCACCCGTAAGACATTTACCCCCAGTTACCTGAACCATAAATCCAAAAAGAACACCGGCGACCGTACACAGCATCGGTGGCGGGAACACCATGAGGCCATCATCTCCATGGATGATTTCATTGCAGTACAGCATCTTATAGATAATGCGAAATACGGGAACAAGGGGATACTTCCGGAACTGCAGGTCATTCGGGAAGGCGCATTGAAGGGCTTCGTATCCGTCAATCCACGCTGGTCCGGTTTCAGAGATGTGGATTATGAAGTAGCATCTGAAAGCGTGTACAGTGAAGACGTTATCGGCTCTTCCGAACCTATGCAAATTGAAGCCAAATCCGGAGATTTTGATTTTCGCGGATTTGAGATTGCCAGGTCTCAGTTTTTTGACAGTATTGAGAAGACTTGTGTTACTTTCTCTTTAAAAACAGTAAAGTTCAACAAAACCTGCCTGCAAAAACTGGGAAATGTAGAGTTTATCGAGATGCTGGTGCATCCGAAGGAACACCTTATTGCTATCAGACAAACTACAAAGGATGACCGAAATGCGATACGTTGGGGAAAACCGAATGAAAAAGGAGGATGTGAGCCGAGAACCATTACAGGAGTTGCGTTCCTAAAGACTATCTACTCGCTGTTTTGCTGGGAACCGGAATACCGCTACCGCGTCCAGGGTGTGCGCAGACATAAGAACATGGAGAGCGTGATACTATTTGATATGAAGGAAACGGAAGTGTTCATGCCTCGGGATATGATTTTGAACGGTAGCGATGGTGAAGTGGAAAATTTGTTGGGTAAAGATGTGCAACCGGTCGTTCCCAATACACGTAGTTCCATAAAAGCATATCCTTCTGCGTGGGCGGATAACTTTGGCAGCAACTATTATCGTCATGCCCAAGCAAGGGAACTATCCACTATCGATATTGACGGGGCATGGCAGATAACTGAAAAGGCGCAGCCCTTTTCCAACACGGAACTGAACACTACCCCGCCGGATGAACTGGCGCAGGGAATCAATAGAATCATTGAGGAGAAAAAACAGGGGAGGAAGACGGATGGAGCAGACAGTACCGGAAACAGGGCGTAAAAGAACAGCTGTGGATGGACCGTCATGCATGGGAAAACCTCCGGATTCAGGTAAAGGGGAGGCATCCTATGCGGAGGATGAAATTGTACAGGACGATTCCTTCAGTTACAAGGGTTATCAGGTGGTGCGGGGAGAATTCTTTGCCCATATGTATGAACCGTCCTTGTGTTTCAACCAGAGCAAGGTGTATGTCAACATGGGATGCCTGAGGCGGATGCAGGACGTCAACTATGTACAGATACTGGTGAATTCGGGGGAGAAGAAGCTGGTGATTCGTCCTGCTGGCGAGGATGAAAAAGACGCGTTCCTGTGGTGCAGCGTAAAAAACAATGTCAGGAGACCCAAGCAGATAACGTGCAGAGTGTTTTTCGCAAAAATCATAAACCTGATGTCATGGAACGCAGACTACAGATACAAGCTGCTGGGGAAAGTGATTCGGAGCGGGGAAGAAAAACTGATAGTGTTCGACCTGACGGCGACAGAGATATATCTGAGGAAAACCAAGGAAGGGGAGAAGCCGAAGACTGCGAGACGCCCTGTGTTCCCTGCCGAATGGGAAAATCAGTTCGGACTTCCGGTGGAGGAGCATCGAAAACTCCTGCAGGTCAATATCTTTAACGGCTATACGGTGTTTGGCATTCAGGAGCATAACAAGGTGGCGGAAAAAACCTCCGAGAAAAAAACGCAGGAGGAGAACGAATAATGGAAGAATCTACAGTTTTTAGACCATCTATAGTGGTCGACATGAAAAAGAACAGAATACGTATCCATAAGAATACATTGCATGCGTTGGGCGACCCCGGTTTCGTCATGCTCATCATCAACCCTGAGGAACATACTCTTGGGATAAAGTGCAGCATGCAGGATGAAAAAAGGGCGCACCGTGTTCGCAAAAGCACAGTGAAAAAAGATTGCGAACTGTACAGCAAATCCCTGATGTACGCGCTCCATGAACTCTGTCCGGAATGGAATGGTAGAAAAAGCTACAGAATCGAGGGGGAAATCATATCAGGGGAACACATGGCGGTTTTTTCCATGGAAGATCCGTCCTGTCAGGTCATTGAATAGGAGGGCTGTCCATGGAACAGCAGTTGTACCAGTTGGAGACGGACCCGGCGCTAAAACGCCTGGTGGCCCGGTTGGATTTGGTAGAGTTCAGCGATATGGAGGAAGATATCAGGAGTTGCGGAGGTGAAAAAGGCGTAAAGGTCTGGGGGAGGACGATTCTTGTAGATCATGAGTATTACGAATACTGCCACAGGGAGAGTATCCCGTTCTGTCTGGTGAGCATTTCCTTGGACAGCTATCAGGAAGCGGTCGCATGGATCTGCAAGAACCAGCTTCTTCGAAAGTCGCTGACGGAGGAAATGAGAAAATACCTGATTGGGAAAAGAAGTCTTGCGGAGCGGACGATAGGGCTCGTTCAGATGCGGAAGCTGGGGGAGAGTGCTGCAGGGCAGGAACACCCCGTCATGAAGCTTGCGAAGCATAATGTTTCCCGTACTCATGTCAGGGAACGAATCGGGGCAGAATATTCCCTTGCATATATGACTGTCAGAAAATATGAATCCTATACACTGGCGCTGGATATGGTACGGACCCATTCCCCAGAATTTGTGGACGAGCATCTTGCAGGAAAGTTGAAACTGTCCTTTGAGAAGGTGTACAAACTGGCCTCACTTCCCCCGGATGCTGCCAGCAGCGAGTGTCTTCGATTGATGACGGAGCCTCAGGAAGCTGGACAGTGGTCTGTCAAAAGCCGTTGTGGGGCAAAAGAGGGCAGTGCCGGAACGGTGGCTACTGTATCGATAAAGGATATGCCTGCCTATGACCCGGACGCGGAAATCGTCAGCCTTTCCCTCACCATACCTTCTTGGGTCAGCAGTATCATCCGAGTCAGGGGAACATCAAACATGGAAGAGATTTCGACGGAGGCAAGAGACCGTCTGAAAAAGGAACTCACCGGTCTGAAATCAACTGTAGATAAAATGCTTTACGCATTAAGGGGGAATCCTAATGAAAGAGTATGACGAGTTTGTGCCGGATGTTCATTTTGAGTTGATACCGATAAAAAGGTTGGTATCCAACCAGGACTACCAAAGGAGCCTGTCCGTGCAGCACGTAAAAAAAACGGCGGAGAATTTTGACCTCTATCAGATAAACCCGGTCAAGGTCAGCCGCCGTAATGGGATAAATTATGTTTTCAACGGTCAGCATACGATCGAGGTGGTGGCGCTTGTCTCAGGTTCCCGTGATACTCCGGTATGGTGCATGGTCTATGATGACATGGATTACAAGGTCGAGGCGGATGTATTTGCTAATCAGCAGAGATTCGTCAAAGGACTTGCTCCGTATGAGATATTTATGGCCAACATTGAGGCGGAGAATGAGACCCAGATGGCCATAAAATCATTGGTGGAATCCTACGACTTGAAGATATCCAAAACCAAAGCGCCGGGAATGATATGCGCGGTATCTTCATTGGAATGCATTTATAAAAAATACGGGTTCCATGTCCTCGACCGTTCGATACGGCTTTGCGTCGGGGCGTGGGAAGGGGAGGCAGGCTCATTGTCTTCGGGTATTCTCAAGGGCATAGCGATACTGATTGCTGCTTTCGGAGATACTCTCAGGGATGATGTTTTCAAGGAGAAGGTCGGCGCATATTCATCTCGTGAGATATCCCGCCTGGCAAAGGAACGCAAGGCTGGGTCGATGGGATTTGCCGAGGCGATGATGATAGCCTATAACCGCAAGGTCAAGAAGGGACTGAGCTGGGTAAAGTTGTATTCTGGCAAAAAAGCTCTGCCCCCTGATATTGAGGCAGATATGGAAAATGAGGACGAGGAGGAGTATAGTCAGGAAGTCTGAGAATACAAATAAAAGGAACGTGCTGTCTTAACACGACGAAAATAGAGTATCGGATAACTGACAAATTGCAGTTTTTTTCACAGCCGTAGATTTTTCCGCGGATGTTTTGTTATAATGAATTATAGATGAGACTGTTGATACAAATCGCGATTTAAAGGAACATGATAGCCATTCAGGAGCTGTTAGTATGTTTGAAGTAATCTGTAGGGAAATTAAAATCATGCTGGTAGACACCTGGGTTTTGGGGCTGACATTAGAAGTCTGCCTGATTTATTTCCTGGGTATGGCTGTACTGTCTAATTGGCAAAACAACAAAGCAATTTCTGTCGGATTAGTGCTGTTGGGTATTTTTGCTTTTGTAAAGACAATTATGCTGTTGTATGTTTCCAACCCGTTTTTCTGCATAGCTATGGTTATAGTCGGATTATGTATGTTATGGCTGTTTAGATAAAAGAGGATTATATACAGGCTGATTTCGTAACATGATTTCAGATTAGGCATAAGTATTATGAGCAATATTATATGTTTTAATAGTTCGGCACCAAAAGAAGAATGGCTTACCATGTCCAATCAGGGGACAGATTGTTTTTTGGAATTGATAATCAAAGCAGCCTCTGATATAGCCATGACAGAAAGTCAGAAAGATCTAATCAATTATCTAATAGAACGCAAAGATGTGAATGAAATTGCTCCGGGAACAGTTTCATTTGACATTGATGAGATGCCGTGGAATCCGCGTTCATTACATGAAGATGTAAGCTATATGCTTGGAATAATTGAGATTGCCAAAGATCCGGATTCTTGGAAACAGCTCGATTATAGCCCGAATGAGCAAATCATTATTCCATGGCTGGAAAGATTTGCCGAAATGATTAAGAAAATGGACTGACAAATTGAAGTTTTTCTAACAGCCGTAGATTTTTCTGCGGCTGTTTTGCTATAATTAAAAAAAACGGTGGAGGTGCTTTATGGAAATCAAACAGATTCGCAATGCAACGATTCGCGTTTTATATGCAGGCAAGACGTTTCTGATAGATCCCTGGCTTTTGGAAAAAGGACGGATGGGATGTTTTTTGGATATCCCGAATCATCCGTTTCATGTTCCGGATACAGCGAAAGAAGGGATACCGATGCCAATGTGCGCGCTGCCTGAACCGGTAGAGGAAATACTGAAAGGCGTAGACTATTATATTGTAACGCATATTCATCCTGACCATGTTGACATGGCGCCGGATGGCACGGTAGGAGGATTGTTGGACAAAACGGTGCCTGTTTTGGTGCAGAATGAAACAGACGGCAAGGTGTTCCGTGCATCCGGCTTTGAACAGGTCCTTGTGTTAGGGGAAACCGCGTATGCCTGCGGTGATGTTTCAATCACCCGGACACCGGCGTTGCATGGCGTGATAGAACCCTGCGGAGAAGCATGCGGTGTTTTATTTCAGGCAAAACAGGAAAAGACACTGTATGTTGCAGGGGATACGATCTGGACTACAGAAATAAAAAAGACGCTGCAGACTTTTACGCCGGATGTGGTGGTATTGAACGCCTGCGCTGCGGAACTGGTCGGTTTTGGACGGTTAATCATGAATGACGAAGATGTGGAAGCGGTTGCCAGGACCGTACCGGATGCGCAGATTGTCATCAGCCATATGGATACAGTGGCGCATGCATCCATAACCCGTTATACAATGCGCGGCTTGCTGGCAAAGCGCGGCGTGGAATATTTGATGCCTGAAGACGGGGAGACGCTGGCGTTTAACTGAACAGAACCCGGTTTTATAAATTG
>NZ_FONL01000026.1 GCF_900112895.1 Succiniclasticum ruminis DSM 9236 | reverse complement strand
GGTTAAGGTCATTGACGGCAGTGTAACGGTACGGACCCATGCGGGCAAAAACTTGCGGGCGGCTATTCCTGACGAGGTGCATGGCAATATTGCGCTCACTAATCTGGATGCAGGCGCCTTAACTGTCGAATCGGATCTTGTGACCAAAAAAGGAAAGAATGGCGAAGCCGGTACAGTTACTCTGGAGCAGGAGGGAGAAATCACTGTTGATGGCAATGTGAATGCAAGTTCTGATGTGAAGGCCGTGAACTCGGACGGAGACATCTTATTTTTGGGCAGCGTAACCTCAGGCGGTTCTGTTTCTGCCAAAACAGATACGGGCACGATTGGCTATGGAGAGAACGTTAAGGCCCAGAACGCCGTAACTGCTGAAGTGACAGAAAAAGGTGATATAATGTATCTGGGTAATGTTGAGTCCGTCAGGAGAGGCGATATCAGGGCTTCAACCAAAGAGGGGGATATATGGTATCATGGAAAGGCGACCGCCAATGCCGGCAGCGTAATAGCCGAAAACGGAATCGGCTCGATTCGTTACAGTGACACTGTGCGGGCTAACAATGATGTAACCGCTACGACAACAGACGGTAATATCTGGTATGACGGCGCTGTGAATGCGGGCCAGACGATTAAGGCAACGATTACCGAAATCGGCTCGATTACTTATTGGAATACGATAAAGGCAGGTCGTGATGTAATAGCGGATACGAACGCCGGTAATATCCTGTTCAACAGCGGCGTGATGGCAGGACGCGATGTTATCATTCATACCGGGGAAGGCGATGTCACTTTTAACGGCAAAGTAACAGCAGGCAGGGATCTTCCGGACCAGGTCCGTTACAATTGGGGAAAGACCTGGTACTACAGTGACGGTGCTTACGAAGAAGTGGACGATGATTACCCCACAGGCTTTGGAATGGGGCTCGACGCGGTTTATGCAAACAAAGATCTGTCGGACAGATTCCGTTCCGGTGATGAAAAGATTGCCTATTATGACCGTTACGGGTTGATTGGATTTGCAGGATTCTTTATGGCAAGACCTTTCCGGAATGCAGACGCTGGTGAAATTGAAACGGATGAAGCAGAGCAGTAAGAAAGGCATTCTGAAATTTATCGACTCCAGCTCCGGATGTTTCCCCAAACCGTGTGCCGGGGGTTCATGTCCTTCTGCCCCTGCCAAGAAATGTGCCAACCATACGGTTTTCCGTGTGGTTGGCTTTATGTTCTCAGTGGACATTTTGTGGCAGGCGCCCGCATCTTTCTGCTAAAGAGTAAAAACTGTGAGGTACTAAGCCTGTACGATAATAAAAACAACTGTGTTATAGGAATGTAGATAAACACAGACCATGTATTACAGAGGTGTACTATGAAATTTTATATTGTGGATTGTTTTGCGGAAGAAAAATATCAGGGCAATGAGTTGCTTGTAGTAATAGCCGACCGGTTCATCAGCGACCGGGAACAGCAGCAGATCGCCCGGGAGATCAATTTTTCCGAGACAGCGTATATCTTGTCCGGCAAACAGGAAAACGGGGGATACGACGTGCGCATCTGGACACCGACGGTGGGGGAAGTTCCCTTTGCCGGCCATCCCACGTTGGGGACCGCCTTTGTAATTCACCATTATATAGAACATGGGCAAAGCAGGCAGGTGAAGCTGAATCTGAAAGTAGGGCAGATTCCTGTGGAGATTAAGGAAAACGGCCTCACCATGTCCCAAAAGGCGCCGTCTTTCGGGGAAATCATTCCCCGGCAGGAAATCGCGGAGGTGTTTGGCATTTCAACGGATGCCATTTCAGACGAGTATCCCGTCCAGTGGTCCAGCACTGGCCTGGCAGCAGTCATCATTCCGTTGAAGAACCGTAAGACCCTGGCTCAGGCGCGAACGGACAGGGAAGCGTTTGAACGATATATCCGCCGGCACCCGGCCAGCTACTGCAGTCACTTTTTCTTTGTAGATATGGGCGGCAACACCTTTGCTGCCCGCTGCCTGATGGAAGACTATCTGGAAGATCCCGCCACAGGCAGCGCCAACGGTGACCTGGCCGGATATCTGTTGCAGCACAACTATTTCAACCAGTCCAATATCGCATATACCGTGATTCAGGGAGAAGATATGGGGAGAAAATCTGTTCTGATTATTCATGCCTGCAAAAGGGAAGACATCTGGACAATCGAAGTCGGTGGTCAGTGCCACCTGGTGGCCAGCGGCGAATGGGAGTAAAGGACGGTCTTCCTGCTGATGCTGTTAAGGCAGCTGCAAACCGGCATTGGGCAATGGCATGGTGTGTTTCCTGCCAGAAGGAAACACAAAAATCTTTCATTCCTTGCAGATTTATGTTATAATATCTAAGTACATTTGTTTGAAATTAGCAGGGGACAACACGACTATGAAAGACATCAACTTTTACATGAACCTGGATTACCCGTATGAAATCACGCCGGAAGAGGACAGCGGCTACCATGCGGAAATCCCGTTGCTTCCGGGCTGTATCGCCCATGGGGAAACAGAAGAGGAAGCGCTGCAATATCTGAATGTGGCCAAGTGCGAGTGGATCAGCGGAATGCTGGAACGGCATATCCCGATTCCCCAGCCACCCTATAAAGTGATTTCCGTGTCTCACAATTGGAAACGGACGGGACGGTAACCGCATTCACAGAAAAGAACCGCATATTTTTACAAAATAAACCAGAGGTTTGCGAAAGGAATCCGCGGCCCCTGGTTTTTGTTTTGTCTTTTAACTTTGGGTAATACCGGGTAATCTGCAAGAGTAAACACGGTTACTCAGCGCCTGTTTTCTGTTTCTTCTCTTCCTGCATTTTGCGAATCATGGGTTTGATGCCGCCGTTTTGCAAAATTCCCATCATGTAATCGTTCATCGGTTCCGCCTTGGCTTTGGCGCCGGTGGTTTCGTTGACGATTTCGCCGGTGGTAAAATTGATGCGGACTGTATCGCCGCGTTTTACAAGGGCATGGATTCCCTTGCAGGTGATGGCGGGTATGCCCAGGTTGATGGCGTTTCGATAGAAGATGCGGCCAAAGGATTCTGCCAGTATGGCGCCGACTTCAATGCCTTTCAAGGTCATGGCCGCGTGCTCGCGGGAGGAACCGCAGCCGAAATTCGTCCCGGCTACGATGATGTCGCCCGGTTGGAAAAAGGTTGCCAGGTCCGGTTCTTCGCTGCCGCTCATGGCATGCTTCCGGATATCTTCCATTTCGGTCAGTTCCACATATTTGCCCGGATAGATTTGGTCGGTGTCGATGTTGTTGCCGAAAAGATAGGCTGTACCTTCAGCGATGGTTTTCATTTGCCGTTACCTCCTTCCAAATACGGACGCGGGTCGGTTACTTTTCCGTTCAGCGCGGCAGCCGCGACACTGGCGGGTGAACCCAGATAAATGCGTCCTTTCACATGTCCCATGCGGCCGGGGAAATTGCGGTTAGTGGAAGACACGCAGACCTCGTCTTCCGCCAGCAGTCCCTGATGGATTCCAAGGCAGGCAGCGCAGCCGGGGGCGGTGAGGGCAGCCCCTGCTTCCATCAGGGTCTGGATGTAACCTTTTTCCAGGCATTCCTGTAAAACAAAACGGGACCCCGGCACCAAAATCATACGGGTACCGTACGCGATATGCTTGCCTTTTAAAATTTTGGCGGCCACCGCAAAGTCTTCCGTACGTCCGCCGGTGCAGGAACCCAGGTAGCACTGGTCCACGTGCAGTCCCGCGAAAGCGGTCAGGTCATCCACATTGTCCACGCTGAAGGGTGCTGCCAGCTGTGGGCCGATTTCCGTAACATCAAAGGTCAGGTCGGCATCATATACATAATCCGGATCGGTTTCATATATTGTATAGTCGGTAATGTTGTGCGCCGCAAGATACGCCATGGTGATCTCATCCGGCTGGATATAACTGGTCTTGGCGCCCATTTCCGTTGACATGTTGCACATGGCCATGCGCTCGGAAAGACTGAACTGTTTTATGGCAGGACCGGCAAATTCCACGGCTTTGTAAACCCCGTAATCTGCTTTCAGCTTGCCGATGATATGTAAGATGACGTCCTTGGCATAGACCCCGGGCTGCAGTTTTCCGGTCAGGTTGATGCGGATGACCTCCGGCACCTTAAACCAGAGCTTTCCCGTTACCAGTATGGTGGCCAGATCGGTTGCGCCCACGCCGGTTCCGAAGGCGCCGAAAGCACCGTGGGTGGTAGTGTGGGAGTCGGTGATGACGATGATCTGTCCCGGGCGGGAGAACCCGTAATCCGCCATGAGCTGGTGGCAGACGCCTTCGTTGATATCCATAAGGTGGGGGATACCTTGTTCGTTCGTGAACTGGCGGAACTTTTTATGGTTGTCGGCCTGTTTTTCCGTGGCGCAGGGAGCGTAGTGATCGAAGAAAAGGATGACCTTTTCGGGATCAAAGACTTTTTCCCCGCCCATTTCGTAAAAGGATTTTACGGTCTGATAATATAAATCGTTAATGCCTGCAATGTCCACGTCGCAGTTCACAATCTCGCCTGCGTGGACCGATGCTTTTCCTGCTTTTTTTGCCAGAATTTTTTCAATAGCATGCATGGTGAAAGTCCCTGCCTTTCTGATTATTTATAATGAGAATCCGGACGGATCTGCCGCACGGATCAGGCGCTGTGCTTTGCAAGGAAAAGCAGCATCCTCTTCAGGACAAGTTCAGGCTGTTCTTCCGGCACGAAATGGCCGCACTGGGGTATGCCGGTGCCTTCGATATGACTGGCCAGCGGTTCCCATTTTTCCATTACGTTCCAGAGCTTGCCGACCACGCCGTTCTGTCCCCACAAAAGCAGCAGTGGCGTTTCGATTTTCTTTTTGCGGTCCGGTTCATCCAGCTGCATGTCAATCGTAGCACTGGCGCGGTAATCTTCGCAGATGCCGTGGACGGTACGGATGTCGCTGAAGCAACGGGTGTACTCGGCCAGTACGTCCGGTGGGAAATTGGCCCGGGCGGCAGGTCCGATCTTCAAATTCAGATTGTAGTTGATAAACCGTTCCGGGTCTGCGGAAAGGGCGGTTTCAGGAAAGCCCTTACCCTGGATGTAGAAGAACCAGTGCCAGTATTTAGTGGCAAACTCTTCGTTGGTTTCCTTATACATATCATACGTGGCGATGATATCCATAAGGGTGCAGCTCTTGATCTTCTCTGGATGATCTATGATCATCCGGTGCAATACCCGGGCGCCACGGTCATGGCCGGCCACATGGAACCGCTCAAAACCCAGTGCCTTCATCACTTTCACCTGGTCGTCTGCCAAAGCCCGCTTGGAATAATTGGAATGGTCAGGCAGGCCCTCCGGCTTGCTGCTGTCCCCATAGCCCCGCAGATCGGTAATCACGACGGTGTAATGCTTGGCTAGTTCCGGGGTCAGAAACCGCCACATCAGGTGCGTTTCCGGATGCCCGTGAACGAGCAGGACGGCTTCGTTCCCGCTGCCGCCGATGAGTGTGTTGATTACTATACCTGGTTCTGTTTCGATCCACTTCTGCGTGAATCCGGGAAAATACTTCTCGTCAATCGTCATAGTGACCCCTCCCTGTTAGTTTAGTTTGCAGGCATCCTGTTCTTTTGCGTACGCAAGGCCCGTTTGCGCACGGACCTGCGCGGTTTTGGACGGCGTTTTTGTCATGCCCTTCCGCCGAGATGTTCAGCTGTCGTACAGTCCCGTCAGCACAACGGCCATCAACGTTGCTGTTTTTCTTACTTATCATTATAACGTTGTTTGACAGGTGCAGCAAGAAAACACCTGTAAAATTGAAAAAATTCCGCATTATATGGTACAATTTAAAAAAGTGCCAATCCATCCGCAACACGTGCCGGCAGGCATGCACGCGCAGGAAATACGCGCGCCCCGGATAAAAGGAGGAAATACTATGATCGATGTTACAAGGCCCGAACTGGACGATGCCATAACCCGCGCCTGGCAGGCAAGCCCCGAAGGATCCGCGGCAGCGGTATACACCCCGGATATCGAACGGGTGCTGCGGGGGCTGCGCGCCAACCGCTTTGAAGCCCATTATTGTGCCGACGCCGCCGAAGCGCGGGCGTACCTGAACGGAAAAATTGACGGCAAAAAAGTAGGCATTGGCGATTCAGAGACGTTGCGGAAGCTGGAGCTGCACGAAGCGCTGGCTGCCCACAACCAGGTGCACAATGTGCTGCGCAGCCCCATCAACAAAGGCATGTCTTTTTTTGAATACGCCAAAGGCACGTTGCTTACAGACGTGTTCCTGTGCAGCGTCAACGCCCTGACCGAAGACGGCATCCTCGTGAATATGGACGGCACGGGGAATCGGGTGGCTGCCGCGCTGTTCGGGCACGAAAAAGTGTATTACGTGGCAGGGGTGAACAAAATCTGCCCCGACCTGGACCACGCCATCTGGCGGCTGCGCAACATTGCCGCCCCGCGCAACTGCCTGCGCAAGCACAAGGCCACGCCCTGCGCGAAACGGGGCGACCGCTGCTATAACTGCGCCAGTCCCGAACGCATCTGCAACGGGCTGCTGATCGAGTTCAAGAAGATGAGCAACATGGAGATGGAAGTGGTGCTGGTCGGCGAGTGCCTGGGCCTGTAACAAGGATAGCAACCGATGCATACCGATAAGTTGAAGCAGGAAATCAGAAGCATCCTGAAGCGGGACATGGTACTGAACATATCCATCATACTGGCTCTGGTTTCTTCGCTGTTTTTCAGACCTCGTATTTCCTATATCGATTTTTCCGTTTTGGGCATGCTGCTGTCCTTTATGCTGGTAGTGGCCGGCTTCCGGCAGTTGCATGTGCTGGAGAAAGTGGCTGACATCCTATTCTCCCGCTGCCGTAGCACCCGTCATGTGGCGGCGGTGCTGATCTGGCTGACCTTTTTCCTGTCCATGCTGGTGACAAACGATGTGGCCCTTCTGATCTTTGTGCCCCTGACCCTGATTACGGGCAAACAGATCCGGCTGGATGTGGGGCGTATCGTCATATTTCAGACCCTGGCTGCCAACCTGGGCAGCGCCTGCACCCCCATGGGGAATCCCCAGAACCTGTTCATCTACTACCACTACGGACTGAGCACGGGCTACTTTTTTTCCGTGCTGGGGCCGCTGTCCGTACTGAGCGGGCTATGGCTGGCGCTGCTGGTTCACGGACTGCCCAACGGCGAGTTGAAGCTGGAACAGCGGGAAACGGAAACAGGCCTGCGGTCGCAGATCCTGCTCTTTACCGCGTTGCTGCTGCTGTGCTTTTTGTCCGTGGCCCACGTGGTAAGCCCCCTGGTATGCACCGTTGTTGTAGTGACCGTGGTGACCCTGACCGACCGCAGCCTGTTGAAACTGGCGGACTACTCCCTGCTGCTGACCTTCATCGGCTTTTTCATCTTCATCGGCAACCTGTCCCACTGGGACGCTATCCGGCAGCTGCACCACTACCTGCACCACGCCCGGGGCATCGTATACGTGACCGGCATCGTGGCCAGCCAGTTTATCAGCAACGTGCCCGCGGCCATGCTGCTGGCCGGCTTCACCCGCAACGCCGGGGAACTGCTGCTGGGAGTGGACGTAGGAGGCCTGGGCACCCTGATCGCCTCCATGGCCAGCGTAATCTCCTATAAACTGTACGCCGCCGCCTATCCCCACCAGGTGATGAGCTACCTGCGCATGTTCCTGTTCTACAACTTTGCCGGACTCATCGGCATCGGGAGCATCGTGTACTGGTGGATGGTGAGGTAGCGAAATCATTTCACAATTTCTTCACAGAATCTAACAAAATACAGCGTTTTTTTGGAAAATGACCGAAAAGGCATTTAACTGTGAACTTTTCTTCACAGTTTTTCCGGAAAAACGCTTTATTTTTTTATTGCGAACCTTTAAACTTTGTCTTGTGCCAGGTGAAAGGAGGCTGATACATTGCGGTTGTTCCGATGGCAGGCCAGAAGTTCCGGCGGGAGAGCATATAACGGCGAATACTATGCAGAGAGCGAAGAACAGGTTATTGACTTCATCCGCAGGAATTACGGGTATGTTACAAACATTGAAAGGGTTAAGGACGGAAGATTCGTTCGCCGTTGGTTTGAACCGCGCTTGCAATTTTCAGGAAAGGAAAGGGCAAATTTTTACAAACAGCTTGCAACGTTGTTGGATGCAGGCATTCCTATTGTGAAAGGAATTGAGATGATAACCGGAAGGCTGGGTAAAAAGTATAAGCCGGTATGTAAACGGCTTACCCTTAGTTTGCAAAGTGGTCATCCTTTATCTTATGCGATGTCTTTACAGTCGGAAGTGTTTCCGGAAATGAATATTTCAGTTATAGAGGCAGGTGAAGCAAGTGGTCAGATTTCCCGGGTTCTTCTGTCGTTGTCCGATTTTTATAAGCAAAAGGACAAACTTATTAAGCTGGTACGCAATGTTTGTATTTACCCGGGATTTTTGCTGTGTTTAGCTGTTCTGACATTTTTGTTTTTCAGTGTGAAACTGGTACCTTCTTTTGCAGAACTGTATCATTCACTGGGAGTTAAGGAAACGCCCCTTTTGCAGATATTACTTCCAATTTCCGATTTGTTGCAGAATCATGCGGCGGCTATTTTCTGTGTGTTTATGGCTGGCTGCAGGTTGCTGTTGCTGCAGCGCTCAAAAGTTTTAACCCTGTTGATGTATCTCCCGGGAATCGGAAGTTTACGTCATTCATTTTTGGAAATAAGTTTTACGCGGTTGCTGGCACTGATGCTGGATAGCGGCATTGCATTTCCGGAAGCGGTTCTGCGTGCATCTGTTACGTTAACAGATGCGTCTATGAAGAATAACGCAAAAAAGTTTTCGGAAAACGTTCTGCGCGGTATCGGAATTGCTGAAGCGGCCATGCAGTCAGGAAATCTTTTCAGCCAGACAGGGTTAGAGTTTTTGAGCATCGGGGAAAGCTCCGGCGATTTGCCGGATATGCTGACGGAATTCGCGGAAATTCAGGAACAGGAGCTTTTTACCCGTCTCCGGGATGTAAAGGCAGTTTTGGAACCGGTACTGGTCGTCCTAATTGCGATGATGATTTTTACGGTTATGGCGGTGATGCTTTCGCCGCTGTTCGATTTGATGACCCGGATACCGGAATATAAATGAATGGAGGAATGTGATTGTTAAAAAGAATTAAGAAAAAGCTGGATTTTGCTGGGAAGAAGAATAGTCGCCGAAATGCGGGCTTCAGTCTGATAGAAGTAATCGCCGTTACAATTATTATCGGTGTTATGGCAACTATGCTGATGCCTGCGATTGACGGGGCAGGCTCCAAAGCGCGAAATGCAAAGCTAAAAAACGATCTGGCAACGCTGGATCAGGCCATTGCTACATACAAACTGGAACAGGGAAGCATACCGGCTTCGCTTGATAACCTGGTGCCGGACTATATTGCCAAAAACAAGGGCTTTAAGGATGCCAAAAATGAAGATTTCCAGTATTCTGTATCTGGCAGCAATTACACGCTGACCGGTTCTGACGCGGAAGGCAATACTGTAACGTCTAATGGCAGTGTTGCTGCGGAAACACAAGGATAACGGCTATCTGCTGGCTGAATGGCTGATGAGCATATGCTTGTACGGGATTGCCGTTTCCGGGCTGTACATGGGAATTACCGGATATGAAAAAACACTGGCAGCAGTACAGGTGGAAAACGCAGCCCGGGAGTTCACCCAGGATATTATGCTGACAAGGGAAAGAGCTCTTGCAGGTTCTGATCTGGGTTATATTGAATTGAGCAGCGGGCGTAAAGGGTATTGGGTCTGTCGGAGGCCGAATCTGGTTGATAAAAAACGAGGTTTTGCGTCGGGGGGGTCCGAAGCTTTGCAATTCAGCAGTATACCAGCTTATATAATAAGATTTTCCATCAACGGCTCTCCATCAGCAAGCGGGATTTTTATATTGCAGCATGAAAGGGTAAAGTCCGCACAGGTTAAAGTCAGTCTTCAGCCGGTTACAGGGAGGGTAAGGATAGAGCGTGTAAAATAATGAAACAGAAAAATCCGTTTTCAGAAAAGGAAAAAAAGGAATCTCAGGCAACGGAACGTCCATCGGGTTTTATTATGCTCCTGATGATTCCCATTTTTCTGGCAGTACTTACTTTCGCGACAGCAATAACAGGTTGTATATCTTGTTCGATACAGGCTATGACACACCGGAAAGAGATGCTACAAGCGTATTCTTTACTGGAAGATGACAGCTCGGCGTGGCGGAATGAAGTGTTGCCTGGTGAATGGAGAAACGTGTACGAAAATGATTATGAAAAAGTAGTATCCACACAGAAAGCAGGCCCGTACATTCTTCTTGTTAAAGAGATGCGCAATAAAACTACAGGAAAGGTATTGGTGAACCGTCTGGAATTTATACCAATAGGTAAAGAAGATGACCATACATCCTGACCAATGTTGTAACAAAAGAAAATCTGGCTCAATTCTTTTGGAATTAAATATTATGTTTATGGTTATGGTTATCGTCAGCACAGCATATTGTAATGCGATACAGGCAGTGTTAAAGAACTGCAGAAAGATTTTGGCAGATATTGAAATCGCAAAGGCAGCGCGCTATACAGAAAGCACTTTACGTCGGGAACTTTCCTACAATACGACGCAGGCAAAACTGGCTAAAGATTTCAATGACAGGGATCAGATTATCTGCCGGAAGACATATCAAAATGTGCGCGCCTACTGGTACCTGTCTAATGGGATGTTATACCGTAAGACTATAAAAGACACAACAACGGGAATCAATCCGTATTCCGGTCCGGATATCCGGATAACACGTTTTAAAACAATTCGGTTGGGAAAGGAGAAAATTGGCATTGTTATGAACTTACAAGACCCGGAAACCGGGTTGGAAAGGCAGATTGCCTTATCTTTGTTGTTAAGCAACGGTTCTGTAGCCCTGTAAAGCTCTGTATGAGATGTTTTATAAGCGGGAATGCATTTCGTAATACAACAGGAGGAACGGAAAAGAAGCAGGGCTTTATTCTGCTTCCTCTCCTGTTGTTTCTCATGATTTGTTCAAGCGTGGTTTTGTATTACGGGCGCAGTGTGTATCAGGAGTCAGAGGCGGCTCGGGAGCATTTGCGCCGGAAACAGCTGGAAACCATTGCGCAAAGCTTTATACTTACAGCCATTCAGCAGGAAAAAGATACGGAAATTGCAAGCGCTGCATATTCTTTACACCCTTTGTGGCCTGGGAACAACGAAGTACAGGTTTATGTTTCGGTTAACCGGGTGGAAGATTTAGGGCTGCGCTTTCTAAAAGTAAATGTTTCGGATTCCGACCGGGTTGATTTTTCACTACGGCAGTGCAGTATGTTTTTTCCTGTCTCTTTGCTTCAGCAGTTTGCAGAGTCTCCCCTAATCATAACTGGTTCCACAAGGCAGGAAAAATCAGAGAAGAAGGACAAGGATACTATCACAGGCAAATCATATGGCGCGGCTTTTCCGCAATTTTCCGTTGAAGAAATTGCGGGCTGGGCTTCAACTGATTTTCCTTCTGCGTTGGAACTGCAGCGTGACGGATTAAGCGGATGGATTTATCTGTGCAGGAACAAAATCGAGCTTCCAAAAGGCTTGAAGGTGAACGGAGATGGCATACTGGCTTTTGCCGACGACGTGACGATTGATGACAATACAGTGTTAACAGGCCGCATCGTTGTTTTGGCGGAGCGCAACCTGCGTATAGGAAACCATGTGAGATTAAATAAGGCACTGTTGCTGTGCCGGGGAAAACTGACCATTGGAACGGACAGTATTATCAATGGTGCAGTCATGGCACAGCAGGGTGCCGTAGTAGATGAAAACGCTTTGATTACCGGCGACAGGGAGGTGTTGGAACCCTTTAATTCCATTATCAGTTATTAAACAATAACGGGCGGAAGGTACAAGAACAGATTCAGTTTGTGCATGCCCGACAAGAATTTAATATTGATGAGTAAAACATAACCTCCTTTTCTGTGTATCAGTTCAGACTGGTGTTTATGATAACTCATGATTTTTCTCCTGACTGATCCCCCGTATTTACACAACGGGGGATTTTTCTTCCTGATTTCCATACTCTGCGACTTTATCTATGGTATAATGAAATAACAAAAACGTATCATGTTACGGTGTGTTTCACAAATTGCACAGAAAGGTGGACTGTTCGATGAAAAATTACGCAAAACCCGGTGAAGTGCTGTATCACGTGGGTTTATCGGTGGAGATGCTGCAGGGCGCGAAGTATGCTCTTGTACCCGGGGATCCGGGACGGGTGGAAGGCCTGGCGAAAGCAGTGGATCCGGATGCGGTGTATCTGGCATGTCACCGTGAGTTTACCAGCTGGCTGGCACGGGTGAACGGGGAGCCGGTGCTGGTCATCAGCAGTGGTATGGGAGGTCCCTGCATCACCTTTATTGTGGAAGAACTGGGGCGTCTGGGCGTCACCACCTTTATCCGGGTGGGCACTACCGGTTCCCTGCAGGAAGACCTGAATCTGGGGGATGTGGTCATCAGCAAGGCTTGCGTGCGCATGGACGGGGCCGGCAGGGCCTACGCGCCGATCGAGTATCCGGCGGTGGCGGATCTGGATGTGACCATTGCCCTGCGGGATGCGGCGAAAGAATTGAAGGTTCCCTTCGGTCTGGGCATTGGCGTGACCACGGACAGTTTCTGGCCCGGACAGGAGCGCTACGACAGCCTTAACGGTTATGTGGTGCAACGTCTGCGAGGCACGTTGAAGGAATGGCAGGCCCTGGGCTGCACCAATTTTGAGATGGAAGCGGCGACGCTTTTTACCCTGTGCAGTGTGCACGGGCTGCGGGCAGGCGCCATCTGCGGCGTGGTGGCCAAACGTACGGACAGCGAGGCCGTGGCACCGCCGGATGTGTACAAGATGGCGGAGAAACGATTCCAGGCTGTGGCGAAGCGGGCGCTGGAAAAACTGATTGCGGTGGATAAAACATAAAATTCAGAAAGCAAGTCCCCCGGGCAAGGCGGATTTGCCGGCTTTGTGAACGGGCAGCGCGTTGAAGAGCGCAAGCCGCAGATACATTGCACTGTGTGGTGCGCAAATGAGAACGAGTTTATTTGCAGAAATGTTGTTTCAGGAGGCGTGTTATGTTAGAGGTTGGAACTAAGGCACCGGATTTTACCTTGCCGGATCAGGACGGGAATCCGGTTGCGCTGAAGATCTTCAGGGGACAGAAAGTTGTGCTGTATTTTTACCCGAAGGATAATACCCCGGGCTGTACGAAACAGGCCTGCAATTTCGGGGAGCTGCTACCCCAGTTCCGGGAAAAGGGCGCGGTGGTGCTGGGTGTCAGCAAGGACAGCGTGGCGTCCCATAAGAAGTTTCAGGAGAAATACAACCTGCCGTTTACGCTGCTGTCGGATACGGAACAGAAGGTAATCCAGGCCTATGATGTGTGGCAGGAAAAGAACATGTACGGCAAAAAGACCATGGGTGTGGTCCGCAGTACGTATTTAATAGATGAAAAAGGCATCATCGTGAAGGCTTTCGGCAAAGTAAAGGCGGTGGAGAATCCGCAGCAGATGCTGGACGAACTGAAATAAAGGGCGCTTTGGAAAACAAGGAACAGGGAGGCATGGCAATGGTGCGTGTAATCATAACGTTGCTGGATTCCTTTGGCATCGGTTCTGCCCATGACGCAGTGGCGTTCGGGGATATGGGGTCCGATACCCTGGGACATATTGTAAAATGGATGGCAGAGAATCGGAAGAACCCGGACGGTTCGCCCCGGTATCTGCTGCTGCCAAACCTGGCGGCGCTAGGGCTGGAAACGGCCCATCGGCTCAGCACAGGGGAGGACATGGTTCATCCCATTTCCGGGGAGCCGCTCAAGGACACGGCACTGGACGGCGGCCGGGTGAAGGCTGCCTATACCTGCGCGGAAGAGGTGAGCAGGGGCAAGGACACCCTCAGCGGCCATTGGGAAATCGCCGGGGTGCCGGTGGATTTTGACTGGGGCTATTTCCCGGACAAGCCTCATTGTTTCCCACAGGAGCTGGTGGACTCGCTCATCAGGGAAGGAAACCTTCCCGGCGTTCTGGGTGAAAAGCTGGCCAGTGGCACGGAGATCGTCAGGGAACTGGGCGAGGAGCATATGCGCACCGGCAAGCCCATCATCTATTCTTCGGCGGACAGCGTGCTGCAGATTGCCTGCCATGAGGAAACCTTCGGGCTGGAACGGCTCTATGATCTCTGTAAACTGAGTTTTGAACTGGTGAAGCCTTATAAAATCGCCCGGGTTATCGCCCGGCCTTTTGTGGGCACAAAGGCGGCTGATTTTCAGCGGGTAGCGGCCCACCGTCACGATTATGCAGTGCCGGCCCATGAGGAAACGCTGCTGGATAAGCTGGTGGCGGCGGGAGGCAATGTGTATGCGGTTGGCAAGATTGCCGATATTTTTGCCCACCGGGGCATAACGAAACATTATCCTGCAGCGGGGCTGGATAAGATTTTTGATGCGACCCTGCAGGCGGTGAAGGACGCGCCGGACCGTACGCTGGTGTTTGCCAATTTTGTGGATTTCGATTCATCTTTCGGCCATCGCCGGGACGCGCTGGGTTATGGGGAAGGACTGGAGTATTATGACAGCAGGCTGCCGGAACTGTTCGCCCTGTTGCAGCCGGATGATGTGCTGTTGGTGACGGCGGACCACGGTTGCGATCCCACCTGGAAAGGCACGGACCATACGAGAGAAAAAATCCCGGTGCTGTTTTACGGACAGAATGTGAAACCGCAGCAGATTCCGCCGTTACATATCTTCAGCGATATCGGCCAGACACTGGCGGGGTATCTGGGCGTTGCCCCGTTGGGGCACGGGACAGCGAAGAATATCTGGAAAGAGTAGAGTCGGGGGGGCAGTTACAGCAGGTGTTTAGTGAAGACGTGCCGTGGCTTGCAGGGGTATTCGGTTTGCGGTTCCGGTTTCATAAAAATGACATAATTATTTTGTAAAATAATCCCGGGTTGTAAAAGAGTCAATCCTGTTTCATAGAGTAATGAAAGAATATAGTTTGGATTGGCGGGGGGTGAGGAAAAATGAAAAAACTGTTTTTATTCTTGGCGGTAATTGTTGCGTTATGCAGCGGCATTGCCGGGGATATATCTGTTTTGGAAGGGGCTCCGTTTCCGGGCGTGTCCAAGGCGTACGCTTTTGAGACGAAACCGGTGAATTTTGTGGTTATAGACCGTACCGGCGGTGTAAGCAGGTCGGATATGCGGGGATGGATCCAGATGGTGAAGATGGATTACCATGTGCCCTATTACCGGCTGATGGATGACAATACAAAAGCTAATGCCGCAGTCAATGAAATGTTTGCCAAAAACGTTAAACCTGACAAGGAAGCCATGAAGGCCGCGGCAGAACAGGCCGGTTGCGGGGCCCTGGTGGTGATGGTGGTGCACCGGATGGACTCTTACATGGTTACCAGTCATTCGCCCTTTGATTTTGATATGGAAACCTATGTAAGGACGTTTGCCTATGCGGATATGTTTGCATATAATTCAGATGGTAACAAGTTTATCCGGCGGTTCCTGCGGGAGACGGACCTGAAGCCGTTAGGATTGGAGGAAAATCCCTCGGACACCATTAAATGGACGCTGGGAAATTTGTTAAATAAAATGGAAGGAAAGCCGCAAATCTGAGCGGTGAGTTAATACCGTTATGCCAAAACCGGAAGATATTGAAGTGATTATAAAGCGCCGCCCTGACTGGGAGTTTCTGCAGAAACTCCCAAAAGAACTGCATGGTTTTTCGCTTGAGGAAGGCGGTCAGTTGAAGGGACATGAGTTTGTTCTGGGATCATATGTAAACGAAGAAGCCCGCCGCAGGCTGGAGCTGATTTATACGAAAGAGACCTTTGACTATGTACCGGTTCGCCAGGTCGGGCTGCTCCGGTACCGGGATTTCCGGTATATTACCAGAGATAAAGACGTGTTTGCTGAGTGGATTACCGGTGCAATCGACCGGCTGGTAGAGGAGACAACTCCGACCTATGTACCCCGGTCCGGTCATCTGCTGAGAGACAAGGGGATTCTTGACTGGCATTTTCCGGACACGCTGCCGGAACGGGTCGGCAATTTTGTCAAGTTTATCGGGCCACAGTGTCCGCTGGATTTTATCAATAACGCAACGGTTATTCTGGATTATGCGGATTTTGATGCGGGTAATGAGCTGGTGTTTCTGTATAACCGGGTGCGCAATGAGTTTTATGCGGAGAACAAGAAACACTTGATCCCCAACACGATCCATGAATTTGACGCAAAGAACCTGGAGGACCTTGAGGTGTTGCTGGCGGAAAGTCTGGAGCCGTATCTCCTGGATTTGGGAAACGACGGAAAGTGATGGCATCACAGTCGCAAATATGCATTTATCATGCATTTCTTAAAAAAACTTGACAGCAACGAAGAAATAACCTATACTATTAATGCTTGATGAAAAACGGCCCGGTGGTTCAGTTGGTTAGAATGCCGCCCTGTCACGGCGGAGGTCACGAGTTCGAGTCTCGTCCGGGTCGCCATTATGCCTCGGTAGCTCAGTTGGTAGAGCAAGGGACTGAAAATCCCTGTGTCCACAGTTCGATTCTGTGCTGAGGCACCATGTTGCGGAAATAGCTCAGTTGGTAGAGCACAACCTTGCCAAGGTTGGGGTCGCGAGTTCGAGTCTCGTTTTCCGCTCCATTGTTTATAAAAGGAGAGATTCTTTTATATATCGGTTACGGCGACATAGCCAAGCGGTAAGGCAGAGGTCTGCAAAACCTTTATCCCCGGTTCAATTCCGGGTGTCGCCTCCATACCTTCTGCCGAGGTGGCGGAACTGGCAGACGCACGGGACTTAAAATCCCGCGGGTAGAGATACCCGTACCGGTTCGATTCCGGTCCCCGGCACCAGTAAAAAATTGCCTGTCCTTTCAGTGAAAGGGCAGGTTTTTTGTTTACGGGTAATTGGGCCGGTATTGGCAGAGTATTTCTAAAAAGATAGAAAAATACAAATCTGATTTATGCTTTGTGTGATATAATAAAATTATTATAATTATGATTCATTATAAAAAAGGATACAAGCAAGAAAAGAGTGATCGTTCTCATGAAAAAAAATCACAGTAAGAATAAGCTGTTAACGGCAGCTGTTATGGCTGCGCTGCTGGCCACACCCGGATATGGCCATGCGTTTAAAATGGCGCCGGAATATGTGTATTATAATGGGAAGCCGATTGTAGAAATGCAGTTCCTGACCAAAGGCGAGAAGATTGAAAAGTTGGTGGACAAAGCCGGGTATACGCTGAGTCCTTCCCTGATCCAGCCGGTAAAATCCAGTACTGCCTACTGGACGGGGCTGATCGGCCCGAAAGCTAAAAACGGGCAGCCCTGGCAGGTGTTTGTGACCACGCAGAAAAATGAGCAGAACGCCTATGCGTCTACTACGTCTCTAATCGTGAAAAACAGAAAGGCAAAGGAAACCGAAGTTAATTTTGTGGCGCAGCAACTGCAGGACGGGAAAAAATTGCTCCGGATGACGGATAAGATTGCCGAAATGGATAATCCGCCTTCGGGGGATTATGGAATCAGCGAAATCGCTATAGGTCAGTATATGGGCGCAGCCCGCAAGGGAGCGGTGGACGGTTGGTGGGTGGATACGGATACGGTACTGCCGACCAACGAACAGGCGGCGGATTTTGTAGGCACGTTCCGCCATGAGCTGGGCCATGCCCTGGGCATCAGCAAGGCCGTAGAATACCTGGACAAAGCAGGAAATGTCTATGTGCCACAGGACCCTTCAGACACAATAAAATCCAAAGCGACAGGGGAAGTGATGATGCGGTTTAGTACCGAAGTAACCGATAAGGATTCCTGGAACATGCATCTGGTGGACCAGAACATGAACCCGGCAAAACCGGGGATGGAAATCCTGTCTTCGGCAGGCTTTACAGAAAAAAAGAAAGCGAACCCCGGCGTGAAGAAAAGCGATTTCTTTATTGTCAACAACCAATATAAAAAAGAAAATGCTTCCGGAAAAAACGGGAAGGCGTTTTTTATGGGACCCAATGTAACGGATGCCCTGGCGGGCGCCACTTTCTTCGGCGTCAACGGTGTTCCGGTCAATGGTTGGGAACACGATACGTTTGAAGGTTCCCATCTGCAGACAACCGGTATGATGAGCCATCGGGATTACAGCAACTATACGTCCTTTATGGAAATTGAACTGGCTGTGATGCAGGACCTGGGGTATAAAATCGACCGGGAGGCTTATTTCGGGCATTCCGTTTACGGAGACGGCAAAATCCTTACCAATACCCAGGGCTATTCTGCCCGGAATGAAGCGGGTACGTCATATATTAAAAGCAAACCAAGCTCCGTGTCGCTGGGTATCGGCCTGCACATCTACGGGTCCCGCAATACGGTGACCCAGGCGGCGGATATTTTAACTAACGGCACGGGTGCTGCCGGCATCCGGGTGGACGGCATGCAGAATTCGGTGATCGTTCCCGCTGCCACGAAAATTCATGCGGACGGTCTCCGGGGCAACGGTATCCTGATTGCCTATGGCCGCGACCAGGTGGTGAACCAGGCCGGTACGGTTACGGCTAAGGGTAAGGGCGGCACGGGCGTGCGTTTTGATTTCGGAGCCAGCACCAACGGCGCGAATGATGAGTACCGGGGTTCTTATATCCGTTACAAACGGAGTGTGAAAGAGGGAACCGGCGCGATTGACGATCCTGAAAATCTGAAACTGACGGACATGGATGAGAACGTATTCAATGCGGCGGCAGACGAGTTAAACGGGCCGCAGGTAAAGGAATACAATCTGAGCGGTTCCCTGTCCGGCGCGGAAAACGCAATCTATATCAGCAGAAACGCCTTTGTAAAAAACATCAACATAAAGGAAGGTGCCTCCATCAGCGGAAATATCACCAGTGACTGGAAGCATTTCAAAACAGACGGCAGTTATGACGGCGTGGAAAAAACGGAAAAAGAACCTGCGATTTCCTTTGAAGCGTGGATGGCGAAAAATCATCCGGGGGAGAATCCAAAACCCAGAGGTGAAGAACTGGAAAAAAATCCTGCCTTAATAGATAAATATTTACAATATGCGGCAGATTATGAGGCGGATCCGGAAGTTAAGGCCAGTATAAAAACGGTTACAACACAGAAAGGGCTGTTGCGTATCCAGTACAACGGAAAGACGGGAGATAAAGGGTACGCCTATGACGCCTACATTCCTGATCTGGTGACGAACCTGAATTTTGCGGCGACGATGGCGTACAACGGTAACATCGCCGGCCCGGACAATATGAAACTGAACGTGAAGAGCGGCACTTTGGCCTATACCGGTACCGCGGATGTGGTGGGTGTGACCGTAGCGGATGGCGCCACGTTGCTGGGCGGAAGTTACAAGGTCCACGACATGAGCAGCAAGGCGGCAGCGGATTTTGTTTCCAAACTGGATAATACCGATAAAGGTTTTTTCATCAATAGTGGTACAGCAGGGGCGCTCAATAGCGCATCTTCCATGAATATTACCGGCAATCTGCTCTCTGATGGCATATTGCAGGGTGTGGCAGGCGGCGCCGCCGGAACAATCAAGGTAAGCGGTGATGCCAACATCGACGGTTCGCAGGTCATCGCTAAAAACTTGCTGCCGGATGAAAAATTTACCGTATTGCAGGCCGGTTCTGTCAGCGGTTCGGTAACGAATACGGAAGACGCGCCGTATAAGTTCGGTATGCTGGATGAAACCGGCGCCGTGGAAGGAAATACGGCGGTAGTGACAGGTATAGCGGCAAACAATCTCGGAAAAACCGATGCGGTACAGGCAGAAACATACGGCGCTATGATGTCCATGTACAATAACCTGACTGCAAAGGGCGATGCCCGTCGCAATGAAATGCGTCCCCTGTTCACCCTGACGCCTGCGGAGACAAAGAAAGCATTTTCTGCGATTTCTTCCAACGCGTCAGCGAAAAGCATGGCGCTGGCCCAGCGGAGCGTGATGACCCGTCACCTTTTGTCATCCCGTCTTAACGAAGCCTTTATACCGGAACCGGTGAAGGTAAAACTGCCGGAGGCTAAGTTAGACGGAGGCAGCGGCGGGGGCCCGGAAGTTTCCCTGAAACTGTTGGAACCGGCGGAGAATGATATCTGGCTGAAGTTTGGCAAGAACTGGGGCGATTTGAAAGACGGCGCCGATTACCACAGCTCCACTACGTTGCTGGGCTGGGACAAGGCTGTTGCTCCCAACTGGCGGGCCGGTGCGTATGCCGGTTACAGTAAAACGGGTTTTGCGGACAATACGGCAGGCAACGAGCTGAAAGACACACGCATTGGCCTGTACGCCGGTTACAACAAAGCCGGACGGGAAGGTCTGGTGTTCCTGAATTATGGCTGGATGCGCAACAAACTGCACAGGGGCGTTATGGGCATGACTGCCGGTGCGGATTATCACAGCCGCATTCTGGAACTGGGCGGCGAGTATCTGTACGACCTGCA
>NZ_FONL01000029.1 GCF_900112895.1 Succiniclasticum ruminis DSM 9236 | reverse complement strand
TAACAGCCGTAGATTTTTCTGCGGCTGTTTTGCTATAATTAAAAAAAACGGTGGAGGTGCTTTATGGAAATCAAACAGATTCGCAATGCAACGATTCGCGTTTTATATGCAGGCAAGACGTTTCTGATAGATCCCTGGCTTTTGGAAAAAGGACGGATGGGATGTTTTTTGGATATCCCGAATCATCCGTTTCATGTTCCGGATACAGCGAAAGAAGGGATACCGATGCCAATGTGCGCGCTGCCTGAACCGGTAGAGGAAATACTGAAAGGCGTAGACTATTATATTGTAACGCATATTCATCCTGACCATGTTGACATGGCGCCGGATGGCACGGTAGGAGGATTGTTGGACAAAACGGTGCCTGTTTTGGTGCAGAATGAAACAGACGGCAAGGTGTTCCGTGCATCCGGCTTTGAACAGGTCCTTGTGTTAGGGGAAACCGCGTATGCCTGCGGTGATGTTTCAATCACCCGGACACCGGCGTTGCATGGCGTGATAGAACCCTGCGGAGAAGCATGCGGTGTTTTATTTCAGGCAAAACAGGAAAAGACACTGTATGTTGCAGGGGATACGATCTGGACTACAGAAATAAAAAAGACGCTGCAGACTTTTACGCCGGATGTGGTGGTATTGAACGCCTGCGCTGCGGAACTGGTCGGTTTTGGACGGTTAATCATGAATGACGAAGATGTGGAAGCGGTTGCCAGGACCGTACCGGATGCGCAGATTGTCATCAGCCATATGGATACAGTGGCGCATGCATCCATAACCCGTTATACAATGCGCGGCTTGCTGGCAAAGCGCGGCGTGGAATATTTGATGCCTGAAGACGGGGAGACGCTGGCGTTTAACTGAACAGAACCCGGTTTTATAAATTGTTGTTTTTCTAACAGCCGTAGATTTTTCTGCGGCTGTTTTGTTATAATTAAGTGAGTCGATGATAATCGTACAAATCGAAGTGTAGTGTCTAATACTGATTGTTCAATGAGAAGAAGGGCTAAAATTGAAAGAATTAGATGTTGTAAAGCTTAAGAGAGAATTTAACGGACTTCCTTTGGGTACTGAGGGAACAATTGTATTGGAATATGACGGTACACATTTTGAAGTTGAGTATTATGATGCCAATGGAAATACCATTGATGTAGTTACAACTCCGGCAGATATCATAGAACTTGTTTCAGATTTTGTTGAATGATACGGCGAAAACGGAGTATCGTATAACGCAAATCCTTTTCCGTCTTGATTTTCGTTTCATCTACTACTATAATGGATTTAAACAAAGCATCCTTGCTTTGCTGGTCGACGGTTCGTGCGGAGCCAGTGCCAGTAAACCAAGCGGTGCTTTTTTCTTTGTTTATATTACAGCACAGACTTGTCTTTTATGGCATACGATACGGCGAAAATGGAGTATCGTTTAGCCGACAAATTCGGATTTTTTCTAAACTTCAGTGCTTAATCATTAAATATGATTAAGCGCTGTTTTTTTGTTTTTGGGAAAAGGGCAGAAGCATTTTGTGATGGTTTGTCGTGAAAAGTTTTCAATGGAAATGACAAAAAGTACACATTTTGTTGCAGTATATAAGAACCTGAAAAACGGCTTATAAACCGCAACTTTTCTTTTTTGTGTCATATTGTTGTATACAACATTTTTAACTAGTATATTTGTTGTAGAAATGATACAATAATATTATTAAGAGAACGGAAAAGGTTTACAATAATAAAAATTGTTTTTTGGAGTGAATAAATAGAAATGAATGCCTTTGACCTTTTTGCCGGAGCTGGTGGACTTTCTTTGGGCATGGAGAAAGCTGGTATTACTGTTAAATGGGCTAACGAAATAGATTCTAATGCCTGTGAAACATATAGAAATAGCCATCCGAATACTACTTTGTTTATGGAAGATGCTAATATTCTTTTGACGCGACTAATTTGCGGAGATGAAAACTTGCCCAAACCTGGAGATGTTGACGTGATAGCTGGCGGACCGCCATGTCAAGGATTTAGCGGTTACAATCGTTTCCGAAATCCAGACGATCCCCGAAATTCATTAATGGAAACGTTTTTAGCGTTTGTTGATTATCTAAAACCACGTTATGTTTTACTTGAGAATGTACCGGGTATGCTTTCTCTTGCAGGTGGTGCTACCCCTAGATTATTATTAACTACACTTAATGAATTAGGATATAATACACGACTTGGAATATTACAAGCAGGTTATTATGGTCTTCCTCAAAATAGATGGAGAGTGTTTATTTGGGGTTCATATGGTGATTTGTCGATTCCAGCATTTCCACTACCTAAATATAACTTTCCTAGAACTACTATTTTTGGCGCCACGCAATTTCGCGATAGTGTTATCAAACCAATAAAGGGAGATAATGGGCTTTTGCCTTTCATTACTGTAGGTGATGCTATTTCAGATTTGCCCAGAATAGAAAATGGAAGTGGCATTGAGGAAGTAATATATGAATCTGAACCTTTATCCGATTACCAAAAAATACTTAGAAATGAAAAAGGGTTAACTTATAATCATGTAACAAATAGACTTGGCACAATACAATACGAAAGATGTCTAGCGCTATCAAATAAAAATGGTTCGGGATGGAATGATTTGCCAGAAGAATTAAAACCTCGAAATCTTTTAAAGTATGGCGATTCAAGGTACGGGAATCGCTTTGGTAAGTTGTCAGAAGATGGGGTATTTAATACCATTTTATCTAGGCCTTATCCGTATTGGTCAGCGGTATTTCATCCTAATCAAGATAGAGTCATTTCTGTTAGAGAATCTGCCCGTGCTCAAAGTTTTCCCGACAGCGTTCGTTTTTATGGGAAACGGAGTTCTCAATATCGACAAATTGGAAATGCTGTGCCTGTATTATTAGCATATGAGATTTTCTCCATGCTGAAATAATCTTGAATCTGAAGAATAGTTATCATTTGGAATGTAAATTGATAAGGCTATATAATAAAACAGATCTTGTATTTTGTTATAATGTTAAGTTTTTTGGTAATTACTATTATTCACAAGAAGTGGTTATGATTTATTTCCAAAACGTTTATTCAGCAAACGAAGAAAAGCAAAAAGTATCTAAATATAAGCTAATTAATGGCACTATTGTCGCAGATTAAAACAATCTAAACACGAAAAGAACTGTCATAACCTGTAAAGAGGGCTGTATTACGTTGATGATGCTTGTTCCTGCTGCAAATTACTGAATTGAAGAAGTAACTGAGAAATCAGTCAAAATGTAAACCTGCCTATTAAGGTAGGTTCTTTATTTTTAGTAGGTTGAACAATTTGAAATTATAGGACATGAACATGATTTAAATGGTGATGGTGGCGATGGCATAACTCATGGACAATTTGAAATAGAAGGAAAGGGCGTTTATAAAAGGATTTTAATTCGTAAAAGAAAATCTGCCGTTCTGGGAAAATAATGTTATAATATTGGAAATGAAATATGGGGTGATGATTATGCCAACCGTTGAGGGTCTTACTAATGCAAAAAAGAATAAGAAAGATGAGTTTTATACTCAGCTTGTTGATATTGAAAAGGAAATGAAATTTTTTAAGAGCAATTTTGAAGGTAAAATTGTTTATTGTAATTGTGATGACCCGTATGAAAGTAATTTTTTTAAATTTTTTGCTTTGAATTTTAATCGGTTAAAATTAAAGAAACTTATTTCTGTAAGTTACACCGGGTCTCCTGTTGCTGGAGAAGAATTTGGATTGTTTGAGAATCAGGGGAAAGAATATAAAATTACTGGAAAACGGGCATATAAAGTTACGCTGACGGAATTAAAAGACGTTACTGGCGATGGTCGAGAAGATTTAGAAGACGTAAAAGAAATTATTAAACATCGAATTCGGTATCTTAAGGGCGATGGCGATTTTCGGTCAGAAGAAAGTATCGCTTTATTAAAAGAAGCTGATATTGTAGTGACAAATCCGCCGTTCTCTTTATTCCGTGAGTATATTGCCCAACTTGTTGAATATGATAAAAAGTTTATAATCATAGGTAATGTCAATGCTATTACATATAAGGAAATTTTTACACTTATAAAAAACAATAAGCTGTGGCTTGGAGCTTCTATTCATAGTGGCGACAGAGAATTTCGAGTTCCTGATAGTTATCCATTAACGGCAAGTGGAAGTCGTATTGATGCTAATGGAAATAAATATATTCGAGTTAAAGGGGTTAGATGGTATACTAATGTAGATTATGAAGAACGTCATGAAGATTTAGATTTATACAAAGAATATAATTCGGAAGAATATCCTAAATATGATAATTATGATGCTATCAATGTAAATAAGACCGCAGAAATTCCTTGTGATTATGATAGGGTAATGGGTGTACCTATTACATTTTTAGATAAATATAATCCTGAACAATTTGAAATTATAGGATTTGGACAAGGTGATATGTTTATTGAAATTGGTGGTGTTGGTGTTTCAGAAGAATTTGTAAATGATTATTATTTACAAGGAAATACAGGTCAAATTTCCGTAGGTTGGAAACATCTTGTATATTATATAAATGATAAAGCAAAAATACCATATGGGCGTATTTTGATTCGTAAAAAAAGTTAAAGTGAAAGTAGGTGTGTTATGAAAATTGAAATGTATGAAATTCCAATCAGTGAGGTTGTCGCCGGGTATCTTGATAGTGCTGATAATGGTGTAGTCGCTTATCATGGACGGTTAGATGTTCGTCCTCCATTTCAAAGAGAGTTTATTTATAAAGATAATCAGCGTGATGAAGTTATTCGTACTATTCGGAAGGGATTTCCTTTGAATGTAATGTATTGGAGTGTTTCAGGAAAAAATGATGAAGGTGAAGATACTTATGAACTGATGGATGGGCAGCAACGGACTATTTCTATTGGTCAGTATGTAGCTGGTGATTTTTCGATTGACCATCGGGGTTTTGGTAATTTGACTACTGATGAACAGCAACAGATTTTAGATTATAAATTAAATATTTATATTTGTGATGGTACAGAAAAAGAAAAATTGGACTGGTTTAAAATTATTAATATTGTAGGGGAAGAACTCACCCCCCAGGAATTACGAAATGCCATTTATACCGGTTCGTGGCTTGCTGATGCAAAGAAAAAGTTTAGTAAGCCGTCAGGGGTAGGGATAAAAATTGGTGAGCCATATGTTAAAGGTGAACCGAAACGGCAGGATTTTCTTGAAACGGCTCTTTCATGGATTGCGGATAAAGAAAATATTACGATAGAAGATTATATGGCAGATAATCAGCATGAAGCAAATGCTGAAGAACTTTTGAATTATTTTAGGACGGTAATCAAATGGATTGAAACTGTATTTCCTACCCCGAAAGGAAAGAAACCTCGTAAGGAAATGAAAGGCTTAAAATGGGGTATTTTGTATAATAAGTATGCGGATAAATTTAAGGTATCTTTGGAAGATAAAGTTGATGCTTTGATGGCAGATGATGAAGTTGGTAAGAAATCTGGAATTTATGAATACCTGTTAAGTGGTGATGAAAAATATCTTTCTTTGCGTGAATTTCGTGATAATGAAAAACGGACGGCGTATGAAAAGCAAAAAGGTATTTGTGCTATTTGCGGTGAGCCGTTTGATTTTGACCAGATGCAGGGCGACCATATTAAGCCGTGGTCGTTGGGTGGTAAGACGGTATTAGAAAATTGTCAGATGCTTTGTCAGAAATGTAATTTAGAAAAGAAAGCAAAATATAGTAAACCGAAGAAATAAGGGGTTACCATCGAATGTATTAAGAAAAAATGAAACAACAGATAATTCCTGTTTTCATAACAAAAGCCCTGCCATCAGGCAGGGCTTTAATAATCTTGCGTTATTAAGGCTCTTCATTAATAATTCTATCTAAAACTTTACCCATCCTTGTTATCATCGGTACAACTAGTGCATTACCCATGCAGAAGTATCTCATGCGTGGCGGCATACCGGTATCGGTCCAGTTATCGTCAAAGCCCTGTAAGCGTTCTGCCTCAACGGGGGTTATCAGACGCAGGCGACCGGTTCCGGGATCAGATACCACATGAGTGCTCCGGTTCTTTGTACTTTCGCTGGTGAGCATCGTCCGGCTGGGGCGGTCCCACGGGTCCGGGAAAGCGATGGGGCCTTCAGAAAAAACATACTCATGTCCATTAGAAGACTTGCGGGGTATTTTTTTTGCACCTTTCATGTATGCCCACTTTGCCATGTCTTCAGTGGTGAGGTAGTAATTCTCATCAACATTTGCCTGCAGAACACTTCCGAGCAGGGTTGGAGTTTCTTCTATTTCTTTCACGGGAGCAGTATAGACTTTTCCGTTTTTCATGAACCCGGCATTTTCAAACCGGAATTCAAAGGTATCGGATATTTCTACCAGGTCGGCGGGAAAAGAGGTATCGCAGGTTTTTTCTATAGTTTCTATAGGGAAGCCGGTGGCAAAGAAACCTTGTTGGCTGATGATATCTACCGGTAAGCAGGCGGACATCCGTTGTGCATAGGCGGTATCCTTTTTGTAAGCGAAGATGAATGTCCTGCGCCGGCGCTGCGCTGCGCCGTATACCGCGGCGTTGATGACCCGCCATTCAACTATATAACCTAATTGGTCAAGGCAGGCCAGCATCACACCAAAGTCGCGGCCCCGTTGACTGGCAGGGGATTTCAGAAGACGGTCGACGTTTTCCAATAAACAGAAGGGGGGCTTTTTGGCGATGATGGTATCCCGAATCTGCCACCATAATACACCTTTTTTACCTTCTATCCCTTTAGCAGAAGACAGGCTGTGTGCCACGCTATAATCCTGGCAGGGAAAACCACCAACCAGAACCGAGTGGTCAGGTATAGCTTCCTTACTGACTGCCGCGATATCCTCTGCAGTATGATACTCTCCGTTCATATCCGGAGAATCATTGAAGTGGGCTACGTAACACTTATGTGCCCACTGTGTTCTTGCACCCGGTTCCCATTGTGAGAACCAGGTGGTCTTCCAGCCGGTCCCGAGACGGTCGAAACCCAGCCGGAATCCGCCGACGCCGGCGAAAAGTTCACAAATCGTTTTTTCCATAAGTCCTCCTTGGCATTGCAGCCATCACACTTGTAATTTTGGCCTGGGGATTTCCCCTGTTAGCACCATCAGACGATGGATCATTGGCCCTAAAAAGCAGAACATATGTCTACATAAATATTATAACATAAAATAAATGTTCGCGCAACAACCACTGCACTTTTTTATAACTTACTTTTTTACCATTAGTTTTTCATATACTATCAGCAATGTCCAACATAATAATGTATCTCGGCAGTTATGGATTCACTGATTTTTTTCTCTGATTGCAAGTAATATCATCTGTACACAGGTATCAGTGTTCTTTAATACATCTTTCTCCCAGAAATGCATACAGGACCACCCATCTTTTGTTAACAGGGCGTCGTTTCGTTTGTCGCGGGCGATGTTTTCTTCGATTTTTTCGATCCAATAGTCCCTGTTAGCTTTGAGACGAGGCTTTCTTTCTTCCCACTGATATCCATGCCAAAATTCACCGTCGACGAAAACGGCTATCTTATGTTTCGTTATAGCAATATCAGGGGAACCGGGAAGCTTCTTGTAATTCAGCCTGTAACGGAAGCCATTATGCCATAGTTTTTTAGCAAGCAATGTTTCGGCTTTGCCCTTTTTAAGATGCACATGAGCCATGCGATGACTTATTGCGGGAGTAGTGTCATAGTGATTGGGATGTTTCATTATAATTGACCAATCTTTCTTCGAAGTCAGCAAATTGGGTTTTATCAAGTAAATCATCCAGGAAAAAAACTGTCCAACCTTCAGCTGACAAAACTGAGTTAGCATCGCTGTCATCAGTATTGAGAATTGCTATTCTGGGCTCATCGATTCTAAACATGGCTTTTATCTTAGAAGTGCCGGTTCTGATGGTGGCACTATTACGGTAATTCAAATTGTATCTATGGAGAGTGTTCGTGATGAGCGATTTGAAATCTATGATATGAACAAGATTATTTGTGGCTGGTTCGATTTCGTCTACATTACAATGGCAAACTCCATAGCCGGACACAAATTTCTGTAGCAGGGTCGATAATCTTATATTACCATGTAACGTAGAGGATAAAAGAAGCATTGAATCACCTGTGTTTATCCGTGCATCAGTAAGTTTATTATTAGCATAATAATATTTGCTATCTTCGTTATTCATTAGGAGGTCAAAAAAACACAAAAATGCTTCCATAGATATTGAGACGTCACTATTTATCATCAATTTATCACAATGAAAGTTCAGGGATTCCAATATTTCAGTATCCATAGAGAATTTATTCCATGCAAGGTGTCGGTTACATCGTTCTATAACTTCTCCCTTTGGGTTGATTATTTCGCAAGAATAACATTCTTCTACAAACTGATGATTGAGCATTCTTCCCATCCTAAAAAAGATACAGGACATGAGTTTCAAAATCTTATGCTGTTGATGATTCAAATCTTCAATAATGCCCCAAATATTTTTAAACTGAAGATCTATTACCGAATTACCGTCAGGAGTAAGGATTTTTGGACGGAAATCATAAGGCCTTTTATTATCACCCTTTTGCACACTTTCTTTTCCAGGATATTGAATATAAATTTTTTCCCCTTCTGCTGTTTCATAAAGCTTGAGCCTTTCTTCCCTTTGTTCAAAAACCAATTCATTAGTTTCGATAGATGACCGTATCAGATTTTGAAGCGCAGTAATATTCTCTTCGCGTTTTCGTTGGGTCCTGAGAGTTTTCTTTTTGGGGTATGTGCATTTCAATAAGGTTTCAAGTTCCCGTATCCTGTACATGATTATCACTGCTCCTTAATAAACTTTCTAATATAGCTGTTGTTCAGCCAAAAGCACTGCTTGGTCATTCTTCTGCCATCAGGTAAAGGTAAGGTATCATTGCTGTCTTTTGCATGTGGACGGACGTGAGCAACGGGATTATCTGTTTTTTTGGGCAGATTGTTACATATTCCTCGTCGGGTCGAAGTGAGCTGCACCCCTTCCCGAATGATATGAACGGTTTTTTCCCAAACTGTTTTTACCTCATCCAAATCGGCAGCAGGAATATTCCAAAATTGGGCACCTGCGAATGTGGAGCCGCCGGCGGCATTTTTGCGAAAGATAACAAAAAGGAACTTGGTCGGCGCCAGGTAATTATATAATTCTGACTCTTCCCAAGTATCTTCCATACTTAGTTTGATGAAGTCAAAGGTGGGGAAGGACATACTCTCCTTGATAGCACCGTTGGGTTCTATATGTATGGTCTTTGGAACGATACCGGCTTTTTTGAACTCGGCAGTATTGGCTATTCTGCCTTTGATGCCCAGCATACCGGCTAATATAAGTTCGTTCTGATTCTTAGCGGTACTGTGGATTCCTAGTTCGGCTTTTAGCTGGTCCCTGGATTTTCCATAATATGGTTTCAGTTTATTTATGACCAATTCTTCGAAAGAAGTGCGGTGCAAATCATCTACGGATTTAATGATGTGCTCGTTTTCTTCAATGCCGAACACATACCTTCGGAGAATCTCCGAAACGTATGATTGCTTCAGGGAGTAGGCTCGCTGTTTTGCTTTGATGTCGGAAAATGGTTGTGTCCGAAAAGATTTTTCGGCCGTCGCGCCCTTTGTGCAGGCTGCCAGGTACATGGTATCCCCTTCCGATATCTCATGTGCTCGTCCTGCACGTATTTTGTCCATGATGATTTGCCAATCATGTTCTATGACTGCCAGGTCTTCGTCCGGGGCACTGAACAGAAGTGCATTGCTGATCATGAAGTCGCCTTTGGACTGATTCTTGATATTTTCATATACCATCAAGAGCATTGTTTGACATTTATGCCAAAAGGAACTGGCCTTGAAAGTCTTTTTATATTCTTCGTTGTAGTCGATAATGTTGCAGACCAATCGTTCTTTGGCGCGAATGCCGGCCTTGCCGCTTATGTAAGGGATGACTTTCAGCTCAACCCCGGCTTCTGGAAAATCAGGCTCTGATTCCGAATTAGGGGTATAGCCAAACCAGCATTCTTCTATCATCGTGCCTATTGCACCTTTGCCGGTAGCCAGCCTGCCGGTAATATCGATGTCTTTCAAAGGAATCCCTATGGCTTCTTTCGCCCGTTCCAATAGTAACTCTTTAGTGGTGTATTTAGTCCCTTTCATAACCAATCTCCATAATGGAAAATAATGAGTTTTTTACTATGGATTTCAAGTAATTATATCATTGTTTCGACAATTTGGCATAGGAGTACGTTAGGGGATTTTTTTGATGTCCATATTATGCTATAATTTTTATATAGATAGTTTTTTAAAGAAGCCATATACTGAACCACACCACTTGATTCCGACGTCGAAACAGGAACACTTTGAGGTTTCTTTGGATGTTGAAGAAGATTAAATAGAATACTAGTGAAGCTGTTATTGTTCACAAGGGGGAGCAATTATGTATACAAAAATGGATAATAGCGGAGTTGAAGATGTTTGTTATACTAAAGAACATATCGAAAAAGTATTGGATGTTATAAGAAAAAATTTTGGTCAGTATTTTGAGAGCTTTTTGGATTCTACAGCAGGAAAAGGAGTTACATTAGAACGTTTTCAGGGACTTCAGGAAAAATTTAGAGTTGCAGGTCAAGCGAAAAAGAAAAAGGGAGATTTATCTGAGAATTATAAAGCTATCATACGAGAATCCATTAATGATTTTGAACAAGATCGTGTTAACTATATAAATATCCTGAAGAAGAATTGGTTGGAGGATTTGGAAGACGATGCATATAGTTTTAAATCAAAAACATTAAAGAATGAATGCCCTATAATTAGAAAAACACTTGCTAACAAGAAAGCGAAAGAGCTTGATAAATACAGAATCAGTTTTTCTATGGCAGATGCAGATTGGCTGTTAAAAGTTGTAACCAATCTTTGCATATTCGGAGATGAGTACCAGAAAAAATACGATCCCAATACCTATGAAAACGCGAAGACCTACCAAGATTTAGATATGGGTTTATTAGATACCGACGAATATACTGCTTATGGTGTCATCGGTGGTGGAATAAAGACTCACATGCTTTATAAAGTGCACCCGGCTATATTCCCTAATCGTAGCCGTAGTGCTATCTGGGCGCTATGGTATTTAACCGGGAAAGAAACGTTTGGTTGCAGAACTGATTCAGAGTTTCTGATGATAGACCGCGATAAAACCATTACCCAGCAGAACTACTTTTATCCATATGAGTTGTTCGCTTATTATGCTTTTGAGATTTATAAGATGTTGCGGGATAAAGCGGCAGAGTATAACGTCTACATAGATACTGAATATCGCTATGTAATAGTTGATGCGTTTCTGGAATACATTGCTACGAAACATGAAAGTGAAATATCTTTCCTGAAGGCTCAGATAAGAGAAGGGGCGAAGGGCGATGCTTGATTTGGATAAAGATTTTAAGGTGTTATTTCCAAAGCTAGGTTTTAAGCTAAAGGAGTTTCAGAAGAAAGTAATTAAAAATGTTGTAAAAAAAGGTAGTACTCTTTGCATTATGCCCACTGGTGGCGGAAAATCGGCTATATATTGGATGGCTGCCGCAGAGCTTAAAGGGATAAGTATTGTTATATCTCCGCTGACAGCTTTAATTGCAGAGCAGGCACAAAAAATAAAAGAGCAGGGGTACGAGACATTGGAAATTCACGGCGGGATCGATGCAATGAAGCAGATGAACGTTATGTCGGATTTTGCAAATAAAAAGATAAATCCTAAGTTTATCTTTGCAAGTCCTGAAAAAATTGCAACCGATGGATATTTTGAGTACTGCCTGAAACAACGGAAGGATGAAATCAAGCTCATTGTAATCGACGAGGTGCATTGCGTAAGCCAGTGGGGAATGAGCTTTAGACCGTTTTATAAACGTATACCCGATTTCCTAAACAACCTATACGGAGAAGGAAAATGGGCTCGAATTCTTGCATTGACAGCCACGCTCAATCCCATGGAATTAAATGATATCTGCGCTTCCTTTATGATTGAGAAAGATAATATTCTGAAAGAGACTATCTTAATGAGAAATGAAATACAGCTTCATGTAATGAAGTTTGTTAATGAGGAGGAGAAGGAGAGAAAATTTTGGGAACTTATTAAAATGCACAGGGACGAGAAGATTCTCGTTTATTTATATCGTAAAAAGGGTGACCGTGGTGTTGAAGGACTGGCACAAACCGCCTTACATAAAGGATATAAAGCTACATTATTTCATGGAGATATGTCTGCCAATGAACGTATGGAGGTAATAGAGCAGTACAAATCTGGTGAAATCAATATGGTCTTTGCTACAAATGCATTTGGTATGGGAGTAGACATTCCGGATATCAAGGTGGTCATTCACTTTATGATTCCAGAGTCTGCAGAACAATATTATCAGGAAGTCGGGAGAGCTGCTCGTAAAATCAGTAGTGCAAATGCATATCTTTTGTACTCAAATAAAAACATAGACGTAAAACGGAAGCATTTTATTGATGGGTCTTTTCCTAGTGAAGCCAAGCTACGTGAGGTTTATAAAAACATAGGAAAAAGAGCGGGATGCAGAGTTTTTCAGTATTTCGATAATGAAGATATACAACAATGTCTGCCGTATTACATTAAATGCGGCTTGATAACTCTGGTGGCAAAAGGGTTCTCGGGTTTATCAGAGTTATACGACATCAAGGACTCGATTTTACAAAAATACTACAATAGTACTGAAGCAAAAGGTTATGTCAAGACTGTAAAAAAGAACAATATAACGCCTCAAGAATTGTCGGAGGCAGTCTACAAGGCGGTGTTGTCAGGTAACGCAAAACTGAGCAAGGCATTGGAACGTTGGCTTGTAATAGATGTTTCTGATACAGAAATATCTGATGAGAAAATGGCAATAATGTTAGACGATATAGCTGAGAAAAGGAAGTACAAGCATGATCTTTTGGACTATTTTGTTTACTTGATTGAAGATAATCAGGACTCACAACATTTGCATCAGGAGATTGCCCGATATCTTGGTATGGATAAATACCATCTAAACCGCATATATAAAACTGTAGATGGGAACCAGGTGAGAAGCAAATCCGAAGTTATTATATGCGATTTACTAGCTAAGTCCGGACTTAAATATGAATACGAACGGCCATTAGAGTATGTACCAGGTAAATTCATTAATCCAGATTTTACGATTATCCTTGATGATGGATCAGAGCTATATTGGGAACATATTGGGATGCTCGGAAATGAAAAATACAACGAAAATTGGTTAAAAAAAATGGATATTTATGAAAGATACTATCCGGGACAATTAATAAAAACATATGAAACTGGAGCTATTTCACAAGATGCAGAAACGGAAATAAATAAGATAAAGGGTATTGATTAGATTCTATGTCGTATTCCAAGTCAGTAACAACGAAAGATGATTAAGAGATTAATAATAAATAATGAAACTGGTTTCTGCTGAATTGGTATTATGCTTAATAAATGTTAATAGGTAAAAATAGTTGATTTGTATATATAGCTTCCGGTTACAGTTGGGTTATCGAAAAAGCTGTAGTTACAGATGTCGTAAAATAGAAAGATATAGCTATTATAACGACAAAGAACGATATAGAGACATCATTGCAGAAAGCGGGGATAAAATGGCAAAGGGCATTATTTATATCATGAAATCAGTTGTTCCCGGGTTAGTCAAAATTGGAAAAACGGGGTCATCTAATTTTGAACAGCGAATGTATAACTTGGAACATGATGGTTATAGAAATGTAACTGGTCTAAAACGTATATTTGCTATTGAAGTTGAAAACTACGATGACAAAGAAGCCCTGCTTCATACTATTTTCGCAAAAAGTCGTGTATCTGATACAGAGCTGTTTGCATTAGATGTAAATACTGCTATACAACTTCTATCTTCTTTTGAAGGGACGGTTATTTATCCGAAAACAGAAACTAAAGGCGAGATTTTTGCCGATGCTACTGAAAACAAAGAAAGCAATTTGATTCCTAATGGCACATACTATTTTAAGAGGAAGAAACTGTCCGATAATAAAATTGTTTCTGCAACGGCAGTTGTTAATAATGGCAGATGGACACTTTTGAAAGGAAGTGTTCTTGGCGTTACAGAAGACGTTGGAGTTACTCAAAAAGCAAAAACTGTTCGGGCATCCCTTCCTTTAGACAGTAATGGTAAACTGTTGGAAAATGTTGAACTTGGTGAGTGTTCACCTTATCATGCCATTGTTGTTGTGTTAAACCAACACAGTAACGGATGGGATGACTGGGTAAATGGCAAAGGACAGTCAATCAATATATACAGAAAAAAACAGGAGGTTAAATCCTAATATGATATTTTCCTTAAAATCCAGTCGATTTTCGGCTGGATTTTTTTATTTATATAGACGTCGGGTGTATAATAAACATATATGTCTATGTACAGACATTTGGTAGAACGAGAGGCGTGCCTTCCAATAGATTAGAACAGGATATCCATGCTATAATATATGTAAATAAAGAGTTTATTCAGGAAGTAACTGCAACAGGGAGGTTAAAATCATGTTTATAAATAATGACATATATATATCACCAAGGTTCAGCCGAAGAAACTATGTGGATTTAGGATTAAGTTTGGAAAGCTCCCCAGACATATGGCGAATTGCAGTACAAATATTTGAGGATAGAATTAAAGGCCGGTACCTGGATTCTATTCACAAATTAATAGAAGAGGACCCAAACAGAAATGGATTTTCGGCTATGGCTTTAATGTGCTTGCTTGTAGATACATTTATGCAATTCAGATTTGGACTTCCGCAAAGTGAAAACAGAAAAAGTAAATGGAACTACATTGTTTTTATGAATGAGTATCTTAATATTAGGGAGGACATCTCATCGATATTTTACTCTGATATACGTAGTGGGATATTACATTCCGCTGAAACAAAGAATGGCAGTTACTTGATTCCGGATGATTATACAACTATAGAACCTCTTTGCATAGAAAGAAAAACTATATTGAAAGTAAGTGTAAGGGGCATGTTTCGAGACATAGTTCAATATTTTCAAAACTATTGTAACGAATTAATGGACGCGAATAATGTCGAATGCCGCAGAAATTTTATTACTAAAATGGATGATATTACGCTAAAGTATGATGTACTAAACGGGGATCTCGAACTCTGGGCTGTGATAGTTGATAATGCCAATAATATTTTTCATGACTTTAAGCGTGTTCCTTTTTCGTATTCCATATCGGAATTTGATCAAGCAATTATAATAAACAGCAGAGGGAGTAGATTTGACATAAAAATTCCATTTTCAGACATAAAACAGAGCTTATATTATACCGATCCTAAAGCCCGCCACTATATAGTTAATAGCTGGTATATTGATAGTATCCTTAAAGAATTTCCTGAAGCAGTTGAGCGTTATATACGAAATAATGCTGCTTAATCTGTAATTTATCAAGAACGGAAAATAAAGATTAAAAGAAAGAAATAATTGATTTAAAACTTGATATTTTTCATTTGAACAAAGTAGCGCTGATTTATTTTACGTCGGATTTGCATTTTTATCACATAAAAATCATCCATCATTGTAACTGTAAGCCAAATTTCTGTCACAAAAGTCCTTCATAACATCCCCGGGGTTGTTACCAGGTTTTTGAGTTTTTTTGTACAGTTTGAGAGAAAGAAAAGCGGAGGAAGTCATATTATGAAATTTAGCATAAAGAGGGCAAGTTTAAAGAGTTTAAGGGAAAAGCGAAGCGCATGTTTAAAAGAATTAGAAGTGATGAAATTCAGTATTCCTGATATAAGTTTGGAAGAATTAAATAAAAATGAAAAAGAATTGAGGAAAAAGGCAGAATCTCTTTGGGAAGGATATAAATTCTATACAGATAAAGTAGAAGGTTTAAAGAAACAAGCAAGTAGTTTTTTTAATAGAATTTTCGATAGAGAAAAAGTTGAAAGATTAAACAAAGACATTAATTCTTTTAGTATTTTGGCTGATGATTATTTTAAAAAATACACCGACATGCAAGATAGAGTTTTACGTACTCAAGATCTTTATATCAAAAGAAGACCTTACGAAGAAAAACTTAGCTTTTTACATGATTTAGAAAAAGAGATTGTAATTAGAGAAAATGCCGAGAATAAAAGATTAAGAGAAAGAAATAAAATGGCAGAAAACACTCGCCAGGTGCGAGAAATTGCTGAAGATGTAAAAGCTAAACTTTTAAAAAACAAATACTGTCCATATTGTGGGAGATTGATTAATTACAATGGATACGCACACGCGGATCACATTTATCCTATAGATAAAGGGGGGCAGTCGACAATTGAGAATATGGTTTATGTTTGTAGTGACTGCAATCTAAAAAAAGGAAACATGACCCTAGGCAATTTCATACGCAAGTATAATTTGGATAGAAATTACATTGAAACGCAACTTATTAATTTAAATAAGGATTTTTGAGAGTATGATATAATTAATGCTAGACGAAAAAACATTCAATTGTTTTAAAATTTCTTCGGTATTTGAATCTTAAGAGGAGTAAGAAATGAAAATTTGTCCTAGTTGTCAGTTAGAATATGACAATAAATACGCATTTTGTAAAAAATGCGGTTCTCAGTTGGTAGCAAAAGAAGAACGAAGAACTTGCCCTAAGTGTGGAAGTCTTATTGAAACTAATGGCTCTTTCTGTCCTCATTGCGGTGCTTCACTATCAGGTAATAAATTAGATGATACAGAAACGACTTCTGGTTTTAAAGGAGATAATGAAAAAAAGCTAACATCCAATCTTCCTACTGGTAACATCTATGTTCTTTTACTTGGAGTATTAGTTATATTAGGATTTTTATATTTTAATTTCAAGGATAATCTGTATGATGCTGGAATTGTTCAACCTTCGATTGCTGTGGAACAAACACGTTATGCTCAACGTCTTGAGGAAAAAGGAAACCTTGAAAGTGCTTTTCAGTGGTATAGAAAGGCTGCTGAGCAGGGAGACATTGAAGCACAATACCATGTAGGTTATATGTATGATTATGGTGTCGGTATAGGTAAGAATCATAAAGAGGCAGTTGTATGGTATAAAAAAGCAGCAGAACTAGGACATGCCCAAGCACAGTGTAATTTAGCACTTATATATGATTCTGGTGGTCGCTTGGGAAATAGAGAAGAAGCAATTTCGTGGTATAAGAAAGCAGCAGAGCAAGGGGTTCGTAAAGCGCAATTTATTCTAGGCTCAAAATATGAAAAGGGCCATGTGGTAACAAAGGATTATAAAGAAGCCTTTAAGTGGTATAAGAAAGCGGCAGAGCAAGGTGACGGACAAGCACAATACAATGTAGGGCACATGTATTATTACGGCAAAGGAATAGAAAAAAATGAAGAGGAAGCAATCAAATGGTTCAAAAAATCTGCAGACAATGGTATAAATTATGCTGAAGCTACGTTGAAAAAGCTTGGATATTGAAAGTACTGGTAACATTTGTAGGATTATCTTAAAATACTATTAATTACAGTAGAAATTTTATTAAAAGTAATAATTAGGAGAATAGTCATATCATGAAATCTTGTCTAAACTGCAATATAGAGATTGATGATAAATTTACATTCTGTCCTCAATGTGGGAGTAGATTGCAAGAAATCGTTGAAGCAAATTTTTGCCCTTATTGTGGGAACCAAATTGAAACCGAAGGAGTTTTCTGCCCGTATTGCGGGAATTCCATAAGTGATGATTATTCAAATTCGATGGCTTCTCCTATAACAACCGGTCAATACAATACCAAAACCGATGGTCAAAACAACTCTGCCCATAATACTTCGCACTCAATACCAAAAGAACAGAAAACTGAAGAAGGCTTATCATTTTCATCGATAATAAAATATATCCTATATCTCATTGGCGGTTTTTTCCTTCTCTTTATTATGAAAGTATTATCAAAAGGCATGATAAAATCATTTATGAGGGAAGGCTTCAGTTTAACATTTGTCGTTTGTGGCATTATCGTAGCATTAATATGTTATTATTTCATGTATGGAAATAAAAAGTAATAATATATTTCCATTCTGTTTATGTTAGCTGTTACTGTATTATCAATCTTATCAAAAAAAGCACTTCCACTGTAGTTTGGAAGTGCTTTTTGTATGTCTCTATCAGTACAAGAAACTCATGGAATGTCTAGCCAACAAAAATCCTTTGCGGAAATTCAGGGCTGTTTCAATGTTAGGTAACCTGATTCGAAGGCGTTATACGCAAAATCCTGGTCGTACCCATCCCTGAACAGAACATGGTATGTCCCGGTATCAGAAACGCTGACTATGTAGCCTTCGCCATGTTTCGGGTTATCGACGGATGCATGCAGCAGCTTTTTGTTTTCATCAACTTTTGTCTTTGGGCAGGGAGGAGCCATTATAAAATGCCCCTTGTTCTTAGCCAGGTAATCCTTAAGATTGGCAGGCTGGGGCTTGGGTTTGGGTTTGGGTTTGGCTTTGGCTTTGGGCTTGGGACTGCTTGCCCGGGTGATTGATGGCTGCTTATTGTGCCGTTTCGTTTTGTTGCCATTATTGCCTGAATGCTGTCCTTTGCTGTCCAAATACTTCTTATAGCGCTTTTCTCGTATGGCTTTGGTCTGCGGGTAG
>NZ_FONL01000032.1 GCF_900112895.1 Succiniclasticum ruminis DSM 9236 | reverse complement strand
ACCCCAAGATGAGATCTCTCATGGCGTAAGCCAGTAAGACGCCTTGAAGAAGACAAGGTTGATAGGCCGGGAGTGTAAGTGCAGCAATGTATTGAGCGGACCGGTACTAATCCGTCGAGGGCTTGATTTAAAGAATGTAAGTGAGGACGAGTTAGTTTGTAAGTAGTTTCTTCTGTAAAGTTTTGAAGGTCTGAGAAGACGTTCGATCCGGTGACGATGGCTGAGAGGTCCCACCTGTTCCCATCCCGAACACAGCAGTTAAGCTCTCACGCGTCGAAAGTACTTGGCTGGAAGCGGCCCGGGAGGATAGATTGTTGCCGGTTATAAGGAAGCCCCCGCACATTGCGTGCGGGGGCTTTTTCTGTGGGAACCGTCAGATACTAAAAAAATCTTTATTTTAAGGTCTGTTGGTAGTATAATTACAATGTATAGCTGTATAATTTTATAAGAAATCCGGTTTACAAAATGTTTACTAGTCTTTTCCGGACTTTTTGCGACTAAATTGATAAGCAGGTGATTTTATGCGTATTGTTGTAGTTGGTGCAGGTAAAATGGGTTACAGCATTGCCAAGCTTCTGGCCGATGGTTCTTATGATGTTGTTGTAATCGAACAGGATGATGAGCGCCGTCAGGTAGTTAAAGATTCGCTTGACGTATTAACCATTCAGGGTAACGGGTGTACGCCTGACGTCCTGGATATGCCGGAAGTGCGTAACGCAGATGTATTTATTGCCGTAACCGACAGCGACGAGGTAAATTTGGTCGCCTGCCGTATGGCCAAAGCTTTTGGCGCCAAACATACCGTGGCCCGGGTACGGAACGAAGAGTATACAGACAGTGATGCTGCGTTGCTGAATAAAACTCTGGGTGTGGATCTGAATCTGAATCCGGAGCGGATCACTGCAAATGAAATCAGTCACATCCTGATGACGCCGGCCGCATTGGACGTAGATGACTTTGCCGACGGAAAAGTACGCATGTTTGGCGCAAGACTGCCTAATGATTTTAAGTTCCTGGGCGTTCCGCTGAAAAACGTCAGGCTGCCCGGCAACATCCTCATCGCTATGATTTTCCGGAAGCACAGGATGATCATCCCCCACGGCGATGACATTCTGGAACCCGGTGATAACGTGTACTTTGTGGGAAGCCAGGAAGTCATTAAAGAGTTTGAGGTGAACTTTGAATCCCGCTATGAAAAACTGGAACGGGTGCTTCTGATCGGAGCGGGGCGCGCCGGCCGCATGTTGGCGCAAATGCTGGAAAAACAGGGCGTTTTTGTGAAAGTCATTGAAAAAGACAAGGAACGTTGCCGCATCTTGTCGGAACAGCTTAATAACGGTCTGGTACTCTGTGGTGACGGTACGGATATTGACCTGCTGACGGAAGAGGGTATAACGGAGGCAGATTGCGTAGTCTGCCTGACTGATGATGACAAGCTGAACCTGTTGCTGGCGCTGTTGGCAAAACACCTTGGCGCCAAGAAGACTATAGTCCGGGTGGCCAGAAATGAATATGTAGATCTTATGGCAAAGGTCGGTGTAGATATTGCATTGTCGGCGCGTCTGTTAAGCGCGGCTGAAGTTATGCGGTTTGTCCGTCAGGGCGGTCTGGTATCCGTAGCTCTTTTGGAAGGGGCCAAAGCGGAAGCTTTGGAACTGAATGTACAACCCGGGTGCAAGGTGGACGGTAAGACGCTGATTCGGGCGCGGCTGCCCCGGGAATGTCTGGTCTGCGGTATCGTTCATGCAGGAGAAGCATCAGTTCCTAATGGCCAAAGTATGCTGAATGCCGGTGACAGAGTTATTGTTTTTGCACAGACAGAAGTAGTCCAGGACGTTATGGATATGTTTGCCGGAACTAAAAATGCCTGATAACGGTATTTTGGAAAAAAGGTCCAACTATTTCCGAGTAATAACCTGAAAGGGCTGCTGTTTTAAAAGCCGGCTTCAAATAGTCGGATGATTGCACTTTAAAAGAATGTGAGATAAGAATCAGATGGAAGAACGATTAGTTTTGCGCATGATGGGAATTGTTTCTCTGGCAATGGCAGCGGCAATGCTGCCTTCCCTTGTCTGTGCGCTGAACCAGGAACCAGAGATGGTCTTGCCATTTTTGGGTACCATCTTTATAGGATTTGCCCTGGGTGCATATGCGATACGGACGACCGTTTCCCAGCGCAAGATGCGGTTATCGATCCGGGGCGGCGCCGTATTTTTAGGATTATCCTGGCTTTATACCAGTATTTTAGGTGCTGTTCCCTATGTTGCTTCGGGGGATTTTTCTGTGCCCAAGGCGTTATTTGAAAGCGCATCTGCGTTGACTACAACAGGTGTAAGTTCTGTCCTGGAAGGTGCTCCATATCCTTCCAGCCTCTTGTTATGGCATGATATCAGCCAGTGGCTGGGTGGTATCGGAGCTATCATTATTTTTGCCGTCATTATGCCCCAGTTGGGTTCCAGCGCGGCCAACTTATTTTCTGCTGAAGTGCAGGGGAATTCGGCGGAACGTACCATGCCCCATATCCGTGAGGCGGTTCGCGTCCTGATTTTAATTTATCTCGGGCTGACGCTGCTGATGATCTGTATCCTTCTTGTGCTGCAACAGCCACCGGAAATGGCGGTAAAACTGGCAGCTACTTCTATCTCTACCAGTGGCTATCTGCATTACAGGACATATCTGATGGAATGTAACAATCCTGTTTTAGAACTGTTTCTGGTTTTGTTTATGATTTTAGGAAGCTGTAATTTTATTTTATATTACAGAATCCTTCAAAAACGTGTGGACGTGTTCTGGAAAGATACAGAGCGGCGATGGTTTTTCGGGCTCATTATCGGCATCAGTCTGCTGGTTGCCTATAATCTTTGGAGAAGCCATTTTTACGATCTTTTCCAATCAATCCGTTATGCGTTTTTCCAGGTAGTATCCATCATGAGTACAGCCGGCCTGGCAACACAGGATTTCAGCCATTGGCCGGCGTTCAGCCGCCTCCTGCTGTTTTATGCAGCGATCATCGGCGGTTGCTCTGCTTCCACTTCCGGCGGGGTAAAAGTGTCCCGTGTAGTTGTGTTGTTAAAAGTATGCTGGCAGGAGATTAAACGGACCCTTCATCCCCGTATGGTCAGTGTGATTACCATGAGCGGGCGCCCGGTACCAGCGCAGGCAATTATCGGAGTAGGCCGGTATTTCTTTTTGTATTTTATAGTATTTATCGCGCTTTCCATGTTATATTCCCTTACCGGCAGTGATATGCTGGAATCCATGGCTACCGTTGTGGTATTTTTGAGTAACGTAGGTTCTGCTTTTGGGATTATGGGAGAAGGTACCACGTTTGAAGCGCTGAGCAGCTTTGGATATCTGATTTTGTATGTAACGATGATTATGGGCCGTATTGAATTATTTGCTTTTGTAATGTTCCTGCACCCTGATTTCTGGGCGAAGAAACGCGGCTGGTAAGAGGTGTCGGCTTGGATATACGCATCGTATTTTATTTAATGGCCCGTATGGTTTTCTGTCTGGGTGCTGTTTACTTTATTCCCTGGGGAATGTCCCTGTACCTGGAAGACGGATGCTCCGAAGTTTTTTTTACCTGCTTTCTGATTTGCAACTTTGTCGGATATCTGTTGAACCATTATGCCCGGTTTGACAAATATTCGCAGACGATAACCAACCGGGAAGGGGTTGCCACGGCGACGTTTTCCTGGGTGTTGTGTGCGGCGCTGGCGGGAATGCCATACTGGATGACCGGGGAGCTGGATTTGTTCGCTTCCTTTTTCGAAGGGATGTCTGCTGTAACGACGAACGGGGTTACCGTCATTGAAAGTCTGCAGGCGCTGCCCCGCAGCGTTTTATTCTGGCGTGGTATTACACACTGGCTGGGTGGTCTGGGTATCATCGTAATTTTTATCTCGTTGCTGCCACGTATGGCCAGCGGGGCCTTTCATCTGTTTGTTGCAGAAGCGACGGGATTTAATGAAGACCGCCTGCTGCCGCGACTGCGTACCACTGCGCAGATACTCTTTATGATTTATTCGTCGCTGACGTTGGCGGAAGCGTTTTTGCTTTTTGTTTGCGGCATGGATTTGTTTGACGCGGTCAACCATGCCATGGCAACCGTGGCGACCGCAGGTTTTTCTACCTACGATAACGGTCTTTTACATTATAATAACCCGCTGATAGAGTTGGTTATTTTTGTTTTTATGATACTGGCAGGAGCCAACTTTGCCCTGTATTACAAAGTCCGTTACAGGGGATGGCATGTGCTGTGGGAAGACGAAGAGTTCCGTATTTTTATTTATTTTATTCTGGCAACCTCATGTCTCATCACCTTGTCTGTATATGCAGGGACGGATGATACATTTATTGAAGCCGTGCGTCACAGTTTTTTTATGGTGGCGTCTTTTTCTTCTACCACCGGCTTTGCTTCTACCAATTACGAACAGTGGCCGGCCGTAGCCAAACTGACCCTCATGCTTTTGTATTTTACCGGAGGGTGTGCGGGTTCTACGGCGGGCGGCATCAAAATTGCGCGGTTTGTGGTTCTGGTACGCATGACCATAGTAGAACTGAAGCGGGTGCTGCATCCTAAAATGCTGTTTGCGGTAAAGTTTGAGGGCAAGCCGCTGACTGTTGCGGTACTGGTTTCGATCAGCCGGTTCTTTTTCCTCTATGTAATCAGTGTTGTGGTTCTTTCCATTCTGTTTGCTGCCACCGGGGTGTCCCTGACAGAAGCCATTTTCGGCGTGATGGCCTGTATCAGCAGTTGCGGCGCGGCCTTTGGTGGTATTGGGATGGAAGGGGAGTTTGTTCATATTTCCGATGCCGGTAAAATGGTACTGGCCCTTGCGATGCTGATCGGGCGTTTGGAAATTTATACTGTTCTGGTTATGCTGCGGAAAGAATTCTGGCATATGAACAGCCGCTGGTGAAAAAACCATTTCATCAGTGTTTACCTTGCTTTTTGGAGGTAAAACATTGAACGGCAAAGTTATTTTATACTTAATTGGAAAAATTCTATATTTTCTGGGCGTGGTCTTTGCGGTTCCCATGTTTCTGGGGTTTGGCTATCAGGACGACGGAGGAAAGATTTTTGCTGTCTGTATGATGGCCTCCTTTGCCGTCGGCTTTCTTTTTCAGAAACTGGGCACGAAGATTACTGAACAATATAATCTAACGAACCGGGAAGGAATTTTAACGGTTGTTTGCGCATGGATTACGGCAGTTTGCTTTGCTTCCGTGCCGTTTCTGGCAGCCGGTATGCTGGGGCCGGTGGATGCATTCTTTGAAGCCATGTCCGGGCTTACCACGACAGGGGCTACCGTTCTTACAGATATTGAAATATGGCCCCGCAGCCTGCTGTTCTGGCGTGTCTGGATGCACTGGATCGGGGGACTGGGGATTATCGTTATCTTCATTGCACTGTTGCCCAGAATCAGCGGGGGAGCTGCCCATCTTTTTAATGCGGAAAGCAGTGGCTTTGAGGGGGAAAGGCTTTTGCCGCGCCTGCAACAGACTGCGCTGGCCCTGTTCCAGATATATGCCTTTATCACAGGGTGTACTGTAATTCTGCTGCTGTTGTGCGGACTGGATTTGTACGACGCGGTTGTTCATGCTATTTCGGCGGTAGGCACCGGGGGATTCTCCACTTATAACGACAGTATTGTTCATTTTAATAGCGTAAGCGTAGAAGCGGTATTGACTCTTGCCATGTTTCTGGCCGGAGGAAACTTTTCCCTGTATTTTAGAGTAAAAAGTAACGGACCCGGGGTTCTGTTAAAAGACGACGAATTCCGCTGTTACTTGTTTATGTTCCTGACATTGGTAACCGTAGTGACGGTATCTTTAACAGTTAACGGTTTTTCGCTCTTCAGGGGATTCCGGGAAGCTTTTTTTCAGGTAGCAGCCTTTATTTCCACTACAGGCTATGTCTCTGCGGACTTTGACCAATGGCCGGCATTTCCCAGGCTTTGTCTGATGTTGCTGTACTTTACCGGTGCCTGTGCCGGGTCTACATCGGGCGGCATCAAGATTTCCAGGTTTGTCGTTCTGGCACGGGGCGTGAAGGAAGGTGTGGTAAAGGCGCTGCATCCCCAGGAAGCCAGGCCGATTCTTTACAATGGGCATAGAATTGACAACAACGTGTTTGCCCTGGTGCTGTCCTTTTTCTATACATATATCGGCCTTTTCGTTCTGCTCTCTATAGGGGTTGCTTTTACGGGTGTCGATGTCAAAACGGCGGTGACCGGCGTCCTTGCCTGCCTCAGCAGTGTAGGCCCGGGTTTTGGACCTGTCATAGGGGCTACAGGCAACTTTGCGTCCCTGCCTTCCGCTGCAAAACTCATGCTTGCCTTTGCCATGCTGCTGGGGCGTCTTGAGATGTATACCTTGCTGATCCTGTTCAGCCGGAAGTTCTGGAACGGGCGCAGCCGGTGGTAAGTGTTCCGAAATCATACAAAACTTAGATTGAAACCCTTTTTATGGTATAATACCTGTTATAGTTTTCAAAGGATGCTGGCAGGCTTATAGTTTGTAAGAAATTACTGTTACGAATGAAAAACAAATCGTTCGGGAGGAGTTCGGTGTATGAAGACCTATGAATTTGCTTATGGAAAAGGAACGCAGAAGGTAGATTTGCCGGAAGAGCATATCATTTACGACCTGCACGGGAAAAAAGTGGCGGTGGAAAAAGATATTGCAGCCGCTGCATTAAAGGCAATCCGCAACCCCATTGACAGCAAGCCGCTGGCGGACGTTGTGAAACCGGGAGAGAAGATAGCCATTGTCGTAAGCGACGAGACCCGGCTGTGCTACACAGACCAGTTTCTGCCGGTGATTGTGCAGGAACTGAATGACAAGGGCATTCCTGACAGCGATATTGATATTGTCATCGCTACCGGAACCCACCGGGCCCAGACCCCGGAAGAGGATATTCTGGTGTTGGGGGAAGCCATGGTGAAACGGTTCCGTGTGCACCAGCATGACTGCCGGGACAAATCGAATCTGGTGTACAAGGGGACGACTTCCAGAGGGAATAAAGTCTATATTAATAAAATCGTGGCCAATGCGGATAGAATCATTGCCACCGGCGCTGTGACCCTGCACCCCATGGCCGGATTCGGAGGCGGGCGCAAAGCCATCGTACCCGGCGTGGCGGGTTTGGAGACCATCAACCGCAACCATGTGCTGGCTTTGGCGGAAAAACCAGGAGACGGATGCAACCCCGATGTGACCACGGCAAAACTGGAAGGCAACCCCTTCCATGAAGACCTGATGGAATGTGTGGAGTATGTGAATCCGGACTTTTTATTGAACGTGGTTCTCACCAGTGAAGGCGGTCTGTACGAAGTGGTGGCCGGCAACTGGAAGACCGCTTTTTATCAGGGCTGCAAGGATCTGCTGGAAATCAGCGGCATTCCTGTTAATGAACAGGCGGACGTGGTCATTGCCAGCGGCGGCGGCTATCCCAAGGATATCAACCTGTATCAGGGTACCAAGAGCCACATGAATGTGGATGTGGCAGTCAAACCCGGCGGCATTGCCATCATCATGCTGGAATGCCCGGACATCAAGGAACCGGCCGTGTTTACGGACTGGCTGATTAAGAGCGACCTGCAGAAGACGGAACAGGAAGTCCGGGACAATTTTTATATGGCTGCCTTTGTTGCTTATAAAAGCCGCTGCATCATTGAAGCCCATACCGTGTATCTGGTGACCCGTAAGGAAAACTTTGAATTTGTCCGCCGGACCGGACAAATTCCGGTGGAAACCGTGGCGGAAGCCTGGAAGCTGGCGCAGGAAAAACTGGCGGCGGAAGGCAGGACAGACTATACCATTACCCTGATGGGACATGCGCCGGTTACGTTGCCGGTGTTGACGGAGTAAAGGAAAGGAAGATTATTTTATGGAATACAGGATTCCTTACGGAAAAAGTGAGCAGCTCGCTGATCTTCCGGAAGAACATGTTTCCCAGGTGTTACTTCCGCCGGTGATTGATAAACCTCAGACGGTAGAGAAACTGATGGAAGAAGCGCTTGCCCATCCCATTGGAACGCCGATGCTGGAGCAACTGGTGAAACCGGGCGAAAAAGTTGTGTTGATCGTCAGTGATATTACCCGCGTCTGGGCCCGTTTTGATTTGTTTTTACCGATTCTTGTTGCCAGATTAAATCAAATCGGTGTGCCGGATGAAGATATCAGTATCATCATTGCAACCGGAAAGCACCGGCTGAATTCGGCGGCAGAGAAAGAAGAGATTATAGGGAGCGAACTGTTCCACCGTATTAAGGTGTACGACCATAATCCGGCGACGGAAGCCTGCGTGTATTTGGGAACCACAAAGCGGGGGACGCCCGTGTGGATCAACAAACAGGTTGCTGCTGCCGATAAGGTCATCCTTACCGGCGGACTTTCTCCCCATATTTATGCCGGCTTCGGCGGCGGACGGAAAAGCGTGCTGCCCGGTATCGCCGGCGCGGAGTCCATCAATCACAACCATAATTTGGCCCTGACGGATGAAATCGGCGGCGGGGTAAATCCGGATACTTCTATCATGCGTCATTTCGGCAACCGGCTCAGCGAAGACATGTGCGAAGTTGCTTCCTTTTTGAACCCCTGCTTCATGGTCAACGCCATCATGGACGCAGAGGGAAACTTCTTTAAAATTATGGCCGGTCACTGGTATGAGGCCTGGCTGCAGGGAACAAAAGAAGTTATGAAACTGCAGGGCGTGCCCCTGAAAGAAAAGAGCGATGTGGTCATCGTCTCAGGGGGCGGGTATCCCAGGGATATCAGTTTATATCAGGGAATGAAATGCTATGCGCCGGGGGCGGCCGCGTTAAAAGAAGGCGGCATCCTGATTGCCGTATTGCGTTGTCAGGATATGACGGAGCCGCCCGCCTTTTTCGAAAGTTTCCGCTATACAGACCTGAAGCAGATGGAACTGGATGTGCGGGCGGACTTTACGGTTCCGTTCTATGTTGCGTTTTATATGTGCTGTCTGGCACGGCATTTTACGATTATCCTGGTAACGGAGCCGGAGAATTTTGACAATGCCAGAAAGACGGGAGCGACTCCGGCGGCCACATTGCAGGACGCATGGAAGTTGGCGGAAGCCAAACTGAAAGAGCAGGGTAAAACGGACTATACGATCAACATCATGCCCTATGGAGGTGACACGCTTCCGGTTTTGGCAGAGAAAGAATAAAATAGTAAAACGCTGGCTCATGTACCTGCAGATATGCGTGCAGATATATGTAACCAGCGTTTTATTTACAGGATTATTCTCAACAGATTTTCTGGCGAAAGTACGAAAGCAGTCAGGCATGAGCTGCTTTCCATTCGGAAACCGTGAAGACCAGCAGGGCCAGCCAGATAAAACCGAACGTGAAAAGTTGTGTTGCGCCAAAGGGCTCGTTAAAAAAGAAAATCCCCAAAAGCAAGGTCATCGAAGGGCTGATGTACTGGAAGAAACCCAGCACATTTAACGGCAGAAGGTTCGCCCCATAGGAAAACAGGATAAGCGGAACTGCGGTGGCAATACCGCACCCAGCCAGGAGCAGACTGAGGGCCGGGGTTCCCGGGCCGAAGTGGGCAGCTCCGGTTGCCGTGAGGTTTGCTACATAATAAAAAGCAAAGGGGAAGAGAAGCAGCGTTTCTAACGTAATGCTGGTAAAGGGATCCAGCTTTAGCTTTTTTTTCAGGGCGCCGTAGCTGCCAAAGGTCAGAGCCAGCGCTACAGAAACCCATGGCAGTTTACCAATCTGCCAGGTCATCAGGAAAATGCCGACAGCAGCCAGTGCGATGCTGAGTTTTTTTGGCGCGGAGAGGGTTTCGCCGAAAATTGCCACGCCGAAAAGAACATTGACTAACGGGTTGATGTAATAGCCGATACTGGTATCGATGACATGATTATGATTGACGGCCCAGATATAGGTAAGCCAGTTCAGGCTGATAATCACAGCGGCAGCCACCAGCATGGCGCCGCGTTTTTTGTTGTGCCATAGTTCGCGGCAGTCTTTTTTCAGAACTTTCCAGCGCCGGGTTACTACAAGGACGATCAGCATAAACACGACTGACCAGAGGATACGGTGGCACAGTATTTCATTGGCCTCCGCCTCTGCCATTAAATGCCAGTACAGGGGAAGGATGCCCCAGAGGACGTAGCAGCCTACCGCTGCCATAAATCCAAGATTTCTGTTTTGCTGCATGGCGTTTCTTCTTTCCTTGGTCTATCATAAAGAATAATGAAGCGATTTTTACAAGTCGCTGTTTATATTTAACTGCTTTTAAACACAGACAGATATCTATCTCATCATACTATTATATTGATTTTTTTGCAATGCTTGTTGTCAATCCCCTTAATTTTATATATAATACTTACTATAATAGTTTAGGAATAGGAGTGTTCTAACTTGACTGAAGATAACAAACCGGAAGTTCAGAAATCGGAAAAGAAGAAAATCATCCTCAGCGGTATTCAGCCTACCGGCATATTTACGCTGGGAAATTATATCGGCGCGGTGCGCAACTGGCAGCAGTTACAGGAAGATTATCAGTGTGCGTATTTTATTGCAGACCTGCATTCGTTAACCGTGCGGCAGGAAGCGGCGAAGCTGCGTAAACAGAGCCTGGAAGCGTTTGCACTGTTGCTGGCCTGCGGCATTGACCCGCAGAAGAGCCTTATGTTCATCCAGAGCCATGTGCACAACCACGCTGAACTTGGCTGGATCCTGGCCTGCAACTCCCTTTTCGGTGAGTTGTCCCGCATGACCCAGTTCAAGGATAAATCTGCCAAGCATGCGGATAATATCAACGCGGGCCTGTTCACCTATCCGTCCCTGATGGCGGCAGATATCCTGCTGTACCAGGCGGACTATGTGCCTGTAGGCGCCGACCAGACCCAGCATCTGGAATTCACCCGTAACGTGGCCCAGCGCTTCAACAATCTGTATGGCAATACCTTTAAACTTCCGGAAGCCTATCTGCCTCCGGAAGGTGCCAAGATTATGTCCCTGCAGGAACCGGCAAAGAAAATGTCCAAGTCAGACACCAATCCGAAAGCCTTCATTTCCATTCTGGACGACCACGATACCATTATCCGCAAATTCCGCAGCGCGGTTACGGACAGTGAAGCCAAGGTCATGTTCAGAGAAGGCAAGGATGGTATCAACAACCTGATGACCATTTATTCCGTGGTGACAGGGAAAACCTATGAGCAGATTGAGGATGAATTCAACGGCAAGGGTTACGGTGATTTCAAGCTGGCGGTAGGGGAAGCGGTTTCCGAAGAACTGCGCCCTGTGCGTGAAAACTTTGCCCGCCTGATGAACGATAAAGCTTACCTGGAAGAAACGTATAGAGCAGGAGCAGCGGTGGCACAGCGCATTTCTGACCGGACTCTCGCAAAGGTTAAAAAGAAGGTCGGATTGCTGGCAAATCCGTTTAAATAACAGTATCATATGAATTCAACAAAACGAAAAAAGAGGGCAGCCTTTCCGGTTGCCCTCTTTTATTATGGCTTTAGCTTGGGAGCCGAATCCCTCAAGGGGATTTGGCTCAAAAACCACCTGCTACGCAGGTGGGATTAATGCTTAAGCAAAAGGGCAACATCCTTCTTGTATAATGATAGTGTTCAAGCCGTCACTAAAACAAGAAAGGATGTTGCCCTATGGCAAATAGTTTAGCACATACCAAGTGGGTATGCAAATATCACATTGTATTTACACCAAAATACAGAAGAAAAATCATTTATAACCAATTGCGTTTGGATATCAGAACGATTCTTAAAGATTTGTGCAAATGGAAAGGTGTAGAAAT
>NZ_FONL01000033.1 GCF_900112895.1 Succiniclasticum ruminis DSM 9236 | reverse complement strand
GCCGTGGGAATCAGATCCCACGGCTGTTTAATTAAATATAAATTTGCTTAACCTGGCGCCACGTCATTCACCAGCTATACGATACTCTCTTTTCGCCGTACCGTATGCCTTTCGTTAATTAAGAACGCCGCATTTAATTTCCGTTACTTTGCCATATTTAATTTCAATCTTTAACCCGATGCCCTGCATCCCTTCGGCATAATAAATAAAATCTTCTTCGTGGATGAAATCCGGTTCGCCATAGGCTTTTTTTACCATGGCCATATCGGCGCCCAGACCGATGCCGGCCTTTGTTTTGGCATCACTGAAATCATCGGCTTTGATTTTGGTTAATTTACCGTTTACAAATTCAAAATCCAGGGAGTTGCCGTATTCGTATTCTACTTTTTCCCCGTAGGATTTCATTTCACGCTCGGATTTTCTGGGACGTCCATAGGCATTTTCAACGGTGCTGACAGAAGCTCCGTAAGGAATTCCGCCAAGTTCCAGCTGGTTTGCGGGTACCGTGGCAAAACAGGTTGAGCCTGCGAGAAGCGCAGCGCCTGTAATAACAGTTAATAACAGCTTTTTCATTTTCGTTTTACTCCTGAAAACATTAACAAATATGATAATTCTGTCAGGCTTTATTTAATCCCTGCAGGGGCAACCGTCGCCACAATTATCCAGGCAATTCCAGCAGGCATTGCTACCGCCGGCAACACTCTTCAGCGCTTTTTCGTCCAGCTCAATGTCGGCAAGTTCCTCCAGATAGGCTTCTGCTTCGGCTTTGGTAAGTTCAGCGCCTTCGGCCTTTGCCAGCGCCATTAAGTCTTCCGCGGTTTTACACTGCAGGGCCTTTGCGATCATTTCTTTTGTGAGTTCGTTTTTGTTAATCGGCATGATGAAATCCTCCCCGTAAGAAAATACTTACTTAAAATAAAGCCAGCTTATTTTTTCAAACCTGACACCTGTTTATTTCTTCAAACCTGGAAATTTCACTCTTAACTGCTCAGCGTCCAGCAGCTGGTGCCCTCCAAGTTGCAAGTGCCGCCCGCAACATTTCTCAGCGTTTTTTCGTCCAGCTCAACGTCGGCCAGTTCCGCAAAATAGGCTTCCGCTTCGTCCTTCGTAATCTCAAACCCTTCCGCCTTAGCCAGCGCCATCAGCTCGTCGACTGTCTTGCACTGCATAGCCTTCGCAATCATTTCTTTTGTCAGTTCATTTTTGTTGATTGGCATAATTTTCCCCTCCTCATTATAACGCTTTATGCGGTTCCATATCCGTTTTTCCAGTTCTTCGTTTTCTGCGGAAAAATCCGACTGCCGGAAAAGTCTGTCCATTTCATCCATTCGGATTTCACCCTTTCCTGAATTTTGTACGTTACCTGCTCAATTATATATACGAATCTTATCCCGTAAAATTGACAGGCTTTATAAAAAATATAGAAACTATTATGTTAAAAACTATTTTGGATTCCCGTCCAGCGTCCTGCATTTTTCCAGTAGGCGATGGTAGCGCTGGCTGACAGCTGCCGGATTCAGGCCCATCAGTTCCCCGATTTCCACGTTCGTCATATCCAGTTCATACCGGAGCGCCAAAAACGCCCGTTCCTCTTCGGAAAGCTGCCGCAGGATGCGGTATGCCCGGCGGTTGACCGGCTGTTCCGGTTCCCATTCCCCTTCCTTTTCCCGGATCAGCTCCGGGGCGGGAAACTCCCTGTGCCGGTACGCCTTGCGACAGTAATTTTCCACCGCATTATGGGTAATCCGGTTAATCCATGTAGCGACGCTGCCCCGTTTCGAATCATAACTCCGTAAATTTTGCAGCAAAACAAGGAATACTTCCGCCGTCGCATCCTCCGCTTCTTCCCGGTGCAGAAGACGGCTGAACGCGTAGTTGTATACGCGGCGGTAATATTCCCGGTAAATTTCTGTAAAAGACAAATCGCTTTCCCGTGTTGTATTAATCACCCGAATCATGATTATTCACTTCTGATATAAAAATTCCAGTTCCTTTTTAACTATTATATACGAAATTGTAATTTCATACCATAAGGATATGTAAAATTATACAAATTTATAATACATGCAAAACCGGCTTTCCGGAATTGACGCTTGTGGAATTATATTGTTAATTATATCATTAAAAGTTTTGCTTAGCAAAACCGGGATTTATTCTATTATTACGTATCATCATTACGTATCATCACATTATCACGGCAAATTTTTACAGCACACGCCTGCAGCAATTCTCCTGACGCATCTCCCGCAAAGGACCGGACAATCTTCCTTTCGGAGTCTTGACACAGGGAACACGGGATACTATGCTATAATTGTAAGAAAATTCTTTAAGAGGTGCGCGGCCGTGGGAATGTATGAAGAAAACGAAAAAAAGGTACAAACCATTTTAGAGCGGGGCGTCGGAATCCTGGCCCGGAATTACGGCGTGCGGAAACTGGACGCAGGTGATTTTTCCGCCCCGGTAACCCTCAATACACAGTTCCGCATCGCCCATTATGAAATCGAAAACGTGGGGCATCTGATGACGATGTATACGGAAAACAATCCGCAGCTGCTGATGGCGACGTATACATTGACCCCCTATTATAAAAAGCTGCCCCTGATCAGTTCCGATTTTATTTTCAACGGGGACGGCGGCATGTTCCTGATCGAAATTTATGAACTGGTCAAAAACAGGGAAGCAGCCCCCTTCCAGGCATGGATCCGGAAGTACGCGGAACGCTTCCGGGATCTGGCGGAGATTGGGGACATCCCAACGGAGCCCTGCTTCTATGACCCGGTCCGCCCGGTTTATGTATGTAAAAAGAGATTCCCCGGCCGGGACCAGGACGCTGTCCAGAATCTGATTGACATTATGAAAATTTTTATTGCACAGGAAAAATCGGAGAAACGGCTGGAAAAAGCGGACGCGGCGGAACAGGAAGCGATCCAGCGGAAATTTGTGGATGACCTGATCGACCAGAACGGTGTTTCCACAAGGGTCTGGGTGAAAGAACACGGTGCGGACTACGTACGACGGTTTTTCCATGAAATATTTTTCGGCGTATAGGAAAGGAGGAGCCAATGAAAAAAGACATCGTGATCGTGGGCGCGGGACCCGCCGGCCTGATGGCGGCGCTGAAGCTGGCGGAACGGGGGATAACGCCCACCGTAATTGAGATGAAGAACAACATGGACAAGCTCAACCGGGCCTGCTCCATGCAGTTTATCATCGACGACGAATACGAAGCGGACATACTCAAAATCAAAGGACAGAAGCTGGTCTTTACGAAATGCGGGCTGGAGGTTCCGTATACCGGGAAGCTGATTCCGCTTTACAATAAGTACTACCATTCGCCCAAGGATCACATCATCCGCTTTACGAGGAATGACGGGAAGGATCCTTTTTCCTATAAGTTTGACAAGCAGTTTTTATTGAAGAGCCTCTTTGACGCCTGCGCCGCGATGGGCGTCGAGTTCATGATGGGAACCCTGGTCCTGGTTGGGAAGGACAAAGGGGACGGGGTGGAGCTTACCCTCCGGCAAAAAGGGAAAAAGTTCGCCCTCACCTGCGATAAGCTGATTATTGCCGAAGGCGTGAACGCATCGGTCTGCGGCAAGTTCGGTTTGAACAAGCAGCGCCTGGGGCAGGCTGGGGATCAAGTGCTTGATATGGGCATGGCCTACAGCATGAAATATCTCATGGAAGGAATTACGGGCGTTGAGAATAACAGCTGGAACCTGTACTACGGCAACGCGTATCATTCCCGGACGGCCTGCATCATCGGCCCCAGCCTGGAGGGGGACGGCATTTTTGAAGTGACCATTACCGGTTCTCCGGGCCTGATGCCAACGAAGATATTTGAAGAATTCACCACCGCAAGCCCCATGGCTAAACATTTCAAAAACGCGAAGCTGATCAAGAAAAACGGCTGCGGGCTGAAACCTTTCATGGCCATGAAAGAACCCTGCCGCGGCAATGTTATGGCCATCGGCGACTGCGCCGCCATGGTCGAAGTGGAAACCCAGGGGGGCCTCCTGTGCGGATACCGGGCCGCGAAGGCCGTTGCGGAAGAACGGGAAGGCAAGGACGGTTTCGCGGCGTATACGAAATGGTGGCAGGATTCCTTTGAGTTTAACAGCGACGATTACATGGAGGTGAGCAAGGGCTACGCGCTGGCCTTCGTCTATACGGACGATGAGCTGGATTATCTCTTCTCCCTCTGCGAAGGACATAACCTGCACGGCACCTACAGCCAGTACCTGACCCCGAAACTGATCTGGGACTGCATCCGGCTTTCTTCGGAAAAAATCAGGGCGGAGCAGCCGGAAATCTACGCGAAGATGCATATGATGGGACAGATTTAATTACAAGGAGGAAACTACGATGGCTCATGTTATCTCTGATGAATGTGTCGGCTGCGGCACCTGCGCAACGTTCTGCCCGGTGGGGGCGATTTCCCAGGGGGAGGACGGTTATTACGATGTAGACCCCGCTGTCTGTGTGGACTGCGGAAGCTGCGAAAAAGCCTGCCCTGTCCAGGCCATCGCGGCGGAAGAGAAAGGATGAGGGCGCGGCCATGATGAAAGATCTTCTGATCGTGGGCGCGGGTCCCGCCGGACTCCTGGCAGGGTATACCGCCGCGCAAAAAGGCCTGAACGTAACCATCGTCGATATGAAGCGGGATATCACGACGGTCAACCGGGCCTGTTCCGCCCAGTTCGTGCTGGACGAGGGGTACGAGGGGGAAACGCTGAAGGCCGGGGACGGGAAACTGGTCTTCACCAAGAACGGCTTCGAGGTTCCGTACCGGGGAAAACTGGTCCCGATCCTTCATAACTACATGTATTCCCCGAAAGGTCACCGGGTCGCCTTTGAATATGAAGACCTGCGCCCCACGGCGCTCAAGTTCGATAAAAAAGAGCTTTTGCGCGGCCTTTTGGAACAGTGCGAAAAGGCGGGCGTTGAGATCCGCACCAATACCATGGCCCTCAAAGGCCGGGATAACGGAAAGTCCGTCGTCCTGACCCTGCGCGGAGACCGGGGCCAATATGAGCTGGAGGCGAAAAAACTGGTCATCGCGGAGGGTGTGAACCGCAGGCTCACGTCCATCTTCGGCCTGAACAAGGGCTATCAGTGCATGGGCATCCCCCTCACCTGCGAATACACGCTGGAAGGAACGGAGGGCATCCCCCACAATAGCTGGATCCAGTATTACGGTGATGTCTATCATCCGTTCATGGAGATTATGGTGGGTGAAAGCACCGAAAGCGATGACGCCCTGGAGTTTACCGTTATGGGGCTGGGGGACATGAGGCCGGCCGCCTTTTTCGAAAAACTGGTAAAAGACAGCCCCCTGACGCCGAACCTCCGGAATGCCCGGATCGTCCAGCGCAAGGGCTGCGGCTGCTGTAACTATCTGTCCCTTTCCAAACCGTATCACGGCAACGTGCTGGCCATCGGCGACAGCGCGGCCCATATCGAGGTCATCAACCAGGGCGCCATGATGTGCGGGTATCACGCGGGTCATGCCGTCGCGGAGGAACTGGACGGCAGGAACGGGTTCGAAGCGTACGCGAAATGGTGGAACGGCGCGTTTGAATTTAACTGCGAAAATCCCATGGAGCAGTTAAAACTGTACGGCGCCCTCAGCATCAAGCGGACCCTGGCGGATGATGAAATCGACTATCTCTTCTCCATGCTGGCGGATGAAAAACATTGCGGGCACTTCAACCAGTATGAGGTTCCCAAAAATTTCTGGACGGATGTCCTGAAGCACGACGCTGAGATTCGAAAAGACCGGCCCGCGCTCTATGACAAACTGGCGGCCATAAGAACTTACAAGGAACAGGGAAAGTTTTAAAAAAGAGTTAGAATATAATTTTAAAAACACAGCGCGGTCTGCATTTGTTTTGCAAGCCGCGCTGTGTGCGTTAGTAATCTTTGTAAGTTAGTAATCTTTGTGCGTGATTAATCAAAGAGATGAATTACGCTCATTCCCCACGTTCAATTCCTTACGTTCATTCCTTACGCTTTTTGCAAGCTATAAGTTTTCTCAACAAAAAACCGTCTGCACAAGCGCCATGTACAGTATCGTTCCTGCCAGAATGCTGAGCAGCGAATTCCGTTTCCAGGCCTGTGCGCCTGCGACACAGGCGACAGCTGTCAGTTCCGGAATGCCGGAAAGATGGCCTGAAGGGGAAATATCTTTCAGGCAAAAAACCACCAGCATGCCAATAATTGCCTGCGGAAGCACCTTCCCAAGATACAATATATATTGAGGCGTGTGTTTTCTGAACATGAGAAACGGAAGGAAGCGAAGCAAGATGGTCACGATCGCCATTACCGCAATAAGAAGAGAAGCTTTCATAGCGTTTCCTCCCCGTCTCTGCGCAGTAATGACAGCGCCAGCGTAATCAGCAGCATCGCCGGGATCAGGAAGTTTTCCCGCCCGAACACGGCAAGGCTGAGAAGCGTACACAACAATCCGGTAAGCGCCGGGACATGATTCTTTGTTTCCAGCCACTGTTCCGTAAAGGCAGCGACAAACAGCGCGGTCATCGAAAATTCTATTCCCGCCGTGGAAAACGGAAGCACGGCCCCGAGCAAATTTCCGAGGATGCTGCCTGCGATCCAGTAACAGTAATTAAAAAATGAAACAAAGAAGCGGTAGCGTTCCGGCTCAACCCCTGCCGGAACTTTCCCGTCGCAAAGCAGGGAATACGTTTCATCCGTAAGAGCAAAAATCATAAAGGGTTTATATTTGCCGGCGTCTTTATACGTATTAATCATGGAAATGCTGTAGAATAAATGCCTGGCGTTTACCATGAACGTTGTAATGGCGGTGGTCAAAACAGACGCTCCGCCGGTAAGAAGCCCCACTCCTACATATTGCATCGAACCGGCATACATAAAAATACTCATGGCGGCAGCCCATGCGGTCCCGTATCCGGCATTCCGCATGAGAATCCCAAAGCCCATCCCGATTACAACATAACCTGCCAAAACGGGAATCGATTTATAAAATGCCTGCCTGATGGTCTGTGTGTTCATGTGTCCGCCCTTTGCCTGATAATCAGAATTTCCTTAATTATAACAAATCAGCCGCAGAAAAATCTACGGCTGTTCTGAACCCAGAATGTTAAATATATTCCGATTGAAAAAAGAATTCCAAATATTAAAGATACTATATTTTTAGCTAAAAAATTAAGCAACGTTTCTTCCGGATCATTCAACGGATCTTATGACATACTGCATAAAACCGTATAAAATGCGGTTAATAAAACGACTGGAATAAATAATTATTTACGCAAGTACGAGTCAGGCATACTTCACCTGCTGAATCAGCACAAATAAAAGAAAACGGAGCACCCGTATGAATGCTCCGTAAAAAAGTCTGCCCTTTATTAATTGACCCGGGGATCCGTTGCTGCCTTCTTAACCAGTTTCCACTTCTGATCTATCTCTCTTTTTGTAATGTCCGTTGCGATTGCCTCGTAACCTCTTTCGTCAAAAATCCGTTTCGCGGTATCAATCAGTTCCGCTGCGGTATCCAGGTAGAGAGAACCTAACCGGTAGCAGGCCCGCCAGTAATAATCATCCAGTTCGTAATAGGGAGACCTGTCCGTCGCAATGCCGGTATAATAGTCCCACGCTTTTTGCACGTCCTGTTCCACATAAAGACCCAGCCGGTACATTTCGCCCAGAGCGTACCTGGTGCAGAAGGATTTATTACCATCGTCTCTGGTAAAATACGCGTAGGCTTTTTCATAATCCGCGGGGACTTCGGTGCCGTTAAAATAGATCATGCCTATGCATTCATTGCCGAATTTTGTCCCCGCCTTAGCTGCTTTTTTATACCAGTGGATTGCTTTTTTTATATCTTTCTTTACGCCGGTCCCTTTTGCATACGCATCACCCATAAAAATGCACATGTATTTATAGCGTTTTATCTTTGTGAGTTTTTTTATATATGCCAGCTGGCGCTGCAGCATTTCGTCATCCGGGTCCTCTCCCGCAAGTCCGTTGTAATTAATGGTCTGCACCGCGTCATACATGGCTTTGACATTTCCGGAGTCCGCCCTCTTCAACAGCTTGCGGAAATCACAGGGTTTGTCATTTTTATAGTTTTTAACTTCCACCTGTTGTTCCAGTATCTCTTTTAATTCCATTATGTGCCTCCTGCTTTTCTGTAAATTCTACACCAACAGTTGCCTCGTTTTATCATTATGGCCTGCGGCACCGTATCCTGGCAGGTCTCATTGAACCGGTATGTCGGACGGATCTCATCCGGCGTCCGGGACAGGTCGTATCCGAATTCCCTCTCAATGTGTTCCCGGATGCGCTTTTTGCACTCTGCCGGATTGTCATTGATGGGTTCCTCGTAATCACGGGCCCAGCCGCCAAAGTAAAAACGGCACAGGAAAATGGCATCCGCAGTTGCCAGCGCCCCTTTGATTCCTTCCGGATGATTATGGGTGACCGCCGCGGACAATTCCGCCATGTTCCTGCCGACGTAAGGAGCCAGGCCCGTCCTGCCGTAAAAACCGCAATTCATTATCCACCCGCAGGGAGACACACGCATGGCCGAGCCGTTGCCAAAGCTGTTATAAGGTTCCCTGTCATCGTTGAACAGCCAGGTATAGAATCTTCCGCCATAACCGGCATCCGGGTACATTTCGCCGTATTTTTTCATGGCATCGATAAAATCATCTTTCTTTCCGCCATTCATGACCGCTTCCGCAACCGCGCAGGTCATCACGGTATCATCCGTGAAAAAACAATCCTCCCGGAATAACGGGAAATCTTTTGTTTTTATGTTGTTCCATTCGTATACGGAACCGACAATATCGCCAACGATTGCTCCCAGCATCTGTATCCTCTCCTTTTCACGGACATGAATTACCGTAATGGATTTTCCTCCAGTAATGCCATCGCCTTTTTATATTTCTCAAGCCTTTGTTTCGTTTCTTCATCAACCTCGCCAATCCGGGATAAATCGGAGTTATGCGCCAGGTCCGCCAGTTTCACCGCTCTTGCGATGGGATTGTCTTTGAGTTTTGCCACGTAATCCAGATACGGCACATCATCTTCGTGGGTCATCAGCGCCACTGCTTCCAAAATTTCTTTTCCGAAACCTTCGGCAGCAAGATCTTCCAGCGTATAATCCGTGTCTTCCACCACGTCATGCAGCAATGCAACGATTGTAGTAGCCTCGTCTGTCATCTGTTCCGCCACATGGGCAGGATGAAAAACATAAGGCAGTCCGCTTTTGTCCACCTGATCCTTGTGCGCTTCATAGCAAAGTTTCATGGCTTTCTTGGTTTTGTCTGTATAAATCATTGGTATGCCTCCCGCTCTGTCCTCTACATTATTTACGGTTCAATCTCTTCAAAAAGGTCCTTTCCGTAAATATATACGTCTTCCTCTTCATCGTCAACCAATTCATAATAGTCGTGTTTTTCCACCAGCACGTCATAAATCTTGCCCTTTGTAAGGCAGAGGACATCATCTGAAATACAACGGACTTTCTTTACAACCGGCATTTCTTCTATCATTTTAATATAATCTTGAACTTCCCGTTCCAGTTTTTCCCAGTTCCGGTACAACTCCTCTTTTGTAATATCCGCAGATACTGCCTTTGAATCTCTCTTTTCGTATAACTCTTTTGCTTTTGTCACATCCCGAAACGCCGCATTAAGCGCTGAAAAGGAGTTCCCAATATTATATAAATCCATACCTTTGCGATAGCAGGCCCGCCAGTAATACTCATCCGTTTCACGCAAGGGATTCGTGCTGTAAACAATTCTGAAATAATAATCCCACGCCTTATCCGGATTTTTGTCCACAAGAAATCCCTGCCGGTACATCTCCCCTAAATAATAAAGACCGTAAAACGATTCCCTGCTGCTAACAGTTTCAAAATATTCCAATACGATTTTGGCATTTTCAGTCATAGAATCATTTCCCTTTCCGACAGAAAACTGTTATTTCTATTTAGAAAATCAAACCCGGTTAACGAACCGGCAACCCTTTTTATATACCTCTCGCACCTGATTTAAAGACATAAACACTTGCACCGTCGGAATTAACTATACGAATCAAATCTTGCTTCAATCCCGTGACTTGTGCAAAATGATCTGATACCACTGAAGGCACCTGTTCCATGAAATCTTTTCTGCAGCACATCCAGCGGGTCTTCCCCCGGACTGTTTGCACAAATCAGTTAAAAAAACTTTTCAGCAGATGCGGGAGGAAGCGTCAGCCAGTATTCGTAATCACTGTCTCCCCAAAAATCTTCCGCTGCTTTACCGATATCCTGCCCGGAAATCGTAAGTTCTCCTTCATGCAGCGACGCGTCAACGTAGATAGAAACATAAGAACCGTCCTGTTCACATAACGTAACTTTCTGTTTGCTCATTGATTTCCCCTCCTCTGTATCATGCGCATAACAAAATTCATCATATCGCCGTTTGTTCAGGGCTTTACGGTTTTGTAATCTCATGCAGCCTTACGCTTAACGCTTCCAGCGTGCCGTCATTCAACGCATCTTCTATCGTTCCGTCACAGAACCGTTCTGCCCTGATCAGAAATGTCATCCGTGTCAGGATTTCATCCCGGGTCAGTTTCGGAACCGGCTTCCCTTTGATTTTCTCCATATTTTCAAAATAATTTTTATCCGTCAGGTCCAGATCATACATCGCATTAATCCAATCAGTGACTTCTTTTGAATATATCGGAAAGGGCAACTGTGATATTCCGTCCGGCTGCAACCCGCCTCCCCACGGACTATGCTGTGTTTTTATCATGGGCAGCTTCCGGCATTTTTCATTGATAGTCAATTCCGTCACCTCCGCTTTGGCATCTGTTTAATTTCGGTTGTTTTACGGTTTAAACCCATTATTCTCTCTACCTTAATTATATAAGAAATACGGTTACAGCGGTCGCCCGGGAAGCGACAATTGAGGTTTTCTCCGTCTTTCACCATATAAATTTTACCATATTTATATGTCCGTTTGTCTGGACTTGGAGGGATACTGCAAATCACTGTTCATGCGGGATCCGGACGATGGCTGTTAAACCGGAAATATGGGCGCAAATCGCTTCCACCCCTTCAAGGGGTGGTTCGCTTAGCCCTATAAGGGCCCAACACAGGCCAGCGCCTAAATGACGCTGGCTTTCACTTTGTTCAAGCCGCAGTGGTATGACTACTTGCTACCCTTAAAAGGGTCTTCGTATTCTTTACTGAATAACGAATCTTCCATTTGATCCATCTTATCCTGTTCCCGGATATATTTCTGTATGGTTTGCGCATTCAGCCCTACCGTACTAACGTAATATCCGGTTGCCCAGAATTTTCGATTTCCAAATTTATATTTC
>NZ_FONL01000036.1 GCF_900112895.1 Succiniclasticum ruminis DSM 9236 | reverse complement strand
CTGATGATATTTGAACGACATGCGAATCTGAAATATAAATTTGGAAATCGAAAATTCTGGGCAACCGGATATTACGTTAGTACGGTAGGGCTGAATGCGCAAACCATACAGAAATATATCCGGGAACAGGATAAGATGGATCAAATGGAAGATTCGTTATTCAGTAAAGAATACGAAGACCCTTTTAAGGGTAGCAAGTAGTCATACCACTGCGGCTTGAACAAAGTGAAAGCCAGCGTCATTTAGGCGCTGGCCTGTGTTGGGCCCTTATAGGGCTAAGCGAACCACCCCTTGAAGGGGTGGAAGCGATTATTTTTATAAACAAAAAGGGCCCGGAAACGCCTGTTAAGCGTCCGGGCCGGTTTTAATTTGTTACACCCTTCTTCAGTCAGTCATCGTCCAATTGACCTGATTGGTATGCAGGTAGTGTTCCGCTGTTTCAGATAAGGGTTTATCCAGGAAGTTTTTATACAACTCCTGAATATACGGGTTTTCATAGGAAACACGGAGTTTGGAGCGTTTGTCCAGATCTTTCAGATAATTGCCGCGTTCCCAGGCCAGTTCTTCGCCTTCATGTATGGGCTGTCCGCCACCGCCGCTGCAGCCACCGGGGCAGGCCATAACTTCTACGAAGTCATAGTGTACCGAACCGTTCTTAATAGCTTCGACCAAATCCCGGGCACAACCTAAGCCGCTTGTTACGGCAATGCGCACTGTTACGCCGGCAACCGTGAATTCCGTTTCACGCCAGCGATTCAGCCATTTCCACTGGATGAAATTATCTGGATTAGGCGGATTTTTACCAGTTAGCATGTAGTACGCATTACGGACTGCTGCTTCCATAACGCCACCGGTAGTGCCGAAGATTACGGCGCCGCCGGTTCCTTCGCCCAGAGGTTTATCGAAAGGCTCTGGTTTAAGCTTGGCAACGTCAACATTGGCAGCTTTTAACATACGGACCAGTTCCCGGGTCGTAATAACATAGTCGGTATCTTTGATGCCGGGCTCGCTGTTGACTTCCGGTACGTCAGCTTCGTATTTTTTGGCTACGCAGGGCATGACGGCCACACAGACGATTTTTTCCGGAGAAACATCAAGCAGTTTGGCATAATAGCTCTTAGCGATGGCACTGAACATGGACATAGGCGATTTGGAAGTGGACATATAATGAACCATTTCCGGGTATTCTTTCTTTAAGAACCGGATCCAGCCGGGGCAGCAGGAAGTGAACATAGGAGCGGGATACTTGCCTGCATGGGTCAGATGTTCAATTAATTCCGCACTTTCTTCCATAATAGTTAAGTCAGCGGAGAAGTTGGTGTCAAACACGTAATCAAAACCTAAATGCCGCAAGGCTGCCGCCAGTTTTTCCGGAGTAGCCATTTCTCTGGGCACATTAGCTTCTTCGGCCCAGGCGGTACGCACGGCGGGCGCCGGCTGTACGATGACGATTTTTTCCGGATCCGATATGGCGTTCCAGATTTTTTCCGTGTCATCCCGGGCGCTTAATGCGGCAACCGGGCAATGGGTGATGCATTGTCCACACAGGGTGCAGGTGTTCTGTACCATGCCGACGCGGGTGCGTTTGCCGGTATTCACTAAATCCCAGACGTGCATATTTTGCACTTGGTCGCAAACCTGGATGCAGCGCATGCATTTTACGCATTTTGTTTCATCGCGGTTCAGCGGGAAGTTATTATTCCACGCTTCCTGTTTGAGTTTTTTGGGATAGCTTTCAACATTTACCCCTAACTGCGCCGCAACCTTCTGTAGCTGGCAGTTGCCGTTGCGGGGGCAGGAAGGACAGTTACAGTTATGCTGCGATAAAATCAGTTCAACATTTAAGCGGCGGGCCATCCGGACTTTGGCAGAGCGGGTAGAAATTTCCATGCCTTCCTTAACTTTTGTGTTGCAGGAAGAAACCAGGCGCTGCTGGCCCTTTACTTCTACCAGGCATAAACGGCAGGCGCCGATTTCATTCAGCCCTTCCAGATAGCATAAAGTGGGAATAGAAAAACCATTTTCACGGGCTGCCTGCAGAATCGTAACATTGTCACGCGCCTGCAACTTCTTTCCATCTATAATAATATTTACCATGGTAAATTCCCTCCCTGCTTTAAGGCACCGAGGCCGAATTTATCGCAACGGAGGCAGCGGAGCGCTTCCTGTTTTGCTTCTGTTTCTGAAAGTCCCCGGCCTACGGTTTCGAAATCCTGTTTACGGATGCCGGCTTCCCTTTCTTTTATATTGCAGCGTCCGCAGGGTTTGCGGTCAATAAAGTGAGGCGCCGCAGCCTGGACGCCGAAGTCCAGCTTATGATTGAAACCAAGATATTGGTCAATGTTGATCGCTGCAACTTTACCCGCGGCAATCGATCGAATGAGAGTCGCAGGACCGGTCACGCAGTCACCGCCGGCAAAAATGCCGTTGCTGCCTGAAATTGAACCGTCTGCCATGGCATCGATAACACCTTTCCTGACAGGGATACCCTGCTGGTTGAAACGTTGCCATTCGATATCCTGGCCGATAGCGGAAACTATTAAATCACAGGCAAGTTCCAGCACCGGTTCCGGTGCGTCATAGGGTTTGGGACGTCCGCCTTCGATGGGGCCCGGGATTTGAGGACGAAGGGCTAACGCTTTTACGTGACCGTTTTCGTCTGTTACCACGTGATCCGGCGCATACAATTCCATCAGTTCGCAGCCTTCGGCAATGGCACCGTCGATTTCTTCATCTAAGGCAGGCATATCGGCCCGGCTGCGACGGTATGCGATGTAAACTTTCTCCGCGCCCAGTCGTACAGAAGTACGGGCAACGTCCATAGCAACATTGCCGCCGCCTACAATGACTACTTTCTTGCCGGTGAGGTCTGGCGGATTGCCGTATCCCACTTCACGTAATATATCAATAGCAGAAATAACGCCAGCACTTTCTTCTCCGGGAATACGCATTTTTTTTGCGTTATGTGCGCCAAAAGCCAGATATACAGCGTCGTATTCTTTTCGCAAATCTTCAACTGTAAAATCTTTACCGACAGAAATACCGAATTGCGTTTTGATGCCAGTAGAGAGGATATGGTTAATGTCCGCATCCAAATATTCACGCGGCAGACGGTAAGCCGGGATTCCATACCTGATCATGCCGCCCAGCTTATCCAGGCGTTCCATAACGGTGACCTGGTGTCCCATCAGCTGCAGGTAGTAAGCTGCAGTCAGGCCGCCGGGGCCGCCGCCTACAACGGCTATTTTTTTGCCCGTATCCGGCAGGCGTTTCGGAGCGGGAACCTCTCCGATATGTTCCGCTGCGTAGCGTTTTAAGCCGCAGATATTGATAGCTTCATCTATCATATTACGGCGGCAGTTTCCTTCACAGGGATGTTCGCAGACAAAGCCGCAGGAAGCGGGGAACGGATTATCTTTTCTGATTAAACGGATTGCGTCTTCGTTACGCCCGTCAGCGATTAAGGAAAGATATCCGGGAATATCAACGTGGGCCGGACAGGCTACACGGCAGGGCACAGGCTGATTCTGGTGCATCAGACAGGCATGATGCTGAACGTGTTCCTGATATTCGTCTGCAAAAGCAGCCAGACTGTTTAATACGATTTCCGCAGCGCCATAGCCGATGGCGCAGTCCGCGGAAAGGAAAATGCTTTCGGCAGTCTTACGCAATATTTCCAGATCTTCCGGAGAAGCTTCGTAATCCAGGATTTTTTCCAGCAAATCTCCCAGGGGGCCCAGGCCGATACGGCAGGGAACACATTTGCCGCAGCTCTGGGTATGACACATACGCACAAAGGAGAGGGTGATGTCAATAGGACAAACACCGCCGGGACTGGCTTCGAGGCGACCTTCCATGGTCTGGTACATTGCGTCGAGAATTTTTTGGGACTTCTCGGGAATGTCCAGTGTAATTTTGCTCATGATGATTACCTTCCTCTGTAATATAAGCAGTATGTTGTAGTGCTTTCTGCTTTCAATGTAGTATATCATATTTTTTAAAATTAACAAAATATAATACACGCTATCCGTTCGTAATACAGGTGATAATATGAACGCTCACAAAATTATTTAAAAAAATGTAAAGTTTTTTACAAAAAGGTGTTGACAAAGGGAAAAAGAAGTGCTATTATAACCAAGTCGTCAATCGACGGCGGAACCTTGAGAACTGAATAACGAACCAGATGAATGTGCGGGTCAGCCCCTTCGGGGACAGACCTGAAAAGTCAAAGAAATTCTGAACAACAAGAAGAGCCGAATCGGCTTTCTATAAAGTATTATGGAGAGTTTGATCCTGGCTCAGGACGAACGCTGGCGGCGTGCCTAACACATGCAAGTCGAACGGGGATTTTGTTTCGGCAGAATCCTAGTGGCGAACGGGTGAGTAACGCGTAGGCAACCTGCCCCCCGGATTGGGACAACACCCCGAAAGGGGTG
>NZ_FONL01000034.1 GCF_900112895.1 Succiniclasticum ruminis DSM 9236 | reverse complement strand
GGTTAAGGTCATTGACGGCAGTGTAACGGTACGGACCCATGCGGGCAAAAACTTGCGGGCGGCTATTCCTGACGAGGTGCATGGCAATATTGCGCTCACTAATCTGGATGCAGGCGCCTTAACTGTCGAATCGGATCTTGTGACCAAAAAAGGAAAGAATGGCGAAGCCGGTACAGTTACTCTGGAGCAGGAGGGAGAAATCACTGTTGATGGCAATGTGAATGCAAGTTCTGATGTGAAGGCCGTGAACTCGGACGGAGACATCTTATTTTTGGGCAGCGTAACCTCAGGCGGTTCTGTTTCTGCCAAAACAGATACAGGCACGATTGGTTACGCAGAGAACGTAAAGGCCCAGAACGCCGTAACTGCTGAAGTGACAGAAAAAGGTGATATAATGTATCTGGGTAATGTTGAGTCCGTCAGGAGAGGCGATATCAGGGCTTCAACCAAAGAGGGGGATATATGGTATCATGGAAAAGTAACCTCCAATGCCGGCAGCGTAATTGCAGAAACCGGAGCAGGCAGGATTATGTACGGAGATACTGTGCGGGCGAACATTGATGTAACTGCTACAGCCGAAACAGGCAAGATTTTGTATGAAGGCGCCGTGAATGCCGGCCGGACTATTCAGGCGACAATTAACAAAGCCGGAGATATTACATACGGGAAAGCTTTAAAGGCAGGACGTGACATAATTATAGATACTAAAAAGGGCGGAGATATTCTGTTCGAAGGTAACGTGGCGGCCGGACGGGATTTTATCTTTCATACCGGGAAAGGCTGGGTCACTTATAATGGACGTGTGACGGCAGGCAGAAATCTTCCGGATCAGATTCGGGAAAATTGGGGTAAACGATGGTACTATAGCGACTATCCCAGTGGAGGCGGAGATGAAGAAGATAACAAACCGGGAGATGACGATAATGATTTCAAAATGATTGGCCTTCTGTCCAAAGATCTGCCGGAACAGATCCGTTCCGGTTATGAGAAGATAGTCTATTTTGACCGCTACGGGCTGTTCTGGAACGACAATTCCGTTGTTGTGAGTCCTTTCCTAAATGCAAATGATTATGAAGTTGAAACAAATGGAGAAAAACAGTAGGCATTAATGAAGACGTTAAAATATAATTTAAATGTAAAGGTGATGAATGATGGCTAAAATTTCGGCGAAAGTTTTCGTAAGTAAACGTTTAGTTATTTCAACTTTATTGACAGTATCAGCATTTACTCCTGGAGTGACCTCTGTGCTGCCGGCTAATATAGCGGGGTTGCTGCCTTGCGAACCAGTGGCCTGGGCTGCTCCGCTGCCGTCTCCCGGCGCCGATTCCGGCGCCCAGCTGAGCCGTGCCCGGGAATATATGGAACGGCAGCGGGTAGCCCAGCAGATGGAAGAAGACCAGGAGCGGAAAAAGGCACAGGTAGAAACGGAAGGACAAAAGCCGGAGCAAAATGTTGATCAGATTACGTTTTCGTTGACGAAGGTTGATACTGACATCTCCGAAATTTTAACGGAGCAGGAAATTAACCGTATTACAGAATCTTACATAGGAAAAACAGTATCCTTGCAGGATTTATACGACATGACAGCAGCTATCAATAAATTATATGAAGAAAAGGGTTATGCAGTCTGTCGTGCCTACCTTCCCCCCCAGCGTATTCACGGAGGCGTAGTGCAGATCAGGCTGCTGGAAGGAAAAACCGGCAACGTAACTGTAAGCGGTCTTCGCTATACCAGAAAGGGTTATGTAACCAACCGTGTTAAACTGGAGCCGGGCAAAGTTGCCAACACAGACGCGCTGAACGACCGGTTACAGCGTTTTAATGCCACGAATGACGTGCAACTGCGCATACTGGTCCACGCAGGGGAACAGCCCGGTACAACGGATTATGAGATAGCGGCTTTAGAACCGCAGCATAACCAGGCTGTGTCGCTGTACGTTGACAACAGCGGATATGAATCTTCCGGACGCTGGCGGGAAGGTATCTTTTATGCCATACGCAGCCTTACCGGGCAACGGGATGCCCTGCGGATGAACTATCTGCGCAGCGAAGGTACAAACATGTTTGGCGCCAGTTATTCCCTCCCGGTTAACAACATGGGTACCATGCTTGATTTTGATTACGGTACCAATACTACAGAGCTGATCAAGGGTAATCTGGCGGATACATCTGGCGTGAAAGGGCACTCCTATGTGGCCGGTCTGACGTTGCGCCATCCTTTGCGGGTGGATGAAAAGCGCAGGGATGAGGTCGGCATACAATTCCTGCACCAGAAGTCCCAGACGGATTTTGGAACCAAAACAAATAATTATATCAAATGGGTTAAAGATACCCGCAACTCTTATGTTCCTTATATTTCTTTCACACATTATGGGAAAAGCAGTGTGTTGTATCACAAGCACGCAATAGCTTTTACGGGACTTAACAATTTGGCCGGAACAGGAGACAATTATGCAATCTACCGGTTGGACGCCATATACCAGAAACGACTCAACGGCGGCCAAATGCTGAGCGGACGCATTAATGCACAGCTTGCCAGTGACAATAAGGTTATGTCTTCTTCTGATTTATTCTACATTGGCGGTAATGGCAGCGTGCGAGGCTATGAAGAAAGCTTTTTGAGCGGAACCCGGGGGATTAACGCCAGCCTGTCCTGGATGGTGCCCCTTGATAAAAAACGCTTGTTTAATATGTTTACGTTCTTGGATTATGGCAGGGTTTACGGCAGTCCCACAACACAGGCAGCCGTGGATCATACGCTGATCTCTACCGGTTTGGGTCTGACGGCCAGTTACAAGAACTTCTATTCCGGCCTGACGCTGGGTATTCCGCTGAAACGGGAGTTTACGAGCGGAAAAGTAGATAAAGCACGAATCCATTTTAACTGTTCCCTGTCTTTCTGATACAGACGGGATTATGAGAACAGTGGTTTTTCAGGATGTAATAACTGCTACAGAGGCCGGGCGGCATATGTAAGAGCCGTAGTTCCCCGTTGCAATGCTGTTTAGCATATGAATACGACAGCTGTTAGTAAAGATTCTAAATACTAACGGGAGGAGAGCATTAGCCATGAATAAGGTTTACAAGATTATCTGGAGTAAAACAAGAGATTGTTACGTGGTGGTCAGTGAATTGGCAAAACGTAACGCCAAAGGCAGCGGTGTTCGCAGCTGCCGCATGAAAGCGACTCGTGCTTTAAGTGCGTTGCTGGTAAGTTCAGTTCTTGTTGGAGGGTTCAGTGTGCCGACGGCGTGGGCGGCGGATCCCCTGGAACTCCCGGCAAATGCAAGATATGTTTACGGAACTGGCATTATTTCAGTTGATTCTTCGAATACCGCAACAGCCTGGGGCAATAGTACAACAGCCAGCGGCCAATACGCAACGGCCTGGGGCAATAGTACAACAGCCAGCGGCCAATACGCAACAGCCTGGGGCAGCACTACAAAAGCCAGTGGTACGAACGCAACAGCCTGGGGTTACGGCTCAATAGCCGTTGGGGATAACGCAACTGCCTTTGGAGTTGATTCTAAAGCGTACGGTAATAATTCATTAGCAGCATTAGGTGGTATTACAGGAGTAGAACTAACAGGAACAGTTACGGAGGCAGGTGCAACCGGGGCAGTTGCTATTGGTGCAGGGGCAGTAGCATATGGTGATAATTCATTAGCTGCCTTTGGGGGTATCACAGGAACCGCTGCAACCGGGGCAGTTGCTATTGGTGCAGGAGCAAGAGCAAATGCCAAAGATTCGTTAGCGGCTTTAGGCGGCATTACAGGAGCAGATGCAATTGGTTCAGTCGCTATTGGTTCAGGTGCAAATGCAACACTGTCTTATTCAATCGCACTGGGTAAAGATTCTGTTGCCAACCGGGCAGCGGGAGAGAACGGATACCGTCCGAACAATGCTGAGAATGTTGCGGCTTCTGCCGCGGCCTGGAAATCTACAGAAAATGCTGTTTCGGTAGGCGCTTCTTCAAACGAAAATAATACAGCGACCGTAACCCGTCAGATCACCGGTGTAGCGGCAGGTACATATGATACTGACGCTGTCAACGTAGCGCAGCTGAAGGCTGCGGAAATGCATTATGTCAGCATTAAATCTGACATTACCGGCGATGAATCTAATTATAATAATAAAGGTGCAACGGGTGCTGATTCCATTGCAATCGGGCCGGAAGCTGCAGCAAGCACCGGAAGCGCAATAGCCATTGGAAAAGGGGCGAAGGCAAGTACTCCTTCAAATCCGGGGGATGACGATCCGATTGAAGGGCAGACAATAGCAATCGGAAAGGATGCAGAAGCAAGCGGCTGGCATTCGATCGCAATAGGAAGTTTAACGAAGGCTGGTGCTAAGGAGACAAGCGGTTCGACAGATCCGGAGCCTGGGGGAGGTTCAGGACCAGCAGTGGATACAGAGCCCGCACAATATGCAATAGCGATTGGCAACAGCGCAACCGCTTCCGGTGATTACGGCATCGCATTCGGCAATACTGCTGAGACTTCAAAGATGTACGGTATCGCTTATGGAAATAATGTTGTGGTTTCCGGCAATCACGGTATAGCGATTGGTAACAATGCTACTGCTTCCGGCGATAACGGCATTGCCCTGGGTAATAATGCAGAGGTTAAGGGTGGCAGCAGTCTCGTGTTCGGCAACAATGCAGCGGCTGACAGGGATAACAGCATCGTAATCGGCAACGATGCGAAAGCAGGCGGTGATCCGACGAATCCTTTATCCGGGGGAGCGTATGCAATCGCAATAGGAAACAAGTCTTTTGCCGGTCAGGACTACGGACTTGCGGTTGGTAACAATGCGAATGCGGGAACAGATTATAAGCATGGTACGGCTCTCGGGAGCAATTCAAAGGTTAATGTTGAATCTGGCGTTGCGCTGGGGGCTAATTCGGTAACCGGCCGCCAGCTCGGAGTACCTGGCTACGATCCAGCTACCGGAGGACAGTATGATGTTGATGCAGCTAAGGCTGCAGTTGCTGCTGCTGAGGCTGCCGAGGATCCTTCCGGAATTGCTGATGCTTATAAGGTGTTGCGAACCTGGGAATCTTCTGCCGGCGCTGTTTCTGTAGGTAATCAGGAAGATGCTGATACTGATTCGGCTAAGAAGATTACCCGTCAGATTACCGATGTGGCTGCAGGCTGGAGAGATACAGACGCAGTCAACGTGGCGCAATTGAAAGCAGCAATTGCAGCCGGTGGCAGTGGCGGAAAAGTGCATTTTTACAGTGTGAATTCTACAGACTCGGCTGCGGGCAATTACAATGGTGACGGAGCTACTGGTGCGAATGCCCTTGCAGCAGGCGTAAATGCTAAAGCAATTGGCGAAAGTGCTATTGCTGTTGGCAGCGGCGCTAAAGCAAACGGGCTTTATGCAATTGCCATTGGCGACGGCGCCAAAGCAAAAGAAATGTATTCTGTTGCAATCGGTGCCGATGCGACTGCAAAAGGCGCAGGATCCATCGCTTTGGGCAGTGCCGGCGCAACGGCTGCCGGCGGGGCTTCCATGGCCTGGGGTTGGGACACCAAAGCGAAAGGAACCGTAAGCACTGCGTTTGGTCATGAAACAGTAGCAAAAGGAGACTATTCCACAGCCTGGGGTGAAGGTACCAGGGCAAAAGGAGACTATTCCACAGCCTGGGGTGAAGGTACCAGGGCAAAAGGAGAGGGAAGCACCGCGTTTGGTTTAGGAACAGTGGCTAACGGAGATAGTGCCACAGCCTGGGGTCAAGGAGCCAAGGCAAAAGGCGAGGGAAGCACTGCGTTTGGTTTAGCAACAGTAGCAAAAGGGGATTATGCAACAGCCTGGGGTACCGAGACAAAAGCAACAGGCGATCAGGCAACGGCTTTTGGTTTAGAATCGGTTGCTTCGGGTGTCAATGCCACCGCCTTTGGCGAGTCTTCTACCGCGGCAGGTGATAATTCTCTGGCTGCATTAGGCGGAACAACCGGCGAAGCTGCAGAAGGGTCTGTGGCTATAGGTGAAGGCGCCAGTGCTGAAAAGTCCTATACTTATGCAATTGGCAAGAACGCAATGGCTGTGGCTAAAAATACTGTTGCCATTGGCAACAATGCATCTGCAACTGTAGCTGGCGGCGTAGCACTGGGCCGTGGCAGCGTGGCTGATACGGCTAAAGATGTTGCCGGCTTTGATCCGCTGACCGGAACGGCTTCCACCGAAACAGATGTAGCCTGGAAATCCACGGCGGCAGCGGTGTCTGTAGGAGGAAACGGCCTGACCCGCCAGATTACCAACGTAGCAGCTGGTGCGGAACCGACGGATGCGGTGAACGTGGCCCAGCTGAAAAAGGCCGCAACCCACTATTACAGTGTGAATTCGGAAGATCAGGCGGAAGGCAGCAACTTCCTGAATGATGGAGCCACAGGTGCTGACGCTGTTGCAGCGGGCGTGGGTGCAGTTGCCAGCGGCAATAGCGCGGCGGCATTTGGCGACTATGCGGAAGCGATAGCGTTACGTACTATAGCGATTGGTAACAGCGCAGGGGCGGAAGAAAATTACGGAATTGCCATAGGAGGTCTTGCAAAGGCGAAAGCAGAAGGTGGTATCGCGCTGGGCACCAGCGCGGAAGTGACCGGCGCTAACGCAACGGCCATCGGCAACAGTTCCAGGGCGGAAGCCGCGACTTCCGTGGCATTGGGCCAGGCAGCGGACGCGAAAGGCGAAAGCGCGGTTGCCATTGGCACTTCTTCAGAAGCAGCCAAAGCCACTGCGCTTGCAGTCGGCCATATGGCGAAAGCTGACGGTGAAAGCAGTATTGCCCTAGGTACTACGGCAGAAGCTGCAACGACGGCTATTGCCATGGGCCATATGGCGAAAGCGAAGGAAGAAAGCGCTATTGCGTTAGGTACAAACGCAACCGCAGCTAAAACCGGTATCTCCATTGGTCATGGCGCTAAGGCAACCGGCGAAAGCGGAGTAGCTATCGGGACGAACAGCAGCGCAGCGAACACCGGTGTAGCATTGGGCCATGGAAGCTCGGCTATTGGCGGCGGCGTAGCATTGGGCGTAAATTCCAAGGCTACCGTTGGCAGCAGTGTAACCGGATACGATCCGGCAACACAGACTTCATCCACCAAGAGCGATGCCATCTGGAAATCTACCCTTGCAGCGCTTTCTGTAGGCGGTGACGGACAGACCCGCCAGATTACCAACGTAGCAGCCGGTGCGGAACCGACGGATGCGGTGAACGTGGCCCAGCTGAAAACGGCGCGCGCCGAGCTGCAGGACGGAGTTAATACGACGATGACTACAGAAAAGGATGCTACGGACGGGCATACCGTTTATAAAGTTAATGCGTATAAGAGTATGGTGAAAGCGGCAGATGGTGAAACAAACGTTACGGTTGCACCGACAGTAGCAGATGAAGGTTTTACCGCCACCTATAACGTGTCCGTAAAGGATATGCATGTAAAAGAAGGAATGGCAAACTATGGAACAGACGGTAAGGCGGCCGAAGGTACGATAACGCTGACACATGAAGACGGAACGCCGGTAACCATTGAGGGGTTAAAGAACACGTACACCACGGTGACGAAGGATGCAGTGAACAAGACGGTGACCTTCAGCCGGAACGACGGTGTGCCTGACACAGTCATCAGTTTGGGCGACTTAGGCGCCACGGATTACCGCCTGGTACCGAAGGCGGATGGCAGCAATTACAAGGCGGACAGCGACGGCGTGGTAACCCTGCAGGTAAAAGACGCCATGGACGCGAATGCAGCAGCCGTAGATGTGAAGATTGGGGACGTAGCGAGCAAGTTGCAGCAGGATACGAATACGCAAAACATCGCGACGAACCGTGCAGATCTGGACGCAGGATGGGATGCGAAGGTAGGGAATAAT
>NZ_FONL01000037.1 GCF_900112895.1 Succiniclasticum ruminis DSM 9236 | reverse complement strand
TCGGCAAGTTCCTCCAGATAGGCTTCTGCTTCGGCTTTGGTAATTTCAGCGCCTTCGGCCTTTGCCAGCGCCATTAAGTCTTCCGCGGTTTTACATTGCATGGCCTTTGCGATCATTTCTTTTGTGAGCTCGTTCTTATTAATCGGCATGATGAAATCCTCCTCATAAGAAAATACTTAATTGGAATAAAGCCAGTTTAATTTTTCAAACCTGAAACCGGTTTATTTCTTCAACCCTGAAAATTTCACTCTTAATTGCTCAACGTCCAGCAATCGGTGCCTTCCAATGTGCAAGTGCCGCCGGCAACATTTCTCAGCGCTTTTTCGTCCAGCTCAACGTCGGCCAGTTCCGCGAAATAGGCTTCCGCTTCGTCCTTCGTAATCTCAAACCCTTCCGCCTTAGCCAGCGCCACCAGTTCGTCGACAGTTTTGCACTGCATAGCCTTCGCAATCATTTCTTTTGTGAGCTCATTTTTGTTGATTGGCATAATTTTCCCCTCCTCATTATAACGCTTCAAGCGGTTCCATATCCGTTTTTCCAGTTCTTCGTTTTCTGCGGAAAAATCCACGGCTGTCAGAAAAACAGAACATTCTTCACATCATATCATCCAGGGAAGTTCTCATGTAACACTTACCACCGGCAATATCCTTTAGTGCTATATCATCTAATTCAAAATCAGACAGTTCCGTCATGTAAGCTTCCGCTTCCTCTTTTGTCATCTCATAACCGCCGGTCTTTGCCAATGTAATCAGTTCATCAGCCGATTTGCACTGTATCGCTTTTTCCAGCATTTCTTTTGTGAGTTCATTTTTGTTGATTGGCATAATGAAATCCTCCTCCATAAATTTTATTTTAAATGCCTTTTATTAATATATACAAAACAGGCTCATCAAAATTGACATTGATGGATATATTTTTTTAATTATATCATACTCATTTTTACTGAGCAAAACTGGAATTTGTCATACTAAAACAAAACAGCCGTGGAAATCCACGGCTGTTGAATCATTTACTGCGATAAATTGTTGTTTTCGTAACCATAGACGCTTCCGCCGGCTCCACCTTTTATCACCGCGTGAGAGCCAAATTACATGATGTACTTCCAAATATGGATTCCCGTTCTTATCAATAAATGGAGCA
>NZ_FONL01000038.1 GCF_900112895.1 Succiniclasticum ruminis DSM 9236 | reverse complement strand
TCATGATAGGCGGCTGGATCAGCGGAACCAGAGACATGTAGGAGTAAGCAGCTACGGCGATAGCGCCCAGCAGGTGGGGAGCCATCTTAACGGTCAGGTAAATCGCGGTCGGGCCGTCGGCGCCGCCGATAATACCGATAGAAGCCGCTTCACGCAGGTCGAAGCCTAACAGCATGGCGCCAATCAGGGCAACGAACACGCCGCCCTGGGCAGCAGCGCCCAGCAGCAGGGTCTTCGGGTTAGCCAGCAGCGGACCGAAGTCGGTCATGGCGCCGACACCCATGAAAATCAGCGGCGGGAATACTTCGTGGTTGATACCGTACAGGATAACCTGCATAACGCCGGGTTCATCAAAGAAGCCGGTCTTGGGAATATTGCCCAACAGGCAGCCGAAGGCGATGTTGGACAGCAGCAGAGGTTCAAAGCCTCTGCCGATAGCCAGGTAGAGCAGAATCAAGCCTACCAGGAGCATGATTACGTTACCGCTGGTCAACCCCTCGAAACCGGAGTCGTTCCATACGGACTGGAGAGAAACAATTAATGCTTCCATAAATACGTCCTCGATTCTTAAAGTAATGGTGGGGAAACGTTGCTGACACAGCGTGTCCCCGGATAAAAACAGATGAATTCATACAAAACTACGGAAACGTGTATTGTCAGTTGAAATCTGCAAAATGATGCTTTGACTGAGTTGAAAGAGCTAATTCATTTGCCGTTTTCCGTAGTTTATAAAGGTCGCAACTGTAAAACGGAAATCTGCAACCGAAATGGTATGACCGTTTTGTAACTAAGCAACTGCCTCGCTATATCCGGTTGCAGTTTAGCCGGCTGCCGCCTGTGAGCCACGGCAGCCGGGATAAAGCTGAGATGACCTGATGCTTATGTAATGGAAGATGCTCCGCGGATTATTAGCCGGGGAAGAAAGGCCAGAACATAGGAATCAGAATCAGGGAAATGACGAAGCACACGAGTACCAGACCGGTGCCGCATTTTACGTAGTCCATGAAGGTGAATTTGCCGGGGCCTAATACCAGGGTGTTAGGCGGCGTGCCTACCGGGGTAGCGAATGCGCAGGATGCTGCAACGGCGATAGCCATCAGAACGGCTGCCG
>NZ_FONL01000039.1 GCF_900112895.1 Succiniclasticum ruminis DSM 9236 | reverse complement strand
GTGTTTTCCACACAGCATTGTCTCCATAGAAAGGAGGTGATCCAGCCGCACCTTCCGATACGGCTACCTTGTTACGACTTCACCCCAATCATCGGCCCCACCTTAGACGGCTGGCTCCTTGCGGTTACCCCACCGGCTTCGGGTGTTACCAACTTTCGTGGTGTGACGGGCGGTGTGTACAAGGCCCGGGAACGTATTCACCGCAGTATGCTGACCTGCGATTACTAGCGATTCCGACTTCACGCAGGCGGGTTGCAGCCTGCGATCCGAACTGGGACCGGGTTTATGGGGTTCGCTCCGCCTCGCGGCTTCGCTTCCCTCTGTTGCCGGCCATTGTAGTACGTGTGTAGCCCAGGACATAAGGGGCATGATGACTTGACGTCATCCCCGCCTTCCTCCAGGTTGTCCCTGGCAGTCTCCCATGAGTCCCCAACTTAATGATGGTAACATGGGATAGGGGTTGCGCTCGTTGCGGGACTTAACCCAACATCTCACGACACGAGCTGACGACAGCCATGCACCACCTGTCTTCATGTCTCCGAAGAGAGGGGCGTATCTCTACGCCTTGCAATCGATGTCAAGCCCTGGTAAGGTTCTTCGCGTTGCGTCGAATTAAACCACATACTCCACCGCTTGTGCGGGCCCCCGTCAATTCCTTTGAGTTTAAGCCTTGCGGCCGTACTCCCCAGGCGGGGTACTTATTGCGTTAACTCCGGCACGGAAGGGGTCGATACCTCCCACACCTAGTACCCATCGTTTACGGCCAGGACTACCGGGGTATCTAATCCCGTTCGCTACCCTGGCTTTCGCATCTCAGCGTCAGACACAGTCCAGAAAGGCGCCTTCGCCACCGGTGTTCTTCCCAATATCTACGCATTTCACCGCTACACTGGGAGTTCCCCTTTCCTCTCCTGCACTCAAGTGCCCCAGTTTCCATCGCCATACGGGGTTAGGCCCCGCAGTTTCACGACAGACTTAAGGCACCGCCTACATGCGCTTTACGCCCAATAATTCCGGACAACGCTTGCCACCTACGTATTACCGCGGCTGCTGGCACGTAGTTAGCCGTGGCTTCCTCGTACACTACCGTCATTGCTTCCCGTTGTTGATAGAAAGCACGTTCGTCATGTACAACAGGGCTTTACGTTCCGAAGAACTTCCTCACCCACGCGGCGTTGCTCCGTCAGGCTTTCGCCCATTGCGGAAGATTCCCCACTGCTGCCTCCCGTAGGAGTCTGGGCCGTGTCTCAGTCCCAATGTGGCCGTTCATCCTCTCAGACCGGCTACCGATCGTCGCCTTGGTAGGCCGTTACCCCACCAACCAGCTAATCGGACGCAGGCCCATCCCCCGGCGATAGCTTATAAATAGAGGCCATCTTTCAAAATAACACCATGCGGTGCTATCTTCGTATCCGGTATTAGCACCCCTTTCGGGGTGTTGTCCCAATCCGGGGGGCAGGTTGCCTACGCGTTACTCACCCGTTCGCCACTAGGATTCTGCCGAAACAAAATCCCCGTTCGACTTGCATGTGTTAGGCACGCCGCCAGCGTTCGTCCTGAGCCAGGATCAAACTCTCCATAATACTTTATAGAAAGCCGATTCGGCTCTTCTTGTTGTTCAGAATTTCTTTGACTTTTCAGGTCTGTCCCCGAAGGGGCTG